>NZ_JACJRU010000060.1 GCF_014697425.1 Nostoc sp. FACHB-110
ATCCAAGAAATCTTTGACCAACTCACATTTGAGCAGGTAATTTCTGTGTCTTCTTATAACTTTATCCTGGAAGCTCTATTCTATGCAGCTTCATATTAAATTGGTATTACATTATATTGGCGTTTTATCTCATCATTTAAACGGTTATCTAAAGGGTGATTTTGTAGTTTTGAACCAAATGGCAGTGCTTTTATGCGTTGCATCAGTTCTGTAAAGCTTGATCCTTCAAAATTTTCATTTATATAATCTTGAGCTAAGACGTAAAGAGCATATAAATTTCCCAAAGAGCGACGAGCTTTGCTACCCTTTTCAGATGCTCTTGTTTTTCGCTCAATGTACTTATAAATTACAGAGTTCTTATCTATTCCATAATTGTTAGCAATTGTTTCTATAAAATTACTTATATTACTGGACATTGTTACTTTCTATATCAAAATCCAAGAGTTGTTTTGTGGGAACATCTAATGCTTTAGCTAGTTTGAATAAATTAATTAAACTAACATTTCGTTGCCCTCTTTCTATACCACTTATATAGGTTCTATCTAAATTAGCAAAAGCAGCAAGCTGCTCTTGGCTATAACCTTTTGCTGTCCTCATTCTCTTAACATGCTCACCAAATAAGGACAGTATTTTAACTTCGGACATGATTCTCTCAGTGATCATATGTGGATATAATTAATTGAAGTTGACTATAAGTCTACGGACTATAAGTCACAATCTCAGGAGAACATCAATGATCAATGCTATGAATGTTTTTGCAAGAATTCTAATAGCTATGAAAAAAGGGGACATTAGCCGCGTCCCCTTTTTATTCATTAAGAATCAGCTATTAACTACACCGAACTCAGATGTTTTTCTACCACTGCTTGCGGATTAGCCTCTGGACTATCTGCTTCAGAAGGTGGTACTAATTGCCAGAACTTAGAGACAAATTCTGACCAATTTTGCAGAATTGCTGTGGCTTTGGGTGAACCAGTGCGTTCTGCGTGAGTTCTAATTAACTCTTGCAGTTGCTTTTGTCCGGCTTCTGTCAAAACTCGCTGGATTTTGACGTTTTCCCGGTTGACTAACTCAGGGAAGGAAGCATCTTCATCGAGGAAGTATGCCAAACCACCAGTCATCCCGGCTGCAACGTTACGTCCGACTTTACCGAGGACAACTATGACACCACCAGTCATGTATTCGCAGCAGTGATCACCTGCGCCTTCGACGACGGCTGTACCTTTGGAGTTGCGGACGGCAAAGCGTTCACCTGCTAAACCGTTGGCGAATAAGAAGCCGCCAGTTGCACCGTAAAGGCAGGTATTACCTACAATCACGTTCTTGGATGGGTCATAAGTGGCTTGTGCTGGGGGTTTGATGATGATTTCACCACCGTGCATACCTTTGCCTACATAGTCGTTGGCTTCACCTTCGAGAGTTAAAGTAATCCCAGAAAGGTTAAACGCCCCAAAGCTTTGACCTACACTACCTTGGAAGTTGAGATTGATTTGTCCTTCAAAGCCGCCATCGCCATATTGAGATGCGATCGCACCAGCTAATCTTGCACCAACCGTTCTATCGGTGTTGACGATTTTTAAGTTCTTCGTCACCGTCGATTGGTTGCGAATTGCGGCTTGAATTTCGCTATCCGCCAACAATTGGTCATCAATTACCGGGCCATTGCTATGAACTTCTTCATGCACTAACCAGCTACGGTTTTCTTTTGTATCTGGTAGTTGCAGTAAGCAGTTGAGATTCAAGGCTTGGGTTTTAGCTAGTTTGGCTTCGGGACGGACTGTTAATAAGTCTGCACGACCGATAATTTCTGATAAGGAACGATAGCCCAATTTAGCTAACAAACTCCGCACTTCTTCCGCAACAAAATAGAAGAAGTTGACAACGTGTTCCGGGATACCTTTGAACCGCAGGCGCAGTTTTTCATCTTGAGTCGCTACACCTACAGGGCAGGTATTTTTGTGGCAGACTCTCGCCATTTGGCAACCTTCGGCAATCATGGCAATGGAACCAAAGCCGAATTCTTCGCCACCCATCAACGCAGCCATCAAGACATCCCAGCCAGTCTTGAGTCCACCGTCTACCCGCAAAATGACGCGATCGCGCAAACTATTCTGCATTAGGACGCGATGTACTTCACTTAATCCGAGTTCCCACGGTGAACCAGCGTGTTTAATCGAACTCAGAGGTGATGCACCTGTACCGCCATCATGACCAGAAATTTGAATGATATCGGCGTTGGCTTTTGCTACACCCGCCGCAATTGTACCAATCCCAATTTCCGCCACTAGTTTGACTGATACCTGGGCTTTCGGGTTAATTTGGTGCAGGTCAAAAATTAGCTGTGCTAAGTCTTCAATGGAATAGATATCGTGGTGCGGTGGGGGTGAAATTAAAGTTACACCGGGCTTAGATCGCCGCAACATCGCAATGTAAGGACTGACTTTTGCCCCTGGTAGTTGTCCGCCTTCCCCTGGTTTTGCACCTTGGGCGATTTTGATTTCGATTTGTTTGGCGCTGGCTAAATATTCTGGTGTGACACCAAACCGTCCTGATGCAACTTGCTTGATGGAACTAGAAGCTGTATCACCATTCCGCAACCCCTTGAGGTGGGGTAGGGTGGGTGAGTAGCCGGACTCATCTACATCATCTAAAACGTTGTAGCGGACGGGATCTTCGCCACCTTCCCCAGAGTTGGATCTACCACCAATCCGGTTCATAGCGATCGCTAAAACTTCATGGGCTTCCCGCGACAATGCACCCAAGGACATCCCACCAGTACAGAAGCGTTTGAGGATATCTTCTGCGGCTTCTACTTCTTCTAAAGGAATTGAGGGGCGATCGCTTTGGAAGTCTAGCAAGTCTCTTAAAGCTGTAATTGGTCGCCCTTGGAGATATTGTTTGTAAACTTCGTAATGGTCATATTGCTTGGTTTTCACAGCCTCATGCAATGCTTTGGACATTTCTGGGCTGTTCATGTGGTACTCACCACCAGGACGGTAGTTAACAAAGCCCAAGTTATCCAATTTCTTGGCTGTGAGTTCTGGGAAGGCTTTGCAGTGAATTGACAGGACTTCTTGCGCCAGTTCGCTGACACTCAAACCACCAATCCGAGAAGTTGTCCCCTTAAATCCCAGTTCTAATAAATCACCGCCAATCCCGATCGCTTCAAAGATTTGGGCTGCTTGATAGCTAGATAGCAAGGATATCCCCATCTTGGAGAGGATTTTCAGCAATCCTGACTCTACGGCTTTGCGGTAGTTGCCAATAGCTTGTTCTAAGCTGAGGTTGGGCAGTTTACCCCGTTCCATGAACTGCTGAGTTCTGGGTTCAAACCACCAATCCCGGACTGTATCTAAAGCCATGTAAGGGCAAACTGCACCTGCGCCATAGCCAATCAAGCAAGCAAAGTGATGGGTACTCCAACACTGGGCGGTATCGACAATGAGGGATGTCTTTGTCCGTAAGCCCTCACGGATTAGGTGGTGGTGGACTGCACCTACAGCTAATAAAGGTGGAATGTAGCTGGATTCTGAACTAATACCGCCACCAGCGCGATCGCTCAAAATCAATATTTTTGCACCCGCCCGCACTGACTCGGCGGCTTGGGCTTGTAAAGCTGCGACGGCAGATTTTAATCCTTCTGGGCCGTTAGCGATCGCAAATAAGGTTGATAATTCTGCCGTTGCAAAACCAGAAGCCTTGATTGCATCTAACTCAACTTCTGTCAAGACTGGTGAATCTAGCTTGAGTCTCTTGGCATATTCTGGCTTTGGTTCTAATAAATTACCCCGTTCGCCCAATTCCACCTTCAAGGACATCACCAGCTTTTCGCGCAGGGGGTCAATTGGTGGGTTAGTTACTTGAGCAAAACGCTGTTTGAAATAGTCATATAACAGGTGGGGTTTGCTGGACAATACCGCCAAAGGAATATCATCCCCCATACAGAAGGTTGGTTCTGCACCATTACCTGCCATTTGTTCAATCACCATTTCGACATCTTCGCTGGTGTAGCCAAAGGCAGTTTGTCGCTGAAGTAAGATTTGTTTGTCAACGGTAAATTGACCTTTGCCGTTACCGTTGCCATTACCATTACCATTGCCATTTGTCCCATGATTGTTGACTAATGACTTCAGGTCTTGGCGATGGGTTTGCAACCATTCCCCATAAGGGAGTTGTTGGGCAATGCGTTGTTTAATTTCCCAATTTTTCAAAATTTCATGACTTTCTAAATCCACGGCAATCATTTGCCCTGGGCCTAGTCTGCCTTTCTCCACAATCTCGGCTTCGGGGAAGTCAACTACACCTGCTTCTGATGCTACGACGATGTAATCATCTTTGGTAATTACATAACGTGCAGGTCTTAAGCCGTTGCGGTCAAGGGTTGCACCGACTTTCTTCCCATCACTGAAGACTAGTAATGCTGGGCCGTCCCAAGCTTCTTGCAAACCACTGTAGTATTCATAAAAGTCAGTGATTTCGGGATAGTTTTGTAAGGAAGGCTGATTTTGATAAGCCTCTGGCACCATAATCATCAAGGCTTCCAAGGGGCTGCGTCCCGAACGCACTAATAGTTCTAGGACATTATCGAGGGTGGCGGAGTCGCTGCTATCTAAAATTACCAAAGGCTTGAGTTCATCATTGCGATCGCCCCATACTGGATGGCTAATACTCGCTTCTCTCGCCATCATCCAGTTGATATTACCCAACAATGTATTAATTTCGCCGTTATGTCCCAACAACCGCATAGGCTGTGCTAAAGGCCATTTCGGCATTGTGTTGGTACTAAAGCGGCGATGATAAACTGCAAAGGCACTCTTGTATGCCGGGTTTTGTAAATCCGCGTAAAAATCTCCCAACACAGCCGAACGCACCATACCTTTATAAACAATGGTGCGGCTGGATAAAGAGCAAATATAAAAATCTTCCGAGACAGCTTTGGCTGCTTTAAAAATCCGCTTGCGGGCAATGTACAACTGCCTTTCTAATTCATCGCCAGTTTGATCCGCCGCCAGAAAAATTTGTTCTATTAGGGGTTGATTTTCTTTGGCTTGTCTGCCCAATAAATGGGGATGTACTGGTACTTCTCGCCAGCCCAGGACAGTAAATTTCTCTTCCGCCGCCACTTTCTCAACTTGGGCTTTGGTTTTTTGAGCTAATTCCCGGTCTTGGGGTAAAAATATCATCCCTACAGCCACATTGCTGGTAGAAGATATTTCCATCCTGCCTGCAAAATATTCTTTTTGTAACAACTCCCAAGGAATAGCTGTTAATATCCCTGCACCATCACCAGAGTCATGGTCAGCACTACAACCACCCCGATGTTCCAAGCAGGTTAATGCGGCTAAGGCTTTAGTAACGATTTCATGGCTGGCAATATTTTGGCGATGTGCAATAAAACCTACACCACACGCATCTCTTTCCTCTACTAACCACCTTTGTCCTTGGTAGGTTTCTTGAGAGTTATTATCCGAAAATGACATTGTTTGCAATTGATTCACCCTTTGATCGTTCATAGCCTATTCCTGAAAGTTAAGTCACAAATTTTGCCACTGCTTGGGAGGGAAAGTTTCGCAATTTCGCGTCACAGTAGTGCATAAATCACGAGAATTTAGGGAAAAAAAATTTTAACTGCGGTCATTTATGGACTTAACCGTGTTAAAATTATTGCGTTGATTCTTCTGTGTTTATGCTGGTTTAGACAAACTACATATTGTGTTAATTTTATGTATTTGGTTTCAAAACTAAGTATTTTCCAGGTTTTTTCAGACGATAGATGTTTGTCAGGTAGACAGTAGCAACTGACCTAACACCAAATTTTTACTGAAAAACTCACTGTTGTAAAAGCTGTAAGATTCCTGATTCAGCAACAAAATCAGCGTATTACACTATATACCCATTTGACAATTCCTAAATATTTTTATTGTTGTCTATTCTTGGCTGCTCACCAGTTGCAACTTTTGTTACTAAT
Organism: Nostoc sp. FACHB-110; assembly: GCF_014697425.1. Classification (GTDB taxonomy): domain Bacteria; phylum Cyanobacteriota; class Cyanobacteriia; order Cyanobacteriales; family Nostocaceae; genus Nostoc_B. The sequence goes on from NZ_JACJRU010000060.1 coordinate 5,969, forward strand.
AACTGTGCCTAACCTCTAAGTAACAGCATAGCAACTATTAGTTAGGAAAGACTATTTTATATATACATTTGATGACCAAAACTATATATCTTATAGTTTGGCAGGAACTAGTGCCAGTTAAAACAGTCAGTTACAGTGGTTTTAGCTTAAACAGGGCTGGTATTTCTCATCAGAGATAACTAGCCAACATATAGGTTATCACGTTTCTAGAGAAGTTAAATCACCCAATTTCCCGAGTTAGTCACAATTAACTTTCCTGTCTTGGAAGTGATAACTTGCAAAAGCACTGGATCAAATATGTTAAAAATGCCAAATTGGTATCGCCAAAAATATCATAATGCTGTGACTAAGCTTGCCAAACATCAAGCCTTGCGCTTAATTGCATCACCCATAATTGCCACAATCCTTAGTGTATCTCCTAGCTGGATGGCGATCGCTCAACAGCCTCCGATCAATCCACAACCAGGACAGTTGCGACGACAAGCCCAATCTGCTGGTAATCAAATTTCCCTCAATGGTCGCATCATCCCCGGTGCTTGGATGGTCAGATTAGGGGTATTTGATCAGCAAGTTATTTATCTCAGTGATGGTTTATTTCGCCAGGCGCTGGGAGTTGATTTTTTAAATAGCAATAATCCTAAGCAACAGCCAATTCAGTGGTTTTCTTCAATCCCACAGACCTTAGTAACTCTCCTCCAAGCCGGATACCGCTATCTTGATATCACTGAGTTTGCCCAAAAAGCAAATTGGCAGGTACAAGTCAATGGTAACACTTTGGTAATTGTTACTCCCCAAGCGCGAATCAAAAACCTAATTATTGGTCATGAAGCTCTCAATCCTCCTGGTACTTCTACTATCCGGGAAAACCGCGTTGTGGTTGATTTAGACAGTCCCACACCGTGGATAGTCAGACAAGGATTACCCATTAAACCAACTCAAACACCAGATGCTCCAGATGCGATCGCACCTCAACCCACAACCATACCAAATCGAGAATGGCGCATTACCCTGGATGCTTTAACTGATCCAGCTTTAATTCAACGTTACACCCCAATAACACCAGCACCACCATCTCTACCAAACCTGATCAAACAATTACCACCACCACAACCAAACCCTGATAGCTTGCTTCAAAAAATAGAGGTGGTGAATAACCAAACAATTATTAGTCTGAGTGTTCCTTTTGGTTCAGCGCCCCGCATCACTACAGTAAATAACCCAAATCGCCTAATTATCGAAATTCGCCCTGATGCAATGGTTGAACGCAATATTGCCTGGGCCGATGGGTTACGCTGGCGACAGCAATTTATCAGTTTAGGTCAAGAGCGTTTTCCAGTGGTTTGGTTAGAAGCGAACCACACCACTGTGAAACTACAACCAATGCCGACAAATCCCAATACGCTAGTAGGTACTGCACCCTTACTGGAAACTGCACCCAAATACTTAGCAGTAGCCGCAATTAACGGTGGTTATTTTAACCGCAATAATCGCTTGCCCTTAGGAGCAATTCGTCGAGACAATCAGTGGCTATCTGGGCCAATTTTAAATAGAGGTGCGATCGCTTGGAATAACTCTGGGCAATTTTACGTAGGTCGTTTGACCTTACAAGAAACTTTAATTGCTCCTAATAATCTACAATTGCCAATTTTATTTCTCAATAGTGGTTACGTTCAAAACGGCATTGCTCGTTACACTCCCAACTGGGGGCCAACTTACACCCCCCTCACAGACAACGAAGCTATCGTCATAGTGCAAAAAAATGCAGTTAGCAGTCAGTTAACAGGAGGTAAAGCTGGTGAAACTGCAATTCCCATTCCTCAAGATGGTTACTTACTAACAATGCGCGGTACATCTGCAACTGCCGCAGCGCAACTACCTGTAGGGACAAAAGTTGCTCTTTCTAGTGTGACAAATCCTGTGGATTTTAGTCGTTATCCTAACATAGTGGGAGCCGGGCCATTATTAATCCAAAATGGTCAAATTGTGCTGGATGCGAAAGCCGAAAAATTTAGCAACGCTTTTATTGCCGAAAAAGCCATTCGCAGTGGAATTTGCACCACAGCTACAGGCACATTAATCATTGCTGCGGTACATAACCGTGCTGGTGGAGCCGGGCCAACCCTGGCAGAACACGCTCAATTAATGAAGCAGCTTGGTTGTGTTAATGCTCTCAATTTAGATGGTGGTAGTTCAACAAGTCTTTACCTAGGTGGACAGCTACTTGACCGTTCTCCAAATACTGCGGCGCGTGTGCATAACGGCATCGGGATTTTTCTCCAACAAAAATAATGAAGTATGAAATATGAAATATGAGGTATGAAGTATGAAATAAGTTTTTTTAGCCTTTTTACTTTGTCCTTCAAAGTTATTCATATCTTTTTAAAGATATGAATAAGTCGCTAGGTGGCTAAATAAAGAGTTTGTGTATTAACGATAGATTAGTCGTGACTCTTTACACCCTAAAGTTTGATTTTGCTATGGTTAGCAAGGTGTAATTGAATTGCTGATTTTTACGGTTGCAAGATTGCGCCAGATTTTTCCATCAATGGTTAAGAGAAAGGACAGCTTGCTATGTCTCCAAATGAGGTAACTATGGCTCAATATCAAGAAACCGCACCTGCTAAGACTCTACCACTGCCTGCGGCGATCGCCAATCGCGGTGTTGCTGCAACTGAGTTACGCCCTTGGGGTTCTTTCACGGTTTTGGAAGAAGGACGTGGATACAAAATTAAGCGCATCGAAGTCAAACCAGGACATCGCCTCAGCTTGCAAATGCACCACCATCGCAGCGAACACTGGATTGTTGTCTCTGGCACAGCTAGGGTAACTTGTGGCGAACAAGAAGTACTATTGGGTAACAACCAATCAACTTATGTACCCCAGTGTACAGCCCATCGTTTAGAAAACCCTGGAGTAATCCCCTTAGTGTTGATTGAAGTGCAAAATGGGGAATATTTGGGCGAAGATGACATTATTCGCTACCAAGATGATTATGCTCGTTCAGAAAAATAATCTGCATCTGGAAACTGAGAGATAATAAATAAGAAACTGCACTCCGTAAATTTTCTGTATGCTTCAACTAGAAATTTACGGAGGAGCCATCACCAAGTTATTGAGTTTGTAGTGCGAAAGCCAAAAACTTTAACTATATACAAAATACAAAATATTAAGTTGATTGTCAGTTTTTAGGCAATAAAGAAATCTCACATTGGGTTTTGCAAATCAACCGCTTCATTTAAAATGAAATAGCAAAAACCAGTTTTTTAGGTTTCTTGTTACGCTATCATAGTAAAAGTGGGCGTTAAATGCTCAACCAAGTTCAATGATTCAACTGAGTCCAGCCGCCACTAGTGAAATTAAACGATTAAAGTCAAAGCAACAACCCCATACCTTGGTAAGATTAGCAGTGAAACCAGGGGGATGCTCTGATTTATTTTATGATTTGTCTTTTGATGAGATTGTGACACAGAGCGATCGCATCTTTGAGATCAATGAACTGAAAATTCTCATAGACGATGAAAGCTTAAATTATCTTGATGGGTTAGCATTAGATTATTCTGAAGATTTAATGGGTGGAGGTTTTCGCTTCCACAATCCTCAAGCTGTTTCTACTTGTAGCTGTGGCAACTCCTTTTCAGTTAGTCAAGAGTTGGTGGTTTATGCTTAAAAAGCTTCACTCTAGACTAAAAATAATTGTCTTGTCAAAGTAGTTTGACATAAAAGCACGAAAAACGATATAATCAGGATTTGTTAAAACTTAGACCCCTAAGCAGCTTCACGCGCTGTGACTCATGCCAACCATACAGCAACTAATACGTAGCGAACGCGAAAAAGCGCGTCAGAAAACCAAGTCTCCAGCTCTGAAACAATGCCCACAACGCCGGGGCGTTTGTACAAGAGTATACACAACAACACCTAAAAAGCCTAACTCAGCCCTACGTAAAGTAGCAAGGGTAAGACTTACCTCTGGGTTTGAGGTGACAGCTTACATTCCTGGGATTGGTCATAACTTACAAGAACACTCAGTGGTGATGATTCGAGGCGGTCGGGTTAAGGATTTGCCAGGGGTAAGATACCACATCATCCGTGGCACCTTAGATACAGCCGGCGTAAAAGACCGTAAGCAAGGTCGTTCCAAATATGGAACTAAACGTCCGAAAGAAGCCGCTAAGAAATAGGGCAAAGGCGATTAGTCGTGTCTAGTGGCGATTAGTCGCTTTGTCTGGAAGCATCTAGAAGAGATATCAAAAAGTTAGCGATCGCTCTCAAATATTTGTGAGAATAGATGACAGCATCTGTTGTCAAAATTTTCAGATAAGTCAAATTAGCATCAGCGATTTGCACTCAGCGAGCAAGTGTAAGTTGTGTTGAGGTTACTGTAAGCGACAGCAGTACTCTCCCTGATAAAAGTTTAGTAACAATGATGTTGTCGCTTTGTGCGTCCAGTTAAGGACAGCAAATCACTAACTTAGGGTCGCTGCGACTGTAAAAAATTGCGGGAGTTAGAGTGGCGGCTTCCACCGCTCTAATGCTGCGCTGTTTGATAGCATATAATTTCGTTGCCAAATTCCGAATTAAGGGTAAAGTATGTCTCGTCGAGGTGTAGTTCAAAGGCGGCCAGTTCCGCCTGACTCAGTTTACAACAGCCGTCTTGTGAGTATGATCATTCGTAGAATCATGCGTCACGGCAAAAAATCGCTGGCCGCCCGCATTGTTTATGATGCGTTAAAAACAATAGAAGAACGTACAGGTAATGCTGCATTAGAAACCTTTGAAAAAGCTGTACGTAATGCCACACCACTAGTGGAAGTTAAAGCTCGCCGCGTAGGTGGTGCAACTTACCAAGTACCAATGGAAGTGCGATCAGAACGGGGTACTACTCTGGCGCTACGTTGGTTGGTACAATTTTCTCGTTCTCGTCCAGGGCGCACTATGGCTGGAAAATTGGCTAATGAATTAATGGATGCAGCCAATGAAACCGGCAACGCAATCCGTAAGCGCGAAGAAACGCACCGGATGGCAGAAGCTAATAAAGCCTTTGCTCACTATCGTTATTAAGCAAAACAGCGATATATCCTGCCTCTAGAAGCGATATATCGCCGACTTACAAAAATCCAGACGGTAATCCGTAAAAGTATAGAATCTTAACAAAGAGTAATATACAAGATATCATGAGGCAACAACTATAGGAGGCTACTGTGGCACGTACAAACCCGCTAGAGAAAGTACGCAATATCGGTATTGCGGCGCACATAGATGCGGGCAAAACCACGACAACAGAGAGAATATTATTTTACTCTGGCATAATTCATAAAATTGGCGAAGTTCATGAAGGAACCGCTGTAACAGACTGGATGGAGCAGGAGAGGGAGAGGGGAATCACCATCACTGCTGCGGCAATTAGTACCAGTTGGAAAGATTATCAAATTAACATTATCGATACTCCTGGTCACGTAGACTTCACCATTGAAGTAGAACGCTCCATGCGCGTATTAGATGGTGTAATTGCTGTATTTTGTTCTGTAGGTGGAGTACAACCCCAATCGGAGACAGTGTGGCGGCAAGCAGACCGTTACGCAGTACCTCGGATTGCCTTTATTAATAAAATGGATCGCACAGGCGCGAACTTCTATAAAGTTCACGAACAAATGCGCGATCGCCTACGGGCAAATGCCATTGCAATTCAACTGCCCATTGGTAGCGAAAACGACTTCAAAGGCATTGTCGACTTGGTGCGTAAGCGTGCATACATTTACAACAACGACCAAGGAACGGATATCCAAGAAACAGATATCCCGGAGGATATGCAAGACAAGGCCGAAGAGTACTACACCAAATTAGTCGAAGCCGTTGCAGAAACTGATGACGCTTTGATGACTAAGTACTTTGATGGCGAAGAACTGACAGAAGAAGAAATTCGGGCAGCCCTGCGGAAAGGGACAATTGATGGCACAATCGTGCCTGTACTTTGTGGTTCAGCCTTTAAAAATAAAGGCGTACAGTTAATGCTGGACGCAGTTGTAGATTATCTACCCGCACCAACAGAAGTGCCTCCCATTCAAGGAACACTTGCAAATGGTGATACAGTTGAGCGTCGGGCAGATGACAACGAACCTCTAGCAGCTTTGGCATTTAAGATTATGGCTGACCCTTATGGTCGCCTAACCTTTGTTCGCGTTTATTCCGGTGTTCTGAAGAAAGGTAGTTATGTATTAAATGCTACTAAAAATAAGAAAGAACGGATTTCCCGCTTAGTTCTAATGAAGGCAGATGATCGTCAAGACGTAGAAGAACTACGAGCAGGTGATCTAGGTGCTGCGTTGGGATTAAAAGATACCTTGACAGGTGATACTATCACTGATGAAGGCTCACCAGTAATTCTGGAATCCCTATTTATTCCAGAGCCTGTAATCTCGGTAGCGGTTGAACCCAAAACCAAGAACGACATGGATAAGCTATCCAAGGCTCTGCAATCTCTGTCTGAAGAAGACCCAACCTTCCGCGTCAATGTTGACCCAGAAACAAACCAAACTGTAATTGCCGGGATGGGAGAACTCCACCTAGAAATTCTGGTGGATCGGATGTTACGCGAATTCAAGGTGGAAGCAAACGTGGGTGCGCCACAAGTAGCTTACCGCGAAACGATTCGTAAAGCAGTTAGCAATGTGGAAGGCAAGTTCATCCGTCAAAGTGGTGGTAAAGGTCAATATGGTCACGTTGTGATCAATTTGGAGCCAGGAGAACCTGGTAGTGGCTTTGAATTCGTCTCTAAAATTGTCGGTGGTGTAGTACCTAAAGAGTACATTGGCCCCGCCGAGCAAGGGATGAAAGAAAGCTGTGAATCAGGGATTTTAGCTGGATATCCACTGATTGACGTGAAAGCGACGCTAGTTCATGGTTCTTACCACGACGTAGACTCCTCGGAAATGGCTTTTAAAATTGCTGGATCAATGGCACTGAAGGAAGCTGTGCTGAAAGCTTCACCAGTACTATTAGAGCCTATGATGAAAGTTGAGGTGGAAGTTCCTGAAGACTATATTGGGAACGTCATTGGTGACCTCATCTCCCGCCGAGGACAGATTGAAAGCCAAAGTACTGAACAGGGACTCGCTAAAGTGGCATCCAAGGTTCCACTGGCGACCATGTTTGGTTACGCCACCGACATCCGGTCAAAGACCCAAGGTCGAGGTATTTTTACGATGGAGTTTAGCCACTATGAGGAAGTGCCTCGTAGTGTAGCTGAAACTATCATTGCAAAAAGCAAAGGGAACGCTTAATTAGAAAAGGAAACGAGCATTCATGGCACGCGAAAAGTTTGAAAGAAAGAAACCCCACATTAACATTGGTACTGTTGGCCACGTTGACCACGGTAAAACCACTTTAACAGCAGCTATCACTATGACCTTGGCTGCTTTGGGTAATGCTCAAGCTAAAGCTTACGACGAAATCGACAACGCACCCGAAGAAAAAGCACGGGGTATTACCATCAATACTGCTCACGTTGAGTATGAAACCGAAAAGCGGCACTATGCTCACGTAGACTGTCCCGGACACGCTGACTATGTAAAAAACATGATCACTGGTGCAGCGCAGATGGACGGTGGCATCCTGGTAGTTGCTGCTACTGATGGCCCCATGCCCCAAACCCGCGAACACATCCTGTTAGCAAAACAAGTCGGCGTTCCCAGCCTCGTTGTCTTCTTGAATAAAGAAGACTTGATGGATGACCCAGAACTCCTAGAACTAGTAGAACTAGAACTGCGAGAACTGCTTTCCAGTTACGATTTCCCTGGTGACGATATCCCCATTATTAAAGGCTCTGGTCTACAAGCATTGGAAGCAATGGTTGCTAACCCCAAGACAAAACGGGGTGATAATCCTTGGGTAGATAAAATCTACGAACTAATGGACGCAGTAGATTCTTATATTCCCACCCCTGAGCGCGATATAGATAAACCCTTCTTGATGGCGGTAGAAGACGTATTTACTATTACAGGTCGGGGTACAGTTGCTACCGGACGTATCGAACGTGGCAAAGTTAAGGTGAACGATAACGTAGAACTAGTTGGTCTGAGAGAAACTCGTACTACCACCGTCACCGGCATCGAAATGTTCAAGAAAAGCCTTGATGAAGGCTTGGCTGGGGATAATGCTGGTGTACTGCTGCGTGGTCTGAAAAAAGAAGACATTGAACGCGGTATGGTAATAGCCAAACCTGGTTCGATCACACCACACACCCAATTTGAAGGTGAAGTATACGTACTTACCGATAAAGAAGGTGGTCGGAAAACACCATTCTTCCCTGGTTACCGTCCTCAGTTCTACGTGCGGACAACAGATGTAACTGGCACTATCACAAGCTTTACCTCTGATGATGGTGGTGCAGCAGAAATGGTGATGCCTGGCGATCGCATCAAAATGACCGTAGAATTGATCAACCCGATCGCAATTGAACAAGGTATGCGCTTTGCGATTCGTGAAGGTGGCCGTACCATTGGTGCTGGTGTCGTCTCAAAAATCCTCAAGTAGTACCTGTTTAACTTATAACTAAGAGCAGAGATGAGCAAATTCCTCTCTGCTCTTTTATCTGGACTTACTGTAGGGAGTAGGGAATAGGGGAAAATCATACTGTAAGTTTCTCCCCCCACCCCACACCCCACACCCCACATCAATCAGAACCTGGAAAATTAAAGATGGCAACTCTACAACAGCAGAAGATCAGAATTCGTTTAAAAGCTTTTGACCGTCGATTATTGGACACATCTTGCGAGAAGATAGTAGACACAGCTAACCGGACTAACGCTACAGCTATAGGCCCAATTCCTTTACCGACAAAACGGAAAATCTACTGCGTGTTGCGCTCGCCTCACGTAGATAAAGATTCGCGTGAACATTTTGAAACCCGTACTCATCGCAGAATTATTGACATCTACCAGCCTTCTTCAAAAACCATTGATGCTTTAATGAAGCTGGATTTGCCATCAGGTGTAGATATTGAAGTCAAACTTTAATTAGTTATTAGTCTCAAGTCAACAGTCTAAAATTATACAACTATGGTAATTTCATGCCAACCCTTGACTAACGACTAATTAATATTGACTCTGCCGATTTTCGATTGGTGAATTGAGATTTGGTTGGTTTAAGCTTTACCCTTTGTGAGTCAAGCAAATCCCAAATCTTCAACTTAAAACTATCAAGCGTCGTACCTTTGCTGTCGATGTCAATCCAAAAATCCCCAATTGATAGACTATCGTGTGAATACTGAACAAGCCCTGAAGAAATTTATCTCAGGGCTTTTTATTTAGTGATAGAATGTAAGCAAAGTACGGGAAAAGCAGAGAACAATAAATTTTTAAAATTAAATTTATTTTAAGGTAACAATGACATCTTCTTCTAGAATTGCTGTTCGTGAACTACCTCTGTTCCCGTTACCCGAAGTAGTTCTTTTTCCTACTAGACCATTACCCTTGCATATTTTTGAATTTCGCTACCGAATCATGATGAACACGATTTTGGAAAGCGATCGCAGGTTTGGTGTGTTAATGGTCGATCCAGTTAAAGGTACAATTGCGAATGTTGGTTGTTGTGCAGAAATTATCCATTATCAACGTCTCCCAGATGACAGAATGAAGATGCTAACCTTGGGTCAACAAAGGTTTCGTGTCTTAGAGTATGTGCGTGAAAAGCCTTATCGTGTGGGATTGGTACAGTGGATAGAAGATGAACCACCAACTAAAGATTTACGCCCTTTAGGTGCTGAAGTTGAACAGTTACTTAAAGATGTGGTGCGTTTGTCTGCGAAGTTAACTGAACAAAACATTGAACTACCAGAAGAACTGCCAGATTTGCCAGTAGAGCTATCTTATTGGGTTGCGAGTAATCTTTATGGAGTTGCTTCTGAGCAGCAATCATTACTAGAAATGCAAGATACGGCTACTCGCCTCGAACGAGAAGCAGAAATTTTAACTTCTACTCGTAATCACTTAGCTGCTCGTTCTGTTCTGAAAGATACATTTAATGATAAATTGTAAAACCCAACATCAAATTTGAATTTTTAGTCATAATTTAGACCTTTATTTCACAAATAAAGGTCTATTAATTTTTAAAAAAATATGAGTATTTAAGAGTATCAATCAATAATATCGATGGGTAAAACAGGATAACTGCCAAAGATTTTTAAAATTTCTGTATGCGTCGTTAATTCAGCTAGAGCAGATTGCATTTTTGTAGTGTTAACATCTGCCTCTAAATCAATAAAAAATAAATATTCACCTAGAGAGCGCTTTGTAGGGCGAGATTCAATTCTACTGAGGTTAATTCCGAGTTCTGCAAATACTTGTAAGGGTTTAAGTAAAGCACCAGGGATGTTTGCAGGTACACTGAAAGCTATAGATGTATGTGTTGCATTTTTTGAAGCTATTTGGTACTCAGAAACTAGGTTGTCTTGGCTAACCACTAAAAAACGAGTACAGTTTTCTGGATAATCATTAATAGTTTTAGCTAAGATTGGCAAATTATAAAGTTGTGCGGCTCTAGAAGATGCGATCGCCGCAGCTGTCAAATCTTGTTTTAATATCTTTAGTGCTTCTGTAGTTGAGTTGCTAGGAATTAATTGCACAGTTGGTAAGAACTCCCCCAACCAACCTTGGCATTGTGCTAAAGCTTGCGGATGTGAGTACACAGTTTTAATAGCATCTAAGCGATGAGCGCAAGAAATTAACATATGAGTAATGGGCATTACTAATGCTAACTGAATTTGCAAATTATCCAGTTGCCACAGTGCATCCATTGTCATAGTTACACTGCCTTCAATCGAATTTTCAACTGGCACAACCGCTAACTGGGTTTCTCCTGCGGCAACTGCCTCAAGAGACTGGGCAATACTAGGATATGGGCATAAAAGAGCTTCTAGTCCAGTTTGCTGTGTCAACCAGTCAACATATAAAACAGTCGCCTGTTCTGCATAAGTGCCTGGTGGCCCTAAATGAGCAATAGATAAAGACATGATATTCAACCTGATTAATATGTGAGATTAATAGAATATACCCTAGGAAAACCCAACCTTGAGTAAAAAGAGCATTGATTTACTTAATTTTCCATCATGCTGTTTTTAGAAGCGCAATGGTAAAGTTTAAAACTGTATTCTCCCGCAGCTTTACCAAATTGATTGTCTAGAATACATTGCTGAGAATTCACCTCTATTGGTGTGCGAAATTCAACCAACCATAAATCCAGCGGGTGCTTAATTTTCGCTATTGTTTCCTGTAATATTTGCACAGAATAAGTGTAACTTTCTCTGTTAGCATCTTGTCCTGCTAGAAAAAACTTTACCTTCAAGTCTGGTTGTGTTTGAAATTCCCAAGCTAACCCCATCATTCTACCAGTTTGTCCGTGATGAATATGTTTAGTAGCAATTAAAACGTCATTCCGAGAAACCTGATGAATCAGTGAGGCTAAAATATCTGGACGCTGATTTTGTAGATAACCAAGATTCCAATCTACAGTTATTCCTCCGAATAATGCTATCAGTAAGATAATACTAATTTGAATTTTTCCACTGCCAAGATACTGCCAACATCCTGCTAAAGCGGCTCCTAAAAGTAAAATCACTGCTGGTGCATAGATAAATTGAAACCTAGCGGCTAGAGTTAAATCTTTACCTAAAGCGTAAGTAAAAAATAAACATAAACCAATAGCTGTTAAAAGATACTCACAGATAATTTGTCGGCCTAAATAACTATCAATAGTATCTTGTTCCATTGTTAGTCCATAATAAAACTTGGGTAAGCTCCATATTAAAAATATTAGTGTGGCTACTCCAGAAGCAATTACAACTCCTAAAGGTAAGCTGGTCAGTGCAGAAGGTAAAAGTAACAGCATACTAAGATTCCATAGCAATAATCGCCCTATTGGTTCTAGCCATCTGCTATGCGGGTTACTAATAGCAACCCAGTTGGTGAGATCACTGCTAGGAATACTTTGCACAAATGGTATCCAAACAAGACATCCAATTAATGTTCCTATTGCAACTATTCCCATCCGCCAAAACTGTGTTGGTTTTAAGTTTTGCTGACGGTTACGCCAAATGTGTATCAATAATACTAGTGCTTCGGTCGTTAGTGTTAAGCTAAAAAAATAGTGGGTGGCGATGCCTAAACTATTAATTACGACCCAAGTTAATACTAGGCGAATAGATAAAGATTGCTGACGATGGAGTAATTTAATAGCTTGAACACAGCAACATAAAGAAGCAATCACTAATAAAATTGCTAAAGTGTAATGTCGGGCTTCCCTACTCAAAAAAATAAAATATGGCGAAACAGCCATCATGGCTGCTGCCATCTGCCCTACTAACTGGGAACGAAAGGTCAGATAACCAAAGCCAAACATGGCAGGTATTGATAATACACCTAACACGGCACTAAGCGATCGCGCCACCCAAATCGAGGCGATTTCTCCTGGTTGCGAAAAGAATTTCATCCAGAAATGAGCCAAAGCAAAATAGATTGGCGGATGAGTACTTTCTGCCAATAGTTCTTGAGTAACTGCATTGATGCCATGAGCCAGATTCACTTGTAGTGGCTGTAATAATATATCGGAACTAATAATTTCATTTAGTGTTACTGTATGGAAAGTATTTCCCAGGCTAAAAACTATAGTCGCGCACTCATCAGTCCAAGGAGGTAAAGCAGCCAGACGCGAAAAGCGTAAAATAGTACCAATAGCCAGCCATAATAGCAGTAGCAACAAGTGAGGGCGATTTTTCACGACTGAATTTTGTCAACCTCTTATAACTTGAAATTTTTGGCTTACTCGATAAAATAATATAAGTAATTCTTTATACTTTATACGCAAGATAATTTTTTTCATAGACAATATCTGCATCTACAATCAATTTATGAAGCTAAAATTTGTCGAATTTGTTTTATAATTTTAGAAGGACTAATTTTTTTGAAAGTATCTATACCAAAAAAATAATAGCAAAAAATCTCATCTGTATATAAGCAATATTTATTTTGCGATTGTTTTAGCAAATAACCAAGAACAAGCATAATAAAATAATTAATATATAGAAGTATAAAACAATTGCTTTTTGCAAATCATGTCTACTAGGTTTACTGCTTCCCAATCGGTAAAAATCGCTGTACCGTATCAGCCTATTCCGATCCAGCATTACTTACGTCAGCCTCAACGTTTAGTAAATGCCTTAGTTGATAATAGTCGGATTCAGCAACTTTCTGAAGAAGTATTTCGCTTAAAAATGCGTCCTCTATCTTTTATGTCATTAAGTATTCAGCCTACGGTAGACATGAGAGTTTGGGCTGAATCAAATGGTACAATTTATTTGCGATCGCTAAGTTGTGAAATCCTCGGTTTTGAGTATATTAACCAACGTTTTAGTCTGAATTTAAAAGGTTATTTATCACCCCATCAATCTAGTAGTGGTACTCGTCTGGAAGGAAAAGCTGATTTAGAAGTAAAAGTAGAACTACCTCCACCATTTTCTCTCACCCCAAAGCCAATTTTAGAAGCTACTGGCAATGGTTTGCTCAAAAGTGTATTAGTTACAGTTAAGCAAAGATTGTTACATCACTTACTGGCAGATTATCGCCATTGGGTGACATCGCAAATGGCAGATAAAGCCTTAAAAGATAATAGTGGAGATTTGCCAATTTTCAATTTAGAATAAGGCTCACTCCGTATTAGATAAACTGTTTTTATAAAAATACATAGCTAGTAGTAAATAATTTAGCCTCACTACTAGCTATGAAGTTTCATGCTCATTAGTCTAAAATAAGTCCTTCATTTTTTAAATCCATATTTGAGGGCAAGCTACAAGCACCCTCATCTTCAAGAATTACTGCTAGTTGATGAGACATAGCTTTCTAATCATCTGATACGTTAGATTCACTTTTTCCAACACAATAGACCTCTTGCATGAATCAGATTGTACCTATTAAAAAAGTGAATTTTCCATAACTCTTTACGCCTTTGCGCCTCTGCGTGAGGTTGAAAATTCGTGTTTTATAACCTTCGTGCAAGAAGTCTAATAATGATAAATCAAAGTTTTTAACGAGCGATCAAATATTGTTTATGGATGTTGCTGAATCAGAATGTGAAATATCAAATTAGCCTTCCTGTTTCTTTGTAACTTTGCGTCTTTGCGCCTTTGCGTGAGACAAAAAATGTGTAAGCCCTATAAGTGCTGAATTTGACAAGGGCTAAAAGACTTACGATGCAAAGACGAAGCACCGTATTGTCGCAACGCCTGTAAATGTTTTGGGCTACCGTATCCTTTATTCTTGGCTAAGTCGTACTGGGGATACTTTGCAGCTAAACGCAGTATTAAATCGTCACGCCAGACTTTAGCCACAATACTAGCAGCTGCGATGGAAAGCGATCGCTCGTCACCTTTAACTATAGTTTCTTGAGGTACTGACAAATCTTTAATTAATTGATTCCCGTCAACCAAGCAAAGCGCAGGCTGTACTTTGAGTTTTAGTACAGCCCGTTTCATCGCTAACAGCGTTGCTTGCAAGATATTAATTTGGTCAATTTCCGCAGTTGCCGCAAAACCGATTTTCCAGTCTGTTGCTAACTGGCAAATCTGTGTTGCTAGCTTGGTTCTGCGAATACTTGACAGCTTTTTACTATCGTTAATTCCAGCAGCTATGAGTTCTGGAAAAGCACTAGCTGGTAGAATGACTGCTGCTGCAACTACAGGGCCAAATAAAGCACCACGCCCAACTTCATCGACACCCGCAATCAATCCAGGGATGCCGACTAAATTAGGTGTGAACTCCAACCAAGGGAGTTCTGCTGGTACAACAGCAGTCGCTGGTAAATCTACCTCCATAGGAGATATTAACCGTCCTCAGACGTAGAATCGACAGCCGAGGAACGACGACGGCGGCGACGGCTACCTGTCGCGGAAAGGTTTGCTTCCGCGTCTTCAGTGTTAGGTGCAAATCCATCCAAGTCCACTTTTTCGGGCGGTGAAGATGTTGGCTCTAACTCCACTGGTGCAGGGGTATTGACTTCCTTACTTGGTGTATTAATAGTTGTAGCTAAAGAAGATTCTAATGGTGTATTTGCGCCTTGTCCTGGCTGAACAATATTAATGATTACTGATTTGGGATTTTTGACTTCTCGGTCTAATTTCACTAGGGGGGATACTCCCATCAAGGCGAAAACATCTTGTTCCTCTAGAGTCATCTCCACAGTTCTAATCTCTGGTGGTTCCACCACTGGCTTGACTGGTTCTGTTTTGATCACTTTATTGCGTTCGACTCTTTCCGTCCAACCGGATTTGCCTATGCTTGGTGTGGGAATTTCTGGTGTGGGGCCTAAGTCAACATCGGTATCAAGTTCTAGGTCAGTATCATTTTCAAAGCCGAGAGAATTTGGGGCAAGCCTTTGCTCATCTCTACCATTTGCGCCATTGATGCCAATACGTTTACGACGGGTGCGGCTATTACGTTTATTGTTATCACCTAGTTCATGATAACTAGGATGATTCATTAAATTTAAGGCACTTAAGTCGGCATCATTATCAAAATTGTCGCCAAAAGTATCAAAGCTTTCTCGTGGTTCAGAAATTCGCGCGACTGGTAAACGAGGTTCTCTTTGCGGTAAGGGTACAAAACGTTCGGGAATTTCTGCTGGTGTGGGTAAACGGGTTTCTGTTTCACCTGGAAGATGGACAATGTGACCTAAGCCACCGCAGGTTGGACAAGTACCACCAAATAATTCGTAAATATTTTGACCTTGACGCTTGCGAGTCAGTTCTACTAAGCCGAGTTCTGTGAGTTGGGCGATTTGGGGACGGGCTTTATCTGCTTTTAGGGCTTTGTTGAAATGTTCCAGGACGTGCAGTTGGTCACGCCGAGATTCCATATCAATGAAGTCTACAACAATCACCCCAGCAATATTCCGCAGTCGCAATTGCCTAGCTATTTCTGTCGCAGCTTCGCAGTTTGTCCACAATACTGTTTCTCTGGCTGTTGCCGATCGCGTGAAGGAACCAGAGTTAACATCTATTACTGTGAGGGCTTCTGTCGGTTCAATAATGATGTAACCACCAGAAGGTAAATCGACTCTTGGTTTGAGGGCTTCTCGAATCGCGGCATTGATCCGGAAGTATTCTAATATGGGTGAGCGATCGCGGTGATGATCAATTAACAATCCTTGGGGTGTTTGTCCACCACTCCAGTTTTGCAAGTACTGTTTCACCCGCTTCAAGCCAGTGCTGGAATCTACCACAATTCGGTTGACATCCGCACCATACATATCCCGCAATACACGCTGAATAAAGTCATCATCTCGATTCAATAGTGCTGGCGCGCGAGTCGATTGTGCTTCTTGCTGAATCGCCTCCCATTGCTTTTGCAGCACTTCCAAGTCTTCCATGATGGCTTCTTCGGGTTTGCCTTCTGCTTCTGTACGCACTAGCAAACCCATACCCGCCGGTTTGATTAAGATTGCTAACGCCCGGAGGCGGTTGCGCTCGTTTTCACTTTTAATCCGACGGGATAAATTTACGCCCCGACCATAGGGCATGAGTACTACATAGCGTCCAGGTAAAGTAATGTTACCAGTTAGCCGCGGCCCTTTCGTACCGGTTGGCTCTTTCATTACTTGCACCAGAACTTTTTGCTGAGGCGTTAATAGTTCTGTAATCGCTGCTGCTGTGCGCTTTATCCTTAATGGCCCTAAGTCAGTGACATGAATAAAGCCATTACGTTCTGGATCACCAATATTTACAAAAGCCGCGTCAATTCCAGGCAATACATTTTCTACTACACCTAAATAAATATCACCGATTTGGTGATGCCCTGTGGCTACAACCAGTTCTTGTATTTGATCTTCAGAAAATACGGCAGCAATTTGATGCTGCTCTGCGATAATAATTTGTTTTGGCATTCAATTTCCTCAAAAATCGGCAGCGCGCGCCTATGTAGTTCTGGAGGTTTGTTATGCCCCTCGCCCCTACCAGCTGCAACAGGCGTTGCTGATAATAAAAATTGTGAATGTAAGCTCAAAGTGATAGAGCTATTGACTAGGTAATTGCGTTGACACGCCTGTTTATTCCAGAACGGCTGCATATTGTTTAAGTAAATAAATCAACCGTCCGTGGGTTGATTTTTGATGCGATACCTACACCATCAAGGGATTAGGCATTCAGCAATTGTAAAAAGCATAGAGCTAGAGAAGCCGATGGAGCCTGCTTTTAAGTTACTAGTTCACTCAAGTTGCTATAAAGAGAGGTTGTTTTTTAATCCGCTTGTTGCTTATCTGGGATAAAATCCTAGAATTTGCTCTCTAATATCTTCGCTTTCGCTCCCTGAGTATAAGGGTAGTGAACCAGTTAATTCAATGCAGCGCCAGAAAATTTCTCTTCATCCCATTCTAACGCAACCTTGCTAAAAATCAATTCCTACGATGTATGGCATCAGGGCGACTACTAGCAAGTCACCCTTGAAGGATTATACTCCTAAAACTAATTGATTGCGGTGAATTTGCAGGAGTTGAAATTCGACACCTGCAACCGCTTCTAGCATAGAGAGGATTTGCTCAGGACGCAAGGAAACGCCGTCATTGCGACAACTACCGAGATAACGTACAACACAAGTAGATTCTGCTACGCTTTGTTGTGTTTCTACTAATGTAAATTCAAACAAGCGATCGCGCAGATTTACTATTTGAGTTTTACCCGATTTATTGGTTTGCTCTAGGTTAATTTCTGCCTTGGCTAAGATGGCATCAATCCACTCTTGCCATTGTGCTGCTGTAGCTTCTCCTTGTACTAATACCGTAATCAAGTATTCGGCTGCGGCTAAGGCTTGGTTGGCTGATGGAGATTTTAAATCTATCTCTGCTACTTGATATATTGGTATATCGCTGGGCAGTTCCTCGGCTAACTTTGCCTGAAAAGTTTCCGTGTCTACTGGTGTAGTTAACTCAAAATCGACAATTTCGCCACTGCTCGTAGCACCTAAAGGTAAAGCACTGGCAATCATAATTCGGGGGTTTGGGTGAAATCCACCTGTGTAAGCGACAGGCAAACTCGCACGGCGCACAACTCGATCAAGTAAACGCAGCAAATCAAGATTACCTAGCAAAGCCATGTCACCTTGCTTACCAAACCAGACACGCAATCTTTGGACTTTGGTAGTGTTGGGAACAAACTCACCTGCAAATTGGGGTATTGGCGGCGGCTCAATCACAATATTGTGGCCGAAGTCTGTGCCGCAGACACCGCAATGGGAACAACCTGCAAAAGAACAATCCGGGACAATTGCTGCTTCTAAAGCGCGTTGCAAGTCTTCTTTCAACCATTTTTTATCAATGCCAGTATCAATATGATCCCAAGGCAGTGGTGCATCTACAGAAGAATGAAGGCTCAGGGATGAATCTTCATTCATACTTCTGACTTCAGCCTTCATACTTTCTGTAAAGTTCCATTCGCCGTTTTCGACTTGGCGATATTTCCAGTCTAGACCTGCTTCTTTAATCGCATTACCCCAAGCGGTGAAGGCTTTATCTAAACTGTCATACCAAGAATCCATACCTGCACCTAATTCCCAGGCGCGGCGGAGGACTTGACCCAAAGTGCGATCTCCTCTACCGATGAAGTCTTCCATTGCCGAAATGCGGACATCGGTGAAGTTGACTTTCACTCCCCGCATCCGGCGGAATTCTTGCCGCAGTAAGTTTTGTTTGCGTTCAAATTCCGCAGTGGCGACGGAGTGCCATTGAAATGGTGTATGGGGTTTGGGTGTAAAGTTGGAAATTGTCAGGTTAAAGTTGAGCGGTCTTCTACCTTTACCCCGACATTCTCTTTGTAGCCAACGGACTGTTTCAGCAATGCCTAAAACATCTGCATCTGTCTCACCTGGCAAGCCAATCATAAAATAGAGTTTGATTTTATCCCAGCCTTGTTCCCAAGCTGTTTTCACACCTCTTAATAATTCTTCATTGGTCAAACCTTTATTCACAATATCCCGCATTCTTTGGGTTCCGGCTTCTGGTGCAAAGGTTAAGCCACCTTGGCGTGTACCACCGAGAATGTTGGCAATGTTCTCATCAAATCTATCTACACGCTGACTTGGTAAAGACAGGGAAATGTTTTCATTTTTTAACCGATTTTTAATTTCCATCCCCACCGCCGGTAGGGCTAAATAATCGGAACAACTCAAAGATAGTAAAGAAAATTCATTGTAACCAGTCGTCCGCATTCCCTGTTCAATGGCATCTACCACTTTTTCTGGTTCCACATCTCGCGCTGGACGGGTAAGCATTCCTGGTTGACAAAAGCGACAGCCACGGGTACAACCACGACGAATTTCTATTGTCAGGCGATCGTGTACTGTTTCGACGTAGGGAACTAAGCCAATAGAATAGGCGGGTATGGGTGTGGCAACTCTTCTGATAATCCGCTTTGGCACATCGGGGCGGTTGGGATGGACTGAACCATCACTTGCCAGATCATAAAACTGGGGAACGTACACCCCTGGTATTTGTGCCAAGTCGAGTAATAAATCGCGGCGACTCAATTTGGCTTGTTTGCCTTCTGCCAACACCATACCGATTTCGGGTAAGAGTTCTTCACCATCACCTAAAGCGAAGAAGTCAAAAAAGTCGGTGTAGGGTTCAGGGTTTGAGGTTGCTGTTTGTCCACCAGCAAAAATTAGCGGATGATTCCCGGTGGCTCGTTCTTGCCATGTGAGGGGAATTCCTGCTAAATCCAACATTTCTAAGATGTTGGTTGCCCCCAATTCGTAACTGAGACTAAAACCTAAAATATCAAATTCTGGTAGCGATCGCTTAGACTCTACAGCAAACAAGGGCGTGTTTGTTTCCCTTAACTTTGCTGCTAAGTCTGTACCGGGGAGGTAAGCGCGATCGCATAGTTGGCGTGGTTGGGCATTTAAAATGTTATAGAGAATAATATGCCCCAAATTGGACGAGCCAACTTCATATACTTCTGGGTAGGTTAATACCCACCTAATAACTGCCGTTTCCCAAGGCTTATGTACTGCTAGGCGTTCGTTACCGAGGTAACGCGCGGGTTTTAAAATATCCGATGTAATTAATTTTTCAACTGCAACAGCCACTGCGCTATCTTTTAGCTACTTTTATGATTTTTAGATAATCACCTCCAACCTTAGCATTGATCTGGTCTACCCATTGGTTGATCTTTGTAACTGACAACATCAATTTTTCCAAATTGGTTACAAAGATAATTTATGTGATATGATGAGCTAATTTGCTGTTAGCAATTCTGCATTATCTTCAAATTCAAATACCCCATCAAGTTGGGTTAATTCAAAGATAATCCTGATTGCGGGTGAAACAGAGCATAATTTTAAACTCCGTCCTAAGTTTTGAGCAAGCTTGAGTGCAGATACGAAAGCCATTAAGCCTGCGCTGTCTAGAGATTCTACCGCTGCTAAATCCACAGCCAAAATGGAAAGGTCATTTTGTGTTAATGCTGTGGTCAAATCTCGTTCACATTCCAATACATTAGCGGCATTGATGTTGCCTTGTAAACGAATAACTTCAATTTTTGAGCATTCCAAGGCTGCTTGCATATTGACATCCTAAATTAGAGTTATTAAATCTTTAACCTGAGATTTATTTGAACATAATCTCTTTTTTCAAACATCGACCATACGTCTTACCTCTCTTTGCTGAATCTTTATACCTCAAGGGTATATCTTTAAAGATTGTCATAAATACAGGTTAAAATGTATTTATATATACTTTTTTTTAACATCGGTTCAAAAACAATCAACATAGACAGCCACAGAAAAAATTGCTAATCCGTAACTTTGCTGGAATAGGTGAATTTATAAATACTTAAGCCTATTTGGACTTAGATAAATCTGAGATTCAGCGCGCTCATTTGGAAAAAATCAGATAGATTTAAGTGTAAATTATTTATCAAAATAAATGTGATCTAAATCACTATTTTTGATAGTTTAGATCACAATTTATACTTAACTCTATCCTCGATAATTTAGTATTACCTAAAAATGGGTTAATAAATATGAGTACGAGTAAGTACGCTATTCGCCAATTGGTAGAAAAGGCTCTTGATATTAAAAAATTAACTCCAGAGATAGAAAATGAAATCAACTCCGAATTAACTCAAAATGGTTATATTTCGGATGTAGACTACGAAGCTTTGGAATTATTAATGGCAGAAATGGATGCTGGCAGAATCAAGCTAGTTCCTAGCTGGGGTTATTAATTTTTGTCATTAAGATATAAAGCCAGGCTTATCGAATCTCTAGCCTCGGAAATTTTCTGTGAGATTTACTGTTTAGTGACCTAGTGTGGCGTAAACTGTGCTAGTCAGAATTAATGTTTGCATTAATATTGAGTCGCCATGCACTTCGCTAAACGCCTAGAAAAAATTCCTCCCTACCTCTTTGCTGAAATTAACCGCAAACGAGAAAAACTCGTCGCCGAGGGAGTTGATATCATTAATATGGCAATAGGCGACCCCGATAAACCGACTCCGACACATATTCTCCAGGTAATGCACGCGGCAATTGATAATAGTGCCACCCATAACTATCCGCCCTACGAAGGTACACAAGAATTTCGACAAGCGGCTGCTAAATGGATGGAACGTCGGTTTGGGGTAACGGATTTAAATCCAGATACAGAGCTTGTAGCATCTATCGGTTCTAAAGAAGCAATCCATAATACTTTTTTAGCTTTTGTGGAGGCGGGAGACTATACACTCATTCCTGATCCTGGGTATCCGGTGTATCGTACTTCCACAATTTTTGCTGATGGCGAACCATTCACAATGCCACTGAAGGCAGAAAATCAGTTTTTACCAGATTTAAATGCAATTCCCGAAGAAATCGCCCAAAAAGCCAAGCTGTTGTGGATTAATTACCCCAATAATCCCACTGGGGGAGTCGCCACCCTAGAATTTTTTGCCGAATTGGTAGATTTTTGTAAGCAATACAACATTTTGCTGTGTCATGACAATGCTTACTCAGAGATGGCTTATGATGGCTACAAACCGACGAGTGTGTTGCAAGTACCAGGGGCTAAAGATATCGCCATTGAGTTTCACAGCTTGTCGAAGTCTTATAATATGACAGGCTGGCGCGTTGGTTTTGTTGTGGGGAATGCCCTGGGTATTCAGGGTTTAAGACAAGTTAAAACCAACGTTGATTCGGGAGTGTTTAAGGCAATTCAAACAGCTGCGATCGCAGCTTACAATACTTCAGAAGCCGAACTGCAAACTTTGATGTCTGTTTATCAAAATCGCCGCGACACCATTGTTAAAGGTTTGCAATCTTTAGGATGGCCGATTCAACCACCAAAAGCTACCCTTTATGTATGGGTTCCTGTTCCTGCTGGCTATACTTCTGCGGAATTTGTAAATTTACTGCTTGACAAATGCGGCATTATGGTAGCTCCTGGTAGCGGTTATGGTGCATCTGGTGAAGGCTTCTTCCGCATTGCTTTAACTATCCCTGAAGAAAGAATGCAAGAAGCCATTGAGCGAATGAAGGACGCTGGTATTCGTTACTAAAGAAGTATGAAGTGTGAATTAAAGTGGTGTGCGACTTATTTTAAAACCCCTCTTCAAACCTCTTACCGAAGCGGCTACCATGTACACACAAGTCAAAAATTTGTAGTATGAAACCCTATCCCGCCTTGAACTAAAGTTCCAGGCTCATAGCCAAAGTCCACTTAAGTAGACTGGAATACATTTTTAGTTGAGTCATCTTCAGATGACTTGCGCTATGAGACTCGGAATTCATTCCGAGGCAGGACAGATGCACTACACGAATATTTGTGTGTACACCGTAGCCCCAGAGCGGAGAGAGGCTTTAAGTCTTGCTCCCCTTCCCTACAAGGGGGGTTGGGGGTTAGGTTTGAGATGCAACACCAAAGTATCAAATTGCATACTTCATAATTCAGTCTTTCTAGCTTGCCACATCTGCTGAATAAATTGGTGGAGTTGCTGTTTAGCAATTACGTCTGGTTCTCCTTTTGGTTCTTTAACTAAAACCTGACTCAACAAGGTAATTACTTCCGTATCTAAAGCAGGGTGAAATAATTGAATAGGCCAAAGCAAATCAGATGCGTCTCGCAAGTCAGTAATTAGTGGTGGTTCTTGAGTATGGTTAGCTAGCAGTAAAGGACGCACCCAACACAACTGACGAGATACGACAACTTCAATCACTTCCGCGTACAAATTATTGTCACCATGCTCTAAAGACACAATTTGTCCTGGTTGAAATTCTGGGTGTGCATCCATAATCATGTAGGTAGGGCAGTGGCAAAGTTAATTTTGCAGCTTTTCTCATTGTAATTGGCAGGAAGGGCTAGTTTTGAGAACTTACCTTTGGGTAAGAGAGTTTAGAATTTAATGTTATAAAATAAGTAAATAACTGTTAAGCTGTTAAGCGATCGCCAATAGGCATTCCGTTGTAGTAAATCATCGAAACAAGAGCAAAGAACCGTGTCAGTCGAAACCATTGAGAAGAGTTCCACATCCCGCAAGCTCGCCCCTCGGTATCGCGTTTTGCTCCATAACGACGACTACAACTCGATGGAGTACGTGGTGCAGGTATTATTAACAACAATACCGAGTCTTACTCAGCCCCAAGCTGTGAGCATTATGATGGAAGCACATACAAATGGGTTAGCTTTAGTCATTACCTGCGCCCTAGAACACGCTGAATTTTACTGTGAAACATTGAAAACTCACGGTTTATCCAGCAGTATTGAACCGGATGAATAGTTTGAGTAGCCTTGGCGACTGGAAGTCGCGGCTACACAGACAAAACCCACACTTCGACATGGTTCGACTGCGCTCACCAGTCGCTCAGTGACAGCCTGCGTGGGTTAAAAACTCTAGATTTATTCTTAGTCCGCGTATGCGGACTTTGTTTGTATAGCTGCGATTTTTAATCGCTTGGTATTTTAAATATTTAGTATGAAAAACAACCTCGTCTGTTTAGCTCAACGCCCTGCCCCTATTCGGCTGGGTTGTTTTATTTTAATGCTGTTGCTGCTATGGTTGCCTTTTGCTGCACCAATTTACTTACTAGTGCGTGATGCTAACTTAGTAAGTATTTTGACAATGGTTTTACTATATGTAGAATTTATTATTTTGTTGAAGCTATGGGGTAAATATGTCTACCAACAACCTCAGATATTGCAGCATTATGGTTTAGATACTACACCACACAACAGAACAGATTTGCTGCGGGGTTTGGCTATAGGTTTTACTAATATTTGGCTACTTTTTGGCATAGAAAGTCTTTTAGGTTGGCTGGTATGGCAACAACCGCAAGTTTTCTTATTAAAAATAGTTATAGAAGGTGTAATTGTCGGCTTGGCTGTGGGGTTTGCTGAGGAGCTATTATTTCGCGGCTGGTTACTGGATGAATTAGAACGCGACTACAACCAACGTGTAGCATTATGGACGGATGCTGTTGTCTTTGCTACGTTGCATTTTATTAAGCCATTGGAGGCAATTATTCAAACTTTGCCGCAGTTCCCGGCTTTAGTAGTTTTGGGATTAACGCAGGTATGGACGAAGCGTTGGCGTAGAGGGCGTTTAGGTTTACCCATTGGTTTGCATGGTGGTTTAGTTGGCGGTTTCTACATTATTAATGTTGGTGGATTAATTAAATATACAGGTGTAGTACCTGATTGGGTTACGGGAGTATATCAAAATCCTTTGATGGGGTTGATGGGGTTATTTTTGATGAGTATTTTGGCGGTATGGATGAGCAGGAGAGGGAAGCGATCGCACCTTTGATAAGATAAACCTTAAAAATTATATTGTTTTGCGGTATCTACTCAGGGCAGGTTGTATTTAAGCGATAATCACTACAATCGCCCATAAAAGCACAGTCATGACTTGCTGCCTAAATCCAGCTTGCCACAACCCACCCCATTCTGAATCCACAACCTATTGCTCTAACTGCCGATTTCCTTTGGTAGTGCTGAGAAATCGCTATCGCCCAATTCAATTACTAGGAAAAGGGGGATTCGGTAAAACCTATTTAGCAGAAGATTTAGACAAGCTGAATGAATATTGTGTAATCAAGCAATTTGCGCCGCGAGTACAGGGAACTGCGGCAATCAACAAAGCTACAGAACTATTTGAGCAAGAAGCAAGGCGACTGCAACAACTAGGAGAACATCCGCAGATTCCGACGCTGTTGGCGTACTTTGAAGAAGAAAATAATCTGTATTTAGTGCAGCAGTTTATCAACGGGCAGAATTTATTAGCTGAATTAAAACAACAGGGAACTTTCAAGGAAGAAAAAATCTGGGAAGTTTTGCTTGATTTATTAAATATCCTAAAAACAGTTCATCAGCACAAAGTTATTCACCGCGATATCAAACCAGAAAATATCATTCGTCGCAGCACTGACAACAAGTTAGTCTTGATAGATTTTGGGATTTCCAAGCAACTCACCA
This sequence comes from Nostoc sp. FACHB-110, assembly GCF_014697425.1. Taxonomy (GTDB): domain Bacteria; phylum Cyanobacteriota; class Cyanobacteriia; order Cyanobacteriales; family Nostocaceae; genus Nostoc_B. The sequence goes on from NZ_JACJRU010000060.1 coordinate 31,445, forward strand.
TGACAGTTATCACTAACCCAGGAACAATAATTGGTTCCCCTGGTTATGCGCCATTAGAACAAATGCAGGATGGTAAAGCTTATCCAGCGAGTGATTTATATAGTGTTGGTGCAACTTGCTTTCACTTACTGAGTGGAATTCACCCTTGGATTATGTGGGAACAACAAGGTTATGGCTGGGTTTCTTCTTGGCGGGAGCATTTGCAACAACCACAAAGCAGCGAATTGCAGAAGATTCTTGATAAGTTACTGCAAAAAGATTATCAGCAACGTTACCAATCTGCTGAGGAAGTTTTACAGGATTTTAGTTCACCTTTACCATCATTTTCACCAGTACAGCCAACTGAGGCAGTAGTTGTAACTCAACCACCATCATCATTCCCTGCTACATTGCCTCATCAGCCTCAACCGGGAATATCACCAGCACCAGTAAAGCCAAAAGTATCGCTACAAAAGGCATCTAGACAAAATACTAATTGGAGAACAAGATTCCTGGTGGGTGTTGCTATTACAATAGTTGGAACTCAAATCTATGGCTATGTTCGTTATAGCTTGTTTCCAACTAATCCGATATCTATAATTGCCAGCATACCAAGCGGAGTTTTATTACAAAGAACCCTCATAGGGCATTATGGCGGGGTTTATTCGGTCGCCATCAGCCCAAATGGTAAAACCCTTGCCAGTGGTAGTGATGACAACACCATCAAACTGTGGAATCTCGCAACAGGAGAGCTAATCCGCACCCTTCCTTTGGAACGCTACGCGAACACAGAGCATTCTAACTATGTTAATTCCCTCGCCATCAGCCCAGACGGCAAAACCCTTGCCATTGGTAGTTATGACAACACCATCAAACTGTGGAATCTGTCAACGGGAGAGCTAATCCGCACCCTTACAGTGCATTCTGTCGGGGTTTTTTCCGTCGCCTTCAGCCTAGATAGCAAAACCCTTGCCAGTGCTAATTCTGACCAGATGATCATGCTGTGGAATTTGGAAACAGGAAACCAAATCCGCACCCTTAAAGGGCATTCTAATGTGGTTTTGTCCGTTGCCATCAGCGCAGATAGCAAAACCCTTGCCAGTGCTAGTTGGGACAAGACCATAAAACTGTGGAATCTGTCAACGGGAGAGCTAATCCGCACCCTTATAGGGCATTCTAACTATGTTAATTCCGTTGCCATCAGCGCAGATAGCAAAACCCTTGCCAGTGGTAGTTCTGACAACACCATAAAACTCTGGAATCTAGGAACAGGCAAGCTAATCCGCACCCTTACAGGGCATTCTAATGTGGTTTTGTCCGTCGCCATCAGTCCAGATGGCAAAACCCTTGCTAGTGGTAGCGATGACAACACCGTTAAACTCTGGAATCTCGCAACCGGAGAACACATCCGCACCCTTACTGGGCATTCTGCCTCGGTTCGTCCCGTCGCCTTTAGCCCAGATGGCAAAACCCTTGTCAGTAGTAGTCTTGACAAAACCATCAAAATTTGGCGGCTAAAGTAGTGAGTGCTGCGATCGCTGTTTTGAGTATTTAGCTGAAAACACAAAAAATAAGTAAAATTTACCAACAACACAGCATGATTAATCCTGATTATTCTCTTTCTCGACTCTTTGAGCGATGGAGAAGTACTAGCAAGCGATTAATCAAGATTATCTCGATCTATGCCAAGCGATATCAAATGACAAGCTGCTACGCGTCTACGCAATTTTTCTGCATACCAATTCGTAATCGAGAAAAATTAACTTAAAGTAAAATCAAGATACTTGCTCTTAAATCTCGAAAAAACTATGGTTAATACTTATGACGACATTTTCAATACTGCATTGTCCTTACCTCCAGGGTTAAGAGCAATGCTGGCTGAACATTTATTTAAAAGTCTGGATGCTGAAAATCAAGCAGAAATAGATGCTATTTGGGCAGGAGAAGCAGAGCAAAGATTTCAAGCTGTTGAACAAGGCGAAGTTAATTTAATTCCTGGTGAACAAGTATTGCGAGAGCTACGTTCTAGGAGTAAGTAATGGCTTATAATTTTCATCCTGATGCCAAACAGGAATTAGATGATGCTGTTGCTTACTATGACAATATCAGCCGCGATATGGGAGACGCATTTGTTACCGAAGTTGAACGCGCTATCACTCGTATTGAACAGTTCCCACAAGCATAGACTCAATTATCAAAAAATACAAGACGCTGCCGCATAGCCAGTTTTCCCTATGGGATAATTTATGCCATCAGAGAGCAGCAAATTTTAATACTTGCTATCATGCACCTTCAGCGTCAGCCAAATTACTGGACTAATAGAATCTGAATAGATAGCTTAATCAAGATTATCTGGATCTATCTCATCTCAGTTTTATGATAGAAACAAGCCACTCTATGGTTTAACTTATGTCTTCTCCTGTCCTGGAAAAACCTTCGACTTCTGAGACTTCCTACGTTCTTCTGTACAATGTCAGTTGGGAACAGTTAGAACAGCTTGATGTCGCCCTTGCAGGGACAAGCGCACGACTAACTTATTTAGATGGGATTATCGAAATTATGTCCCCACTTTCTGAAGACCATGAAGATAACAAAAAAACTCTGGCGATGTTGCTAGAAGTATATATGCGGGCAAAGAATATCCGCTTTTATGGTCGGGGAAGTGCAACTATAGGTAAACAGGAAGACAAAACGCGACGGGAACCAGATGAGTCTTATAATTTAGGCACAAAAAAATCTATTCCCGATTTAATTTTGGAAATAACTGTTACGAGTGGCGGAATTAATAAGCTAGAAATTTATCAGCGTTTGCGAGTACCTGAAGTTTGGTTTTGGGAAGATGGTTTATTATCAGTTTATTGTTTGCAAGGTGACAGCTATATAAAAGTCTCTAAAAGTACTTTATTGCCTGATTTAAATTTGGATATATTAGCAAAATGTGCGCTAATGGCTGACCAATATGATGCTGTGACTGAATATAGTCAGATAATCGCTAAGGAATAGTAATTCAGGATTGAATAATCACAACATAAACTTAATCAAGAATATCTGCATCTATGCCAAGCGATGTCTAAAGTTACGTTAAGTTATAATCAGCAGTCCAATATTTAAAACAAATGAACTGGAAACTTGACGAAGCACAACAAAAACTGCCAGAGGTGATTGATGCTATTGCATCAGAACCTCAATTAATCTTCAAGCAGGACAAATTAGTTGCTGCAATTGTAGAACCAAAACTTTTTCAAGAGTTCCTTGCTTGGCATCAGCAACAAAAAATCTCCTCCCTCGCCAATGCTTTTGCAGAATTATGTCAACTCTGTGCTGAAGAAAATTACATTTTAGAGACTCCTACACGCTCTAGCGATTAGCAATTGACAATGTTTTAATTTTATGTTTCTTCAAAAGGATTAAAAACCACAATCTCTATCCCATCAAAATCTTTTTTATTACGAGTAACCAAAGTATAGTTGTAATATTTTGTTGTAGCAGCAATCAGAGAATCTAAAGGAGGTAACTTTCGCCCCTTTTTCTCTAACTCTCCTACCAACTCACCCCATAACAATATTACAGATAAGTCTAAGGGTAAAATTCTCTCCTCGAACTGCACAAGTAATTCATTCTCAAACCAATCTTGAATATTCTTTTTTCGCAATGATTCAGGTAGTTTTTCAATTCCCTTTCTAATTTCACCAATGGTGATCACACTTAGAAAAGTTTGTTTTGCATCTACACCTTTCAGCCACCCGATTACCTTTTGATTAGGCTGGGTAGATATCAATTCAGAAATAATATTTGTATCTAAAATATAATTCATAATTCTAGTTGGCGTTTGTCAAGGTCTCTTTGACGTTCTAAATCTATATCCACACCAACTAGAGGAGAGCTTTGAAATAATTCAACTAAATTTTCTGATTCTGTTTTGGGGTCTTTCTTTTCTATTTGTCTATTCAAATAATGGATTAATTGTATCTTTTCTTCTCTGCTTAAATTATCAATTTCTTTTAATAAGGTCTTTATGGGTAAATTGCTCATTTTAATATTCCTATTAAAAACCAGATTTATTTACTGCTAATTATAACATTACTGATTGGGAATATAGGACTAGTATTTGATTTCTGAAAGAACTCCGTACATCTGGAGAGATAGAAAATCAAAGGTAGTGTTTCGGATAAACCACTCAAACATCCACTTTAAATGAGA
>NZ_JACJRU010000061.1 GCF_014697425.1 Nostoc sp. FACHB-110
TCCTCTTCACTCTCGGCGATCGCAATTTTAAATGGACGGCTCATGGTTGGGTTAACTTACCAAGTTTGCTTTTCTCCATTATATGCAGCTTCATTTTTAATTGGTATTAGCCTAAACAGCTTGGCTAGTCTCTACAATTCCCAAGGAAGATACAGCGAAGCCGAACCCTTGTATCTCCAAGCTTTGGCCATGAGAAAACGCCTGCTGGGAGAAGAACATCCATCCGTTGTAACGAGCCTGAACAACTTGGCTACACTCTACGAATCCCAAGGAAGATACAGCGAAGCCGAACCCTTGTTGCTCCAAGCTTTAGAAATGAGAAAACGCTTGCTGGGAGAAGATCATCTCGACGTTGCCCTCAGCCTCAACAATTTGGCTAGTCTCTACGAATCCCAAGGAAGATACAGCGAAGCCGAACTCTTGTATCTCCAAGCTTTAGCACTGTACAAACGCCTGCTGGGAGAAGAACATCCCGACGTTGCCCTCAGCCTCAACAATTTGGCTAGTCTCTACAAATCCCAAGGAAGATACAGTGAAGCTGAACCCTTTTTTCTCCAAGCTTTAGAAATGAGAAAACGCCTGCTGGGAGAAGAGCATCCCGACGTTGCCCTCAGCCTCAACAACTTGGCTAATCTCTACGAATCCCAAGGAAGATATAGCGAAGCCGAACCTTTGTACCTCCAAGCTTTAGCACTGTACAAACGCCTGCTAGGAGAAGAACATCCTTTGATAGCCACTAGCATAAACAACTTGGCTGCACTCTATGATTTCCAAGGAAGATACAGCGAAGCTGAACCTTTGTATCTCCAAGCTTTAGAAATGAGAAAACGCCTGCTGGGACAAGAGCATCCCAACCTTGCCCTCAGCCTCAACAACTTGGCATACCTCTACAAATCCCAAGGAAGATACAGCGAAGCCGAACCTTTGTTTCTCCAAGCTTGGAGTATGAATAAACGCCTGCTGGGAGAAGAACATCCCAACGTTGCTACTAGCCTCCACAACTTGGCATTACTCTACTATTCCCAAGGAAGATACAGCGAAGCCGAACCCTTGTATCTCCAAGCTTTGGCAATTTATGAGCAAAAATTAGGGGTTAATCATCCTCATACAGTTAAATGTCGTGAAAATCTTCAAAGTCTTCGTGATGCTAACTCTTAATCAGTTAACAGTTATCAGTTATCAGTTATCAGTTATCAGATGATTGCGGTCTTTAATTGTGGTAATACTAGTCTCGCATAAGGGCGATCGCTATAATTGCGATTGTAGTCTTCAGCCGCAGAATAGTAGGTTGGGTGTAGCGATAGCGTAACCCAACAAAGTATGCGTGAATGTTGGGTTCCGTTCCTCCACCCAACCTACACAAATCTAAATCATCAATTTTTACTTGTATGCGTTCCTGAAGTTCCAGCGATAATTTTATCATTTATTTTAATGCACCCTTAGAAATTTCAACTTGATAACTCACGCCACTTCCTTGTTTATTTCTTTTTTAACTTCTTCCCAACTTACAGTACCATTAATACGTATATCTTCTTTACCTTCATCATAGGCTTTCAAGTCTTCTTCTTCTTCCTCAATCTGTTGTAATAATGCAATAATTTCGTCTAAAGTGCTATCGTAAGCTTGATTTAACAGTAGGTTGATAGCCTTGATAATTTCTTCTCTTTCAATTGCGGTTTTCATGTTTAAAGCTGGAAATGTTGAATGTACATACATTATATTGTAGTGACCGAACAAGGCAAAAGAAAGAAAAACTATTACCATGCGATCGCCATTCTTTTTACCATAATTACACAGATAATTGACACACTGCCTTTAAAACTTGTAACAACTGACTTGAACGTTCTTTTTCCATTAAATTTAATTCTGGCAATAAGTAATAAATAGGCGGATTTCCTTGTTCAATGTAGACAAACTGATAGCTTCTCCCATTAGTTGTTAATCCCCAAATTGCTTTTTGATTGCCTAAATTTTTATAACTATATGTGAGTAACTGTGGTAAACCTGTTGAGATATCTATCTGACTATTTTTAGACTCAATTAACAATACCCAAAAATATGTTTGGGGATTTGTATGTTTAGCATTACTAACAGCTAAAACATCAAATCTCCCTTTAATTTTGATATCTTCGTCTTCAACTTCAATATCAGCAATATTCTCTTCTAAAACAATCTCGATAGGATAGCGATAAAAACCAGCTAATCTCAGTAAAGGTGCAACTGCAATAAACTTTACCTGGCCTTCAGAAACTTTGCCTGTTGTCAGGTATCTATCAAAGTCATTCTGAATTTGTTTGAGTTCTTGCTGTTCTGCTTCCGTGAGAGGTTCTAGAGACAAGTAATGAGAAAATGAGTCACTGTACTGTTTTTGAAAGCCAAACAAACGATGAACTTCTTTGAGAGATAAATTTCTAGCGTTGAGAATTGTCATATATTTTCGTTTGATTAAGTTACAACTACATTCAAATACCCTACCTACAGCCTATCTTAACCTTGATTTTATTTCTGCTGCCGTTGCACTGGATTCATCCACACTTCTAATTTGCTAAAAGCTTGAGAAGAAAGCAGAGTTAAACATAAATAAACCAAGGCGACAGCCGCATAAATTTCAAAGGAACGATAATTTTCGGCGACTATTAGCTGTCCTTTGCGGAATAGTTCTTCAAAACCGATAATGGCAACTAAGCTAGTATCTTTTAATAAACTAATAAACTCATTACCTAAAGGTGGAATCATCCGCCGAAAAGCTTGGGGAAAAATTATGTAACGCATGGTTTCCACAGAACTTAAACCGAGTGATTGGGCTGCTTCAGTTTGTCCAATTTCAATTGATTGAATTCCCGCGCGGACAATTTCGGCAATGTACGCGGCACTATTTAAACTCAATGCTAATACCCCTGCCGCTAAGGGATTAAAGTTAAAAGTAAAACCGAGTTGTTGTGTGATTGAGGGTATGCCAAAATAAATCATAAAAATCTGGACTATCAAAGGCGTACCCCGAAAGAAATCTATATACGCCCTGGCTAACCAACGCACAGGTTTAATCTGCGATAGGCGCACAATTCCTAATAAAGAACCACCAATTAACCCTAAAAATACCGATAAAATTGTGATTTGCAGCGTTACCAAAGCACCTTGTAACAGTAAGGGAAAAGCCCGCCCAATTATACTTAATGAAGTAAATAAATTCGCTGAATTACTATTACTTTGATTGGCAATAGGAGATTTATCAGGTAATGATGGCGGTTCGGCTTTAAACCATTTTTGATAAATTTTTACATACTCTCCATTGCTGAGGATTCTATCTAAACCTGTATTAATTAAAGTTAAATTTGGTGAATTTTTAGCAGTGATAATGCCATAATATTCTTCTGTCAGCAATTGTTGAATAACTTTAATTCCCTGGAGATTGCCTGTATTGATAGCATATAAAGTGACTGGGGCATCGTTAATAACAGCATCTACATTCCCGTTACTTAACTCTTGCAGTGCTAAAGGTGCAGAATCAAAACTGCGAATTTTCACACCAGGAATAGTTTTAGCCTTTTCTGCGCCAGTAGTGCCAATCTGCACAGCCAGTCTTTTATTTTTGAGACTATCTAAACTAGTAATATCTTGATTATTGTTACGAACTGCGATCGCCAACCCAGCTTTAAAATAAGGACGGGAAAAATCAACTGTCTTGGCGCGTTCCTGGGTAATAGTGATAGAACTAATCGCCGCATCTAGAGTTTTGGCTTGAACTGCGGGGATAATGCCATCAAAAGGTATACTTTGAAAGTTTACTTTAAATCCACCAGCACGAGCGATCGCATTCATCAAATCATAAGAAAAACCTTGCAATTCCCCATTTGGCCCTTTAAACTCAAACGGTGGAAAAGCTGGTTCAGTCGCTACCTTAAGAGTTTTGCTAGTGCTATTATTCATGCTACAGCCAGCAATCAACGCACAAATCAAACCAACTAGCAAAAATCTCCGCCACCAACGTCTAAAATTTAATCTAACCATTCCATTTGTTTCCCCTCTGCGGTTAGTTCAAAAGCATACAATCAACTCTAAAGCAGTTGACACCAGCAATGAGAAATTATCACCCTATCATTATTTTTGAAAATATCGAAAAAAGCTTTGGTTCCTTAAAAGTTCTCAAAGGTATCACAGGCGAAATTCAGTCAGGAGAAGTTGTGGCAATCATTGGGGCTTCTGGTTGTGGTAAAAGTACCTTATTGCGCTGCTTCAACCGTTTAGAAACTATTGATAATGGCAAATTAGTAGTTAATGGAATTGAATTATCTCAAACAAATTTTAAAAATCAACATCTCCGACAACTGCGAACCCAAGTAGGGATGGTTTTTCAACAATTCAATTTATTTCCCCACCTCAGCGTCTTAGAAAATCTCACCCTCGCACCACGGAAAGTTTTAGGCAAAACCGCCAAAGAAAGCGCGCAATTAGCAGGATTATATTTAGAAAAAGTTGGTTTATTTGATAAAGCCTCTGCTTATCCCGAACAGCTATCTGGCGGACAAAAGCAAAGAGTTGCGATCGCCCGTAGCTTATGTATGAATCCCCAGATTATGCTATTTGATGAACCTACCAGTGCCTTAGATCCCGAACTGGTAGGTGAAGTATTACAAGTCATGCAGCAATTAGCCACCGAGGGAATGACAATGGTAGTTGTCACCCACGAAATGCAATTTGCGCGAGAAGTCGCCAATCGTGTAATCTTTTTAGATCAAGGCGTTGTCGCCGAACAAGGCCCAGCTTACGAAGTTATCACAAATCCTCAATGCGATCGCCTGCGTATTTTCCTCAGCCGCCTTAGTAAAGTATGAAGTGTGAAGTGTGAAGTGTGAAGTGTGAAGTGTGAAGTGTGAAGTGTGAAGTATGAAGTATGAAGTATGAAGTATGAAGTATGAAGTATGAAATATTAAATTCCATGCTTTAGCTTTTTGACCAATGACCTATGACACTACAAATATTCGCGTAAAAACTCAAAAGGATCATCTTCCCAACACGGTTCGGGTGTCATCAAGTGCAAACTGCTGTTAATATCCGCTTCTATTTCGTCGCCGTCTTCCCTGTCAAACAACTCTATCAACGCTTTCCAGTCGCGTTGTCTGAGAGAATTTAATGATGGAGCATACATCTGGAGATTGATTGAAGATTTCACACGCAAAATTTGAGTTGAGTGCTGTAACAGATTTGTTGTTTAGTGAGTCAATTTACATATTGTAACTTAGTAAGATATAAAACCAAGTTAGTCATCAGTATGCTAATTAGTATTTCAGAGCAAACTGACTATAACCAGAAAAAAACCATTAAATTTATAGAACAGAATTCAGGAGTCAGGAGTCAGAATTTATACTGAATCCGTTTTGATAAATCTTGTGATGTGGGACGCAAAGCAAAGCCCACGCCGGACGATAACCCATCCCACAAGAGAATGCAGCATTTTAGACTTGCCACACCACAGAAGTAATTTTATTTTTACTGCATAAATTACCGCGCAACTTCGATTAAATCAACATCAAATACTTCCGCAAAAGCTCGGGCAATTTGAGAACGTACCTCGTCACAACTAATACCTGGTATCCACTCGGCTAGACTAGCAACTGGTTTATCGGCAATACCACAAGGGACAATATGTTGAAAGCCTGTCATATCGGGACAAACATTTAAGGCAAAGCCGTGCATAGTAATCCAACGGCTGACTTTAATGCCGATTGCCGCTACTTTGCGGCCTTCTAACCATACACCAGTAAAACCAGTCAAGCGATCGCCGATTAATCCATAACCAGCTAAAACCCTAATGATAACTTCTTCTAGTTGACGCAAATACCAATGCAAGTCTTTCCGGTAGCGTTGCAGATTTAAAATCGGATATCCTACGACTTGACCCGGACAATGGTAAGTCACTTCGCCACCGCGCTCAACTCTATGCACCTCAAAATTACTGGTATCAAGGTCAAACTTGAGAAATTCGGGTGTAGCTCCTTGTCCTAAAGTATAGACGGGGGGATGCTCTAACAAGATTAACACATCATCCAGGCTAGGATCTTGGATACGTTCGGCTAGAAGCGATCGCTGCCATATATGTGCGTCTGTGTAGGGCATCTGTCTGAGGTTATAGAAAAAACAGCGTTTTAGTGGTGGCTGCATACTACGAAACCGAATAAAAATCAACTGAATAAATGGGTAAATATATTGCAACTTAGACAGATGGAATCAACAATTGTCAAGCTATGCAAAGGATTTTAAAGGAACATCAAGGGAACCAGCTATAGAAAATACAAAGTGCTAGTTTGAATATATAAATAACCTCAATGGTCTTAGGAGGAATTCTCTGCAATAAGCATCACGCCAAAACAAGAGGAAAGATTAAACTGGCTGATGACTCTAATAATATTGTTTGCATCTTTAACTGGATGAAACTTGTACAACAAGTTGTTTTATCAACTAACAACAAGCCAACCTAAGGGAAAGCATACAAGTTGCCTAAAAGTGCAAGAGAATTAAGTTAACAGTTGCGCAAGCTGAGATAGTTAATCATTACTGCGGATCAATCCAATTGTTGACCAACAAAAGGACACCAGCGCAGACATCCACAGAAGATATCAATATAAGGGAACGCGTGAACATTCAAAGCAGCAAATTTAGAGTAGATTCAGCAGTACCTCAATATACAACAAAATTTGTTTTGGCGGCAGTGATAGACCTTACCGCAACTCCTTTCACACAAAACAAACTCACATCACACACCAAAATATAGAGCGGGAGAGTTTACATGAAGCTTGTCATCCACGGCAAAAATATTGAAATCACCGACGCAATTAGGGATTACGTGCATCAGAAGATAGAAAAAGCAGTTAGTCATTTTCAGAACATTACAAACGAAGTGGATGTCCACCTGAGCGTAGCTCGCAATCCCAGAATTAATCCTAAACAAGCCGCAGAAGTCACTATCTTTGCAAACGGTAGTGTTATCCGTGCCGAGGAAAGCAGCGAAAACTTATACGCCAGCATTGATTTAGTTGCAGACAAAATTGCTCGTCAACTACGCAAATATAAAGAGAGGCGGCAAGACAAGAAAACTCAAGCTCAACCTACTAACGAAGTAGTAGTCCCAGAACCAGTAGTCTCTAGTTTAATCGGCGATCGCACTCCCGAATTACCTAACGAAGTTGTGCGGACAAAATATTTTTCCATGCCACCGATGACGCTTGCAGAAGCCTTGGAACAACTGCAATTAGTAGGACACGATTTTTATATGTTCCGCAATGCGGAAACTGGAGAAATTAACGTTATCTACGAACGCAACCACGGCGGTTACGGCGTAATTCAACCCCGCAATAATAACGGTCACACCAACGGCAACGGCAAAAACGGTAAGGTCGCCCACAATAACATAATTATGCAGGAGAAATTACACTCAGCTAAATAAGTGGTAACAGGGTGGGACTCGCCCACCCTATTGATCCTCACGATTTTGGATTTTGGATTGACAATTCTCAATCCATCACTCGCAATCATGTTTGAAATTTGTATTAGTTCAGTAAATCTCCCCAGCCAGCAGCGTGCATTAGCATCCATAGCAACCGTTAATTAACAAAGATATCAGCAAGTGATTTTCAATGTTAATTAACGGTTATTTGTTTAGGGTTTGCAAGGTTTTCAGGGTTTCTGCAACGTGTCCTTGAAAGTTAAACATAGAATCAAACACGTACTGCACTACTCCCTGTTGATCAATGACATAAGTCACACGGCCAGGAAATAAACCAAAAGCGGCGGTTGCGCCATACTGCTTACGCACTTGATCGCCTTGATCACTCAAAAGAATGAATGGTAGATTATGCTTTGCCGCAAATTTTTGGTGCGATTCGCTAGAATCTCCGCTGACCCCAATTACTTCAGCACCCGCACTTTGAAATACTTCATACTGATCGCGGAAAGCACAAGATTCTGCGGTACATCCTGGTGTGTCATCCTTGGGATAAAAGTACAGCACCACAGCTTTTTGACCCCGAAAATCTTTCAGACTCACTGTTGAACCATTTTGAGCAGGCAAAGAAAAATCAGGCGCAGCGTCTCCAACTTTAATAGCCATAGGTCATTAATAATTGCTTAATAAATGTACATATTGTATCAAGATCCCCGACTTTGCCAAAAAGTCGGGGATTTGCTCCTCGGTTGAGAACCCTACTTTTTCAATTAAGAATTCAATGCTTTTGCTGTTTTTTCTTTATCCAATTTAAACATCAACACACCCAAAGGTGGCAAACACAAATCCAAGGAATAAGGACGATTGTGCATAGACCAATCATCTGTCCACTTACCCCCTAAATTGCCCATATTACTACCGCCATACTGACGAGCATCACTGTTAAACAACTCGGTATAAAATCCTTTTTCTGGCACACCAATGCGATAGTGAGAATGAGGTTGGGGTGTGAAGTTGCAAATTACCACGACAAAATTATCAGAATCTTTGTCACGGCGGATGAAAGAAACAACACTATGGCGATTGTCACTACAATCAACCCACTCAAAACCTTCCCGTTCAAAATCTAAGGTATATAAAGATGGTTCAGAACGGTAAAGTTCATTGAGTTCCTTAAAGAATTGCTTTAATTGTTGGTGAGGCTCAAATTGTAATAATTGCCATTCCAAATCAGCCCAGACATTCCACTCACTCCATTGTCCAAATTCCATGCTCATAAACATGGTTTTCTTGCCTGGGTGAGCAAACATATAGGTAAACAAACAACGCACATTGGCCATCTTCTGCCATCTATCACCAGGCATTTTCCCAATGATGTTGCTCTTACCATGCACCACTTCATCGTGGGATAACGCCAGCATGAAGTTTTCGCTGTGGTTATACCACATACTAAAGGTGATGTTATTTTGATGGAACTGGCGGAACCAAGGATCCATGCTGAAGTAATCCAACATATCGTGCATCCAACCCATGTTCCATTTCAAGTTAAAACCTAGACCACCTGTGTAGGTAGGCCAAGAAACCATCGGCCAAGAAGTTGATTCTTCCGCAATGGAAAGTGTCCCAGGAAAATAACTAAAAATTAGATAATTTACTTGACGTAAAAAATCTGCCGCTTCTAAGTTTTCTCTCCCACCGTATTGGTTAGCTACCCATTCACCTTCTTTACGGCAATAGTCAAGATACAGCATCGAAGCCACCGCATCTACACGAATGCCATCTATATGATATCTGTCAAACCAAAACAGCGCATTAGCAACTAAGAAATTTCTAACTTCGTTGCGGTTGTAATTAAATACTAGCGTACCCCATTCTTTATGTTCACCTTTGCGGGGGTCTGCGTGTTCGTATAAATGAGTCCCATCAAAGAAAGCTAAACCATGCCCATCTTTGGGGAAGTGACCGGGAACCCAATCGACAATTACGCCAATGCCGTTTTGATGACATTGGTCAACAAAATACATAAAGTCTTCGGGAGTGCCAAAGCGGGAAGTTGGTGCATAGTAACCCGTGACTTGATAACCCCAAGAACCATCAAAAGGATGTTCAGCAATGGGTAATAGTTCTATGTGGGTGTAGCCTAAATCTTTGACGTAGGGAATGAGTCGGTCGGCTAGTTCCCGATAAGTTAAAAATCGCGCACCTGGTTTTAGTTCAGAAACGATGACTACAGGTTCGGTTTCACCATTGGGTAATTTAGGCGGTTCTGCACTAGAAGCGTGTAACCAAGAACCTACGTGTACTTCATAAACCGAGACAGGTTGGGTCAGGGGGTCAGTATGACGACGCTTTTCCATCCAATTTTCGTCATTCCATTGATAGGAATCTAAATTAGTGACGATGGATGCGGTTTTGGGGCGGGGTTCTTGTTGAAAGCCGAAAGGATCAGATTTTTCGTAAATGTGACCTTCAATATTTTTGATTTCATATTTGTAATGTTCACCCACGCCTAATTCAGGAATGAATAATTCCCAAACGCCTGTGGGGCCTTTCCGCATTTGATGTTTGCGTCCATCCCAGAGGTTAAAATCACCCAATACAGAAACGTTACGAGCGTTGGGGGCCCAAACTGCAAAATATACACCCTTCACACCATTGATTTCGGTGGTATGCGCTCCTAGTTTTTCGTAAATTCGATGATGGTTGCCTTCGGCAAACAAATGCAAATCAAAATCTGTCAGGTTGGGAGAACGAAAAGCATAGGGGTCGTAAGTAACTCGCTCGTGTTCTCCTTCTTTGATCCGTAATTGATAGTTGGCTAATTCTGGGGTTTCAATCGTACATTCAAAAAAGTTGGGATGATGTACGGACTGCATGGGATATTCTTTGCGCTCTTGAGGAACAATTACCGATGCTTGGGTTGCATTTGGTAAATAGGCACGTACCGCCCACACATTTTTACCATTTTGTTCTATGAGATGAGAGCCAAGTATTTCAAAGGGATCGTGATGTTGATTCCAAACGATGCGGTTAACCTGTTCAGGAGCGATCGTGGCTGTGGACATGAACCTACCTACGTTGATTAAAGTGAATAAGTAAACAGAGTTTTTTAATATCTATATATATTCTTTACATTTATTTGCAATTTGTCGCCACCGTTATAGTACATCAGAAGTAGGAGGTATGAAGTGTGAAGTCTGAAGTGTCAGGTATGAAATTTTGTCGCTCTCCTACTTTGTGTTGCTTGGCCAATGGCTGGATAATTAAAAACCTAAAAAAGGAAAAAGCTTCTGTAGGGCTTTGCGGATACGTAGCAGAAAAATTGTCTGCCTGAGTTTAGTGTTTAATTCTGGTGGGGGGGCTTTTTGGAGTTGGGCTTGTAGTTCTATGTATTCGGCAGCCGTTACAGGCTGGCCGTCAATGGGCGATCGCGCGTCTATAATAATTTCTGTTCGCAATATTTCTTCTGGGATATCTTCTGGTGGCGGTAAGGCAATAACGGCTGAATCCCAATGGTTGCTTAACCAGAGCAAAATGCTAATACTCATTCCCAAAAGAGCGAATATTATTCGCTGTGTAGTTGCTAATCTCTTCATTACCCCATCCTGGCATCAAAACTCAGCTGGCAAATAAAAGAAATTCTAATCAAATCTTGGCATTGAATTGTGATTTCTTCTCTTTTTAGTTTTGATTCACCAGTTATGCAACAGAGAAAGTAATTTTTTCAGTAGCTAAAAATTTAAATGGACACTTGGTAAGGGTTAATACCTCGATTACCAGTGTCCGCTCAGAACTTATATCTAAGATGGTGCTTGAGTTGCTTGCCCAGTGTTCAGAAAGACTAAGTATTTTTTAGTCACACCGATTAACTCAAGCAGTTGTAGCGATCGCACTACCCAGAACTTGTCTGAAAATTGAATCAAGACGCAGAACTATGGGGTTGTAGTTGGGCTAGCAGTAGCAGCAGGTGTTGTGGTAGCTGGTGTTGTCGCAGCTGGTGTTGTCGCAGCTGGTGTTGTCGCAGCTGGTGTTGCAGCTCCAGTATCTGTAGGCTCACCTGTAGCAGCAGGGGAAGCAGTACTTGTAGTACCACCAGGTGCATTACCGCCACCTTCACAGGCTCCCAGAACTGTAGCCAAACTCAGCATTAAAGCCAAACCAAAGATTTTTGTTTTCATAACTCCTCTTTCACCAATTGTGGCAATCAAAATTTCGTGCCTCTTGAATACGATAACCTATTTATTGCTAGTTTTTGAAAGACCTGTCGGTGACATATTTAAAAACAATACTTAGGGCTGATTATTTTTGGCTCAGTTATTATGCTGGGGAGTGATGAGTCAATTTAATTTTGCTATTAACTTACTAGCCTAAATATAGTCAGGCGATCGCACAGGGTTGCCTGTTTTTGCTTTATGTTGCCATACTGAAATGTCAAGTCAACCAATGGCTAAACTATGATGGCGATTATTACCATACCTAAGTAATGTCAATATCGGTCTAATCACCGCAAACAGCACCCTAACATGGTATAAAGTGCAAACTAGGCTCATAAGCTGGCACAAACAGCAATTACAACCTGAGCAAAAATCAACAAACAGACTAAAATACAATATTTCCTATCAAAAAAAATTTATGGCTGCTGTTCGTAAATCAGCTGTATCTGCACCTAGTATTTGGTTTTGGCAAAATTCTCGCTCAACTGTGGAGCGACGAAGCTCTACACGTCGAGCTTCCGCCATGCGTAGTGCATCTCCAGAAGTATCTACTGCTGTAGTGCCTAAACGCCAAAGACGTACTGCAAAAACTTCATCGGTTTCTGCTACTAATGGCTTACAAGCAAAAAGCCAACCAAAATTTTCTTCCAGCAAAAATCAATCAAAAATATTGCAGTCAAATTCTCTATCTGAATCTTTAAATTTGCCTGTTGTACCGACTGCTGAAGTTTTACCGATGTGGTTACTGCGGTTGCACAAAATTCATCGCTATTCCTCAGTTGTGACGTTTTTGTTAGTAGCAGCAGCTTTAGTGGTTTATGGTTGGACTGTCTATTCGCAAGAATTGTGGAGTAAAGAGTTCCGCCGTCTACAAGACTTGCAACGCAATGAGCGACAATTAACAACAACCAATGCCATGCTCAAAAATAAAATGGCGGAGGAAGCAGAAAAAACAACGACAGGATTAGTTGCACCTACACCAGACCGGACAATTTTTTTACCGTCAGCATCTAGTAGTCCTAATCCTGTCCCGGCCCAAACAAAACCAAATTCTCCTAAATTACAATCAACCTCCGAACCATTGGGATATTAACAGCAGCAGTCATAAGTCATCTTGCGTCTAGGAAAAAAACCTATTTGAACATTAGGTAATAAGTAGCGTGATTAAATTGATTTTTTGAGATAGCTAATACGCGGCAAAGTACAAAAACTCGCTCTTGTATCAATTATCTAAATCAAACTCTTACCTGTGGTCAATTACTTATTCCCGCGCAAACACAAATGGCTGATGACACATAACAAAGGACGAAGCCAATGCAGAAGTCATCCAGTAGATTAAAGTTCAAAAATTCCCGCAGTCCAGCAGTTAAAAGGGGTCAGAAAATTTCTCGTCAAGGGTTAATGAGTAAGCTCAACTCCCAGACCCAACAACCCATTCAAAGCAGTACAGTCAGGTTGTTGGTTGTCTGGGGCATATTAGTCGCTGCTGGGTTGGGGCTAGCTATTAATTTATATAATCTACAGATTCTTCAAGGAGAAAAACTCACGCAGAGGGCAAGAAATCAGCAAATGATCAGTTTGCGACCTTTTATGCCTCGGCGTTTAGTTATCGATCGCAATAACAATGTATTGGCTGTTGACCGTCCTGTATATACTGTTTATGCCCATCCCAAGCTATTTGATAAATCTAATGAGGAAATCGCCCAAAAGTTAGCACCAATTATCGATAAGGATGCAGCCGAATTAGTCAAAACTTTTCAAAGCCGCAAAAGTGGGATTATTCTAGTTCCCGCTCTGCCAGAAGAAATTGCCAACCGCGTTACTGCCCTACGCTTAAATGGTTTAGAATTAACGCCAAAATATTCTCGCTTATACCCACAGGCTGATTTAACCTCTGATTTGGTAGGCTACGTGGATTTAGACCGTCGCGGACAGGCAGGGGTAGAATACAGCCAAGAAAAGTTACTAGAACGCTCCGTACAGAAGATCAAGTTAATGCGTTCTGGGAACGGAACTTTAAAACCAGATAGCGCACCGGATGGTTTTCTTCATGCTGATGATTTACAACTACAACTAACTATTGATATCCGGTTGCAACGGGCGGCTCGTGCGGCACTTAAAGAACAGATGGAGAAGTTTCGCGCCAAACGTGGGGCGGTAATTGTGATGGATGCGTTAGATGGTTCTTTACTAACGCTAGTGTCTCAGCCGACTTATGACCCTAATGATTACGGCAAAGCGAAGATTGATTTATTCAAAAATTGGACTGTGGCCGATCTTTATGAACCAGGTTCAACTTTTAAGCCCTTGAATGTGGCGATCGCATTAGAAAATGGTGTTATTCAACCAAACGATACTTTTAACGATCCTGGTTATATTAAAGTTGCTGACCGTGTAATTAAAAATGCCCAACATAATGGTTATGGGCGGATTAATATTGCTCAAATTTTGCAAAATTCTAGCAATATCGGGATGGTGCAAATCATTCAAAGAATGCGCCCATCGGTTTATTACACTTGGCTAGAACGTCTGGGTTTAGGACAACCTTTAGAAACTGATTTGCCTTTTGGAGTTAGTGGTTCACTTAAAGGCCAACAACAGTTTATTTCCTCGCCCATTGAACCTGCAACGGCATCTTTTGGTCAAGGTTTTTCCCTGACACCCTTACAACTAGTACAATTACACGGAGCTTTAGCGAATGGGGGCAAATTGGTTACGCCTCATGTAGTCAAAGGGTTAGTTGATAGCACAGGCAAAATGCATTATTCGCCTACTCTCCCCGCACCCCGGCAGATTTTTACCCCTAAAACCACTCAATCAGTAGTGGAAATGATGGAAACTGTTGTTTCTGAAGGTACTGGTAAATCTTCAAAAATTGCTGGTTATCGCATTGGTGGTAAAACAGGTACAGCCCAAAAAGCTAGTCCTAATGGTGGTTATATCCCTGGGGCGCGCATCACCAGTTTTGTAGCAGTTTTACCAGTGGAAGCCCCCCGTTATGTAATTTTGGCGATAGTCGATGAGCCGAAGGGAGAAAATGCCTATGGTTCTACTGTGGCTGCACCAATTGTCAAATCGGTGATGGAAACGCTCATTCCTTTAGAACAAATTCCCCCACATCAAGCGATGAATTCTGTAGGCGAAACACCACAGTAGTAAGCTGTTATGTACATGATTTTTGCATTGAAAAAGCAGCATATAATTGCAGTTTTTCTCTTAAATTAAAAATATACAATTTGAATCAGGAACAACGAAAAAATATAAAAAAATAATGCAGGGAACAGAAAAATATTTAGACTGATCAATTTCTGTGTCTCTAGACCTAATATTTCTTTATAACTCTAGAAAGAAGTAAAGAAAGCTTCTGTGTGGAAACTTAGATATTAGAGATGAAACTAGTTTCACTCTTTGGCAAAGCTATCTCAGATTCCATGCAAAGCAATTTATTTACATTACCTAACTTTGAAGCTGTGGCCAAGAGTTCACAAGCTCAAGAGAAGAAAATTATTCAGTATGAACAGGCTGAACAGCTATTTTTAGAATTACTCGCAATAGATAATTTAGACAATCAACTGCATCAGGAAGCAGCAAAAGCCAGAGAGTTTGAACAAGCAATCTCAACAGCAATTACAGCTGCTTATTGCCATGATGTTAATGACGATCGCGCTCATTTATTTCTTCAGCGCATATTATATTGGATTAATCGCCTAAAACTATTTTGGTACGATGATTTACGTCACTATACAAATGAGCGATCGCTTTATTTAAGTTGTTGTCGCAATCAAATTGAAGCGGCTTGGCAAGCTTGGGAAATCGCTCAAATTGATGTACCTGCACTGCAAAAATTAGATGTTAAACAAGCATTAATTGAACGTGCTAGCTCTGATTTAAATCCGCCATCATCACCAGAAAGCTGCTACATTCGAGAACAAATGAGTGAAGTTGGCTACCGTCACTTATTAGCGATCGCTTCATTTGATGGTTTGGTGGAAGGTAGTCGCCTTTCTCGGATTTTAGGTGGTGCGGCGAATGAGGTGCAGTGTACTTTAGTGCGCGTACTCTTGGAAGAATATGGCAATGGGCGTTTATCTCGCAAGCACTCAACATTTTTTGCCCAAATGTTAGAAGAGTTTAAGATGAACACCGAACCCGAAGGTTACTTCGATTTAGTACCTTGGGAAGTGTTAGCTTGTGCAAATCAAAACTTTTTAACCACAGAACGCAAGCTTTATTTTCTGCGTTATTGTGGCGCGTTAACTTATTTTGAAGTAGCAGGCCCAGCAGCTTATAAAAATTATCTAGCAGCAGCCCAAAGACTGCAACTGTCAAATGCGGCAATGGGTTATTGGGAACTGCATATTAAAGAAGATGAACGCCACGGTCAATGGATGTTAGATAGTGTGGCTTTACCTTTAGCAGAAAAATATCCCGATGATGCTTGGCAACTTATTCTAGGATACGACCAAGAAAAATTAATGGGCGATCGCGCTACGAAAGCTGTAGTGCAATCCATACTTACCCAGGAACAAGCTAATTAACCTATTCCATAAATATCAGAATTAAAGATTGCAAATTATCTTTTGCATTTTTAATTGATTATTTCCTACGCATAAGTCTTGAGTGGTGGCTATTCACTCAAGCAAACTTTTAGCTGTTTTTATCATTTCCATCATACCTAAAAATTAACCCAAGTCACATGAAAGATATATTCTTTTGTCCTGAAGAATCTCATTTTTATTCTAACTGTTTAGAAAATTTTGTCTTGAGAGATTGCCAAAATCTTGAATCGATTGTTGAATTTGGTTCAGGTGATGGTAGCCCAGTAATTCACTCATTACTCAGAAATAAATTTGAAGGATTAATTCAAGGATATGAATTGAACACCTCAGCTTGGAAAGCAGCTAATTCAACAATTGATGAATATCATCTTAATCATAAATATGTAATTCACAATTATAGTTTATTTGATGCAGATAGACCTGAAGCGACTTATCTTGTAGCTAATCCGCCTTATTTACCAGCCCCAGATAATGATATTTATATGCCCTTATTATTTGGTGGTATAGATGGCGCAGCAATTACCAATGAACTTTTATCTTTAGATTATGAAAATGTTTTAGTTTTAGTTTCTAGCTATTCTAACCCACTCAGCACCATCCAAAAAGCTGCCGATTATGGATATAGTGTTAATAAATTTGTCGTGTTACCCTTACAGTTTGGTTATTATAGCTCAGAGCCTAAAGTTAAAAAACACATAGAAGAATTAAAAAAACAGAAAATGGCATTTTATTCTGGTGATTATTACTTCTTGGCTGGAGTTTTATTTACCAAAAGTCAAAAAGCAGCGATTAATCTATCAAATGAACTGGCTCAAGTGATGACAAGTTTATAACATAAGTAAGTCGATGCAATAAAACCAAACTATGTGAAGAAAAGTAAATAAGGCTCAAACGCTTTTTCCCCCTGCTCCCTGCCCCCTGCCCCCTGCCTTATTCCAACAATAATTATTTACACCGACTTACTTAGTTGACAGGTGATCATCATTTATAAATGACAAAAATAAAAAGCGATCGCCTCAGCTAGATCGCTTTATGATTAGAGTCTACAACTTGAATTTTAGGCAGATTAATTCATACTTTAGATAAGGAAGATTCTACTAATTTCTTAAATTTCATGTATGCTTCAGGTGCTGTAAGAGGAGTAGAAATTTCTTCTTCAGCCAGATAAAATTCTTGGCTATCTGAGTAGTAACGAATACTAAAGGAAGTAATCAGCCCTAAACTTACCGCTTTTTTTCCTAGTTCTTCTGCTTTTTCGGCCAAACTAATGGGGTCGTGAAATAGGATGTTATTCATAGAAGTTCTCACACCTCTTTTCTCTTAAGAAAACTTAACTGGCTCAGGAGTGAAGCAATTTTTTGCTTTTGCTCATCTCTATCCAATCTGTTATATGCGAGGAAGTTGAGGAACTTGTGAGGAATATTGCTAATTTATCTCAAAATATAGATGCAAAATTAAACAATTTGTATATTTTCGATACAATAAGCTGCTCAGTGAGTCTACGTTGAACTCGTCCATTTTCTAGATGAGGCTATCATTAGTCATTTGTCTTCATTAAATACAAATACCTTTAATAAGTCTGTCGCAGTACCTCTTCTATAGAACCTAGATGTTGAAACATTTTGATTAATTTGTGAGATTTAGTTTGACGTTGCTCTAACATATCTTTTAAGGGAGTTAGTAACTGAACATCTGGGTCATTACCAAGAGCGACTTCTGACGCTTGTAAAACTTGTTTGGCGTTAGTAAAAATTTCTAGATTATCAAAACCTTCTTTAGCTGAAATTTGGTGTAAAGCTGCATCGGGTACAGTTAATCTACCTGACAAAGTTTCATCTAATACCAGTCCTTTTAATAAAGCTAATAATGCTGCATAAATATTAAAATCATCGCAACTATCACATGCTTTAAATTCAATGCGTCCAATTTCTGCGGGAATACGCGCAACTTTTGTTAACGATGGAACACTTTGAATTAATTGTTCCTTTTTCTCAACAAAAACTAGGGTTGCCGAACGTTTCCCGGTTCTAATAAAAGTTCTGACTGAGAGTCCTTCCCATAAACTTCCATTATAAAAAGGAGAACTATAAGTAAAAGGGACAATATAGGGACTGTAATAAGTTAACTTTTTACCAATATCAATTAATCGTTCTGTCGATAAATTTGCAACAGAAAGATTCAAGTCTGGCCCGTAGCTAACCATGTAAATATTTGCAGTTTGTTCGTCAGGATAACCTTGTAGTTGTTTAAGTTCAAAATCATTTAGTGGTGGTTGCGCTTCAAAGACAGTTTTGTAAGGATTAAAACTAGCTAAAACGGGTAAATAACCATAACTTGCTGCTACTTGGCGCAATAAATTAAAACTTTCTGTTAATTCATTGACTGCGCCTTGAATTTCAGTATGTATAGTTGTTCTAATTTCAATACCTTTAGCTAAACAATCACTTGGTTTATCCGAATCAATGAATCTTTCAAACCCTTCAATATACCATCTTTTCTTTTTAATACCAGCATCACCTACACGCAGTTGCGGATAATCGTTAGGGTAAGTAGGCAACCTTTCGATAATTTGGTTAAAATCTGCGAATTTTGTGTGGTTAAAATCGGCAAATTTTCCTTCAGCATTTAAAAATGCTACTTCATGTTCAATCCCAAAATAAAACATATCTTAGACCTTAAAATTAATAAATCTTCTGTTACAATCCTAATTGATTTATTTTGCTCTCATTTAGGACGGCTACAGATAAGATTAATTAAAAAAGATTATCAATATTTTTTCAAGAGGGGAGGGGAATTAAACAGCGATCGCCTAGTTATACAATTATTCTTATAGCTCAAAATTTACACCTGCATAAATATCACTCAGTGCAATTTGAAAGTCGATTGTCTGGAGTGATAATAACGCTTCAACAGATTCATACTCTGTTAATACCCATTGTGCATTAGCATTTTTAGCGTACTGCTCAATTAGGTATTCATATTGGTCAACTATAATATATTCTTTAAATGTTGGAATTGAACGATAGAATCTAAATTTATGAGTTCTATCATGGTTATCTGTGGATTTAGATAATACTTCGATAATTATTGAAGGGTTGGTAACGGTAGTAGTCCCACTTCCTTCATATATTGGTTCTCCTGCAATGATCATGGCATCAGGATAAGTGTAGATGCGATAACGGGGTATCCATAATCTGACATCTCCCATGTAAATGTTGTAATCTTTACCGCGCATATTCAGTTTAAAATTAGCGCAAAAATTCAAAGAAATTTCGTTGTGATTGGTAGTGCCACCTGCTATTGTTAAAATTTCTCCATCATAGTATTCATTTTTAAATTCTGATGTTTCTTCTAGTTGGAGATATTCTTCGGGAGTGTAGTGTTTTTTCGGTGTTTGTGTTTGCATAAAATTTATGAGAAATAAAGTGTCTCACGCAAAGGCAAGGCAGTGCGTTGGGCGGCTTTGCCGACTTGAAGCAACTGCCGCGCAAAGAAAGAGGCGCAGTTTATTTTGGATAATTCTTGTTTAAAAATTCTTCTGCTTCGATTTTATTTGTAATTACTTGATCTAAGGTGGCGGCAAGAATATCATCAAGCATTTGGCGATATTGTGGCCCTGGTTTGTAACCTAATTTTTTTAGGTCGTTGCCATTTAATATTGGTTGGATGTTTGCCCACACTGTTAAGTAATGCCAGATTTGCTGTCTGAGCGATCGCGGGCTTTGCAAGGCAATTAAAATGAGCATTGGTAAGTCATACTTTCTGAGTAACTGCACCGCTTGACTAGGCTTGTGCGACTGCGGTAAAGATGCGGTTACGTCAGCTTGCGCTTGGGCTAAATTTTGTAAGCGTTGAATGCTATCTTCTTGTAATTGCAGATTATGTGCTACCTTGGCGCGATATGTTGGTGCGAGGTGGGCAATTAAGGCTTCCAGGCGCATTTGCCAGTGAATGAGGGTTGGCTGGGGATCAAATCGTTGCAAACAGCGTTCTAGTAAGCGTAGTTGACGCAGTAATTCTACATCTAAGGTGAGTGTAGGATGAATACACTGCAACGCCTGTAAATTGTCGAGTAATTGCAAAGCCGATTTCCAGTAAGCAGCTTCTAAAATGTGTTTTAATTCGGTTTTCAACCGCGTTTGCAATGCCGGAGTTCTGCTATTCTCTTGAGCAGTGCGATCGTAAACACCACTATTGATGGCATAGCGGATATATTCTTCTGTTTGTGATTCAAAATGAAAGCCGAAGCGCACAGCAAAGCGCACACCCCGATAAATGCGCGTGGGGTCTTCAATGAAGCTGTTGGCGTGTAAAACCCGAATTTGCTTGGCCTGTAAATCGATTAAACCACCAAAAAAATCGAGTAATTCTCCAGCGCGGGGCGTTGTTAGCCGCAATGCCATTGCGTTAATCGTAAAATCTCGACGATACAAGTCTTGGCGAATAGAACTAGCTTCAACTTCTGGGTTAGCTGCGGGGTAAGGATAAAATTCTGTCCTGGCGGTGGCGATATCTACCCACAATGAATCTAATTCTGGGTCTTTGTGCCACAATAAAGCGGCTGTTTGAAAAGCACCATGAATTTCTAAACGTGCGGCTGGGTAAATTTCTTGAAGTGCTTTTGCAAGTTCCACCCCAGCACTGACATCTGCTGATTTGTGAAAGCCATCTACTACCAAGTCAATATCTTTAATCATTAATTGGTCGGCGGTTTGGGCTAACAGCAAGTCCCGCACAGCGCCACCAACCAAATAAAGATGCCAACCACGTTTTTCGGCTGCTTGAGATGCAATGGTGAGTAGTTGCCACAGTTGCGGTGCAAGGCGTGATTGTAAATTTGTCGTGAGTGGTTGAGTGCTGAGTGCTGTTAGCGGTAGCAGGAGTTGAGCAACGTGCTGAGTGCTGAGTGTTGCAAATTCGTCACTGTTTTGATGCAATTCTCGTAGAACATCGGTACGGGTAACGATACCGACTAACTGCCCATTCTCTAATACTGGTAAGCGTCCAATATCATAAGTCACCATGAGTGACTCGATTTGTGGCAAGGTAGTGTCTGGGGTGATGGTTTTGAGATTAATAGTCATGTAGCCTTTGACTGGTGCATGACTAAAGCCGTGGTGCAAGGCGATATCTAAATCTCGTCGGGAAATAATTCCGAGTAATTGCCCTTCGGTATCAACCACAGATAAACCAGAATGCCCATAACGTAATAAAATCCGTTGTGCTTCTTCAATAGTTGTGTCGGGGCGGATAGTGCGAACTGGGGAAGACATTAAATCCCGGGCGGTGAGAGGATGAGGGATGCAGGCTTTTAACGCTTCTAACAGCTTGTCTAAAGTGGCTTGCGTATCAACTCCGCGCAGGTTGAGGGATGCAGCTTGAGAATGACCACCACCACCGTAGGGTTGAAATAGCTGGTTCAAATTGACACCAGGAATTTGCGATCGCCCAATCACAGTTAATCTTGTATCATCTTCTCCTATAGGGTATTCGTTTACTAGTAATAAAGCATCAATTTCACTTAACTCTACTAGTTGAGACGCTAAACTCGATAAACCTGGGACAAATTCATCAGTTTTTAAATTTACCCAAGAGATAGTATAACCACGCAAGCAAAGATATTCTAAGCTTTGCAATGCTGTGGTTAATAGCTGTTGCAATTGTGGCGATAAACCAGGGTCACGATAAGTAGAAATAACTGATAAACTGGCTCCTTGCTGCATCAACCAAGCCAAAGCGAGGGCATCACGGGCTGTTGCTGCATCATAAGTTAAGGAACCTGTATCAACATGGATACCTAAAGCCATCACAGTAGCTTGGGCTGGCGTGAGGGAAATTTGCTGTTGTTGTAACTGTTCCACCATTAACGTTGTGCAAGCTCCCACCGGGGCAATATGCGATCGCGTCGCCGGAATATCCCCCTCTTGCTCTAAGTGATGGTCATAAATTACAATCTCTTTAACACTGGGTAAATCTAACCACTCAGCAGCTTTACCCAGGCGATCGCGGTATTGTGCATCCACAACGGTTATTGAGCGAATACTTTGGGGAATAACAGCACGTCTTTCAATTAGTGGGTACTCATCTCGATGTAACGCCAAAAAATCTTTTACAGGCGGGTGCGCACCACCTGTCAAGACAATTTTGCTGCCCGGGAGCAAGCAAGTTAAACCTACCGCCGCCCCCAAAGCATCAAAATCAGCTGTTGTATGGCAAAGAATTAAATCCATAGTTAGTAGTCATTAGTCAAGAGTCAAAAGTGAGCCACTGCGGTGGACAGGTTTCCCGGCATAAAGGAGACAGTGCCGTGGGCGGGTCTCCCGACTTGAGGCAACTGTCGTCAAGTGGCGTTAGCGACGTTAGCAGCGTCACCCAAAGGGTCAAAAGTCACCATTGCGACTATGGACAATTGACATTGGACTATTGACCAAAGTGTATCAATTTCTGCTAGGTTAACAAATAAGTAAAAACAGTCAGTGTCGCCCTTTAGGATATTCTATCTTTAGTATTACGCTGTCTTGGGAGAAGGAAAAATGACCATCATATTCCAGTTGGCTTTAGTATCGCTTGTTTTATTGTCTTTTGTTTTGGTTGTTGGCGTTCCTGTTGCCTATGCCACCCCACAAAACTGGGTTGAATCTAAAAGATTATTGTGGCTAGGTTCTGGTGTTTGGGTTGCTTTAGTTGTTTTAGTTGGTATATTAAACTTTTTTGTGGTCTAGGTCAGGGCTGTGCCTTAGACAAAAGAGATAGTATAAAGCTCATAGCAAAAGAAAAAGGTAAATTGCTGAAATTTACCTTTTTACTTTTTTGGGCAGTTAAAGGACTTCCAGAAATTAAATAGAATCTTTTTCTCCCCTGCCCCCCTGCCCCCTTCATGATGGAATATTTTCTAGTTGGTAGACCTAATTGTGGCCTTCATCTCAGCCATATACAAAGAAGGAATGTATATTGGCCAGAGTATATGTTGATGAAGAGGCAGTCATGGCAGTTTTTGAGGGAACTTTTACCCAAACTGAACCCTTGCGTTTTGCATTAGTTATAGGTCGTTTCAATGACCTTGTTACAGTAAAGCTGCTAGAAGGATGTCAAGATTGCTTAAAACGTCACGGTGTAGATCCCGATCCCCACGGTAATCAAGTGGACTATGTTTGGGTTCCGGGAAGTTTTGAAGTGCCTTTGGTTGCTCGTCAACTGGCAGTTTCACAGCGTTATGATGCCATCATTTGTTTAGGTGCGGTGATTCGGGGACAAACACCCCATTTTGATTACGTATCAGCAGAAGTATCTAAAGGCATCGCTGCTGCTAGCTTCCAAACCGGAGTACCAGTGATTTTCGGCATTTTGACAGTAGATACAATGCAGCAAGCTTTAGAAAGAGCAGGTATTAAAGCCAATCATGGCTGGGATTATGCAATGAACGCCCTAGAGATGGCTAGCCTGATGCGAAAATTACGCTCTAATCTCGCAGAACCATACTCTTTACCTCAATCTTTACCAGCCGCTAATGGTCAAGAGTCGATAATCAGTAGTCAATGATTAAGAGTCAATAGTCAATAGTCTCATGACAAATGACTATTGACTAAAATTTAGGGGTTGACAAATCAAAAAATCTCTGACAATATAAATAATGTGAAGTTTGCGGGTATAGCTCAGTGGTAGAGCGCAACCTTGCCAAGGTTGATGTCGCGCGTTCGAATCGCGTTACCCGCTCTTTAAGAAATTAAACAAGTTATGAAGGCGAAGTAAAAGCTAGTGTTTAGCAACAGCCACTATCAAACTTGATATTGGTTAGATTAAACTCAAGGAAAAGTGAATATTGATTTAGCAGATTTATCAGTTGACACTCCCCGAATTAGAAATTCGGAGATTCTTGCTTCACGGGGATTCCAACGAATTTACCCTCAGCAAGCATCTTGACCGTATGCCCTACGGCTGCAAGTCCTCTAACTAGAACTACCTGAGCGGCTGCCACATCCCTATGAGTGGTATATGCGCAATTTGAACAAACATGAGTACGCTCTGACAATTCTTTTTTACCAGTCTCAACACCACAGTTAGGGCAAATCTGACTAGTTTTACGACTGTCTACTTTTTGAAAATAGACACCACGCTGAAAACAGGTCTGCTCTAAGATATTGAAGAACTGACCAAACCCAGCGTCTAAACAGTGCTTACCTAACATCCCACGGGACAACCCGACTAGGTTCAAATCTTCAACAAATACCATTCCAGTATCGTTGCAGACTTTGTGGGATAATTTTCTGTGCCAGTCCTGACGACAGTTAGCAACGTACTCATGCAACTTTGCCACTTTCTTTTGGGCTTTCTTCCAGTTGTTCGAGCCTATAAGTTTTCTGGAAACACGCTGTTGCAGCAATTTCAGCTGGCGTTCGGCATCTACAAAAAACTTAGGGCGTTTGATTAAAAGACCATTAGAAGTCGCAATAAAACTTGTTAGCCCTACATCAATCCCTACGCCTTCTCCGTGAGGCATCGGCTGGGGTACAGACACATCCCATTGAATAGTTAGCATCACGTACCACCCAGAAACACGCTTGACTACACGGGCTTGTTTAACTACGCCACCATTAGGTATCTCCCTTGATTGTCGGAATTTAATCCATCCAATCACAGGGAAGTTAACCATTCCTGGTTTAAGTCTTTCACCTTGCATTTGGGGGAAAACAAAAGACCGCATTCTTCCAGACTTTTTCAAGCGGGGGAACCCATGATTCCGCTCCCACATTGCTACGAATGCTACTTCTAGGCGTTTTAGGGTTTGCTGCAAAACTTGAGACTGCACTTTCTTGAGTTCAGGAAACTCTTTCTTTGCAGCAGTTAACGCTTTGCACTGGCTGGCGTATGTTGGACGGGGTGTGTCGTGCCGAATAATGTATTCGTGTTTAAGTGAGCAAGCGTTAATTTGGCAACTACGGGATAAATACCAATCCTTGCGTTCAGCTAAGGCATAGTTGTAGACACGGCGATTAATTTCTAGCCAGTCTTCAAACGTCTGAGCTTGTGCATCCGTTGGCTTCAGTTTAAATTCGTATGTCAGATTAAACACTCGTTCACCACCTCCTTTAATATTATAAAGCGTAACTACGATTTATAAACATGACGGACAAATTTATTTGTCCTACTCGCGGCAGTTGAGCTTAGTCGAAACTTATATCCCCCACTTAAAAGACGCATGAAGTACAAAACTTATTGGTTTTGTACTTCATACTTGGGGGCTTTACGCATCACGACTCGTAAATAGAGTCTTGCAAAAATCAAGCCAAAAAAATCTGATTTTGAGCCAAGCATTTTGAAGACAATCAGCAGATGAGTGAAAATTGGGCTGAAAAATCTCCTGCTGTGTGTCTAACCTCAAAGTAGATTGTGAATGTAGACTTACCAAATAGTTTGTTTTCAGATTAAGTACGGCGTAAGCTTAGAATTGTATTAGATATGTAGAAAACTGATTATATTACCTTTAAAGTTAAAGATGAATAGCAGGAAACTGTTAAATAAATTTGCCAGTGACACAAAAATTCAACAGACCTCTGTTGTCGATAATGGCAGTATTTGTCTAACTTCGCTATTTATAGAAACAGATGATTCCGTGGGAAACTAATTTCTTCAGCATTCGGCAGGAAATAAAATCCCCACTTACGAAATTCACGCTCAAGTTAGTAGAACGCTTGTGCATCCTCAAAAACCCGAAAAAATAGATTTTAACCAGGAATATCCCTGTCCCTGTCCCCGTCGTCGGGGAAGGTTAGTCCCGATTACCCTTACAGAAGCCTTTGGCTGCGATCGCTGTCAGCAAATCTTTGTAGTAGAAGATAATGGCCATGTCCTAGAACAACTTTCTACCACCTATCCCTATAAGCGAGCTTGGCGCTGGACTGGCCATGCTTGGCATCTCATCCATCCAAAATTAGGAGAAAACTATCTCCCAATTGCACTAGGGATTATTTTTGTGCTAGCAATCATCTGGTTGCCAGTAGCATTGAAATTAACAGCACATGGTTCGAGCATTATTGCTTGGGCAATGGTGGCGGTGCTATTAGC
The DNA here is from genome assembly GCF_014697425.1 of Nostoc sp. FACHB-110. Taxonomy (GTDB): domain Bacteria; phylum Cyanobacteriota; class Cyanobacteriia; order Cyanobacteriales; family Nostocaceae; genus Nostoc_B. The sequence goes on from NZ_JACJRU010000061.1 coordinate 26,274, forward strand.
AATTTTGCCAGCACTAATGGTTTGGCTTACTTACCGACGTTAACTCCATGACTGTTGAAGTTTTGTACGATTACCCCGATCCCGAACCGCTCAAGAGTGCTAAACGCGCTTATCAGGCTTCTCTCAAGTTGGGGTTGACAAAGGGAGGAGACCGCAGCCGCGCTGTTTTAGCGATGGCGCAAGCTCTCGAACAGTCGTTTGATGACATTTTAGAAGCCAATACCTTAGATTTAGAAGCCAGTAAAGAAATGGCAGTGCCAGAGTTGATTTTAGACTGGCTCAAACTCACTCCTCAAAGACTAGAAACCACAGTAGAAATTCTCCAACGCTTGGGTGAAATATCAGATCCGCTACGACGGGTGAGGAATGCTGATTTTCAACCAGAAGATTCTCAAAGTTATTCTCAGTTAATGCCTTTGGGGGTAATTGGATTTATTTATGAAGCTTTTCCCGACTTAGGTGCGATCGCCGCAGGGTTGTGTATTAAAACTGGCAATAGTATCATCCTCAAGGGTAGTACAGAAGCGAGTCATTCTAACGCAGCGATCGCCGAAGTTTTGCAAAGCGCAATTGCAGAAGTTGGTTTACCAACAGGCTGTGTCGAACTAGTCACCGCAGAACACGGTGCTTCTTTGCGCGATTTGGTCACGCAAGACCAGTATATTAATTTAGTCATTCCCTACGGACGTTCTAGTTTAGTGCAACAGGTGATTCGACAAGCAACTTGCCCTGTTTTAAAATCAGCGATGGGCAATTGTTACTTGTATTGGTCACTTAATGGCAGTTTAGAGATGGTGCGCTGGATGATTCTCGATAGCCATCAAAGCGAACCTGATCCCGTGAATGCCATCGAAAAAGTATTGATTCACCGTCAAGCTATGCCTTCATCTTTAGCAGTGCTGTGGAATAGTTTGAAGGAAAAAGGCTTTGAAATCAAAGGTGATGCCGAATTAGTCGAAGCCTTCCCGCAATTGCAACTCGCCAAAGAAAGTGAATGGGCAAGTGCTTATTTAACTAGGACTGTAGCCTTTAAACTAGTGGATAGCTTAGAAAGTGCGATCGCTTGGATTAACCAACACACTAGCGGCCATGCTGATTGTATTGTGACTGAATCTTATCAAGAAAGTCGGCAATTTGCATTAGGAGTGAATAGTGCTTCTACTTACATCAACACTACCCCTCGTTTCTCCCGTAATCCTTCGCGGGGAGACTCGGTTTTTTTAGGGATGTCTAACCAAAAAGGCCACCGTCGCGGATTTATTAGTCTGGAAACTTTGACAACGGTTAAGCATATTGTACAGGGGAATGGACGGTTTTAGGGGCTAGGGGCTGGAGAAAGAAATAATATACATCAGCTAAACTAAAGGCAAGAGTATTTCAAATTCCGTGCCTACGCCTATTTGCGAGCGGAAGTTTAATTTGCCGCCATGTCTAGCTGTAATAATGCGGTAACTCACGCCTAAACTAGTTTCGACATCAGCCCGTTTTTCTAAAGAAAAAGATTCGATAATTTGCTTTTGTAATTCTTCCGACATGCCTAATCCATTATCCACAATACTAATGCAAACCCAGCGAGAATCTAAAGCATTTGCTTGAGATGGTGCTTGCGAAATGACTGCTGTGGTAACTACAATTACAGGTTTTTCACTCTGATTTGTATATTCTTGCTGAAATTGCTGTCGTACCGCTTCATCTAACAAACCATCGACAGCATAACTAATAATATTCATTAATACTTGATGTAATTGACCCATAAAGCAACAGACTGGCGGGATTTTGCCGTACTTTTTAATAATGTCAATTTCCCCTTTTAAGCGGCTATTCAGTAATAAAACAATGCCATCTAGGCAAGCATTGATATCTATAGGTTTAGGATAAACTTCATCAATATGGCAAAAGTTTTGTAAACTAGTGACGAGTTTCTTTAATCTTTCTGCGCCATTGCGAGCGCTTGCTAAAACTTTGGCTAAATCTTCTTCTAAAAAGTCAAATTCAATTTCTTCTTTTAATTGATTAATAGCTACTACATCTTGGGGTAATTCTTCCGCGTAAGCAGCTATTAACTTGAGTAAATCTTGACTATAGTTAGCAATATAAGTTAAATTGCCCCAAATAAAACCTACAGGGTCGAGAATTTCATGGGCTATACCATCAACTAAACGCCCAAGACGCGCCATTTTATCATTTTGAATCATTTGTGCTTGGCTACGCTCGTAACGCACTTGTGTTTCGATACCGCGAATTTGCCATGCCGCTAAATTTAAGTCATGGATATCCAATAATTTATAAGTATTAGCTGCTGTTTTGACTACCACAGGTTCAGCAAACATTTCTGGCGATCGCTTCAGAGTATGTTGCATTGCAGTTAAAATCGTTGTTGTTTCCGGTAGGATTAAAATTCCTGTACGCGCATAACTATAAAGAACACCTAAATTAGCTTTAGAAAATAACTTGTTTCCGTAAGGACGAATAAAAAATTCAGCTAGTCGCCGCCGGGAAATCATGCCGACAAATTCCCGGTTTTCTAGTAAAATTACCCCTGGTAACAGTGGATATTTTTCTAAATAATTCGCTACTTCAATACTAGAACAACTAATATCTACACCAAATTCGTATACAGGAAGTTCTTGGAGATTTGACTCTAAACTGAGGTCGCGATCGCTAGCTTGAGAAAAAACTGGCGGTAAGATGAGAGAGATAGATTCTTCTAACACTGTAGACCCTGATTTATCTAAAAGATTATCAACAATAAACAGAATATTTTATACACTATCAATTTCTGCTTGATTAATAAAGTCTAAAATCAATAACTGCTTAATTCTTCAAAATTATAACTAACCATAAAAAAATCAATAAATTATCTAATATCCTTGATAAAGGCTTAAGTAATACTTGGGAGTATCTGAGATAATCAGAACCATAAAAATTACTTAAATAATTTCTAATTAGTATTGCACTTTGCAAATTTTTATAGTAAAAGTCAACCACGGCTGATGCTCACTTTGCCAAAAATAGGTTATGTCACGTATCTGAGAGACCAAAAGTGATCCCCAAATATTTAAAAAGTGTGAAACATTGATGAAAATGCACGGAAAACAGCAGGCTAATTCGTTAATTTACAGTAAGTATAAACATTAAGTAATTAAACGTTACTTTAGCCTATGCTTACCAACCTAGAATTCGGAACAATTTCGGAAATCGGGCAATCTCCAAAATAGTCATCCTCAGTAAATGCACTCAGGTAAAATGGCTATACTAAACCTCATAGATGCAAAGGTGCGCTTAAGCAAGACTGCGAATTAATATATAGTCTAGTTGTATCAATGGTGTTTAATAGTTCATACATGATTTTGATCTCTCTGCTCGATAAAATGACTAGGAATAATCTCAAAACTTTCAACCGCTTTTGACTGCGACACCCATGAATCAACTGAGTAATGGTTTCACAATATTTCTGAGTCTGCTAGTCGAAGCGATGCCGTTTTTGCTGCTAGGGGTTTTATTCTCTAGTTTGCTGCTGTTTTTTGTTGATGAGCGCAAATTAGTCGAAAAAATGCCTAAAAACCCACTATTGGGTGCTTTAGTTGGCAGTCTGGTTGGCTTTTTATTTCCGGTGTGTGAGTGTGGCAATGTGCCGGTAGCGCGGCGATTGCTGATTCAGGGCGTACCCACACCTGTAGCAATTGGTTTTTTACTAGCAGCACCAACAATTAACCCAATTGTCATCTGGGCAACTTGGACGGCGTTTCGCGATCAGCCAGAAATAGTAGTTTTACGAGTCGTATTTTCCCTATTAATTGCCACAATTGTCGGCTTTGTCTTCAGTTTTCAGAAGGACTTAAACCCGATAGTCCAACCTGCGATCGCACGTTATATGAAGTTTAATCCACCCACTAAAGTGGAAACCGGGCGGCGTGGAAAACGTTATCAAATTTCCCAGGAACCAAATCAACCTAATCTGTTGCAATCTGGGACTTATATTTTAGGCGGTAAAGCAGGTATACCCACTCGCTTAGATGGTAATTTATCGCCAGCCGATGATCCTCTGGGTACTCCTAATAAACCTCTAGCGGCTAAACTGCGCCTGCTGGTTGATAACAGCATCCAAGAATTACGGGAATTGGGTGCAGTAATGGTACTTGGTAGTGCAGTTGCAGCCGCAATTCAAGTGTTTGCACCGCGTGATTTAATTCTCAGTTTAGGTGCTGGCCCTATCAGTTCTATTATTGTCATGCTGATATTAGCGGCGGTGGTTTCGATTTGTTCTACAGTCGATTCTTTCTTTGCTTTATCTTTTGCCTCAGCTTTTAGTAGCGGTTCTTTGCTGGCATTTCTGGTATTTGGCCCCATGATAGACATCAAAAGTGTGGGTTTAATGTTGTCTATTCTGAAACCGAGGGCAATTTTTTATCTGTTTGCTTTAGCTGGACAATTGACATTTTTGTTCACGCTGTTTATCAACTTGCACGTTTTGTAACAAGTGCTGAGTTAAAAGACGATAGCGAATTCACAGATATGTCTCATAACTAATGACTACTCAAACTTCCAAATCTCAACGCCTCACCCTATTACTTTCTTGGCTGGATGTCATCGCAATTACAGCTTGGGGAATTTTATTGTTGAAATACTGGCTAACTGGTAAGTTAAACCTGTTAATTCACCCCAATTATTTTGGTTTGGTGGTAGTGGCTGGTATTGGCTTAATCATTGTTGGTTTATTCAAAATGCAAGAACTTTGGCAGCGTCGCCGCCGCGATGTTTTGTCAAACGTCCAGCACATGACTTTATTTCCGCCTGGTTGGGGTGGGGTTTTGCTATTAACGGCGGCAATTTTAGGTTTTATAATTACACCGCAAGTGTTTGCCAGTGACAAAGCACTCAATCGCGGTGTGAGTGATTTACTCGGAACTTCACGGATTAAACCTCAAGCCTTTCGCGCCTCGATTCGTCCAGAAGAGCGATCGCTTGTAGACTGGGTAAGGACACTCAACGTTTATCCCGAACCAGACGCATACACCGGACAAAAAGCTAAAGTCCAAGGATTTGTTCTCCGTCCCCAAGATTTAGGTAAAGAATATTTATTCTTAGCCAAATTTGTTCTCTCATGCTGTGCGGCAGATGCTTATCCTGTCGGATTACCCGTAAAATTGCCAGCCAATCAAGAACAATATGCACCAGATACTTGGTTAGAAGTTGAAGGACAAATGGCGACAGATAATATTAGCGGTAAACGCCAACTCACCATCGTGGCGAACTCTGTCAAAAAAATTCCCCAACCGCAAAATCCATATAGTTATTAGTCAACTGAAGTGTGAAGTATGAAGTGTGAAGTGTGAAGTGTGAAGTGTGAAGTATGAAGTATGAAGTGTGAAGTATGAAGGATCAATGACTAGTAAAACAATTATCCAACCACTAGACCGCGTAGCGATCGCCTTAATGCTGCTGCTGAGTTTGCTGATTGGCTTGATTATCTTTCAAGGTGATGTTGTCGCCCCACGCGTGCGCGAGTTTACTTGGCAAAACCAGCAAATTGGGGCCGATGATATTGCTTTTAGCCTCACCTTTAGCCGTCCAATGGAAACCAAAAGCGTTGAGGAGAACTTACAAATTGAGCCACCCCTAGCAGGTAAATTTAGTTGGGCAGGTAGAAGGATGGTTTATACACTGCTAACACCTGCGCCCTATGGTACTAATTATAAAGTCCAGATCCAAAAAGCAAAAGATAAATTTGCCCAGCAAGAAGGTAAAAATAAAACCATACAGCCCTTTGTCGGGAATTTTCGCACACGCGATCGCGTCATTGTTTATATAGGAGCCAACCCAGACGAGAAAGGGCAATTAGTTCTTTACAACTTAACCCAAGAACAAAAAAAGGTACTTACCCCCAAAGACATCACGGTAATGGACTTTAAAGCATTTCCGAATGGGGAAAAAATCTTATTTTCGGCTCGGTCTGCCAATAACGAAGATTTACTTTCAGCCCAGTTGTACACTGTTAGCACGGGAATTGCTGGAAAATCAGATAACCAGCCAGAAGCCGCAGGCAAAGTTGACTTAATTTTAGATAATAAAGACTACCAAAACCTCAAATTTGACTTATCACCAGACGGCGAAACTATAGTCGTTCAACGCGGTAATAAAAGTAATCCTGGTGACTTTGGCTTATGGTATCTACCCACAACCTCTGATAAATCAGGCACAAAACCCACTCCTAAACGCCTGCAAAGCCAACCCGGGGGAGATTTTATGATTACTCCCGATAGTAAAGCCGTGGCGGTTGCTCAAGGGCAGGGAGCAGCCATTTTACCGCTACAAAGTGATGCGAATAAACCCTTAGACTTTTTGCCGCAATTTGGTTTAGTCCAAGCCTTCTCTAAAGATGGCTCACAAGCAGCAATGGTTAAATTCAATACAGACTACACAAGGGATTTATTTTTAGTCACCAACCAAGGCATCCAAAAACCTTTGTTAAAAACAACAGGTTCCATTGTCAGTTGCCAATTTGACCCCGCTTCACCGACTTTGTATTGCTTGTTAACACAGTTAATCACCAAAGCAGAATACGTAGAGCAACCTTATTTAGTCGCCATCGACCTAAAAAGCGGACAGCAAAAGCCTTTGCTTGTGCTACCTGTAGACCAGCGCAACGTGGAAATGAGTTTATCGCCTGATGGATTGGGTTTATTATTTGACCAAGTAGTCGCACAACCCGAAAACGTACAAGCACCTGCAAATACTTTAAAAACAGATGATGGGGAAGCGATCGCCACTAGCAGTCTGTGGTTAATGCCATTATTACCCATTGCCGATGCTGCCATCACCACAATTAAACCAGAAAAACTACCGTTAATTGGCTTCCATCCCCGTTGGCTACCTTAAAGATGAGTGCTGAGTGCTGAGTGCTGAGTGTTGAGTGTTAAGTGTTGAGTGTTGAGTGCTGAGTGTTGAGTTAAAAAGACGTTGCAATGCAACGTCTTTTTAATTTAAATTACTGTATCGAAATTTGACGGCTTAAAATGCTCATCACCTCATCGGGATTACCTGTGGGTTGCAGGGGACTCCAATCTCCCACACTGGCGTAACCGATAACTTGCAAATAGTGAATTGTACTAGTCACAGCTTTGGGTGAACCGATAAGCAAATGTTTAATTGGTTCCCGGAAAGGAAATGGTTGTTGGGGAATTTGCTTGGGTTTGGGGAAGGAGAAGTTTTGTCTTAAGAACTGGGCTATTTGAGATTGGGCGAAATTGAGTAATTGTGCCATCATAATCTTGATACTCCTTTGTTTGGGGTTTTATAAAAGCGATCGCTCTTTTCTTGCCAGAACCAGACGATCGCTTTTATTTGTTTGGGGTTTTAGATAAGAGCGATCGTTTTGTTCTTTAGGGAATTGAGCGATCGCTTTTATCATGTCTTTTATAATAAAGTATAAATTTATACTTGTAAACTACTAAGACAAAAATTTTTGTTAGTAATTTTAGGTTTTTAACAGAGACAAATTATCTTGAATGAGGGACTGGTGTAGCGACTGTCTTGAATGTCAAGCGATCATGAACAAAAAAGAGGTGGTAGAAACATTGACGCAACTGAGGATCGCTGCGCTAGATTCGGCGGTGTCTGGCACGGGCGACAAGGCTTGTAACTATGTAGTCTAGATAGTCAAAGCCCGCGCCA
>NZ_JACJRU010000062.1 GCF_014697425.1 Nostoc sp. FACHB-110
TGGATGAACAAGGGTTCGGCTTCGCTGTATTTGCCTTGGGAGTAGTAGAGTAGAGCTAGGTTGTTGAGGCTAGTGGCGACATGGGTATGTTCTTCGCCCAGGAGTTTTGAAGTAATTTCTAGACACTGCTGATACCAAGGTGCTGCTTTGTCATATATTCCTTGACCATGATAAAACCAAGCGTTGCCAACAAAAGGCCGAGTTAAATCTTCATCGCTGACATATTGAATGAGATTGTTTGCTACTTCTGCCAAATGAGGTATAGCGGGGGTGACATTCTTAATTTGCTCAAGTATGGGGTTGTGAGGAATATCTTTAGCAACTGCTACCATTACCCCACAAAACGATCGCTTAAATTCCTCTTTCTGCTCTAAACCTGTAAGCTTATCTTGAAAAAACTCTCGCAATAGGGGATTTAGTTGATAAATTCCCTCACCTTTATGCTGAAGTAAATGTAACTGTAACAACTCACGTCTGGCTTTTTTCCAATCTTGAGCCTCATTATTTATTTTTATACCCTCTACTAACTCCCAAGGAATTGGAGCTAAAGCAAATAAACTCAGAAGACAACCTAAATTTTGGGCATTTTCTCGCAACCGTCGCCAACTCAATTCAAAAGCAGCAGCAACACCCAATTTAGCAGTCATTTCTGGTCGAGCTTCGTCTAAAGCTTCATTCTTCAAACGCTCTTTTTCCAAATCTCGCAGCATTTCTGCTAGGGATAATTCCTCATCACCTAACAAATAACGCCCGACTAATTCCAAACCCAGGGGCAAATATCCCAACCACTTACAAAGCTTTCTTGCAATTAAAGGTTCACGCCGTAGTCTTTCCCTACCAACTATAGATTTTAATAACTTCATCGCCGCGAGTGGTGTCAGCACATCCAAATCTAAGCGCACTATTGGCGGTTGTAATTTTTCCCGCGTGGTAATTAACTGCTTAAACCGCGAAGGAACAGACTCTAAATAACACCTAACTTCTTCTCGATAGTTAGTAACGTTATCAATTACCAGTAAAACCTCACCTTCTGGCCATTTTGTCAGGCAGTGTTGCATCCTCCCAACTAAATCTAAATCATCTGGGATACTTAATTGCAGCTGATTCATAGCAAACTGCACCAGTTGTAACCCCACATCCTCTAATGCAGACAACCAGCAAATTCCGCCTTGATAAGTGACGCGGTGCAAATTAGCATATCGCAAAGCTAATTCTGTTTTGCCGACTCCACCCATACCTGCAATAGCGGCAATGGCTACCTGTTGATTTTCTTGCAACAACTGATGGAGTTCTTGCAATTTCGCTTCACGTCCAACAAATTCCACCACGCCACTCAAGGGGATATTTTCGTAACGGGTAGGTGTGGGTTGAGTTTTTCTACCTTTCTCACGCTGCACACCGGGTAATTCTTCTCTTCGGCGTTGCCATTCTGCATCAAATTTTTGCAAATTCTTTTCTTTGTCGCCTTTGCCATGCCAAAGCTTTAGCCGCAAGTGCCAATCTTCCGAACCTCGTTTGTGTTCGCGCAAATCTTCGAGAATGTTGACAAAATCTTCCAGTCGTTTTAAAGCTTCCCTAACTTCTTCTTTGGTTAAACCGCTAAGTTCTGCCAACACTCTTAGCTGTGTTCTTACTATTACTTGCTGCGGCGTTTCCCAGTTGAGGGCTATTTGATAAAGTTCACCGTCTTCTAACTCGTCATTGGCATAAGCCAAAAACCTTTCTAACAGTTTCCTTACCCGTGCTTTGACATCATCACCATAGCTAACACGCGCCATTGCTGATTTTTGCTCAAATTTACGACAAAGTTTCGGGAATCCCCAAACTTAATCTAGCATCCCCAAAGTCAGACATCAGCAAATTCACGTATTGCCACCCACAAGCTAAGGTTTTGCTTTGCTTTACTACCCCAAATTTACCTTTGCTTCAGTGTTTGAGGCAAAGCGCATGAAAGCTAAAAAACTGATGGCAGTTGTGTTATTTCTAATTCCCCTAATTGCTGATTTATTTTTTCCTGGTTCAGGATTAGTGATTGAACTCACATTACTAATCTGGGAATTGCTACAACCAGAAGAAGAAGATTTGAAGTGATTATAGTAGAACTTAAATCCCTAACTTCTTCAAGAAAGTCGGCGATTTGAAGACTTTGGTGAATTAAATCATATTACACAGGCGAGCAATCGCCCATTTCTCAAAATTTGAAACTCACGGAGGTGGGTTTTGTCTGTATAGCCGCGATTTCCAATCGCCCAGGATTAATTATTTGAAAATAATGCCGCTAAAAATTAATAATCCTTAATAGTCTTAACTACTAAGGATTGCTCACAAAACAAAAATTTTTAAATTCCTAAAGGTTTCTTAAAAATCATCAAGAAACTGACTTAGGCGACTAATAACAGGGTCAACATCTTCAGCAGGTGTAGCAACATAGGTAGTGTTTGCCATTTCCTTTGCTGGTACTGCCGACGCTACAGGTGTTTGCGCTGGTGCTGGTGAAGTTGGAGGCTGATGGTGAATAATCGGTCTTTCTGTGACCAAAATTGCCAGATGCGCCATTTGTTGCGTCAGTTGCAAAATATGGCGTTCCATCGCCTCCAAACGATTAGATTCTTTAGCGAAAAAGCGTTCCTCCAGGTCAGCCACTTGACGTTGCAGTTCATCGATTTTCTGTCCAACCGAGTCTGTGGCTGTTGTATTTGAACCAGGTTTTACAGATTCCGGTACACATAAAAATTGCCATAGGGCTTCTTTGCAGAGGTCGCTGAAAGACTTTTCGGGCTGTGGTTCTAAGTGGCTTTCCACCAGCGATAACAAGCTTTCGTCTGCAACTTCTGGGTTGAACGTGACCGATTTAACTACTTTTTTTGACCATTGGAACATCGGTTTTAAGACCTAGCGGAGCGACTGGAAGATAATTGTGCCTCTCCATAAATATACTGCCCCAGGGCGTTCGCTTGGCGAGATGGTGCAGCTAAATGGGCGTTAATTTTAGCATCTTTCAAAAGACGTTGTACATCTTCCCAGAAGAATTCGCCACCACCACCAGTGATAATTACATCCGTAACACGCTCAGGCAACCAAGCAAGTACGCGACTGCAAATATCACGAGAAAACATCTCAATCAAGTTAGGCAAGAAATCATCTAGGTTAGTAGGCTTGCTAGCACCTTTGGGACGATAGAAACGCTCGCCTTTGGGTTTATTGACAGCAGTGATTAATGCTAAAGATTGGCTATCTGCGCCTTCAATTTCTTTAGCAACCATTTCGTAGAACTTGCTCATTCCGAAGTCTTCACTCTTAGAAGCGCCTCGGGCAAAGCGGAAGTTATCAACCATCAACAAATCGATAGTTTGATGTCCAATATCGACAATAGCGGCCGAAACTTTAGTAAAGTCAGGAGATCCACTGCCTTTTTTGGGTTGAGCTTCACACCACAGCAGACTACCATAACCTTCTGGCATTACCCAAACTTTATTAATGTTGAGGGAGACTGTTTCACCTCTAAAGTTCATGATGTGAGGGCCAGTCAATTGACTGATGATTTGAGCCTTTTCTTTTTCAAATTGCTCTAGAGACAGAAAAGGTAAACCCAGCACTACAGAAATTTCGTCTTTAAGCTTGAAATAGCCAGCACAAGCTAACACTTTAGCTAATGCATCTTCTACTTTAGATTTGCCAACTCCCAAATTTGCACCAAAATCGGCGGCTAGCTGACCTACAGCATAACCACTTCCTTGATACTCCATCCACAAATCCATTAAAGGATCAGTGGCGCGGGCTTCAAAGATTCCTCCCCGAACTTCTTCCATTGACATTTGTTTGACATTGGCGGGGATGAAAACCACATTACCTGGTTCGCGGCTTACAGAGGTTTTGGTAGATGTTCTACCTAAGTCCACACTGAGAATAGATTTACCGGAACTACCATTGGGTTTAACAGTGGTAGCAGTATTAATTGGGGTAGATGCTGACACCCGGTTAAGAGGGATAGCAGCAGCGTTCATTGGAGTAGCGGCGGAAGGTTGGTCTGTCATGAAAGCTCCTAGTCCTTTGTTAACTGTTAAAATTTAACTTGCTCATCTTACATACAACCATGCGAGATACCAAAAATTCTAGGTTTCGTCAATTGTAACTACGAATACGCCTAATGCTGAGTTAGGCGATCGCTTTGTTCAGCATTATTTGGCATAGTGTAGGCGAATTTTTACCAGATGTAACCCCCCCAACTTTAAATGAGATTTAAATTAGGGTTGTGTATTTTAGCGTCTAGTCTTTTTTTGCCTACGCTTGAGTACCCAAACTACAAATGCCAAAACCAGGCTCCCAAGTACAATTTTGGACACTGGTGCGAGATACTTGTCAACCAGTTCATACTGGCTACCTAAAATGTAACCTGAGTATGTTAACAAACCTACCCAGGCAGCACTACCCAACGTCGTATAAAAAAGAAATGGTAGCAAATGCATATTGCTAATGCCAGCAGGCACAGAAATTAATGTGCGGACTCCTGGTATAAGCCGACCAATGAATACTGCTTTACTGCCTTGAGTATCAAACCAGCGTGTCGCTTTGCTGATATCTTTGCTGGATATAGTTAACCATTTACCGTATCTGTCAGCCCACGCTTTGAGGCGCTTTTCGCCCAGAAACTTACCAGGATAGTACCATACAAGTGCGCCGGCTACAGACCCCAAAAGCCCTGCCAGGAATACGCCACCTACATTTAACCTTTCTGGTGTTGCCCTAGCGGTAAATCCTGCCAATGGCATAATAAGTTCGGAAGGAATTGGTGGAAACAGGTTCTCGACAAACATCAATAAGGCGATCCCCACGTATCCCAAGGAATTGATTGTATTGGTTATCCATTCAAGCATCGAGTCTAGTCCTAAAAGGGCAACAAATGTTATTGTTGCTAATTTAACGTTAATCTTTACAAGACTTTACCTAATCTTTCAGCTTGCGACGCTCAAAATATATATTTGCATAAAATGAAGAGAGTTTTGCGCGATCGCTCAATTAATATGCAGGGATGTAGATGATCGGAAAATTCTATCTAGAAAGAATCTTATTTAGATTTAAATATAGTACATAATCTCCGTTAGGCGGCGATTAGTGATTTTTTCACAAAGGTCACAAAGCGTATATTGCTGTAAAACTAATAAAGAAGCACCAGTAACTTCTTGCCAAATATCTTTTACCACATTATTATTTAACGATTCAACGTTAGAGTCCAAAGTAGGGTTAACAGTAACTACATTTTCTATACATCGATAAACATCTAAAACGGTAATTTTTTTGGGTTCTCTGGCCAGAATATAACCACCTTTAGAACCTCGGATACTTTGAATTAAACCACCGCATCTTAAAGTTCCTAACAATTGATCTAAATATCTCACAGGTATGTTATGGATTGCTGCTATTTCTCTAATTTGCCGTGCTTCTCCACTCTCATAACTTTTAGCAATCTCTAACAACGCAATCAGGCTATATTGAAATTTATGTGAAAGTTCTAAGCAAGACATCTAAAAAGCCTAATTAAATTACTTTTTAAGTACAGTAATCTTAAATTTTTATAATTCTAAAAGCAAATATAATTTCTTTTAGAATTGATAAATAGAATTTATAAGTAAAAATGAAGGTCGTTTTGAAAGCAATAGCAACAGAAAATTTTTCATCAGCTAGCAGTAGTTCCTAATGTTCAACTGCTGCTAGTTCATAATAATTTTTGGCTACAGACTAGACATTTTCTAAGGAATTTACAAAAAATCAGTTATTCATTTTGTGGGGTGGGCATACTTCGGCAAACTCATACCAATTCACAATTCGCAATTCGCAATGACGCTCGCAGGCTCGCTAACGCTGCGCTAACGCAATGACGCTCCTTCTCCCAAAGGGAGACGCTACGCGTAGCTTGCTTCTCCGAAGGAGTACGTCGCTCTAAGCGAAGCCATGCCGTCAGGCTTTACGCTGCGCTAACGCAATTAAAAAACTTAGATACAGCAAAGCTTTCAGGGTTTACACCCGTATCATATTTTTTGTGAAATGGTATCAGTACAAGTCTTGCCCGCCCTCAGGACTTCCCACAAGAAAATCCCATACTACAACAATGTCTGCGTTCTGGATAATCCTCCGCACCAAAGGCTTCTAGCATCCCTAGCAATACTTGGGGAAACTCAGCCCCACCCAGACAATGATCAGGAAAAATCTTCGCATAGTGACCAACAACAGGGTGTGGGGTGTAAGGAAAAAACGCCCCTCCCACACCCTACAAGGTACAAGAATTGGTATGAACGAACTAGACAATTAAACGATATTACTATATAGTCATATTATGTATTAGTGAAACTTCATTAGGATTACAGCATCATGTTATTTCGACAACTATTTGATCCAGAAACAAGTACATATACTTATCTAGTTGCAGATTTAGATACGAAAACGGCAATGTTAATAGATCCGGTGTTAGAGCAGGTAGAACGCGATCGCCAATTACTGCAAGAATTAGGACTAACTCTCAAATATTGTTTAGAAACGCATATCCACGCAGACCATATTACTGGGACAGCAAAACTGCGCGAGGCGACTGGTTGTGTAGGCATCGTACCGCAAAATGCCCAAGCTGTCTGTGCAGATAGATTAATGAAAGATGGTGAAGTATTAGAATTAGGTAGCGTCAAAGTAGAAGCGATCGCAACTCTGGGTCATACAGATAGTCATAATGCCTATTTAATCAATAAAACTCATCTATTGACAGGAGATTCGCTATTAATTCGTGGTTGTGGACGCACTGATTTTCAAAGCGGTAATGCGGGAATGCTGTACGACGCAATTACACAACGCTTGTTTACATTGCCTGATGAAACCTTGGTTTATCCTGGTCATGATTATCGAGGTAATACAGTTTCCACTATTGCCGAAGAAAAACAGTGGAACCCTCGGTTTGTGGGACGTAGCCGAGATGAATTTATCCAATTAATGGCAAACCTAAATTTACCCAACCCTAAAAAGATTATGGAAGCAGTACCCGCTAACCAACGCTGCGGTAACGTTGCTGCATAAGCAAATCACACACACACTTCCTCTAATCTCTGCGTTCAAAATCCTATTTTTTCAAGGGCAAATATTTATGACTACTTCTGATGTACGCAAATTACAAACTGTTGACGCTCAGACTCTCAAACAATTGCTAGAGCAACAAACTGTCACACTTATAGATGTCCGAGAACCATCAGAGTATGCCGGAGAACATATTCCAGGCGCAAGATTAGTGTCTTTATCTCAATTCGATCCGCGTAAAGTTCCTCAAGATGCAGATACTCAAGTTGTTATTTACTGTCGTTCTGGTAGTCGCTCAACAATGGCCGCGCAAAAGCTATTTGATGCCGGATTTAGCAAAGTAACTCATTTACACGGTGGTTTGACGGCTTGGAAAGCAGCTAATTATCCCACCAGAATTAATCAGAATGCTCCCATTAGTTTAATGAGACAAGTGCAAATTGTGGCAGGTTCTTTAGTATTTAGCGGCACATTATTAGGAGCATTTGTTTCACCTTGGTTCTTGATACTGAGTGGCTTTGTTGGAGCCGGATTAATGTTTGCGGGAATTACAGATACTTGTATGTTGGGAATGTTGCTAGCCAAACTCCCCTATAATCAACGGAGCAGCGTATGACTTGGATAGTAGGGCATTTATTGGCTGCTTGTATTGGCGTGAGTTTGGGCTTAATTGGCGGCGGGGGTTCGGTTTTAGCACTACCAATTTTAGTTTACGTTATGGGGATTCCTGCAAAATCAGCGATCGCTATGACTTTAGTTATTGTCGGTACTGTCAGCTTGTTGGGTATAATTCCTCACTGGCGAGCCAAAAATGTGAATTTCAAGACAGCATTAATTTTCGGTTCAGCAACCATGTTGGGGGCATTTTTAGGTTCCAAAATTGCCATACTGCCATTTGTCACCGCAACTTTTCAAATGTTGCTGTTTGCTTTGATGATGTTGTTTGCGGCAGTGTTGATGATTCGTCGCAGTTCTCAGCCTGTAACCACAGATCATCAACTGGCATTATATCAGCCACCAGTGTGTAAGTATTGCTGGTTATGGTTAATGACAGAAGGCTTGGGTGTTGGCGTACTAACTGGGTTAGTTGGTGTAGGTGGTGGGTTTGCGATCGTTCCGGCTTTGGTATTGTTAGGAAATGTACCCATGAAGCAGGCAATTGGCACATCACTGTTAATTATTGTATTTAACTCAGTTGCAGGCTTTTTGGGTTATGTTGGTCATGTTTCTTTAAATTGGAACTTAATGTTATCGTTCATTGTGGCTGCTAGTGTTGGAACAGTTTTTGGTGCGTACTTAGCCCAATTTGTTCCGGCGCATAAACTACAAAAAAGCTTTGGTTATTTTTTACTGGCAGTTGCAGCTTTAGTTCTCATACAGAACTTTCATAAGCCTCAATCAACAACAGTCTCACAACAGGACTTATCCCCCCTTCGTCCTCCTGCCTCCTTAATACACCCAAAAAAAGGCTTCTTTCCTACTCCCCACTCCCTGACTACATAAGTAAATTCCCAAATCACACTGATTCATGTATGAGGTTTTGAGTTGAACATGCCTAGACATACTACTATATAGTAATTTAGTAGTTTATCTTTTTGAAAAACAATGATGGTTGAAGGTTTACCTATGGCACTTGGGCCAGTTGCGGACTATTTTAAAGTGCTGTCAGAAGTTAGTCGGCTGCAAGTGTTGTGTAGTTTAAAATCAGGTAGCAAAAATGTCTCAGAAATTATTGCAGCTACTGGACTAGGGCAAGCAAATGTATCTAAACATTTGAAGATTTTGGCGCAAGCAGGAATTGTTCAACGTCAACCACAAGGGGTGAATATTTATTATGAAATTGTTGATCCATTGATTTTTGAAATTTGCGAATTAGTATGCGATCGCCTTTCAACTCGTCTTCAGCAGCAATCAGAGCAGTTAAAGCATCTAGAAGCTTTGCGAAATAACTAAGATTGTACTGCCCCATCAAAGAATTTTGACGTAAATGGAATTAAATAATTGCTTATGTAGAGACACGATATACCGCGTCTCTACATAATATGTATTAATATGATATTTTTCGTTATAAATTGTCGGGGTTAAAACGAGAACGTTCGGGTTTGAAACGAGAACGTTCGGGGTTAAAACGAGAACATTCAGGTTTGAAACGAGAACGTTCAGGTTTGAAATGAGAACATTCAGGTTTGAAACGAGAACGTTCGGGTTTGAAACGAGAACGTTTAGGTTTGAAACGAAAATTGTCAGGCTTTGAACTCGAACAATCGTGTTTATTTCTTCAATGTTCGCCTTTTAAGGTAGATTGTTGATGAGTGGAACGTGAAACTATCGCTTATTTACAGCAAATGCGATCGCTAAAACCTGTTCATTCTCTCCCCACATATCTTCATCTTCCCCTCATCCCCCTCCCCTTCCTTTCTCCCCACACCCGGTCACTGAGCGTAGCCGAAGTGTACACCCTTAAACCCCCACGCCCCTAATTCCCACACACCCTTGGCGCATCATCATGACTAGCCAAATAACCCTTCAGCCAACTGCAACCCTGCGCGAGTAAATCATTTAGATTCAAATTCCACAGTTTGATGGTGTTGTCATCACTAGCGGAGGCTAAGGTTTTGCCGTCAGGGCTGAACACCACACTAATGACCGCATCACTATGGCCTTCAAGGGTGGAGATGAGTTTAACTGTGTAGCGATTCCACAGTTTAATGCTGTTGTCAGCACTAGCGGAAGCTAAGGTATTACCGTCGGGGCTGAACACTACACTAATGACTGCATTGCTATGACCTTCGAGGGTGGATATGAGTTTACCTGTATGCCAATTCCACAATTTGATGCTGTTGTCAGCACTAGCGGAGGCTAAGGTTTTGCCATCCGGGCTGAATACCACGCTAATGACTGCATTGCTATGACCTTCGAGGGTGGATATGAGTTTACCTGTATGCCAATTCCACAATTTGATGCTGTTGTCAGCACTAGCGGAGGCTAAGGTTTTGCCATCCGGGCTGAATACCACACTATTAACCGCATCACTATGACCTTCCAAGGTAGATAGGAGTTTACCTGTATGCGAATCCCATAGTTTGATGGCCTTGTCAAGACTAGCAGAGGCTAGGGTATTACCGTCGGGACTGAACACCACACTAATGACCACATTGCTATGACCTTCTAAGGTAGAGATGAGTTTACCTGTGTGCCGATTCCACAATTTGATACTGTTGTCAGCACTAGCGGAGGCTAAAGTTTTGCCATCCGGGCTGAACACCACACTCCAGACTCCATCGCTATGACCTTCTAAGGTGGAAATAACTTTATCTGTGTCTCGATTCCACAATTTGATGCTATTGTCAGCACTAGCAGAGGCTAAGGTTTTGCTGTCCGGGCTGAACACCACACTATTGACCCCATCGTTATGACCTTCTAAGGTGGAAATAACTTTATCTGTGTCTCGATTCCACAGTTTGATGGTCTTGTCAGCACTAGCAGAGGCTAAGGTTTTGCTGTCCGGGCTGAACACCACACTATTGACCCCATCGTTATGACCTTCGAGGGTGGAGATGAGTTTACTTGTGTCTCGATTCCACAGTTTGATGGTCTTGTCATTACTAGCGGAGGCTAAGGTTTTGCCATCCGGGCTGAATACCACAGTATTGACCGCATCACTATGACCTTCTACGGTGGAAATAACTTTACCGGTATGCCGATTCCACAGTTTGATGTTGTTGTCCCAACTAGCGGAGGCTAAGGTTTTGCCATCCGGGCTGAATACCACAGTATTGACCGCATCGCTATGACCTTCTAAGGTGGAAATAACTTTACCGGTGTGCCGATTCCACAGTTTGATGCTGTTGTCCCAACTAGCGGAGGCTAAGGTTTTGCCGTCCGGGCTGAACACCACACTATTGACTACATCACTATGACCTTCGAGGGTGGAGATGAGTTTACCTGTGTTTCGATTCCACAGTTTGATGCTGTTGTCCCAACTAGCAGAGGCTAAGGTTTTGCTGTCTGGGCTAAACGCCACACTATTGACCACATTGCTATGACCTTCGAGGGTGGAGATGAGTTTACCTGTGTCTCGATTCCACAGTTTGATGGTCTTGTCAGTACTAGCGGAGGCTAAGGTTTTGCCGTCGGGACTGAACACCACACTCGTGACCACATTGCTATGACCTTCGAGGGTGGAGATGAGTTTACCCGTGTCTCGATTCCACAATTTGATAGTCTTGTCAGCACTAGCAGAGGCTAAGGTTTTACCGTCCGGGCTGAACACCACACTATTGACCCCATCGCTATGATCTTCTAAACGATTTATTTCTCGAATCTCTAGCAGAATAGTCTGCAAACTAAACAACGGGCTGTAAGCTGGGTAATCTGCTAAAGATTTTGTATCCTTAACTAAAGTTTTGAGTTCTTCGCCACTCCGCACGGCTAACAGCAATCCCTCAATTTCGTTAAAACGTCTAAACTCCCGCAAGGCATTTGTTCCGTCTTGTTCTAATTGCGTCGCCTTTAACGCAATTTTGCGAAATTCATCGGCTTTTTTTAGTTCTGCTAAGGCATTACCACGGGCAGCAATGGCTTTATCTAAAGCAATTTGAGCATTTTTTAAGTCTGCTTGCGCTTTTTGTTTTTCTCCAGTGGCAAAATTGGCATCAGCTTGTGCCAATTTTGCCTTTTCGGTTGCTTCTTTAAACTGCTGTGTCGCTGCTTTTACTTGTTGGTTAGCTTGATCTAAATTTGCTTGGGCTTGAATAAACTTATTATTCGCCGCGTTTGCTTTTTCTGTGGCTGCTTTTTGGTCTTTAATGGCTTTTTGTTTTTCTGTTAGAGCTTTGTTTTTTTGTGCAGTTACAACATCTATATCTTTTTTCGCCCTATTGCGTTCAGCTATCGCCGCCGTTTTTTCTTGTTTGGCTATATCCCTTTCACCTATCGCCGCAGTTTGCTCTTTTTTAGCTTTATCGCGTTCATTAATAGCCAAAGACTGCTCATGTCTAGCGTTTCCCGCCACTACCAAAGCCGCTACAGCCCCCACTAAAGATAATGCCAATACTCCTGTGCCTAAGCGAATTTGTCTTTGGGTTTTGCGTTGCGCCTGTGCCAAACGTTGATTTGCTTGTCTTTCTTCTTCTAAAGCTACTTCGGCTCGTTGCTGCGCCTCTGCCAAAATTTGATTAGCTTGTGTTTGTGCTTCTAAAGCAATTTGCATTTGTTGTTTATCAAATTCTTGACTAGCTGCCAAAAATTGATAATCAACATCGCTCAAACTTTTACCTGCTGCCCATGTTTGGGCATCTTGCAAAGCCTTTCCCCGCAACAAGCGCGACTCATCTTGATATTCCGCCGCCACCCAAGCATTAAAAGCATCAGAATAGGGACGCAACCGGGATAAAATATTGTTACACCATTCCCAGCGAAACACTTCTGCATAGATGCGGTTATAAATTCGCAACTTGCCATCTCGCTTCACCACCAACCCAGTCAACCGCAACACCATTTGGTCATGACTATCATCTGCAACTATTTCACCTTGCTGCAAAATCTGTTGACACAAGCCCAACAGCCGCCCAGTGCGCTTTTCCCCACTCTGCATGATTCTGTCACGAATCGTTTTTAAATGCTCCGGCTCATCTTGCCCTTCCCAATTCTCAATAATTCGCTTTCTAACAACTTCTTCCACCCACACAGCAATTTCAGATTTCTCCCCATCCCCCTGGTTACTGAGCGCAGTCGAAGTACACTCCCCAATCATCAACTTACAAACTTTCTGCGTCAAAAACGGCTGTCCCCCCGTCCACGCCAACACCGCCGCCATCAATTCTTGCGAATTTCCAATTGTTGCTAAACCCCGCGCCAAAGGTTCGGCTTCTTCTAATTTAAAACCAGTTAAATCAATGGCGCGACCAACATTAAAAGGCGTGCGTCTTTTATCTTCAATCAAATCTGAGGGAGTAGACACCCCAATTAAGGCAAAAGTGATGCGGTTATATTCAGGTTTATCTGCCCGACGGTTATAACAATCTCGAATGACTGCAAAAAAATCATCTAAATTAAAAGGCAGACTCAAAACACTATCAATCTCATCAATAAAAATAACAATCTTGTGATGAATTCTGGGTAATAAAACTTTTTCAATAAACTTACTAAACCTCTGCACAGGTGAAATTAAATGATTTTCCTGCCACCAAGTTTCTAAATCAAAATCAGTATAAAGATTAAAATAACCCACCAATATATCAATCACTCCGGCATACCATTGTTCAGCATTCATATCTGCCGTGCCAATAGCCGTAATATCAATAGCCGCGCAAGCAAACCCTTCATCTTGCAACCGCCGCATCACCTGTACCCGCAAGCTAGATTTCCCCATCTGCCGCGAATTCAGCACATAACAAAATTCCCCAGCTTGCAAGCCTGCATACAAATCTTCGTCAGCTTGTCGTCTGACATAAGTTGGCGCATCTTGGGGGAGACTACCCCCGACTTGGTACTGGTATTTTGTCATAAAGGGGTGTAGGGGTATGGGGTTAGGTTGAAAAAATCTTGTACATAGTTGACGAATTACGAATTATTTTGTTGGACTAAATTAGCTAGATGTTTTAAAACTTTGACCACAGTATAAATGTCTTCATCACGATTTAGAGAAAGTGTGTAAGATAATGCGTATTTTGGTATGCCTTGTTTGGTTAACTTAATAAATTGAAATTCTCGACCATTGGTAACAAAACCAAATGTCGGTTTACCGTTGTCAGGATTACCCAACATATAAGCCAAAGCTTGGGGAATAGCTACTTCTAAAGAATATTGCGCCCTTTTGGCTTCAATCACCAGCACCCAAAATGGTGGATGAAATACCAAAATATCAATACGTCCTCTAACAATTGTGCCTTCATCTTCAGAAGAAATTTCAACTTCTTGTGCTGAGGCGATATAAAAAGGTGGTTGATAAAAACCTGCTAAACGCAATAACGGCGACAACACCACCATTTTGACTACAGGTTCTAAAACTGGATATTTCGATAAATGCAAATACTCTGCTTTCACCTCGCTGAGTAATTGCTGTTCTAATTCACTCAACGGTGGTAAATCTTGTCGCCACTCTAAAAAAAACTCAGTTTCATCGGCAAGTTGTAGCCCAAATTCATCAATAATTTGCGCTAAGGATATATCTTTGCCTTGAATAACTTGAACCATTTATGTATACCTTCACTGATAACTGATAACTGATAACTGATAACTGATTCATAGTTTTAGGCGATCGCAAAAATATTTCCGGTATAAACTACACAATGGCATAATTTTATTTCCTTGAAATTTCACTAAGCCCATACTGCGGAGTTTAAAGGCTTCTGTTGTCTCTACATCCACGGCGACATCAGCTGTCACTACTTGTTTTAAGGCTGCTAATAATTGATCATCTTTTTGCAAGTTCAGCAAATGACGGCGCAAATGGTCACTATAAGGCCCCGCTTCTGTTGGGGCGATTTGTTCTAGTTCTTTCCAAGTCATCCTCCCGCGTCCAATTTGATATAAAGCCACCCGCACTAAATAAGGATGTCCCCCCACTAACCCTATTAATTCCTCAACTTGCGAGTTTGTCCAATTCAGTGCGTGACGCTGCACTAAATCTTGCACCTGTGCTTGATTTAATTCTGGTAACTCCACAGGTAAACCCACATTAAAAGGCGACTGATTAATATTTAAAGGGATATACACTTCTTTAGAATGGACAATTACCAGTCTCAGCTTTTGCCAAATCGCATCATTCTTAGCACGTTCATGCCAAGCGCGCAGCAAGCCGAAAAAATCGGTTGCAATTGTCGGGTGCTTAAAAATTTCGTCTACTTCATCTAAACCCAAAGTGATGGGCGTGTCGATTTCTTTCAGTAAATACCTTTGAAAGTAGTTACTACACTTGTTTTTACTCCCTAAAACCCCGCGCCAAAAGTCTTCTAACTTGTCTGTTAATCCCAGGTTATCGGTGATGCTGGCGCAAAACCACTGCAAAAACATATCTAAACTATCGAGAAATTCGGCATCAGCTGACTGAAAATTTAAATATGCAGTTTGATAACCTTGTTGGCTGCCATAGTCAAGAACTCGTGACATTAATGAGCTTTTCCCCATCTGGCGCGGTGCTTTAATTCTAATTAATGCCCCAGGGTTGAGAATTTCTGTGTAACAATCGCTTTCTATTGGCGATCGCTCGATGTAAAATGCAGATCCTAGGGGAACTTGCCCTTCCGGATTTTCTAAAATTACATCTGAGGCTGTTGGCGTTGGCTTAACTGAATTTTTGCGACTTTTGAGCACAGGAATAAAAGATTCGGGAATGTTTTTTAAATCAATCGCATTGCAACCAAATTCATAAGCATCTTGATAGGATCTATCCGCACCCAGCGCATCATAAAAACCCACCGCAAACTCTCTAGCGGCTTCATCGCCAATAGCTTGGCTCATTCCTACTACACAGCCAATATGCTGAAAAATTGCCTCGGCTTGCACTTCGCTATAGCAAGCATTTAATAAAACGCACTCAATTTTGTCTTTAAATAAGCCAAATAACCTAGTTAAAGCTGCTGTACTGACTAATTGCCCCTCTCCTGCTTCATTTTCTAGCACTAAACCTTGATTACCAGTGCCGTGTCCCGAAAAATGCACAATTTCCGGTTCATAATCTAAAAGCGCGCGGCGCAAATCTTCAGGACGTACTGCCCATTGAGAAATAATCTCAAATTTATCCCGGCTTTTGCCGCGTTCTAACCCTGCTTGAATTTCTCGGACTTCTTTATCTAAACGTAATGGTTTGCCGTCGGTAGGATGGGCTGATAAAATCAGGATTTTTTTCACAGAGCGAACTAATGTAGATTAACCCAGGTTTTTTCCCTAAAATTAGTGTACTACAGCAAATATACTGTGATTATCGCTGATAATATCCCCAATTCCTCTAAAAATTTGAAGCGTATAGGTCAATGAATTTTGGCGATTTTTCACTCAAAATGAGGGATTTAGAGCGGTAAACAGAGCGATCGCATTTTTTTGATTTATTACAGCAAATTGCCTATAAATAAGGTAAAAATCTCCGCAAAAACTCTTATCTCTAAAAGACTTTTAACTTTGTTACCTGTCACCTGTTCTTTTTTTCTCCGATAAATCTTCAATAATAACAATATTCCCTTGCCCTCTGTCAAAGGTAATATTTACAGATTTAAAAAATAAATTTATCAAGTCAAATAGTCTTTTATTTTCTGTTATGCCAATAAATAAATTAGGTTTAAAAAAATCTTAAAAACAACCACTTACTACTACTAAATCTGTTACTCTCTCAAACAGTCAGCATTGAGAAATATTCAGAATTATTCAACATTTCCCCAGTTGATTGAGATAACTACTAATTCCGATTTTCCGATATTTACAAATATCGGAAAAATTCGTCATGGGTAAGATGGCCATGACTGCATCGAAGACTAAACTAGCTTACTGAACAGAGTCAAAATCCTGTTGTAATCCGGAACTTTAATATGACTTTAGCAATCTCTCCACAAGCAAAGCCGTTAACAGACGACCAATTGCAGAAAATCAATGCCTACTGGCGTGCAGCTAATTATTTGTCAGTAGGGCAAATATATTTACTCGACAATCCACTGCTAAGAGAACCCCTAAAAATTGAACACGTCAAACCCAGGCTATTAGGACACTGGGGAACCACACCAGGGTTGAACTTTATTTATGTTCACCTCAACCGCATCATCAAAAAATATGATTTAAACATGATTTACATTGCCGGGCCTGGTCATGGCGGCCCCGGTTTAGTGGCTAACACCTACCTAGAAGGCACTTACAGCGAATATTACTCGCATATTTCCCAAGATGCAGAGGGAATGAAGCACCTGTTTAAACAGTTTTCCTTTCCTGGGGGAATTCCTAGCCACGTCGCCCCAGAAACACCTGGTTCAATTCACGAAGGCGGCGAATTAGGTTATGCAATTAGTCACGCTTATGGTGCAGCGTTTGATAATCCTGACTTAATTGTGGCGGCTGTGGTTGGTGATGGTGAAGCCGAAACTGCGGCTTTAGCAGCAAGTTGGCATTCTAACAAGTTTCTCAACCCAGTCAATGATGGGGCAGTTTTGCCAATTCTGCACCTTAACGGCTATAAAATTGCTAACCCTACGCTGTTATCCCGCTTAAGCGAAGAAGAATTAGAAAGCTTATTCGTGGGCTATGGTTACAAACCATACTTTGTTGAAGGTTCAGAACCTGCCGAAGTTCACCAACAAATGGCGGCGACATTAGACACCATCATTGCAGAAATTCAAAATATTCAACGAGAAGCCCGCATACATGGTTTTAAACAACGTCCGCAATGGCCAATGATTGTATTGCGTACTCCCAAAGGCTGGACTGGGCCAAAAGAAGTGGATGGAAAAAAAACCGAAGGCTTTTGGCGATCGCATCAAGTCCCCTTTGGGGCAATATCTAAACAACCAGAACATCTAAAATTATTAGAAGACTGGATGAAGAGTTACAAGCCCGAAGAACTCTTCGATGCTAACGGCAAACTCATCTCAGAACTCGCAGCATTAGCCCCCACAGGTCTACGGCGGATGGGTGACAATCCCCACGCCAATGGCGGTATCTTGTTGCGTGATTTGAAGATGCCCAAATTCCAAGACTACGCCGTCAAATTTACCAAACCCGGCACAGTCGAAGCAGAAGCGACCAAAGTCATGGGCCAATTTCTGCGGGATGTGATGAAACTCAACCTTGATACCAAGAACTTCCGCATTGTCGGCCCCGATGAAACAGCCTCTAATCGCATCGATGCTGTCCTAGAAGTCACCAACCGCACTTGGGTTGAACCAATTCTCCCCGAAGACGAACACCTATCACCTGATGGTCGAGTGATGGAAGTTCTCAGCGAAACTAACTGTCAAGGTTGGTTAGAAGGGTATCTTCTCACAGGCCGTCACGGCTTCTTCTCTTGCTACGAAGCATTTATTCACATTATTGATTCTATGTTCAACCAGCACGCCAAATGGTTGAAAACTACTCGTCATATTCCTTGGCGTAGACCAATCGCTTCCCTCAATTACTTACTTACCTCTCACGTTTGGCGACAAGACCACAATGGTTTCTCTCACCAAGACCCTGGTTTTATCGACCATGTGATGAACAAAAAATCAGAAATCATTCGCGTCTATTTACCACCCGACGCTAACACCTTGCTTTCTGTCACCGACCATTGCTTAAGAAGCCGTCACTATGTCAACGTGGTTGTAGCTGGTAAACAGCCAGCATTGCAATATCTCGATATGGATACAGCCGTCAAACACTGCACCAAAGGTATTGGTATTTGGGAATGGGCCAGCAACGACCAAGGTAGCGAACCCGATGTCGTCATGGCTTGTGCTGGAGATGTCCCCACTCTAGAAACCTTAGCAGCTGTCGATATCTTGCGGCAAAACTTCCCTGACTTAAAAGTGCGGGTAGTGAATGTTGTCGATTTAATGACATTACAGCCAAAAAGTGAACATCCTCACGGTTTAAGCCCAAGAGATTTCGACACCATTTTCACCAACGATAAACCAGTCATCTTTGCCTTTCATGGCTATCCTTGGCTAATTCACCGCCTCACCTACCGCCACACCAACCACCATAACCTCCATGTGCGCGGCTATAAAGAAGAAGGAACCACCACCACACCCTTTGATATGGTGGTTCTCAACGACCTCGATCGCTATCATCTAGTCATGGATGTAATCGACCGTGTACCTAAATTAGGTGCTAAAGCAGCTTACGTTAAACAACACCTGCAAGATAAGCTGATCGAACACAAACAATACATTTCTCAGTACGGCGAAGATATGCCCGAAATTAGCAACTGGAAATGGCCTTATTAAATTAAAAGGGAACGGGGAAGAAGGAACAGAAATCACTGTTGCCTCTTCCCTTTTCCCTTTTGCCTAATTAATAATTGATAATTCCGCTACAGAATTCGTTACATATTTGTTACTAATGTTTAATTTAAGTTGAAGTAGGCATAAGTTAGTTAGAAATAAGTAGCTTGCATCAACTGTGTACAAGAGAATACATGGAAAAGAGATGCTGAGGCGAAAGATTAGGATTTATTACTCAGCAAAAATTACTTTTTCCAGTTAATTTGCCAAAATTAAAGTCTCTGGTAAAGACAAATCACAACAAGACAATCAAACATTAAAAGATGCCAAGTAAATATGCTTTAGCCGACTGAAACTGTCAGGATCAGAAAGTAAACATTAAAGGCGATCGCGTTTGAGTTGTAACTTTCTCCTTTTGTTCAACTCTCACAACAGGAGGTTTAATCTTGGCTAAATTGAAAGTAGGCATTAACGGATTTGGTCGTATTGGTCGGCTAGTATTGCGTGCAGGCATTTTTAACCCCAACATCGAATTTGTCGGCATTAATGACTTAGTACCGCCAGATAACCTCGCTTACCTATTGAAGTACGATTCTACCCACGGTAAGTTTAAAGGCAAGGTAGAAGCCAGAGAAGACGGTATCGTAATTGATGAGCATTTTATCCCTTGCGTTTCCGTGAGAAATCCTGCCGAATTGCCTTGGGGCAAATTAGGTGCAGACTATGTAGTCGAATCTACCGGACTCTTCACTGATTATGAAGGCGCATCTAAGCACTTAGCTGCAGGTGCAAAGCGCGTTATCATTTCCGCACCGACAAAAGACCCCGATAGAGTTCCAACTTTGCTAATGGGCGTAAACCACGACTTATTCAACCCCAGCAAAGATTTAATCGTTTCCAACGCTAGTTGTACTACAAATTGTCTGGCTCCCATTGCTAAAGTCATCAATGATAACTTTGGTTTAACCGAAGGGTTGATGACTACAGTACACGCCATGACTGCAACTCAACCCACAGTAGATGGCCCCAGCAAAAAAGACTGGCGCGGTGGACGAGGCGCAGCCCAAAACATTATCCCTTCCTCTACAGGTGCAGCTAAAGCTGTGGCTTTAGTATTACCAGAGTTAAAAGGTAAGTTAACTGGGATGGCGTTCCGTGTTCCTACCCCTGATGTGTCGGTAGTTGACCTCACCTTTAAAACTGCCAAAGCCACCAGCTATAAAGAAATCTGTGCAGCGATGAAAGCAGCCGCCGAAGGTTCCTTAGCTGGTGTTTTAGGCTACACCGACGAAGAAGTAGTTTCTACAGATTTTCAAGGTGATACTCACTCCAGCATTTTCGACGCAGGTGCAGGAATTGAGTTAAATGCCAATTTCTTTAAAGTTGTTTCTTGGTATGACAACGAGTGGGGCTACTCCAACCGTGTAGTTGACCTGTTGTTGTCGATGGCGAAGAAAGAACAACTTTTGGCTGTACCAGCTTAAAAAGTATGAAGTGTGAAGTGTGAAGTCTGAAGTATGAAGTCTGAAGTCTGAAATTCATACTTTCCAAGCCACAAATTATTCATCTTGTGGGGTGGGCATCTTGCCCCTTTGTAGGAAGTAAGGACACCCATGCCACAAGAAAATGATGTTTTTTATCTAGAAGTAACTGAGAATTCATACTCAATTTTACATAGGAAAAAAGTGATATGAAGCACAAGTGATATAGATGACTGGAATATCTATATCGCAATTTATACCTAAACCCCTCATCCCTATGCGTCGAACAAAAATTATTTGCACTGTTGGCCCTGCTAGTTCTGCACCTCAAAGACTCGAAGCCCTAGTCGAGGCTGGTATGAATGTGGCGCGGCTGAATTTCTCGCACGGGGCGCATGAATTTCATGCACAAACAGCCCAGCATTTGCGGCAAATTAGTAAAGAGCAAAAAAAGCCATTGGCAATTATGCAAGACCTTTGTGGCCCAAAAATCCGCTTAGGCACTTTACCACCAGAAGGGTTAATGGTTGAGGCTGGTGAAGAAGTTACCTTTGTCTTGCAAGAAAAAGGCAGCAGCATCGACGAATTGCCTTTACCATTGCCAACTTTATTTGCAATGGTTCGACCAGGGGAACCGATTTTAATTAATGATGGACGCGTCAAATTAATTGTCAGCGATCGCGATGCCGATAGAATTCGGGCGTTGGTGAAAATTGGCGGTTTAATTTCCACCCACAAGGGAGTAAATTTGCCAGAAACACCCTTACCTGTGAGTTCTATCACCGAAAAAGACTTGATGGATTTGCGCTTTGGCATCCAGTTGGGTGTGGATTTTGCGGCGGTTTCTTTCGTGCGATCGCCCCAAGATTTAGAACCCGCCCAGAGGATGATCGAAGCAGCTGGGGCTTCAATTCGCTTGATTGCCAAAATTGAACGACCAGAAGCAGTGGAAAATTTTGACTCCATTTTAAAAGTTGCCGACGGCATTATGATTGCCCGTGGCGATTTAGGAGTAGAAGTACCAATTCACGAAGTTCCCTTGATTCAAAAGGATATTATTCGCCGTTGCAATCAAGCAGGTAAACCAGTGATTACCGCTACCCAAATGCTGGAGTCAATGATTAGCGCGCCCGACCCCACCCGCGCCGAAGCCACCGACGTGGCTAACTCCATTTTGGATGGAACCGATGCCGTCATGCTATCTGGAGAAACCGCCGTCGGGCAGTATCCTGTTGGTGCGGTACAAGTCATGCACAACATCGCAGTCCACACAGAAAAAGCTCTACAAGAAGGCGGTAAACATTCTTGGTGTCACGAAGCAGGTAGCCTTAGCGTTACCGAATCAGTCGCCGAAGCAGTTTGTCGTATTGCTTATGAAACAGGTGCAAAAGCAATTCTCTGTAACACCACATCAGGAAGCACAGCAAAATTAGTCTCAAAATACCGTCCTTCAGCACCAATCATTGCCCTCACACCTGATGAAAATGCCTATCGCCAACTAGCACTTTCTTGGGGCGTAGAACCAATACTTATTCCCCCAGTTCATAACGCCGAAGAAATGTTTGTCAACGTCGTCAACACAGTTGTAGACACGGGTTTGGTCAATGAAGGCGATAAAGTTGTAATTACTTCTGGCGTACCAATTGGTAAATCAGGCACAACTAGTTTAATTAAAGTGCATTCAATTGGACAGCCAATTCTGGCATGAAGTATCTAAAATAGGGCTAAAACCAAGCGTTAAGAAAGATTTCCAGTATTGGAATGAGAACAACAGTAGAGAGTGTTAATAAATAGGGGTGTAAGGGTTTAAGGGTGTGAGGGTTGTAAGTGAAGGATGGTTGGCTGTTCTTCCTTCCCCCTACACCCCATACCCCATACCCGACACCCGCCCCGAAAGGGCTTTGGTAAATCCTACACAAATAACCATTACGGAGTTTATATGTCTAAAAATTTACTAGAACAATTGCGCGAAGTTACTGTAGTAGTTGCCGATACCGGGGACATTAAAGCTATTGAAAAATTTAAACCCCAGGATGCTACAACTAATCCCTCACTGATTACTGCTGCGGCACAAATGCCAGAGTATCAAGAAATTGTTGACCAAACCTTACTGCAAGCCAAAAAAGATGCAGGCGCAGGTGCTAGCCAATCACAGATAGTATCCTTAGCTTTTGACCGTTTGGCAGTATCTTTTGGCTTAAAGATTTTGCAAATTATCCCTGGTCGCGTTTCTACAGAAGTAGATGCCCGCTTATCTTACGACACTGAAGCAACTGTAACTAAAGCTAGAGAATTGATTGCTCAGTATAAAGCAGCTGGTGTTTCTAGCGATCGCGTCTTAATTAAAATTGCCAGCACTTGGGAAGGAATTAAGGCTGCGGAAATTTTGGAAAAAGAAGGCATTCACTGTAACTTAACTTTATTGTTTGGTTTGCATCAAGCGATCGCTTGTGCAGAATCAGGCATTACCCTAATTTCTCCCTTCGTCGGCCGTATTCTTGACTGGTACAAAAAATCAACCGGACGCGACAGCTACCCCTCTGCTGAAGATCCAGGCGTATTGTCCGTTACCAAAATCTATAACTACTATAAAAAATTCGGTTATAAAACCGAAGTTATGGGCGCAAGCTTCCGCAACGTTGGCGAAATCACCGAATTAGCAGGCTGCGACTTACTCACCATCTCTCCCTCATTGTTAGGCGAATTGCAAGCCACCATCGGCGAACTACCCCGCAAACTCGACCCCGCCAAAGCAGCCACCTCCGACATCGAAAAAATCTCCATCGACAAAGCCACCTTCGATAAGATGCACGCCGCAGACCAAATGGCTTACGACAAACTAGACGAAGGCATCAAAGGCTTTACCAAAGCCCTAGAAGACCTAGAAAAACTCTTGGCAGAAAGACTAGCCAAACTAGAAGTAGTACCTAGCCATTAAAATTTCTCGGAATTACGCAAAAACCCTTTAAACGCTTCTTACTTCGCGCTCTTTGCGTCCTTGGCGGTTCGTTCTTCTTGTAAATTACGGTGGGCATACTTCGACAAGCTCAGTACAAGTCTTGCCCACCATAAATATGGGACAGGTGTTATCACCCGTCCCACAATAATTTGGAATATTTTATCTACCCTTACACCACGACAAAATTCACCAACTTTCCAGGCACAACAATCACCTTCTTAATCTCCTTGCCTTCCAGATGACGCTGCACCACCTCAGACTCCCGGGCGAACTTCTCCAACTCGGCCTTATCTGCTTGCGCTGGAACTTGAATATCAGCCCGCTTTTTGCCGTTAACCTGAATCACCAAAGTGATTTCATCAGCTACCAAAGCCGCCGCATCAAAGCTTGGCCAAGTTTGAGTATGAACAGAATTGTTATTACCTAATAAATGCCACAACTCTTCAGCAATGTGGGGTGCAAACGGCGCGAGTAACGCCACTAAAGTCTGAATACCTTCTGCATAAATTGGTGAATTTTTGCAGTCAGCATCAGTTAAAGAATTACTCAACTTCATCAATTCCGAAACAGCCGTATTGAATTGATATTCGTCTTCCAAATCTTCCGTAACTGCCTTAATCGCAGTGTGAATTGCCCGACGTAATTCTTTTTCTGGCTTACTCAAATTAGCCAGTTCAGCCTGCTTACGAGATACACCAGCCGCGACATAATCTGTCACCAACCGCCACACCCGATTTAAAAAGCGAAATTGTCCTTCAACATCAGCCTCATCCCACTCCAAATCTTTTTCGGGTGGTGCTTTAAATAAGATGAACATCCGCGCTGTATCTACACCATACTTCGCAATTACATCTTCCGGTGCTACACCATTGCCCTTAGATTTGGACATAGTAGCGTAAAGACGTTGCAATGGTTCCCCTGTTTGCGGGTCACGGGGGTCAGCAGGGTTAACAAGACCAGAGGGAATCCATTTATCTTTACCGCCCTTGTTCGGATTCATATAAGTTAAACCTTGCACCATCCCTTGAGTTAACAAACGTTCAAAGGGTTCGTCAAAATTTAACAAGCCGCGATCGCGCAATACTTTAGTAAAGAACCGCGAATATAACAAATGCAAAATTGCGTGTTCAATACCGCCTACGTACTGATTTATCGGCATCCAGTCGTTAGTTTTACCAGAGTCAAATACCTGCTGTTCATTGCGTGCGTCAGTAAACCGCAAGAAATACCACGAGGAATCTATAAAGGTATCCATCGTGTCTGTCTCGCGCTTCGCCGGAGTACCACAAGTTGGACAAGGTACATTCACCCAGTTTTCTAACTGCGCCAACGGTGAACCACCTCGTCCAGTAAATTCAACTTCTTCTGGTAACTGTACTGGTAAATCCTTGTCGGGAACTGGCACTATCCCACAGTTTGGGCAGTGAATTACGGGGATGGGTGCGCCCCAATAACGTTGCCGAGAAATTAACCAGTCGCGCAAGCGATACTGGATGCGTTCTTTGCCAAAGCCTTTTTCTTGGGCATATTTAACTATAGCTGCCTTAGCATCTACAGAATTCAGCCCGGTAAACTGTCCAGAATTAATTAAAATTCCTGGTTCGGTATACGCTTGGTTATATTCAATCTGAACAAGTTGCGTAACTTCTTCACCCTCAGATGTCGGCGTTAAATCAAACCCAGCCACATCTTCGGGGGCAGCAATGACAAACTCAATTGGTAAATCATAAGCCTGGGCGAACTTAAAATCCCGCACATCATGGGCTGGTACACCCATAACTGCCCCAGTACCATACTCATACAGTACATAATCAGCAATCAAAATCGGTACTTCTTCCCCTGTAAATGGGTTAATTGCTTTACCGCCTGTAGGTATGCCGCGTTTGGGTTTATCTTCCGCCGTCCGTTCCAATTCACTTTGATTGGAAACTTCTGTAATAAAAGCTGCGACAGCAGCTTGCTGTTCTTTGGTGGTGACGCGCTTGGTTAAAGGATGTTCTGGTGCTAATACTACGTAGCTAACACCATAAACTGTGTCAGGGCGAGTAGTATATACCCCGATTTTTTCATCAACACCAACTATGGGAAATTCTAAGTAAGCCCCGGAAGATTTGCCTATCCAGTTCGCCTGCATCAACTTCACCCGTTCTGGCCAACCGGGCAATTTATCTAAGTCGTTGAGTAACTCTTCGGCATAGTCGGTAATCTTTAAAAACCATTGCCGCAATAATTTACGCTCGACTTTTGCCCCACTCCGCCACGAACGCCCTTCACTATCAACTTGTTCGTTGGCCAACACAGTTTGGTCAATGGGATCCCAGTTGACTGCGGCTTCTTTTTGATAAGCTAACCCAGCTTGCAAAAATTGTAAGAAAATCCACTGAGTCCACTTGTAATAGTCTGGCGAACAGGTGGCAACTTCTGTGTCCCAATCAATACACAAACCCAAACGCTGTAACTGCTGCCGCATTTGGGCAATATTCTGATAAGTCCACTTAGCTGGCGGCACTCCTCGGTCAATAGCGGCATTTTCCGCAGGCAAACCAAAGGCATCCCAACCCATTGGATGCAGCACCCGATAACCTTGCATTCTCTTGAGGCGGGCAATTACATCAGTAATTGTGTAATTACGGACGTGACCCATGTGTAAGCTGCCCGATGGGTAGGGGAACATGGATAAGGCGTAGAATTTTGGCTTGTTGCTTTCTGTAGGGGTCTTATCTAAGCCAATATCTAACCATGTTTTTTGCCATTTTTCCTCAATTGCGGCTGCGTTGTATCGGGATTCCACCAAAAAATCTCCTACTGGACTGTTATCTTGTCTGCCTCCATATTGTAGATGATGGTAGGCAAAGGAATCAGGACTTACAGAGTTAGGTTTTCCTTTGAGGTTGGGTGTAAGGGTGTCAGAACACCTACCCCCATAAACTCTTTGCTCAATGTAAGCTCTAGAAATAAATTAGGTAAAACAGGGGATGACTGAATCAAAAACAAAATTTTCTCAACCGCTACGGGTGTTTGTTTATGGTACGCTCAAACCCGGTGAAGCAAATTATCAAAAATATTGTGCAGGTAAAGTCATCAATGCTAAAAGGGCAGTCACACTAGGCAAGCTGTTTGCTTTGCCAATGGGCTACCCAGCAATGACACTTGGACAAAATCAAGTCCAAGGATATTTACTTTCTTTTTCTCAATCAGAGGTTTTGTCTACTTTAGACTATCTAGAAGATTACCAGCCTCTCAGACCTATTGCAGAAAATCTTTACAATCGCCAACAAGTTGAGATTTACGATTTACAGGGTAAATCTCTTGGTTGGGCTTGGGCTTATTTGATG
Organism: Nostoc sp. FACHB-110; assembly: GCF_014697425.1. Lineage (GTDB taxonomy): Bacteria > Cyanobacteriota > Cyanobacteriia > Cyanobacteriales > Nostocaceae > Nostoc_B. The sequence goes on from NZ_JACJRU010000062.1 coordinate 26,735, forward strand.
AGTTTAGAGCGGATTGACAAATTTAATGCCACTCTCCTAGTCGATGGCTGGTGGAGTGGCTGCGGTTTAACAGCTAAGGAGGGGTATGAGTTTTAGGAATTAACCTAGCCTCTTTTGATTAGTTAAGATTAGACTCAATTTTGTCGAGTTTTAGCTGTTTGAGATGAATTTGCTTTTGGGGAGTAGCTTCTGCTGCTTTGGGAATTTCGATGACAGGGTTGTTAATGGCTACCATCAGCGGTGAGGCTGTGGCAGCAGAGGTGTTTGCTGTTGGTGTAGTTTCTATTTCTGTTTGTGGTTTTTGGGCTAGCTGTGGTGTTCTAGTTTCATTGCCAGGTAGCAATCCAGATACTAAACTAATGACACAAGCAGCAACCGCCGCACCACCAAATGTCCAAGCTAAACGAGAACGACGACGTAAACGGGTGAACACCTGTTCGGCTGTGACTTCTGGTGATTGTGCCGGGGCTGGTACTGGCATAGTCCGTAAACCTTGCCGCAGCTTTAATAATCTGGCATAAAGACATTGAACGGAAGCATCATTGGCGAGCAATTCTTCTATCTGCTTACGTTCTGTAGCTGTCACCTCGCCATCGAGGTAGGCACTTAATAACTCGAAGCGATCGCGCTTCACCATATCCATATTACCCGTTGATTCATTGCTATGTTGATCCATTCCTGCTGACAAATCTCCAAGAGGTTGTAAATGGGAACGGTCGTGAAACGGAGAATCAGTAGTCATTGTAACACTATTACTAATTCATACACGGGTAGAGGAAGCCAATAATTCTAGGAAATTCAATATTTCTTCTTCTGAGGGCAGTCGCACTGTGATTAATTCATAACTATGCTTAATCAATGCTTAAATTTTGCCATACAGCAGTAGAAAGAGACTGTAATTTAAGTATCTAGATAACCTTGCAATTGAGCTTGCAATCTAGACCTGGCTCTGGCAATTCTCGATTTCACCGTTCCCAAGGAAACCCCTGTGATTTCGGCGATTTCTTCATAAGCCATACCTTCGATTTCTCTCAAGACAATTGTAGTGCGAAACACTTCTGGTAAATCAGCGATCGCTTCTCGCAATTGTTCATAAAATTCCCTAGTGGTCAGTTCCTCTTCTGGGCCTGGGGTGTCTCCCGCAATTTCCCAGTCCATTTCGCCGTCATCCACTGCACGGGGCGCATCTAGCGATAATGGAGCTACTACCCGCTTGCGTTTGCGTAACTCATCGTAAAACAAGTTAGTTGCAATCCGGCTTAACCAACCCCGAAACTTAGCGGGTTCTTGTAAGCGGTTGATATTGCGATACACTCGAATCCAAACTTCTTGGGCTAAATCGGCTCTGTCTGGCCAATCTGGCGCTAGGTGGTATAACACCCGATCAACTTGGGTCTGATAGCGGCGCAGAAGTTCCGCAAATGCAGCACGATCTGGACGCAAGCCAATTTGACAGCGCAAAATCAGATCGTGGTTTGAAAGTTTGTCAACTTGCACCGATGCTTCTGGATACTTCGCATCAACCGTTGACCAGGATACAGCAATCGATTGACTCATAGATCGTACTGGCATTAAATCATCCCTTCCTATTAGACCTACTAACTGGCAGGATGTTCCTGTGTTAGGTGACGGATTTAGGATTGGAACACTGAAGTATACAATTTAGGTGAGGTTTCTTAGTCAAAAATTCATCAGCTGCTTGATTTTTCTCAAAAACTTGCTACTTTAGCAGTGTGAAGCCAAATTTACATTTATGGCAATTTTACGTAGAGTTGTGCATCTGATGACAACTGACTATTTACTATTGACAAAAAAAGTAATACATGCTATTTGAAAGCTTCGCTCTTTAGTCAGATGCAGTTTTTACTGAAGAAGTCGTAAAAAATTTAAATATCAGAGTTTAAGAGTAACAGTCTTAAACTCATTTAAAGCAAGAATGTGGCAAACAAATTCTGATAATCCACACCAGCAAGCAACTCCCAAGCCAAAATCCAAAATTTACAATCCAAAATTGTATGAGTCTGTTAACAGATCAGCATCTAAATTTTTTAGCTTCTACTTTGAATACGGAATTGATCTTTGAGAAGCTATTAGACTGTGTAGAGATGGTAGTTGCTTCACTAAAGGTAGAGTAAAATCTTGGTTCTGGTCATTGTGTCCAGAAAGGAGAAAGCACGCAAAAATTCATAATTATTTATTATGAGTCAGAAATTATGAATTTCTGCTGGCATCCTTTAAGAGGAATGTTATTTTTCAGGTCTATTTACCAGGATAGTGATTTTTTCTGGATGATCCTGATAAATAGCGTCTGTATTGGCTGGATTTGGTAAGCGAACGTGAAAAAAGAAATTAATGGAAAATGTGATTGTGATTGCTAGCAATAGTTTTTCAAACATGGACATTCTCCCACCCACACCATTAATGATTGATTGCTGCACTTGGAAAGTTTTAGAAAAAAGCCTGAATTGCGGAAACCTTGGCTTGTTACTTCGCAAAAATCCGGTTTTGCACCAGAGAGTCTTTTTGCAAGAACATCCGCATAGCCTTAGTTTGCCCAGAAATATTGGCAAATTTATAAGGAAACTGATAAGTAAATGTGAATTCTTGATAATTGGATGATTGCATTCAATTATTTAGAGATTGGATCTGTCAGGGATAAACAATAGGCGATCGCAATGGTAAGAAATGAATCTGTAGCGCGTATAGCAATGTTTCTCTGTTTTGGCACAGCGGTATTATCGTTAGCTGTCCATTGGCGAGTAACTACCACGCAACAAAAGTTTGATAATTCAGCCTCCACTAGGGGCAATATTCCTCAAGGTTTAGGGGAAACAGCTTTTGGCGCGTCTACAATTGCTGGTGAACCCATCCCAGGAAAAAATCGTCAGGGAACTTCTGAGTTTAAGTCCTCTGGTATCCAGCCTGATCATAAATCGGGCACAGTGAATCAAAATGTAGCTGTAGACACTGATGTACCTAACAATAGGCGGTTAGTGGGGTTGGAATCAGAACAACCAGTCAATCGCAATACTAATGAAGGGAAGCCATCTTTTTTTGCTCAACTGCTCAATCAACAAAAAACCGCTAATAAACTGGGGATAAAAACGCAAGTCATAGTAGATTTAAGCGATCGCCGCACTTATGTTTATCAAGGCGATGTCGTCATAGCTAGCTACCCAATTGCGATCGGTAAAAAGGGTTGGGAAACGCCTACGGGTAAGTTTGAAGTGATGAATATGGAACATGACCCGATTTGGCAACATCCAATCACTGGTAAAGTTTTTCCGCCCGGAGAAGATAGCCCTTTAGGTGAGCGTTGGATTGGTTTTTGGACAGATGGACGCAATCAAATTGGTTTTCACGGCACTCCTGATGTCCACTTATTGGGAAGTGCGATTTCTCACGGATGTTTAAGAATGCGGAATTCTGATGTTCGTTTATTATACGACCAAGTTAAAGTTGGGACAGTGGTGACGGTACGTGATTAATCAATTAATAGTCATTCATTCCTTGTCCTTTGCGACAAGCCCTCCGGGTGATGCTCCTGCGTCGCTAACAGCAGTAGCTACTCTGCGAGAAGCTGCGCAAAGCGCGTCCACAAGTCGGGGAACCCGCCCAACACACTACCTCACTGCAAAGCGTCTACGGAGGAAACCTCCGCTTAGACTTTGCGCTTTGTTATGAGTTGTCCAACAAATGACAAATAACCAAAATTTATTTTTGCTCAAAGCTAGGTGCGTAGACTTGAAGTAAGGTGCTGACTTGGCGTAATACTTCATTACCAGTGGTTTTACCGACAACGGGTGTTCTGTTATCGTTGGGTTGGTTGATGTTACGACTAATCGCTTCTGTAACTTGTTGAGCAATTAATTCTTGTAATTCTGCTTTGGCACGTTGACGTTGGTAGTTAGCACCTTCCTCGGTGGTGGCATACAAGGGTGGTAAGCGGTTGAGTGCATAGGCCGCAATGTCGCCTACATCTAAGGAACTCTCGCTAGTGGCTTCAATTTCGGCAACGCGGGCGATCGCTTCAGTTAAGACTAATTCTTCCATAACGTTAATAAATTGTTTGCGAGGAACCGCCACTACCTCACCAGTTAATAGCGCCCCCATTAATCGATCTAGCGCCATGTACTCTTCTATGGAGAGTTCAGATGCGTTATCACAAATGCGCCCAACTTCTGCTTCCATCGCAGGCGTGAGATAACCATCCTGGAGAGCTTGTTCTACAATTTTTTCAATACTCATAACGCTCATCTTTTTTAAGCCACCCAAGTAAGGTAGGGACGGTAACAATTCAATTTATTTTGCCCAATTATCAGTACACAATATACAAATTATGCACTTTTGCTATTAATAATGTCTTTTGTGTTATTCAAAGACCTTAGTTCGCCAGGGTAATGGGTCAACAGATTGTCCGTTGACATATAAGCCCCAGTGCAAATGCGGCCCTGTAGATGCACCTGTTGAACCAACTGCACCAATGATTTGACCAGCTTTGACTAAATCACCTTCTTTAACGTTGATGCGACTTAGATGCATGAATATGCTAGTCACTCCTTGACCGTGGTCAATACCAACTACATTACCGTGGACTCGGAAGCCTTGCGACTCTTTGCCTACCAATGCAACTCGCCCAGATGCGGGGGCTGTGACAGGTGAACCATTCGCTCCGGCGTAGTCTACACCACGATGATAATAGTCATTTGCAAATTTACCATTATAGTAACGGCGCACGCCATAAATTGTGCTGATCCTAGCTTTACTGGGTGGTAAAAATTGACCGTTCCAATATTTTTCTGGTGTTTGTAAGGCTTTAAAAGCAGCTACACGTTGAAGTTCGTATTCGGTGGCTCCATCAGCAGATTTCCCTGGTGGCAAAGTAATACGTTGTACAGGAAATTTGCGGGGGCGCACTTTCACTGCTAAGTTTTTGACTTGCCCATCGCCAAAAATTTTGAAAGTTCTCGTTCCTGCTTTTTCTAGGGGAGTGGTGGGAATAAATGCTCGATATTTATTTGGTGCTATGGCAAAGGCTGGGTAGGTTTTTTCACCAACAGTGATTTTTGGTTGGTTGGCATTATCTTGACTATCTATGTCAATCACGACGGATAGGGTGTCTCCTAACTGAGGGTTACTGGGCGATAGCTGGACTTGCAATGCTTCTACAGGCAATGCCAAAGTTGCGGGTAAAAATGTCAGTATACCCAAGCATAAATTTCTGGCACGGTGATGAATTTGCCAATTTTGAGACTTAAGAGCGCGATTCTCGATAGTCATAGAACTGATCAAACTTTCCTTACTTCTGGTGACAAACAGACTAGATCATAGGCTCTAGGGTTTCTTAACCACAGCAGATAATTTTAGACACCATAATATTATGATATTTGACGGTTTGAGTAGATATTTTCGGAAATAATCTATACTTATTTCTGGGCGATCGCTAATCATTGTCATTAACGTAATATATATAGTTACCTAATTTTAAAGCTAGTTATTAAATGCGTTTTAGATGTTTATTAATACATTATCATGCGTCTATATTCAAACTAGCCAAATAAAATCAACCAAAAAGGTAATGCGATAAATAAGCCTATAAATGTTAAGGCAATACAGCTTGCTAATAAGTTGCGATCTAAATCATAAACCTCTGCCAAAATTAGCACAGAAAGGCCTGTAGGTGTGCCAGACATCAATACCAGAATCAGCCGTTGTTCGCCAGTTACACCTAAAAAAGTTGCACCTAATCCTACTAGTATCGGCACAATAAAGACTTTGAGAACACTAGCAATATAAGCAATCTTTAAACTTTTCCAGCCTGTAATTGTTCCTAGTCGCAACCCCACAAGCAGTAAAGCGAAGGCAATAACTACCCAAACGGCTTGTTCTAATACCCCTTCGACTATTGTTGGCAATTGTATAAATTGAGTACTTAAGCCCAAAACAAATGTCCACAAGCTAGGCACTGTTACTAAATCGCGTAACTGAATCCACCAATGATTCTCGGTGTGACTCTTGCCAAAATAGCTAGCAATTAAAACAGCGATGCCATAAGTCCCGACAACGTTGTTAGTCACACTAAATAACACTGCCCAGTCATTGTTTTGGGGACTAGTCAATACCTGTGTGAGGGTTAACCCGACAAAACCTGTGTTTCCTAAAATGGTAGCCAGAATAAAACTGCCTAAACTAGCGCGCATAGATGGAATGTCGATTGACAAGTCCGAATTGGCTAAACTTAGCTGCTGTTTTTGGCTTTGGAACCATTGTAAGCTTTGCCAAAAACACAGGGCTAAAACTAGACTGAGCAATAATACTCCGACGGCTATTCCAGGGATGAGTGCGCCATGAGATAAGTCAGTGTGACGTGCTAACACAAAAAGTTGTAATGGCACACCTAACCAATAAAGTCCATTACCCAGCCACTTCAGCAGTTTATCTGGGGTAAATCGAGATACTAATAGTCCTATACCTACCCAGATGAGAAAAGGGGTGTAGGCATGAATCAGGCTTTCAATCATGTTCAGGCAGCACCTTGGTTAAGGTGTCAGAATTGATGCTGTTGTTAATACATCAGCACAGTCTTCTTTATTATTATCAGGACTTACGCACAAAGATTATCTGTGAAGATTGGGTGTCAGGGTGAAAGGGTATGGGGTGTAAGGATTTTGAATCAGTACACCCCTATACCCCTGAACCCCTAAACCTGGATTTTTCGTTTTGATGCGTAAGTCTTAATTATTTAAGGTGAACCTTTAAGGACTTTTAGTATCAGAAAAATTTGGCGGGCGATAGCGATCGCTTTTGCAAAAAAATCCCCTCACTTCTCCAGGTGAGAGCTTGACTAAGTAGCCAAACTCTTGTCTAAACTTACTCATAGCTAGCTATTGTGAGGAAGTTGATGTGGAAAGTATCGGAGTTTGGTAATTTAGTAGGCATTTCG
>NZ_JACJRU010000063.1 GCF_014697425.1 Nostoc sp. FACHB-110
CAATTGCAGATAGTTCAAAGTGAAAAGATGTCCGCTTTGGGTAACTTAGTTGCTGGTGTCGCTCACGAAATGAATAATCCTTTAGGATTTATTGCGGCAACTCTCAAACAAGCTAAACCAACAATCGCCGATTTGAGTGAACACATCAAATTGTATCGAGAAACTTTTCCAGACAAGAGTGATGAAATTCAAGACCACGAGTCAGAAATTGACTTAGATTATAGCTTAGAAGACTTGCCGAAGATGATGAATGCAATGGTCATGGCTTGTGACAGATTAAAAAATATCAGCACTTCTTTACGCACTTTCTCCCGTGCTGACAGAGATTACAAAGTCCCATTTAATCTTCATGAAGGCATTGATAGTACCATCTTAATTCTCAAACATCGTCTCAAAGCCAACGAACAACGTCCGGCGATTGAGGTAATCACGAACTACGGTAATTTACCCCAAATTGAATGTTTTCCTGGGCAATTAAATCAGGTATTTATGAATATTCTTGCCAATGCTATTGACGCATTAGATGAATCGACTCACGGACGTAATTTTGAGTCAATTCAAGCTCATCCTAACTCTATTACAATTACCACATCAATAGTAGATAAATCCGTGAAAATCTCCATTGCTGATAATGGTAAAGGGATGAGTGTAGAGACACAACAAAAGATTTTTGACCATTTATTTACTACCAAAGCTGTAGGTAAAGGTACGGGATTAGGATTAGCGATCGTTCGTCAAATAGTCGAAGAAAAACACGGTGGTCAAATCACAGTTAATTCTGTTCTGGGTGAGGGGACAGAGTTTATAATTTCTCTTCCTATATAGAGAGTTTGTTCGTAAAGAGCTATTATCCATGAAAATCTGAAATCCTTGTGCGATAATTACGCTTAACGCCACTCTTGTTAAAAATTATAAACAAGCCAGTGATGCAGTATTACACCTTTGAGCCATTTCGTGTAATACGTGGCTCAAAAGTTATTAAAAACTGCGACCTCGCAACGGCAATGCCAGCTTTATCGCCACCCATAATTCAGTTTTTTATTTTCTGTTTTTTCCAATTTTTGAAAAGTTCGTATAAAAAGCCAGGATCTACTGATAGCTCTCTCTTCCAAATAATTTTTACTAGTAGAGTTAAAAGATATAACGTAGGAGGGCCGAAAATAACGAAAGTCCAAGGCTCTAACCAAGACCATCCGTTCTGAATAACAATCACAATACATATAACTAAAAATAAGAGTGCTATTACAAATATAATGGTTAGCCAAAAGTTAGCAAACTCATCTGCATAAGCATCAATAACCTTGTTAAGTTTATCAGCGTACTCAAAGTCTAAATTATTTTTAGTCAAGCTTTTAATAATAGATTTAGATGTATAAACGCCTTCACACAAGAAAGTATATTCATATTCATTATGATCTAGATAGAGATTGTGTATTAGCTCTCTTTCATCGAAGTCTCTACCTTGCACTCTCTTTTTTATTTCAAATGTTCGGATTTGATAAATATTATTAATTCTAAGAATAGTATAAATATCTATCATTAATGATTTAATAGCGGCAGACAAATCAAAAATACAAATCTCATTGCGATTTTCAGCAATATTAGTATAGCTAAGAATTTTTTCTTCTAAAGAATCGTAAAGAATGACATCAATTTTAAATAGAATTTGTGCTGATTTTGTGTACCTTAATTTATCATGGCTTGAAATATCTATGTCTTTTTCAAGCCATGTTTTAGTAGGATTATCTAAATATAAATATTTACCGACTTGAAGTAATTCTAATTGTTTTGATACTTGCTTTTGAATATTTTCAAGTCTATTTTCAAAATTAGTAATTTGGCCTTTATCTCGTGTGATAGCTAAAAAATACACTTCTCTTAATGTATAATCCTCTTCTTCAGCGCAACAAGTGATAGAATTTACATAAACATCTGGGCGATTTGAATCTGTAAATAAATAGAGAGTGGCAGCTTTACTCATTTTATTTAAAATTAATTGTGAAGGCTTTTCAATCCGATTTTTTCCACCTGTCTTAGCATTATCAAGGTTAACGAGAGTTTGCTCTAGATTTAAACCAATACCGCAACTCATCGAAAGCCCTGTATATCTTTTGAAGATATCGATTATTTCTTCTAATATTTTTGTGCCATACTCATCATAATCATACTTAATTAAAACATCATCTCCACCTATAATAATTATTTTTATATTGGGTTTTGAATTAATAAGCATATCTATTTCAAAGATTGCAGTCTTAATGTTTTCAGATAGAAGTGATGCTTCTAAACTTTTACCTTTATTTAATAGATTTGCAATTCTTATCCCAATATTATCTCCATCAAGGAAGGCATAAACATCAACCATAAAGTTAGCTGATTTCTCGTTATAGCATTTTCAACATTCGACTTTTAATCTCCATTATTTATATTTTCTAAGCTTGGTCAAATTTGTTATCTTCAATTTATACGAATTATAGCAATGGGAGCAAGCACTAACTGTTTTACAAGCATATTCTGTGATGTTGTAGCAATTAAAATCAATGGATAGCGAACAGTACAGGTAATACTTGAGAGAAGAATTCATAATTTGTAATATTACATTTAATTGAATACTTGTCTTAGCGTTGGCATAGTTTCTCGTAAAAGTGAATCGTCAACTCTCGTTAACGTCTCGTAACATAAAAACTCTGACACGTCATCAACGCCCTTATTTCCGAACGCGCAACAGCGATACGACACAGTGGCTCTCGAAAGTCTTTCTCTACATGGATTTGACGTTGCAATTAAGAAAAAGCATCACCCACATTTCTTAACCTGTAGCTCGTCAGCCGATTCTTGGGTAAAGCTTTCCGTAAAACTACCTTTAGAGAAAAAAATCCCTGTATGAAAGCTTGCTTTGTTATCCCTTTTATAGTACATTTGCACTATATTTCCTGGTTCTGATTTCCCCACTTATTTGTGGGGTTTTTATTGGTGATTTGCCGATAGATGAATTTTTTAGGTAAAAAACTACTCTATCAAAATTTGGCTGTCCCTTGGTCATGTTTACTTTGTTTTAATCGTTCTGCCATCTCTAAAACCTCCGGGTTAGCCGTCAACCATTGCTGGGCTTCCTGTTGTAAAATCAACGACTGGGACTCTAACATTAGCAGTCGTTGGGCCAGCTGTTCCAGCTTTATTCGCTCTTGGGGCTGTAAGCACAAGTTTTCTGTGGTGCAGTATACTTTCACCCAGTGCCGTGCTTGAGTACTTGCCTGTAGTTTCAGCCGAATGCTTTGACGATACTCTTCTGAAGTGAACGTTTCTACTTGGGGTGAGCCTAATGGTTCTACCGCCGGGGCTGGTAGTAAATCTTCAAACCCAGTATCTAAGGGTGTAGAAGTTAGTAGCTCCACTGGTACAGATGCTTCAGTGGTTAGGGTAAAGTCATCAGGTGAAACAATGCTTTTAGCTGGCGTAGCGATCGCCAAATTGTTATCAAATCTGCTATCAATCCCCTGTACTAAATCTACAATGTCTGTTTGAGAAAGGTTTTCCGTGTTTGATAAGTCTTGCTTATTGTCATTTTTAGCGGCGTTGGGCAGAACTAGACATTGGATTTGCTTATGATTAATCACATTTAAGACTTTTGAACAATCTGAAGAATTACAGCTGATCAAAGAATTAGAAATGACTAATGATTTATCTGCTTGATTAAGTTCAGCTATTGGCGTTGCTGGTGGCAACGCTTTTGCTGAACTTAAGTTCAAAACCTTCATGTATTGGGGGGGTGTGTAAATTAGGGCTGCTTGTGGCTGTGTTGCTTGTGCTGTTTGGATTTCCGGGTTCGGTTCTTCTAACCACGGATCTGGTAGTTGGGGATATTTTTCTGCTGTTAAATTCGCTGTGTCGCTCTCTGGGCAATCGTTTACAGGCTGTTTTGTTTCTGCTTTTTCTTGGTGGTCGGGATGCCATAGGGGTAGGTAAATCGGCTTGTGCAGGGTTGTCTGGCTTACTCCTTTGCCATACTGGGCTTTGGATGCTGCTATGATTGCCATTGCGCGATCGCTTGTTCTTTCGGGTAATTGTTCTGTGGCTTGTAACTGTAGCACAATGGAACGAATTCGCTCTATTGTCTGTTGTTGCCTTTGTTCGTTGGGGTGTAGGGAGATGATTTTGTTATTATCTACTGTGCCAAATTGTTCTTTATAGCTGTTTACCCGTTGGGGGGAGCCTGGGTAGGGGGTGTAAAATCCTTCACAGCATCTTGCCCATTCTCTAGCTCGTTGTTCGATTTCATGTTGGTGGTGACACCATTCTAGATATCCTGGTGATTGGCAGGCTGTGATGATGATGTAGTCTACTAGGGCTTGTCCGCTTAGTTGGCGAAAGACTATGCCGTAACAGGCTATGTCTTTGAGAAGGTCGTTTGTCTGTCCGTGTCCTGTCCACCCTTCACTGATTCTTTCTTCTAGGTCATGTCTCCATTGGTCGATGGCGCTGCGCTGACGGTTGGGAAATCTGATGACTTTCTGAAATTTGGCAAGGGAGATCGCTTCTGTTAATGCTGAGTAGTCTTGCCCTGCTGCTGACCAGTCGGCGGCATCCATTAGGTCTTCAATATCGTCTGACCAAGGTTCTAAGATGTCATCTAGTATGTATGACCCTGCTTGTAAGGGTAGGCGATGGGCGTTGAAGCTGCTTGGTCTGCCTTGACTGTATACTTTGCAGTTGGGGAAGATTTCTAGTTCTCCTCCTTTGATTTTGAATCCTGCTGCTTCTAGGGTTTGCTTGAGGGTGCAGGCTAGGAGAAATGAGGGCTGTTTTTCTTCAAAGAAATAATATATGTGCAGTCCGCCACTTTCACTTGATTGTATGGGGACTGGTCGGCAGAGGCCGATTTCTTCTAGGCTGCCTAGTAGTTGCTTGTATTTTAATAGGTTGTTGGCGGGGTGTAGTTTGCTTTTGCGGTCGAGGTCTATTAGCAGGTAGCTGGTTTGTTTGTCGAACCGCAGTCCTAGTAATACGCTTTGGTCAAGGTACTGCTGCCACAAGTTTCTGGGCTGTAGGGGATAGCGGTTTTCTGTCTGCCAATGTGGGCGTTCTCCAACTTTTGGGGTGGGGGCGAAGATGAATCCCCATCCGTGATTGAAGTGTGATAGAAACCTTTGCCCTATTGGGTCTAATGGCTGGGGTATCTGTTGTGCTGTTTTTCTTACATTCGCTTGTCTCATTTCTTTCTCCGATGATGATTGGATTCATCGGAGCTACCCAAGATTTGGGGCGAAGTAGCAGTGCTTTATTCAAGTACGATCAACATTCAAAAATAGAAGATTTCCAATTTTCCAGAAAACAACTGTTTTGTTGAAAATTGCTGAATTTATTCAGCTAAAACTCTTAGGTTAGTTTTCAAGGGTTGATGACACCTGATTAAAGTTTTACTAACTTTGCTTTTATCACGCAGACATTGCTAAATTGATATTGCTTTTATAAATTTTTATGGTTAGTTGCTAACCGCTAAACTTATGTCTGGCGTGTGGGTAGCTAACCGATTTCTTTTTTTTACTTACTATCCGGGAGCTGACTAAGCTATTGGTTTGATGCTTGGGGTCGCTTTTGGGTAGTGAAGACAGCAGAAATCAGCCCTATACTTTAGCTCAAGAGTCAAAAATACAACATTTAGCTGAAAACAAGAATTAATCACGACTTTTCCTCATATATGAGGCATCTAGTCGTCAATTTTGTCCCTCAATTATTTTTGGCTTAATAACTCTTGCCAATACTCCGCTTTAATTCAGAGTCGGGATAAATTGTAGTGCTAGATGCCTTTTTTACTTTTTGTCCAAAAAAAGGCATAAAATGTCCCGCCCTGTGTGCTAATATTGGCAACAGGAAAGGTACGAGTGGTGAGTCCTCGTTAGTTTGGAACAATTTGGTGTATCGACCGGCAAGTCTTAACAAAGCCAAAAATGTTCTATAACGACTCACACCTATTTTGACTATTTGAATACACTGCTCTTGTCGTTTACGCCTCCTTTGTAAATCGATTTATCTTAGTCTGCAAAGCAGACTTGCTTTCGCTAGAGTAGCATGAAAAGCCCCTTGACCGTATAAAAACAAGCTGATTTCGTCAGTTGTTACCTATTCTGAGTGGGATGCTATTCCAATCAGACAGACATTTTTTCCTGAAAATTCAACCTTAATAGGTCAGTCATAGTTATTTTTAAGATGTTCGTAGCAGTTTTTGTCCGACTGCTACGAACATCTTTTTTGTAAAGTTTTATATTTTTCATCCTTACTCATCGATTAGCTATTCCTCACTGAGAGATCGCTTAATCTTCACTCCATTCCAATAACTCACCGGGCTGAATTTTATAGTAATCACAGATTTTGTTAAGTGCTATTCCATTGGGTATTTGTTCAGGATTGTCATATAAGCTGTAGACAGTCGTTTTGCTTAACCCTGTGCGCTCGCTGAACTCATAGCGCGTAATTTTGAGCTTTTCGTCAATAAACCTCCTTACTGTATTGCGAACTGGCATATAAACTCGTCTGGTAATAACAGACCCCTATTAAAGCATCTTATAAGGAATGTTGTTCTTACCAGTCTTCTTTAATTAAAATTATTTTGACATTATCAGTTATCTTGTATTAGTATAGCCATTGTAAGGCTGAATAGACAAGTACAGTCAAAACAGCCAAGGGTTGACAAAGGTTTCACCCATAACGGCTTAATGACTGCAAGTATCTAAAAGTCTTGCACGGCCAAAATTTTCAAAACTTTAATAACTATATAGTGCGGTAGTCATCCCGCTCACTAAACTTGATGCCTGCATTCATCAGGAGTTATTGATCAATGCGAGTCAGTATTAGACAGCCATTGCAGCCATTTATCCATGCAAAGGCTAAAGAATTGGGTGTTGATGATGCTGGTGAAGTGGTTAACTATTTGCTCTTGCAAATTATGTCAAACAACGCCACAAGCGAAGCTGTACAGACACAGACTAAAAAGGTTTAAACGATGAATATCAATTTACGCAATTTAGAAGCAATCAACGAATTGCCTCCTAAGAGAGTAATGTTCAATCAAAATCAATTACGAAGGTTGAAAACTTGCGAGCGATGGCTTAGAGAAATTCAAAATTCCTCAGAATTCAAGCAACTGCAATACTCTCCAGATGTAACACTTGGCGACGCAATTCAAGCTTTGAATGAACTACTCAATGAACAAGATTACTGTGACTGTGGAGAGAAAATCAGATGACTGATTTGCAACTTGTTGGATGCGTCACTTTGCTTACCGAGTCTAAAACCTACAGCATTGACGGCATTTTGTATCGATATTTATACAGCAACGGCACTATCAAGCATACACAATATATGTTCCGTCCACTGCCAAGACAAAGAAAAACCGCCGATTTGCAACTCAATCGAGACAAGGTATTACGCAGGGTTTACGAAGTACCGAGCTTGTACAACCAGCATCTAGCAACACAGACAGCTACAGCAATTCAACAGAGTTTGTTTTAAAGGTAATATCTGCTACCGCGCGGAGCGGACAAAAGCAAGAAGCGATCGCGTCAACTAGCCCTAAAAGGGGTGCAGAAGCAGGTGTAAAATCGATAATTCAGTAAGTCTGCAATCGGTAAACGCTTTGTTATTACGTGGTTATAACCATTGCGTGTAATGGTTTTAGGGTTTCTAAAAGGTTATTTTCTAAGGTTATTGACAGCCTCTAATAACAGGGGCATATCCATAACTCTGAATCAGTCTTGGGGGCTAGTCAAATACCTGAGAATGTCTGGACAGTCAGTTAATTTTATACACACTTAGACAAGATTACAGAGGCAATGTGGCAACAAAGAAGTATTTAGCTAAGTATCGTAAGCTCAGACAGATTTATGAGCGAGCGATAGACAAGACAATCTCAGACGAGACTTGGTATCGGGTCGTGTCTTTTCTCAAGCAGCGTTTTAGCTTGAGGGTGGAATCAGAGAATGCAGAAACCATAGTTGAGACATTTGCCGGACTGAAACGGCGTTACAGTGCGTTAAGTCCAACCAGAGAGGGATTTGAGGAGCGTTGGCGAGCATTCAAGTATTTTTATGACTCACAAGGCTGCTATAGCGGTATTGAAGCACTATCTGCCCTGGCCAACTATCTAAAAATCAATCTTGACGACGTACCACAAAGCACCCGTTACTACTGGTTTAGTCAAGCTGGTCTGTCTTACAGCATTCATGGCAGCTATCACAGCAAAGATTTAGCCCTTGTCGCGTTCGTTGCAGCTAAATGGGCAATTAATAAGCGTTCGCAACCAATGAAGTCTGCTGACCCAAAAGTTTTAACACTAGCTAAATAAGGAACAATCACCATGTCTGACAAGTTTACTAATAACGTCCGCGCTCGCTTGTACAAACAGGGTTATCAAGGATTTACTAAAGACGATTACACATCTGCTGCCCTCGCTGTTGAATGCGATGACCTGAACAATCCCACCAAAGAACAATTGAGCCAAGCCGTTGACTATCTCAAAGCCAAAGCGACAAGCCAATTATCTGTAACTGATGAACCCGTTGAAGAAAAATTTCTACCCCAAGTAGAGGCCGAGACTGAAATTGAAACAGGGACACTTGCAGTGGCCCCTCAAGATGTAGGCGAGATGATCACGAATAAAGCCTCACAAATGGGTGTAATTCTCTCAGAGCAACAAATTAATGACATAGCCGATAGTGTTGATACTTCAGCCACCACCTTTGACGAAATTCTCGAACAGGTAGAAACAGCACTACTCGCCTATGCTGACTTTTCAGCCAATCAAGTTGACGCAAAGATTGACCAGACGTTGACCAGAGTACAAGAACGGGTAGTTAATCGTCATGAGCAAAGCAGAGACAAGCTATCTCGTGGGCTAATGGGCATTAGTTCGGCTTTGGAGAATAGCCGTAACCAAACTAAAAGCCAACTCTCCGGGATACTCGCCAGACTCAACGCGGTTCAATAGTGATGACTTAACACTGTTTGAGTGCTTAGTAATTCGCTGGTCAAGGATGAATTACTTCAAGAGAATTGCTGTTAGTTTAAGTGCGATTGCATCTGTGATTTTACCCTTACATTACTGGTTATACCTGCCAATAACAGAGCATTCTAACTATCAGCAATATCTCAAACGCAAGTCAGCTATTGAGCAATACGTCAGGCGAATGGAGTATCACTGCCACAAAATCTTTACACCCGAAAAAGAGTATCGCTGTGAAAAATTCAATGAAGCTCAAGAATCAGGTAACTTCCAAATCTCGCCACCTAGAAAGCCAGTTAAAAAATAAGTTTAACGTATCCACTAACTTAGTAGTCAGAGCCTTAACAGGTGATAAATCAGCCCTAAAGCTCATAGGACAAATGGGTAATGATGGGGCAAAGATTAGTGAATTCGCCCCACAAGTAAGAGAGCAAATGTTAGCTGCTATCAAAGGCACTGAGGACTTAAATCTAGTCCTGAGCGATATCTATAAACAAGCTGGTGTTAGCGGTGAGAAGATTGAAAGAGCAGTGCAGTCAGCCGTTTTAGCTGACACTCATCTAGCAAATATCTTAGAAGAAATGAAGCTTGATTTCGCTTCATCCCAGGATAAAGAAACCCTACGCCATCAACAAGCGACAGACCACATCAAGCTGAAAGCATGGGTGGATAAACACATGATGCAAGTTGATGGTGAATATAAGATGTTGCAGACCGAATTACAGACCGATATTAGACAACAAACAATTGACCTGCAACATGATAAAGAACTGGGCAAGTATTACTTAGAAATGGGTGATAACGCTCGTGATAATTTCAAGCCGAAAAAGCAATATGCAGCCCGTTCAATTGTGCAAAGAATCAAAGATGCCCTATTAGGTTTTTGACAGTTTTAGCCCGACAGCCAGCGCATAAAGTTACTGTCGGGCAAGTAAATATCTTGGTGTTAAGATGACATACGATATTGAGAATGACCAAGAAGAAGTAATAAGCGAATTTGCTCCAGATACGCCATTACCAAAAGACTTGATAGAACATCTGGAATCGCGCAAGCAACACCGCAAGGATGTTATCAATACAACTGATAAAATGACGCGATTCTTTGTTACTTGGTCGCTAAATTCTACAGGATTATTTATAGCTAAATATCTATTAATAACTGGCGGTGGCGTTAACTTGTGGCTGGCAATTACGCTCTCATTTTCTATATGCAGTGTTGGCTCTTTGGCTGGGTTAACGGGCTTGAGAGTTAATTACAACAGTGATGGACTAGAGGTAGATAATATGCAAAATATTTTTAAAACTGCTGGTGGCTTGGTATTTGCAGGTGTCACAACTTGGTTAGCAGTTAAAGACTATCAATATTTTGAGAATTTGACTAAAGAAACAGTGAACCAGATTAGCCAAGATATTCAAACCATTGAAAAACAAAATCCACAATCAGACCCTTGGCTAAGTATTGCAGTCGCGTTGGCTTTATTTATTGGTTCCATTGCAATTATTTTTAAGGGACGAGAATGAAACAAGGTGTTTTCGAGTTAACGCTGGCTGGTGTGTGTGGTGTAGCCGCAATCATTGGGCTGGCAACATCGCAAACACGTCAGCCTTATGATCTGACACAAATTCAGTTCTGCCCCAGGTCAATTAACGGTGTACAAAGTCAAGTAGCACTGGATAAACGTTTTTGTAATCAACCACGTTTTGTCCTGACTGAAGAATGGCGACGCTACGGGCTGTATGGCAGCATCATTCCCTACAAAGGAGATGCCATTCAATGGGTGCGTGACTTGCCTACAGACAACCCTAACCAGTTGCTTGGGTATGGGATTGCTGTTACTGGGTTATGGGGTATTGTTGGCTGTTTGGTCGTGCGTTCGCAACGGCTCAAGCGCATAGATTATGAATTGGGGGAGCTTGAAAAGACTGGTGACTATGCAATTTGGCAACAGAATAAGCATAAACGCTCAGTTAAGCAGCACTCAACTCAGCTATATACTGAACGTCTGAAAGATGGGCTGTCTGGGTTGGACACAGAGGAGCGCAAAGCACTAGGACTGACTGATGAGGAGAACGAACGGGCTAAGGCGCGTATTCAGCTTGAGGATTTCATGAAAGCCCGTGCTGTGAATCATTCTGTGATGGATAAAACCATTGCTGAGAATCTTCGGGACAAGGCGAAGGCTGACCAGGAACGCGGCAAGGTTGAGGGGAAGACTAAAGGGGCGATCGCAAATAATGACAATCATCCTTTGACTGACCAACGCCTCATCAGTGATTTAATCGAAGCACTCAAGAATCATGAGGATGGTTGGCTGTGGAAGGTTATCGACAATCAAAAGCCCGTTTGGGTCTTAGGAGAAGCCGGAAGCGGTAAGTCAACTTTAGCAGCTTCAATTGTGATGCTCCGAGAATATTTATTTGATATGCCTTTGTATCAGCTGATAGACGCACACGCTGGGGAGAATCTGAGAAACGCATGGAAATATTTAAGTCCTCAGTTGATAGCTAAAACAGAATCAGAGATAGGACAAGCTTTTGATGATGCCCGTGAGCGTTGGCTGGACAGAATTAATAATCAACCTGATAAACAACCGCAACAGTTATTAGTTGATGAATTTACTAACTATTCTGAGTCTGATATCACCAAAGAACCTGCTAAAAAGTTTGTTAAAGCATCTCTTAGTGACCCTAGAAAAGCTGAAGAAAGATTAGTCTGTATTGCCCATTTCTTTACTAATACCGCCGTTGGTGGCAGTGATGGAACTGCTAAAGGTAGAGCTAGAGGCACTATTCAAATTGACCGCAAAACTGCTGATGGTAAAACACCTTTGAAGGTGGCAATAGTTAACGGTTTAAATAATTCCGATGGGGATGCAGAAGTAGATAAAAAAATGACAATTCCCCTTTGGTTAACTCCCGAAAGTATTCACAAGCATTTCAATGGCCAGCCAATTGATTTTGAGGATTAATTGTTAGATAACTAATTCTTTAGATGTTCAGAACTGGGGTAGAGCGGGTGGCGTAGCGGAGTGTCGGGGGCGGGCTGCTGAGTTTTGGCCACTCTACGATAAATTTCTTACCCGTCCCCGACACCACCCGCTCTAAACGAAGTGTCCCCAGTTCGGCGGGGCATCACGAGATGATGAAGTTGAAGCAATTTTGATATCACTGATAGCAGTTTTGATATCAGTATGAGCGAACCCCCACCCAAAAGCCAAAGGCTCTCGGATGGATTTTACCATCCAAGCCAGCAATAATAAAAATATTCACAGTCACTACTATATATTGATGACATGACACAAGTATCCCATCCACGACGCACCCGCATCCTGCCACCATCCCCTATAGCGCCAGGAGAAAAAAATCACCGCACTGAACAACGTGATGCCCTAGCTACACGGTGTCGTGCCATTTTTGAACGCTTGCGTCCAACTCTTATCGAGGCGCATTACAACTGGCATATTGCCATCGACCCCGACACAGAACAGTACCTCCTCGACCCAACACTAGACGGGATAACGCAAAAAATCCGCTCGGTCTACGGAAAAACTAGCGAGGTAAAATTAACAATCTTCCGGCTTAACGACACGGGAACCTGCGGTAGATTATGGGTGTAGGTTCGTTTGGAGACAACGGTGAGCTATACTTTGAAATTCAGCTTGTAGCCGTATCGGGTGAGGAGTTTCTGGTGTCCGCCCTGTTTGATACCGGGTTTACCGACGGATGGTTAGCCATCAATACCCAAGACCTGGAAGCTTTGGGATGGTCATTGCTTACCGCACAGGTTGAAATGAGTACAGCACGAGGGAACGCACGGTTTAACATCTACGAGGGCAAAGTAATTATCGATGGCATTGAAGCCGTCATCCCCGTTCACGTTGGCGACGATATTCCCGATACCATCATGGGTTCGTTGTGGTTGGATATTATGCAATTGGTGGTTAATAAACCAAGAGGAATATTGACGCTCAACATGATAGAACAATAGCAGACGTATCTCATCGATTGATGCGATCGCAGTATTGAAAGCGCCTCATCTGATCAATCAGGGGTATAGAAGGAGTATAGACAGTTGGGCAAGCTGTTTAGCACCTTATATAAGCCACAGTTATCAATCGCCTTTTGTAAAGAATTTTTCTGCGCTTGAAATATAAGTTTGACTTAACTGACCCAAAAACGGCGTAGCTATTCACGAAAGTACAAGGTTTTGGGAGAATGTGTAGTGTCCAGAAAATGACGCGTCAACCGGACAGTACCTCCTAGATAAATGACTCCCACCCCGCCAGGACGTAAACCTAACAAGCACTACAGGTCTAGAGAATACCTTACACCAAGTGAAGTGCGATCTCTACTTGATGCTGCACTTAATCGCCCTGCCCGTTATGCCCACCGTGACTACACGCTGATGCTGATGATGTTTCGGCATGGGCTGAGGGTTGGTGAAGCTGTTGGTGTCAGCTGCGGGTTACGCTGGGATGCTGTGATGTGGGGGGAACGTCAGATTTTCATTACCAGAGAGAAGGGTAGTGATTCTGGCGTACATCCCATCAGAGACGATGAGATAACTTTGCTTAAGGAACTGAGAGAACAATTCCCTGATAGCAAATATATTTTCATGTCAGAGCGTGGTGAGGTGATGTCCACTGATGCGGTGCGGAAGCTGATGGGGCGGCTGGCGGTGCAGGCGGGGCTTGATATCAAAGTTCACTGTCACATGATGCGCCATGCCTGCGGTTATTATCTGGTGAATCAGGGGTATAGCACTAGAGAAATTCAGGACTTTTTGGGACACCGTGATATTAAGCACACTGAAAAATATACTAAGCTAAATGCTCGACGATTTCTGAATTTCGATTGGGGGGATTTGTGATAATGAAATAGATTTTGGGAATACTGATTAGACATCAGCAAACTACCAAACTTATGCACCCATTAAACAATATTATTCGTGAGATAAATTCAAATTTGGAGTCACTTAGAGATTTTGTTGACACACTCGATACTTATTTAAATCAAAAGGCTCGTGAATCTTTTGTAGTACATACACCTGTTTGGGAAGTTTTATCACTTTTACTTGAGAAAATAGCAGAAGATAAAAATCTTATTTTAGATCCCACGTTGAAAGAATTAATAGAAAAAGCTAAAGATAAATATCCAGAAGTATTATATGCTAAAATTATTGATGAGAAAAAAGAACAATTTACTATTACATTTGAAGCTTTCGAGCCTAGTAGTCTTAATATCGATCAAGAAAAGTTGGCTATAGCGTTTAAGGAAATACGCAGGGCGCAAGAAAGAACACAAATGCTCTATAGTAGTTCACTTATGACATTGACTAGCAGTGTTGAGCTTTTCTTTTCTAAACTACTGCATCTACATTTTCACTTACATCCTGAAGCTATCGGTACTAAAGAAAAGTCATTTAGTTTCGATGATTTGAATAAGTTTGAGACTATAGCTGATGCTCGTATATATTATATAACCTCTAAAATAGAAGATGTATTACGTGGTTCTATTGCAGATTGGCTCTCATTTCTTCGGAATACATTAAAGTTATCGATGGGGTATTTAAAAGATGAGCAGCCATTGCTAGAAGAGACATTTCAGCGACGAAATATTGTTGTTCATAATGGAGGAATTGCTAACTCAATCTACATAGCTAAGGTGATTAAATCTCTTTGCAAAAATGTGAAGATTGGTGATTCACTTATACCTGATAGAAAATATTTGAGTGAGCGTATTGATATTTGGGAGAAATATTGCATTTTAATTACAGCAGAATTTTGGAAACAGCTTGCTCCTAACGACATTGAAAGAGCAGAAGTTTTAACAGAAATTACCTACAATCATCTACTTGCAAAGCGTTGGCATATTTCTAAATCTCTTAGTAATTTTATATTACTGGATAAACAGATGCCAGAAAGCTTGATAACTTCAGCACAACTTAACTATTGGCAGTGTGAGAAACATTTGGAGAGATGGGAAAACATTCGCGCAGAAGTAGAGTCTGCTGATTATTCTGCTAAAGGTGTTATATATCAACTTGCTCATCTTGCATTGCTTGAACGTATTGATGAGTTTTATACTCTCTTACCCCGTGCGCTTCAGTCTGGTGAATTGACCGAAAAGAATTTACGAGAATATCCAATTTTTTCAGATATGCGAAGTGATCCGCGTTTTGAAATTTATAAAGAAAAACAACCAACAAAGAAAAAGACAAGACAGCGTAAGAAAAGAGTGCCTTCTGAAAATTTGGAGTTACCGACCCAAAGCAGCTAAATTATATCTTAAATTTCCTTAATTACCTTAACAATTCCTCAGAAGTGGTGATAATCGCTACTGAAGGTAGTGAGTTCAATTAACCCACTCGTCTAAAGACATCCAACAACAGGTAAGCAGACTTTTGGTTTAGGGATAGTATTATTTACTGGTTGAGTATTTGCACTAGGACGGTCTTTAGTAGGAACTACAGTAAACGAACCGTCAAGGTTAACAATGGGTAAATTCCGAAATTTAACAGACCAACCCGCACCAGCTATGGCTTGAAATAAACTTAATTGAGATACTGAATCGGGCACTTCATTAAAATCAATTGTCAATATATAAGGGATATTTTGTACTACATTAAAACCAAATCCGCTATTAATAGGAAGACCAGCACCACCAACTTTCTTCCCTTGTTGAATTTTACCTACATAGTATTCATTACCCTGAGTATCGACTATTTTAGTATAATCTTTACTAGTTGTTACTACATACAATTCATCGCGACTATTTGTTATCGAAAAAGTGCAGCTAACAATATTATATTTTTTTCTATTACAAGATTTTAATTCCCACGTTACCCCACCTTCTGTAGTTACTTGAGTTGGGTATTCCTGAGTTTGAGATGAAGAGTTTGTTGATGTACCGCATACAGTTGTGCCGTTATCAGTAGTCACACAAGTACGTTCATTAGCCCTCAATGGAACGTTGTACATATAAAGACTAGCTACAGTAATAATGCTTATAACACCAGCTTTTTGAACAATACGAATTATCTTCATCAACCTTATCTCCAAAGAAACACATTTAAACAATTGTAAAAATTTACACTCTTAATCAGAGTAAGCCCAAACGCTCTGTACGAGAGTAGTCTTTAAGTTTACGTCATTTGCTAAGTAATATGATCCTGCTTAAACTACCACTAACGCTAAAAAATAATTATTTATTGGTCGTAGTTTATACAAAAAATATGATAAGCTTACTAAGCTTTATAACTTCTTCAACATGTTTCAGTAGTCATGTCCGAAACCCCTAAAAAATCAATGTTACTCTGCTATCAAATGCCAACTTTCACCCAAATGTTGGTATTTGAGAGAGTAAAAACCGGATTTATTAGTAACTGTGTACTAAATTCAGCCTGACTGTATTTGTTTAAAACTAGAGGAAGTAAATAAGCTGAAAGCTATACACAGCAGGAGTTAAGAGCCGCTATTTCTGAAATTGCTCTTATCTCGGCTCTATGCCAAAGATACTAGAGGAGTAGGTGCAGATGTTGCAACCCAATCTCTACACAGTAACCCTGCCTGTTGCAGTACTGTCACCATCGCCCTCTCCTGTTTTATAAAAGCTATGCAAGCCCCGATTTCGCAAGAGAATTGCTCAGTGTTGGCTCGGAAAATCGCTTATAGGGTGCGACCGGGCAATACGCCTGGGAAGTCGTACCCCAAATAAACCCTTATAGATTAAGCTTTTTAGTCAAGCACTCAAAATATTTTCTTACTTTTTTTCTTACTTGCTATCTCTAGCATAAGTAAACATCTCATAAATTGATGAGCAAATTCTTCCTCCCCAAGTTTCAAAAGCGTTCTCGTAGCGTCCCGCAGGGACGGGATATTTATTTAATTGGAAGTCCCTTCTTGGACACAGCCGAACACAGACATTTGAGTGGATGAAATATTTGTGATAAAATGTATGTAGTTATTCTTTAATATAAACACTTTATCACAAAGTAACAATCGTAAAAGCTCCCATAAGGGGTTGAAGAAATATGACCAGAATGGAGCAGGTGCTGGAACTTGCCCGTGAAAGGGGAATTATCCAAGCCAAGGAAGCAGAAGCTTTAGGTATTCACCGCCAGCACCTGAAGCGCCTTGAGCAACAAGGACGGCTTATCCGTTCTGCCCGTGGGATTTACACGTTTGCAGACGCACCAATTACAGAACGCCACACCCTGGTTGAGGTTGTTAAACGAGTGCCACAGGGAGTTATTTGTCTGCTTTCCGCCCTGAACTTCCATGAACTGACTACCCAGGCTCCATTTGAGGTTTGGCTGGCCATTCCCCAAAAAGCCCGTGCGCCTAAAGAGGATCTTCTACCCCTGCGAATTGTGCGTATGTCAGGCCAATCGCTGGAATCAGGTATTGAAAAGCATTTTGTTGAAGGGGTGCGCGTTCCCGTTTATTCTCCTGCTAAAACGGTGGTTGATTCCTTCAAGTTTCGTAGCAAAGTTGGACTTGATGTTGCGCTCGAATCGCTACGGGAGTGCCTACAAAAAAAATGCTGCACGGTAGATGAAATCTGGCAATATGCTAAGATTTGCCGGATGCAGAATGTCATACGCCCTTATCTTGAAGCCCTCGAATGACCGAAAAGCCACCTCGAAACATAGCGGCTTCCATCAAAGCACGGCTGCTTCAACTCTCGAAACAGCAAAAAGAAGATTTCAATTACCTGTTGACGCGCTATGCAGCTGATCGCCTGTTATACAGGCTGAGTCAATCGCCTTATAAACAGCAGTTTATCCTCAAGGGGGCAACGCTGTTCAGAATTTGGAGTGGTGAGCCGCATCGAGCCACCAAGGATGTGGACTTGCTAGGTCATGGCAGTCACGAAGTTATGTATTTGCAAAGTGTCTTTCAGAATATTTGCGGTGTTTCGTTTGCCGCGGACGGCATTACCTTTGAGCCAGAGACGGTGACAGGTGAAAAGATAAAGGAAGATCAGGAATATGAGGGAGTTAGAATTAAAGTGATCGGTCGATTGGATGGCATATCCCTTCCAGTTCAGATAGACATTGGGTTTGGTGATGCTGTGACACCAAGACCGCAGGAAGTTGCCTTTCCCTCTATTCTTAATCTCCCTACCCCTTCACTATTGATCTATCCGCGTGAAACCGTTGTTGCAGAAAAATTTCAAGCAATGGTTGCCCTTGGTATTGCAAACAGCCGCCTTAAAGATTTTTACGATATTTGGTTTCTCTGCCAGAAGTTTGAATTTTCGGGAGAGCTTCTGAGGGAAGCTCTGAAGAGTACCTTCAGTAGACGCAGGACTCCCTTACCTACAGCACTGCCCTTTGCCCTAACACCAGAATTCGCGTCAGATGCAAACAAGCAGAAACAGTGGCAAGCCTTTGTGCAAAGGGGACAACTCAAGACAACACAGGTTTCATTGTCTGAAGTTACCAGGGTGATAGGAGCATTTTTAATGCCTCCAAGTCTTGCAGCAGCGGCAGAGCAAGGATTTTTTAAGACTTGGACTCCTGAAAAACAGTGGTTTGATGGTTGACACAAGGAGACAGCAGCTAACGACACGTCGTTTAGGTGTTAATTTTTTTCGCCATTGCCTGAAATTCCGTTACTCGCCAGCCTGCTTGCGCTGGTGATACCGTTTTTTGGCTGACTCTAATATCTCCTGCATCAATAAAATGGGACGAACTAGGCAATACAGGTGACAACATCAAATCAGCCTAATTTTCTGATGTGAGTTTTTCTAACTCATCCAGAAGCTTCAATATCCGTGTTCTATTCTTCTGAACACTCACTCCTTTATTTTTTTGTAGTCGCTTGCTAATCTCAGCTAATCGTTCAGCTAAAACTCTATCTGGTGTTGTTTCTGTTTCAGGTGTCAGTTCTTTGATTTTCGTTTTGATTTCGCTCAAAGATAAATTTTCAGCAATAGCTATCTTGAGTAAATCAGAACGTTGCTGTTCTGATTTTACTCGTGCAATTGCTTGGGCTTTAGTGTACTCAATCTCGCCCTGTCTCAGTACAGAAAGGATATCGTCAGGAAGATTTAGCAAAGGAAGTCGGCTAGAGCGGAAGGTTCCAGCATTGAAACGGCCTATTTGAGACAAAACTGTTTCAATCTGTTCAAGTTGAATCAGAACGTTCTGATTCAATTCAATACCTCTTTGTTTAGCGTTAAAAGACTGGTGCAAAATGGACACAACTTCACTCGCTTCTATTTCTAAGGAAAGCGACAAAATCTCTAACACTGCCTCAGTTTCTTCCACTGGATTAAGGTCTTCCCGTTGTAAGTTCTCCATCAAAGCGACTTGGAGAGCTTGTTTGTCATCCAATTCATGAGAGACAATCGGAACTTCACCTAATCCAACTTCTCGTGCAGCCCGTAGCCGTCGTTCACCAGCTACTAGCTCATACTCCCCATCATGCAGTGGACGAACCAGTAATGGTTCCAAAATTCCATGTTCTCTGACTGAATGCACTAATTGGGCTAACTTCTCCGGGTCGAAGTAGCGACGTGGTTGTTTGAGCGGTAATCGAATCTTTTCAATTGAAACTGTAGTAGAAGATGAGTTGGAAGAGCTACTAAGGTAAGCATCAACCGTATTTAGCTTTGGTGCTACCCGATTAGTTTTTCTTGGTGGCATTAAATTTCCTCCAGCTTCTGAGCAATGGCTTCAAGGATTTGCACAGATGGGTGTTTAGGATCATAAACCGCCAAGGGCTGTCTTGCCATCGAAGCATCAGCAAAGCTAATTGTTCTAGGAATAGCTGGAAAAATTGGAGCTATAGCACTTAATTGTTCATTGATGCCATCAAGAATAACCTTACCCTGGCTAGTACGGCTTTCGTGCATCATAGGCACTACCCCAGCAATCGCCAGACTTGGATTAATACGTTCTCTAACTTGGCGAATAGAATCTAGCAGCAGTTCTACACCTAAAAAAGCTTTAAAGTGGGTTTGAATTGGTACAAGTACATGAGTGGAAGCTACCAAGCTCAAAATACTAAAAATTCCCAATGTGGGAGGGCAGTCAATCAGTACAAAGTCATAACTGTCTTGCACAGTTAATAATGTTTGCTTGAGCCTCCATTCACGAGCTATTACAGAATGAAGTTGTATCTCAATGGCACTCAACAGAATGTTGCTGGGAACCAAGTCTACATCGTGTACATTCTGGTGGAGCGGTAATGGAGCATCTTTTAACAACGAATCAGCAATGGTTTGCTTCAACTCGAACGGTTCTAAACCCATGAAGGCAGTAAGTGATGCTTGAGGATCAATATCCACTAGCAAAACTCGATGTCTCCGTTGAGCCAGTTGATAACCCAAATTCTGCGTCAGGGTGGTTTTACCAGTTCCACCAGCTTGATTAAAAAAAGAAATAATCTTAAGGGACACAGCGTTCACTGATGAACCAACTAGAGTTAGTTTAGCTTAAATAACTTTTATAACAAGCCTTTGGGCAATATAACCAACCCCAACAACAGCCCAGTCGGGATGATAGGGCTTTTGAGTAAGAGAGCGATCGCCACTTTCCAAAAGTAAGAAAATCCCGCCGCGAATTTCTTACTTTTATTTGCCACAGCAGAGACTTATCAATAATTTTGAAAGCCAGTATTGTGCATCTCTATTGCACGGTCGAGCCGAGCAAGCTGGGGGGGCTGGGGTAGCTGGGGGAGAAAGTTGCGATCGCCCTTCGACTGCATAATCAAGGTGCGACACATTGGCGGCTGAAAACTTTATTCATCAAACATTCAAGCTAGAGCATCAGAAAACATTCTTAGTTTTTTCTTGGTTTTAACTAAACAGTAGTATCAAACTTGATTCTGGGTAACTTAAGTTTAGAGTTCTGTATTTAACTTGTCTCAAGTTATGCCAAGGCGTATCATCACTGAACTGACTAAGGAACAAGAAGCAATGATTGCCATTTACCGAGACAAATGGCGAAAGATAGCAATCTCTACAGAACCAATTAATCATGAAAAAGTTGCAGCAATAATTAAAGCTGCTTATGCTGTAAGCGACTATCCAGAACCAGAAATTTTATTCTATAGTAATCCTCTGGCAGCAATTCAAAAAGTTCTGGCTATTGAAAACTTTAAAGCTTATCTAGGGCGTAAGATTGATATCAAGTTTCTTAAAAGAGTAGTAGAACATATTCAACATGGAATAAATCAACAGCTTGATTATCAACTCTTCATCAGATTACGGAATCAAATACAATTTCCTGAATTTCCATATTACCCAACTGCAAGTCATCCACAAAGCTCATACTTTCCTCATGGCATAACACAACGTATTGAACAGCAATTAATGACTGAACTCGATCAACCAAAAATTGAATTTACTGACATTTTATATTTGACACAACCCTTGACTAGAACAGCAGAGTGGGCAGTTTGGGGTTGTATGTTAGATTTTTGTATTTCAGTCCTTGCCATTAATCATGACAAGAGAAAATGGCAGGTATTTCAAGATTTAATCCAATACTGTGGTTTAATATCCAAATATGAAAAGGTTTGTATAGTCTGTGAGCGTCCTTGCAAGGTATCTTTTGATCAAGAGAATATCCTTCATGCTGAAGGAGAAGCAGCAGTTCAATTTGCTGATGGGTATAGCGTTTACGCATATCATGGTGTCAGGTTGCCAGAGTTATATGGCAAATTACCCCCAACTCAGTGGTCAGCAAAATGGTTATTAGAAGAAGATAACGCTGAACTGCGGCGCGTGTTAATTCAAGGTATTGGTTATACTCGCATTTTGGAACAGTTACAAGCAGTTGAATTAGATTCCTGGCAAGAATATACGCTTCTTAAAATTAATTCCGATATAGATGTAGAACCAATTTATTTGTTGAAAATGACCTGTCCTAGCACCCAAAGGATTCATGTATTGCGCGTACCACCGGATATTCAATCAGCACAAGATGCTATTTGTTGGGTAAATTGGGGTATTGCTCCTGAAGAATTTAGTGTGCAAACTTAAGTATCTTTTTAGTAAAGTGGCAATGAAAGCTGACTTTAACTTAAATGCTCATACTAGCCGCTTTCCCTTGAATGTCGTCTTCCCCACATTACACGACATTAAAATCGAAAAACTCAATTTTTCACAGTATTTCAACAAAACTTTCAAACCCATCTTTAAATAAAATCGCGGATGCAGCCAAGCTAATCTTTACACTAACATTGAGAACTAAAGTACGACCAAGAATTAAGTTAATGACTGCCCAAATCAGCGATAGGGTCTTATATCATCAAAAATTTTGTGACATTACTGGTATCAATGGTTCTGGCTTATTTGAACCACTACAGTATGGTGTTAAGCCAGTAATGATTTCTTCTGCTTGCTGGCGGGGTTATTACTGTACTTATGAGGTTGCTGATAAATCTCTGTTTCTTACACAACTCAATATCGGGCTAAGTGAAGCGGATCAGTTGAAGGCAGAACAAGGAGATGGGCTGAAGCTGTTTGGTAAAACACCTGCTCGATATACAGAGTATGGACAGCGTATTCATTTGACAAGCAATAAAACCGAGACTCACTGGGAGTCATCAGACTTTAAAATAGATGGTATAAGGGAGTTGATTCCCTTTACTGGTGGTTTGTTACTGGGAAACGACTTCATCCGCCAGATGTATGTTCACATGGGCTTTCACCCTGCATACAAGTTCAGAACTGTTTATGAGTTAATCTTTGATCATGGGCAACTTGTAGAAGAACATGACCGTTCCTCGCAGATGGCACAGTTGAGAGAGATGTTACCTATTGATACACTAAAGCCAGGAGTTAGTGCATCCCGCAACGAAATTAAGCAATGGCTCAAGCAGTGTTTTAGTTTAGAGTACAAAGGATTTTCTACTTAATACATAACTGTAGTAAGCAAATAGTTAAGCCACGACCTCGCAAGGAAGTTGCGACGAATAGGTAGTCAAAACCCAGATCAACAGAGCTTTTGGACAAGTCATCAATTCTTTTTCTTACTAAATTTTCTTAAAGT
This sequence comes from Nostoc sp. FACHB-110, assembly GCF_014697425.1. GTDB lineage: Bacteria > Cyanobacteriota > Cyanobacteriia > Cyanobacteriales > Nostocaceae > Nostoc_B. The sequence goes on from NZ_JACJRU010000063.1 coordinate 23,007, forward strand.
TGCCCATTTCTATAATTAATTTCATCATTATTAGTTGATGTACATTGATTAAAATCTATGTTTGGGATAAGCTTCAATTTAGCTATTCGTTCCATCAATATATAGTCTTACTACACGTCTTTAGGATGTAGTTGAATCTGCAATCGAAAGTGCTTCTACCTCTGCTCAATTCTCATTGCAGAGGTAGAAATGTACTTATGAATGCTGGCGACACGTCCATTAACTGGCTTCAGCAATAGCAGCACCTTCTTCTGGTTTAGGCTCCTTCGCCTTCTTCTGAAAAAGCTGAATTCCAGCATCAACAATTTCAAAACCATTATCTGTTCGTTGGCCTAGCTTGCCCGATATAGCCCCTGCCCAATCCCCAAACTCCAAGGCATTAGCTTCAGCCTTGCGCCAGCTTTTTGCATTAATCAAAGCGGTGAAGACTATGCCGTTTTGGTCAGTCAGTGAGACTTCAACTTTCTTGTTAGCTGCCGGTGTGGCTGTTGGTAATTCACCGCTAAATTTGATTGTGACTTCGCTTTTTGCTTGCATACCTCGCCCCTGACTCATCTAAAACTCAAATTTTTCGCTACTGAATTTTATCAGGCTTGATGTTGGCCACAACTTGACTGCACGGCAGAAATATCATCTTCAACTGTTCCATTTTGTTTACTCAACCGTTCTTGGACGTGGCGTACCAGTTCTTTTTTATCGACAGACATCTTAGACGAACTGATGCTAACTTTTTTTGGTTTCAGATAAACTTCGCATCCTAACTATTATTCAACCCCAAAGGAATTTATAAGGTATTTACAAGGATTTTCTAAAAAAGGCAAAAATAAGGTAACGCAATGGCATTTCAATGGCATACCAATGGTAGAAATAAGGATTTACTGCTGCCTCAAATCGGATTTTTTCAAAATTTACTTATTCTGCCAAAAATAAGGTAAATCTATGGCATTTCAATGGCATTTGTAAGGTAAACCAAAGGTAAATACAAGGATTTTGACCCCAAAAACCTAATTCATCACCCTAATTTCTACTTCAAAAATTTCTGGTTACAACTCTCGCACAGTACGCAATCTTGTTTGGCCAGTTTTTTGGTTCAAATGTGATAATAACGAGTCAAGTTGCTTGTTACTTTCTTAGTTCTAACGTCTCAGTCTTGGATAACGATGTTGAGATGTTGCTTTCTTTTCTTGTTCAGCAGCAAGTAATCCTGACTCAATAACAGGAATAAATTTTTGAAAGTGCTGCACAAGCTCAGGTGTTAAATGGCTGGGTTCAACTGGTTCCCATTTTGATGTAGATTCAATATAGTTCGCTCTCATTAACTCCTTTCGGGAACTATTATTTATTAAAATCAATTGCTGATTTTCTAAATAAATAGTGTGTTGATTGCCGACAAATTGAGTTTCTTCTGTTAGTTTTAGGATTTCTGCCAAAATAGGTGCAACTATTTGGGTACGCTCAAGCTGAATGTTTTCGGCTCCAGAGCGTGAGTTTAGCGAATGTGTTGGTTGGTCAGTTTGGGGTGATTTATTAACCAACGTCTGCGGCTCAATTCCTATGGGCTTGGCTGGATTCAACAGCAGTGCAGTAATCTGTGGGTCGTCGCGTTGTGGTTGGTAGCTAACTCCTTTATGTTTTTGCAGTCCTGGCCATGTATATGCTGCTCCTAGATTTGTGCCGCTAAATTGCTGGCCCTTCATTGCATAGCTGATACCCTTACTCTTACCGTTGCGTGTTAGACCGTGACGAACTTTCACACCTTCTATTTGCAGTCGTTCGATTAGTTGAGGCATGGTCGGAGAATCGGCGGTGGCGCGGTCAATGAGTTCTTGAAGCTGTTGTTTGACTGGGGGTTCTTGTGGAGTTGGGCGATCGCCGTTGGTATATTCTCGCTGTTCTCGCTCTAGCCGTCTTTGTTGCCCAATGCTTGGGTTGCGGGTTAATTTCTCGTGACTGCTGTGAGTTTGTTGTAAGGCGTAATCTCGTTCTAGCTGCCGGATAATACTTTCGCTGCGTTTATAATCCCAACTGTCATGTACAATTTTGCCGTTGTCCAAACGAATGCGACTAGCGCAGATGTGAATATGGTCGTGTTGGGTGTCACTGTGTCTGTAAACTACATACTGGTTACTGTCAAAGCCCATCTCTTCCAGGTAACGGTGGGCGATTTCGTTCCAGGTTGCGTCGTCTAGCCGTTCGTTTGGAGGTAGTGACAATGATGCGTGGTACACTACTCGGTCGGCTTCAAGGTTTAATTGGCGCGAGATTTTGAATTCAACAGCCAGGGCGCGGGGGTTTCTGCCGCCCATGTTGCCGCCAATAAGTTTGGCTCCTTCTTGAGATTGGAGATAATTGAGCAGTCCGCGAAATCCTCGCCCCTTAGTCTGGTTGCCAATCATCGGTTTCCTCATCCTCCTCTTCAATGAAGGTTTTGGCAATTTCTCGTTGGCAGTGTCGCAGCAGTTCTAGTAGTTCTTGTAAGAGTTCTGGATCTGCTGGCGGTGGCAGTTGCATTTTGATGGCGGTGTTGGTGGCTTTGGCCAGTTGGTTGATGTTGTTGCCAATGCGCGAAAGTTCTAGATAGGTGGCAACAGTAACTCTGCCCAGTCGCGGCGGTGGTGGTGGAATTGGTCGCAGCAACACACAACGTCTTGTCAGTTCTGCCAAGCTCATACCCGTGTCTTCTGCTTTTGACCGAACCATCTCATATTCAATTGGACTGAACCGCGCTTGCAGTCTTTTGGTGCGGATGAGTGACGACGAAGAACGCTTGGTCATAATCTCGAATCAGACAATGTGTGATTTTTGGCGCGGGGTTTCCAAAGGGGTTGCGTCCCCTTTGGCAAGCCTGCCGAGTCGAGCGCAGCGAGACAAAGCGCAGCTTTAGGCATGGCTTGCTCCTCACCTGCGGTGCGGGGGGAGTACCAGAGATTTTGGCAGACGCGGACTGGTGGGAAAACGAGTTATTTTGTGCTACGGACAGACTATTCGTTTTTGAGTTATCCCTGGGAAGATGAAGTTTTTTGGTGGTAAAAGGTTGTAGTCAACGGTTTTTGAAGTTCTTTTGTTTTTACTTGTTAACTCTTCGTGAGTTATTATTGCACGGTTCTAATTTTTGTATTCATGTTACTTACGTTAATAAGTATTACTATTTTTTTAAGCTTTATGTAGCAAGTAGCTTGACCTATCTTTAGATAGATGTGTGCTTTGATTCTTAAGTTTTAAACATATCAAAAGTCTACTTTTACTTCGGTGACTAAAGATAAGGTTCCTAAATCTAAAATTCCTGAAGCTATTGATGCTCTGCGGGCTTTGGGTGGTAAGGAATTAGATGATATCCCGGCACGCTCGGCGATTAGAAAAATGCGCCGTCAAATTGAGCGGGTGCTGCGTCTTGGTTACTCCTACGAGGATGTCTCAAAAACTTTGGCAGGTTTAGATATCAATATTGGTGCTGAACGTATTCGCTATTTACTAGGGGAGATTCGCCGCTCTACTCGCAAGAGTTCATCTGCTAAAAGTTCATCATCAATTTTATCTATGGATGATTCTGTTAAGGTTGAAAATTCTGATAGTTCTTCTGGGAATGGTCAGTCTCGAAAACGCCAGAAGTCATCCTCAAAGTCGGTTAAGTCTGTTTTAGAAAGTTCTTCTTCTAATACCACTACTAAAAATTCTGATGAAACTCAGGCGAGTGAGTATCCTAGTTTCTCTCGTCCGGCTTTTGTGCCTCAAATCATTTCAGATGAGGATTTGTAAATGGCTGTTCAATCTAAATCATCGGCTGATTCGGTTGGCAAGATACCTGTTAATGAGCCAAAAACTCTTGGGCGGTTGGTGTTAGTGACTGGTGATAAGGGCGGGACTGGTAAAAGTGTGGTGGCGAGGATTTTACTCGACATTTACCGCCATAGAAATATTAACTGTATTGCTTATGAATGTGACCAGTCGAATCCTCAGCTTTATCGTCACTATAATAAGGTGGCTCCTGGGGTGTCTGGGTTGAAGCTTAATCAGCGTGGTGGTGCTGATGCTTTGCAGGATGATTTAAAGCGGTTTTCTCCAAAAGTTTCTCTGGTGGATCTGCCGGCTGGGGCTGCTGAATATTTTGAGTCGGTGGCGAAGGATATTTTTCTGTTTCAGAATGCCGAGCGTTTGGGTTATCGCATTACTATGGTTTCGGTTTTGGGTCGGGTGAAGGATAGTGTTTTGCAGTTAAAACGGCTGGTAGATTTCTGTGGCGACCGTGTTGATTATGTGGTTGTGAAAAATCTCTACTGGGGTGAGGAACACAAGTTTACTCGTTACAACAATTCTAAGGTGAAACAGTCGGTGGAAGCTTTGGGGGCTGTTGAACTGTTATTGCCTGAGTTATATGACGATATTTTTGATTTGATTGACTCGAAGGATCTTACTTTCCGGGAGGCTTTGGAACATGAGGATTTCAGTTTGAGTAATCAGTCAAGAATTTATGGCTGGATTGATACGGTTGAGTCTGAGTTTGCTAAGGCTGCTGTGCAGTTGGGGCTAGAATAATGGCAAGCACTAATGGTAAGAGTAATGGTGCAAATGGGGCGGTATCTCATTTAGATAGATTACTGGCAGAAAAGCCACCAGAATTTCAAGCGAAAGTGCTGCGGTTTGCGCTTGATTCTGGGATGAAACAGGATGATCCTGCTTTTCGATTGGTGCAGTACATTGGCTATCTGGCACAGCTGACTGAAACTGCTCCTAATGATTGGAGGTTATTGTTTGAAAATTTACAGGCGGAATTGAACGAATGGACTCAACTGACGGCGGAGCAATTGAAGGCGGAGGCAGACCATACGGAGAATATCAAAAATTTAGCGACGAGTTGCAATCAGCTAGGGATAGCGTTGAACGCATTAAATCTAACGTCGCAGCAACAGCTGGAGTTATTGCAGAACTTAATCAAACTCTACGGCAGCTTGAGCAATCCCTCATCAACCCCAACCGAGAAGTTAATCGCACCGTTGCGAGAAGAGTTGAAAGAAGTCAAGGCGATGATTTCTCTCATGAACCAAAAAGGCGCGGTGGATTCAGACGTTAAAGATTGGTGTAGAGCTTTTGTTATCTGGCTTTTTTCTCCGATTACATTTTTTATTCTGTTTACGTTTTATTCACATCTTTTTCCTCTGAGTCTGCCTTATGAGGCTACCCAGTCTCTAGAGCAGATTTTGGAGCAGACTGGTTGGACTAATACTAAGCTGCAACGGGTTGAGAGACGTTTGGGGACTGATCCTAATCAGCGACGGCGGTAATTAATTGCTGTTGAAAATGCGATTTCAAACAATTGTGTCTGCATTCCACGAAATAGCCCTTTCGTGTAATACTGCAAAACCTGCGATGTCAGTATAAATTCTTACATTAATCTAGAGAATTCAGTTAATCCGATGGGAATACTAAATCTAAACATTTTTAAGATTTAGGTTATGACTAGCACTCTTGTTGAGAATATTCCCGGATATAGCATCAGCGAAGAACTCTATAATGGCTCCCGCACACTGGTTTATCGAGGTTATCGAGAAGTTGATCAACAACCAGTAGTCGTTAAATTACTCAAAAATCCCTATCCCAGCTTTAACGAACTGTTGTTGTTTCGCAACCAGTACACAATTGCTAAAAATCTCAACTCCCCCCTAATAGTCCAAACCTACAGTCTAGAACCTTGTCAAAATGGTTATGCACTAGTTATGGAAGACTTTGGGGGGATTTCTCTTAAAAAGTGGGGAACTAGAGAAACTCAACAATCTTTAGAAGAATTCTTATTAATCGCGATCACTTTGTGCGACATCCTAAATCTACTCTATCATGAGCGCATTATTCATAAAGATATCAAACCCAGCAATATTTTAATTAATCCCGAAACCAAACAAATTAAATTAATTGACTTTAGTATTGCATCATTATTGCCCAGAGAAACCCAAACCCTAGTTAATCCCAAAGTATTAGAAGGAACCCTTGCTTATGTTTCTCCCGAACAAACAGGAAGAATGAATCGCGGGATTGATTATCGCACAGATTTTTATTCTTTAGGTGTAACTTTCTACGAATTACTCACAGGTGAGTTACCCTTTGCATCTCAGGATGCGATGGAATTAGTACATTCTCATATTGCCAAAACCGCACCATTAATAGATGAAATTAATCCAGATATCCCCTTGGTTATCTCAAAAATCGTCAGTAAATTGATGGCAAAAAATGCCGAAGATAGGTATCAAAGTGCATTAGGATTGAAAGTTGATTTAGAAAAATGTTTAATTCAGCTAAAAGAAACTGGTGAGATTCAAAGTTTTGATATTGCTAGTCGGGATGTGTGCGATCGCTTCATCATCCCCGATAAACTTTATGGTAGAGAAACAGAAGTAAAAACCCTACTAGCAACATTTGATAGAGTCAGCCAGGGTGCAACAGAAATGATCCTGGTAGCTGGTTTTTCTGGAATTGGTAAAACAGCAGTTGTTAACGAAGTGCATAAACCAATTGTCAGACAACGTGGTTATTTCATCAAAGGTAAATATGACCAATTTCAACGGAATATTCCCTTTAGTGCTTTTGTGCAATCTTTCAGAGATTTAATGGGGCAGTTGTTGAGTGAAAGTGATGGACAAATCCAGAAATGGAAACACAAAATATTAGAAGCTGTTGGTAAAGATGGACAAGTCATTATTGACGTTATACCTGAATTAGAAACAATTATTGGCACTCAACCATCAGCCACAGAATTATCAGGAATTGCAGCCCAAAATCGTTTTAATTTCCTCTTTCAAAAATTCACTCAAGTTTTGACACAGAAAGAACATCCATTAGTAATTTTCTTAGATGATTTACAATGGGCTGATTCTGCTTCCTTGAATCTGATTCAATTATTAATGGTAAATGGAAACCAGGGATATTTACTATTAATTGGAGCTTATCGAGATAACGAAGTATCGCCCGCTCATCCTTTGATGATGAGCTTAAAGGAAATTAGTAAAGCTGAGGCGGTTGTCAATACAATTACTCTCGCTCCTCTGAGTCAAGTCAAATTAAATCAACTGATCGCCGATACATTGAAGTGCAAAGAGGATTTAGCCTTTTCTTTGTCGCAATTGATTTATCGTAAAACTCAGGGAAATCCTTTATTTGCCACAAGATTTCTTACGTCGTTACATCAAGATAAATTCATTAAATTTAATTTATCAGAAGGATGTTGGCAATTCGATATTTCTCAGATCAATCAGCAAACACTCACCGATGATGTGGTTGAGTTTATAGTATTTCAATTGCAAAGATTACCAGAATCAACCCAATCGGTATTGAAACTAGCTGCTTGTATTGGTAACCAATTTGACTTGCCAACATTAGCGATTGTTTGTCAATTATCTGAAGTGGAAGTCGCAACTGATTTATGGGCTGCTTTACAGGCAGATTTGATTTTACCCCAAAGTGATATTTATAAGTTTTATCAAGGCGAAGATAACGATAAATTGAGGCTAGAAAATAAAAGTACTAGCGAGCAAATAGCCAAGTATAGATTTTTGCATGATCGGGTACAACAAGCTGCCTATTCTTTGATTCCTGAAGACCAAAAACAAGTAACCCATTTGGCGATTGCTCGGTTGCTGCGACAAAGTATCCCAGACAGCGAACTAGAAGATAAGATTTTCGAGATTGTCAATCATTGGAACAGTGCGAGCGCCATTATCCTCGATCAACTTGACAAATCAGAAAAGGATAATCTTGTCGAACTGAATTTAATTGCTGGACGCAAAGCTAAAGCCTCGAATGCTTACGAACCAGCTTTCAAATATTTCACTACAGGGATAAATTTACTGTCTGATGGTGCTTGGCAGACCCAAACCAGCCTGATGTTAGAATTGCAGTCAGGAGCAGCAGAAGCGTCGTATTTGTGCGGTAATTACGAGCAAATGGAGCAGGGAGTAAAGGCAATTTTAGCGGCAAAGCTCCCAGCGATAGATTACGTCAAAGCCTACGAAATTCAGATTCAAGCCTATACAAACCAGGGGAGATTTCAAGAAGCAATCGCGCTCGCCAGGAATGCTTTAGCCGAGTTTTACACCTATTTTCCAGAGCAACCAACACCCGCAGATATCGCTGGCGCTTTAGAAAAGGTAAAGGAATTGCTTAATGGTAGAACTGCCGAAGATTTACTTGATTTGCCGATGATGACAGAACCAGAAGCAGTGGCAATTATGCAGTTACTTTCTAGTGTTATTGCAGCAGCCTACCTTTGTGCTTCCCCACTATTTCCATTGCTCGTTCTGACTCAAGTTAGATTGTCGATTCAAAAAGGAAATCACCCCCTATCAGGTTATGGTTACAGTACCTATGCAGTCTTATTGAGCAGTATATTAGGGGATTTGGATACAGCTTATGACTTTGCTCAGATGTCATCACAACTAGTGGTAAAACTCAATGCACGTTTTATGTTGCCAAGAGTTAATCTGATCTTAGGTCTGTTTTTTATTCATTATAAATCTCATTTTCGCACCAGTTTAGCTTTATACTATGAAAGTTTCCAGACAGCCCAGGAAGTCGGCGATATAGAGTATGCAGGCCATACCGTCCAGCATTTGTGTCAGTGCGTTTATATCCTTGGTCAGGATTTAAATACTTTGGTGACAGAAGCAGAACCTTATTTAAATACTCTATCCAAGCTCAATCTCAAAACTTGTTTAAATTACTCTCAGATTATTTTACAAGCAGTTGAGCGGCTGCAAAATAGTCAAAACCAGTCAACTTTGACAAATAAAACCGAGCAAATACAGGCTACACTTACTGCTACTAATGATTTAATTGGATTGCATTATTATTGGGTCTATAGGCTGACTACTTCCTATCTCCTCAATCAGTACCCCCAGGCAATTCAAGATGCCATAGAAGCGCGTCAAACCCTAGCAGTTGTGGCAGGCGAAATGAGCGAATTGGTTTTTTACTTTTACGATTCCCTAACAGTACTGGCTACCCATGCCGCAGCCACAGACAAAACCGAACTGCTGGAGCGGGTTTCTCAAAATCAAGCCATACTCCACCATCGTGCAGTTTCCGCACCAATGAACTTTCAACATAAATACGACCTAGTAGAAGCGGAAAAATATCGAGTACTAGGGGAAAATTACGCAGCCGGAGATTATTACGATCGCGCCATCGCAGGTGCAAAAGAAAATGACTATATCCAAGAAGAAGCCTTAGCAAATGAACTTGCAGCCAAATTTTACCTTGGTTGGGGCAAAGAGAAAGTCGCCGCCAGCTATATGCAAGAAGCATATTATTGCTATGCCCATTGGGGAGCAAAAGCCAAAGTCGCCGACTTAGAACACCGCTATCCCCAATTGCTTGCGCCAATATTAAAGCCAAGCCGTTCGGTTGTTTCTACTAATGAAACTATCATCAGCTTGGGAACTGTCACATCTACTAGTTCTTCAAGTTCTAGCAGCAGTGTCTCAGATACTCTAGATTTAAAAGCTATTCTCAAAGCATCTCAGGCTATCTCCGGTGCAATCGAACTAGACAAACTACTTTTATCGTTACTTTCCATCATCATTGAAAATGCTGGGGCTGATAAGTGCGTGTTAATGTTGTTGCGAGATGATCGTCTGATAATTAAAGGCTCAATTACCCAGGGAACAAACCCAGTAGTATTGCAGAACCTTCAGGTTGAAGACAGTCAGGATATTCCCCATAAGCTGATTTACAAAGTCAAGCACAGTCAACAAACTGTTGTCTTATTAGATGCAACCGCAGATACTACCTTAGCCAACGACCCGTACATTATCCATCAACAGCCGAAAAGTATTTTGTGCAGCCCGATTTTACATCAAGGTAAGTTGATGGGGATTTTATATCTAGAAAATAACTTAACAAAGGGAGCTTTTACGAGCGATCGCATCGAAATACTCAATCTCATTTGCGCTCAAGCTGCCATCTCTCTAGAAAATGCCCGACTTTATGAATCTGCTCAAGAATATGCCCAAAAGTTAGAGCAAGCATTCACTGATTTGCAAAATGCCCAATTGCAGATAGTTCAAAGTGAAAAGATGTCCGCTTTGGGTAACTTAGTTGCTGGTGTCGCTCACGAAATGAATAATCCTTTAGGATTTATTGCGGCAACTCTCAAACAAGCTAAACCAACAATCG
>NZ_JACJRU010000064.1 GCF_014697425.1 Nostoc sp. FACHB-110
TGAGGATTTGCAAGGCTTCCAGAAACCTAACAACGTTTCTAACTATTCTTTAACTACCTACCAACCACCCACTAAGGTGGTTGGTAAGGTAGTTAGTTCTTCCACGCCAAACGAAAATTTGCAATGTGAGCAGACGGCGATCGCATCCCCCAAGGATGCGTCGCCTCAGACCCTCAAAAGCGTGGAAGAAGAGAAAGAAGAGTTACCTGCGGTAACGGACTGCACGACGCTGACGCTTGTGGATGATGTACCGAGTCAAGCTGCTTCGTTGTTAGTTGAGAAGGAAGAATTGGGTGATGAACAGGAAATCAGTCATGAAGACAATTTTTCCGCCGCGCCCGTTGCTGTAAATTTAGAAAACCTCAGTCAGATCCAGAACCAAGCTCAACCGAGCCTGTCTGCTTCGTTGGTAGAAAAGAATCAGGATTTGGGTGATGAACCAGGAGCCAGTCATGAAGACACTTTTCCCGCCGCCCCTGCCGTTCCAGAAAACAGGCATTCCGCCGCGTTCTCCCAGGAACCAAAAGCCCATTCTGAAGGCGTTTGTGCGGAGACGGCTGACTCCGATCCTGAAAAATGGTCGTATGAAGCAGTCGTTGAGCGATCAAGAATACGACCTTGGCGTATGGAAAAGCTCAAGATGGCGGAACAATGGCGCGAAAATCCAGGGGATGATTTTCTGATGGAGTGTTGGGCTGACGACCCTGCTTTGAGGATTGTGATCAAGAAGTTGGTGGCGAAATGTCCTCAGTGGGGGTTGGTGGCAGCAGATGGGGTGTTGGTGAGGTGGGATGAGTAGCGTCAGCTATCGATTAGTGGCATATTCGAGAACTCGTTCCCACTCCCAACGCCATGCAGTCTCTACCGTAATTTTTTTACCGTTGGTGAACTTGATAAATTCTGTGCCTTCATCATAAAAAACATCAGCGACGAGGCGATTGCGGACATCGTAACCCCAAGTTTTGGCTGCTGCATTCCACCACCTCTGCCCAGAGGATTCTAGGTTTGGCAGTTCCAGGTACTCATTACGCCATGCTTTTGGTTTCCATTGCTCCCGCAAGGCACTTACCAAAATCGCATTTGGGAAATACTGCTTTTCATTCTTTTGTAGCCACAGCACATACTCAATTGTTCTTCTGAGTGCATCTTCTAGCCCGTAAGTACAGCCTTCCAAAGCGTTTTGAACTTCTTCGAGTGAAAAGTTAACGCCGAGGCTGACTAACGCGCGTTCGTATTGCTTGAATATCTCGTATTCAACTGAGTCTTTTTCCCAGAACCAAACAGTTAACACATCTCCTATGTAGTTATTTTCGCTTTCTTATAGTTTAATGCTTGATGGAGATACCCTGCTTGTACACCCCAGTTCAGGCTCAATGCAGAGATTGGACGTACAGTAAAACGTTATTGGGACAATGTTCCTGGGGCGATCGCTTATCTCAAAGAAGCGATACGGACTTGGAAAGGCATTAAGTCACCAGAAGCTGTGTTTGTTGCGGCTTGCAAGGAGGGACGAAAACCAGAATCTGCACAGGCTAAATCGGAGGTGGTTGCTTGGTCTGAGTGGGCGAGGCGGCAGAGGATTGTGACTGCTATGTCTGGTGAGGTCGTGTACACGCCGGATGGTGAGGCGGTTGCGTTGGCGGAGATGATGCGGCGGTGTCCGGTGGGGTATTGATAACGCAAGAAAATTACCAATCGCGCTTGTTTCAATTCCGTAATATGAAACGGTAAAGCCTGAACAGATTTAAACCTAGATTGTAAATGTTTCAATTCCGTAAACGGAAATCATTAATATGAAACGTGCGTGAGTGCTTTCATAGGGTGCTTTTTGCCCCCGTTTCAATTCCGTAAACGGAAATCATTAATATGAAACCAACACGCGAAGAACGCTTGATTGCTTGCCAAGTTGAAGGTTTCAATTCCGTAAACGGAAATCATTAATATGAAACTTGAACTAACAGCTAAAGGTGCTGAGTTCTACCCAGTTTCAATTCCGTAAACGGAAATCATTAATATGAAACCACTATTGCAATTTGTTGAGGCGTGATCGCATGTTTCAATTCCGTAAACGGAAATCATTAATATGAAACTTTTAATGCTTACAAGTTAAAGACTTTAGTAAAAGAAGAAGTTTCAATTCCGTAAACGGAAATCATTAATATGAAACCTCGCCTCTTCTCGGCTCGACTCTTCTCGTCTCCTCTGTTTCAATTCCGTAAACGGAAATCATTAATATGAAACATCAGCAAATATATGTCCAAGGGTGCTTGTAGTTGTTTCAATTCCGTAAACGGAAATCATTAATATGAAACGAGTAGGCGATGCTGGAGCGTTGTAAGTTACTGCTGGTTTCAATTCCGTAAACGGAAATCATTAATATGAAACCTGAACAAGTTAAGGAAAAAGAAATAAACAGCGATTTGTTTCAATTCCGTAAACGGAAATCATTAATATGAAACCAATCGGGCTTTAATTTCTGATACAGCAAAATCTGATAGTTTCAATTCCGTAAACGGAAATCATTAATATGAAACTTCAAACATTTACGAACTGAAAACAAAATACGGATCTAAGTTTCAATTCCGTAAACGGAAATCATTAATATGAAACCAAAGACATAGTTTTTTTTGGTTATATAAATGTCATGTTTCAATTCCGTAAACGGAAATCATTAATATGAAACTGTCAGGCGAGTTTAAAGAGTTTGGTTTATTGATTGGTTTCAATTCCGTAAACGGAAATCATTAATATGAAACGTCTAAAAAAAGTGACTCGTCCGACATCAGAAGTAAAGTTTCAATTCCGTAAACGGAAATCATTAATATGAAACTAGGCTGGGGAGTATGTCAAAACTAAGCACCTTTGTTTCAATTCCGTAAACGGAAATCATTAATATGAAACCATAGCATCAAATATCCTATCTGCTATCGCTTGCTCAAGTTTCAATTCCGTAAACGGAAATCATTAATATGAAACTAATCTTATCTTCGTAGCGTTTGTCTTTTTTGGTATGTTTCAATTCCGTAAACGGAAATCATTAATATGAAACCTTAGCAGGATAATCAACATCTTTTGTAGTGTTGAGTTTCAATTCCGTAAACGGAAATCATTAATATGAAACGTGGTTACGACGGTAACTTTGCCGAAATCCTACCAGTTTCAATTCCGTAAACGGAAATCATTAATATGAAACATCGCCCCTCACTTCTCAGCAATATAATCTTTGGTTTCAATTCCGTAAACGGAAATCATTAATATGAAACTTCGTAGGGCAATTTAGGAATAGTTATTTCTAAGCTATTGTTTCAATTCCGTAAACGGAAATCATTAATATGAAACTCCCTCAATAGTTAATTAGTGGAGTCGCATTAGTTTTGTTTCAATTCCGTAAACGGAAATCATTAATATGAAACATCAGGTCATTTTTAATATAAAATTTGTATTTTGTGTTTCAATTCCGTAAACGGAAATCATTAATATGAAACCTGGTAAATCCGGTGTTTGTTGGTTTTTGGATTGGTTTCAATTCCGTAAACGGAAATCATTAATATGAAACTCAGTAGTGCGTCAGAACGTCCATCTTTCGGGAGAAAATGTTTCAATTCCGTAAACGGAAATCATTAATATGAAACTCAATGTAAGTCTCGATATCTTGTTCAAGATTGGCAAGTTTCAATTCCGTAAACGGAAATCATTAATATGAAACAGAAGCACAAAAAAACCAATTAGATGACCAAGTTTACGTTTCAATTCCGTAAACGGAAATCATTAATATGAAACTGAAGAGTGTATACTCTGTGTTCAAAACAATAGAGAAGTTTCAATTCCGTAAACGGAAATCATTAATATGAAACCCCGATATATGAACCCCTTGATCATATTACTTCCTACAGCTAATTTTGGCAGGGGTACTAAAAAACCTCATTTGAGCCACTGATAAAATTAAGTTTCATTGACATTGACAAGCTGTGTTCCTTAGAGAGCAAGGTTTACAGCTTTTTGGCGGCAGGTAGGGGGTTTTTGCTTCTGCTTTGCCGTGCCAAAATTTTTGACAAATCTTAGATATTTAATTTTCAAGGTACAGACTTTTTGAAAAACTAAAAATAGTTGTTCTCAAGCATAACAGCCGTAAAGCAAAAATTTCGCTTGTCTGCGGCAGGAATGCCCATTTTAACTTACTCTTCGGGTTCCTTCAGAGCAGTACTATGTTAGAGATATCATATTTTAGTATCAGTTGTAGGATAATTTAAATTTGTTTATCCTGATTGTCATCGGCTGAGAGCTTTTCCCATATTTTTTTATACTCTTTTTTAATTTCATCAGCCAACAGTTGAGGGCTTAATATCTGAACATTTTCGCCATATTTTAAAATGCGCTGCCTAAACCAAAACCAATAATCGATGGTCGCTTCAATTTCCCGAAATTTTCCTTCAGGATCGGTGTAAACAACCACTTCGTCTTTACGTCGAGGTTTGTAGTTAGCCAATTGTCCGCTAGTGCGGTAGCATATTTTCAAGGTGGGAAAATCGCAGGATACCCAAGGAGTATCGGATGCAGCACCCACACTCAAAATTCTATCGACTCGAAATATCTGGTTTTGGTCGATGTTATGCCAATGGTCAAACCGCCAAGAACGCCAATCGGGAATAAAAGCGAATAGATAGAGAAGACCATCATGTAATCGCAGTTCGGAACGGTTGATATCCTTAATTCGTGCTTCAGATCCTGGTTTGCTCTGATAGCGGATGGTATAACAGCGTTGTTGCACAATGCGTTCTTGAAGTTGGCGGACGATCGCATCCAAATTACGGTCACTGTAGTCAACTGGAGGACTAAAATCGACTTTAACAAATGATGGAATATCCGATTGAGTCAGGTTGCCAATGCGTTGAATTTGGCTTGCTTGTGCTGAAAAGCCCATGTCAGAAAGGAAATACGCGGCTATTGCAAGAGCTTCTCGTTGTTCAGTTGACAGAAGCACAGGGAAATTTGAGTCAACTAATTCGTAGGGGCTGCGAGTTCCGCTTTTAATTTCGATACCGCAGTCTCTAAGTTTACGAATTGTCCGGGTAAGTTTTTGCTTAACATCACCATCATCTGTCGATTTGCCATGTTGTTCAAGAAATATAGAAAGTAGCTCTGAGAGTTCTTCACGTCGTCGTGGTTTTACAGCTAGAAGTTTCAGGATTTCTAGAGCAAAGGCAAACTGGTTATAACTTCCATCCCTTGTGGACGGCATAGCTTCAAGGCATTTTCTAATTCTTGACAGTAGTATGACTTAATTTTTGATTGTAGTCAAAAAATGATAACAACTTTTCTAAAACTGGTATTAGACTAGGGTGCAATGGAAATACAGACAAGTCCATGAAGCTTTTTTTACAATCTCTTTACTCTCAACTCAACCAGGGGGTTGAGAACTGCCCACTTGGATGTACATCAGAATGTATTGTTGCTCAGAAGGCTCCCAAGCTTCAACCACCGGATGGGTGTGTTTGTCCTTTATCGTCACACCAAGCCAAGACTTATGAAGAAATTATACATGGAGATGCAGACATTATATTTAATCAATCTGCAACTGGCGATGGAAAATCACTGAGTGCAAATTTACCAGGGCTAATTCATTCTGATTTTCGGATTATGGGGCTGTACCCGACAATTGAACTGGTAGAAGACCAAGCTGAACAACAAAATCACTACAATGAGTTGTTTGGTTTAGATGCTTCTCAACGAGTAGACCGTTTATATGGTGCAGAATTAAGCAGACGGGTCAAGCAAGCAACAAAAAGTAATAAATTTCAAGAACTATTACTGGCTATTCAACAAAAGCCAGTGTTGCTGACCAATCCCGATATTTTTCATTACATTACTCATCATCAATACCATGATCCAGCTTATGGGATTGATTTGCTCCCGTTAGTATTGGCGGAATGGCCTGACTTGTGGGTATTTGATGAATTTCATATTTTTGGTAGCCATCAGGAAACAGCTGCTTTAAATAGTTTGGCGTTTATTCGTCGTAGCCAAGAAAATCAATCACGTCCAAGGCGATTTTTATTTACTTCAGCAACGCCAAAACTAGATTTTATCGAACAATTACGCAAAACAGGTTTCAACGTTGTTGCGGTTGAGGGAGTGTATGCCAGTGAGGAAAAAACCGGGTTTAGACAAATTTTGCAACCTGTGGAACTAGAATTTGTGGAATTGCCCAATGATTCAGACACGCTGACCTGGTTAAAGGAAATGACCCCTACTATCCAAAAAATTCTCTATGAGGAGTCAAAAGCAAGAGGCTTAATTATTGTTAACTCAGTGGCGAAGGCTGGTCAGGTAACGCGTTTATTAAATAACTTATTACCTAAAGAGGTCATAGTTCGAGAAATTAGCGGACGCATTGACCGTGAGCAAAGATTACGAGTGCAAAAGGAATTGAAAGATGCTAAACAGCCAGTACTGGTTGTAGGTACATCTGCTGTTGATGTTGGTGTTGATTTTAAAATTCATCTACTGATTTTTGAGAGTAGTGACTCTGCAACTGTGACGCAACGTTTAGGACGTTTAGGTAGGCATCGCGGTTTTAATGCCTATAAAGCATATATTTTGATTCCGGGTCATACTCCGTGGGTGATGTCCCGATTGCAAAAAAAACTTAATCCTAATCAAACAGTGACACGGGAAAATTTAGCTGTAGCGATCGCTGATGCTTTTGACCCACCTAAAGAGTTTGAAAAATACCGTCATCGTTGGGGTGCATTGCAAGCACAAGGAATGTTTTGGCGGATGACTCAGGAGAATGCGAAGGTGAGTCAATCTGTACGAGATCGCATGAGTGAAGACTTACAACGCGTATATTCCCAAAGTATTGAGTCAGCACGAGGCTACTGGTATAAAAAACAGAAAACTGATGTAGAAAAAGCTACTCAGAAACAACTTTTAAGCTTCAGAGGCGGTTCAACACTGCAAGCTGCGGTTTGGGATAGCAATAACTTTTACACTTATGACCTATTACGACTATTACCTTATGTACGAGTAGAAATCATTGACCGCGAAACATTTTTAAATGCAGCTAATAAATCAGGACGAGGTGAAGAAGAATTTTCTGATGATTTTATCAATGTTTATCTTCGTATTCAGGAATGGGTAGACAAGCGTATTGATAATCTTAGTTTGCAATGCAATCGTCACAGTAGTGAATTACAAGTTGGTGAACTATGTTTAATAGATAAATTAAACTTAATTGGACATTCTCAATCAGATGTGATTACTTGTTTACGGCAAAAGCAATTACTGACATTTTTAGTACCAGTCAATAAAAATAAATTAAGTAGCCATTGGGAAGTTAGTCGTACTCTTCATCTCAGCCCTTTATTTGGTTTATATCGTTTAGTTGATGCCAGCGAACAAGCTTATGCTTGTGCATTCAATCAGGATGCTTTACTTCTCGAAGCATTAAAGTGGTACTTAAAAAAATTTACAGATACACGCTTTGAATCCTCAATCTTCTAAACCAACTTCAGCGTGCTTTAGGTTCCAAAATAAATTCTTTTTATTCTATTATGTCAAGCCTTCTCCAAACCTTAATCATCGAAACCATATCAGAAGATACAGACCCTATTTTGCTGCTGTATATCGAAAAGCTGTTACCCTATCTAGAACAAGAATTTGCTTCAATTTCAGCCTTGGGCGGTTCTTATGAAGCGCATTATCAAGTATTATCTCAACTTGAAGATCGCTTTGCTCAAGAAAAAGCACAAAGATGGTCAAGCCGTGCCGATCAAAACTTATTAGTTCACATTCTAAATGGCTTACTAACAGCTTGGAATATTAGCAAATATTTACCTCAATCATTATCAGACATTGAAAAATATTTACTTTGCTTAGGCTTAACTCTGCACGATTACAACAAGTACTGTAATGGGCAAGGAGAAGAAACACCAAATAACTGGGAAGTTGATGGAATTATCAATCTCTGCCGTGATTTAGGAGAAAAACTTAAGTTTGAATTGTTTTGGGCTGAATGGCAAGAATATATCCCAGAAATTGCTTATTTAGCACAAAATACCCAAAACAAAGTTGGCACAAATATTTACCCAGCTAACTGGCCAGCTACCAACATTCAAGACCGTCGCCGTTTAGAAAATCCTCTGCGTCGTTTGTTAGCTTTCGGAGATATTGCTGTACATTTTAACGACCCCGCAGATATTGACACTCAAACTGGAGGACAAAGGCTAAGAGAACAACTAAGGTATTTAAATATTAATAAAAATTTGGTTTATCATCGTTTGCGAGATACCATAGGTATTTTAAGTAATGGTATCCATAACGCTACACTTCTATTTGCTAAAAAACTAAATTGGGAGCCAATTCTATTTTTTGCTCAAGGCGTAATTTATTTAGCACCAATAAATAGTGTAACTCCAGATATACAAGAGCTTCAAGAATTTATTTGGAGCCAAATTAGTGGAGTGTTAGGAAGTAAAATGCTAGGTGGAGATATTGGCTTTAAACGAGATGGTAAGGGATTAAAAGTAGCACCCCAAACTTTAGAATTATTTTCCCCAGCCGAACTCATACCAAAACTCCCACGAGTAATTGAGGTCAAGGTAGCTAATATTAAAGATCCTGCTACCCCTAAACGACTAGAAAAATTATCTTTAACGGAAGCAGAGCAAGAATTTCTAAAAAAAGGTGCAGATATCCGTGCAGACAGAATTGCTGAATTTATTTTTTTAACTCAGAAAGAATTTTTTGGTGATTCTCCAGAATATATCAATTGGATATTAAATAAATTGGAAGTTCAAGAAAAAATATCTGCTGAACAAACCCAATTACAATCGGGAGGAGTTAATTATGGTTGGTATCATGCAGCATCATATTATGTTGCAAGTCACGATATTTTAAAGCCAGAAGATATCTCAGAGCGCATTCAAGTATGGGCAGAAGATTTAGCAAATTGGGCAAGTGAAAATAATTTACTTCCGTCCCACTCTAGCCCTATTTGCGGAATTTTTTATGCCTACTTAACACAATATTTGGAAGTTAAAGGATGGGAGAGCAGTTATCCATCCTTTGATGCAGAAATTAGTACTTATGCTAATGCCAAAACTAAGCTGGCTAAACAGCCTATTTGTTCTTTAAGTTCTGGTGAATTTGCCTCTGAAGATCAAATGGATTCAGTAGTTTTATTTAAACCGCAACAGTATAGTAATAAAAATGCTCTTGGTGGAAGACAAATTAAACGCGGAATTTCTAAAATATGGGCTTTAGAAATGCTATTACGGCAAGCTTTTTGGGCAGTACCAGCAGGAAAATTAGAAGAACAACAACCAGTATTTTTATATATCTTTCCTGCGTATGTCTATTCTCCACAAACTGCTGCTGCAATTAAATTGCTAGTTAATTTTATGAAATTGATAAATTTATGGGAGGTTCGTAAGCAGTGGCTGGAAAAAGAGATGGATGTTAGTGCTTTACAATCAGTTGCTTGGTTAACTGATGAAGCCAAATTAGGGCGATTTAAACAAGATAAATACAATAAAGAGGATTTGCCTTTTATGGCAATGAGTTACACAACAACAAGAGGTAAAACCCTAACTGATGCCTGGGTTCAACCAGCCTTTCTAGCATTGTCACTTTCTATATTATTAGGTGTCAAAGTAGTAGTTACCACTAGTTCAGTTCCTTTATACAACAGTGATGCTGATTTCAAAGAGTCTGTAGTTCTTGATGCACCTGCATCATTTTGGAATCTACTTGGATTATCTAATTCCTTACGAATTCAGGACTTTGAAAATGCAATGCAAAGGCTTTTAATGGCCTACAGTTTACATTTGGATACTCGTAGTTCTCGAATAGATACAAAATGGCGAGATTTGATTAAAACAGTGCGAGAAATAACAACAAATGTCCTCAATATTTTTGCTTTAGCGACAGAAGGATTACGACGTGAAAAACGAGATATACCGAGTCAAGACGAAGTTAAACGTTATTGGCAGTATGCCCAGTTATGGGTAAAACAAGATAATTCAGCAAATAGTGAAGGAGCTTATCTAATGAAGTTAATTGAAAAAATAGTACAACAGTACCGTGTTTTCTATCAAGCCAACTTAGGAGAATCAAGCCACACGATTTTACTACCTATATCCAAGGCTTTAGAAATGATTTTATCTGTTCCTCAAGAAGTTGATGTAGATGATTTAATTTTTCAGGCTTCTGGACAAATACAAGATTCATTACAGCGTCAAGAATTTTATAAACGTCCTTTAATGATGGATAAATCAATAGGTAAATCGATAAGAGAAGAACGTGAATTAATTGCAATTCATACATTTATGACAACTTGTGTGCATGAATTATTTCTTGAACTTTATAAAGGCGATCGCGCTTTGTTACAAGAAAATCGTAATCGCATAAAGTCAGGTGCAGAATTTGCCTACCGTTGGTTAGCTTTGCAGGAGAAAGCCACAAAATCTTCCTAATCATTTCATTGTTGTAGCTACATTTCAATCAAAATTATCAGGAGCAAAATTATGAATATTTTATCGACTTTAAAACCTGAATTTCAATCTGCCTTCCCCCGTTTAGCCTCTGGTAAGTATGTCCATTTCATCTTATTACGTCACAGTCAATCATTCCCAGTGTTTCAGACTGATGGAATTCTCAACACTGCACGCACACAAGCTGGTTTAGGAACTACAGATGAAAGCAAAAAACAAATCAGCCGTTTAGTAATGTTCAAACGCAAACAGACAACTCCTGAACGACTTGCTGGGCGGGAATTACTTCGTGGTTTGAATCTTACTAGTGCAGATGAAGCCAATAAAGATAAATACTGTGAATATAACGGCGAAAAATCCTGTAAGAAATGTCCTGATTGCATCATCTATGGATTTGCGATCGGCGATAGTGGCTCAGAACGTTCCAAAGTATACTCTGACTCAGCTTTTTCTCTAAGTCCTTACGAGCAATCACACCGCAGCTTTACCTTTAACGCTCCCTTTGAAGGCGGAACAATGAGTGAAGCCGGAGAAATGCGTAGCAGTATCAACGAATTAGACCATGTGATCCCAGAAGTGACATTCCCTACAGTCGAAACTCTGCGTGACCCTACTTACGAAGGTTTTATCTATGTTTTAGGTAACTTACTGCGTACTAAGCGTTATGGCGCACAAGAATCGCGCACTGGGACAATGAAAAACTACATTGCAGGGATTGTATTTTGCGATGGGGAAATCTTTAGCAACTTGCATTACACTCAAGCACTTTATGATGCTTTGAAAGGTGATGCTCCGATTGCTGATATTTTGCAGAAGGTAGAAGAAGTGGCAAATAATTTACTGAACGATGAACCTGTACGTACAACAAAGCGACTGTTTGGTTCGCAATTGGAGGAATTGTTAGATGAAGTCAGTGTATTGTATCAAGATGAAGCCCGTTTAGTAGAAACAATAAATGTACTCTACGGACAAACTAAAGCCTATGCAGAATCATTTGGAGCATTGAAGAAGAAAGGTAAAAAGGATTAACTACTACTTCTTGGTGTTAAGGTGAACACTTCACCTTAACCTAAATTTCAATGCAATTAAAGGATTTTGCTATGGCACTCTATCATTGCACTTTGACGCTACACGATAATGTTTTTTTTGCTACGCGGGAGATGGGCATTCTTTATGAAACAGAAAAATATTTGCATAACTGGGGACTAAGCTTTGCACTTTTTGCAATCCATTACATTCCCCAACCATATCGGCTACAAGGAGAATTAGCGCAGAAACCAACATATTTAGATGCCAGTGCTGAACAAAACCTCCTGCATCTAAACCAAGCTGGAATTTATGTATTTCCTGCTCAACCCATCAATTGGTCATACCAAATAAATACCTTTAAAGCTGCTCAAGTTGGCTATTATGGCAAATCGAAACAGTTTGGTGATAAGGGGGCAGATAAAAATTATCCAATTAATTACGGACGAGCTAAAGAAATAGCTGTTGGGAGCATATATCGTACCTATATTATTGCTCCTGAAACTATCAAAATACCTCATTGGTTACGCTTAGGTAAATGGGCAGCAAAAATCAAAGTTGAAGCTATCAAAATTCCAGATAAAGTTATGCACACTAAATCTGGTAATTACATCTGTTTACATCCTTTAAATCCATTGGATTTATCAAGCAATACTCAAATACTACTTTATAACCGAATTGTTATGCCTCCTGTTAGTTTAATCAGCCAGGCACAGTTGAGTGGTGATTATATAGCAACTAAAAAACAGGATTGGCAAGATTTCAAATCAACATTAACTGAACAGCAATATCAACAACTACCAGAAGAAATTTATTTACCTATAGGAGTATTTTATGGAGCTAGAAATGTTGCCGCAACAGCATAAATCTTCAACACTGCATTCAATAGTTGTTGAATTGGCTGCTGCGGATGTAGGAGATATACCACCTACTTTATCTCGCGCACTGCACGCACTAGTACTTAAATGGTTTGCCGCAGCCAACCCGTCTGTTGCTGAAACTATCCATGCTAGTCAAAATTCACCATTAACAATTTCGGGTTTATTGGGAAACCGCCGCCCCAACGGAGTGCGCGTTGGAGATTATTTTTATTTTCGGATTGGGTTACTAGACGGTAGTTTAGTTGAGCCTTTAATGCGTGGGTTTGAACGGTCTGAGACTCAATCTATAATATTAGGTGATTTTCCGTTTGTATTACGAAATATTTATGCCCTACCAGGAACCCATCAATTAGCAGGTGCAGCTGATTATGGCTTACTGTTACACCCAACACAAGTTTTGACCGATATTGAAGTCCATTTTCTCTCTCCTACTAGTTTCAAACAAAGTCAAGGTGTACAAACCTTTCCATTACCCGAATTAGTATTTAACTCGCTGCATCGGCGGTGGAATATTTTTGCACCAGAACAGTATCATTTTCCTAATTGTGAATGGAATGCTTTGGTTACAGCCTACGACCTCAAAACTTACGCACTCAAGATGGAAGGAGGTACAGAAGTTGGAGCGCAGGGTTGGGTTCGCTACCGATTTAGTAATCCTGAAATGGCTCGAATTGCCACTATTATGGCTAACTTTGCTTTCTTTGCTGGTGTAGGACGTAAAACGGCAATGGGTATGGGGCAGACACAACTAGCATTAGGAACAACGGCATTGCAAAAGCCAACCAAGCCAAAACAGCCTAAAACCTCTAAACAATTATCAGTTCGTAATTGAAGATTTGTATTTTCATAAACTATGGATGAACAATATTACCTTCCGTTAGCTTACTTAAATGCTTGGGAATATTGCCCTCGTCGTTTCTTTCTGGAATACGAGCTTGGGGAAAATGCAGATAACGAACACATTATTATTGGTCGTCATCTGCACCGCAATGTAGATGATGAAGGCAAGAATATTGAAGGTGACAAAATAGTTTACCGACATCAATGGGTATGGAGCGAACGGCTTTTAGTTAACGGTATTATCGATGCAGTGGAAGAAAAAGATAACCAGCTAATCCCTTTGGAATTTAAAAAGGGACGTATGGCTAACCACAAAAGTGATCATTTTCAATTGTGCGCTGCGGCTATGTGTTTAGAAGAGCGTACAGGAGGATTTATACCTTATGGCGAAATTTTTTACTATGCCAACCGCCGCCGTGAACGGGTAGATTTCACGGATATATTGCGACAAGCTACAGAACAAGCAATCTCACAAGCCAGGGCTGCTATCGGTGGCAAAATGCCTCTACCTATTGACCATCCGAAAAAGTGTCAAGATTGCAGCTTACAAAAAATTTGCTTGCCCAAAGAAATCAAAAAACTACGCCTTGAGGTCTAAATTATGTCTATTCTTTACGTAACTCAGCCTGATGCAGTATTGAGTAAAGCTGCCGAAGCTTTTAAAGTCGCTTTAAAACAGGAAGACGGCGTTTGGCAGAAAAAATCAGTTCCGGCCCAAACAGTAGAACAAGTTGTATTAATGGGAAATCCGCAGATCACTGGTGATGCTCTAGTGTATGCTTTGGAACTGGGAATGCCTGTACATTACCTTTCTGGGTTTGGTAAATATTTGGGGTCGGCTCTTCCAGGGTATTCTCGAAATGGTCAATTAAGGCTAGCGCAGTATGCTGCTTATTATGACAAAGCCCATCGTTTAGAGATTGTTAAAACCATTGTTATTGGCAAGATTCAAAATCAATATAGTGTTTTATACCGCCATGATCAGAAAGACAATCCTCTTAAATCTCGCAAACAGCTAGTTAAAGAACAGACAACTCTGGACGAAGTACGTGGTGTTGAAGGATTAGCTGCACGAGAATATTTTGCTGCTTGGTCAGTAATGCTAGAGGAACAATGGTCATTTAACGGCAGAAATCGCCGTCCTCCAACAGATGCAATCAATGCTTTATTGGGATTTGCCTATGGTCTTTTACAAGTACAAGTAACTGCTGCTGTACACATGGCTGGTTTAGACCCTTATGTTGGTTATCTGCATGAAGCTACTAGAGGACAACCGGCAATGGTTCTTGATTTGATGGAAGAATTTCGCCCTCTGATTGCTGATAACTTAATACTCTCAGTCATTAGCCATAAGGAAATTAAACCTGACGATTTTACTGATCATCTTGGTGCGTATCGGCTTTCAGAAAGCGGACGCAAACAGTTTTTACAGGCATGGGAGCGAAAAATGAACGATGAATTTAAGCATCCCTCCTTTGGCTATCGTTGCAGCTATCGTCGTGCAATCGAATTGCAAGCACGTTTATTGAGCCGACATTTACAGGAGGGGGTTCCTTATAAAGCCTTGACATTGCGATGACTACTTTGTTCTACCTCATCATTTATGATTTACCTGATAACAAGAAAGCAAATAAGCGGCGAACAAAACTTCATAAAATGCTCTCTGGCTATGGAACTTGGACACAGTACAGTGTGTTTGAATGTTTTTTAAATGCTGTGCAGTTTGCCAAATTGAAGGTGCAAGTAGAGAGCTTGATCAAGCCATCTGAAGATTCAGTACGCATTTATGTTTTAGATACTGGAGCAGTACGTAAGACTATTACCTATGGTTCGGAACAACCTCGACAGCAAGAGACGATCATATTATGATGCTAGTAAGATTTTTTGGCATGGCGAAGTACAGGCAAAAACCCCCTACCTCCCGCCAAATCGACAGAACCTAGACAATTCAATAGTTTCAGCACTTCAAGTACAAATATAGAGCCTTGTCATAAATGCTGGAAACAGACTTTTAAAGTAGACCTGCCAAAAACGGTGTCAGGAACGGCTCTGTTTTTAACTTCTAGCTGGCGGACTTTCAAATAAATGAAACCCGTTCGCGGGATTGAAACCGGGACTTGGAGCAAGTGGCTTTGCTGTTTGCTGACCAGCTTTCAAATAAATGAAACCCGTTCGCGGGATTGAAACAGGAAGTAATCTTTGAGTACCAAATAGATGGTTGCGGCAGCTTTCAAATAAATGAAACCCGTTCGCGGGATTGAAACGATTCCCATGTGGTGCGCTAGAAAAATCGTCAACTACTTTCAAATAAATGAAACCCGTTCGCGGGATTGAAACTTATAAATGGCTTCCGAAATTCTTCCGATTCTTCAACTTTCAAATAAATGAAACCCGTTCGCGGGATTGAAACATCCCCATCTCGTGAATTGTTTCTTCAGCCGCTCTTTCAAATAAATGAAACCCGTTCGCGGGATTGAAACCTCTGCCAGCACCTGGACAAAGAATGGCGAGATGAGGACTTTCAAATAAATGAAACCCGTTCGCGGGATTGAAACTTGCAGTTAGGGCAAACAGCCGAAATTGCAATATCGGAACTTTCAAATAAATGAAACCCGTTCGCGGGATTGAAACGTTGGCTTTGAGGTAGAGAGTTAGGAATGATGTATATCTTTCAAATAAATGAAACCCGTTCGCGGGATTGAAACAAAGCTACCGATGATGCTAAGGGCGATCGCCTCTAACTTTCAAATAAATGAAACCCGTTCGCGGGATTGAAACGGTGGTCACAGCACAGCGCAAGAAAATAATTCTCTCTTTCAAATAAATGAAACCCGTTCGCGGGATTGAAACTAAAAGGCGTAATCATGCCCTGATGGGCCATATTTGCTTTCAAATAAATGAAACCCGTTCGCGGGATTGAAACAGCTAACTGAGGAACAGGCAAAGCAGAAAAAGAAACTTTCAAATAAATGAAACCCGTTCGCGGGATTGAAACGTGTCCCGTATGTTTGCAATAAACCTTCTAATAAGTCTTTCAAATAAATGAAACCCGTTCGCGGGATTGAAACTTTTCTTTGACCTTATCGATATTGAAAAATTCTCCTTTCAAATAAATGAAACCCGTTCGCGGGATTGAAACAATTTCAGTTAGATAACGAACTTGATTTAATCAAGAACTTTCAAATAAATGAAACCCGTTCGCGGGATTGAAACAACTACAAGCACCCTTGGACATATATTTGCTGATATCTTTCAAATAAATGAAACCCGTTCGCGGGATTGAAACCTCTATACCGTAACGCCTGGGGATAATACCCTGTTTGCTTTCAAATAAATGAAACCCGTTCGCGGGATTGAAACATTGCATTTGGTTTGATAACAAGCAGCCACATGCGATCTTTCAAATAAATGAAACCCGTTCGCGGGATTGAAACGTTCGCTTTTAGCCCAAATTGTTTGGCTTCTGGGTCTTTCAAATAAATGAAACCCGTTCGCGGGATTGAAACTGGAACGAGAACGCCAGAAAGAGAAACTAAATATCCTTTCAAATAAATGAAACCCGTTCGCGGGATTGAAACGCACTTTTTCTGGAAGAATTAGTACAAAGTTTGTACGCTTTCAAATAAATGAAACCCGTTCGCGGGATTGAAACGGGCAGCTTACCCACTAATAGATTTGGGGCAAGCTTTCAAATAAATGAAACCCGTTCGCGGGATTGAAACTCACAAGCTATCAGAACGTGACGATCGCCAAGCCCCTTTCAAATAAATGAAACCCGTTCGCGGGATTGAAACGATAATACCACTGCGACCGTCGGGGCTTTGAGTCCGACTTTCAAATAAATGAAACCCGTTCGCGGGATTGAAACTATTAAAATCTCTTAATACTTTTAATAGTTTCATAGAGAGTATCCTTTAAACCCTCACTAGCAGACCACTCGACAACCTCATACTCCAGAACTACTACATCGGGAATTTCTGCGGGGGGTTCTGCTTCTATTACTGCGGTACGCTTGGGCAGCTTGACCACTTTCGTCACGAGAGCAGCAGTAGCTTTGATAGGTGCGGATTGCCACAGAGATCGCCCAGGCAATTGCTGAATCAGTGCCAGTATTTCAGGTAGTTCCAGCGTTTCTCGAATACAAAGGATGTTGCAAGGGTCAGATGCCGGGACTTTATCAATAACAGTGATTCGTGTTTCGATTGTTGTCCCATGCTTGGCGTAAGCTTGACCACTGACCCCAACAGAAAGCACCACGTTGGACTTCTCCTGCCACCTAACGAAAGTTTCGCGCCAAGTGGGATTATTCGGTGAGAACCAATTGGCAGTGATAGTCACTAGTCGTCCACCATCACATAACCTTTGTAGTGCAGAGTTGATGTGCCGAGGAGTTGCGTCGGGATTGCGATCGCTGATTTTGGGCGATGACGAAAAAGGTGGATTCATCAACACCACTGAGGGCTGAGTTTTACCAGCTAAATAATCGTTGATTTGTTCCGCGTTGACGGAGAATAGTGGAGTGCCAGGGAATAGCCGCCGCAGAATTTTAGTTCTATCGGGAGCCAATTCGTTAAGCATCAAACTTGCACCGTACAGTTTAGCAAACTGAGCCAGAATCCCAGTACCAGCACTTGGCTCAAGCACTAAATCGTTGTTAGTCACTTGTCCCGCCATTGCTACCAAGTACGCCAGTGGTAGTGGAGTCGAAAACTGCTGGAGTTGCAATTGCTCCTCACTGCGGCGGGTGTGTGTGGGGCAAAGGGATTCGAGCAGTTGCAGTTGTTCTAAGGGGTTTTGTGGTATTCCCTTTTGTCGTAGATACAAGATTAATGCAACTTCAACAGCCTCATACGCATCTTTCCACAACCACTTACCCTCAGCCGCAGTACCGTGAAAGTGGCGATTCATCTGTGATTGAATAGTTTTTGTAGCAATAGGGCGATGATCAGTTAGTGATTTAGCTAGTTCTTGGGCAACGCCCTGGATGGATTGCCCATAATCTAGAACAGTTTGTAGGTCAAACAGACAACCTTGGGTAACGATTTGGCTGACCATGACTATATATAGATATAATTTTCACAAGAATTTGGCGAAGCTGATGCTGTTCTTGAACAAAGCAATTAAATTAGACTTAATTGCTTAGAGTTGATTTCTTGTGGATGCTCACGTTCAAGCCACTCAAAAGCACATTCGAGATTGTTGAGGAATTCTCGCCACTGTTTCGGTTCGGGGATACCAGCAGATGTTTGTGTTGCTGCATATTCGTTTACTAACAGGGCTAACTCAACCATGTGCGAATAAGCATCAAAAGCCAGTTGGTTGCATTGTGAGCGAATTCTTCTTTTAACTCGTTCCGGCGAAGTTTTCCAAAAGATACTCCAATACAGCTTGTGATATTCTCCAGACAGAGCGATCGCCCTTCTCAAATGCTCTCTAGCAACTGCAAACTGAGGATCAACTGGAGCGTACTGGAGAGCCACGACTAACGCACAGTGCGCTGCTTGCATTTTTCTAATTTTTGAAACGACAAAAGGAGCGATCGCGCCAGTAGTAATTGCGATCGCTCAACTAGAGAAGGGGTTGTGGAATTAAGCCGCCGATTTCTTGCGAGACTTACGAGGCGTTACCGCAGTTTTGGGCTGGCTAGTTTTGCTGGTTTTGGTAGATTTTGATTGAGTGGATTTAGTAGATTTGGTGGTTGCCTTAGCTTTCGGTTTAATAACAGAAGCAACTGGTGGTAGCAGTTTTAATGTAGGGAACTGAAGTACAACGGGCTGCGGTATTGAGTTTGGTTCAATATCTGTAAGTTCCCAAGGGTCAGGCAGTTGCGAGAACTGTGGTTCTGGTTTTGGTGCGGCGATTGGTAAGAGTGCAGGTACAGTATGGGGTGTTGTTGCGATCGCCCCAGAATTTGTAGCGACAGGTGCAATTGCAGAATATGAATATGGTAGCCAGAATAAACCGTTAACGAAATCCATCACCATGATGCTGACAAAACCCATAACAATAATGGAAATTAACCAGTTGAGTGCGATTTGAATATCCATAATTTTTCTCCTGAATTTACGACAGATTCTCATTGGCTTATAGCGAAGCGTTTGAACTGTACGCTGATGAGAAATTAGTCAAATCAATTCAAAATGCAAAATTATTAATTCACGCATTACAATCTGTGGGGGCTTGAAACCCGCTACCTAGAAGCATCACTAATTTTTTAAATCAGTGGAGGCTTCCAGAATTAATTCAAAATTTTTTCATTTTTTCTTCTTAATTTTGCATTTTGAATTTTGGTGCGATTCGTTGTTAAGTGAATCACGGTAGCCAGCCCGTAAATAACTTAACCAACCCCCTTGGGTTGAACTCTCAGACTGATGTAGGTGAAAGTCCTACCAGCAAGGTTCATGCTTGACTCCTTATCTGCCCACACCGACCAAGCTCGTTACTTGGAGAGTGAAGCTGGGAAGCAGGGCGTAATCAGACTACTGTTATGGGTGGACACTGATGCTAACAGGGAGTTCCTACGGTAAAACAGATGCCTAGAAAAGTAACCTACAAAAAAGCGGGGCATATCCTTAGAACCCGACTTCATCAGAGCTAATCCCCGCCGTATCCCAAAATAATAACGGTAAGAACCTGGGGGTCTGATGGTTAAATTGGCACTACCTAACGGAACAACGCCACCTGCTACAACGGGGGGAACCCCCGCAATGCAGTGGCTCATCAATCAACTGAGGGAACGAAGAAAAACGAGTCAAAAGTCTTGGGGAAGGTCGAACCCCAGGTAGGTAAGACGAGATACGGAACTCTTTTGATTCGGGTAGGATGCGGCGTAATTGCTGCAAGGTATTCAGAGAACACGCGCTTGGAATTAGAGCATGATTAGGCACAGCATAAATGAAGCGTGAATCTTGGAGAAATCTACCGTGGAAGAAATTCCGACGTAATTTATTCCGCCTACAAAAACGAGTGTTTAAAGCAATTCGAGCCGGAGACAAGCGTAAATCTTTGTCCCTTCAAAAGTTGATTCTGAAATCCACTGCGGCTAAATTACTGGCTATCCGTCAAGTAACACAGCTAAACGCTGGGCGGAAAACAGCAGGAATTGATGGTAAAGCATCCCTAAACTTTCAGGAGCGTTTTGCACTCTTAGAACGGTTAAATGCCGAAAGTAACAACTGGTTTCACCAAAAGTTACGCGCAATCCCAATTCCGAAAAAGGATGGATTTACCACCCGACTGCTGAAAATCCCCACCATTGCAGACCGAACATGGCAATGCCTGACAAAGTTCGCTATGGAACCAGCGCACGAAGCATTATTCCACGAAAGGAGTTATGGCTTTAGACCAGGACGCTCGGCACATGATGCCCAGAAAATTCTGTTCCAAAATCTTAGCTCCAAACAGAACGGAATCAACAAACGAGTCATCGAACTCGATATTGAGGCGTGCTTCGACCGAATTTCACACACCAGCATCATGGACAACCTTATCGCCCCATCGGGCATAAAATTAGGAATTTTCCGATGCTTAAAAGCAGGAATCAACCCTGAATTTCCAGAACAAGGTACTTGTCAAGGTGGTGTGGTCAGTCCGTTATTAGCGAACATCGCCCTCAATGGGATAGAGGACATCCACCAATCGGTACGGTACGCCGACGATATGGTAATCATCCTTAAACCCCAAGACGATGAAATAAAAATACTTGAAAAAATTAGTCAGTTTCTAGCAGTAAGAGGATTAAAAGTAAGCTCAAAAAAGACGAAGACAACCGCCTCGACTTCGGGGTTTGACTTCCTTGGCTGGCACTTTGTCGTGCAAAGTAACGGAAAATTTAGATGTACTCCCTCAGTGGATAACTATAAGAAATTCCGTCAGAAGATAAAAGCCATCGTCAACTGCTCGAATTATGGTTCTATTGTGAAAACTGAAAAGTTATCACCAATAGTTAGAGGATGGAGAAATTATCATAAGTTCTGTAAGATGGATGGCTCAAGATTTAGTTTGTACCACACCCAAAAAAGAACTTACAAGATTTTTAACAGAGAAACTAAACAGAATCGCCATACTAGCAAAAAACTGCTAGATAAAGCATTCCCAAAAGTTTCCTACTCCGAAAACAGTCATATCAATGTCAAGGGAAATAAATCACCTTACGACGGCGACTTAACATATTGGAGTGAGCGGAACAGCAAACTCTACGACGGCGAAACCTCTAAAGCTTTAAAAAGGCAAAACCATTCATGTGGATACTGTGGATTAAAGTTTACTAGTGAAGAACGAGTACACTTACACCACATAGATGGGCAGCACAACAATTGGAAACCAAAAAACCTAATTGCTGTACACGAATCCTGTCACGATTATACCCACATGAGCAAAGGCGCAAGCTAAGAATATCGAAAGCTGGGTGCAACGAAAGTGGCACGCCCAGATTGAACAGAGAGGTGCGGCGGATAATACCGCCCATCGACTCTACCAATTCAAAAAGTGGTCAGTAGCAAAAGATTTAGTAACCTGCCAAGAGAATTTTGCGAGGAGGCAGGCAGGGGAGGAATTTTCTCCCCCTGCGATAAGATTGCTCGACCTACACGACAATTTTGGGTTGGTGAAGAGCTAGTTCTGATATGATACCCGTCTTGCTTATAAGCGAGCGCACCAATGATGACAAAGATAGTTGCCCTGCATTCAGAGATTATTTCTAATAAGGATGAGCCTGAAGCCAAGCAGCAATATGAGGTATTTCACTGATTGTCTTTTTTAGCACCTCAAGCTTTGGATATAGTTCCAGCAGTTTTTTTGGAGGCTGATAAGGGCCATTCGGCTCCGGGATGTAAAAGAATGTAGATGGAGTTCTCCAAAGGTTTGCAGATATATCCAAGGTGTACAAAATGTCCAATACCGCCAGATCAGCCCATGTCAGTGATGACCCGACAAGGAATGGAGAGCCTTGATTGTCTGCAATCATCTGCTCAAACCTGCTCAAGTGCATAGGCACAGTTATGGTGAAAAACTGATCTAGCCGTTCCACCCTCAGCGATGCTTGCCTCATTTTCATTAGTAGTTGACCATTCTCCACAATCCGGTCAACGTAACACCCGTACAGAAGATCCAGCAAATCTCGCCAAGCATCGACCACCATGTCTGATTTGGCTGCCTGTACCTTGTCCAAAGGGTATATTCCAGCTTCTTGTGCCGCGTAACGAGCGAGCGCACATGATTGGGCAATCATAGTGTCGCCCAATTGGAGAGTAGGAAGCTGATCGAAAGGGAGTTTTCCACTAGAGCGCAAAAGCTTGTATTCGTGAAGGGATATCACTCTGTCTTCAAATGGGACATCGCCATAGACAAAAATGAGACGCGGTAATTCGGCTCGGCCCTTCCCGTCATCGAAATATAGCAAAATTGGGTGGGAGTTCATAATTTTCGGACAGCTTCGTGCAAAACTAAATTAGCCATTGGTCGCGCAGGTGGTTTCGTTCGATATTGTCTCAATGGGTTGTAATAGTCAGCATCATCCTACCGACACAAATTAGGTTATGAGACGCTATTAGTGTACACCTAGTGTGGTAAAACTTACTAGAGCAAAAATTCAAACAAGCGTAAATTCGTTGTTGTTGAAAATTTTGGTTTACTTATTTACACCTGTTTCAATCATTACAAACCTACTCTAGTTTATTTTGCCGTTCTAGCATAAACTAATACCAACTAGTTACTAACAATTATAGAGTTATAGATTTAGTTGAAATATCCAATCTTTAAATTGTTTGGACACACTGATATTAATTTACAATTTAATTTTTTAAAGAACAATTTTTGTAGACAGATAATATTTCATAAGCTAACAAAACTATGCTAGTTAAACACAAATAAAGTAAAATTCCTAAAAATTAACTAGCGTCACAACAAAATGTCCCACACCAAAGAAATTAGTGTAAGTTTTACTGCCAAAGTTATGGCGGCAGCACGGGCGGTTGAAACTCAAAGACATGATGCTTTATTTACTGACCCTTTGGCAGCACAGTTAGCAGGTAAAGAAGCTATTGAAGCTGCTATTCCTCGCTTAGAAGAATACGAAAAACAAGGCAGGCCATTTGCATCAGTTCGGACTCGTTTTTTTGATGATTTCTTAAAGAAGTACGCCGGGCAGATTCGACAAATTGTTCTTTTGGGTTCAGGCATGGATACCAGAGCATTTCGTCTGGATTGGCAAACCGGAACTCACGTTTATGAAATCGATCAACCTGATGTATTACTTTATAAAGAATCTGTTTTAAGCGGAAGTATCCCTAAGTGCAAACGCTACTCAATTTGTGCTGATTTAAAAGAATCAAGCTGGGTTCAATTGCTCCTTGAAAAAGGCTATAAACCTTTAGAACCATCAATTTGGCTATTAGAAGGATTTCTTTATTATCTCAACCCAACACAGGTAAAAAATCTTTTAACAAATATTCAAAATATGTCTGTGGTTGGGAGTTGTTTTGGTGCTGATGTGATCAACTCAGTCATTTGTAATGGGTCTGATGAATGGGCTAAGTATTGGCTCTCAGGTTGTGATGAGCCAGAAACTTTCTTTGCTGATTATGGGTGGAAAGCATCAGCTATTCAACCTGGGGAAGAAGGAGCCGCTTTTGGTAGATTTACTTATCAATTTCCTGACCGCAGTATTCCTGATGCGCCACATCTGTTTTTTGTCACTGCTGTTAAAGAAAGTTAAGTTAGGAAAGAGCAGAACAGTTGCATATATTCTTTTGTGCCATCAAACAAGTACCCTCGTGTCAAAGCCCTAAAAACTGCACCCCATCCATTCCAACCAATCGGGAGCCTGTGCTACCAATTGACCGAACATCTGGGGTTCATTTTCTTCCATCTGCACCATCACCCCCCAACGCTCATCACTTGTTAGGGTCGAAAGGAACTGTTTGACTGCATCAATCCCCTGTTCTAATCGTTCCATGAACCTAATCGTATAAGATTTAACCTAGCGTGGCAAAACTTACTAGAGAAGACGACTTTCTAGATTAGCCAAGTAAGCCTTGGGGTCTCGGCGAAATCGATACTGTTCAATTCTGGCTTTGTGGTGTTTTTGTAATTGAGAGCGTAATTCGAGCCAAGTATGAATATCAACTTGAGCTAAATCAGATGCAGTAAAAGAATGAAGCTTAGTTGCGATCGCGCAAGCAAGTTTGACAGAACCACGAATAACAAGGGATGAGGGTGCAACCTTACGACCAGTACAACGACGTTGATGATGACGTAGTATACCAAAAGCGTGTTCTAAGTCGTTATTAGTTCTGGGAAAATCTTCAATTTCATAACAATGAAAAAGTCCAGACCAATAGCTATGGGTGGTTTTTATAAAGTTATCGATTGCACTGCTCAGTGTACCAGCTTTGTGCTTGTGTTGTGACATTTGAGTTAACAGTTGCTGATAACTTTGTTTAACTTCAGCAGCATTAAGACCTATTTTATTGTTGAGAATATTACTAGCTTTATCAACCCAATCATATGCAACTCTAACAGGTGAAAATAAAGATGCAGTTGCAGATAATCCCTTGGCTAGGAGGTGTTTTAGGTTCACTAAAGGTGGTGGTAAAGCACTTTTTTTTTCCATCCGTTCTAAGCTTTGTTCTATCCTAGTGTGGTAAAACTTACTAGAGCAAAAATTCAAACAAGCGTAAATTCGTTGTTGTTGAAAATTTTGGTTTACTTATTTACACCTGTTTCAATCATTACAAACCTACTCTAGTTTATTTTGCCGTTCTAGGTTCTATCAAAGTCAAATTTTCTTGTAACTTTAATCCAGATGCCTCTAACGGTGGATGACCATCATTGGTTATCGAACTACGGACTGCCGAGCAATAATCTTCAATAATAGTCACCAAATTCTTATCTTCATTGGTAACACTACGTTCAATTTCTCGTAATCCTCTAACTTTTTTTTTTCAATTCTTTTTTGGCATTTCTATCCGCCTCATATATGGGTTTAATTGCTTCTTTCAGGTAATGGTAATGACATAAACCGTGAGCAATTTTAGGTAATGCTAACCCAACAGCTTTACGAATTGATTGTTGTCCATCACTAACAACTCCATCAATTGGTACATCCAGCGTATTAGCTACTTCTAATAATAACGCCACTAAATCTTCATTTCTTGATGACAATAAGGTTTTAGCAAGTATTATTTCTCCTGATAAACAATCTCGAATTACCCATAATACCTCATGTCCAATTTCTGGCTGCATCCCATCAATTGCTAATATCACCCGTCCTTGATTAGCCATTATTGCTTTTAACCTTTTATGGTCTTTTAGCCATAAAGAAAGTAACTCGTCATATCTGTCAATTAGGTGCGTAACCGTTCGTTGACTTATACATATACCCTTTAATTCCAGGTGAGTGTGTATTTGAGGAACACTTCTATGTTCCTGGTAGCGTAATGCTCCTATATAAGCAATCACATCCAAACCAAATTCGTTTTGTGGTAGAGCGAGTGACCCTTCTTGCTCTGGTCGATATGCTTTTTTATACCGCATACATGACTTATTTCGACATTGCCGAATTTTTAGCTGTAGTTCTACTACCCCATTTAACGTTCTTATATGTCGAGGATTATTGTATTCATTCCACATTGCTTGACCACACGAAGGGCATTTTTTTTGAACACAATCTAGTATTTCAAACGATGTTGCCTCTGGTTTTAAACTTTTTCTTACCAAGTTTTTGCACCATTATTTCGCTACAAGCTCAAGATTACAGGATTTCTGCTCCTCTCTAGTAAGTTTTGCCACGCTAGATTATTTTTAACTTGTGGCGAATGCAGTATTCCTAACTGTGCTTGAAGCATCGCAACTTGATTGAGATGCTCATCAATTTCAGTTAAGATTTCTTCTTCAGATTCTTGAGGTGAAAGCTGTTGAATTTCGGATTCCGGCAAGTAAATAATATCTTTGCTATTTTTGCTGCGTAACAATCCGTACTGCCAACCAAAACAATTCGCAATTCGCAATTATTTAACTGCGAATTGCGAACTGCGAATTGGTAATTGCCTTTGGGTATCCCCAGCCGCGCGGAATTGTAATTGTGACTTGCATATTTTCCCCCTAATAATTCTAAATTTGTGCTGATTGATTGGGATGTTTTTGCAATTAAAAAGCGGTCTGTTGGTAACAAACCGCTTCTGAAATCTCTGTTAGATTGTGAAACGCTAGTCTAATTGGGTTTAATTTCTTTCACTTTGAATGAACGTTCACTAAATAAATCAGGATTTTCACTCTGAAATCTTAAGTCATCACTATATTTTTCGTCCTCCAGAAAAAATCTATCATTCTCTACTTTGAGAGAGTTTACTAATTCTTCATTATCCGTATACACAATATATTCATTGTCTTGAAGCGGAGCGATTATCTTCAAATGACATCCTCCACTAAAAGCGTATCTTTGACATCCGTAGCTATGCCCTTGTTCTCCAAAATAAGGGCATCGTATTACTCTGCATACATTAATCATATTGTGTGCTTCCACATAAAGCTTGAACGATTATTGTAATTTTCTATTCGTTGCTTACAGGTACAATCTCTTCATTAACCACTAGCTTATCTTGCTGTTGTTGTTCTAACAGATAACTTTGTGCTGCGTACACAAACTTGTAAAATTCGTCAAGAGATTGATCGTATTCGTGATGATCGCAATAATCAGCTAAAAGGGTTAGTGCTTGAGCAAGATTCTGACGTGCAAGGTCTATATTCATATTTTTTTCTCACTTACTTTGTTATCTATGTTAAAGTCATTCTTGACAATTCCGACTCATACATAATCACTCGTCTCGCCACAAAATATTGCCACGGCTCATACTCACCTTTCAACGCAAGACATTCAAACAATGCGCCAGAACCTTCAGACGTTTTACCACTGCCCGTTACTCTCAAAACTGTATACAAGCGACTTTGATTATCAAAGCGTTTTTGATAGTAGAATTGTTTGCCAATCAATGCGTGTGAACTTGAATATTGTGGAGCAAACTTTTTGAGATATTCCTTGACTGAAACGATCGCTCTTTCATTAGTATCAGCTACGCTGGAACATCCCCCACTCACTTGTAGACCAATACCTTCAATAGCACTAACGGTAAGCCTGTAATGCTTGTGAGGTAAAGCTAAACAACAACTTACTTTTGCTGCCAGTTCATGAGTCGGGCAATCGGCAACTACAATATTATCGTTGACTACGAAATACCTGTCTTCCATTTCTTTTCCTCCATATAAAAAGCGGTCTGCTCTTAACAAACCGCTTGAAGTTTTGATGTGGTGTAGTTGAGTAATACTTTTATTCGGGAGCAAATCTTGCTAATAGTTCTTCACGGGTCAATTGCAAACACAAGGGAGTAAATTCTTCTGGAGATAACTGTAGTAAACCATTAATAACTGTTGCTAGTTCAGCATCCACTTCCCCAAATCGAAATCGCAAGAGATTTTCTACAACTTGGCGGCGTTCTTGTTTTACTCCCTGCTGTATTGTAGTTTCTTCCCATTCCTGATAGGCCTGTGATAAATTCATAATCAACTCTCGCTCATCTTCTGTTAAATCATTTTGTTGAAATGCAACAACGCGCCAACTAGTAATCAGTCTGAGGGTATTTTGTCTGAGTGGATTTGTTTGTGGAAGTGCTAACAGTTGAGTAACAGCTAGACGTTGTGTTTCACCTCTTCCCAAAATCCTCAGCCATAATGTTTCTTCTGTAACAGGCAATTCGTTAACTACTACTATCGCCCCGCGAAAACCTTTCTGGAAAAAGTAAACGCCACTGGGCCAATTGCCTAAATCCAGTTTAAACTCAAAATCCGCTAAGAGATTTTCTGAAGCACTAGGCGATATTATCCACAGTTTCGCCAAGCTATCTTCCGGTAATCTTCTTTTCTCTCGTTTAGCTTTGCGTTGTGCATTGGCGATGACAGCGAATAACTTCAGAAAACAATTGCGTACTTCTGTTGGGGTGGGTTGGTTGCGAAACGGCTCTAAGAGTGCCGTGTTCATTACAACAATCCTACCCAACAATCCGAGATTTGAGTCTTGTGCTTCGGGGGCAGGGGAAAACAAGACATCCACAAATCTAGTTTCATCCCTGACTTCCTGATTTGTTCTTACTTCCCCCAAAGGGGACAATAGCTCTTCTAAAAACTGTTTAGCGAACTGGTCATGAGGTTTCGTGGTCATGTTTTAAATGTGTGGGCAATGTACTTTTTATCTGGCTTAAAAGTCCTGTCGCCTATACGCGCGCGATCGCTTTTTACTGTTAGGACTAAAGAACGGCTTTCACTTGGGCAACCTCCGCTATTTCCCATTCTGATGAGTGGAACTTACGCTGATTGCTAGAAATCATAGTGTAAGGTAATGTGTACTTATTTCAGTAGTTGAAGTTGTTTTTATGACATTCTCTGAACTTCAAACAGGCGATTATTTCCGTATTCCCGGCATCAGCTTCCATTACGTCTACCGAAAAACCAGTGACGACTCTTGCACCTTGAATGAGACTTTACAGCCGATTCGACCTTACACATCAGTGAAAAAGCTCACTGGGACTGAACTTATTGAACACTTAGGACAACAGCAGCCCAATTCCCAACCACAACGTAAACCCACCATTAGATTAAAATCTCGACCTGTTCCTTCAAGAGAAAAAGCAGCAATCTCAAAGTATGGCATCATCAGTTAGTCAGTAATTTTATTCTCCGGGCAAGTACTTCTTATAGTACCTGCCCTTTCTACACGAAAATCCTTGTTTCTCCTACTGGAACTGACCCAACACCCCCACACCTATCCACCAAAGCCTCACACAAATCAGCCGACTTCACCCCAACCACTCCCGGCTGTATTTCACTAGCTAATCCATTGAAAAACAATTGAAAGTCGGGGTGATGATCGTTAATTTCTAGCTCTATTAAATCTGGGGTTTGTGATGTGATTATTGCCCACGGGGGGAGATTTAAGGATATATCGGTTAAGTAAAGTTTCACGTTTGCACCTAAAACTATTGATTTGTTATTCGATACTTTGTGTTGGCCAATACATCAGGGAAATATTGTTAGATACTCCTTTTGAAGGTAGGCGCAGCATTTAATAATTCAATAGACTGCATATAACAACCTAGAATGACACGCAAAATTTCTTGGGAACGGCTACAACTCCTTAGCCGTTCTCATCTTTTATGCTTTATCAAATTTTTGCTCTCGATTGACGAAACAATTTTATGAAGAAGAATTCAGGATTCAGGAGTCAGAATTCAGTATGAATTATGTACGACTGGGTGATGAATATTAGTTTAAAACCTTGTTCCTTGTGGGCAAAACAAAATTCAAACATTCTTCCTTAATAAAACTTCATCTCTACCCTACGGGAACACTTCGTGAACATGGGTGGAGTATTCTGAATTCTGAATTCTGTCTTCTGACTCCTTTTTATATCTGCTGTTCGCCCAGAAACGCTCACTTTTACCTGCACAATATCCTTAAAATCAAGTATGTATAATGTCGTTGCTCTTAGGCGGCATTATTGTCATTGGTAATATTTGGACAAGATTCCGGCTTTCAATATGTTATAAATGAGCGTCGTTATTCAGCTCGTAGTTATGAATTTCTACCAATTACGTACAGGAGAGTATTTCCGAATTCCGGGAATGAGTTGTGGTTATGTGTATAAAAAAGTCAGCAATTCTTGTTGCCGCTTAAATGGTTTTTTACAACCAATTCATTCTCAATCTCTAGTCAAACGGTTGAATGTGGCTGAAATCAAACAGTATCTAGCACAACAGCAAGCTGAACTTGTAAGTTTTGAGACAGATTATTATTAACTGTTTTTTTACTTACCCAGTTTTTCATGGCGATTGTTTAGTATTGAATATTTCATTACCCTGTTACAAATTTGTGTTATTTCACATCTGCTGAGACTCTAACAACCTCTACTATTTCTCGGTTCGATTCTGTAACCAATTGTTTCGACCCAAAAATATTAATTTCTCTAAAGTGTCTATGTCAGATTTATAACAATCTATTAGAATCACAATCATAGAAATATTCATTGAGAACACCTAATATATGTTAGTTGTTCTTTTTTATTGTCTAGGTAAAAATTGGATTAGCCGTAGTATTAAAATAGAAGCAAAAAACACTAGACACAGCACATTTCTCTCAAGTAAGCGGGTGAAATCTTCAAACACAAGCCCTAGCATTGAATCATATTCATAAGCTCGATAAACCCTTAAACAAGCACCTCCTTTGCAATAACCGGCTTGTATCCAGGAAGAGATAGCACATCTGCATTTGTGTCTGTTAGTGGCAAAAGAATTCTGTCTTCGGAGTCAGCATCCGGATAAGCCAAATTATGTATTGTATGATGTGCCATGATAAACAAAATGTTTTGATTCCAGTATTTAGGCGAGTGCTTGTAGAGTCAGCAATCGCCTTTTTCCAAACTACGCCGCAGCCAAATCCTGCACTGGCTCGTACTCTTGCAGCATCCGCCATTCATCTGGTAACAGTTCACCAAACGGCTTGTCTAACAAATCCAAAGAATCACTTTTGGCTTCCGGTTGATGGAAGAGAGTTTGCACAAAGCAGGGGATACCGTCTCTGTAGACTATTTCCACCAGCCGCTTGTCTTTGTAGTAAATGCCATCATCCAACAGTTCGTAACCCAAGTTCTCGCAAGCTTCGGCAACTCGTACCATTATTTCGTTGCCCGTTGAGGTGGCTGGGGTTTGTTGTTGTACCGACAAAATTTCTAGCACCTCTGCGTCTGGATGTTCTGCGGACAGCAGAATTTTCTGCATTGGCTTTTCCGGTAAGCAGTCCGAATCGTGTATTGTAATTTGTGACCAAAAGAAGGGGATACAAGCCTCGCCCTTCTAGGGCGAATTTTGATTCTTAATATACGATTTCAAGACTTCAATCGGCGCTCCTCCCACAGAGCAAGCAAAGTAAGAAGGACTCCAGAGATGTTCTACGTG
>NZ_JACJRU010000065.1 GCF_014697425.1 Nostoc sp. FACHB-110
GTCAGAAATACCCTTAAACGGCTGCCCATACCCCTGTTACCCTAGTAGACACATTTATGTATTTACTTATCTTTACACAGTTTGGTTTTTTCACCTTGTTCTACTTAGATATTCAATTCGTAGCCCAAGAGGAGGCGGCGGTTCACTTTAACAATTTCAAGCTACAACTGCACCATCAACCTTTGCGGTTGACAAATAAACCCCTGATTGATTTTCTGTTACAACAGGCATTATCAATAGCTGCTAAACACCATTTCCCAGTACAATTTCATACTGGTTATGGAGATCCTGACTTAGATTTACGATTAGCTAATCCTCTGAATCTGCGATATTTACTAGAGTCGCCACAGTTTTGTAGTGTACCAATAGTATTGCTACACGCTTCTTATCCTTATATGCGAGAGGCTGGTTATTTAGCTTCTGTCTATCCTCAGGTTTATTTAGATTTTGGTTTAGCAATCCCTTTTTTAAGTGTTTCTGGGATGCGACAAGCAATCCAGCAATTATTAGAATTAGCTCCGACTACGAAGTTGATGTATTCTTCTGATGCTCATTCCATCCCTGAACTCTACTATTTGGGTGCAAAGTGGGGTCGCCAAATTTTAGCAGAAGTATTAGAGCAAGCAATTAGAGATTCTGATATTACTGTAGCTGAAGCTGAATCAATTTCTGTTGAGATTCTGCGTAGCAATGCGTTAGTTCTTTACCAATCAGCGCACGAAACAAGCCCTAGTCTGTAGGATTATTTAGCTCTTCAGAATATAGATGATGATTGTTCCTGATTAGTGATAACGGAACAAAGTCTCTAGATAAACTTGTGCCACTCGGCGGTCGCCGTCAGCATTCTGTAGCAGAAACAGTGAGACAGCAGCGGTCAATACCCGGTTTTCATCCCATTCAGGGTGCTGTTGTAAGTAGTCTTTGAGACACTCATGTAAAGTTTCGGGAATCTCTGTGAGGATGCTAACGGTTGCGTTCATAGGCTGAGGGCTTCTAGTAAATCAATCAGAGCAACTAGCTTTAAATGAGGCAGCTAAAAGCAAATATGCTTCAACTACTGAAGCAAGTTTATACAGTTAGTCTTTGTAGCTTACAGAACTATAGAAGCTAGTCGAATTATTGTGCGGCCAGAGGGGGTGGTTTTGTCAATGCTACGAAATGTTAAGTACAACTACAGAAAGAATCAAGATTTACAGCAGCATAAGGGCTTAAGATAGATTTCCGTTACTTTACTTAATAAAAACTCAGTGTTTAAGTTTTCCAGAGCTATCAAATAAAATCCCCAGCGATGCAACTAAAGCCTATGGGTCTGTCGATTATCTGTGGAGAAACTGAAAGTACCTGTGGAAAAGCTGTGGAATGAGTGCGGAAAAGTTAGGCTAATGATAAGAATTACAAAAAATAAAAAACTTTATACTGCGGTAAGATGTGAAACTTAAGGCTATTTGAGCTAATAAGGGAGTTATTCAGCCTTTAGAATAAAGTGATGTCTCAAGTTGTGATTGTTGGGGCAGGGCCTACTGGTGCAACGCTGGCAGTTTTGTTTGCCAAACGCGGCATTGAAGTGAAATTAGTTGAAGTATCGCGTAACTTCCACCGCATTTTTCGCGGTGAAGGATTGATGCCAAGTGGATTAGATGCCCTTGCACAAATGGGATTGTTGCCCATTTTGGAAAGTATTCCTCATCGTGCTTTAGATGCGTGGGAGTTTTTCATCGACAATCAGTTTTTGTTTCGCGCACAGGAACCATTTGAAACTGGTGAGAGGTCAACAACGCTTGTCTCACAGCCATCTCTACTAGAAGCTCTCATCGCCGAAGGTAGCAGCTATTCTAATTTTGAATTCATACAGGGTGTGCCTGTACAAGACTTACTCTGGAATGACAAAAGGGTAAGAGGTGTCAAACTGGGTGATGAGCGCACTATTGACGCTGATTTAGTTATTGGTGCAGATGGTCGTAATTCTGTTGTTCGGCAACGAGCGAATTTACCTTTAGAGCATTATTCTAAAACTTTTGATGTTCTGTGGTTCAAATTAGCCTGTAGTCCTGATTGTGGGTTGGAGAATATATTTTATTCAATTGTGAATGGTACTCATGCGTTTGGTTTGTTCCAAGGAGCAGAAGGGAATCTGCAATTAGGTTGGTCGCTGGGTGAGGTTTCTGGCAGTGATTGGCGGCAAGTTGATTGGCCGGAGATGCTATTGTCCGTATCACCTCCTGGTATAGCAGAACAGATAAAACAAAATCAGCACACAATTGAACGACCAGTGTTGTTGTCTGTGGTAGTTGGGCGTTGTCCACGCTGGTACAAACCAGGATTACTGCTTTTGGGTGATGCGGCTCATCCGATGTCACCGATTCGCGCCCAGGGGATCAACATGGCTTTAAGAGATGTGATTGTTGCCGCCAACCATTTAGTTCCAGTCTTGCTCTCGAAAAAGCTAGAGCATTCCAGCATTGATGCAGTTTTACCTCAGATTCAAGCACAAAGGGAGCCAGAAATTGTGCGTGTGCAAAAACTTCAAGCTCAAGAAGCAGGGCAAGCTGAACTATTAGGTAAAAGTGCATTATTGCGATGGGTAGTAAGTAAACTACCGCCTGTGCTACGACAATTTATTCGCCAGTCTTGGCTATTGCGGCAGATTCAGTTACGTCAAGGAATCAAGCCATTAGAGT
The DNA here is from genome assembly GCF_014697425.1 of Nostoc sp. FACHB-110. Lineage (GTDB taxonomy): Bacteria > Cyanobacteriota > Cyanobacteriia > Cyanobacteriales > Nostocaceae > Nostoc_B. The sequence continues at coordinate 2,679 of NZ_JACJRU010000065.1, forward strand.
TAACTGTTTAGTTATTTAAGGATTTTGATTGTGTACTCTCAACTACTAGCATATTTGAGAACTCGTTCCTATTCCCAACGCCATACGGTCTCGACTGTTATTTCCTTGCCGTTAGTAAACTTGATGAATTCTGCACCGTCATTATAAAACACATCAGCAACCATTCGATTTCTTACATCGTAACCCCAAATTTTCTCTGCTGTCTTCCACCACCTCTGTCCAGGCGATTCTAACATAGGTAGCTCTAAATACTCATCACGCCAGATCATCGGCTTCCATTGTTCTTGCAATGCTCTAACCAAAATCCGGTTGGGAAACATTTCTTTGTTATTTTCATGTAGCCACAGCATATAGCTGATAGAACTTCTGAGTGCATCTTCTAAGCCGTATGTACAAGCTTCAAGCGCATTTTGGACTTCTTCGTTGGAGAAATTAACACCCAGAGTGGCTAACGCTCGTTCGTATATTTTGAATATTTCGTACTCAATCGAGTCTTGTTCCCAGAACCACACCCCTTAAGCCTCCTATGAGCTAACGCACTTCAACCGTTTTTGGGTTTTTCTACCTTAATTATGAATAGTTAAGGCTTGCTCTTATATTTCGGTTATGTGTTTTATGCAGTAGTTGACAGAGTTTCTTTCTTTAGACGAGTTTGTAAATCCATAATCAAATTATCGCCATTTCGTCGTGCTTCCCATGAGCCAGAATAGCGGGAACCAATGTTCCACTTACCCTGCACATAATCCTCGTTTTGGGAGATTGTGCCTGTGTAAGTAACTGGTGCGTATGAGGTTACTAAATAACGCTTTACGAAGCTGAGACTACGCCCGATTACATCACCCTGAACTGTTGCTTCACCTAAATAGTTATCATCTAGGATAGAACCTGTAAAAGCATTTCCACTCTGTACCAATGATGCTTCAAATCGTGTTGGCATTTCATCTTGCCAATAGGTTCCAAGCCAATTACCGCTTACGTCCGCCATAGAATTATCCAGTAATTGTGATGAGCATAATTTTAACTTTAGTTACTTAACTAAACTTGTTTTTATTTCCAGACTGCGCCAGAGATACCAACAAGCAATTGAACGGTAAGGTTTCCACCTCTGCCCTAAATCTTCAACAGTTTTTTTATTAGGGAGTTGAGCTAAACCATAAAGGTGGCGAATGGCGGCACGAATACCTAAGTCATCTACAGGTAAAACATCCAGTCGATGCAGCCGAAACATCAATAACATCTGGACTGTCCAACGCCCAATACCCTTGATTGGTGTTAAGGCTTTGACTATTTCCTCATCATCCATTGTCTGCAATTGTTCTACAGTCGGTAATCCATCTGTGGCTTTTTGAGCTAAATCTTTTAAATACACAATCTTGGGGCGTGAAATACCTACACCGCGTAAAACTTCATCTGGGGTACTCAGGATATCTAAAGCTGTTGGTAGGTTTTGGGGATAAAGCTGCAAAAATCTACTGTGGATAGCGGCGGCGGCTTTAGTTGATAATTGCTGGTAAAGGATTGACCTCGACAACGAAAACAGCAAGTCTTGTGTCTGTTGGACTTGGTAGAGTTGACAATCTCCTACTATTTCTATGACACTTGCTAAGATTGGATCGGAATTTTTGAGTGTTTGGATTGCGGTTGAGTAATCCATTCTTCTCCACAGTCATATTCAAGCGAGCGCTCTAAACTGTATCATCTTTTAAAATAAGTTAATTTTGCGGTAAGCTTTTGTGGTTAACAAACCATTTATCAGCCTCATCAGCAGAAAATACTGTTATGAGTCAGGATGTCTATCCACCTAACTGGAAACAAATTGCCATAGCACTTAAAGATGCTTGTAATTGGCGTTGTACTCGGTGCGATCGCTTATGCTTGCGTCCTGAAGAAAAAGCACCTCATTTAACCCTATCCCAACGCAAAGCCTACACTCTGCAAGTACATCATTGGAATCGAGACCCTAGTGACAATCGCCTCGAAAACTTAGTCTGCTTATGCAGTGGCTGTCACCTTTATTATCACCGTTTTGGACGTGGCAACGTTTCTCCTGGGCAATTATCTTTGTTTGATGAACGAAAGGTTTGTTGATAGCGGGCTATTAATATGGTGCTTGAATCCGCCCTCCAAGTTGAATTATTCGTCCCAAGTCATCAGCATTTCGCCAAGTTTCAATTATTTTTCCATTCACAATCTGATGAATAAATGTAGCTGTAAAAGTCTGTTGCTTACCTTGCGCCGGAATGCCAAAAAAACTTTCTTGGGTACAGGTATTCGTTGCACGCACTACAACTTTATCACCTTGGGCAATTACGTCTTCAATTGTCCAAGTCTGCTTGATTTCTCCAAATGAGCCAAACAACTGACGTACTCCATCTGGCCCTTGCGCTAGTTCTGGCGGCCCACCATGCAATTTCCATGTCGAAGCGGTCATCGCACAAATAGCTTCGACATTATGCTCGCTAATCAGTTCAAACCAGCGTTGAGCGATGATTTTGTTATTCTCAATCTCAGACATTATTGCTCCTATTTCAGGAAAGGTAAAAACTCACGCAATTCCTTGCTTAAAATTGTAATTAACCAGACAATTTTCTGCTGAAACTTGATTGTCTGTGTTTAATCAAACATAGGTTTGGACATAGTAAAAAGCTCAAACTTATACTTATTATTTAAATAGAGAAAATAACAGGTATCTAATGCCTAGCAAAACAATTGAAGTCAAAGAGTACACAGTCAGAGCGCATAAACGTCAGATACATACACGCGTATTCAACTTCGTCTGCAAGCAGTGTGAGCAGACGACCTCTCGTGAGACTTATGGCCCACGCCCCCTGTACTGCGAAACCTGCCGTCCTCCAGGGCCACCGAAGAAGTCTGCTGTAGCTGCACCTGCCAAGAAAGGTAAGCCCAGGGCTAAGGTTTATCAAAGTGATACAGATTTTCAGAAGTCTTCGTGAGCGATCGCTGCCGCAGCAAATAAAATGCTTCTGGTGATCTCATCCAGAAGCATTCAGTATATTTCATTTGAGAATTGAATTGATTCTGAGAACAATTGTACTACTAGACAGATGTTTTGTTAACCCGTAGCGATGCCTTCTCTTTGGGAGACGATACCGCGTAGCTTGCTTGGACGTAGGAGTAAGACAAGCCTAAGAGTGGAAGCAATTGCTATGATAATGGGACTGTGCTTGTTAGTCTATAATCTAGCACAAAGAAAGTTAAGACAAGCATTATTAACATCAGATGGTAGCATCAGAAACCAGGTGAAGAAATTCACAAATAAACCAACAATGAGGTGGATATTTCAGATGTTTCAATCTGTACATTTGTTGTTCGTAGATGGACAGCAACAAATCAGCAATTTAACAGAGGAACGTCAAAAAATATTAATTTATTTAGGTGAAAGTTGTCGTCAATACTATCTGATGATTTGAACTGGGTTATTTGACTGAAAACGCTAGAATAATTTTTAAATAAATCAGAATTTGAGCGAAGATTATAATAAGATTGGCTAAGTTTACATTGGTAATTTTAGATAAATTATTTGACTGACTGCGAAAATAAATATATTAGGAGAATCTAGAAAATTAACTTAATTGTCTATTCCATAATTGTTGGAAAAAAAGTAAATTTAACCCCAAAAGATTAGAGTAATAAAAATCTTCTAGGCTTGATTTTTCAAAATTACTGATAATATCAGTCACATCTGCGGAATGTGGGATCTAGCACAAGCAACACTGTATTTAGCAACTGCGCCGAAGTCAAACAGCATCATTGGCTTTTTTGATGCACTAGCATCAGTAGAGCAAGAAAAAGAGAAAGAAGTACCGAATCATTTGAAGGATGCGAATCGGGATAAGAAAGGATTTGGACATGGGCAAGGTTATCTTTACCCTCACGCCTACCGAGATCACTGGGTAGCACAACAATATTTACCAGCCAGTCTGCAAGGGCAAGTATTCTATCAACCATCAGCCCAAGGCAAAGAAAAAGAAATTAGCACCAAAGTTTTGCGTCACCGCGAAGCCCAACTAGCTGCACTGATGGAAGGTAGCACTGTTGCACCATTAGAGATTCTGACCTATGGAAGTAGCGATCGCTCTAGTGAGCGTTGGTTACAGCGAACACTTTCACAAGTAGGTACACAGTTAGCAAATGTTAGAGAACGGATTTTTGATTTAGCAAAATTGCAAAGGCATCACTTAGTGTTAGATATCAATGCTGGCACGGGTTTACTAACTTGGGAAGCGATTCGGCAAGTTCCAGAAGGTGGAGTATATGCTTGTGTTCGCACGAATACCGATGCGAATGCGCTACAAGAGCAAGCAGTAGACCTACCCCAACTGATGCGTCCGGTGATTCTAACGGAGCCAATCTCTCGATTGTCAGATGTATTGGCCCAGGAGGCAGCAAATGTGCAGTTTGATTGCATCATAGGACGCAATGCCCTAATGTCGGAGCCTGAAAAATTACAAGCTGCCCAAACGTTAGCTCAACTAATACCGACAGGGGGAAAGCTGGTACTAGCAGAGACTGTACCACGTTATACTCAAAGGTTATATCGCTTACTTCCAGCAAACGCATTAGATAAACAGTTGTACAAACGATTAGTTGATGCAGAAGAAGCGATGTACGCTAATCAATTAGACCCCATGCTCAACTGGGATGCTGATGACTTACGTGATCCTTTTGCATCAACAGGGTTAACAGTAGATATGGTAGTTGAACAAAATTCAACGCAAATGCACATTAGTAGTGCTTTCTTGGAGCGTTTATTTGCTACTAAGGGTACTCGACCGAGTTATGCACAACGTTTGGGAGAGCAACTTACATTAGAAGAGTTAGGAAGGCTTAAAGAGACTTTCACCCAATATTTGCTGAATCAAACAATTAATTGGCAAAGTGTGATCGCTTTTCTCAAAGCTTATAAAGTTTAATTTCTTATTAAAATGTCGTATTTTAAAATACGACATTTTAATGGATGTGGAGATTAATATTTGCTAAAACCTAAAATCAATCAGACAAAGAATGTATGATATTTGCCTAAAGACACGAACGTTAAGGCAATTGTTGTAAGTCAATTCCATATTTATGTATGGTGAGGTTTTAATGGCGCAGGTAATTATTGCGGTTTTGGCAAATGCTGGCGGTGTGGGGAAAAGTACTTTATCTGTACATCTAGCTTATGAAGTTAGTAAGCGTAAACACAAGGTAGCATTGCTAGATTTAGATCCACAGCGATCGCTAGATGTCTTTTGTGGTTTAGAAGCAGTCGAAGCAGAAAACACAATGACCAAGGTTTTAGCAAAAGACTTTAAGGGCGACTGGGTTTTAGTATCAGCATGGGATGAGGCAAGAATAGAAGTTTGCCAAGGACATCCATCACTAGCGGATACAAGCAATGATTTAGTAGTTCGTAAACGAGGAGAATATACATTAGCGGATAGACTGCACAAATATCCTTTACCCCATGATGTGGTAATTATAGATTGTCCAGCTACTTTGGGGATGCTGAATGTAAATGCTTTAGCAGCCGCTACTAATATTTTAGTGCCGATACAGCTTGAAATGAAGGCAATATCAGGTGCTGCGGAGTTACTGGAATGGTGTATTAATACATCGGAGGAACTACAGCTAGATCCCAAACCTTCTATTATGGGTTTCGTTCCAAGTATGTATGATGAGGCGATAGCAATGCACAGACAGTACTATTCACAACTGCCAGCAATTGCCGAACAATTAAATGTTAAATTGTATCCAAAAATTCGTAGTTCTAATGAGTTTAAAAATGCCAGCGCGCATGGATTACCTCTGCATAAATATCGAAATAAACATCCAGCTTGTAAAGATTTTAAGCAAATTGCAGATGATGTAGTTAAATTAATCAAAAGTAAATAAGGAAATTTTATGCCGAAAGCTTTACCACAAATAGGTGAAAAATTTAAAGGGGCAGTTCAAAAAACAGAGCAAGAGAAAAAAATTGCTCAACTACAAGCAGAAGTAGAACAACTAAGAATCAAGCAAGCTCCCGAACTTGAAGCTGAGTTACAGGTGTTACGAGAAAAACTGCGGCATCATTCAGGAGAAGCGGAAGTTGAGCTTGAATTAATCGATCCTAATCCTAATCAACCAAGACAAACAATTACTGTTGAATCGATTCAAGCAAAAGCACGGCTATTAAAAAAACATGGACAGATTACCCCCATCATTCTTGTAGCACAAGAAAATGGGCGTTACATACTGCTGGATGGGCAATTGCGTACTGAAGGGGCAAAGCTATTAGGATGGAAGTCTATTCGGGCTGTTATTGTCCCGATGCCTCAAGATTTAACGCAATCGTCCCTAATTACTTTTCTTGGATTTGAAGACTTAAACCCATTAGATAAAGCTGAAGCTATTGTTCAAGAACTACATAAATCAACAGAGTTAGATTTAGAAGAAATTTCTACAGTCTTAGCAACTGTGCTTAAACGTATAGAGCGTGATGGTAAGAGTAGAGAGTTGACAAAATTAGTTGCTTTAGATTTAGAGCAACAAAAGTTAGGATTAGAAACTCTAAATGTAATAGCTGAAGAACAAAATTTGTTTTTAGCATTGTTAGAGTTAGGATTAAACCCTGCTTCAGTAAAATCTAATCTTTTACCGATGCTGTCCCTACCAGATGATTTGAAAAAAGCAATTCGCTATAAAGGATTGAAAGGGGCGCACGCTTTGGCACTTGCAACGTTATCTGCAAAAGCCTTAGATATATCTGAAGAAGAGGCTCAGAAAGAACGAACTAAAATTACAGAAAAAGTTCTAGTAGAGAATCTCACAGTTCCAGAAACACGAGAACTTGTTAGACAAACTAAAGCTAAATATTTAACACGAACATTATCAGAGTCCAAAGAAGTCAAATCCATAATCCAAAAAATCAGTAGTTTATCAGAAACATCATTAATTCATGCAAGTACTGAGCAACTTCAAGAACTAAAAGTACTTTTGCAAAAGAAATTAGCTGAAATAGAGAATTTAAGCCAGCAATAACCTTAACAGCGATACTGACCCTACTAACCCGGAGCAGCAGTCTAAACCACCCACACTACTAAAACCTCGAACTCAAAAGCAGATTTAACAGATAGGTTTCAACATCTCCAGTTTTTAGATGCAATAAACCAGAAAAGCAAGTAATTTTTGAATGCTGGCACTGTCAACAGGGAATAATTAGCGAGTTTAGGGAAGAACCAATAAAAGGAGAGTTCAAAGGAAAGCCTTCCATCGCTCCGGTAAATGTAGAATGTACTAACTGCGGTAAGACCGCTATCAAATTAGCTACAGGAAAGGTACTATCGACACAGCGATACCTTAACTTTGGAAGCAATGATGGTACAGATATTAAATTCAGAATTATTAGAAAGAAATATAATGCCAAAATTAACCTGTTTAACTACACAGTTAATTGTACTAACAGCCCTGACCCTGGCAAGTTGCAGTACTACTAGTGTTGAACAATACGAAGCGACAGCACTTACCAGTTATACCTGGCAAGTAAAGTATGCCAATAACTTAACTAATGCACCACAGCCAAGGATTGAAAGCTTTGGCTCTGCATCATTGCTGAATCGGAATGGAGTGAAACCAGCAGGAGCAGTGGAATGCCCCGACAATCAAGGGCTATGGTGGCCGACTTTACCACCACGCCCAAGCATTGATGAAGTAGAGCAACGCAAAAGACCTCAAGAAGAGGCAGGTAAACCAGAACTACAGAAAACCGTGAAATATCACATTACTTATGGTGTGGGCGAGGAACAGAAAACGCTACCCACTAATTATGATGTTTATCGGCAGGTAGTGAAGGCCTCCCCGTCCCGCATTCCGTTGGAATTAACTTTCGGATTAAATGATGACTCAATAGAAAAGGCTGAACCAGTTAGCAAGTAATCGTTTGACAAACTAAGCCAAACAAGGAGAATCCTTGTCTGGGAAAGAAAATTAAGCCTTCTAGTAAAAATTATCCATCTTCTGCACAGGGGATTGCGCTTCAATTCAAAATCCAAATTTATTCGCTGACTAAATGAATTTTTTAAAATTCCTAAAAATAAGTAAACCCGGTAAAAAATCTAAAGTTTTAAATGGGTGCTAAATGGGGGTCATATAACCCCTAAAAGCTAAAATTGCCTGATGGGTGCTAAATAGGTACTAAATGGGGGTCATATAACCCCTAAATAGGGTATCCTCAAAAAGTCCTGATTTTATGCCGTAATTAACCCCAATGACTTTTTTGAATTCAAAATGCAAAATTAAAAATTAAAAATGAAGAATGAAAATAATGCGCGAATTAATCAATTTTTTGAGGTCTTGCCCCGCCACACACAGTTAATGCTGAGTTTAATTTCCTAATAATTGTCTTTAATTGTGAACTTTGAATTTTGAATTTTGAATTGGAGCAAAGCGACATGACGAACATCCACGCACTGCAAAAAATTTTCCCAGCCGGCTTTGACAATGGCTACGGAAGTTTAAAGCTGTTAGTCGATGGTTTTGAAGTTGTCAGAGTTCCCAGCTACATTTCCACAGCAGATATGGAAGATGTTCCCGGACGTGTCGAATTTAACGGGACAGCATACACAGTCGGAGAATCTGCTTTTCGCGCCGGAGATCATTTTGAACGCAACACAGATAGCAATGAAAACAAAGTCAAGAATGCGCTGACTACTTTGCTGGGAGCATTAGCACATTTGCCACACCGAAAAGCTTGGCATCTGAAGTTAGTCGTCAGCTTGCATGATGTCGCTCTAGCAAAAGACTTAACGCAAGTCCTCAACGGTGAATACCAAGCGACACTGGCGGGAAAACCTTCAGAAGTTAAGGTAGAAGTGCTAAAAGTTGTTCCCGAAGGAATGGGGGCATTGTTTGGACAAGCACTACCCAAAAAATTAACAGTGATCGACTTCGGCAATGGTACAACGCTTTATTCGAGGTATACCCAAGGCAAACGAGAAGTACACACTCCCTATCCGGTAGGTGTAGAAGTTCTCATAGATGAGATTGCCCAAAAAATGAAACATCTCAATCCCGGATTTCTCACAAGCAGTAAAAAATCAATTTACATGACCTGATGTAAGGCTTTTTTCTGATACATCATCAATCAAAATTTAGGCGCAGAGATAAATTAAGTATAAAGTCGCGGTTGCCAAGTAAAAATAATTACTATTTTTTATTAATAGTAAAATTAAAATGCTCTGTTCATAAAATACCCGCATTCCAAAACCAGACTTGAATTAACCCAAGCCCAAAGTATCATTGATTAGAAATAAGCAAAAGGCAATTTAACTTCAATTTAAGCAGTATTAGGAAGCATTTTTAAGCGTCTATGAGCAGTAGCAAAGATATGTTTGTATGGGCAAGAACTAGTAATTGCGATTAAAATACGGCGTGTACTTACAGTAATTAAAGCTCCTAACTTCAATAACTTGGTACGAATAGTTCCAACAGTAGCATTTTGTAATTCAGTTTTAGTTAAACATTTTTGGCGTAAAGCATTCATCAAAACGTAAGCTAAAGAAGAGAACCATAAACGCAATTGGTTTCCAGCAAATGTATGAGTGCTTGTTCTATCACTAAAAAGCTCTAATTGTTGTTCCTTAAAGCGATTTTCCATCTCCCCGCGCTGACAATATTTTTGTTTATACAGTTGACTAGGAGGTACTTTATTAGTAGCTAAAGAAGTTACAACAAAACGAATTTTAGCTACCTTTTTCCCATATTCAACCTTACAAACAACACGACGACTACGGCTCCAAGATTCACGGGTTTGATAGTTTAAAGACTTGTACCAAATTGAATTATTAATCAAATCTTCCGCAAGGGAAGGAAGTTGTTCATCTGGCTTAAATACTGTTTCTAAGAATGAAACTACTGTTGATAGTTTTTGCTCAAACTCAAGCGAGGCTCTATTTTGAGTCGTGGTAGTCATCCCAATTAAACGGCTATTTTGCGCCAATCCAAAAACGTAATCAACTCCCCTTAGTGACTCACACCATGTCATGATATCGTCTCTGGAATAAGCACTATCTCCTCGTACTAAAATCTCAACATTCTTCCATTGTTGACGTATTTGTTTAATCACTCTTTGTAGTTCTGATAATGCCCCAAATGCTGGGTCTACGTTTGAAGGGCGAAGTTTGGCTGCCAATAAGTGTTTCCCACAAAATATATAAAGTGGAGCATAGCAGTATCCTCCATAATAAGTATTGAAGAAAACTTGCTCCTGTGAACCGTGTACTAAATCATCTGTTACATCTAAATCTAAAATGATTTCTCGTGGTTCTTTCGAGTAAGATTCTAGAAATAATTTGACGAATAAGCCTTCAATTTGCTCTGGAGAATGCCCGATTTTATGGTAACGGCTATCTGTCCCTTGTTCCACATCTTCAGGACAATGTTCCAGCCGATTTAATGTACTCTTCCCTGCCAATATTGCTGTTTATACGTCAGATTTGAATGACATAGATATCAATTTGGGAGCATCCCAACAGAAAGTTACTAGTGGCTCAACCTACTCTGAACAAGAGGATTCAGGCAATGAAACATTTTCGCTAGATTTTGATTTATGAATTAATTGTTGGGGCGAGACTTCAAACAGAATAAAATTATTAAACTTCTGACAAAGATCAAGAAAGTATTTACCGATCTGATCAGCATCGATATAAATTGGGGGAAAATACATCGGTTCGAGGTAGTATTTTTTACTTCACTCTAGAAAAGAGGCAATTGTATGAGCGAAGTTTCCCACCCTGCTATTAGACAAAATCCACCCTTGTTGATTGTAGAAGACAGCAATGAAGACTTTGAAGCTATAGAACGGTTTATAGGGCGTTCCCCAATTTTTGTGCCGATTTATCGATGTGTAAATGGCGAGCAGGCATTGGCATTTCTCTATCACAGCGGGAAGTATATTCAGCCTGAGACTGCGCCTCGTCCAGGGATGATTGTGCTTGACCTGAACCTACCTGGAACAGATGGCAGGGAAGTATTGCATCGAATAAAACAGGATGATAATCTAAAAACCATTCCTGTCGTTGTTTTCACTACATCCAATAACCCGAAAGATATTCTGGATTGCTACAACTACGGAGTCAATAGCTACATTGTCAAGCCGATAAACTTTTCCCAATTGAAGCAAAACATCCAGATGCTTGTAGATTATTGGTTTGGAGTCACGACGCTGCCTGATTCCCCCAAAAATTCATCATGAGCAAGCAACAGCGCACTGTCTTAATTGTGGATGACTTCTCAGAAGACCGAGAACTATACAAACGGTGCCTGTTAGGAGATAAAGATTGCTCCTACAACATCCTAGAAGTAGCATTGGGTGAAGAAGGGTTAGAACTATGGGAGCAGTATCAACCAGATACTGTGTTGCTGGATTATCGCTTGCCAGATATGGATGGACTGGAATTTCTGGACAGATTGCAATCTCTAACTCAACAACCGCGCTTACCTGTGATTGTGGTTACGGGACAGGGTAGTGAAGCGATCGCAGTGCAGGCAATGAAAAAAGGGGCGCAGGATTATTTAGTCAAAGGGCAGATCACCCCAGAAAGACTGCAACTAGCCATTAACTCAGCGATCACTACAGTACAGTTACACATCGAACTACAACAACGGATTAACAGACAAAATTTAGTAGCGGAGATTACGAAAAAAATCCATCAAACCCTGGATTTAGAGGAAATTTTGCAAACCACTGTCACCCAAATTCGGCAGTTTCTCAACAGCGATCGCGTCTTGATTTTTCGCTTGGAGTCAGATGGCTGGGGAAGGGTGACAAAAGAATCGGTAGCAACAGGCTGGACATCTCTTCTATCTACTTCTTACCAAGATCCCTGTTTAAACGAAAGCTATATTAATCCTTTTCGCCAAGGACTGGTAACTGTCAAACCGGATATCTATGATGACAGCATTGACCCCTGCCACGTCGAATTACTGGCGAATTTAGAAGTACGAGCAAACTTGGTCGTGCCGATTTTACAAGAGCAAAATTTATGGGGAATGCTAATTGTTCATCACTGTCAAGCACCTCGACAGTGGCAAGCAATAGAGATCGATTTGCTCAAAGAATTGGCAACTCATCTGGGTATTGCCCTGCGGCAAGCAGAGTTATATCAGCAAGCACAGCAAGAATTAGCAGAGCGTAGCCGAGGCAAAGCTTTATTAAAACAAGCCAACGAATCTCTAGAGCAAAGAGTTACCGAGCGGACGGTGGAATTGGAAACGGTAAACAGCCAATTGCAACAGGAACTATTGCAGAGACAGCACACCCAGAAAATTTTAGAAGAACAGGCACAGCTTTTAGACCTTGCCCATGACAGCATCATGACCCGCGCACTTGATGGCAGGATTACCTTTTGGAACAAAGGCGCAGAGGGAATGTATGGCTGGACTGTCGGCGAGGTATACGGACAGATATCTCATGAACTATTGCAAACTCAGTTTCCTTCATCCTTGACAGATGTAGAAGCAGAATTGTTAAGTCAGGACTACTGGGAAGGAGAACTAGTGAATTTGCGGCGTGATGGCACACCTATAATTGTTGCTAGCCGCTGGGTATTGCAACGCGATCAACAAGGCAACCCGATCAAGATATTAGAAATCAACAATGATATTACCGAACCTAAACGTGCCGAAGAACAACTACGCCGTAGTAATGAGCGTATAAGTTTAGCCAATGCAGAATTAGCTAGAGCCGCCCGCCTGAAAGACGAATTTATGGCCAATATGAGTCACGAGTTACGAACTCCATTGAACTCAATTTTGGGAATATCAGAATTACTCTTGGAAGAGGTATTTGGCAGCTTAACTGACCGACAACGCCAGTTTTTACAAACAGTAGAACATAGTGGTCGACACTTACTAGAGTTGATTAACGATATTTTAGACCTCTCCAAAATTGAATCGGGGAAAATGGAACTAAAACTGGTTTCTATGTCAGTTCATCCACTGTGTGAATCCAGTCTTAACTTTGTGAAACAACAAGCCGGACACAAACAAATTCAACTTGAGTGTCAAATTGACGAAAATGTCCCAGAAATTGAAGCCGATCAACGCCTCTTGCTCCAGGTATTAGTCAATTTGCTAGCCAATGCGGTGAAATTTACCCCCGAAGGTGGTAGCGTCAGGCTGGAAGTCAGAATGAATTTGCCTGAACAGACTGTGGAATTTAGAGTGATTGATAACGGAATTGGGATTGCTGCGGCTGATATGAGTAAGTTGTTTCAACCATTTGTGCAGTTAGACAGTTCCCTATCACGACGTTACTCAGGCACAGGGTTAGGATTAGCCTTAGTAAGGCGCATTGTCGCTCTCCACAGCGGACGCATTCAACTTGAAAGCGAGTTGGGTCAAGGGAGTTGCTTTACTGTCATCTTGCCTTGGCATCCCATAGAGGATCAGGATGAAATACCTTTGGTATCGGACACATCACTAAAAGATGTTTTGATTCAGCAGGTTTTGGTAGTAGAAGATTCCACTGCTGCTGCTAGTCAAATTAAGCACTATTTAGCTGAAATGGGTGCAACTAGTGTAATTCACCCAATTGGAGAAGGTGCATTGCAAGTTGCCTTGCGAATCAAGCCAGATGTGATAGTTCTAGATTTATTGCTTCCTGACTGTTCGGGATGGGAAGTATTAACCAAGTTAAAAGCCCATTCTCAAACCCAGCATATACCTGTTCTAGTTATTTCTGTAGTTGATCAGCGCTCGCGCAGTTTGGAGTTAGGTGCGGCTGAACACATTTTAAAACCTCTCTCCCGACAAAAGTTTTATCAAACATTGACCCGGATTTTTTTGAATGTACAACAGCCAAACCTACAAACTGCCCTGGTAATTGCAGCTATGGAATCATCAAAAAAGCCCATAATTCTGTTAGCAGAAGATAATGAAGCTAATATCATCACAACCATGAGCTACTTGGAAGCAAACAACTTTTTAGTAATGCTAGCCCGCAATGGACGAGAAGCGGTGCAAATAGCAAAACAACATCAGCTCAATCTCATTTTAATGGATATTCAAATGCCAGAGATGGATGGATTAGAAGCGATTCGGCAAATCCGTGCTGATGTCAAAAATCGTGACATCCCGATTATTGCACTAACAGCTCTAGCAATGCCTGGTGATCAACAACGATGTATAGATGCAGGCGCAACGGAATACTTATCCAAGCCTGTGAGACTCAAGAATTTATTAGAGATAATTTCCGCTTATCTCTCCGAGGAGCCGCCAAGATCCTAATCCCGTTAGCGAAATATTACTTAACATAAAAAGAACAGCACGAGTGAAGAAGCACTTGTGCAGGGGGCAGGGAGCAGGGAGCAGGGGAGAAAAACCACCCACAAGGGGTGGGGCTTCAACCAAGGGAGAAAAAGGAGCAAGGGGGCTTTTGCCCACAATTCGGCTTGGTTTGTACCTTTCCCCCTGCCCCCTGCCTCTTATCAAACCCAAAACAGACACTATTCTCAAGACTAAATTGTGGATATGGCGTACTTGAGAATCAACATCTAAATTTATGTCAGATAAGAAAGCCACTCTGATTTTTGTGAATAAAAGTTGTTAAATAAAGAATGAAAATTTCTCTAATAAAAAGAGTAAATAATATTAACGTATTACTCAACTGAATATCCTGATTTTAATTATGAAGTTAAATCAGTACCAAAATACCTGAACTTAGGGTTTAAGTGTAGATCATGATTTTAACCCATATTCCGCACTTCAAATAGAAGTACAAAAAACTACAATTAGTAAAAACGCAAAAAATCAATATTATTTGATCGAGTTTTAAAACACGCCCTAGAATCCCGACCAGTGAATGGTGGGGAGTATGTCAAAGGATTAACAATAGAAGTGCTGGAGTGATACCAGCAACTATACTACTAACTGCAATTATTAGCCCGTCTTTTTCAATCAAGCCAAGACAGATCAAAACGATGATGATTGCTGGAAGCATATTCCCAAAAGGAATTGGCAGTGCAATAATAAAACCGAGTAATAACAAAATCACGCCGACACACCGTTGGGCTTCTGGGCTGGTAAACAACGGCCATCGGGGTTCAAAAAAGCATTCCAGCTGTTCTAGAAAAGGTATAACCCCAGAAATAATTGGCTGAGAATGTTCTTGTTTAAAGGAATGATCTAGTATCCAGTCGGGCAGCCAGGGCTTCGGGAATCCGAGTACTAATTGACCTGACACCAGCATTAAGGGCATGGCAACGAGAGCAGAAATTCCCGCAATTGGCAGAGGTAAGGCTTCAGGCAAAGCGCAGATGAGCAGTGTGGAAGCAAACGCCCGATTCTCCATCTCCATCTCGTTGAATACATCTCGTAGGCTGACCTCATCACCTTGATACTTTTCCAGAAATCGTTGCAACACTTGTGACATTCGCAGAACGTTGTCAGAACTTTCAGGGTTTTCAACTAAGAGTGTTTGTGTATTCAATTTATCTCACCACCAGACAAAATCTGGTTTTGATTGTAACAATCTCAGATACAAGTTATTTCCTTCCAAAGGAAGAAACCTGACTAGAGTGTTTTCAGACCACTATGTAGCATTTGCGGAGAATCCTGTCACTTCTAGTTAGTACAGAAAGCAGTCAAAGATTCTTTTAATACTTTTCAAACATTTTCTCAGGCTCGTAGCAGTATTTATCTATCTTTAAGAGGAATACAGAAGTTTTGTATGAAGTGAAACTTTAAATATAAAGTTTAAGAGCTTTGAGTAAAGCACATAGCCATAAGAATTATTTTTTTTGGTTTATACACCAAATAATTGAAATATAGAAAAGCACTTGTAATTATGACAACTCAATTACAAAAAATCAATTATAAAATAGTTCATGCAGTTGCTGGACGGATGCGTATTAATGTTCCTCTTGTTAAAGAAGATGCTAACTACGCCAATAATTTAAAGCAAACTATAATGTCTCTCAAGGAAGTAACAGATGTCCGAATTAATTCTGTTAACGCTTCAATAATTGTTAAATATAATTTAAATGGCAGAGAGAATCAAATCATAGAGAAAAAAATCGGAAGATGTATTCAGAAAGCTGATATTATAAAAGCAGGAGTGTCATTTTCATCTAAGTCTCTGGAATCGATAGTAGAAAAAAACGATAAACATAACCATCTCAAAGCAGCACCTCCTAGTATTGAGCAACCTAAAAATGGAATTCCTAAAGTAATAAGTAAGTCTTTGGGAATCCAGATGCCGGAAGAATCGTTAGCAGAAATTGATCAATTTCCCTTTAACGTTGATCTAGCAAAGAAAGTATTTGAAATTGGGATTCCTGCACCGTATATACTACAACCCCTAAATGCTGAACTTAACAAGTTTGAAGCGAAAAATGAGAAGGACACAGATTTGCAGCAGATTCAAGTTAATCTTGAAGCCTTTTTTCAAGAGGGAAGATTATTAATTAAAGGTAAAGCCAATGGGCAATTCAGAGAAACCTTAATTATGAATCCTATCACTAATAAAAAATATTATAGCCCGTGGATTTCAATTACTGCTGTAGGTTTAGCAGAACTTGATGTAAAGCTAGTAGATGAAATAATCAATGTTAGTCTCTCTGAAATAAGCATTACTGGGGCTGATGGTAAGTGGTATAAAAAACTAATCAAATATGCTTTTGAACATATTTTTAAAAATCAATTAGTAGATACAATTAACGATGCTCTCTCCAAAATTAATGGTGTAAAAATTCAGCAACTTTTCTTTGATTTGAAGGGAGATGAAAAGCTACGTAAATCAACTCAGAAGTTAGGTTTAACTGCTGAAAGGATAGATGAATTATTGGAATTAGTTGAGGTAAACGCCAGAATATCTTCTGAGCATTTATGGCTATATGTTCAGCTTTAAATTGAATCTTGTAAAGTTTACTGAGCAAAGAACCAGCAATTAAGCGAGAAATGAGCTTTCACCGCACCGATGAATGTCGAGGTAAACGCAAAAGTAGCGTTAGGATAGCTATCGAAATTTACAAGCCTTGTACAAATTACATTTGACGATGCTCGACAGAGATTCTGTCGAGCATCCTTTAATTTTGATTGAGGAAGCGTACACCTTATTTTTAATAAGTAAATCCTAGTCTTTTTTATTTCGACCTTGCCGTAAAAGCTTCTATTGATACTGCTGAATTTTCTCCATAATCCTTTCGCGTTGTGGATGCCCTTCTAAAGATTTCTCAATAGAAGCGAATTCGTCTACTACAATTACATGAGGCTGTTCGCTAGTATTATTTGCGGTTGGGTCTTGGGAGTTCATAGTTTCTAATTTTGGTTGTTAAAAAAAGCAATTTTATTCAAATTTAATAGCTTGATTGCCAAGCTTAACTAATACGTTCAGCTTTTGATATGGGAGTTTCTAAAAAATCAAATCCATTGTCAACAAGCCATTGCTTTGAAATCTCATCAGGACGATTAGTAATAAAGCTGCAAGCGTCGTCTAATTCTTCAAACACTCTATGACAAATGGTTGGGTGTTGATAATCGCCTACGCCCACGACCCAAACCTCTTGCCCGTAGTTAGATAAATAAATCCTGACTACGTTTTCTGGATAACAATGCCAGTTAAGGGGATCACAAACCACAGAAATTGTATCGGTGGGTGCAGGGAGTTCACGATTAATCTTTCCATCAGGAAACTCCTCTTGGTATTTAGCAAGATATTCTTGAATCTTGAGTTTGGGCATATTCTTGTGCTTCTACACCAGATAAAGAGTCAAATACTTGAATTAATGATGTAGGTTCTTGACCTCTAACATCAGGCAACTTCTTCCTCCACTAAATAACAAATCTGCTGCTGTGTCCATAGTTTAAGACTTATCTGATTAATTATTTCATACTTCTCTTGCTTTCACTCCAAACAACAAACCCAATCCCCAAAACTACACACAACCCTACGGTAAAACCTGAAGGACGACCACCAGTTATCAACAACATAACTAAAAATCCCAGCCCAACATAAGCGGTTTGTTTGAGTAGAGAAGTAATTCTGGTTATAGTCAAATGAATCATCTTGATCAACCTTATTACGCTTATAAAAATGATGAGGACAAATGCAGTTTGAATACTGTATTTATCCTCAAGAAAGTCAAAAGTTCATCTTTGTTGGCTTAAATCAATCACAGTCAAAACATCGGGCAACCAACGAACGTGTTCAACAATTTTGTCATGAGTACGGGCTTTGTCAAGTTTGACAGTACCCCATTGTTTACCTGCTTCGGTGAGATGCCAAATGTTTTTGTGAGTTTGCTTGCCGTTAGAATCAGTCTTAAATTCGACTTCTTTGTACTGCAAACCAGCTTCTTCCAGAACACGGTTAATAATGTGGGGTTTGATTGGCTTTGGTAGTCCTTGGCGTTGGGCATATAACTCACCAATTGTGGTCGGAGAAACATGGCGCAAGCTCGTGGCAATAGTTTCCCCAATCGCTCCCACAAGTTCCGAAGCCATAGGTGCAATTTCGGGATACATCGCTTGCAAACCTCGAACAACCGTAATGGTTTGCAGTTCAGGACTTAGCTTTGTGGGGACGAGAACTTTCTGTGCAAAAGAGAGTATTTCATCCAGAGTTAATCTGCCATTATGCTGCTGCTCAGGTTTGGGTATGGAGTAGGAACCAGTGCGACGCAAAGAGGGCAGGACTTCATGAAAAACCCATCGCTGGAATCTTTTGGCAACAGGTTTACGAGATTTGAAGATAAGGCGGTACAGCCCAGGCTCAGTTACGGTCAGCATTTCTTGTTCACCACCAGGGGTAACGACATTAGCGTTACCCTTTTCGTCGTCTTCTAAAGAAGCAAGAGCTTCACTAACTCCTGATGCTCTGATTTCAAGGCAAGTACACACATCAGCAGCCACCCACTCCGGGTTTTCTGGCGTACCCACAAAACGCACTTCTTGAGCCTCAAAAACGAAAACTGATAAGTTCGACATAACAATACTCTCCCTTTTGAAAGAACGTAAAATTTCTCAACCGACTTTAAGAGAATCTTTAAATATCGAGCCTTGGCATAGGCAACCATTCACCGTTGAAGTAGACGGCTCTTTTAACAGGAGATTGGGAGGCTATGTGCTTTATGTTTTCTGCACTGGGCTGGCAATTTTTGGGGAGAAAATCTGTACCCAGAATGTAGTGATATAGGGTAGTATTTTCTTGCCCTACAATCAGAATCAAGTTGATTAATACCCAAAACTGTCGGCTAATTAAGGTTTCTTGAATATTAAAACTTGGGCCAATTAACCAAATGTAAATACCACTAGCATTCCCCAAGCACAAATAACTGATGATTTTATTAGACAGCCAAGTTCTATTGCTTTTATTTTTAGCAAAGAAATGAAAAACTAATGTACTTTCTGATAAGACAAGTAATTTTTCACCTTCCAGAGATTCAAACTCATTGAAGCAATGCTGTATCCATGAAATTAACTCCGCTACATCCTCTTGGGATGCAACATTAGAAGAGTTTTTAATCCGCAAAAAATCAGCATTAGCATAGTAGTGACTTTCTGTAGGATATCCTTTAATATCAATTACGTAGACTTTAAGAGAAGGTCGCTGCTGTTTGATGTTTTTAATAGCGTAACCTGCTAAAAAATCTTTGCCAGAACAGTACGCGCCAACAATCAAGGTATGCTTTAGTGATGACGAAAAATTGAGAACTGTTTGCATATTTTTCTCCCAATACTAATTTTTAATTTTGATTACTATTCCACCCGTCAAACTTATATTTGAGATGAGAATTCTGGAGTATCCTTTCGATTCCTAAACGGATTAAATCTGGCGGAACTCCGTCTAATTTCAATTCCTGACGAATAAACTCATCAATTGAAGTGGCTGTGGTTTTTTCTAACAGTGCCAACATCTGTTGAGCTTGGGTTGTTGGTGTGCCTAATGAGTTAGTTTCAACTTGAGTAGATTGTTGATTACTAGGTGCAGAATCAATAAACTTGTTAGTGTCGCGGTCATAGCCAGAAAAATTCTTCAACCAGGGCATAGGAAACCATTCATTGATACCGCCGTAATAAACTGCCCGGCCAACAGGCGACGAGGCAGCAATCTCCATAACTTGGGTGGAAGTAATCTTGCGATACCTGCGGCACGCCTAGCGGCGAACGCTCGGAATAAGTTGAGTGGCGATCATGGCACTGTAAGCTGGGACGTTATCTGGCGAAACCAACGCCACTGAGGTTAATTGCGATCGCAGTCCACCAGAAATGCCCAAGTAATTAAATAAACTAGTTAAGTAATTAACAAAATATTTTATTTACGTCTGATGTCCCAGCAATATCCTGCCTGACTATCCCATTGGCATTCTCTAACATTATTATGAACTTCTTTTGAGGGAAATAATAAGTATAAAAACAATGAAAGGCACATAATTCCTGAACTTATTATGAGTAGAATGTGAAAAAGCGAAAAATTATCACTTATGTATTTAAGTAGATTATTTGTCTGATAAGTATACATAGGTTTATTTTGTAATTTTCTCTCACTGAATGATTGTGGATTCCTTGGTTCTATATCTTTGTTCATTTCAACTTGTTGATTTAGCTCATCTAGAAAATCTATCCATACGTCAGAAAAAGAAAGATTATTTTTCTGTTGCTGTTGTTGATAATTTTGATATACAGGATTTTGTTTTGGTAAAATATTGCTAGATTCCATCAACTGAATTACTTGTGGTATATAGCTATTATCTGAAAACTCGAACCATTCACCATGAACTTGAAATAGCTTACAAGCTTGATGCATTTGCTTCTCAACTGTGTAAGCATCGGCAACAAATACATAGTGAATCAGCTTTAAAGGATAAGGACTTTGACGGCTATTGAGTTCTTTTATCCTATCTTCGGGTGTCCTGGGTGCTATAGTCAGCCCTATTTTGAAACGATTTGTACCCACACTGTGAATTAAATAGATATAGCCTGGTTTCATCCCTAACCTCTGTTTATAAGTTTTTTGATGATTACTTCTATTAAGAATAATTGTGTTAAATATTTGAATATTAGTAATTTGAATATTCTCTTAAGTTAATGGTAAATGTTTTCTTGAATAAACAAAACTTGTACGCGCCCATCTTGCTCAATCATAGAAGCAGTGGAGATGGCTGATTTTTGTTCGTTTGAATCTCTAGAATAAAAGCCAGTAATTATTAACTGATAATTGCCACCTCTGCTATAAAGATTTAATTGTCCAAAAGCTTCAAAGATGGCTTTGCGAGTTAAGTATTTCTTGACTTCAATAATAGTATTATCTTGCCAATTTGTATAAATATCGGCATAACCACCGTTAAATTTAACTTCGGATTTCGCTTCAAAGCCATGTTTTCTTAATTGCTCAACGAGTGCTATTTGTAAATCTTTTTCTTGCCAAATAGTCGGTAGTTTTAATGATGATGTGATAGCTGCCCATTGTTGTTTAAAGTCTTTGGGTAAAGCCGACTGCGGTGCATTACCGCAATCGGTTTGCAGTCAGTCAAGTTTAAATTTGTAGCTCAACCCGTTATGGTTAGCTTTTTTAATGACAGCGATGATTGCCGGTTTTAATTCCTCCAAGCGATCGCCCTGTCCTAGTTCTTGAATGATAAAGTCATCGAGGGTAAGGTGTGGGGTTGTTTCAAGCTTGTCGATCATCGTTGCGGTTGCGGTACGCCCTCTAAGTTGTCTTCGCTCAAAAGTCGAGAGCGCATCGCCTGATGGTTGATTTCCATCGCGGTCAATTGCCGAATAATTTGGTAGCTCTGGCATCGCCCACCATTTGGAATTGCCACCAAAAAATACGGCACGTTTTACAGGTGATTCTTTGATTAGCTGGACTAAACGGTCTAAATCAATTTTCTCCAGTATTGGAGATCGCTGCCATTGTTTGATGACGTTAGTGTTTTGGTCACTTACTAAAGCAACTGCCGTGATTTGACTAGTGGCTGATAACTCTAATCCTAATGGCCCGACGAATGGGGATTGAGCCATTAACCAAACATTTTTACGTTTTGCACCGCCCAGAGAGGCAGTATGTAAGATGAGTGTCCCAATACGGTTGTTTTTAGTTTTTTTAGCAGCGTCACCAAGAGTAGAACCCTCGTCAATAATTAATAGTGATTCTTCTTGTTGGTTGGCCCATTGGATGTATTCATCTAAAACTTCATCCATCCAATCACAAATTTCTTCTGGGCAACAGCCATCACAGGATTTGCGATGAACAACATCAACAATACCGTCTGTGTAGCCGTACTCCCCAGGCTCGTTTTTCGGGTCGATGTAGAAGATTTTGCGCCTTGGGTTATCCGCCTTAATCCGGCGCAAGGCATTAGCAACTAACATTCCCTTGCCACTGCCACCAATGCCAAAAATAATGCAATTTCTGATTGGGGCGGCAATCATGGCCACAATATCTATAACATTGCTGCCATCGTGAACTGAAGATTGAGTATTAGTTGAAGGCAGGAGGGAAGAACTTTCAAGTCTGAGGTCGGAAGTTGCAGGTGTGATTTTTCTGACCTCAGACTTATCACTTCCAGCTTCTTCTAGGTATTCCAACGCTGCATTAGAAAGCGAATATTCCTGCCCTGTGGCAAATTTCAATTCGGCTTCTACCGCATCCTTACCTACTTGTTTGTAGTAGGCGCGAAAGTCATCACCATTCAAGACATGAGCGACGCAACCGTATTCTCTAATTGCTATTTGATTGCGTTGTACACTTCTCGCTTGCTGGATACTACTAACAATTGACCAAAGTGCGATGGCAAATCCTGTGATTGGAGATGTGGCAGAAGCGGCAACAGCAGCCACAACTATACCGAGTGCAATCTTCCATTGGATATTATTTTCGGTAGTTTGTTTGAAGGCAATAGCACTCCACTCTTCGGGGGATCTCTGGATTTTATTAATATCAAAGCGGCTCATCATGACAAATTCGTAATTCGTAATTCGTAATTATTTTTCTTTGAGTTTTCTGGTTGAAGCAGTCAAGATTTTGCCAATTTCGTTGGCTTCTTGCAAAAGCAAATTAAATTTCTGTTGCTCTACCAGATCCGATTCAATTAGTATTTCCAGCCAATATTGAGATTCTCTGGCTTCTTTAAGTGCAATCTCTAATTTGCTAATAAAATCTCTATCAGATTGCGCTGATTGAGCTTCTCGGCAATTTGCACCAATTGAAGTACCTGAACGAAGTAATTGTTTAGACAAGGTTCTAAGAACTCCAGGCTTTTCATCAAGAAAACTACAAGCTTTGATAATTCTGATTGCAAAAGCCTTTGTTCTATCTGTGATGCTGATTTGAGAATCTGCCATGTTCCGGCTCCTTTTAACTTTGCTAAACAACCATGAAATTACGAATTACGAATTACGACTTACGAATTATTATTATTTTGCTAAATTTTGAATTGCATAACTTAATTTCCCAACCCAAATAATCAAGCTGACAATCACTTCAATTGCAAACAACGTAATCAAAGCGAGTGCGAGGTTAGTATAGTCAAGCTTTCCCCATTGACCAGTAGCCAAGATGAAGAAAAAATCTGAAAATTTACCACTTCCAACTGGACTATAGACAGTAATACAAATCAAAAAATCTATGGTGTAGGTGAAAACCTTTAGCATCTCCAGATTGCTAATTACTGAAGTAGGTAGTCCGTTGTAAACCTTTTTCAGCATCTTCAACGTGGGGTCGTCTGTATCTTTGAGTTGGTACTTACTGCGACTGTCAGCTGATGAAATCACATTCTGCACAAAACTTTCGTTGTTATATAAAACCAAGGGCAGCACTTCAATAATTTGAATGACTCCCCATAGTATTGTGCCGAGTATCCAAGTTACTCCTTTACCGATGATTGCTGCAATCCCATTCACGACTGGGATGATGGAAAGGAGGTAAACAAACGCGCTATTTAAAGTTTTACCACTTAATAACCCAACGACCTTTTCATAGGGTTGAATGTTTAAATAAGCAAACCAGATCGCAGCACAGACAAGCCCCCAGTAAAGCAGTCGCAGCCATGTGTTAGGTTTGTGATTTTTATTGCCACCCTGTTGCTTGGGCATCGTAAAATTAACCACTTACTTCTCCTCTCCTCTATCTATTGGTTGAGAGTAAATTCCACCACGAAATCTTTTAAGGCGAAGAGCGACCAAATCTCGATTCCCTGTGAAGGCAATAGCGGCGACTGCCCCCGAATCCCCAATCACACCTGTATTTCCGTTAGCATCACAGACTACTGTTCCTATTGGAAGTGTGCGGCGGGTAATTCTGTCAGTGAGTATTTGTCCTTCTACAATCGTCACGTACTTATGCGGGTAGACGTTGGCTACAATCGGTAAGCATCCTGATTGATACCTCGCATCAGCAATCTTGGCTTGCTCTTGTTCAAAAACAAATTGCTGTTGGAGTAGAGAATGTTGTTCGGATTGATTAGCAATTTGCTGTTTGATATTGGTGATTGATTGCATATTCCGCGTAATATCACCACTGGATAAGGCCAGAGAAATAAGGGTGATTGTGCCAAAAATAAGACTTGTTCTGTGTTTGCGCCATTGTCTTGAAAAGTTGGTCATCTAAAACCTCTATGAGACTCCCACTGTAGCTGTACTTCGATTAGTGGTGGGTTGTTGACTCTCCCGCCTCCAGCAAAAAAGCATCAATATTAATAGTTGATTTTGGCTTAGGTGTAATTGCTTTTACCGCCTGTTTTACAGATGCAGAATTACCATTCACCTCTTCCAAAAACGCATCAATATCTACAGGGTGAATGCCATAGTTATCAAGCATCTTGTCAACGCGTGAGCCATCGTTTGCCCACTCCATTAATAAATCAGTGGTTTGGTTGTTACCAGTAAAAATAGACTGAACAAGTTCTGCATCTCCCTGCTCAAGAACTCGGTTGAATACATGATTCTTGATTTGGTTAATTGCTGCTGCTTTTTTAATACCATCCTGGACAGCCATTTTAATCATTGCCGCCATCAGTTGGGGGCTGGAATGTCGAGAGTATCGTGCTGCCAGTTCAGAAGCTTGCTTAATAGTAATTTCTTCTGATTGCCCTAGTTGTTGCTGGTTGTTCAAGGCTTGTCCAACAGCATCAAATATTCCTTCTAATTCCTCAGTTATGTCATCCGAAAATTCCTCAGCTAATGGATCTATTTGTGCGCCATTGTGCGCCATGATTAGCAATGAATTATCTATTTGTTCTCGTGAATAACGATCTCCAAAATATTCATAAATCTGACTACGAGTGAATGCTGACATTTTCTTTCCTCCACAATTCAAAGTTTTCACGGGTTAATTCCTGGAAATTGAGCTTTAAGAATCTTTTAGGTTCGGAGTTTTTTAGTAAGCTTTCATCAATCTCTTGCTTAATAATAAAAATAATTATTAGCAAAAATCTTTGGTAAGCATCTAAGTAAGGGCTTCTAGAGTTTAGATAGTATCTTTGTTTGATTGGATGGATTTTATCGATGATATTGCGTTCCCATCTCCAAATACTTGTCCGATTTACTCCTAATATATTGGCTAATTCTTTTCTTGACAGTAAATTGTCAAAAAGTGCTTGCCAAAATCTAGAATTTTCTTTGATGGTTTCTAATATTACAGGCAAAGTTCTCTCGATAATGTTGCACCCCCTTCCCCCTTGTCTACAAATAAGCGTAAATCAACGATTTATTAGGATTTTTGAGTGTATTTTGGACAGTAATTGGTGATTTTTGTGTGACATTGTTGCTTGCAACAACCTGCAACATCGTTGCAGTGTTGCATCTTAAGAAATTATTATTACTTTTTGATTTTTATAAGTGCTACTCCCCATCTCAGTATGATTGCTCTAAATAATTGTAAGTACCTGGGCTTATTTTTCGGATAATTATTGATGATTAATTTCATTCGGTAGAGCCTTTTAGCTATTTGTAAATAGTTGTTTACTGTGCAATAATATTTTCGTATTCTTGTTTTACTAAGTTTTGATATTGCTTTTGAGTAACTTAACTCAGGCAAAATCCTGTTACTTTTGAAGTAAGAATTCAGCACCCAGGAGTCAGAAGTCAGAATGAAGAAGTATCTAGTAGATTAGGAAATTTATTCATCAAATATTTATCTTCATTTTTTAAACATTCTGAATCCTGAATTCTGAATCCTGAATTCTTACCTTTTGAAATCAAGCTGTAATCCTTTTATTTTTCTTTTAACTGTTTAATTTTTGCTATGAGCTAAAAATACTTTCACTTCAGTTCCTATTAATAAATCATCTTTAACACATAATTCCTGTGTAACAACGTTTCACCTATGCACAAATCATAAAAAACTCGTACTAGGAGGGTCAATAAGATTTTGCTAAATTGAGCAATTGTTTTATTTGGAGTAATTTTGCAGTTTGGAGAACTTCGGAGAAAAATTTTTGATGTTCTCCATTTCTTTGAGCAAAAGTATGACTACCCATTCCGGGACTTGTTTTTTATATAGCCAGCAAGAAATAGTTTTAGTCGTCGGTGGTGTATAACCCGTACCTTCATACCATTTATGAATTAACGGCTCAATTAATCTTGTCGCTGTTGAAACAAATTCATATTCCCCAAATTCGACTGTATAGCCAGCAGCTTTTACCATTTCCTGTGCTATCTGTTGCAATTTGTTCTGGGGAGACTTGGCCATTATTCTACCTCCCTAATTTATGTGCCTCGTCATTACTGAGAGTGATTGCTTCTCAGATTTATATTAATAAGTATTTTTGTTCTATCTTTCTCTTACCATACTATACCGTACCAAAATTTGCATCTATAACGTCAAGTGCCGTACTATCAAAAAACTAGTTCTTCGTTAAATATGCCGAAACCAGGATATAAAACCATTACTGTCCCTGACTGGATTATTGATGAAATTAAGCAGCAGCCTGATTATCGCGGTAATCAAGCAGCCACACTCTCTCAACTAATTAGGGATGGAATAGCTGCTCGTAATAGAAGATTAGATGAGCCAGAATTACTGACCGGTCAAATACTAAATCATTTACCGCATTGGAATCGAAAAGAGTCTTGGAAGTTAGCTTTGACTATTTTACAGTGGCTGCAAGAAAGTGAATCAACTGTTGATTGAATTTCGGTGTTATCGTATAGAGGTTTTGGATGATTCTGTTGTTAAGAAATCGCGCTCTTGCGGGGGGACAAAATGGTCTAAAATGCTTATCTTACAAAGAATGTAGCAATTTGTGGTAAAAGAAAAAGAGCATCCATTCGCAACAAGCTCTAGTTAATGATAA
>NZ_JACJRU010000066.1 GCF_014697425.1 Nostoc sp. FACHB-110
TTGCTTTTGTTATGTATGTTTCAGGTGTTTTTACCTGTAATGATTTATATCTTAGAGGCTTTGTAACGGTTTGTAAAGAAGTTTGACTAAAAGTTTACTTAACTACCTCATAAGCGCGGCTTATAGTTTATGACGAATACAGGAGCAAGGCTTTATTCCAATACGGTTCAGTTAAGAGAATAGTAGGTTGGGTGTAGCGATAGCTTAACCCAACAAAGTATGCGTGAATGTTGGGTTCCGTTCCTCCACCCAACCTACACCAGTCTAAGTTGTTGCCTTAACTGAACCGTATTGGGCTTTATTCCACCCTTCTTCAGTATTGATGACAAGAAATTCTCAAAAACTGAAATGCTTCAAACTTTTAGCTAGGCTTAACCGTATTATTCTCAGTCTTGAACACAGAAATCGTAATTAAGTCTGACTAAATACTTGTCCTTACGTAGGCTCGCCTTTAATCATGATGTGTTTGAAGTGCGATCGCATTCTAATTCCTTATAATCAGAACTAAACCCAAGCCAGAGGCGATATGCTTTTAAAACTGCAACAGATTATCGTCAAACCAGGACACCAAATGTTGCTGAAAGATATTAGTTGGCAGCAGTTAGAAAATATTTTAGAAGAAATGGGAGATAAACGTGCCGCACGTATCTCTTATAGTGATGGTTGGTTAGAAATTATGGTTCCTCTACCTGAGCATGAAAAAGATAAAGAAATTTTTGGAGAGTTAGTCAGAAATTTACTAGACAAACTCCAGATTGATTTTGAACCATTTGGTTCTACAACACTTAAAAATGAGCGAATGCGGCAAGCAGTAGAACCAGACACCTCTTTTTATATTCAAAATCATACTGCTGTGATCGGGAAAAACCGGATTGATTTAAATATAGACCCACCACCAGATTTAGCAATTGAAGTTGATATCACATCTCGGACTCGATTTAACAATTATGAAATTTTAGGAGTTCCTGAACTTTGGCGATATACAAACCAAGGTTTAGAAATTTTTGTACTCCAAGATGGTAAATATATTCAATCTCAATCTAGCCCCAACTTCTCTAATATACCGATTATTGAATTAGTTAATGAGTATGTTCAGCAGTGTTTGACTATTGGTAGAAGTCAAGCTATCCGTAATTTTAGGAAGTGGATGGAAAATAATTTGTAACAATGGCTAGGATGAGCGCAAATACTCCAAAACTTTCAGGACTTACGCACAAAGTTTGTTTATGGAGATTGGGTGAAAGGATGTAAGGGTCTAAAATGCGATCGCATCCATCTATTTCAACTCGAAGCACTAGTATAAAAACGCAGTGCAAACCGCCAAAAGCTTGTAGAAATCCAAAATAAAATTACTGCCAACATCATTGCACCTATCATCCAGGTCAAATCAGTTCTACCCAGCATTGCTTCTGCGGGGATATTTGTTAAAAATGTCACTGGTACTACAAAGGTAAAAAAGAAGCGGTAAGCCACAGGATAGGCCACCATTGGATATCTGCCAGCTTCTAACAAACCCCGCAATACTTCTGTGACATTATGAATTTTGACAAACCAGATGCTAGTGGCTCCCAGCATAAACCACAAGCTATAAAGAATTACTAAGCCAAAGAACAGTGGTACAGCACTTAGCAGATAATTAGTGATTCTTAAGCCGAGATGGCTACCTGCATAAGTAATAATCATGCTGCCAAAAATAATATCCGGTAAACCCCACGGAGAAAGAGTATGAGTAGATAGCCAAAACTGGCTGCGAATAGGTTTTAGTAGTACAAAATCTAAAGTACCTTCTTGGACATGACGAACAATCCGATTTAAATTAGGAGCTAAAAATGTAGCTGAAAAGCCTTGCAGCAACGTAAAAATTCCCAAAACTACTAAAGCTGCTTCCCATGACCAACCAGCAAACGTGTAACCAGTGCGATAAAACAAAAATAAACTAAAAATGCTGCCGGCTAAATTCCCTAAACTGGTAAGCGTAGCAACAACAAAGTTGAGTCGATACTCCATTTCTGCTGCGATCGCAGTACTCCAAAACAATCCGATCAACTTATAATATCTTTTCATTTTCACCTATAATTTGATACAGACAAACATCATAAATTATGTAAGTATCATAAGATTAATTAATTCATTGAACTCTTAAAAATTAACTAAGCTGAATTTTCTTTAATTAGGATGTAATAATTTATGCATTTTGACCTACCAGAGCTAATTAAATCAATAGGTTATTTTGGAATATGGGCAATTATTTTTGCGGAATCTGGTTTACTAATCGGTTTTTTTCTGCCGGGTGATAGTCTACTTTTTACAGCTGGATTTGTTGCTTCTCAGCATTTATTAAATATCTGGATTTTGATTATTGGTGCTTTTATCTGCGCTGTTTTAGGTGATAATATCGGCTACGTTACTGGTCATAAATTTGGCAGAAAACTTTTTCAAAGAGAAGATTCATTGTTTTTTCATAAAAAACACGTAGTTAAAACTCAAAAATTCTATCAAAAACACGGTAAGAAAACCATAGTTTTAGCTAGATTTGTGCCGATAGTGCGAACTTTTGCACCAATTGTGGCTGGGTTAGGTGCAATGCATTACCGGACTTTTATGTTCTATAACTTAATCGGCGGATTTACCTGGACTGTTGGTATGACTATGTTAGGTTTCTTTTTAGGTAAATCTTTACCAGCCGAACAAGTTGATAAATATTTATTACCAATTATTGGGTTAATAGTAGTCATTTCTTTAGTACCTTCTATTCTGCATATCCTTAAAGAAAATAAAGCTAATCATTAGAAACTTCCGATAGGGTTAGCAGAGACAGCAAAGGATAAAGATATTGCTCTTGATTATTGAATAATTGAATTTATCGAAGTCTGTTAAAAATCTTACTTAGGGAATATGAGGAGCTTATGGTTAAAGCTGATAATTAAGAAGTCAGTAGATATCAATCTCTACTTAATTATTAGAAAATACTTGCTTTTTCCTCATTGGCGCAACTTTTAATTTAATTGTGAGTCAAGGATGGAAAAATACAAAACCTGACAATTTACCTAGTGGCATAAATTCTGGTTTTTACCTTGATAGATGTATGTCAGCTACCCAGGCTATTTAACTGGGTAGTCAGTTCATCACCTGAGCAAGCCAATAATTGAGAATTTTTATCGACTTAATTGATAAATCCCAATAGTTCAGCGTGAAGGGCTTGAGGTCAAATTTTAGTTTGCTAATATAGAGTTCAAGATAAAGGTCAACATGATAAATCGTTGCAAATGCTTGCAATTGTGACGAAATTCTACTACAGTCGAGAGCATACTTCTTACTAGTCAGTTACACTGGTAGAATGTAAAGCAAATGAATTTTTGTATTTTTTGATACAAAAGAATCTGGTTTTAAATATTTTTTTCAGAATCTATTGAGAATCTTTTGCAATATGCTATTAATGATTTATAGTCTACAAACGAGGCAATGGAATCAGCTATTCACAGCTTATATTGCAGCGATCGCTATTTATTTACTTAATTTAATCAAGAATTTAAACTTTTTCTGTAAAAACACAACATTATCTTGTTTTTAACTAGTGGATAATATTGTAGAGATTTGATTAAACAAACAAAATTTTTCCCAGAAAGATGTTATAAAGTGGCAGTTTACTTTTAAGAAGTAAATGCACATTATTCTTGTTTAACTTTTGGGTTGAAGAAATTGTAGTCATCAACACAATTATTATTTACCCACCCCTTTACTCGTAAAACCCATAGATGAGTTA
The DNA here is from genome assembly GCF_014697425.1 of Nostoc sp. FACHB-110. Lineage (GTDB taxonomy): Bacteria > Cyanobacteriota > Cyanobacteriia > Cyanobacteriales > Nostocaceae > Nostoc_B. Next base: position 3,764 of record NZ_JACJRU010000066.1, read on the forward strand.
AGTCCGATGAATACCTTTTTCTGTTCTGATTATGCACGAGAAGTAGGAGAAGATTTGATTGGTAGTGCTACCAATTACGAAACTTATATTTTAGTGGAATGTCCGCCACCTTGGACTACAGATGCATTTAACTCTCGATGGGTTCCAAAAAATTTACATCTTTTGGTAGAGGAAATACACAATGCTAAGTTACCAATTAGATTTTTACTAATTGCTAATGATGTATCTCATAAAACAGACCAAACCACTTTATTGATTTATCAAAAAAAGCCAGGTCTAAATAATGGATATCAAAAGTATGAATTTCAACTACCTAATATTGAAAACGTAGCAGGAGTTGTCAAAAAGTGGTTGTACAATCAAACTAGTGATTATCAAGTATACACAGACGCAACAAGAGATATTTTAGTGTGTACTCACGGTAGTCATGATAAGTGCTGTGCAAGATATGGCAACCCTTTTTATTTCCATGCTACGAATACAATTAGTAATTTAAATTTAGACAATGTGCGGCTTTGGAAATCTAGTCATTTTGGTGGACATCGCTTTGCACCCACAGCCATAGATTTACCCGAAGCAAGATATTATGGCGCGCTAGATCAAGATTCTTTGACATCGATATTAACGCGAACTGGCGATATCAAATGTTTAGCAAAAGTTTATCGAGGTTGGGGAATTTTGCCCAGCCAGTTACAAGTTTTAGAAAGAGAAATAATGCTCTATCATGGATGGGATTGGTTTAACTATAAAGTTAGTGCAAAAATTCTTGAGCAAAGCTTAGACAACAACACATTTTTAGCGGAATTGAGTTGTAAAAATGCTGATGGCTCTCTTTATACTTATCAAGCTACCTTGGTCAAGGATCATACTAAGTCTTTGAAGCTCAAAAGTACTTGTAATGCCACGAAAGAATCACTACTAGTTAAATATGCTGTAGTTAATTTAGGTTTGATTTCAACAAAAGTACTCAGTTTGAGTAAATACTAATTTGTAGTATTTGCGCAAACTCAGGGGTTGCTAATCTACCACAAATTCTATTTAGTTTTACGCTGTCTACTTTAACTGTGCCTTTGCAACTTGGCTAGAGCTATGTATATCCTAATCTTTGGAGAGTACATACATAGTTTCAAGTTATGGCAGGTCATAGTAAATGGGCTAATATTAAACGCCAAAAAGCTGTAGTAGATGCAAAAAGGGGAAAGACTTTTACTCAGTTATCACGGGCGATTATTTTAGCGGCGAAAAATGGTACAGCAGATCCAGCCGGTAATTTTCAATTACGTACCGCAATCGAAAAAGCCAAGGCGGCGGGAATTCCTAATGATAATATTGAACGAGCGATCGCTAAAGGTGCAGGTACATTTAGCGGTGATCATAGTAACTTGGAAGAGATTCGCTACGAAGGTTACGGGCCTGGTGGTGTAGCAATTTTAGTTGAAGCCCTCACTGATAATCGCAATCGGACAGCAGCAGACTTACGCGCAGCTTTTAGCAAAAACGGTGGAAACTTGGGTGAGACTGGTTGTGTGAGTTGGATGTTTGACCAAAAAGGCGTGTGCGTTGTTCAAGGTGTGGTTGATGAAGAAAAACTTTTAGAAGCATCTTTAGAAGGCAGTGCTGAATCTTATGAAATCACAGAAGATGAAACTGTGGAAGTATTTACTGAGGTGGCTAATTTAGAATTTCTCAACCAAACCCTCAAAGATCAGGGTTTTAAAGTAACTGATGCGGAATTGCGCTGGATTCCCAGTAATAATGTTGAGGTTACAGAGTCAGAGCAGGCGCGCGCGCTACTCAAGTTAATCGATACTCTAGAAAGCTTAGATGATGTGCAGAACGTCACATCTAATTTTGATATGTCAGAACAGTTATTAGCTGTGAGTGTCGTTTAAGCATCTATAAACTAGGTCGTTAATAGTTTGTCATTTTTGTCCAATTTGACACAGAAAATTTATATACAGAACAAAATAATGACACACTGCTTTGCGATAGTTTGGTTTGTAGATTACTGATGAGATTTCTATTCTCCCTAAGTAATTAGCTTCAAGGTTAATCTGGCTTTAGTCTTCTCAAATTAAAAGATGTTTTCCGTCTTCATCTGCATTTTAGAGAAGACTAATCAGCCATTTCTCCAAAGACAATTTTACAGGAGGCTATAGTATTAACTATAAAATCTAACTTTTTCCCACTCCTAGATTCCTCAACGAATAAGAGGTTGTTTTAAAAGCGATTAGAAATCGCGCGCCATTTGCTTCAAGTCGGGGAACCCGCCCAACGCAATGGCTTGGCTACACAGACAAAACCAACCTGCGTGGGTTAAAAACTATTGATTTTTCATTAGTCCGTGCAGGTGGTCACTGAGCTTGTCGAAGTGCGGACTTTGCTGGTGTAGTAGCGAATTATATTCGCCCAAAACTTTTAAAATAGCCTCTAAATTTTAGGTTTATTTTCCTAATTTTTTATAATATGTTGCCCTGTACTACATCATAACTGCTGTAAATCACAGCAGTTTTTTTATGTCGATAAAAATTATTAAATTCACAAAAAATCCATATCAAAAACAAGCAAATGACATAAGTAAATGGCATATTTAAACCATCAACTCATCGAGTAGAAATTAGGACAAAAATGAAAAACATCATTAAAGTTTTAGTCTTAGCTTTGGTCATTTCTTCACCTCTTGCTGTTATTACGCCTGCTGTTCATGCGGAAACCACATCTACTACTAAAACAGCACCTTTAGCTAAAACAAATACTAAAATTCATCACAAAGCTGCTATCACTAAGAGCAAGAGTCAGGTAAAATCAGGTAAGGTTAAACATACAAAACACTTAAAGCATCGCAAGCACTCCGTTACAAATTTAACGAATAAATCTACTGCTGCTAACAAAGCTCACAAATAATAGTTCTACATAGATTTCTATATTCTCAATTTTCTGGAAAGGTAAATAATCAGTTTGCAACTCGCTGTTATCCGCAGATATCAGCGAGATTTTTTTAATTACTAGTTTTACTACTTTTAAACTGTTGTTTCACTGGTTGGTTCTTGATATTTGACTCCGCGTTTTGTATGACGGGAATTAGCAACAATAGGATAGACAACAGAACGTAAGCGATTAATTGCACCAACAGGACGATGCACCGCTAAACCATTTCCTGGCGAAAACTGGAGATTTTCACCAAAGTCATTTTCTAGGGGAGAATCGACTTTTTGATGTTTAACCGTCAGACGACCAATTGTAAAAAATGGTGATTCTTCTTCACTCCAAACAATTGTGGAATCATCAACAGACATTTCTGGTTTGGTTTGAAATTGAATTTGAAAATCCCAAGTATATTCTGCATCTGGCTTGGCTAAAGCTTGCATAATATCTTCTCTGTAATAGTTATCCTCTGCACCAGAAGTTTTAACACGTTGAAGCTCACTTCCTGGTCTTGACTCTAGAGATAGTGGTTGATGAGGTGCTTGACTAGAAACTGGAACAAACCCATATTTAATGACTGCTGGGTATTCTACAGGAACTCGACCTACTTGGGATGGGTCAAAATCTGATTTGAGTCCCACAGCATAAGCTGAAGCACTCCAATAGCGTTCTGTGAGTAAACTTTTAGGAAACCGTTTGAAACTGGTTTGTAAAAGAGTGGCTTCGTAGGGATGTAACTTGAGCCAAATTAGCACCAACAACCTCAAAAGTGGAAACAACCCGGCTCGATAAATTGTCAAAAAGAAGCTGTAGAAGTCTTTAATAGTTCTTACAAAAAAGACATCATGATTATGAACAATAATATCGTGGGTGTGTAACTCATGACTGTGGGGTATTCGTTCTCCTTCTACACCTATAATTTTAACTGCCATTGAGCGTGTATCGCCTTCATAATCATTTTTGACTGAAAATGCTCCACTGGCAAATCTTAGCCACACCGGATATTGTTTTGCTTGAGCAAATAAACCTTGTTTGAGGGAAATTCCTTGAATTTCAGCTTCAGGTAATGCAGTACGTTGGCGCAATTCTTGTTTAATTGCTGCTTCATCAAAGTCAAAAATTTCTAAAGTACCTTGAACAGCCGCGTGGGTTTTAGAGTGAGTGTCTCGCTTGGCGATTTTCTGCTTTTCACCTTTGTACAGATTATCCATATTCTTTTTGACTAGCTCACTCATCAAAGCGCAGTATTTAGCTTCTTCTTGTTCTGGATATTCAGTAAATAGTTTCATTTTTTCAGTTGCTAGATAAGTAGAAGAATTAAATTAAAACATGAGAGTTTTAGATCCCCGACTTCTTTGAGAAGTCGGGGATCTGTTTGTCTCTATCAATCAAACTCAAATTAACTATGCTTTGTGCAGATCAAAAGTAACTTTATACTTTTTACCTGATGACGGAACGTTGCGATTTACTAAATCTGAGACGGTGTTGGTAGTTTGATAGATTTCCCAACCAATAGGCGAAAGCGTATCTTTATTGAAGATTTTCGGTGATAGTAAAGGATTGGTCAGAGCTTGGGAAAAAGCATCAATCCCAATTAACCTTGCGACTAACGGAGGAATCGTAGAATTTTGTCGCACATCTTCTGAGTAGAGTCCTACAAAGAACTCAATATTATCAACATGACCATAGAATTCTTTGAGTTTTTGTTGAGTAAATTCATCACCAGTAATTTGATCAAAGCTGGTGACTCTGGGGAAACCACACAATTCTCGGTAATCGTTGTAGCTGGCTAATTGTAGTTCTCTGCCGAGTCTGATGGAAGGTAATTCAGCTAATTCAACTAAGATATCAGGCGTGTTAAATAAACCAATTCTTGTCCCTGCTTGCGAACAAGTTTCTTCCATTAATGAGCCTAAACCCTGGTCAATTAATATTTTATTGTTCCAGAGAGTTTCGACAACATGAGTTGGTTTACCGTTACAAACAAATTTTTCAGGAATTGCACTATGCCAACGATAAACAAAGTCAAATTCAATGGCCATGTGATTGGTACGATACCAACTTTCTTTAGTAAAAGCTTCTGGATCAGCAAATAGCTTAAAGTGATAAGGAGTAATGTGGTTAATGTACTCTTCCATAATGATTTTGAGAATAATTGCCATGAGAATATTTCTGGCAGTTTGAAAGAGACGTTCATCATCCCAATCAGGATAATTCTTGGATAAGACATCACACAGACGATTGTGTTCGCGCAGACAAAGAACATTCAGCATGACATAGCCAATTTGGACATTGGCTCTTTCTACACCCATCGCAAACATATATTGTTTTTTATCGGCTGGCTGTCTTTTTTCATCATTGATGGGTTCATAAAGACCAGCAAATTGAGAGTCAACTATACCTTGTGCTGGGTCAGAATAATAAAATAGGGGATATTCTTCTTCTACTCCGTCTTGGCGTTTGAGTTTTTGAGTTTTAAATTTACCGCCTTCAAAGCTTCTTAAAAGATGCGTTTGTTTTCTGGTTAAACCATAAACATTACACAAGTCAATTTCATGGTTGGATGTATTTTTTAATTTGTTCTGATGATCGATGCGGAGGAAACTATCGGTAAACCACTGTACCCAATAGGGAAACAGCATAGTTGATTTGCTAGAGTAAATGGTTTGACCATCTCGTTTGCGGAATAAAACAGCTAGGTCTTCAACTTTGGGGAGATTTTCTGGCTTGTTGAGCTTGGGATCTGGTGGTAAGTGTCTGCCTGTATAAGTGCGATCGTTGAGTGATTCCCAGGAAGTATAAGTATCAGTTTTTTTCGGTCTGTCTGTATCAGGAATATGCTTATCTAGCGTCATCATACTGTAGGGATTGGGGCGAGTGGGAATTTTGTAGATGAGACTATTGAGCAATGCTTTATTTACTTTCCGTTTAATAGATTCATTACTTTGAAGTAATCCCCAAATTCCTTTAAAATGGGTTAAAACAAATGTTTGAATTTTGTTGTTTAAACCATCTCTGGATGTGTCTCTTTTACCAGCCATAATACTTACCTCTGTATTGATTACAAGTAAAAACAAAAATGCCAAAATTGGCAGTTAATCTAAGATTTTTGCAATAATCTTTTGTAAATTTTTGGGGCGATAGTCTTGGCGGACTTTTAAGCGGTTGATTGTGCTGTCGTGTAGTTCTTCAATTGCGTCGCCAACATCCCGCAGCTTGATTCCTGCCAATTTAAAGAATCCAGGGTCATTCTTAAATTCGCATTTATAATTTGGGTTGATCCCTGTGGGAATGACGCTGGTATCAAATTCCAGTCCCAGTCCTAAATCACTAACGGAATCAATCATCCACTGCAAGGCTGCATCAGATAAGCCGCTATATTCTTCAGTTCCACCACCAACGCAACCATGTTCACCAGGAAACCATTTTTGAATTACCCGTTGCTTTTCAGCTTCAGGATGGGGTTTCATGGGGGTGACATCAAAGATTTCCCGAATTTCATCGATCGCCATTGCGTGCAGTGCATTTTGGATATCTTTATTTAAAGTGGTGTCGTGAAATCTGTAACGCTGATTCAGTTGGTCGTGGAATTCTTTGAAGGCGGCTAACGCAGGAATTTCCAGCGCCCCAACAGTATCAAAACAACCAATTAAAGTGATCGGAACGCTATCGCCATATTTGTTCCGATAATCTACAGCTTCTTGATCTTTGGGCTTGACATTGCGTTTGCGATAAAGTTCGTAAGCTTCATGGGCTTTGGTGATATGTGGTCGGTCTAGCAAACCTGAACAATAAATCATTCCCGCTAGACTTCTGACTGTATAAGCACCACGACTAAAGCCAAACAAATAAATTTCATCACCAGGAACATAGTTCAGCACCAGAAATCGATAGCAATCTTCGATATTTTGATCAATTCCTAATCCCGTTGCTCCACCTAAGTACAATAAATTTACTTTCACTCTCCTTGAATCGGACAGTTAAGACAGTTAAGACATTTAAGCCAGGTACATGAGTTAGAAAAATTCACGAATTACTGAGTTATTTTGATGGCAGCATTGAGAGTTTAGGTTTTAACTTGCTCTATTGGGGGCGATCGCGTAAGAATAATAGTTAGGATTGCTTAATTTCTCTTAACAATGGCGCTAACGCAGTTTACTCAAACTATTTCCCCCCAGCAACCCGCAACAGACAAACGGGGGTATGACTATGATTTGGTGATTGTCGGCGGTGGAATTGTTGGGTTAACCCTAGCCGCAGCTTTGAAAGATTCTGGCTTGAATATACTGCTAATTGAGGCGAAGGTAACATCAGCATCTGTCGCTAAAGGCCAAGCTTATGCAGTTCATATGCTGTCGGCTTTGATTTACCAAGGTATTGGAGTTTGGCACAAAATCTTACCCCACATTGCTAAATATTGCCATGTGCGGCTTTCTGATGCCGATTATCCTGATGTGGTGGAATTTGCATCAACTGATATTGACAAAAGTACATCAGAGTTGGGTTACGTCGCCGAACACCAAGCTTTGTTGCAGCCATTACAGGAATTTGTGCAGAAATGCCCCAATGTAAATTATTTGTGTCCGGCTGAAGTGGTAAATACAAAGCATCAGCAGGATATTGTGACAATTGATATTAAGATTTCTCAGCAGATATATACAGTTCGTAGTAAGTTACTAGTAGCTGCTGATGGATCGCGATCGCCTATTCGCCAAGCAGCAGGTATTAAAACTCATGGCTGGAAATATTGGCAGTCTTGTATAGTTGCTTTTGTTAAACCAGAAAAACCCCACAACGATACGGCTTACGAAAGATTTTGGCCTAGCGGCCCGTTTGCGATTTTACCTTTGCCAGGGAACCGTTGCCGCATTGTCTGGACAGCCCCCCATGAAGAAGCGAAGGCTTTGTGTGCGTTGGATGATGAGCAATTTTTAGCAGAACTTAGCCGTCGGTTTGGTAATCAAATGGGCAAACTGGAATTATTAGGCGAGCGGTTTATTTTCCAAGTTCAACTGATGCAAAGCGATCGCTATGTCCTTCCTCGGTTAGCATTAATTGGTGACGCAGCCCACAACTGTCATCCCGTTGGCGGACAAGGCTTAAATCTCGGTATCCGCGATGCAGCCGCATTGGCGCAAGTTATCCAAACAGCCCATGCTAAAGGCGAAGACATCGGTAAAATTCAAGTTCTCAAACGCTATGAAAACTGGCGAAAACTGGAAAACTTGGCAATTTTAGGATTCACCGATTTGTTAGATAGGATGTTTTCTAATCAAATCTTACCTTTGGTTGTGGTGCGACGTTTGGGTTTATGGTTAATGCAGCGAGTTCCACCTTTAAAAGTATTTGCCCTCAAGTTAATGATTGGGCTAAAAGGGCGTACTCCGCAATTAGCACAGCGGTTTTAAAAATCTAATTCTGCAAATGGAAGTACTGTACCCAATGCCATTGTTGGTGAGATAAGTGAAAATTTCTCTAAAATTACCTCTAGTAAGTACAAAATTGAGTTTTCAAAGCTAGGGGGAGAGGCTATTCTCTCCCCTAAATTTTGACTTCTGAATATTTCCGTTATTTCCATAAAATATTTACCGTTGTTGGAGCTTCCAAAAATAGCTAGAAACCCAATTTGTCATAATATGGGCAACAATCGGCACTAACAAATTGCCACTCAACAGCGCGCTATATCCTAAAATTAACCCAATCACTGTTGCCCAAAGCACATAAGGCCATTGTTGCGAACCACTGAGGTGTAAAACGCCAAAGCAAAGGCTAGAGACAATCACTGCAACATGGTCTAAGCCTAAAGCGGGCAGCATTACACCTCTGAATAATAATTCTTCGCTTAAACCTGGTAGTAAACCCAACCAAATTAAATCAGGCCAAGCCAAAGGCTTTAATACTAACTGTAAATAATAGTCTGCACTTTTACGGTAAGGAAGCCACAAGCGATAAACTAAACCACTAAATACAGTGATTGCTACTCCTACACCAATGCCCCAAAGAAAATGAATCGGGTTCCATTGCCATTTAAATAAATAAACGTTACCAAAGCGCAGCCATGCTTTGGCCACTGTCCATAACAGAATGGAAGTCACACCCATTGCCACTAGCACTTGGGTACGCGATAAATATGGAACTTCTGGGTCTTGTTTTTGTTGTTCTACCACGGGAAAGTATGAAGTGTGAAGTATGAAGTATGAAGTATGAAATGAGGGAAGGGAGATAGGGGGCGAAAAAAAATAAATGATTATTGATGGTTGACTAAAGCATTGGGGTTGATGCCAGCTTTGAGAGCCAGCAATAAACCAACTGCTTCTAAATACGAGTTTACCTGGATGGATTTGATTCCTAAAGGTTGGGCTGGAACTTGGATTTGGGTTTTATTATCTTTGACTGTAATTATTTGGCATTGGCTTTGACTTAAACTAAGTAAAGCACTGCCACCACAAGCGTTTGCAGGTACAATCGCCGCATCTATTTGATCAGCCCAAATATCATCTTGGTAAGATGTAAATAATTGTTTCTCGACAATAAATTGCGGGGCGCGACTTAAGCCTACAAGTACGCTTGGTAAAAAAGTATAGCCTAATTCTTCGGCGGCGGAACGCGGAGCTAAATCGGGATAAGGAGGGGCGCTGGCGAGGGCTGGCGAATGGGCGCAAGGAATTTGTAAGTTTCTGACTAGTAAATGACTAATTACGGCTTCTGCACCGGCTAAAGGGTCTACACCTTTACCTTGGCGGTAATTCTGTACAGCATCTTCATCCATATCATCAGGGAAACGGGCGACAACTGCGATCGCTTCTGCCCCAGTTTTTTGTATGAGTTTTTCTGCACCCCGCAGTAAACTATCTGGGTTGCCAATGGTTCCCCAACTTGCCCCTGATGCTGAGGTACGTAATTCTACATTTAATGGAGTATCTGTAATAACGTAATCTGTAATTGTTAATCCCAGGGTTGCCCTAGCCGCATCAGCAGCTTGCAGATGACGTAGTAATAAATCTGGTTCAATGCCTTGGTCTAAAAGCAAACCTACTTTATTATTGCGGACTGGACGTAAACCCCAATCACCAGCCGCAAATTTATCTAACCCGTAACCTTCCACATAAAATGCGTTGGGGATATTCCAATATAAACTTGCGCCGTTGAGAACATTGGGGTGAGTAATCAGGCGATCGCAAACCTGTGCTAAAGTTCGAGCAACAGGTATAGCATCACCCGCATATCCCCCAATCGCCGCCCCAACGCCAGTAGGTACAATTAAAATCGCAGTGTAAGGACGCATTTCAGTGCTGAGTGCTAGATTTTTCTGGCGATAGATGTAGGTTGGGTGAAGCGATAGCGAAACCCAACATCAAAGTTTTGTTAGGTGTCACTTAGTCATATATAAGGTAGTCAAATATGTTAGGACAGTTTGAAAGCTTTAAGAAAATATCTGTGTAGTGCATCTATCCCGCCTCGGAATGAATTCCGAGTCTCATAGCGCAAGTCATCTTCAGATGACTCAACTAAAAATGTATTTCAGTCCACGCTTTGTGGACTTTGGCTATGAGCTGGGAACTTTAGTTCTAGGCGGGATGTGGTTGAACATAAAAATTGAGAGTTTTCTATGTAGCCTTTACTCAGCACTTGTAGTCACAACTGCTTCGACTGCAACTTTCTGCTGTGCCTCATCTACAGATGTAATAGCCCAACGCAGAGGTTCACCTTGTTTTTTCAACTCAGCTTCAATTGTTTTTTGCAACTCAGTAGGAGTTTCTTGAATGTCGATTTCTGCGGTAATAAAATGAGTAGTCATCGCCGTTCATCCTTTTTATTAATTTGTTTTAGAATAGCGGAATAAAGTATGAATTATGAAGTATGAAGTATGAAATTTTATCCTTTCAGACTTCATACTTCACACTTCTTACTTTATTGGTCTTTGCCAAATTGCAACTGATAAACTATTTCTTCTTTTTCAGTCTCAATTTTCAAATCAGAACGGGGATAAGCGACACAAAGTAATGTGTAACCTTGTTTTTGTAATTCTAGACTAACGCCCATACCATCAGCTTGGTCTACAGTTCCTTCGGTAATTTGCGCGGCGCAAGTTGTACATACACCTGCATGACAAGAACTAGGCAGTTCTAACCCAGCAGCATCGGCAACAGATAAAATAGTTTCGTTTTCAGGAACTTGCAGAGTATGAACTTTGCCTTGGTGATGTAGCTCTACGGTGTAGATTGTGGACATATACTAAAAAATGAGTGCAATAGCCAAATTTATTATTATATCGGAATTGTTTAATCATATCGCAGATATTCAATAAACTTTTGACTTTGCCAAACTTCCCATAACTCTTTGCGCCTTTGCGTGAGATAAAACTTTTGCTTTTTAACATTCACATTTTAATTAAGCGATCGCGCAATATATATTTTTGATGGTTATAAGCGATGCTTTGATAGAATAGCTTTATAAATTATGCCTTTACTGTGACTGCCAAATGTAAGCCTAAAGCATCTAACACAGAATTGAGACTGTAAAACTCAATTTCGCCTTTCTCAGATAGCATTTTGTCAAGTTTATTGTAGAGTTCCTGGACTTGTGTAGAAAGCTGATCAACTCCACCATGTGATTCTATGACATTTTGCAGTGCTTTACTTAACATTTTTGGGTCGCCTTCTTCTAAAACTACTTCAATGTAAGCGGCTGCTTCTAGGGGGTTTTTTAAGTCTTGTATCAATTTTTCGTGGTAGCTTTTACTTTTAGGCATCATCTCTACTCCTGTAGTCTTGCCAATATTCCTTGGCTTTAGCAATATCTTTTTCTTGAGTGCTTTTATCCCCACCACATAAAAGAATAATAATTATTGAACCTTCTTGACCAAAATATATGCGGTAGCCAGAACTATAGTCTATTCTAAGTTCAAAAACTCCATCGCCAACTGATTTGCAATCACCTAAATTGCCTGCTTCTACTCTGTCAAGTCTTGCTCTAATTTTAGCTTTTGCTTTTCTATCCCGCAGAGAATCAAACCACTCAGAAAAAATATCTGTACCATCAGTTTTTAAATAATTCCTGATCTCCTTTGGTTGGACTTCCATAATAAACTGATGAAATTTTGTGCAGTATTTGGTGCTAATGTATCACAATCTTAATTAAAAGTAATACGATCGCATTTCATTAGCATATCCTGAAAATGCTTTGGTAGAAGAGTTTCGTCAATTACTATAATATTCACTAAATATAGTTAAATTTGCTTAGTTATAGTTATGCGCGATCGCGTTTCCTTAGAAACTGTCTCTTTAAGTCTACCTTTTGGCATTGGTTCTATGTCGTGGAAAGATAATTCTGCTCTAGCAGTCATAGATTCTTCTAAACAAAAGCTAGATGAAATGGAAAAAACCTTAAAACAAGTTTCAGATAGAATGGTGACAGGAGTTGGTTTTAAGTACGGCAGAAACAGTAATGAATATGAACTAGCAGGTGGTATTAGAGAAAGCGAGCGTATCCGCAAAAGTAGATTAACACGCTTAAAACCTAACCCAGATAAAACATCAGTTGAAAATGCAGTAACCACCTTAGTACCCTTGCGTAACATTTAAAGACAGTTTGCCAAAATGCAAGTTTTACAGATACTCGACTTATTTAAAAAGTCGGGTATTTATAGCATCATAAATAGTTCAGTATTGCTATATAATCTGGGCATTAATACAGAACTTCCGCCATCTTAAAATTAAATGACCCGGTTTATACATGATCAATTTGCTAAAGACTACCTTGAAGAACTCTTAAAAAACTACGGGGAAGTCAAAGCCTCAGAAAAAGTCTCAGGAGAAATTAAAGAAATAGATGTTTTATTTACTCCTTTTCCCCAGCAAAAAGCTAATTTACAAATACTAGGCTTACTAGGCAGGCTTGCCAAAAATCCTGCCATCATAGAACCTTTCCGTAATCCAGCTTCTACTGATGAAATTTGCGATTGTCTACTCAAATTATTAGAAGTCAAAGCTTATCTGCGGCGAGAAGCAAAAACTAACAAAACCAAACTGCAAGACTCAGAAATCCCTAAGTTGTGGGTGTTGACTCCAACCATATCTGAAACTAAATTATCTGGTTTTAGAACTATTCAAAAAGAAGATTGGATATCAGGAGTACATTTTCTGGCTGATAACTTACGCACAGCAATTATCGCCATACATCAATTACCAGCAACATCGGAAACTTTATGGCTAAGGCTTTTAGGTAGAGGAAATGTGCAGTCACAAGCAATTGTTGAGTTGCAAGCGTTACCATTAGATCATCCCTACCAACAAGCCACCCTAGAATTAGTTTACAACTTGCGCCAAAATTTAAGATTAAATCAAGAACTAGAAGCAGATGATCGGGAGTTAATCATGCGTTTAGAACCACTTTATCAAAGAGACAGAGAACAAGCCAAACAAGAAGGCAGACAAGAAGGCAGACAAGAAGGCAGACAAGAAGAAGGACAAGGATTAATACTTCGTCTACTAAATCGTCGTTTTGGTGAAATAGAGGCATTATTAATTGAGCAAATTAGAAGCTTATCAATTGAACAGCTAGAAAATCTTGGTGAAGCATTGCTAGATTTCTCTAGTGTTAATGATTTAGAAACTTGGTTAAATCAACACTCAGAATAAGTCATCAATAGATGTATTAAAAACCAGTATTTGTAGGGTGTGTTAGGCGTAAGCCGTAACGCACCGAAAACTTTGTAATAGATGCGTTACGCTGTCGCTAACACATCCTACGTACATTTCAGAAATTAAATATTAGTCTTGTATATTGATAACCCATCTTTTCTATCATCAAGACAAAAATTCATCACCGCAGAATAGCGATCGCACTCAGTAAAATATCTTTAATGAGAACTAATACGCAAAACCATCATTTAAGTATTAGTCAAAATTATCAATAATCAATTACCAGTAAGGCTTTCAGCTATAAAATAGGCTAAACTCTTATAGCCAAGTCTTGCCTAAAAATAATTCATAATTAAGGGAAGAACATCCCAACGGAGAATAGAACAATGCTAGAACAATACCGTCAACAAGTCGCCGAAAGGGCAGCATTAGGAATTCCCCCTTTACCGTTGGATGCGAAGCAAACCTCAGAATTGTGTGAATTACTGAAAAATCCGCCCAAGGGTGAAGAAGAAACATTATTACATTTGTTACGCGATCGCGTCCCCCCCGGAGTTGACCCAGCCGCCTATGTCAAAGCTGGGTTCTTGACTGCTATTGCTAAACAAGAAATTAAAAGCTCTATTATTTCTCCCATTGAAGCCGTAGAATTACTGGGAACAATGGTAGGCGGCTACAACGTACAATCTTTAATTGAGTTACTGCAATTTTCCACCACATCGGTATCAGACTCCTCCGAAACACCGTTGGTTATGGGTGGCGAAGGTAAAGAACCCATTGCAGCCTACGCCGCCGCCGCCCTCAGCAAAACCTTATTGGTGTATGATGCCTTTCATGATGTTTTGGAACTGTCCAAAACTAACCCCTATGCTAAACGGGTAATTAACTCGTGGGCAGAAGCGGAATGGTTTACCCTCCGTCCCAAACTTCCAGAATACATTAACGTCACCGTCTTTAAAGTGCCTGGGGAAACCAACACCGACGACTTATCACCAGCCACCCACGCTACCACCCGCCCAGATATTCCCCTCCACGCCTTGGCTATGTTAGAGTCACGGCAACCAGGCAGCTTAGAAACCATTGCCGAATTAAAGAAAAAGGGACATCCCGTGGCTTATGTTGGGGATGTTGTCGGGACTGGTTCTTCGCGGAAATCGGCTATTAACTCCGTGTTATGGCATACAGGACAAGATATCCCTTATGTTCCCAACAAACGTGCGGGAGGATACATTTTAGGTGGTGCGATCGCTCCTATCTTTTTCAATACAGCTGAAGATGCCGGTGCTTTGCCCATACAATGCGATGTTACCCAACTCGAAACCGGCATGGTAATTACCATCTATCCCTACAGAGGTGAAATTACCAACGAAGACGGCGAAGTTATTTCCACCTTCACCCTCAAACCCGACACTATCCTCGATGAAGTCCGCGCAGGTGGACGCATCCCTCTACTTATCGGGCGTACCCTCACCGACAAAACCCGCCAAGCCCTAGGCTTAGAACCAAGCACCTTATTCATCCGTCCTCAACAACCAAAAGACACAGGTAAAGGCTACACCCTCGCCCAAAAAATGGTCGGTAAAGCTTGCGGTTTAACCGGTGTGCGTCCTGGTACATCCTGCGAACCCATCATGACCACCGTTGGTTCTCAAGATACCACAGGGCCAATGACCCGTGACGAACTCAAAGAACTCGCTTGTCTCGGCTTCAGTGCAGACTTAGTAATGCAGAGTTTCTGTCACACCGCCGCCTATCCCAAACCCGTAGACATCAAAACTCACCACGATCTCCCCGACTTCTTTGCCCAACGTGGCGGTGTGGCCTTACGTCCTGGCGATGGTATCATCCACTCTTGGCTAAACCGGATGCTATTACCCGACACAGTAGGTACAGGTGGCGACTCTCACACCCGCTTCCCCTTGGGTATTTCCTTCCCCGCAGGTTCTGGGTTAGTTGCCTTTGCGGGTGCGTTGGGTGTTATGCCTTTGGATATGCCAGAGTCAGTTTTGGTAAGGTTTAAAGGTGAATTGCAACCTGGTATCACCTTACGAGATATTGTCAACGCCATTCCCTACATCGCCATTCAAAAAGGCTTGTTGACAGTAGAAAAGCAAAACAAGAAAAACATCTTCTCCGGCAGAATTTTAGAAATCGAAGGCTTACCAGACTTAAAAGTAGAACAAGCCTTTGAACTTACCGATGCTTCCGCCGAACGTTCTTGTGCAGGCTGCACCATTAAATTGAGTCAACAAACAGTTGCAGAATATCTGCGTTCTAATGTTGCACTGTTAAAAAATATGGTAGCCAGAGGCTATCAAGACGCACGCACAATTATGCGCCGCGTTGCCAAAATGGAAGAATGGTTAGCCAACCCAGTGTTACTAGAAGCTGATGTAGATGCGGAATATGCAGAAATAATTGAAATTGATTTGAACCAAATCACAGAACCAATTGTTGCTGCTCCCAACGACCCTGATAATGTTAAGTTATTATCAGAAGTTGCTAATGATCCAGTACAAGAAGTTTTCCTTGGTTCTTGTATGACAAATATTGGTCATTATCGCGCAACTGCAAAAGTTTTAGAAGGTGCAGGTGCAGTTAAAACACGTTTGTGGATAGCACCACCCACCCGTATGGATGAACACCAATTAAAAGAAGAAGGTGTATACGGTATTTTTGGTGCAGCCGGTGCGAGAACAGAAATGCCAGGCTGCAGTTTATGTATGGGAAATCAAGCGCGAGTTGCTGATGGCACAACTGTATTTTCTACCTCTACCCGCAACTTCAATAACCGGATGGGCAAAGATGCCAGAGTCTATCTAGGTTCAGCAGAATTAGCCGCAGTTTGCGCTTTATTGGGGCGTATTCCTACAGTGCAAGAATATCTTGATATTGTGGCAAATAAAATTCATCCTTTTGCTGATAATTTATATCGGTATTTGAACTTTGATCAAATTACTGGTTTTGAGGATGAAGGGCGCGTGATTTCTAAAGAAGAGCAGGCTTTGTTAGTATAGTTTGAGCAATATAGTAGGGTGGAAAATACCCACTCTACTTTATCGTCCAAGCGAATGTGTTCTTTGTGGTCAAAAAGCATTTGCAACCCTAGCAGTAAAAGTAGAAAAACAGGCTGTAGTGCAACTAGTAGAGCGTCCCATAGAATCCTTACACCCCACACCCCACACCCTGTTCTTGGTTAGCTCTAGTCAGCAGTTGGTTATGCTTCTCTATTGTTAAGGTTGCAAGTAAGCTTTACGTGAGCTATATTAGTTAAGCTAGTGTTTTGGCTCCTAGTTGGCTCCTGTAAACTCAAAAAGCAACAGAGCAGACAAGAGAAAGCAAGTACGGCGACATAGCCAAGTGGTAAGGCAGAGGTCTGCAAAACCTTTATCCCCCGGTTCAAATCCGGGTGTCGCCTTTAAGAAATATCAAGATTACAGGGCTTTCAAGCCTTTTTTTATTGGGCGTTAAAGGTTTTGTTTTCCAAGCTTTCTACAATTTTTGGGGTTATTTTGGGTAGTTTGGGGAAACAACTGGGGTAAAACTGGGGTAAAGATGTAAGGCAAAGGTATTTACCCCAATCACTATTTCTGGGGTAAAACTGGGGTAAAGTAAAAGGATAAAGGTGTTTACCCCAGTCAATTACCTTATGGAATCTCAAAAATCTCAAAGTATTGCCCCTAGGCATTCAGTGCAGATAAAGAACTCTAACGGCAGTCTCCAATTAGTTTTTTCCCATCCTATTATTACGCCGACAGGAGAGCTAAAAACCAAGCGTTTCTACCTTTCTACAGGACAATATGATACGCCTTTAGGCAGACATCAGGCATCAACTTTAGCGGCAAAAATCCAGAGGGATATTGATTACGGTGAGTTTGATGCCAGTTTGGTTAAGTACAAACCAGCAGCGTCATTAACTACTGTTACCCCAATTACATCAGTTCCACCTTCAGCTAGCCCTCAATTTGACTTGGGAGAATTATGGGAAAAATATGCTGAGTTTAAAAAACCACAAGTTAGCCCTTCGACTTACGCTGTTGATTATCGAAAGTATCGCAATCACATCGCTAGTTTACCAACTAAAAATTTGGATGATGCGATCGCAATTCGAGACTATTTGGTACAAAATCTTAGTGCTAATGCAGCTAAACGTACTCTGACAAATATTAATGCTTGTTGTGATTGGGCGCTTAAGAGCCAACTGATTGAATCTAATCCCTTCCAAAATATGGCAAAAGATATTCAGACACCGAAATCAGAATCGGTTGAATATGAAATCAATCCCTTCACTAGAGAAGAACGCGACATTATAATTAAAGCTTTTGAGGAAAGTAAACTCTACAGTTACTACGCTCCTTTAGTAAAATTTTTGTTTTTTACTGGTTGCAGACCATCAGAAGCGATCGCCCTTCAATGGAAGCATATCAGTGAGAGATACATCACATTTGAGCAAGCAATCACAATCAGTACTAAAGGGTTAGCCCTCAAAAATGGATTAAAGACTCAAAATCAAAGACGTTTTCCGATTAATAGTCAGCAACGTGAAATTTTAGACTCGATCAAACCAGGAAATTGCAACCCAGATGACTTTATCTTTAGAAGCAAAAAAGGTGGCATAGTAGACTTTGGAGATTTTCTCAATCATGCTTGGAAAGGTTACAAAAATCATCGTGGTACATATATAGATGGAATCGTAACTCAACTTGTAAAACAGGGTGTAGTAAGCGAATATCGCAAACCTTACCAATGTAGGCATACTTTTATCACTCTTTGTCTGGAAGCTGATATTGATGCGAAGGATGTAGGAAGGTGGGTTGGCAACTCTCCGGAAATTATTTACAAGCATTACGCAGGTAATAAACGTAATTTACAGGTGCCAGAGATATAAGCTTAGTTCTATCGCTTCCCTTAGACTGAAACACCGGCCAGGTTTTTTCCAGAACTTTTAAAACCAGATTTTTGTCAGGAACACAACTTATAACTATTTGGTATTTACTATTAAAGTTCATAACGGTAGTGATAGAGCTAAAAATATTAGTAATATCAAAAATTAATGTTTTACATAGAGATGCGTATCTAAATCACAGATGGTTATTTTGCTGCCAGCTTTTTTCTAAGACACAACTCAGCTTCCAACTGAGCAATGCGGATTTCAGCCTTCTTTAATTCAGCTTCTAACTCGCTAATAGGAAGTCCTCCATTTTTAATTCTTTCTAACTCTTCAATGCGTCGCAGTCCTGCCTTGTAAACAATAGAGTGTGAATTGTCAGTCCAATACTTTTGATAAGTTTGGGTATGTTCATCCAAAGTATGACCCATCCATTTTGCTAATTCATGGCTATCTAATCCTAATTCACGTCCCCGAATGGCATAACGGTGTCGCAAGTCATAAGCTCTAAAGTTTATACCCTTGTTTTTTAATCTTTCGCCAAATCGATCCGCAAATGTTCGGATTTTTGTCTGAAAAAGCTCTCTAGATTCATCTATATATTTTGTTTTGGTACTAGCTATGTCAAAATGTGCTACCCATTTATAAAGAAGTGGGTAGACTAATCTTGAACCTGTTTTAGTTCCTCCAGTAATTTTTTCATTAATATATATAGGGAAGTATGGAGGCTGAAAAGATTTTTCATAATCAATTGCTAAGACCTCATGAGGTCTTAAACCGTAAGTAGCAATTACCGCAAATATCCAACCCCAAGATTCTCCATTGCCTCTATACTCATATTGGCAGCATTTGCCTTCGACTTGAATTTTGTGCCAAGCATCGATAATTTCGTCATCAGTTGGTAAAACTCTTTTTTCTGGTCTATAACCAGCAGTTAGGCCTGATTCAAATTCATATTCAAATTTGAAACAACCTAAGAAAACTTTAAGAGCAACTACTGTTCTATTTCTAGTAGAGGAACCAGCTTCAGTGGAATAAATTGCTTTGTCAATATCTTTTTTAGACAAGTAAAAGTCAAAATTCTCTTTGAATTGAAAGGCACGGATAATAAATTGTCGATATTGAGAAAAACTATCTTGAGATTTTCTTCCCTTTTTGCGTTTGCGAAAATATTTTTTCTCAAAAACCTCTAACATTTCCTTAAAAGTCAGTTTTTCATCTGACTCATCATTCCTATTACTAGTTGAATTTTTAGCGTGTACTTGATATTTATCTAAAGTTACATCAAAATTATCATAATCAATATCTCTTTGAATTTCCTGTCGTTTAGCTTCTGCTATAGTCCAGTTTTCTGGTGTATTAATCAATCCTAATGGTAAGTATTTTTGTTTACCTGTATAAAGATGTCTAGGCAGTTGAATACGTAGATATTTGCCATTTACTTGAATATTAGCTGTGCCTTTAGATGCACGATAAGTGTGTTTGATTGACTTGGATTTTTTCATATAACCTAAAAGAATTGAGCAAATAAATTGGATTATTTATAATCACTCTGACTTTCTCACTTAACCTGATTGATTCGCCTGTAAGCTAACTTTCATAATTGAGTAATTCAGCTTCTAGTTCCGCAATGCGCTGATTGGCTTTTGTTAATAAGGTTTCTAGTTCGCTATGAGAGAGACTTTGATCCGGGATTGTTTCTAATTCCTGCTGACGACTTAGCATTTTTTCATAAATTATGGCATGGGAATTATCAGACCAGTATCTTTGGTAAGTTTCTGTATGTTCTTTAAGAGGATGTTTTAAAAGTGGAAGCGAGTCAAAAATCATGCAAGTCGTCTGACCATAATACGAATCATGGCAATATAGATGAATGTTTCTGAGGTTTCAGGAAGGCGT
>NZ_JACJRU010000067.1 GCF_014697425.1 Nostoc sp. FACHB-110
TAAAGGTAGCAGCATCCTGTGAAGCGTCAACCCGCCAAGAATTCATACAGTTCAGTCTGTTTGATTAGATTGGAATCCTCACGCCTTCAGGCTGAGGAGGATGTCAAGGAACTTTGGAAAGAGCGAAGTTTGCTTACTACGTCGGACAAGATGCTTTTTTCTTAGAAGCATTTGCCCGTGCTTACAGCATCGCTGCCGCCAAAGCCCCAGACTGGACGGGATTTACTGTATTTCACAACTTAGTTGGCGGAGTTTTAGCAGAGTTACAGTTACATCAAGGTTATGCAGCCAAGTGGGGCGTAAATTTGCATTCGGTAGAACCGGGCGCAGCTACTCGGCGTTACACAGATTTTTTGTTAGCTACCGCTTGGGGTGGTGATGTGGGTTTAACGGCGGCGGCGATGTCACCATGTATGCGGTTATATTCTTTTTTAGGAGAACAGTTAGCGAGTAATGGCATTCCTCATCATCATTATGCTGACTGGATTCGCACTTATAGCAGCACAGATTTTCTCCCACTAACCCAACAATTAGAAAGTTTAGTTAACAACTACGCCACCCACAACAACGTAGTTCATTCAACTTACCGTTATGCTATGCTCTGCGAGCATGATTTTTTTCAAGCTGCATGGTTGGTTTAATTAGTCATTTGTCCTTTGTCAATTTGCTGTCAGCTTCTCAAACACAGCAATCAAGTAGCACAGGGTTAATATTTCTAGAGTTTTGATACTTTATAAGTCTCAATTTTAAATAAATATATATTGGACATTGTAATCAAGTGTACCTATGATACTCATACTAGAGATTTGCTCCAGATCAGAGCAACGGGTATACAACAATGTCAGAGAATTTCAGAAGTAAAGTTGTCACACAGGGTGTGCAGCGATCGCCTAATCGCGCTATGCTACGGGCAGTAGGTTTTCAAGACGAGGACTTTACCAAACCTATTGTCGGGATTTCCAATGCCTACAGCACTATCACTCCCTGTAACATGGGGATAAATACACTGGCGCAAAGAGCCGAAGCTGGTATAAAACACGCTGGGGCAATGCCGCAAATGTTCGGCACAATTACTATCAGTGATGGTATTTCGATGGGAACTGAAGGGATGAAATATTCCCTAGTATCACGAGAAGTAATTGCTGACTCGATAGAAACAGCCTGTAATGGTCAAAGTATGGATGGCGTGATTGCCATTGGCGGCTGTGATAAAAATATGCCAGGGGCAATGTTAGCGATCGCGCGGATGAATATTCCGGCTATCTTTGTCTATGGTGGCACAATTAAACCCGGTCACTACAACGGTAGAGATTTAACTGTTGTCAGTTCTTTTGAAGCTGTTGGTGAATACAGTGCTGGCAAAATTGGCGAAGACGAATTATTAGCAGTTGAACGTCAAGCTTGTCCTGGTGCTGGTTCTTGCGGTGGGATGTATACAGCCAACACCATGTCTTCAGCATTTGAAGCGATGGGTATGAGTTTGCCCTACTCTTCTACTATGTCAGCAGAAGATGACGAAAAAGCCGACAGCACAGAAGAATCTGCCAAAGTCTTAGTCGAAGCAATTCGTCATCAAATTCTGCCCAGTCAGATAATCACCCGCAAATCTATCGAAAATGCCATTTCCGTAATTATGGCGGTGGGTGGTTCGACAAATGCGGTGTTGCACTTTTTAGCGATCGCTAATGCAGCTGGTATCGAACTAAAATTAGATGACTTTGAAAGTATTCGCGCCAAAGTGCCAGTTCTGTGCGATTTAAAACCCAGTGGACGCTATGTAGCTACAGACTTACACAAAGCTGGCGGTATTCCCCAAGTCATGAAAATGCTACTCGTGCATGGTTTACTGCATGGTGACTGTCTCACCATCACAGGTAAAACCATTGCCGAAGTTTTGGCAGATATCCCAGAAGAACCACCCACTAACCAAGATGTGATTCGTCCTTGGAATAACCCGATGTATGCCCAAGGCCACTTAGCCATCCTCAAAGGGAACTTAGCCACAGAAGGGGCAGTAGCGAAAATTACTGGCGTGAAAAAACCCATAATTACAGGCCCAGCCAGAGTATTTGATTCTGAAGAAGAATCTTTAGATGCGATTTTAGCTGGCAAAATTAAAGCTGGTGATGTTCTCGTCATTCGTTATGAAGGGCCAAAAGGTGGCCCTGGAATGCGGGAAATGTTAGCACCCACCTCAGCAATTATCGGTGCTGGTTTGGGTGATGCAGTCGGGCTAATTACTGATGGGCGCTTTTCTGGCGGTACTTACGGAATGGTAGTTGGACACGTTGCACCAGAAGCAGCCGTTGGTGGGGCGATCGCTTTAGTCGAAGAAGGTGATAGCATCACAATTGATGCCCATGCTCGCTTGTTGCAATTGAACATATCTGACGAAGAATTAGCCCGTCGCCGCGCTAACTGGCAGCCCCGCCCACCTCGTTACACCAAAGGTATACTAGCAAAATACGCCAAGTTAGTTTCTTCTAGCAGTGTGGGTGCTGTGACTGATTTAGATTTGTTTGATAGTTAATCAAGAGTCATGGCATTTTAACTCAAAGATGAGTCGAATCTCAAACTTAACTTTGAGAATATGCGACTCATCTTTTGAAGTACACATACTTTGATTTATGAATAACAATCAAACACTTCCCGGAAGCTTAGGTTTGCCTGTAATAGGTGAAACACTTTCATTTGTTTCTAACCCTTACCACTTTGTCAACCAACGTTATCGCAAGTACGGGCCAATCTTTAAAACCAATCTTATTGGTAGACCAACTGTGGTGATGGTAGGGCCCAAAGCAATTGAGTTTGTCCTTTCTAGCCACATAGAACATTTTTCTTGGCGTGAGGGATGGCCAGGCACTTTTAAAAGATTGTTGGGTCACTCACTCTTTGTACAAGACGGCCAAGAACATCGGAGAAATCGCCGCCTGATTATGCCAGCCTTGCACGGGCCAGCATTAGCAAATTATCTAGATGTGATGAATAACATCACGACTAGTTACCTGAAAAAATGGGAAGACAAAAAAGAATTTACTTGGTTTTATGAGTTTAAACAGTTAACATTTGATATTGCTAGTCAATTATTACTTGGTACAAATCCTGGTGAAGAATGTACAAGACAAAGCAAATTATTTACAACACTCACCAATGGTTTATTTAGCATCAATCCATTACCTATACCCTTCACAAAATTTGGTAAAGCAATAGCAGCTAGGAATCAAATTATAGAAGATGTGCGTCAAGTTATTCAACAACGTCAGCAAAATCCTAGCAAAGATGCTATTAGCTTATTGTTAGCAGCTAAAGATGAAGATGGTAATAGCTTAAGCTCAACAGAATTAATCGACCAAGCAATATTATTACTTTTTGCTGGACATGAAACCACAACTTCAATGTTGACTTGGTTATGTGTAGAATTAGCGCGTCATCCTGAAATTCTACAACGTGCTAGAGAAGAACAACTCAAACTTGCAACTAAAGGCGACTTAAATTTAGAACAATTAGGGCAAATGCCTTATCTTGAGCAAGTTTTGTATGAAGTAGAAAGACTTCATCCTCCGGTTGGCGGTGGATTTCGTGGCGTTGTCAAAGAATTTGAATTTAATGGCTTTTATGTGCCGGCTGGTTGGCAATTATTATATTCAATAGCGGCAACTCACCGCTTAGAGGAAATTTACCCAGAACCAGAACGTTTTGACCCCGAACGTTTTAGCCCTCAGCGTCAAGAACACAAGCAATATCCTTTTAGCTTAATTGGTTTTGGTGGCGGGCCGAGAGTGTGTATTGGTGTGGCATTTGCCAAAATGGAAATAAAGATTGTTGCTGCCCATCTTTTACGCAGCTATGATTGGGAAATCTTACCTAACCAAAGCTTGGAGACAGTAAGGCTTCCGACAAATCATCCTAAAGACGGGTTGCGGGTTCGATTTCAGCCTCGGTGAAATTTTCTATGACACCTCAAATAAATCTCAGTTTGCCCCAAGGAGTCTCTCAAAGTTGGCAAAACGTTAAAGATTTTGTCAATCAAGGTGTGAACTCTGTCAGTAATTCAGCGCAACAAGTTGGTCAGTCTTGGCAAGAAACAGCAGCCAGTAAAACTAATCAAGCCATTGATGTTGTGACAACTAACCTAGAACAAGCAAAAAGTTCTTTGGAGCAATTTAAGCATACAACATCAGGGGCAATGGAAACTGCGATCGCTTCTTCCATAAATGACTGGCTAACACAACACCCTGCTATGTCACGCTTGCTGCAAATTCTCAATTGGGCAGCTATTCATCCAGTTATTAGTTTAGTAATTCTTCTATTTAGTCTGGCTATCCTTTGGAGTATTATCAACGCTATTATTCGTTTATTTACCACAGCCAGTTTTTCGTTACTACAAGCACCATTTAAATTACTTTTATCATTGATTCAGTTTAGCTTTTTATTTTTGCATAATGTTGCTAGGTTAGCTTTCCAAAAAGCTACCAATTATCAACCAAAAGATAGCATATCAAATTTATCGCCTAATCATATTCAACCTTTTTATCGAGATAAAGAGCAAAGATTAACAGAAATTTCCTATCGCTTAGAAGAAATTAATCAAGAGCAAAAAAAGCTTTTACAAGAAGCTGCTCAACTGATGTCTATGGATACAATAAATTTAAAATCTGAAGAAGGTCAACCTAAAAAAAGTGCTTAATTTATTTTAAGCTGATAAAAAAGCTATCACATTTTATGTGATAGCTATATTACTCATAATACTTGGAGAATCATAAATTTGACGCAGGGACGGATCAATAGAAATTAAATTTTGCTTTTAGATTTCTGTTCCGTTTATCATAACATAGCTGATTTGACGTATTTATGACAAAGATGTGACAATAATATGAACATAAAATATTTGAAAAAAACGCTAAATCAAGCAACTTTTTATGATTTATTTTAGTCAAGCACATCATAAAATCAACTGGTTTTAAATCAGGGGAATGCTAAAATGAATCAGTTTTTTTCTCAAAGTTTATTAGCTTTAACAGGTATATCATTGTTAGCTAGTTTATCTCCATCGGCAATAGCACTAGTACCTAATAATGTTGCAGTGATTGTGAATAGTGGTTCTACCAATACAATTGGCTATCGTATTTATGTCTCACCCACGGGAGAAACTAACTATGTAGATGGAAAAGGATCTGGTAACGGTAAACTGCCAGAAAAGTTGGTGAAAAGATTCTTCAACGATATCAAAGTCGCTGAACCTTTATCAAAGTTACCAACTAAGCCATCTTGTGTGAAATCTACTTCTTTTGGCACAACTACTAACGTTAGTTTAGGTGGAGAGCAATCACCTGATTTAAGTTGTCCTGGTAATTCTAAAGCACGTCGGCTAGAAAATGACGTGATTGCGATCGCAAAAACTCTAAATGTGGTAAATGTTCCTACTAGTCAGGGAAAACCTCTTCCACCGATAAACTTCTAAGTTACATTTTTTGAGCGCACTAAAAGTAGGTTGCGTTCCACCCAACCTACTTTTAATGCACTATTTTAGTCTCGACACGCTAATACTTTACTTGGATGTTTCATTAAGTTAATATATTTAGCTGGCTAATAATTTCATCATCATTACCAGCAGCAAAGTTAGCAAAATGCTGTGCTAAAGGTGGTACAAAAACCAAAGGGTTACTAAAACCAGAGAAAATATGCACCCCATCAAATTCGGGAATCGCACCAACTACGGCTAAACGATTATTACTAAATGCTACTAAACAATGATGCCAATTTCCTGATAAATTACCCAAACTTGGTAACATTTGGTTAATATTTTTTCTTAGCCATTGTTCGCTTGCTTCTGCGTTTATTTCAGCCTGCGGATTTGTCAACACGCGGCTAATTTGACCTAAGCGTAAGCTACCATCTAGAAATTGCACTGCGCCTACATCTAATATTGGTGATGTTATTTCTTGATCAGGTTGATTCCACAATTCATCAACTTGCGTAGCTACTGATTCTAATTGAAAGCGTTGCAAATTAGCTGGCATGACTAAAGTATTTAAACGTAAATCTACAGGCGGAATTTCTATCATTTCGGCGTGGGTAAAATAAACTTTTACAGAAATACCTGCTGATTTGAGTAATTGTCGGCTGAGTCCACCCGCACAAACCACAACCTTAGCACTGTGATATTTTGCAGTATTAGTTTGAACACCACCTTTGCATAATTGTAAAACTTGGCTAATTTGCATTTCGCCGCCAGCACGTAAAAAAGCTTGAATGTAAGCTTGGGCTGTTTTTTCGGGATGAATATGTCCGTGTTTGACTGTTAAAGCACCTGCGATCGCCTCTCGATTCACCAGTGGTTCCAAATCACATGCTTCCTGTAAACTAAGTAAATGCGGCCTTACTGCACACTGCGCGTAAGTTGCAGCTGTTGTTTCTGGTTGACTATCAGCAGGAATTGTCAGTAATAAATCTAATTCCCGCAATTGGATGTCAGCGTCTAACTCTTGCGAGAGGATGTTGTAACGCGCGATCGCTTCTTGGCATAATTGACGAGTTAGTGGTGTTGTACCTGACCAATAAGCCAACCCACCGTAACTATAACGAGTTGCATTTTGGGGTGTGGCGTGTTGTTCTAATAAAAGTACGCTAAACCCTGTTTTAACTAATTCGTATGCCAGTGTAGCACCTGTAATTCCGCCACCAACAACAATCCAGTCGTAGGTTTTCATTTAATAAGTTGCTTGTAGACGACTCAAAAGATATTCTCCCGCAAGAATAGGAGGATAGGTAGCTGATTTGTGTTTTTGGCAACTTTCTAGACAAGCAATTTCTACATCATCATTAGGATGACAGAAAAAAGCAATAGAATAACGCGATCGCTTTAACTTTTCATCTTGAGGAATCATTACCCGATGCTTGGTCGAACAAAATACGTCATTTGTCCAGCGTTGCAGCAAATCGCCAGTATTTACTAGCACTGTATCAAGAATTGCTGGTGCAGCAATCCATTCTCCCGCAGTTGTTTGTACTTCTAAACCACCCATATCATCTTGGAAAAGTAGAGTAATACTGCCATAATCAGAATGCTCACCAGCACGCACTTGACCTAGTTTAGGCGGTGTTTGTAAAGGTGGATAATGCAGTAATCGCAAGGTATGATTTTGCTGATTATGCCTAATAGTAAAAAAATCTTCTGGCAATTCTAAGGCTAAAGCAAATACTTGCAAAATTTTATTTGCTAGTTCTGTACAAGCTTGATAAAAGATAAAAATATCCGAGTAGTTTCCTGCAAAGTGAGAAGATAGACAGGAAGAAATTAATTCGGCTTGGCTAAAATTAAATGCTTCTTTTAAATCTCCTGGTTGATGGGGATTGAGGCTTTCTCTTTCAATCCCGACATAACCTGTGTTACTAATTTCATTTTTCCACGCTAATTGCTGCTTAATTTCTAACGGTAAACTAAAAAATGATTTACTCTGGTTGAATACTTGGCTAATCAAGTTTTTGGATATGCTCGTATTTTGTAAATACATGAAGCCAATATTATGACAAGCATCATGAATTTGTCTGGCTACAACTTGATGAGTTGCTTGGTTAGTTTTGCTAAAACTAGCTAAATCAATAATTGGAATTTCTATCATTTAAAATAATTTTTAATAACATACTTTTAAAATAAAAATAAACTTAAAAAGGAACTTATTTTGCTAAAAATTATTCAAGTAGAAACTGATAAAGATAAATCTCATGTGGAAGATTTATTTTGGGAATATTTTAACTGGACTAACTCAGTTTTCACTCAGGAATTCAATATTAATTTTGATGTTAATACATTTTTAGAGCAACACATAGCTCAACTCCACGAATTTATGCCACCGGAGGGACGTTTACTTTTAGGACAATATAAAGGCAAAATAGCAGGTTGCGCTTGCTTACGGCAAATTGGTGAAGATGTTGGTGAAATTAAAAGAATGTATGTCAGACCAAAGTTTCGCCAACAAGGTATAGGTAGAGCATTATTAGAAAATCTTATTTATGAAGCCGCCAACATTGGCTACTCCCGACTACTTTTAGATACTGCGCCTTTTGCAAAAGAAGCACTAGCACTTTATCGTTCGCTGGGCTTTCAAGATACAGAACCATACATTGAAAAGACAGAACTCCCCCCAGAACATAAAGCTAACTGGGTTTTTATGGAGTTGAAATTGTAATCGCTAAAAAATTTTAGCTATTGGATTTTCAATTGATTTTCTAGAAAAACTTCGATAAAATTCGATGATTTTACCAGCAAATAATTCTGAATCAAAAGCCTACTGGGCGATTGCTCTAAACTAAGTCTGCGAAATAAATTTCATCTATACTCATCTGCGGTGAAGATTTATGAAGAAAATTGAACAATATTCAATATAATAGTTTCATTCACACAAATGAGTATTTTTACTTACTGCCATGATAGCGGATGAATTTCCTTGGCTAACCGCGATTATTCTGTTGCCACTCGTTGCTTCCATGCTGATTCCTGTGCTGCCAGATAAAGATGGCAAGCGCGTACGATGGTATGCCTTAGGTGTGGCAATCGCGGATTTTGTTTTGATGTGCTACACCTTCTGGAATCACTACGATGCCAGCAATGCAACGTTTCAACTCGTGGAGAAATATGCCTGGTTGCCTCAGCTAGGGCTGAGTTGGGCAGTTTCAGTCGATGGAATATCCGCCCCGCTAGTGCTTTTGGCAGGGCTAGTCACAACGCTTTCAATCTTTGCTGCATGGCAAGTTAATCTTAAGCCACGCCTGTTTTATTTCTTGATGTTGGTGTTGTACTCCGCCCAAATTGGCGTATTCGTCGCTCAAGACTTGTTACTGTTCTTTATTATGTGGGAACTAGAACTAGTTCCTGTTTATCTCCTTGTTTCTATATGGGGCGGTCAAAAACGCCGCTATGCCGCGACAAAATTCTTACTATATACTGCCGCAGCTTCTATTTTTATTCTGGTAGCAGGGCTGGCAATGGCTCTCTACGGCGACAATACAACCTTCGATATAGTTGAACTTGGTGCTAAAAATTATCCCCTAGCTCTAGAATTGTGGCTTTATGCCGGATTATTAATTGCCTTTGGTGTGAAGCTGGCAATTTTCCCTCTACATACTTGGTTGCCTGATGCCCACGGTGAAGCATCTGCGCCTGTATCAATGCTTTTAGCTGGTGTCCTCTTAAAAATGGGTGGATATGGGCTAATACGGATGAATTTAGAATTACTCTCAGATGCTCATGTTTACTTTGCACCAGTCTTAGCAACTCTAGGCGTAATCAATATTATTTATGGTGCTTTAAACTCCTTTGCTCAGACGAATATGAAGCGTCGCCTTGCTTATTCGTCTATTTCGCACATGGGCTTTGTGCTGTTAGGTATTGCTTCCTTTACCGATGTCGGTGTTAGCGGCGCAATGTTGCAAATGCTTTCTCACGGTTTGATTGCCGCTGTATTGTTCTTCTTGGCTGGTGTAACCTACGATCGCACCCACACCTTAGCGATGGACAGTATGGGCGGTATTGGTCAAGCAATGCCCAAAGTCTTCGCCTTATTTACAGCTAGCGCAATGGCTTCACTCGCACTCCCGGGAATGAGTGGATTTGTCAGCGAACTTCAAGTGTTTGTCGGTATCACCACCAGTGACATCTATAGTTCGACATTCTGCACCGTGATGGTATTTTTAGCCGCAGTGGGAGTTATCCTCACCCCAATCTATCTGCTTTCAATGTTGAGACAGGTATTTTACGGCACTGGTGCAGAACTGACCTGTGATATTAATAACGCTGCTTTGCAAAACCAAGAAGATGAAGGAACAGCTTGCTTTGGTACAGATTGTCTTTTACCAACAGAAGCAGTTTATCGAGATGCTAAACCCCGGGAAATCTTTATTGCTCTGAGCTTTTTGGTCTTGATTATTGCAGTTGGTGTCTATCCCAAAATAGCTACAAATATGTACGATGTGAAAACTGTTGCGGTTAACACTCAAGTACGGCAATCTTACATTCAATTCGCGCAACAAAATCCTCAAATCTACGCCAAAGGACTATTTTCTCCCGAAATTAGCGAACCTGAAGTTGCTCCAGTTTTAGGGATGATTAAGTAAATTCAATATCTACAAGAATAATTAAGCGATCGCTTTTTTGTGAGGCGATCGCTTAACTATTCCTGTATTATTGTCAACATGAAAATTCGCTGTGAAACACCACAAGATTATTTTGCGATCGCTGAGGTCAATACATTAGCATTTAGTCAAGAAAATGAAGCTAAATTAATTGATGCAATTCGACTCTCTGACCGTTATCTTCCCAAACTTTCGTTAGTTGCAGAAATTGATCATCTTATCGTTGGTCATATTCTATTTAGTTATATCGATTTAGTAGGAGTAGAAACACTAAAAGTACTTGGTTTAGCACCTATGGCAGTTCGTCCACAATTTCAAAATCAAGGCATTGGAACTGCATTAGTCAAAGCTGGGTTAGAAATAGCTGAAGCCAAAAAAGAAGCCATTGTAATTGTCCTTGGTCATCCTCACTTCTATTCTCGCTTTGGCTTTCAGCCATCGGTTATCTATAAAATAGAATCTCCCTTCCCCGTGCCAACTGATGTATTTATGGTAAAACCGCTAACAAGCTATCAAGAAAAATATAAAGGTAAGGTTGTTTATCCTGATGCTTTTAACAGTTTGTAATTCAATTTTTTGAAAGCAAGAATTCTTTCTTTAAAAATTCTTTATTAACTTTTCTATCAGTAGGTAAATATATTGAAACATGGATATCTAAATTCTTTAAATATTTGCACATTAAAGGCCCAACATCCTCCCAGTTTAAACTACCAAGCCCACATCCTAATGCTGGCATTGCTAAAGATTTTATTCCTTCTTGTTTGTAATTTTCTTGAACCTATCCGCTAATACTAAGTTTGCAGTGTTACTAATTGTTAATGTCGTGAGTATTGAGACTAAGTAAAAATGCGCTTGCGATCGCTTCATGATAAAATATTTTTAAGTACCAATACTTAGTATCCATGAATTTAATACATCAATCGTAGTAATATTTGTGACAATAGGTAAAGTGATTAGTTAATATAACTACATACGAAAAGGTGTATTTTGTGCTATTTAAATTCTTGTGTAAAAATCAGATTTATTTGTGCTGTTAAAGATTGTTTTATTTAGCGATCGCTACTCCAGACAACGAAATCCGATTTCACCCTTCAGCTTGCCATCAAAGCTTACGGTTTCTGTACAATTCAACTGATGTGCGATTGCCCCAATTAAGTAGTCTGAGAAATCCGCTTTACCCTGCTTGTAACGTTGTAGAGCCTGGTCAATAGTAGAACGGTTTTCAAACTCAAAGGCGGGGCTGTGCAGTATGGACTCTAGAGTATTAATAATCTCCTCTTTACGAAAACCGTAATTTGAACCTCTGAGTACCCAGACCAATTCGCACAAGACGATATTGGCAATAAAGCAGGGTTGGTTGGACTGAATCAGGGAAAAAGCTTGTTGCCACTGGTGTTCATCATCTTTGGTTAGGTAGCGAACAAGGATGTTGGTATCAAGTCCGATCATTGGCTCCCTTAGAGATAGCCGCTTCCATATCGTCGAGAGTGGCTGGTCTAATGTCTGGTCGATATAGAATCCCTGACAGAGTTTCTACTGGAACGTTGAGGGGAAATATTTTCACTTGACCATCTGCATCGATAACAAATTCAACCCTGCTACCACTAACTAAATTGAGATGCTTCCGAATTTCTGCGGGGAGAGTGATTTCTCCCGTGTCAGTGACTGTTGTGCTGAACATAACTAACGATGGCTGTGAAGAAGCTTGCATTTATATTTTAACCAAGTCAATCGCTACTAGCTTTATCTATAGACTGGGAGAATTAGTTAGCCGCAGATTGAGCTTCTTGATACATGATTTCTTGGAATTGAATCATGTCTTTTTGTGGGTCGGCAATGCTCACTTTTACTAATAATTGCTCGCCCAAGGTTACAGAACGTTTAAAAATCATTGGTAACTGTAACCCCAAATCTTCTAATAGAATCAGTGCTAAGTTACTATCTTCGCGTAACCACATTAAAACTGTGACTGACCAAACTTGTTCAGGATGACGGCGGAGATATTCTAAAGCCCAATATCTATTAGTTTGTCGTTCCACCATTGTTACTTCTTGGGTAATGGTAGAAACAGTCATCATCACTTCTTTAAGTTGTTCGGCGGAAAAAGGCAGAACTTCGCCGCGCAGGTGGGCTTTTAGTTGAAAATGGGTGAGCAAATCACTGTAGCGGCGAATGGGAGAAGTTGCTTGAGTATAAGTATCTAAACCCAAACCTGCATGACGTAGAGGTGTAATGCTCATTTCACTTTTCGGCATACACCGCCGCATTGCACAGGCACGGACAAACCCGGCTGGGAGTTGAATTAATTCTTCTTCTGGGGGTAGTTCTGGCTGTGGCTGACCGCGAAAAGGTAAGGGTATATTATGAGTCTTGCCGTAACGGGCTGCTACTTCACCAGCAAGAATCATCATTTCTGCTACCAGTTGCCGTGATGAGGAATCATCTAAGATATCAATACTAATATCATCGCCTTTGACTTTAATCATAGCCTCTGGCATGTTGATACTGATGGCTCCTTGGTTGTAACGCCAAGATTTGCGTTTTTTTGCCCAATTTGCGATCGCTGCAATTTCTGGTTCTGCTTGCACTCCTAATTCCAGCATCTCATCGACATCTTCATAGGTGAGGCGATATGTCGGTTTAATCAAGCTGGCGTGAATGCTGTAATCTTCGACTGCCCCATCACTATCTAAAATAATTCCAAAACTCAGGGCGCAACAAATTTTTCCCTGTACCAAACTCATCGGCCCAGTCGCCAAGATTTCTGGGAACATGGGAACCATTCCTGTGGGCAAATAAACTGTGCTTCCCCGCTTTCTGGCTTCTAAATCTAAGTCATCTTCTGGCTCTAACCAACGTGTGGGGTCAGCAATATGTACCCATAATCTTTCTCGACCATCGCTGAGTGATTCCCAACTCAGACCATCATCTATCTCAGTGGTACTTTCATCATCAATTGTGTAAACCTTTAGATGAGTCAAATCCAGGCGATTTGCATCCAAGTCTGTTGTTGGGGAATCCAAACGCTGTTGCGCCACTTCTAATACCTTGCTAGTAAACTGAACAGGAATTGACGAACGACGCAGGAACAAGTTTTCATAGGGACTCCACCAGCCCAGGTCTACTAATAATTGAAAAGCTCCTTGGGGGGTTGCAGGCCGCCCCAGCATATTCATCGTTTCTAAGACTGGTGCTGGAGGAGGATACGCCCTTGATAGCGCATCATATTTTACTCCCTCCCGCACAATATCAGCCATTAAAGCTGCGTATTTTTCTAATGCTTCTAGACGATGGCGATCGTGTCTTTGCCATTCTACTGCTTCACCCTTGAGTGCCTGTTCTACCCGCACTAAAAATTCTTGCTGTCCCTTGGCTTTAAGGGTTTCTACTTCTATTTGGTGTTTACGTTCTGCTACTTGGGCGGTTGTGCGCGGTTCATAAGCATCGCCTTTTTGCTTGAAGTAGAGTTTGTCATCTGATAACAAGCAATGGGCTGCATAACAAGGGGCTGGTTCTGATGCGGAAAACAGCAGATTCGCCATTTGCGATGGGGTGACTGCTTCTCCATCTTCCACCAATAATTCCCAAGCCACTTCTAAGCTAGATGGGTCTAAATATGGCTTGACTTCTTCGAGAAATTTCGGAATCTCCGAGGACTTGTAGGTTTGTCCGTTTACTGTATATGTAATTTGTCTCGGCGCGAGGCTGTGGGATTGACCACGTTCATCTACCACAAACCAACGGGTCTTGCCATCTGGACGATCTACCACACCCAGACGGCGATCGCCTTGAACCCTAAATTCAACTAGCGTCCCCTTCTCCACAACTCTCGCACTCTTATAATTTTAGATTTTGGATGTTGGATTTTGGATTTAATGTTAATTATCAAATCCAAAGCCTCAATAATTTTATGTAGGAACCAATTTTACACTTTATTATTTCAGATTTGAGATTTTGGACTCAGAAAGACAAAGCTTGTAAATTAGCTTTTCTTGTTAATCCAAAATCTAAAATCCCAATCTTAAAATTGATTTAGCCTTCAGCGTTGATGAACGGTAACAAAGCGACAATCCGCGCCCGTTTAATTGCTAATGTTAAGTCTCGCTGTTGCTGACAAGTCAGCCCAGTGATCCGTCGAGGTAGAATTTTACCCCGTTCGGTAATAAACTTACGCAGTAAATCAACATCTTTGTAATCGATTGGCTCTTCTGGCTTAATGGGAGACAGACGGCGACGATAGTAACTCATCTTTACTTGATTTCCTTGTGAACGGTATGTTTGTTGCAATGGGTACAGAACTTGTTCAGTTCTAGGCGGTTGGTCGTATTACGACGGTTCTTCATGGTGGTATACCGGGACACACCAGGAGAACGCTTGTCAGGGTTGCTACGACACTCGGTACATTCTAGTGTCACTATTATGCGGACACCTTTACTCTTAGCCATAATCTTACAAACAGTAAAGCCTGAAGAGAAATTTACACAAATGACTATCTTCGCACATTTCGTTGCAAAGTATCAACTAAACGCTTGATTTTTATATCGAGCGAGTAACCCCGACGCGACGAAACTATGAACGTTCTAGCATAACGGTCATGTAAAGCTTGTCGCAACTGAGTATCAGAGAAAGCTGCACCACAGTCTATTGCCAGAGGAAGTAATAGCAGTATAGCAGTGGGATTTGCTCTCAGGTTGCCAAGGGCGATCGACACCAACAAAGCACCAAAGCCAATTATAGCTTCTCGCTTCACCAGTGCCAGCAACTCTGGAATTCTCCCCACTACTTGCCCATTTTCTACTTCTAGGATTTTCAAGTCAAAAGCCCAGCGTCCCAAACTTTGCCCTCGATTATTAAATACCACCACTACCCGTAAAATCAGCCAACAAAAGATAAAAACTAAAATTTGGACAAGTTGAATACCCAGGCTACTACTTCCAAATAGCGAACTGACTAACCAAGCACCTAAAAAATCCAAACCCAAAGCCAGACCACGCCGCCAAATCTCAGCTTTGGGATAGTGTTTTTGCGGAATCCTTTCGATAGTCATATAAAACAGTTATTTTTATTTAGATATGGAAAAATAATCTATGCTTCTATTCTTAATATTAAGAGGATTACCCAGAATGACATCCACAGGGACAACTGCTAATCAAATCCCCGTTAGCATTATCATTCCGATGCTGAGTGCTATTGATGACCGTGATTATCTGCTTTTTCAAGAATTGGAAAAAACTTTTGTCACTCAGTATGGTGTTGAGGTGTGGCAAGATGTTTTTAATTTCCGCGTCTTACCAGCCCTTGATCAGCAATCTAATAAATGGCTACTACAATCATGGTGTAGCAAGGGAATTGTAAGTATTCAGGATATAGCTTGAATATTTTTCAGGTGCATTACCGGAGTCTTTCACGATTTTGCCACTACATAATACTGGATTTTTTTCATAAATCGAACTGTATTCCTATATAATAAAACTTCATTTTTATATTGTTTTAATGCCAGAAATTAGCCGTTTTTTAGGAATTATTATTACAATGTATTATAACGACCATCCACCGCCACATTTCCATGTTCGTTATAATCAACAAAAAGCAATTATTGATATTGAAACTTTATCCATATTAGAAGGTAAATTGTCATCTAGAGTATTAGCACTTGTCATGGAGTGGGCGAATTTACATAAAGCGGAATTGATGGACAACTGGGAAAAAGCTAGACTCAATAATCCTTTAGAAAAAATTGAACCATTGGAGTAAGTCATGCTTAAAGATATTATTGCTGTCGAACCGAGAGAAGGTTATCAACTTTACATCAAGTTTGAAGATAATAAACAAGGAATTATTGATATTAGTAAATTAATATCTTTTACAGGGATTTTTGCCCCGCTAAAAGATATTAACTATTTCCAACAAGTGAAAATAAATTCTGAGTGGGGAACGATTTATTGGGAGAATGGCGCAGATTTTGACCCTGATGTACTTTATGCCGAAGTTACAGGAGAAGCAATCAGTAATTATCAAATTTTCAAAAAAGCAAATAAAATTTGATATATAACAGCAGTGTATAGCTTTAAATCTTGGCTTACAGAAAAATAGCTTACTGAGGTATTTATGATAAAACCCAACATTATTAAAGGATATGTTGGGCTTTTTAGTTGATTAGTAGTTTCATTATAAGGATAATTAGGCGAATAAATTGAGGCAATAGCAATGTTACCAGTTAGCGATGTAGAAGCAATTATTTTAAATTTGGTACAGCCGTTAAATGCGGAACACGATATAGAAATTGTAGATTTATTGGCGGCAAGCGATCGCATTTTGGCAAACCCCATCACCAGTCAGCTAGACTTTCCTCATTGGGATAATTCGGCGATGGATGGTTACGCAGTTCGTTATGTAGATGTACAGCAAGCTAATGCCGAAAACCCAGCTATTTTAGAAATAGTCGAAGAAATTCCCGCCGGATATCAACCTAAAACCACAATTCAGCCAGGACAAGCAGCGCGAATTTTTACTGGTGCGGTAATTCCAGCAGGTGCGGATACTGTAATTATGCAAGAAAGGACAAGCCGTGAGGAAAATCGCGTGTTTATTCAAGTTGCACCCCAACCGCAAGAATTTGTCCGCCGCAAAGCGTCTTATTACCAAGCTAGAACCCAACTTTTACCCCCAGGAATTCAATTAAAGGCGGCGGAAATTGCTGTATTAGCAGCAGCACAATGTCCCCAAGTCAAAGTTTATCGCCGTCCAAAAGTTGCCATTTTTTCTACTGGTGATGAATTAGTCACACCAAATACACCGCTACAACCAGGACAAATTGTCGATTCTAATAATTATGCCTTGGCGACTTTAGTTAAAGAAAGTGGTGCAGAGCCTTTATTATTAGGCATTGTGAAAGATAATCCTGTAGCTTTACAAGAAACCATTGCTTACGCCATAGCAAATGCTGATATTGTGCTTTCTTCTGGTGGGGTTTCGGTTGGGGAATATGATTATGTAGATAAAATTTTGGAACATTTAGGAGCGAAAATTCATATTCGGGCTGTGGCAATGACACCAGGAAAACCATTAACTGTGGCGAATTTTCCTCAGCAAAATTCAGCAATTTATTTTGGTTTGCCTGGAAATCCTGTTTCGGCTTTAGTAACTTTTTGGCGATTTGTACAACCAGCAATTAAAAAATTAGCTGGACTTGCTGAGGGTTGGGAGGCAAAATTTATTAAGGTGCGATCGCGTGATGAATTACGTGCCAATGGTAAACGTGAAACTTATATTTGGGGACGCTTAAATTTAGTTAATGGTGTTTATGAATTTCACAAAGCTGGCGGTACTCATAATTCTGGTAACTTAATTAACTTATCTCAAACTAATGCCTTAGCAGTTTTACCTATAGGTCAAACATTAATTGCAGCAGGAGAAAAAGCGCAAGTTTTATTCATTGCTGATGTGTAAATTATGAGCTTTGACAACGTTTGTAAGGTATTAGCTGAAAAATACCCAGCAGAATTTGTTAATTGGTTACTTCCTGAAGAAGCAACACAAGTTAAGGTACTAAAAACCGAATTGAGTTTAGAGCCAATCCGTGCTGATTCTGTCACATTTTTGCAAACAGCTAATCGAATTTTACATATCGAATTTCAAACCCGCACCATCTCAAATCCTCCACTTCCATTCAGGATGCTGGATTATTCGGTGCGGTTAATACGTCAATATAATTTACCCGTAACCCAGGTAGTAATTTTTTTACAAGAGACAAGTAATGAAATTGCTTTTATTGAAGAATATGTAAATGAGACAACTAATCACCATTATCGAGTTCTACGAATGTGGGAGCAAGACTCAGCAATATTCCTCGATAACCCTGCATTATTACCTTTAGCACCATTAACACGCACAAATTCACCTCAACGGTTGTTGTCGCAGGTTGCCCAGAGTCTTGCTAGAATTCCTGATAGCAATGTTAGGCAAGATATTGTAGCTTATACCGAAATTTTAGCTGGTTTGAAATTTGAAAAGGGATTAATTCGTCAATTTTTAAGCGAGGATGTTATGCAAGAGTCAGTAATTTATCAGGATATTTTGCAGAAGGGAGAAGAAAGGGGAAAACAACAAGAAGCTTTCCGGTTTTTGATGCGTCTGTTAACTCGACGTTTTGGTGAGATAGACTCATTGATTATTGAGCGTATCAGAGTATTATCTACTGAACAATTGGAAGTATTGGGTGAGGAATTTGTTGATTTTTCTGCAATCTCTGATTTGGTTAGTTTATTAGAACAGCAGGAAAATAGTTGAACAAGTAATAAAAATTTAAACGCAGAGTATCGCTGAGGTAAACGCAAAGTTACGCGGAGTTTTTGTTCAGGCTTTAGATTTTATTGCACTAAAGCTCTAACATCATTTGCAGAATCTAGTTGTAATGCTGTTGCGACGATCGCCTCGGCTTGAGCTACAGTTAATTTTGCGATCGCTTGTTTAATTATCCCGATAGCTTGGGGATTGACGCTCAATTCATCCAACCCCAAACCTAATAATATTCCGGAGGCGGTTGGATCTGCGGCTAATTCCCCACATAATCCTACCCAAATTCCGGCGGCGTGGGCGGCTTTAACAGTTCGTTGAATCATTCGCAATACAGCAGGGTGTAAAGCATCGGCTAAATACGCTACTCTGGGGTTAGTGCGATCGCCTGCCATGACATACTGACTTAAATCATTTGTCCCAATACTAAAAAAGTTGACTTCCGCCGCTAAATGATCAGCGATGGCGACAGCCGCCGGGACTTCAATCATGACACCAACTGGGAGATTTTCATCAAAAGGAATACCCGCTTGCCGCAGTTCTGTCTGTACTTCCCCTAATATTGCCTTAGCTGCCCGTACTTCCGTCACACTAGCAATCATCGGGAACATCACCTTAATTTTGTGTTCCGCACTGGCGCGTAAAATTGCTCTTAACTGAGTTTTAAATAAATCTGGATGATCTAAACAAAAACGAATCCCCCGCCAGCCTAAGAAGGGGTTAGCTTCGTGAAAACCAACTCGCAAATAAGGTAATGGCTTGTCACCGCCAACATCGAGGGTGCGGATAATTAGCGGACGGTTATCTAAAACTTGGGCGATCGCCTGATACACTGCTAGTTGTTCTTCTTCTGTGGGTGCTGTGTTTCTCCCTAAATACAAAAACTCTGTCCGCAACAGTCCCACACCTTCCGCACCACCAGCCACCGCCGCTTGGACATCTGCAATACCACCAATATTGGCGAGGATATTGATTTGTTTGCCATCACGGGTAATTGCTGGTTGATGCGCCTTGGCGAGTGCTTCTTGTTTAGCAGTTTGCCAAGCTTCTCGTTTAGCTTCTAATGCACCGAGAATATCTGCTTCTGGTTCTACCCACGCTTTACCGCTTTCACCATCCAACGCCATTAAAGTACCATCTTGCAAGCGCAACACTTCGGGATTGACACCCAAAACGGCGGGAATCCCCAATGTCCGCGCAATAATCGCACTGTGGGATGTAGCACTTCCTGACACCGTACAAATACCGAGTACTTTACTGGGGTCTAACCCGGCTGTATCGGAAGGTGTCAAATCTGTGGCGACTACAATCGCTGGTTCGGCAAGGTACAAACTACTAGCAGCACTTCCGGCTAACAGTCGCAGCACTCTTTGTCCCACATCCACCACATCTTCGACACGTTCTTTTAAATACGCATCATCTAAAGTGCGGTAGGAAGTTGCAACTTCATCCACTGCGGCTTGCCAAGCTGCTTCGGCGTTGAGGTGATGTTCCATGATGCGTTGCTGTACAGTTTCCAACAACACAGGGTCTTCTAAAAATAGTAAATGAGCATCAAAAATGGCGGCTTCCGTGTCACCGATTTGCAAAGTTGCTTGGGAAAAAATTGTCTGAATTTCTTGTTGCGCGGTGTGAATAGCTGCTTGTAAACGCTGCAATTCTGCTTCTGGGTCGTTGACGTGGTATTGTGTTACTGTCACCGGAGCAGGTTGATAATGAATTACAGGTGCGATCGCAACTCCGGGAGAAGCCGCAATTCCTGAAAGTTCGCCATGAG
Organism: Nostoc sp. FACHB-110; assembly: GCF_014697425.1. GTDB lineage: Bacteria > Cyanobacteriota > Cyanobacteriia > Cyanobacteriales > Nostocaceae > Nostoc_B. The sequence goes on from NZ_JACJRU010000067.1 coordinate 20,204, forward strand.
TTGCTGCTGTTGCTTCCGGCTGGAATGTTGGCGGCGAGACTACAGCCTTATCATCTTCACCAAAGTTATTTGCAAATAAAATTTGTAATGCGGCGAGTGCTGCATCTGCATCAATACCAGTCGCAGTAATTAAAACTTCGTGTCCTTGACGTACTCCCAAAGTAGTCACTTGGTTAATACTGTCACCCCGAACAACGGCAGTATTTCTGGTTAAATTCTGCACATGAATGCGAGATTGAAATTTTGCGGCTGTGGCGACAAACTGCGCCGCCGGACGCGCGTGTAAGCCTAAACGATTATGAACAGTCAGCCGAATTTCTCGATTCGGATAAGCAGCACTTGTTATTGATTGTGTATTAATACTGCTATCAATTGTTGTATTAGTAATGCCTAATTGCGTAGCTTTGGCGTTTAATGCCCCTCTGGCCTCCGCTATTACCTGCTGGATATTTTTACCTGTAGCGGCTGCAACGGTAGCCGCGATCGCACCTTCTACCAATGGTGCTTCACAGAGGTATACTTTTTCTTGGTGTGCTTCTGGCAAGAACTCCACAGCCATTTCTGCATTCATGACTGCGCTACCAAGATCCATCAATACTAATACACCATCATCACTAAATACAGATGCGATCGCCTCATAAATCTTCAGCGCATCCGTACCGAGTGGATTTTCTGCATCGTCAATACCAGCCGCCACCGCAAGCGCAACTTTGCCCTGAACCATTTGTGCAGCGAGTTCCTGCACACCCAGAGCCAATTGTTTACTATGAGAAACGATAACTATTCCGACCACTGCAACACCATCAACCTTGTTGAGAGTCTGAGATTGAGCAAGCTACTCGTTGCAGTCCAAAATAACATCAATATTTCATTTCCCTTACAATTGTCCAGAAATCTTTAGAATGAGGCGTTGTATCTGGGGGAGGGATGCGATCGGAGTTGATATTCAGCAACAGTCAACAGTATTACATCAAATACAATGATATAAAATAACTCTAATTCCCCAAAAATTTTTATTTATATAACCAAGCATTTTTATTATGACTAAAATTAAAGATTCTCTTAAACTAGAATCTCTAGATTGGGCTTTCGCTCATATCCAAAAGTTTGGAGATACTGATATATTTCCAGTTCCATTCGAGTATGAAGCAATGCGATATAGCTGGACAGGACTAAAAAATGACATATTGGAAATTGATATAGCAAAGCATGAAGGTCGTCCCTTCCAAAGATTCCTTGTACCAAAGCCTCAAGGAGGATTTCGTGTTGCTATTCAACTTGATCCGATCGATACACTCATATATGCAGCTTTAATATATGAGGCGGCGAATTTGATTGAAGCTTACCGTATACCTCGAGAACGTAAAATAGCTTGTTCTTATAGAGTAGACCTTCATGCTGATGGCCGGTTATTTTGTCAAGATAATGGTTGGAAAGACTTCGATACAAAATCTGTTGAACTAGCAGAATCAGATAATTATAAGTATGTTATTACGGCAGATATCGCAGATTTTTATAATCAAATAAGCCATCATCGTATAAGAAATGCTTTAGAAGTAGCTGGAATATCATCTGAGCGTGCATCGAATTTTGAAAACTTCTTGATGAATTTGACACGTGGTCATTCAAGAGGAATTCCAGTAGGGCCTACACCATCTATTTTATTGGCTGAAGCTTGTTTAAATGATGTTGATATGTTTCTGCTACGAGAGGGATATGCTCATACACGGTATGTTGACGATTTTCGTATATTCTGTAAAACTCGCAGAGAAGCATACAGAGCCTTACACGACGTTTCAGAGTATATTTATACATCTCATAGACTTACGCTCCAAGTTAGTAAAACAGAGATAAAACAAATTGAGCAGTTTTTGAAAGATGATTTATTTGATCCAGAAAGATTAGAGGAGCAAACAAAAGCTGAAAAAATTGAAAATTTATCCAAGTATATTTGTAAATCTTCTAACCTGCAATCCTCATCAGAGATATATAAATTAAAAACTGAAAATTTACAAACTTCGGTAGATATAAATGAAACACGTGTAGAATTCTTACCGAAAAGTTATAAATTACTAAGTTTCTTATTATATCCAGAATATAATCTTCCTTTAATTGAAGAAATTGACAAAATAAATGAAGTACAGACAGCAGTAGATGAAGAGGAAAAAGGTACAATAATAGCATTAGGAGAAATTAAGAAAATATCTCCTGATATTCTTATTGAAGACCAATCTAATTCAATATCAGAAGGGAGACAATATCAATCGAATGAGCAATTGCAATTTAATTTTGAGAATGATGCAATTCCTGAAGCTAATAATATTTCTACAGAAGAACTAAATAAAATTGCTAGAAAAAACATCTTAGATTTATTCAATAAAAATTGTTTAGACGAAAATTTACTGCATTTGGGTCTTGCCCGTTACCTTCTTAGAGGATGTTTGGAAAGTATTAAACGAATCAATTAAGCCAGTCTTCTCAGCATTAACCGAATCATTGCAACTTGCACAAATGTTTCATGGGTCTGCGGTAAAATCTC
>NZ_JACJRU010000068.1 GCF_014697425.1 Nostoc sp. FACHB-110
TTAACGCCTGTGGACAAGCAGTAGCCGACTACCTTGATTGAAGCAGGAAGAAAACACTAAACTAATCAACTTTCTTTGAGTAAGTTTAGGTAAGTTTTTCGGAGCAGAACAGAGATTGTTACCTTGGGCATAAATATCAAAAATTTTTCCTAAATTCTTTGCCAAAAGTAGCCAAAAGCCCTGTCTATATGCTAGTACTGAGTGCTTGCAGCCTTTTTGAAATAGATGAGGTACATTTTCTAGTCTCTAGTCTCTAGCCCCTAGTCTCTCTCGCCTTGAAAGATGTACTGCATCAAACTGAGAAACGCTGTATATAAAAATCCCGTTTGATTTGGGAATTTATGTAGTCAGAGAGTAGGAAAGAAGCGTTTTCTGGGTGTACTGATTTTTGGCAGAAATCAAATATTAGTCTTATATAGAAGTCCGATTTTATTTGCCCACTTATTTATCACAAAAAGGAACGAAAAACAGCGACAGGGAACAAAGAATAGATTTATTTGGATCTAAATTAGGTCTATCCTTACACCCCATACCCTTTCACCCTGACACCCAATCTTCACAGATAATCTCTGTGCGTAAGTCCTGGACTTGTTTGTCACTCCTATCTAAACTGCTAGATTGGCTAAAAATAAGAGGTAATAAATTTGGTAATATTAATTACACAAATACAAAAGTCACCATCCCCAATAGGTGATGCTGCTTTGTGAGCCAAGAATGTAGTTTTGTACTTGATATAATCAACCATTGTATTCAGCGTTTTTGCAATGTCAAAATAATATCTCCAGATATTAAGCAAGTGTAATTATTATTTACTAATAGAAATTTCTACACTTATGAGTAATTTGTTCAATTCAAAAATTCGCTTGACTGTTGGTTGTGCTGCTATCCTCGCTTCTAGTCTGACTTATGGCTGTTCTGATACTCAAGCGAAAAATGACCAGCTAGCTACTCAAACAAATTCTGAGCTATTACAACCTCAAGCTTCTCTAGTATCAATGCAGACAGGGAATCTACCTAGCGCGCCGTTGCCCAAGGCTTTAATTCCCCAAGTCACAACTACTAACCTGCTAGAAAAACAAAAAATACCCACATCTAGCCAAAATGCCGCATCTACCAATATTAGCTATGCCGTTATAGATGAATGGAAAAATTATAAATTCAGTGTTAAAGGTAATCAAGTTTTATCACCAGGAAAACTACCAACTACAAAAGTTAACTTTAACCAAGCAGATTTATTAACCACTCTTATTAATACCAGAAAATATTTTCAAGAACACTCTAGTGCTGACCCAGATGTTTTGCGTAAGGGTTTATTAGGAACTCAAGGCGTAAGTATTGAAGATGTTCTCAAAACTCTGGATTTCATGATAGTGACTTTGCAAGAAGATATTGCCAATAATCAACCAACTCGCCTACAAGATGTTAACTTTATCAATCAAAATTTTCGAGTTATTAGATGGACTGCCTATAATACACAAAATCCCAAACAGCAGCAATTACGCATGACTAAATATGCTGTTTTTACCCATCCTGGTTCGCACACAAAAACAGCTAAATTTAACACCCCAATTTATAGTTTAAAAACAACAACAAGTACCGATAAATTTTACACTCGCTATACAAAACAAGATGTTTTATCAGGAATTTATGAACCAGGTGGAAAAGAATATGGCAAAGTTCAACCTTTAGCATATCTAACGCGCACTGGTTTAGAAGAAGCTCTGATGCAGGGAACTGTACTGATTAATTTTATCGATGGTACTAAGGCATTTTTCAATGTTGATAAAAATAATGGAATGTCTTATATCCGTGGTTTAAAAGCAACGGCACAAAAGCGTTATTGGTATTTTAAACAAGTAGATGCCATCAAAGGTTATGGCTATAAAATAGATGCCAAAATTTCTATCAAGCCAGGAGTAACTTTTGCTGGAGATGTCTTAAATATTGGTCTAGGTAGAATAGTGGTGCTAGAACACACAAAAGCTGGACGCAAGCAATTACAAATGGGAGTTATTGCTGATACAGGCGGGGCTTTTTTACCTAATCTTTATCAACTCGATTTTTTAGCCGGAATTTTTCAGAGTCAAGAAGAATTTGGGCAGTACATCAGTAAATTACCTGAGTATACTAACGCATACTTTTTAGTGAAAAAATAACTATTACAACAAGGCAAAAGGAAAAAGAAAGGAGAAGGATAGCACAAGCCTTTTAGCAATTTCTTATGGTCTGTTTATTTACGCCGACCTGTACTATGAAGTATGCAGAAAATTTACAGCAGAATGCAGGTAAATAAAGTAATTAACCTGTATTCTGCTGTAGTTAATACAACAATTTTATGGACGGGTCAACAGTTCTAAGTTATGGCCATCAAGGTCATAAAAATAAAAACCCCGTCCACCATTTCTGTAGTTTAACTGACCTTTATTTTGATGCAAAGGGTCACTGCTATATTCTAAATTTGCTGCTTTTACCCGCGCAAAAATCGTATCAAACTCTGCATCAGTCACATGAAACGCATAATGATGTGACTCAAAATCTTCTCTGTCAGCAAAATCGAGCGTTAGTGTATCGTTAACATGAACCACAGCAAAATGACCAAATGGTTCTGCAACATTTAAGCCAAAAATTTTGGCAAAAAATTCTGCTGCTGCTTGTTTATCGTGTGCGGGTACTATGGTGTGATTTAAAGTAATTGTCATATACACCTCACTGTGTATTTTAGTTGTTAAGAAATATCAACAATCCCGGTAGTAGAACCAACAAAATAGTTTTTAACTTGGTGTAGTTTGATTCTATCAATGTTAAAAAAGTTTACCTAGTTGATTGTTGACAAACTCAACACTTATATATTTAGCAAACTCAAACAAGAGTCAACATCGACTAGATTGATGAAATTCTCACCAAATTTTAAGGCTCAGATAAGCTGTTAATCATATAAGAAAGCACAGCTATAGCGCAGGGAGCCTGGGAGAGAGTTTGCAGCTTTGATGACTATGAATATGGTGCAATTTAAATGATGATTAGCTTACAAGACTTTTGCCAGACGGTTGGTATTTTATTGTTGACGACAGCCTGAGGATTGCCAACTGCAAATTTGTGATTGAAATAATTATTTACTTTTAAAAGTAAAACTGACTACAAAATTAACTTAATATTTTCTTTCTACTACTTATGTGAGAGGAACTACACCTACCCCAAGGTGGACATCAACCATAAATTTAAGCTAAAGTTGTAATGAGTTTGTTTTAGCTAGGGATATGAGAAACGAATCTGCAAAAAGCTGTCAATGCGCTAGTTTGAGGCTGTGACTGGTTTTGCGATCGCCTCTGTTAAACTCAGCTAGATGCCACAAACACTATGTAATATTTTTTTATATCAAAAAGAACCAATAAATACGGAAATAGCCAATTTCCTGAATAGTTAGAGAAAACTAATATGCAAAAACCAACAGTAGCTAAAAAACAAATTCGTTCCTTAGAAGATGCGCTTGATAGATGTCAAGTGTTGGGAATGCGCGTCAGTCGCCAGCGTCGCTTTATCTTGGAACTGCTGTGGCAAGCAAACGAGCATCTATCTGCCAGAGAAATCTACGATCGCCTCAATCAACAAGGCAAAGATATCGGTCATACTTCTGTTTATCAAAACCTCGAAGCCTTATCTAGCCAAGGCATCATTGAGTGCATCGAACACTGCGATGGTCGTTTGTACGGCAATATTAGCGATGCTCACAGTCATGTCAACTGCTTGGATACTAATCAAATTCTGGATGTGCATATAGAACTACCAGAAGAATTACTGCGTCAAGTTGAGCAGCAAACAGGCGTGCAGATTACCGAATACAGCATTAATTTCTATGGGTATCGCACACCGAATGAGGAAGTGTGAAAAGTAAAGTGCTGAATGCTTTGCTTTTTAACTTTTGCCTTGTTTAGTTGCCTAATCATAATCACTCGGATTCACACCGAAGACTGTTTCATCTTCAGCGTCATCATCGTATAAATTCATCGCTGAAATTGTTTCTCCTTCTGGGCTTTCAACCATCTTGATATCTGGGCGATTGATTAACCAGGGTTCGGTTTTGTCTGCTGTGCTAACAGGATTGATCAATGATGGTTGCAAGAGCAATTTTTTCAAGGTGTGAAATTGTTCTAGCGAAAATAGCGCGCCTTGGAGTGTGGCAATTTCTCGGTTAGAGTCAGTCAAACTGGCATTAAATAAACAAGCGTTAGTAAAGTTAACTGTTTCTAGGTTGACGTTAGTCAGATTAGCACCTGAGAGGTTAGCACTAGCGAAGTTTGCGTTAGTTAAATTAGCACCAGTTAAATTAGCACCAGTTAAATTAGCACCAGTTAAATTAGCACCAGTTAAATTAGCACCAGCTAAATTAGCACCAGTTAAATTAGCATCCGAAAAATTTGTGCGCTCAAGATTTGCCTCAGGTAGGGAAACTTGCAACAACGATGCTTTTGCCAGGTTAATTCCTGCTAGAGATTGCCAGAAAACGCGCTTTTTCAACAGATGATTCGACAAAATTGCCGTGCGACCAATTAAACTTAACAATGCCTCTGGATAAAACTCAGTCAAATTCTGAGGATTACCGCAAGGAGCAAAGGAAATTTTTTCCAGTCGATAGCAAGCTGACAGTAAGATAAAGATATTTATGCCGACATAAGTATTAATTTGTTCGACAGTTAGAGGATTTTTGAGTGTGTGAAAATACTGCCAAGCTTGATGAGCAATGCCTTCATCTAACCAACGCCCTTGACAATAACCACACCAAAATAATTCTAAACGTGTTAACAATAATGCTAGAGAAAAATCGTTTTTTGGCTTGTGCCGCAGACTCTCAATGATTAATGATTCGGTGTCTTGATTGAGGACACCATAGCCCAGTAAATTATAAAGATGTTGGGCAACACTACTCAGGGAATCTAGACGAAAATTTAGTGTTCCGTAGTCATTTTCTTGCTGCTGAGTAAGCGTTTGTAATTGATTGACAATCGCTGTGGCACAAAGATATTGACCTAATTTGGGGTGAGAAAATTCTGTGAGGAGTTTTGATTCAACAGTTTTGAAATAGAAAGCTGGTAGGGTGTTGACAGGAAAGTTTTCTAGTAGGGGAATTTGAGAGCGATCGCTATGTAAAATTTGCAGGGCGATCGCCTGCATTTGGTTTAATATATCTTGGGGATGGCGATTGGAGAGTAAATTAGCGATCGCTTCTTGTGTACGGTGGATATGCGCCGAACCCGAACGCATCAGCATAGTTTTAATCCCACCAATGGCAGGATAACCTAATAACCAGCGATGCAACCGATCATACATTTCCCACACTAAAGTAGCGGTGTTAGTTTGTCCAGCCTGCCATATTTCATCTTCTAAAAGTGCGTCGCGGTGCAGCACTCCTAACAAATACAACATCAAAGGTTGACGAACTAAAGCCCCAAGTTCGGGAAACTGGGGTTTACTAACAAATAGCCCAGATTGTTTTAAAAAGTTAAAGAAATTTTGGGCAATGGGCAACGATAATAACATTGCCCATTGCTGAAACCATTGTTTGAGTTGTTCTTGGTCTAATGGTTGAATAATAATTTTTTGTAATTGCTCTGATAAATCTAAGTCGATTGATTCTAAAGTATTTTTCCGGCTAGTTAAAATAATTTTATGTTTACCTTGAGCTTGAAATTTAATTAATTGTTGCAGAAAAATTACCTTTGCCCTTGTTCCTAAACTAGAGGGGGGCAATTCATCTAATCCATCTAAAATCAATACATACTGAGGATGTTCTTGTTCTAACCAATTTGCTAAATTAATCTGAGAATTAAAACCAAAACCAGAATTCAGCGTTTCTGCTAAAGTTTGCCCATACTGAATATCGCGCAGTCTAATGATGACTGGCATCCATTTAGGATAAAGTTCTCGCGCTACTTGTGCTGCCCAAATTTGGCAGAAACTAGTTTTACCATAACCTGGTTCTGATTCAATAACTGTGATAGTTTCTAAATTCTCTAACTGTTCTTCTACCCATTTTCTGACATCAACTGCATTAGTATTATTGGCGGCAACTGGCAAACCTTTAATTGGAACATAGATATCTTTGAGTGCAAAAGATTCGATAAATAAAGGTGTACTCAGATTTTGTAACAAACTGGCACGATAATTTTCTCTATGTAAATAAATTTTGTCACCGACATTTGGGTGAGTAGATGTTCCCACTTTGGCATCTGGAGGCGAAATATTACTAGCAGTGCCTAATTGGAAAAATTTTTGGAGTTGGGCTAAAGGTGGTGCGTTCTCTGCAATCACTTTGAGTAAATATCCCGTCAGAGAATGACTTAAACGCTGGGTTAACAATTTCGCTTCTAAATCTTCAGCACCATTAGCAACTAGCCACGCAACAGTAGCATGATTCATTTGTTGTACTAATAATGAATCTGCTACTACAGAAAGTGCTTGTTCAGCTTGAGTATCAGTTAATTTACCTGGACTGAGAGTTTTTAACAGCCCTTGCAATTGGACATCTTGCAGACTAATGCTAGCCAACTCTTTTAAGACTGGGACTGGATTAGGAATGATAGCACGATTCAGCCAAGGTCTTTGTAAGCTAACTTCTTGTGCCAGAATTTGCTGCAAAGCATGAAGATAGGCAATTTGAAACGTTAACCATGTACCTTCATTTCGTTTTAGAGCCTTTTTTTCACTGAGACTACGTAATAAGCTTTCTGTTAAGCGGGCGATGATTGTGATGTCTTGCCAAACCGAACCTAATGATAATTCTAAAACTTCTGCCAGAGTACAGATATCAAGTGGAGCCAGGCTTTTGACTTCCATATCCTGAACAATACGGTAGGCAATTCCCGCTAATTGACCAAGGGTAAATTCTCGAATTTGACTGATTTCAATATGGCGTTCTGCCAACCACTGCCGGATACTGAGGTTCATTTAATTACACAATTAAGACTCCGCCTATGTAATTATGAATCATTTATTGGTTGACGAAAACAGGTAACAATGGGTAAGAATACGCTTAGTATCTAAGCCCATTATGAGCGATCGCCCCCTCAAATTACTGCTAATTGACCAAGACCCAATTTTTCGTTTAGGGCTAAGGGTAGCTTTGGCGGAAATATCCAACTTGCAAGTGATAGCAGAAGCCGAATCCGATACTGCTGCTTTGCAAATATTGGCAGAACTAGCCCAATCAGACCATCAGCAGGTCAATTTGGTAGTTTTGGAATTAGTTAATGGTCGCTCATTTGATAGCCATCTCCCAGGGTTGGAATTGTGCCGTCAACTAAAAGTGTTATACCCCACACTAACGATTTTGCTGCTCACTTCTGTGCAAGATTCGACTATTTTGTCAGCAGCACAGGCCATTGGTGTAAATGGTTACTGTCCTAAAGGTACTCCCGTTGCTCAACTAGTCGATGCTATGCAAGAAATCGCAGCTGGGCGTGACCATTGGATAGTTAATCTTAATCTTGCCCAACCTCCTAGCCCGCCAACCGCACATTTGCCTTTATTTCGACTGCGGCATAGTTTACATTTGTCAGGAATTAACTACATTAACGCTTCCCTCACCAAAGTTACCACGCAATTACAAATACCAGGATTGCCCATTTTAGACCAAGCAGTTTTAGCGGGACAACGGCGAGAACTATTGGCGGCGCGTTGGTTACTCAATCATTTATTAATTCCACCCCAAGAAAGGCAACAACAGCAATTTTCTCCGCCGCCAGAATTACCTACTATGCCGACGGTGAATAGTGCGATGATGATCACAAATACTCAGCCGCAGCTAACTTCGCCACCTTTACTTAGCGCGATCGCTGTACAATCAAACTTGTTTACAGCTTGTATAACCAAGTTACAGTTTTCTTTAGAAAATATTACAGATACACCTTTAGAAATTGACATCTTACAAGTAGATAAAAAACGTGAATTACTTTATCTAATTTTGCAAAAATTAACTAAACAGCTAGAGGAACTGCGGAATGGTCAAATCACTACAATCCAGCTAGAAGGATTGCAAAATACTATCTTGTTTGATTTATGGCAAGCAACAGTTACAGATTTTTTTGGTAAATTTTCTCAGGTACAAGTCGGCAAACAAAATCTGACAGTCATCAATGTTTTATTGCAAAATCCGAGAGTTATTCAAAATGAACTTTTAAATAAAATCCCGTTTGTCGTCGAGTTATTTTCTTATTTGTTAATGCAAACAGATTTGCATATAGATAATCATATTTATCTGGCTGATAGTAATGCTGCCCAAACTCAAGCATTAATCATTTTAGAGAATTTATTGATTCAAGTAGCAAATGCAGTAATCCAACCATTATTAAATTATTTAGCAGATGTGGAAAGTATCAAAAAGGATTTTTACAGCCGCCAGTTAATTTCGACGCGAGAAATAGAACGCTTTAGAAATGATTTGTCATGGAAATATCGCTTAAATAATTATGTGTATGAAGCTCAAGCAATTTTTGAGAGCCGCTATGAGTTATTTGTTTTAGCCCCACGGGGAATTGCGAAAATTTCGATTTACGCTCCTCGGAACGCAGAACTAGCAAGGCTTTCTGGTATTCCTTTATTTGTGACATTGGGGCTAGAATTGCGAGATGCGATCGCTCCTCGTCTGCGATCGCTATTATCTTTTTTAGGTAGTGGGATTGTTTTTGTATTAACCCAAATCATTGGTCGCGGTTTAGGTTTAATTGGTCGCGGGATTTTGCAAGGTATCGGTAGTGTATCCTTGCAGGATAAAAATTTCAAACGCAACAGTGAACGACCAAAGTAATTAGGACTTAGGGATTGTAGCGACTGCCGTCGCGCAGAGACACACAGAAGAGTACAAGAGTAAATAACTAAGCAAAATATTTATGAATCCTACTAGAAATTATCTGTTTTACGCTTTAACAAATAGCATTTGCTCAAAATGTCTTGTGAAAGTCGAAGCCAAAATTATTTTTCAAGATGGCTGTGTTTACATGATTAAACACTGTCCGACGCATGGACAGGAAAAAGTTTTAATTGCAGATGATATTGAATATTATAAAAAATCACTGGAATTTATTAAGCCAGGGGATATGCCTTTAAAGTTTAATACGCCAATTAAACATGGCTGTCCTTATGATTGTGGGTTGTGTCCTGACCATGAACAGCATAGTTGTTTAACTTTGGTTGAAGTCACAGATAGATGCAATCTTTCCTGCCCAATTTGTTATGCTGATTCTGGTACGGCTGAGGTTTCGGAAATATCCCAACAACCGCGTCGCCATCGCAGTTTAGCGCATATCGAAAAAATGATTGATGCGGTGGTGGCAAATGAAGGTGAACCGCAGATAGTACAGTTAAGTGGCGGTGAACCAACTATTCATCCTGAGTTTTTTGAAATCTTAGATATTGCCAAAAGTAAGCCGATTAAGCATTTAATGATTAATACCAATGGCGTGAGGATTGCCAAGGATAAATCATTTTGCGATCGCCTCAGTCAATATATGCCAGGAATTGAATTATATCTGCAATTTGATAGTTTTGCCAAGGCAGCTTTAGAAGAATTACGCGGTGCAGATTTAAGGGAAGTTCGAGAAAAAGCAATCGAACATCTCAACGAATATAATATCTCGACAACATTGGTCGTTACCCTGAAAAAAGGGCTGAATGACCACGAAATTGGTAAAATTATCGATTACGCCTTACAACAAAAATGTATTCGTGGCGTAACCTTCCAGCCGATACAAGTAGCAGGTAGATTAGAAGGATTTGATGCAAAACGAGACAGATATACTTTAACCGAAGTTCGGCGCTCAATTCTCGAACAAAGTCCTCATTTTAAATCAGAAGATATTCTACCTGTGCCTTGCCATCCTGATTGTTTAGCGATGGCTTATGCTTTGAAACTTAACGGTAAAGTGATACCTCTAACTAGTTTAATAAATCCTGATATTTTTGTAGATGTTGTACCCAATAGCGTACTATATGAACAAAATGAAGAACTGAAAAAGCACATATTTCAACTCTTTTCTACAAGTCACTCGCCTAATTCGGCGGCTGTATCCTTAAAGCAACTTTTGTGTTGTTTACCAATGTTACCCGTACCTGAAAATATTAACTATAGCAATGTATTTCGAGTCATGATTGTACAGTTTCTTGACCCTTACAATTTTGATGTGCGTTCAGTCAAGCGTTCCTGTATTCATATTGTTCACCCAGATGGTAGAATTATTCCCTTCGATACTTTCAATATTTTTTACCGCGAAGGTAGTGCTGGGTATGCCCTAGTAAATAAGAAATATGCGGAAATTTAATTAATGTTAAGTTGGATTAATTGAATGTCACCAAGCAATAACAGAAATGAAATTTTTCAAACCATCTTAGGCATCTTATTACTTTTAGGATGCCACATCATAGCAATGATCATAATATTTGCTCTTGGTTATCTCGTGGCGTTACATTACCGTTCTGGTAGCTACGCAGGGTTACAAGTTTGGATTATTGGTAGTCTTGGTTTTTTATTTTGGCAACTTTTATATGTGATTCCGCTTTGCATTTTTTTACAAAGGAAGCGACTAATAGCTATGAGGAATGGTGTAGTTATTGGTGCAGCACTGACAGCTTTATTGAATGGGGGCTGTTTTTTGATGTTGGGTGGTTGGCGCTAAAATTTAAATTTGGATGCTTTTCTTTTGGGTTAAACACATGGCAATTCCCTTTTCATAATATGCAGCTTCGTTAATAAAAATGGGGTAAACTGTAGATGTGCCTTGATAGGCGATCGCATTTCCTTCTAATGTTAAAAATATCAGTTCGCCAGGGTTAAGCGGTTGATAATCTCGAAACTGGAGTTCGGGGTGAATCATGCCAATAATTTCTCCAGCTTCGTTACGAGGATAATCAATAACTCCTGTATACTGATAATATGTCAAATTAGTATTTGATGGTTGAGATAAACCTTGATTATAACTTTCGATATAGTCTAAAACTTGATAAATTAACGCTTCAGTTTTTTGAAATAACTCAGCATTTAAAACTCCCTGTGCTACAGGCCCCACTTCAATCGCAAAACCTAATTCAGATATTGAACACAGAAAATTAGAATCTCTTGTGGGTTGAGAATAACAAATTCTCACATCAGGGTTAATTACACTTAAATGAGCAGCTAATTGTAAGATAAATGGATGTTGGCTACCTAAAATTATAGTTAACTGCATATTTGCAGTAGAACTATGTAAATCAATAATAACTTGTTGCTGATTTTTGCTTTCTTCTGCTAGTAAATAATAGATATTTTTTGCCAAAATATCTTCATAACTTGCAAGTTGGGGATTTTTGATATCGTCTGCTGCAAAGCAACGATTTAAGTCTTTGTCAATATAGCGTCTGGCTGCTGCAAAAGCCTTGGGGTTACTCAACAAAACGCGAGTATCAAAACTTTGACGCTGAATCAGTTTTGGCAACTGTTCAAATTTTTTACCTAGATATATACCTGTAAATTCATTGCCATGTGTACCAGTAGCAATGACTACTGAACTGATGTTTCCCATAGTTTTTATAAATTGTTAGGGTCGATACCTTTTTGTTGTAATTTAGCTAAGAGTTCTTGAAGTTGGTTTTGGGTTTCTGCTAGTTGCTGTTGTCGTGCATTTGCCAATTCTTCTGGTGTTGGATATCGTCTACCATTTTCATCGTACCAATACAACCATTCTCGTGTCATACCTTGATAAGTTCCACGTTCTCTGCCAATACCTAAATTAACTTCTGGCATCCAAATTTTATCACCAGATTGTAAAATATACTCTCCATCAACTAGGCGATAAACTTCCAGCCGTTGGCGTTTCCGGCGTAAGCGTGTTGGGGCGTAAATTACATAATATAATACTCCCAATTGAGCATAATCTAATTTCTTTTGTTCGTATTCATAATTGTATGCTTGGGAGACAATTTCTAACGTAAAAATTGGCGGTATACCATCTTCTTCCCACATCACATAACTAGAACGTCCATTTTCACCAATAAAACGTTCGACACCTAAACTTAAAAATCCATCAGGTACGATCGCAGGTGTACTCGCTGCATAATAAATACCCATATTTATACCAAAAAACCAGTCTTCACGACTGTGCCAAATGCTGGTTAAAATTGATAATAATAAGCTGGGAATTAATATTTGTAATTCATTATCCACAGGTGTATCGTCAGAATCTGGTAATTCGGCTGATGAAGGTAAACATGCTAACGGGTTGTAGTGAAACATAAATGTATTTCCTACTTAAAATTTTCGGCTTAACTTGCCTGAGTTTGTCTTGGTAAGCGTCTTTTTAAACTACAAAAACCAATGGCTGGTACTATTCCTAGGATAGTTGCTGTGAATCCTTGTTGACTGCCATACAATATTGCTTCTGGTATGAAGTTTTGCATTAATGATAGCAATAAGACCAACACACTAATTAACAAAAAAGCAACTGATGGCACAAAATTCCACCACCAGGATTTGATTGTATAACGGCGTACAACTAACCATTGCAATAGTCCCATCCACAGACCTGAAAAAATATAGGCAATTGTTGATAAAAATCCAAAGATAATTGCTAACTCAGGGGATAAAGTTTCATTAAGAGAATTAGCAATTGAAGCAATATAATTAATCCAGGCAGTTGCTACACAATCAGCAGTTAACCAACCAATGGTAGTCGCAATTATCCATCGCCAACCAGAAAGATAACGACGGATAACTAATGCTTGGTCGGTAGCAAAAACCACAGCAAATACAATATTACTGAGTAATTTTATGCCATAGCCCCATGTTTGCATTTCGATAGATCCAAATGCAGTCAGAATTTGTGTGAGTAGTCTTTCGACAGCCAGACTAAAAACGCCACCCACCACCCAACCCAAAATTGTCATAAAAGTAAACAATACACAAAACTTACGTCTTTGGCTGGGGGGTATAAATAATTTGCCTGATGAAGAATTTCTATTAGTAGCCGCAACATTAGAAGGATTGGGATTATTAGAATCGGTTTGCATATTAAGTTAAGTAAAGCTAAGACTTGGGCTTTTCAAGCAAGCCTTCTGAAAAAGCGTAATCTCAGAATGATAAGCTAAACATTGACATAACAAAGTGACTTAGGATGAAGTGTTAAATGGGTGTTTCCTCAACGGCCCCTCATCTCCTGCGGGCTGCTCGTGGTGAAATAGTAGATCGTCCGCCAGTATGGATGATGCGACAAGCGGGACGATATATGAAGGCGTACCGAGACTTAAGGGAAAAGTATCCTTCATTTCGCGATCGCTCCGAAATTCCCGAAGTAGCGATTGAAGTATCCCTGCAACCTTGGAAAGCCTTCCAGCCGGACGGAGTGATTTTATTTTCCGACATTGTAACTCCATTGCCTGGTTTGGGCATTGATATGGACATTGCGGAAGGTAAAGGGCCAATCATTCATTCGCCCATTCGCACTCAAGCACAAATTGATAGCCTGCATGATTTAGATCCAGAGGCGGCTCTACCGTTTATTAAAACCATCTTGCAGGCATTACGCCAAGAAGTTGGCAACAAATCAACAGTATTAGGCTTTGTCGGTGCGCCGTGGACGTTAGCTGCTTACGCAGTCGAAGGAAAAGGTTCTAAAACCTATTCCATCATCAAAAACTTGGCCTTCTCAGACCCGGCAATTCTACACCAACTGCTGACAAAATTGGCAGATGCGATCGCTGTTTATGCCCGTTACCAAATTGACTGCGGCGCGCAAGTAGTGCAAATGTTCGATTCTTGGGCGGGACAATTAAGCCCTCAAGATTACGATACCTTTGCGCTGCCTTATCAAAGACGGGTATTCCAGCAAGTCAAACAAACCCACCCCGACACACCATTAATTCTTTTAGTTAGTGGTAGTGCAGGTGTACTAGAAAGAATGGCTCAATCTGGTGCGGATATTGTCACCGTTGACTGGACTGTAGACATGGCTGATGCTCGCGCTCGATTAGGCAAGCACGTTAAAGTACAAGGTAATCTTGACCCTGGTGTACTCTATGCTTCCAAAGAGTTCATCCGCGATCGCATTTATGATACCGTTCGCAAAGCTGGCAATTGGGGTCATATCCTCAACCTCGGTCATGGTGTCCTACCAGATACCCCAGAAGAAAACGTCGCTTTCTTCTTTGAAACAGCCAAGCAACTCAGCACAGCAGCACTGGTGAGTTAATTACCTTTGTGTCTTTGTGGTGAGAAAGTTTTTGCCACAAAGACATAATAATTGCTGAGGGTTATATGCAGTCAATTAGTGATGCTGAGAGTAATTTTAAAAGCTCACGCATTCGGCGAAGCCGTTCTCGCAGAGTAGGCGCAAAGACGCAAAGGAGAATGCTAAATATTTACTTGTATGACTCTTAGCCAATCTCACCCCTATCTTTCACCAGAAGAATATCTCGAAAATGAAAAATCTAGCCCCATTAAACATGAATATATCCAAGGGCAGATTTATGCAATGGCAGGAGCTAGTGACGCTCATGTAACTATTACTGCTAACTTAGTCGCTCTGCTGAGAAATCACATTCGCGGAACTGGGTGTCGTCTTTATGTCGTTGACATGAAAGCACACATCGAATCGCTGAATGTTTTTTATTATCCAGATATTATGGTGACTTGTGACCCAAGAGATACAGAGTTTGAATATTTTAAACGCTATCCCAGTTGAATTATTGAAGTTTTATCACCTTCAACAGAAGCTTTCGATAGAGGTGATAAATTTAGTGATTATCAAGAAATAGAAACATTGCAAGAATATGTATTAGTTAGCCAAAACCGTCAAAGAATTGATTGTTTTAGACGTAATACACAAAGCAGATGGGAACTTTATAGTTATCGAGTCAATCAAGAATTACAGTTTACAAGCATAAATTTCTCCGGTTCTGTAACTGATGTTTATGAAGATGTATTTTGAATAAAAACTTTGCGCCTTTGCGCCTTTGCGCGAAAATGAATCTTCAGTGCGAAACATTTAATTTTACTTTTAAATCTTAACTTAAAAAATTCACTATGAGTCAGAAAAAAATTTTAGTTACAGGTGCAAGCGGCTGCATCGGTCATTATATATCAGAAACATTAATTCAAAATACAAATCACGAACTATTTTTACTAGTTAGAAACCCCAATAAACTACAAGTTAATACGCAATACCGTCCAGGTGTTACCGTCTTGCAAGGCGATATGCAAGAAATTAAACACTTTGCGGATTTGTTATCAACTATTGATGTCGCAGTGTTAACAGCAACAGCCTGGGGCGGAGAAAATACTTACGATATTAATGTCAACAAAACACTAGAACTATTCAGTTTATTAAACCCTGAACGTTGTGAACAGGTAATTTATTTTTCGACCGCTAGTGTTTTAGATAACAAAAATCAACCTCTAAAAGAAGCAGGCGAAATTGGAACAGATTATATCGGTTCTAAATATCAATGCTTGCATGAAAAAGAAAAACTAGCGATCGCACCTAAAATTACCACAGTCTTTCCCACCTTAGTACTAGGCGGCGATGCCAACAAACCCTATTCGCACCTCACCTCTGGCATACCCGAAGTCACAAAATATGTTAACTTAATTCGCTTTTTACAAGCAGACGGTAGTTTTCACTTTATCCACGGCAAAGATATCGCCACCGTTGTGGAATATTTAATCGAACATCCACCCCAAACCCAAGAACAACGCAAATTAGTTTTAGGTCAAGAAAGACTCACCGCCAACCAAGCAATAGAAGAAACCTGCGCTTATCTAGGCAAAAAAATTTACTTCCGCATCCCCCTATCTATCTCTTTAGCCAACTTGATTATTGCCGTCTTCCGTATTCAGATGGCTGCTTGGGATAGATTCTGCATGAATTATCGTCATTTTACTTATAAAAATGCCATCAATCCCGCAAGTTTTGGCTTACCAAATTATTGTGCAACCATGAGTGATGTGTTGAAAATTAGCGGTGTGCCTAATAGAAGTTTGAAAAATAATTAACCGCAGATGGACGCGGATGAACGCAGATGAATACAAATGAATTTTCAACAATAACCATAAAACTAATTTTCAATCCCACACCCGACGCAAATTCAACACAAAACCCGGTAAAACTCCTTCACCCAACAACTCAGCCAGATTCTCCAACACTTCCACCGCCGAATTTGGGCGATAAATTTCTACCCTTCGCTGCTGTGGATCGATTAACCAACCGAGTTTCGCGCCACTATCGATGTACTCCCGCATTTTCTCTTGCAGAGTTTTGAGAGCATCAGAACTAGAGCGCAATTCTACTACAAAATCTGGGCAGATATTAGCAAAAGTTCCTTTTGGTTCGGGAGTCAGTACTTGCCAACATTCTTGGCTTACCCAAGAAACATCAGGAGAACGAATCGCGTCATTTGGTAATACAAAAGCAGTTGAGGAGTCAAACCCTTTACCTGGTTCACCTGCATTCCGCCACCATAAGTATAATTCTCCCGAAATGGTTGCATTAAGTTTCCCAGTCTCCCAGCCTGTTGGCGGATTCACGATTAATTCTCCTTTTGCAGTTCTTTCTAGTCTCAAATCTCGGTTAGCGGCTGCTAATGCGGCGAACTGTTCTGGGGTGACATATAAAGCAACGGCTTTCGGTAACTCAATCAATAAGTTTTCTGGGTTAGTAGGTATCTGTACCATTTTGACCCCTTTCTTACATCATCAAACATTGAGAGGCATCATATTTTTATCATCAAACACACAATATTTTCTAGTTAATAATTGCACAGACAAAACCTTTAACGGTAAGCTAAAGCCAATATAAAGTCAATAAGTAATTATTTCCGCTAGAGTGGGATAACAATCAAAGTGTGAGGTCTGCTACTACATGCGAGTTTTATTAGTTTATCCGATATTTCCTAAAACCTTTTGGTCTTATGAAAAGATTCTGGATTTAGTCGATCGCAAAGTTTTACTACCACCTTTGGGTTTAGTGACTGTAGCAGCAATTCTGCCCCAAGAATGGGAATTTAAACTGGTCGATCGCAATATTCGCCCTGCAACAGAAGCAGAATGGGAATGGGCAGATATCATCATTTTCTCGGCGATGATTGTCCAAAAACAAGATTTATTGGAACAAATTCAAGAAGCAAAACGACGCGGTAAGTTAGTTGCAGTTGGTGGCCCTTATCCAACTTCTACACCTTATGATGTTCAAAATGTTGGTGCAGATTTCCTGATTTTGGATGAAGGCGAAATCACCTTACCGATGTTTGTGGAAGCAATTCAACAAGGCGAAAAATCTGGAACTTTCCGCACCGCAGAAAAACCCGATGTCACAAGCACACCCGTACCCCGCTTTGATTTATTAGAATTAGATGCTTATGACATGATGTCGGTGCAATTTTCGCGCGGTTGTCCTTTCCAGTGCGAATTTTGCGACATTATCGTTCTCTATGGACGCAAACCACGGACTAAAACCCCAGAACAATTATTAGCAGAGTTGGATTATCTCTATGAATTGGGTTGGCGACGGGGTGTGTTCATGGTAGATGACAACTTTATCGGTAACAAGCGGAATGTGAAATTGTTGCTGAAAGAGTTAAAAGTCTGGATGGAGGAACACCAATATCCCTTTAAATTTGACACGGAAGCTTCTGTAGATTTAGCCCAAGACGAAGAATTACTGGAATTGATGGTTGAGTCTGGATTTTCGGCGGTGTTTTTGGGAATTGAAACCCCAGACGAAGATAGTTTACAACTCACCAAGAAATTTCAAAATACCCGCAGTTCTTTGACAGACGCAGTGCAAACCATCATCAAAGCTGGGTTGCGGCCAATGGCTGGGTTTATTATCGGGTTTGATGGTGAAAAAGCTGGCGCAGGCGATCGCATCGTCCGCTTTGCTGAACAAGCAGGGATTCCCTCAACCACCTTCGCCATGTTACAAGCATTACCCAATACTGCTTTGTGGCATCGACTGAAAAAAGAAGGTAGATTGCGGGAAAATACAGAAAGTAACATCAACCAAACCACGTTGATGAACTTTATACCCACCCGTCCTTTAGAAGAACTTGCCAGGGAATATGTTGAGGCTTTTTGTGCTTTATACGACCCTGTGAAATATTTAGACCGCACCTATCGTTGTTTTTTAATGTTAGGTTCGCCTAAGTGGAAAGCACCTTTTAAAATGCCATCATGGGTAGAACTCAAAGCACTGTTAATTGTAGTGTGGCGACAAGGAATTGTCAGGGAAACTCGGTGGAAATTCTGGCATCATTTGTTCAGTATTATCAAGCGTAACCCTGATGTATTTGCACATTATCTTTCGGTTTGCGCCCACAACGAACATTTCTTAGAATATCGCCAAATTGTCCGCGACCAGATTGAAAGCCAGTTAGCTGCATATTTGGCACAAGGCGCAGAAAAACCTTATGTCCCCGTGGCAGAAAAAGCAGAGGCGATCGCTAGTTAAATTAAAGATAGGGAATAGGGAGTAGGGAATAAAAAAGCATCCTCTCCCTAACGCCCTAGAACCAAGCTTTTGGGTAGCCCAAAGTTTTTCAGAGAAACTCCAATGATGAGCAAAATTATATTAAATTTAGGTGAAATTATTTAGTGCTTAGTTGGAGTGAGCATTGGTTTAAATAAATAAAATTTACTTATATGTTGAAAGAGTAACTCAATACCACATAATAATTAT
This sequence comes from Nostoc sp. FACHB-110, assembly GCF_014697425.1. Taxonomy (GTDB): domain Bacteria; phylum Cyanobacteriota; class Cyanobacteriia; order Cyanobacteriales; family Nostocaceae; genus Nostoc_B. Next base: position 18,690 of record NZ_JACJRU010000068.1, read on the forward strand.
TATTCCCAGAGAATATTTATTTAAATGTAATAAATTTGTATGAATAGGCTGATTTTTATGTCTTGTTAAATTTTTTATAAGCTGAAAAAATATATCTCTGCAAAGCATAAAAAAAAATTATATTAGATTGAGTTTATATTAAAATTTACATAAATACATAATTTTAAGTTTTCGTAAAGAGATTTACTTACACCGCAGATAGCGATAATTATTAGGTTACGGCTAGATAAAAGATGTTCCCGCGAAAAACAAAAAATCAACAATTCTCTAGTTAATGAATTTTCACTTGCGGAATAAAGTGTTCGTTATTACGCAAATGATGAGTCATAAGCTAATTATTTGCAGATTTGTAATCTTTTGGAGTAGCCATTCACACATACAGAATTCAAAAGTCAGAATTGATTAGGACTTACGCACAAAGATTGTCTGTGGAGGCTGGGTTAATGGGTGTCGGGTGTGGGGGTTAATGGGTTTTAGATACATACACCCCTACACCCCTAAACCCTTGCCCCCTTCCCCAAACCCTTGATTTTTCATTAGTCCGAGCAGGTGGTAACTGAGCTTGTCGAAGTGCGGACTTTGTTTGTGTAGTAGCGAATTCTATTCGCCCAATACGTGTAAAACATCCTCTGAAACAACATTTTTTTGCGTTGTTAAAAAATAGATAGTAGCTATCTTATTTTTTGACAATATTGCCTGTATTTAAACCTGATAACTGGAAATATAGTATGTCAATTTGGAATTTGAGTAAATGCAATAATTTGCTCGGTATTACCATAATTAGTGTTAGCACTTGCTTTTGGAACAGTGCAAATGCTCAAATTTCTTCAGATATAACTCTGCCTAATAACTCTAGAATTCAACAACAAGGTAACACCTTCAATATCACTGAAGGAACTCAATCGGGCAGTAACTTATTTCACAGTTTTAGAGAGTTTTCTGTTCCTAGTGGCTCAGAAGCTTTCTTTAATAATGGTACGGACATTCAAAATATTTTTAGTCGAGTTACAGGAAATTCAATATCTAATATTGATGGCTTAATTCGTGCTAATGGTACAGCCAACCTATTTTTAATTAATCCAAATGGGATTATTTTTGGTAACAATGCCCGATTAAATATTGGTGGTTCGTTTTTAGCCAGTACAGCCAGTGGGATTAAATTTTCAGATAACTTAGAATTTAGTGCTAAAAATCCTCAGTCTGCACCTTTACTAAGTATTAATGTACCTATAGGCTTGCAGTATGGAGAAAATCCGGGAAACATACTCAATCAATCCCAAATTCTTGAAGTGCAGCCAGAGAGAACCTTAGCCTTGGTAGGTGGTGATGTGACAGTAGAAGGGGGTACGCTGTCTGCTCCATCCGGGCGGATTGAATTAGGTGGAAGTCTAAAACCAGGAGAGATAGTAAATTTGTCTATAGATGGTGGCATTTTGAGCTTAAACTTCCCTGACAATCTAGCAAGTGCAGATGTTTCTGTTAATGGTGCAGAATTAAATGTTGTTGGTAACAGTGGAGGTAGTATTGCCTTAAATGCTAGAAAAATTGATATTTTGGGATTTAGTACTTTAGAAGGAGGAATAGGTTCTGGGCAAAGTTCTGTTGATGGTCAAGCCAAAGATATTTCGCTTAATGCTACAGATGCTATAAATATTAAACAATCAATAATTCAAAATAGTGTAGATAGTTCTACTACTAATGGTGGCGACATACGCATTACGGCAGGTGAACTATTTGTAGGCAATGGAACTCAACTGACCACCATTACCTCTGGAGAAACAGATGCAGGTAACATATTTATCGATGCCAAACAAAAGGTCTTATTCGATGGTACATATGCTTTCACTACTGTAGGAGCAAGTGGAATTGGAAATGCTGGAAATATCCAACTTAACACCGAGCAACTGACTCTTCGCAATGGTGCTCGATTATTGTCCAGAACCTTTGGTCGTGGGGATGCAGGTAACATATTTATCGATGCTAAACAACAGGTCTTATTCGATGGTACATATAGCGGAGCTTTCACTACTGTAGGAGCAAGTGGCATTGGAAAAGGTGGAGATATTCAACTTAACACCGAGCAACTGACTCTTCGCAATGGCGGGCTAATAGCTGCCAGCACCTTTGGTAGGGGGGATGCAGGTAACATATTTATCGATGCTAAACAACAGATATTATTCGATGGTACATATAGCACAGCTTTCACTACTGTAGGATCAAGTGGAATTGGAAAAGGTGGAGATATTCAACTTAACACCGAGCAACTGACTCTTCTCAAT
>NZ_JACJRU010000069.1 GCF_014697425.1 Nostoc sp. FACHB-110
GTTGCACCCTTCCCTGATCAACAACGAGGCACACCTGAATTTTTCTTTCAGCCATCTTCTCAAACCCCCTTGACAACTGCCTCACAGCCTTAACTTGTGACAAATGGTTATACCTGGCATTTTAGACCAGACAATTCCGGTGTTTATGAACTGGCTGAAGAGATAGTCCTTCATCCATCTACCCAAGCTGTAGGTGTTCCAGGAATGAAGATTTGGAATTTTAGAGCAATCAGAGAAGGTCAAGGCTCTGTTATGTTCGAGCTTTTTCCACCTGGTCAGCAAGAGCCTGCTGAGACAGTTGTTCTTAATATTGAGATAACTGAGTAAATGTAGCTATAGCCGACAGTAAAATCCATAGCTTAAGAGCTTTTCTCTGTAGTTACTCTTTGCAAAGGCGATCGCATTCTCTCAAAACACAAAAGTGCGATCGCCCCTCAACCTTCTTGCACCATCCAGACGAGAAAACCTAAAATCTGGTCAACTGGAGGTAGTGCATAATCCATTAAATCGATTGTCACCGTTGACTGTTCCAATTTCAAAAACCGCCATTGGGTTCCATTACTAACTGCTCCATAAATTGTAGGAATATTCACCTGATTGGCTTGGTTGAATAATTGCGCCGCGATCATTTCCGCAATACATTGTCCCAAGCCTTCATTGAGGTTATCTCTTTTTGCTTCTCCGACAACTACAACAGGTGCTTCAATTTCTAGTTGTTCTGGAGAACGGCTGATTAAATAATCTACATAGCCACTTAACCCCTTGTCTGCATCTACTGTAAAATCTCGACCAGAAAACAAACTCACTTGATTATTAACAATCCGTCTCACCTCTTGCAGAATCGGGTAAATAATTCCCTCAGACTTGGCTTTTTCTGAACCAACTGCGATCGCCCAAGGTAAATCTTCTAACATCATTTGTAAGCGAGAACTAGGTGCGATCGCCTCAATTTGCGGTAAAAACCGTCCGGCTTCAACCGTGGTTAAACCAAACTCTTTCTTAATCTTCGCTAAGGTAAAACTACTGTATGGCATAGTTGTCACTGGTCATTCGTTAACTGACCTCTACTCCTCACTTGCCCAGATTACTAATCTAAACTAAATTCGACAAATTCTCGCTGTCCAAACAGCATATTTTTATCTACGGCTGACAATATTTTATTATTGGTGCGATCGCTATTTAAACTCTGACAAACTAAATCTGCGACATCAGCACGATTAATACTACCTATAATGCTTGTATCTTCAGTTAACACAGCGTTTCCTGTGGCTGCTTCTGATTTGAGTCCACCAGGACGGATAATTGTATAAGTCAGTCCACTAGCAATTAAGTGCTGTTCGGCTTTATCTTTTTCTACTAAAACTGGTTGTAGTACAGCCAATGTTTGCGGCGACAATGCCCCCACACTATTACCAGTTCCAATAGAAGTGACAAGAATAAACTTTTGTACTTTGGCTTTGACTGCAACATCTATCAAATTTTGATTAGCCGGAAAATCTGGTTTCTCTACGTCTGTGGGTAAACCGCCAATTGTAGTGATAACTGCGTGGATCGGTTCATCTGTCAGTATGGCTTTTTCAACATCACTGACATTCATCGCATCACCTATAACCACATCCACGCCTAAGGCTTTTAATTCAGCAGCAGCAGATTCATTCCTTAGCAGTGCTTTGACTTTTAATTTCTGCGCTGTTAGACATTTGGCAATTTCTCGCCCAACACCACGACTTGCCCCTGCCAAAAAAATGTAAGATGCACTTGTCATAATTAGTTGCTGAACTACTACTTACTTTCGCTCAAAGGATTCTATCAGAAGATGAACGTTTCTCAAGATACTAGTTATTTTTAATACTATAATCTCAGCAGAGTATTTGTGCTTAATCCTATCGTAGGAGGTATTTTTGCTAGCGATTGTGCGAATCTAGCAATTAACTCTTAAAGGGGAAGACTGATGAGTAAAAAATCTGAAGATGTGAGAGCAGTGACTACCACCAGAATTTGGGGAATCACAGTAGGAATTTTAGCTGTGTGTATTCCGCTTTCGGCTGTTACTAGAAGTGGGGCGGTGCTGCCTTTGGCGGCGATTGGTGGTGCGACAGTAGGAACGATCGCTATCTGGCGTTCTGATGATAAAAAATCCAAAGCGGGTTATCTCCAACCACAGCAAGTGGAACTGTTAGAGCAAAGAATAGCTAATTTAGAAACAATCGTCAGTCATGAAGAGTTTGATTTAAAGATGAAAATTAAGCAGCTAGAAGCCCGCGATCGCAATAATCATCCAGCCCCTTAGAATAGCACTTTTTGTCTCATGTTTACTGCTTGCTAGTATACGCAAATAATTTAAATATTTATGCCACTAATAGCGTATAATTTTTAATAATTTCTGTCAGCATAGTTAGCATCAACCTAAATTTGAGTAACTTGCCTAATAAACTGCAAGTTTCTCTCAAATCATACTCTTCTTTACAAATATTACTGTTTCTCTAGAAACAGTATCTCCAACTCTAGTTTAGTTAGAATTGTCTGACATCATTTAATTATAGATACCTCATACCAATTGTAAATGTGAGATTTTAGGTTAAAAGTCTTGACCACAAGACTACGGCAAAATCTCACAACAGGCTTTTTTAGTCTCAATTTGGTATCAATTAGTTGTGAAAGCAAATTCTGAGTGATGTTCACAGGTATACAATTCACAAACGTAAATTTACAAATGTGTTCTGTTTGACTGCGAAGATTACCGAATTTCTATTTTACTAGAGGTTATAAACTTGAGTAATTACGTTGGTATAGCTTACTGTAGGTATGCAATATTGTGCCGCTGGAATGCAGATGGATTGGATTAGCTTACTAAAAGCACAGCAAGCTGATTTCCTTCAACGTGTAAAAAAACCGAAAACTTACGACTTATCTTTACTAGATAGTCAAGTTAAAGGTTGTCACAGCGAAATTATGGCATTTTGGGGTGAACCATTAGCCAAACTGCGGGAGTTTTCGCGCCAACACGCCGAAATTCTCGCCAAAAATCCGCCACCCATCCCGCCAGAATACCCCGAACCGCCTGACTGGGTGATTCCCTATCCGAAACACTTCCAGCAGCAAGCAGAAGATTATCTTTTGCGGGAGCAAATTGTTGACCAAGTAATGGCTGAACGCTTAGGTAAATTGGTCAAAAAATTGCCACAAGACACCATCCAAAATATGGTGTTAGATGACGAAGGCAATTTGCGGGGTGAAAGTAAATTTACATACTTACTGACAGAAAATCCTCAGCTAAGTATTCAAGTTTACGCAGCGGATGGTGAAAGTTTTAATGGAATTAAAAAAGACAAAGTGAGGTGGTCAGTTACTCAAGATGATTTACGCAACCACCAAGTATTAATTTTTTTGTGTCTTTTTTACCCATCGAATGGTAAATCAGGGTACGAAAAACACGCCGTCATCGCTGGTTTTTTACCAAGTAATCAAGTTGAATTTAGCGAAACAAAATCTTATGTAACTCCCAGCAATTTGTTATACGCGGGAGGATTAAGTTGGTATTTAGATTCATTAACTCCAAAAAAGACTAGTCAGAAAGATACCTTGCCAGCGATTGAAGAGCAAGCGATCGCCGAAATTATTCACATTGTTCCATCAGACCATCCCCAAAAAGAAATTATTGGTGATTGGGAATGTTGGCAAACATTAAAAGGACACACCCAAGGAATTCATTGTCTGGGTTTTACTTCCCGTTGCCACAATGGCTATGTTATGCCGATTTTAGCTAGTGGTAGTCGTGGGGAAACTAAACTTTGGGATTTAAGTAAAGGTGAATTAATTGATACCTTATCAGAGTCGCCTTGGATAGTTTCTGGGCTAGTTGATGATGTGAATTCTATCGCTTTTAGCCCTGATGGGCATACATTAGTCAGTGTTGGCGCAGACTCAAAAGTTAAAATTTGGCACGTAGGCGCGTTAGAATTAATTGATATTTTACACAAGCACAATGGCGTAGTCCGGTGTGCTGCTTTTACCCCTGATGGGCGGATGGTAGCCACTGGTGGAGATGATCGCAAAGTCCTGTTTTGGGATTTGATGGAACGTCAAGTAGCGATCGCCTTATCCTTAGATGATACTGCGGCCCATTCCCTAGCGTTGAGTCGAGACGGCAAAACTCTCGTCACTGGTAGTTACCGCAAAATCAAAGTCTGGCACACAGAACAATTTAGCGTATGTAAAACACTCCAAGAAATCGAACCACTGCATAGTTTGACAGGACATTCTCACGTTGTGCGTTCCTTAACAATTAGTGATGATGGGCAATGGCTAATTAGTGGTAGCTGGGATCATACCGTAAAAATGTGGCACTTAGAGACAGGAAAATTAGTTCGCACATTTAAAGGCCATACCGATAGAGTATATGCGATCGCTCTTAGCCCAGACGAGCAAATTATTGCCAGTGGTAGTGCAGATAAGACTATCAAGTTGTGGCATTTAAATACAGGCGAATTGTTAGGCACATTTACAGGTCATAGCAATATAGTTACAGCCTTAGCCTTTACAACTTCTGGGGAAATGTTAGTCAGTGCCAGTTTAGATAAGACCATCAAAATTTGGCAGCGTAGTTAATAATTACAATGGATGTTTATAGTTTTGTGGGATGAGTAATTCACTTATCCCACAATTAATATTTGGCGAATTAGGCTGATGAAACTTGAGCCATAATCTGATGAGATTTTTACATGGATGGCATTGGTTAGCGAAAAACTAGAGTGAAGTCGCAATGACATCAATGTAGGTGAGGTGAAACGTATGGGAACCCAACAATGCCAAACTGATTAAATGTTGAGTTCTGCTACTAGCTTAAACTTCACAAAAAAATCTAGCTATTAAATTTAAGTAGGTTAGTATTAAGCATGGAAAGTATCAAATTGTACTTAACCTAAATGCAGTACTACCTTTATTCAGCAAGGACTGAATTCGGAAATGGATTCTACACAAACCTGTCAATATCCTAATTTGAAGGCAATGATAGAGCAACCATTACCGTTGCTTACAGATATTGAGCATGATGTAACAAATGATGACAAAGTTGATGAGTGTGGGAATTGGCTTTTAGTTCATCCAATTTGGGGAAAATTGCCAGTAGACGCACTAAAAGCACTCGCTAGTTCGTTCTATTACTTTGAAGTAGAAGAAAGAAAACTCATCTACCAAGAAAAACAAACTCCCATTGGTTTGTATCTGTTGAAATCGGGAAAAGTAGAGATTTTTAGAAAATCGCTGATTGGTCAATCACTAATTCGCTATCGGAATGCCGGAGACTTATTTGGATATACACTGGTCGCCAATGCAGTAGAAGGCACATATCAAACTAATGCGATCGCACTGACCAACAGTACTATTTTATTCTTACCAAAAGCAGTATTTTATACGTTAATTGATAAATACCCTGCAATTCAACAGGTGATACATTCCCAGTTGTCTCAGGATGTACATGAATATGCCGCGCGCATAGCCTGGGAAGAAATGCGGATGCAAGGCTTACAATCTTACATTCAGCCATTACCTAATAAAACAAGCATTCTAGGAAATAGTAAAGCAGCCCAAAAGCTGACACAACAGATAAATCTTGCCGCATCTGAGGATCATCAGCCCATCGTCTTGCAAGCCGAAGCAGGCACAGGGAAAACATTCATCGCCAGTTTAATTCATACTCGTTCTGCCTTAGCATCTCAACCCTTTGCGGAAATGGATTGTGCAGATTTGCCGCGTGCCGAGGATGGTCGGTTAGATACAGATACCTTGTTTGGTAGATTAGGCCAGCAGCCAGGACTACTGCAACTGTTAGAGCGGGGTACACTACTACTAGATAATGTACAGGTATTGAGCCAAGGCGATCGCTCACGCCTAATCTACTATCTTAAAACCGGATTAGTCCGCTCAAATCAAGGTATTGTCGGCAAAGTTAATTTAGTTAATCAACCTGCTTTACCCAGTCAATCTTGGGTGCGTCTGATTTTGGCATCGCCAGACAAACTGGAGTTACCAGAGATTAATACCATTACCATCAAACTTTTTACCCTACCTCAACGTAAAGCAGACATTCCAGATTTTGCCAAGTATTTCTTAAACCGAGTTTGCCAAGAACAGAATCGCCCCCTTTTAAGACTAGATCAATCCGATCTCCGCCGTCTTATCAGCTATCACTACCCTGCAAATATCAAAGAACTGGCCGAGATTTTACACCGAGCCGTGATTATGACACCACCTGGGCATTCAGTCATCCCAGAACAAGCATTGTGGTCAGTACAATCCACCAAAAACCTCTTTCGATTGGATTTGTTAACTCATGTGCCTTGGTTGCGAAAAATCTTGCTGAGTCGCTGGTATCCAGAAATGATTTGGGTGGTTATGATGGCAGTTTTTGTCCCTGTGACCATTCTCGGTTTTATTGGCCCTCAAGAGCGCCATCACAGTATTACCTTGAATTTGTTTTGGGCGTGGTGGTGGCCTGGTTATCTATTTTTGTTTGCTTTTGTTGGTCGGCTGTGGTGTGCCGTTTGTCCATTTATGATCGCCGGAGAATGGATACGGCGAATTTCTCTCTGGTTATTTCCACGCCAACAACTGACCTGGAATACAAAATGGTTAAACCGTTGGGGAGGTTGGGTAGTCTTTGGTGGTTTTTTAGCAATTTACCTATGGGAAAAACTCTGGGATTTACCACACCATGCCTACCTTTCTGCCTGCTTGCTGTTGACAATCACAGCTGGGGCAGTCATTTTTAGCCTCATCTATGAACGGCGATTATGGTGTCGGTATCTTTGCCCCATCGGTGGGATGAATGGTTTGTTTGCTAAATTGGCAATCCTGGAGTTACGCTCAGTACAACAGTTATGTGGTAGTCAGTGCAACACCTTTGGCTGTTATAAAGGTACAAGTCCCACACCCATCACCTTTGCAGAAGCATTACCAAATGAAGGACAAGCCACAGGGGGATGTCCACTTTACGTACATCCAGCCCAATTACAGGACAATCGAGATTGTATATTATGTATGACTTGCCTCAAAGGTTGTCCTAATCGCTCTGCCCAACTGAATTTGCGCTTCCCGGCTGCGGATTTGCTAGATAATCACAAGGGATTCTGGGCAGAAGTCGCGCTTTTATTGCTGTTGTTGGGTGGTGTGTTTATGCACCACGCCCAGAGGATTGTGGCATGGTTGGGATTTGCTGGTTTTGCTGTTGATGCAGATCATTTGCTCATCAGCCTTCCTTTAGCTTTTGTTCTTTTAAGCATTCCTGGGGTGTTAACTTATTTGACTCATAAAATCGCTTGCGTTTTCGATTCAGAGCAACCAGACTATCTCACAGTCATCTATGCTTATCTTCCCTTAACCCTAGCTGCCAATCTCACTCATTACATTCCAGCTACCATCACAGAAGCCGGGCAAATGCTCCCGGTTTTAGCACAGACATTGGGTTACAGTACTTCAAACTTACCGACACTCACCTGGAGTTGGGATGTAGCAAAATTCTTGCAAGGTGTAACTCTCATCTCGGCAATGCTGTTTAGTCCTTATCCTCTGTTGCGAATTACCAAGCGATCGCTCGTTCACAACATTCCACATCTACTATTAATGTTAGGTTTTACAGTATTCTTTTTTAACTTGATGATGTGAAAAATTTTCATCAGTTTTTGTCCGTAGAACGAGGGCGACTGGAAGTCACTGCTAAACAGGATTTAACCCGCCTATGCGGGTTAAAAACCTTGATTTTTTGTTAGTCTACACAGGCGGTCATATCGTGTCCTGTTAAAGATTTATCATTAAGGTCGCAGGGGAGCAGGGGTGCAAGGGGGCAGGGGAGAGGGTTTTGTCGTTTCTGCACAAATATTGTCGAATCACAACTGATTAGCCGGACATGATATCACTCAGCTTGTCGAAGTACACCAAACTTGAGTTGTGCGATCGCTCCAACCAATCTACCATATAAAAATTAACAGGAGAGATGACAATGGTCAGCAGCCTGAAAGAATTAATTGATGAGCCAGAATTGGGTCATAGTAAAGACCCAGAAGAAAGGTTCATCAGTAGTGGTGTGAGTTGGGAAAGCTACGAATCGCTATTGGCGAAACTAGAAAATAACTCTCATTACCGTGTTAATTATTTAGATGGAATATTAGAAATCGTGTCACCGTCAATTAGACATGAAAAAATCAAAACGAATTTAGGTATGTTGTTAGAGCGTTTCTTTTATAGCAAGCGCATTCGGTTTGTACCTATGGGAAGTTCTACTTTTAAAAATAAAGCAAGAAAAGCTGGTGCAGAACCAGACGAATGTTATTGTATAGGCGAAGAGAAAAAAGTACCAGATTTAGCAATAGAAGTAGTTTTGACAAGTGGTAGTGTGAGCAAACTGGAAATCTACCGTAGATTAGGAGTTGCAGAAGTCTGGTTTTGGGAGAGAAATCAGTTTAAGTTATATCATTTACGAGACAATTCTCAGCAAGAGCAAGCCACTGTTTACCCTGATACTTACGGGTATGAACCTATCTTTCAAAGTGAGATATTGCCAGAATTAGATATTTCAATGCTCTCGCAATGTCTGACAATTTCAGATTCAATTCAAGCTATTGACGAATTTGAGCAAGGGTTAAAAGCAGCCGATGAGCGCAGGCTATAACTTCAACAGTAAAATAAATGTAGGTTGGTTGGGTGAAACGCAGTGTAACCCAACAATGCCAAGGTTATTGAATGTTGGGTTTCGCTATCGCTTCACCCAACCTACTAACTAATAGTTAGTCAAGTAGGCATTACATACTAAATTTTGAGTTTATTTCGATTTGGCTAAATAATGCCCACCGTAAAAACTAACGAACAATTAAATAAGATGACGGAACAAAAAAAAGCCAGTGCTGCCTAGAATAATTTCAGCGCTGGCTTGGTTGTAAATGTCCGCAGGGCGGTAGGGAAAAGGAATTATTTAGTAATGAGTACCTGTTTTACGGTGATTAATTGCTGTGACTGCATCTGGTTTAATTAACTTACCGTTGTCAACGGTGGCGTAAACTACCCAATGGTCGCCACATTCTAGACGTTGTTCAACAGAACATTCGACGTAAGCCAGCGCATCGGTTAAAACTGTGCAACCATTTTCCGCAGCAGTGGTGGTAAATTGAGCAAATCTATCTTCGCCTGGGGCAAAATTCTTGCGGAAATGCTTCATATATTCCTGGTGATTGCCTTCTGCTAGGATATTTAAGGCAAACTTACCACCAGGATACATTAAAGATTCTATGGCGCGTTCTTTGGCGATCGCTACAGTTAAACCCGGTGGGTTAAAGGTAGCTTGCGATACCCAAGCACCCAACATTCCAGTCGAAACATCGCCTTGCTTGGCAGTAATCACGCAAACCGAACCCACAATGCGCCCTACTGCTTGTTCTACAGGGGTTGCCGCTTGTTGGGGTACACGGATTTTTCGGGCTTTTTTCAAATTCTGAGCGAAATCTGTACCGAGTTCTTCGCAGAATTTGAGGGTAACATCGTCGGGTTTGAATTTCACTTTTAAAGTTTCAAAACCCAGGCGATAGCCAGCATCGCGCAATTTACCTTCAATCATTTCTACAGCTTCGCCACTCCAGCCGTAGGAACCGAAGACACCCGCAACTTTGTTGTTATCGCCAACTTTCAAGACAATACCTAAAGCGGTGTGAATGGGGGTCGGTGCATGACCGCCAATTGTAGGGGAACCGATAATAAAACCATCTGATTTTTCCACTGCGGCTTGGATTTCTTCGGGGGTAGCAAATTCGCAGTTGATTGATTGAACTTCAACGCCACCCTTGGTCAAGCCGAGGGCGATCGCTCGTGCTAATGTGGCAGTATTACCGTAAGCTGAGGCATAAAGTAAAGCCACCGAAATTTCTCGATTTCGTTGCGAACGGCTCCAGTCGCTATATGCTTTAGTCAGTTCAATCAAACTACTGCGAACAATCGGCCCGTGACCAACCGCATACATCCGCACTTGAAAATCAGAAATTTTTTCCAAAGCTGATTCGACGTGCTTCGCTTGGGAAGCCATCAAACAGTTGTAATAGTAGCGTTGGTCTTCTTTGATTTGTTCCCAATGGTCATCAAAAACATCCTCACCGCAGATATGTGCGCCGAAAAGTTTATCTGTAAACAAAATTTGGGTTTGCTGGTCATAAGTGCAGAGGTGTTCTGGCCAGCGCGGGTTAGGTGTAGGTATGGATTTCAACACATGACCCTTACCTAAATCGAGGGTTTCTTTCCCCCGCATTACCAAAATATTTAAACTATCATCAGGGAAAGCTGCCTTTAAATTAGCCGCACCAGGAAGGGAACAAACAAAGGTAATTTGTGGAGCTACTTCCAGCAATGTTTTTAAAGTTCCCACCCGGTTGGGGCTAAAATGTCCCAGGATGACGTAATCTAATTTTTTCAAATTAATGTTCTGCTGTAATGCTTCCAAAAAAATTGGTGTGAAAGTATCAGCAGGTGGGTCAATAATCGCCGTTTTATCACCTTCAATCAGATAACAATTAGAGGTTGTACCTCTTTCTAATGCGTATTCAATTTCAAACCGCAGACGTGACTTGCTACGCGCTCTGAGAACTTTGATGTTGGTCGCAATGGGAGAAACCTGTACGTCACGGGGTTTGGAATCGCTCATAGGTGTTGGTTGATGTGAAGAGAAAAAGGGCAAAAACCGAGCTTTAACGGATTGAATAAAATCTGTAAAAGACATGATGAAGTATGAAGTATGAAGTGTGAAGTATGAAGTGTGAAGTATGAAGTATGAAGTATGAAGTATGAAACATTATTGATGCGGTAAATGGCAGATGAATGAGGTACAAATTGAAAGAACAAAGCTATATACCAATACGGTTCAGTTAAGAGAATAGTAGGTTGGGTGTAGCGATACCGTAACCCAACAAAGTATGCGTGAATGTTGGGTTCCGTTCCTCCACCCAACCTACACCAGTCTAAGTTGTTGCCTTAACTGAACTGTATTAAGCCATATACTGGAAAACTTTCAACTCTGTTCCCTCTTTCAGACTTCATAATTCAGACTTCAGACTTCAGATTTAATTTAGTAGTAATTACCAACTTTGCGATGGCGGACTGCGGTTAAGCCATCGGGTTTAGAAACACGACCGTCTTGGACTGTGCAGTATAAAATCCAGTGGTCGCTACACTCCATACTACTCTGCACTTCACATTCCATATATGCAAGGGCATCTGTCAAAATTGGTGAACCGTTTTTGGCGGTTTGGGTTTTCACACCTGCAAATCTATCAGCACCGGGATGTAGACGCTTGAGAAAGTGCTTTTTCAGTTCTTGATAGTTGCCTTCTTCTAAGACGTTCAGCACAAAGCGATCGCCTACCTGCATTAAAGCATCAATGGCGCGGTCTTTAGCAACAGCAATTGTAAATCCTAATGGTTGCAAGCTGGCTTGGCTGACCCAAGAGGCTAACATCGCACTGCTGACATCATCTTTTTTGGCGGTGACGATATACAGTCCGTTGCTAATTCTGCCCAGGGCTTTTTCCATGTTCACATCAAGAGCTTTGATTTGCTTGATGTTACGTTCGCGGGTGACGGCTTGCCCTAAATCTGTGCCGGCTTCTGTACACAATTGATAGGTAGATGCGGTGGGAGCTTCTTTAATCCGAATGGCGGGGAAAGCTTCTTTGACACCAGAGTCGAGAAATTTCCGGCGGAGGGTATCGACTGGTTCATCATCGCCACCAAAGCATTCAAATAAGCCAAAGAATTGTTTGTCTTTAGCAACGGAAATTAAAGAACTAATACCAGCTTGTGCTGCAACTGAGGTAGAAGGAGGCATCCCAATGATAATACCTGCTGCTCTACCTGCGAGTTCTTGAATTTCTTGCGCTTCGGCGGTGCTGAGGTCGAGAAACTCTACACCCACACCAGTTTTTTGAATCCCTTCGGAAATGGCTTGACCGAGGCGATCGCTATAACCATACTCAGAAGTGTAGAATAAACCAACACTGGTGAGAGCTGTGGCTTGTCTTTGACTCCAGCTTTGATAGCACTCAGTCAGAATATCTAGATGATGATAAAGTAAAGGCCCGTGACCGTTAGCGATAATCTTAATCTTGCCCAGTTCGCCCATCCGCTTCATCGCATTCAACAGCGATCGCGCATTTGGCCCCATCAGACAGTCATAATAAAATCTAAAGTCAGCTTCGATCGCTTCTAAATCTTCATCAAAGGTGCGATCATCACAAAAGTGCATCCCAAAGGCATCGCAAGTATAAAGAGTTTGGGTTTTGCGATCAAAACTAAAAATGGTGTCAGGCCAATGCAAGTTAGGCGCACTCACAAATTCTATTTCGTGACCTTTACCAATATCAATGCGATCGCCACTTTTGACAATCCGCTTGGAAAAAGGATCATGTACCAAACCTTCTAAAAATTGCAACGCAATCTTAGAAGCTAAAACAGTCGCTCGTGGTGCTAATTGTAAGACATCTTCCACTAAGCCGCTATGGTCTGGCTCTGTGTGGCTAACAATAATGTAATCAATGGTCTTGGGGTTGACGATACTTTTGAGTGTGTCTAAATACAGTTGGCGAAACTTCTGGTGAGAAGTATCAATTAAAACTGTTTGTTCGCCCCGAATTAAATAGGAATTGTAAGTCGTACCGTTTTGCAGTCCGAATTCGATATCGAAGCGATCGCGATCCCAATCAAGACAGCGAATCGCCGTCGTATTAGGGGCAATTTCTACAGTTTGGACAGTGAGCCGATGCTGAACATTTTCTGCGTGGGCATAGCCGGTCGTAGACATTGCTACCATTATTCGTCTCCGAGCGCAAATCTTTAGTAATCTTTCTCTGCCCCCATTGTGCCGACAAATTAATTTTAAAGTTGTAATGAAGACTATTTTTCAAAAAATTGAAGTTGTATCAATTATTGCTGTTTTTCAGCATTCTTTTTAACTCAGAATCTTCCTTATAAATCAGTCCCAGTCAGGGTATCACATTTTAAATATTAATATTTATTGGCATAATTTAAAATCCCTAACATATCATACATAACTTATTTTTTTTGGCAAGATTTCCGTAACAAAAAGCATATATTTCCTCACCGATGTGTTTAAAATAAGTGTCAAACATCCTGAAGCTGTCGGTGACTCTCTGAATGCTTGCAGACGAAACTCGCGGTAAAAGATGACATCCTGAGAGTTTAAAAATCTGATCTTCATTTCAAAAGCAAGAAAGGATATTTAGCAAATAAAGGATAATACACAGAGTTGTTGGTTCAAATACTATTTGTGTATTAAAGCTACATTACTTTGGGTTTTTACCAGTTGTCAGAGGCGATTTGCAATTCTTCCGGATATGGTCAGCATTCCTACGCATATAGGGATAGTAGTAGATGCACCCTAATTAATTTGAAGCCCTCAGTCATTGGCTGAGGGCTTTTATTTATCTGACTTAAAAGTAACAACAGCGTAGACAAATAGCTAAATTATTTATTTTTACATTTTATCTAGATGCATTGATTATCTCAATATAGAAGGTAGCAAACTAGGTGCTAACCAGATTGCATAACCAATAAATGCAAATATTGAAGTAATCAAAGCAGTCAAAACATAACTACAACAAATTAGTAAACCATCAGACTCAATAGTAGCTACTGCCAAAAGTAAAATCCCAACTGTAGGAATGGGATTTGTCAAAGGTATGGGTAACATTAATAATATTGTTAACCAAGAAATACACAACCCATTAATTCGCCAAGTCCAAGGGTTGAGGGCAATTTTTTTTAAGCGCGGGCGGGTGATTTTTTCTAATATTCTCGTGAGTCTATGTAAATTGCGTAAGAGAAATTGAGCAAAAGCACGCGGAAATTTATATCTAGCAATTCTTTGAGGCAGCCAAGGCGATCGCTTACCTAAAATCATCTGTACTGATAATAACAAACAAGCAACACCAAACGGCCCAGTTAATCCCGGTGGCATGGGAAACAAAAAAGGCAAAACTAACAATATAATTACAATGCTGAACCCTCGTTCAGCCGTCTCTGTCAAAATATCACCTAAGCTTAGGTGTTGCTCGGATAAGCGTTGTAATAAAGATTTAATTTCGTGCGAAAATCTCAGATGCATTTAACGTGAGTTGGCGTGACTTACCACAAGACCCAGCTTTTCTTAAGTATAACAATTTGGATATGAGGCAGGGCTGACGCAGTGATATTAAAAATCAAGCGTTTGGGGGAAGGTTAGGCATATAAGATTCTCAAACCCTTACACCCATTCTGAACAGACAATCTTTGTGCGTTAGTTCTCTCCTATTCCCCACTCCCTACAATTCATAGCGGTGGTACTAAAACCTTCACCGCCCTGGGTATGACTTTGAAGGTTGCTGGGGTGTAAGTTGTGATTTCGCCATCGGTATTAATTGGACGGGGTTTACGAGTAGAAATTTCAAATTCTTGTCCTTGCAAAGCACGGACACCACGCCAGCGAATGTGTCTGCCTTGTCGCATTGCAGGTAATAAGGGGATGATTTGCCACCAATGTTGGATTTCTAAACTATAAAGGTCTAATCTTTGGTCATCAATTGTGGCATCATGAACTACTGCCATACCACCACCATAATATCGACCATTACCTATTGCTATTTGCACAGTTTTGACGCGAAAGGATTTATCTTTCATCCTAATTTCGGCGCTAAAGGGACGAGATTCCCAAATTACTTGTAAGGCAATAGCAGCATAAGCAAATATTCCCCAACGGCGTTTGACTTCTTTAGTGAGGCGTTGAGTAATTTTTACACTCAATCCCATACTAGCGACGTTGAAAAAATGCTTATCATTGACCCAGCCTAAATCAATGTAACGCATTTCTCCACAAGCAATAATTTGACACGCTTCTGCTAAGGCATTCGGAATTCCTAATGTTCTGGCTAAGTCGTTGGCAGTACCTAAAGGTAAAATTCCTAAAGGTAATTTAGTTTCAACTAAGGCATCGACCGCTGCGTTGAGTGTACCATCACCACCGCCCACAATTACTAAGTCAACTTCATGCTGATGGCGGATAATAACTTCTGAAAGATGCTGGGGATGTTCTGTCGATTCTTCGATTAACTTAAACCCTAGTTTCTCCAGATAATATATTGCTTCTAATAAACGCTCGTGTCCTTGGCGCGCATGACGATTGACTAACAGTAATGCTTTCGTATTTACAGGTAGTGTTCTTGGTAAATTTTCCCAATTGTTTGTATTCATATATTGATATGTATTTTCATTGATGTTAACTTAAATACGTTTTAAGAATGTTATTTAAGTGACTATTAAATGTATATATGAGCATATAATTTGATCACTGAATATACTTGTGTAGTGAGAAAACAGATAGTAGCAAAAAAGATGGCTATGAGTATATTAATTTGTTGCAAAAATTAAATATGTTTATTATATGATTCTATATGCATTCCACTGCGAAAGTAGGCATGAAAAAACGCATCCTCCGGTAGGAAGAGTTATGTCAAAATGTACTTGACAGAAGGTATTGAGTGTAGGGAAGCTAAAATGAAAAGAGCGATCGCAGTTAAAAACTAGACTGGGCGACAGACTTTTTTTTCTTGGTGGTAGAGTTAGCGACTCTAGACTCAATGGTAAACTCTGGTATTTCTAAGAGTTCAGCATCGCTTAAAGTGTACTGTTCGCAAACTAAACTCAGGCGATTTCCAGGAGTTCTCACAGCGTTGACAGAATGAGTTAAATCACCTTGAAAGTAGAGTAAAGTATTCATCTGCGGCTTAATTTGTCCAAGTTGGCGTTTGTGCGATTTGAGTACCAGTTCACCCCCTTCCATATTTTCTGGTACGCGCACATAAAGAACGCTGACAAAAGTAGGCGGTTCAATAGTTTTGCAGTAAGAGCGCAGAGAACGGTCTATATGGGGGTCAACGCGAGAACCTTCTTTAAGTAGTAAGGGATTGAGGTAAAATGCGTTACAGTTTGCTTGGAGAGCCAAATCCAGGTAAGGTTTGAAGTAAGGGAATTTTTGCTCTACTGTGGAGATATGCGATCGCCTGAACACTACAGAAAATCCCTTAGTCCCAACAAAATCGCGGTTGAGGTTGTTGACAGCAAAGTAAGGACAAGCGTGAATTTCTCCCCACAAGTTATTCAAGTATTCGCTGGGGAAGGCATTTGGTTGTTGTTGATAATATTTCACTTTTCTGTGAGCAGTTGATTCCTGAGACAAATTTACCAAGGTAAACGCCCAGAATAATTATTTCCTCGACGTTCTCTTTCTATATCTAAACGCTGTTTCAGCATCTTGTAGATTTCACGCGCCAGGGTATCCAAGTGTTCCAATTCATCTTTTGCAGCAGTATCTTCGTTAGATAATGAATTATTATAAGTCTCCTCCATTTCATCAGCTACATGAGAATGTTCAGAATTGCTAAAAGCTTGAATAATTTGGCTAGGATTATGAAGATAATTTGTTTGCCCAAGCTGATTATGCTTTATCTTATTAGATAATAAAGGTTTTGATATGTGATGCCATTGCTGATTTTCGGTGCGTGCTTGTACAATCATTTGCGGACTATGATCAACTTGATTTTCTCCAACTAAGTCAGCAATGTTTGACCATGAAATCGGTATATCTTCTTGTGCTGGTAGTTTTTGTATCTGCTGAGGAATAACAGGAGATATAGAGATAGAATAGGATTTCTTGTTTGAAGATGGTTCCTCTGTCATTGAGGCTGATATAAAATTAGAAGATTGAGTCAGAGGATGAAAAATAGATATTTTTTCTAGTGCTGTAGGTAATTGAGGAATATGTGTTTTTTGTTTTAAATTTTCTGGTTCTTGCTTGGCTTGAATAATATTAATTTCTGTATTGTTTGCAGATAAATTTTTTGGTGAGATATTTTTTTGATTTGGTTCTAAATTAGATATTGTTGCTGCATCATTTTGAGATGAATGTTTGTTTTTTATAGTTGGTTGAATGATATCAGACTTTTCTAGACTAAAAGTAAAATTAGCATTCTCGAGTTTGTTTTGAATAATGTTTGATTCTGTACTAGCACTAATGGATGTAATGTTAGGTGTATAATTTTCAGATAGAGCTTGATGTTGACTTGCTTGTTGTGTTTGAACAAGGGTGGAGTCTAGATTGTTGGTTGTTGATGTTGCAGGCTCAACTTGCGATCGCTTATCCTGAAACATGACTTCTTGAGTTGATTGTGGTAGAGTGCGATCGTCTTCATCATCTACTAGCTGGGAAGCAACATAATTATTACTTTCCCGTTTTGTTTGAATTAGTGTAGAATCAACACTGACATTATTTGTCTTGATAGAAGTTGATTCTGGCACATATGTTGATGCTAGATTATCACTTGCTGTTGTTTCTTGAGCAGTAATTGAAGTGTGATTTTCCAGTTGCGGTTGAATGAGTGTTGATTCTACACTTTTATTATTTGGCGCGCTAGATGTTGATTCTGCTTCATATGTTGATACTAAATTATCAACCGCTATCGCTTCTTGAGCAACAATTGAAGTATTATTTTCCAGTTGTGGTTGAATGAGTGTTGGTTCTACACTTGCATGATTTGTCGCGCTAGAAGTTGATTCTGGCACATATGTTGATACTAAATTATCTTCTTGAGCAACAATTGAAGTATTATTTTCCAGTCGTGGCTGAATAAGCGTTGATTCTACACTTTTATTATTTGTTGTGCTAGAAGTTGATTCTGGCACATATGTTGATACTAAATTATCAACCGCTATCGCTTCTGGAGCAGTAATTGAAGTGTGATTTTCCAGTTGTGGTTGAATGAGGGTTGGTTCTACACTTGCATTATTTGTTGTGCTAGAAGTTGATTCTGGCACATATGTTGATACTAAATTATCACTTGCTGTTGTTTCTTGAGCAGCAATTGAAGTGTGATTTTCCAGTTGTGGTTGAATGAGGGTTAGTTCTACACTTTCATTATTTGTTTTGCTAGATGTTGATTCTGGTTCATATGTTGATGCTAAATTATCTTCTGGAGCAGTAATTGAAGTGTGATTTTCCAGTTGCGGTTGAATGAGAGTTGATTCTACACTTTTATTATTTGTTTTGCTAGATGTTGATTCTGCTTCATATGTTGATGCTAAATTATCAACCGCTATCGTTTCTTCAGAAGTAATTGAAGTGTGATTTTCCAGTTGTGGTTGAATGAGAGTTGATTCTACACTTACATGATTTGTTGTGCTAGATGTTGATTCTGGCACATATGTTGATACTAAATTATCAACCGCTATCGTTTCTTCAGAAGTAATTGAAGTGTGATTTTCCAGTTGTGGTTGAATGAGAGTTGATTCTACACTTACATGATTTGTTGTGCTAGAAGTTGATTCTGCTTCATATGTTGATGCTAGATTATCACTTGCTGTTGTTTCTGGAGTAGTAATTGAAGTGTGATTTTCCAGTTGCGGTTGAA
>NZ_JACJRU010000007.1 GCF_014697425.1 Nostoc sp. FACHB-110
TTAACGCCTGTGGACAAGCAGTAGCCGACTACCTTGATTGAAGCAGGAAGAAAACACTAAACTAATCAACTTTCTTTGAGTAAGTTTAGGTAAGTTTTTCGGAGCAGAACGTCACATCAATGTTTTGTAGCAGAACGTAAAAAACCTACAACTATCAGCAGTTATCATACCCTTCGGTTACAATCTATTGGTTCACATAACTCTGCAAGGTACAGATGATGAACCGAAGTAAACAGGCGTTAGTTAGTCTAACCTTGATGGGAACCATCAGTTTTTATCTAATAGTTGGTTTACCCAAACCCGCCTACGCTATGCACATTATGGAAGGTTTTTTACCAGTGCAGTGGGCGGTTTTTTGGTGGATTGTCGCCTTACCATTTTTTATATTAGGACTACGGAGTTTGACGCGCATTACCCAAGCCAACCCACAACTGAAACTACTACTAGGCTTGGCTGGTGCTTTTACTTTTGTGTTATCAGCATTAAAAATGCCTTCTGTCACAGGTAGCTGTTCCCATCCTACTGGGACTGGGTTAGGTGCAGTGCTGTTTGGCCCTTTGAGTATGTCAGTTTTGGGTAGTTTAGTATTGTTGTTTCAAGCTTTGTTACTAGCACATGGCGGCTTGACAACTTTGGGTGCAAATGCTTTTTCGATGGCGATCGCTGGGCCATTTGCCGCCTACTGGATATATAATTTGACAATTAAGTTAGGTGGTCAGCCAAAAATTGCCATATTTCTAGCAGCTGCCATAGCTGATTTACTCACCTACATTATTACTTCTTTACAACTTGCTTTGGCTTTTCCTGCACCTGTAGGTGGCGTTACCGCTTCATTCATTAAATTTGCTGGCATTTTTGCAATTACCCAAATACCTTTAGCAATTAGTGAAGGATTTTTAACTGTACTAGTATGGAACTGGTTACAATCCTATAATCCCCAAGAATTAGAATTGTTGAAATTAATCAAAAGGGAACCTCACAGTAATGAAACCATCTAACCAAGTATGGAGTAATTCGCTGTTAATTGTTGCAGTCATTACATTAGCAGTTGCACCATTAATCTTTGTCCGTGGTGCAGAATTTAGTGGTTCGGACAATCAAGCTGAAAAAGCCATTAATCAACTTCAACCTGAATATAAACCTTGGTTTAAACCTGTATTTGAACCGCCTAGTGGTGAAATAGAAAGTTTATTATTTACATCCCAAGCTGCTGTCGGAGCCGGAGTAATTGGTTATGCAATTGGTTTATATCGGGGACGTTCCCAACACCAAAGAGATAACGAATGAGTCTGCAAATAGACACTTTAGCTTATACTAATCAACTCAGAAAAATACCCCCAGAGCATAAAATAATTTTTGCGATCGCTACGCTGGTAATTTCGCTAGCTACTCATCCATTAGTCCAAATTTTCATAGCTTTATGGATGGGTATTTGGATAGTTATTTACGCCAAAATCCCTTTTGGTTTTTACTTCAAATTATTAATCCTCGCCAGCTTTTTTTGGTTGACCAGTTTACCCGCATTAATGTTAAATAGTGTCCCTGTTATGGCTGTGCCGCAAGTACTAACTGACGCGTGGACAGGCGTAACTATCGGACACTATTACATTTACATTAGCCGCAACGGCAGTGAACAAGTATTAGCAATTTTCACCAGAGCATTAGCTTCTGTTTCCTGTCTTTACTTTTTAATGCTCACTGTTCCTTTCACAGAAATTTTACAAACTCTACGTCGTTTTGGTTTTCCCATACTGTTAACTGAGCTATTACTACTCATGTATCGGTTTATTTTCATTCTTTTGAGAACCGCTACCGAATTGTGGACTGCTCAACAATCTCGTAATGGTTATCGCACCTGGCGCATCGGGATGAAAAGTTTATCACTCCTCATCGGACAACTCTTAAAACGAACTCTACAACAATATCATCAATTTTATCTTGCCCTAGAAGCACGCGGCTTTAACGATGAATTTCGCGTTGTGCATTCCCGTCACTATCATCCAAAAGCACGCTACTTAATAGAAGTAATTTTAGGTTATACAGTATTAATCGCATTAGAATTTGGTCAAAATGCAGGAATTTTTACTCGAATTTCAGCAAGTATTTTATCAATATTCCGGCTCTCAAGAATTTACCATCAATAATTTAAGCTTGAAAATACCCAAACAGAAAAAATGTGCATTAATTGGGCAAAATGGTTGTGGTAAAACCACCTTATTTTTATTAGCTAATGGTCTATATAAACCTCATGCAGGCAGCATACTTTGGTGTGGTCAGCCATTGCATTACGATCGCAATTCTTTAAAAATTTTAAGACAAAAAGTTGGCTTAATCTTTCAAGACCCAGAACAGCAGTTAGTTGCTGCCACTGTTGAAGAAGATATTTCCTATGGTTTATGTAATTTAGGTTTACCAACAGCAGAAATTCAAACGCGAGTCAAGCAAGCATTAAGAGAATTTGATTTAACAGCATTAGCCGAAAAACCAGTTCATCATCTCAGTTTAGGTCAAAAAAGACGAGTGTCTATCGCAGATGTCATGGTACTTCAACCAGAATTATTAGTCCTAGATGAACCCACAGCCTATTTAGATATCAAACATACTCGTAAATTGATGGCGAACCTGAGAAATATTCATCAAAATGGCACTACCTTGTTAATGGCAACTCACGATTTAAATTTAGTTTATAATTGGGCAGATTGGCTTTTTGTCATGCATCAAGGCAGACTAGTACTAGAAGGTGAACCCCAAGATGTATTTAGCCAGCGTGACATCTTAGAAGAATTAGAATTAACAATGTCATTCCTCTAAGTAGAGCAGCGTAAATATTTGTCGTTGGGAAATCACATCAAAATTATCCGAATTTATGGCTGAGTGTGTGGATTACTAAATGCCGGATTATTTATAAATGTTTCATCAGTGAGACTCTGCAAAAATGCGATTAAATCTTCTTTCTCTTCTGCCGATAGTTTAAAACCGGAAATAAACTGACTTTTGAAAGGATTTTTACTGCCATCTCCGGCAAACTTGCCTGCATGAATAGTTCTACCACCTACTTGGTAATGGTCAATCACTGCTGCTAAAGTCGGAATACTCCCATCATGCATATAGGGGGCTGTGAGGGTAATATTTCGCAGAGTAGGTGCTTTGAAACGCCCCATATCGGAGGCTACAGAGGTGATTTCATAAACACCTGTATTATCGGGTGGATAAGCCCCTTTACCATCAATGTTATACAGTCCTGTGTTGTGAAAGGCAATTTCTACAAAAGCTAATCTTTCGTGCATCAC
Organism: Nostoc sp. FACHB-110; assembly: GCF_014697425.1. Lineage (GTDB taxonomy): Bacteria > Cyanobacteriota > Cyanobacteriia > Cyanobacteriales > Nostocaceae > Nostoc_B. Next base: position 3,291 of record NZ_JACJRU010000007.1, read on the forward strand.
CGAATCTGTAAAATTAATTCCTCCATGACAGTGAAAGCATTCTAGATTTTCACTATTAAATAATTTTTCGCCACGTTTAGCGGCTGAAGAAATTGCATTTACATCACCGCCAAAACGGTAGTGGTCATAAGGTGAATTTACCGAAATTAAGGTTCGTTCAAAACTTGCTAAAGCTTTAGTGAGGTTGTTGAGATTAATCGCATTTTTGCCACTGCCAAAGGCCTGTGCAAACATCTGCTGATATTCAGGATCATGGCGCAGCATAGTCAATATCTGTTGTTCTCTTCCCGCCATACCCATTTCTACAGGATGTTCGCCAAACATGGGTACTAAAGCTTGATTTTCCAACTTTTTCATTAAAGGATTAGCCCAAGTCAACACGGGGTTATAAGCAATATTGGCTAAACTCATCGAATTACGAGGATGTTTTTCACCAGTCGCGCCCACAGCCAATGCTTGACCATCAGTAAACGCCAGTTTTTGGATATGGCAAGAAGCACAAGAAAATTTACCCGTAATTGACAAGCGTTGCTCATAGAACAAGTATTTTCCCAGCTTGACTTTTGGTGAACTCATTGGGTTATCTACTGGCACAACTGGCTGCGGCATCCAATTTGGCAGATTCCAGTTATATTCTGCAGCTGACGTTTTGCCCCAGGCTAAATTTATCCCGATGGACAAGCAAATCGATAGCAAGCAAATGGTAGCGAGACTAACCCAGCGCGTCAATTTCATATCTCAACTATCGCTCAACCCGAAAAAATTTTTGAGAAGAAGCAGGTTGACCAGCAAATGACAACCCCAAATTAGCCATAATCCCCACGCAGTCCCTATCATCAGGAGATGACATACAGCCTGGAGGGGTATCTGGTTGATTGACGGCTAAATTTGTGTTCGCCACTAATGCGGCAATGTCGGCGATAACTAAATTCTTTGTGGAATCAAAATTGGCGATGACAATCTTTGAGAGGTTTTGATTGGTACAAGTTGATGGTTGTTGAGTGCCTTGTGTTGCTTGACAACCAGTGCTACCGAGGTGGATAGGAAAACCAACAGAAGTTTTAGCTTGTTCAGTGTGTTTTTGACCTGCATGAGCATTGTGGTTTTCCAAATCAATCCGCGCAAATTTGTAACCAAATAACCAATTCCACCAGAGTGAGGTAAGATTCAACGGTGAAGGAGCGATCGCCGAATCAGCATGGTTAAGATGAAAGGGAATGCCTAAATTAAATTGCAGTCCTTGGTAATTGCCCTGGGGTACAGTGCCAATAACTTGATTGCGTGTCTCTACTGTGCCATTCACACAAGCACCAGATTTATTTTCAAAATCTAACAAGGCGACATTTTGATATTGCCATTTACCATCTTGGGTGAGAGTTAAAGGTACTACTTTGCCTTGGTGGTCAATCAAAGCTACATCGGATACATAAAAGCGCAAGTCAGAGAAAGTCATCTTCATAGCTGGCTTACCTAGAGTATAGGTCTTGCCACACTCAAAAGGTTGTTGACCAACTTTGGCATTAAATCTAATTGTGACTACTTGGCTTTGATTGGTAGCGGGCAAACCCACAGCCTGATTTTCCCAGACAGTAGTTAGGGGTATGACTACTATTGCGATCGCTGCTAATTTAACAGACAACTGCATTACTTTACCTGTGCTTTTACCTGGATGTTGATCAATTCTCGATAACAGATTTGTTCCTGTCAAATGACCAGTTGTCAAATATAGCGTTTTGCAGTTGTGTGTAGTACACCTTTCAAGAGGAGAGAGGTTAGAGACTGGTAGTCTAGCAACTCAACTTTGCGTGGTGACAGGCTTCGGGGTAGGGAGCAGGGTCTACACGGCAAGATGGGGTTGGTAAACTACTAGAGGAATCAATTACTTATGTACTGTATGTTAAATGCGATCGCCAAAAAATTCCGGCAAGTTCTCAAGTTAGTCATATTTGTCACCTTAATTAGTAATTTCATGTTTTTGGGTGCTTCTTGGGCTGCCGCTAACTTAGGAGTGAATAACGGCTATCTTGCTGCTTGTCCGGCTTCGCCCAATTGTGTTGTCAGCCAAAATGGTGATTCTAAACACACCATCGACCCCATTACCTATCATCTAGACCGAGAGCAAGCACGCCAAATCTTACTTAAGGTTCTCACTGTGGTTCCCCGCACAGAAGTTGTAGAACAAACAGACAATTACATTCACGCCCTTTCTAAAAGTCGCATCTTCAAATTTGTGGATGATGTAGAGTTTTATTTTCCTAATAATGAGTCAGTGATTCATATGCGATCGGCTGCTCGTCTTGGAGATTCAGATTTTGGTGTTAATCGCAGACGTTTAGAACAAATTCGTCTGGCTTTGAAAGATTTAAATATTTAAGTTGCGAGCAAACCTAAATTTTTTATCTATTGATATTGGGAGTAGTTTTTAATCAATAGATGCTAATTTTAAGTAGTGGCATTGCCAATTAATCTAGTAGAAGCGCACAATTATTTGTGCGCCTCTCAATATCTAATTAATCCGCCAACAAAAGATTAGAAGGAATTATTTTTCGGGAATCACCGCATAGGCATCAATCTCAAATAACATTCCATCAAGGGCAAGTCGAGGTACAGGAATTAAAGTATTAGCAGGTGGCTGATTCCCCCATAATTTACCAACTTCACGCCCGAAAGGAATCAATTTCTCTTGAGTGTGGTTAACTATTAAAACAGTAGTTTTAAGTACATCTTGTGGTCTTGCACCAACCGCTAATAATGCAAAGCGCAGGTTTTTAAAAGCTTGTACTAACTGCTCTTCATAGTCATCAGAAACAAGATTACCTTGTAAATCTGAACCAAATTGACCAGAGATATATACAGTTCTAGATTTTGCTGGTGCAACTGCTATATGACTGTAACCATTGCGCGGTGCATTATATAAAGTTGGTGGATTGATTAATTCCACTTCCTTATTTTCACGAGCATTCACTTGTGTTTGTTCGCCCATCACAAAAGCAGTACCTAAGCCGCCACCTCCAAGCCACAAAAGTGCATTTCGTCGTGGTAATTTGGCCGCCAGTGAATTGACAACACGAATAATCCGTCGAGTCATGAAAGCTCCTTGATTTCAACAAATATGAGATTTTCTCAATTCCTCATACTGAGTTCTATTATGTGAATAAATAGAATAAAAAAGCACTACAACATCAAAAAATTACGTATGATGATGTCTTGGTATATATAAACTTGTGGAAAACATAATCAATACTTAATCTAAGTACAAAGAAATATTAAAGTTACCCTTTTAAAGGCATTAATATGATATGGCAGAATCAAATTTTTTAGAGATAGCCGACGTATGTAGTCCGCCTTTTTGCGTTTTGAGGACATTATTTCTATCTTTAGAAAGTTGTTGAATAAATTCAAAAGAAATTAATTTACATCTATAGCATTCCTATTTGATTTATCAAAATCCTGGATATTCTATCTCTGACTTTGTTGATAAGCCAGGGATTTGATGATTCACCCATGATTTAGGTCTGCTATATAACATTTTGTAAAAAGGCAGCAGCAAGAAATTTTTGAAGCTGGTTGATTTTGTTGTTGCCTAACATTTTTTATTGATAACTAAATAACTTAATGTTGTACCAACAGTCAATAAGTAAGCTGCAAACATTCATCCAAAAACAAAGTCTTGTGCATATCGGGGCTTTTTTGACAACTCTATTGAGCATTATATTGTGCAGTTGGCTGGCGATCGCACAGCAACCAGTTACCCTCAATATGTTAATTACCGCCCCTGATGCCCAACCTTGGCGACAGGGTTTAATTAGAGATTTCGAGGCTGATAACCCAGGTATTCGTCTTAATTTGGTTGAAGGGCCGAATGCTACAAATTTGCTCGAAGACCTGTATACTTCATCGTTTATTTTGGGTGAATCTCCTTATGACCTAATTAATATGGATGTCATTTGGACGTCTAAATTTGCTGCTGCTGGCTGGTTATTACCCTTGGATGACCGCATTTCTCAACAAGAGTTAGCAGCATTTTCACCCAAAGATGTTGAAGGTGGAAAATACCAAGACAAACTATATAGAATCCCTATGCGTTCTGATGCGGGAGTGCTTTATTACCGCGAAGATTTAATCAAGCAAGCTGGATTAAAACCGCCACAAACCTTTGATGATTTGATGCGAATCTCCCAAACCTTGCAGAAAAAAGACAAGATAAATTGGGGCTATGTTTGGCAAGGTCGGCAATATGAAGGACTGGTGGCGATGTTTGCCGAAGTTCTTGATGGCTTTGGTGGCTTTTGGGTTAAACCAGACACCCTCGAAGTGGGACTAGATAGACCAGAAACATTAAAAGCCATTGAATTTCTCCGCAATACTGTCAGTCAGGGCGTTTCACCTCCCGGAGTCACAACCTATCAAGAAGAAGACACTCGGCGTTTATTTCAAAGTGGACAAGTAGCATTTTTACGTAGTTGGCCTTACGCCTGGCCTCTAGCCCAAGCAGAAAATTCACCCATCCGGGGCAAAGTTGGGATTCAACCAATGGTTCACGCTCCTGGATACACAGGCGCGGCTTGTTTAGGAGGCTGGGGTTTAGGAATTGCTAAATCTTCTCGACATCCCGAAGAAGCTTGGAAAGCAATTCAGTATTTTACGAGTCGAGAAGCACAACGGCGATTCATTTTAAGTGCAGGCTATGTACCCAGCCGTCGGGAACTATTTACAGACCCAGAAATTGTTGCCAAATATCCCCATTATCCCCATTTATTAGAGGTTGTGGACAATGCCGTTTTACGTCCACCCATCGCCCAATACGCTCAGACTTCAGATATTTTACAGCGTTATCTCAGTGCCGCCCTATCCGGTCGGATGAATCCTGAACAAGCAATGCAAGCTGCGGCTGCGGAAACGCGAAGGTTGTTAGGGACGAAAAAAGTGTGAAGTATGAAGTGTGAAGTATGAAGTGTGAAGTGTGAAGTATGAAGTGTGAAGTGTGAAGTATGAAGTATGAAGTGTTAAGTCTTCTGCTTTTTACCTTTTACCTTTTACCTTTTGCCTTTTACCTTTTACCTTTTACCTTTTACCTTTTGCCTTTTACCTTTTGCCTTTTACCTTTTACCTTTTACCTTTTACCTTTTGCCTTTTACCTTTTGCCTTTTACCTTTTACCTTTTACCTTTTACCTTTTACCTTTTACCTTTTGCCTTTTGACCAATGACAAACTCACAATCACTTAGAAGTCGAGAACAACGAACAGCATGGATATTACTCACGCCAGCTTTGCTGCTGCTGTTGTTTGTATTTGCTTACCCGATTTTACGGGCGTTTTGGTTAAGTGTATTTACTAGGAATTTGGGAACAGAGTTACAACCTGTATTCTCTGGTTTTGAGAATTATGCGCGGATGGCGGGGGATGGTCGTTTCTGGCAGAGTTTGTGGGTGACGACGATATTCACCACAGGCTCGGTAATTACAGAATTACTGCTAGGACTGGGGATAGCCTTAGTCCTCAATCAGGCGTTTTTTGGGCGGGGCTTAGTACGGACAACGGCGATTATACCGTGGGCTTTGCCTACTGCTTTGATTGGTTTGGCGTGGGCTTGGATTTTTAACGACCAGTTTGGAGTGGTGAATGATATTTTGCAACGATTAGGGCTAATTAAAACAGGAATTAACTGGTTAGGAGATCCAACGCTGGCGATGATTGCACTAATTTTTGCTGATGTTTGGAAGACTACACCTTTTATTAGTATTTTGCTGCTGGCTGGGTTGCAGTCGATATCACAAGACCTCTATGAGGCTTACTCAGTGGATGGCGCAACTGCTTGGCAAAGCTTCCGTAATATTACTTTGCCACTGCTGCTGCCACAAATTTTAATTGCAGTGCTGTTTCGGTTTGCTCAAGCTTTTGGGATTTTTGACTTGATTGCAGTGATGACTGGAGGTGGCCCTGGTGGCGCGACGGAAGTTGTATCGCTTTATATCTACTCTACGGTGATGCGCTATTTAGATTTTGGTTATGGTGCAGCTTTGGTAGTGGTGACATTTTTAATACTAATTATTGCAGTGGCGATCGCTAGTTTCTTACTCAACAAATCCCGTGCCAAAACATCAGGAGCCATTTAAAAAATGAGTGTAATTCCGCAAGTAATTCCTACAACTCCACAACCAACAAGGGAAACTAAGTTTTCTTGGAAAAAAATCTTACTCCCCATAATAGTTGCCTTAGTAGTAATATTTAGCCTTGCACCAGCACTATGGCAATTACTCACTTCCTTCAAGGTGAATGAAGATATTGCCGCAGTGCCGACTGTCTATTTTCCCACACGATTCACTTTCAATCACTACATTGAATTATTTACCCGCCGTCCCTTTTGGCGATATATTTTCAACAGTGCTGTAGTATCAATTACATCTACAGCAGTTGCTCTAGCGATCGGCGCACCTGCGGCTTATGCTCTAGCACGGTTACGCCCGTGGGGTGAAAAAGCTATTCTCGCAGGTGTTCTGATTGTTACCTTATTTCCAGGAATTCTCTTATTTTTGGGACTATTAGAAATTATCCAAGTTTTGAGACTCGGTAATAATTATTTGTCGCTCATCATACCTTACACAGCAATTAATTTGCCGTTGACAATTTTAGTGCTGAGAAGCTTCTTTCAACAATTACCAAAAGATTTAGAAGATTCTGCGAGGGTGGATGGTTACAACACCTTTCAACTGTTATGGCAAATTGTCTTACCTATGACGCTTCCCGCCTTAGTCACAACAGGAATTCTCACCTTTATTTTTGCGTGGAATGAGTTTATTTTTGCTCTTACGTTTATGACGCGTGAAGAGTTAAAAACAATTCCCGTGGCGGCGGCTCAATTAGGCGGCGCATCAGTATATGAAATTCCCTATGGGCCAATTGCTGCTGCAACTGTTGTAGGAACTTTACCCTTAATTTTACTAGTGTTGTTTTTCCAGCGCAGAATTGTCCAAGGTCTGACGGCTGGCGCGGTTAAAGGCTAAGGAAGGTAAAAGGTAAAAGGTAAAAGGTAAAAAGCAGAAGACTTAAATTTCACACTTCATACTTCATACTTCATACTTCATACTTCATACTTCATACTTCATACTTCACACTTCATACTTCACACTTCACACTTCACACTTCATCAATCATGGCTAAACTCGAACTGAAAAATTTAAATAAAACCTACAGTCCTAAAGTGATTCCTGTCAAAGATGTGAGTTTGACTGTAGATAATCATGAGTTTTTGACGTTGCTTGGCCCTTCTGGCTGTGGTAAATCTACAGTTTTACGGATGATTGCGGGACTTGAGGAACCGACTCAAGGTCAAATCAAAATTGGGGATGTGGATGTTACTTATAAAAGACCAAGCGATCGCAATATTGCAATGGTATTTCAAAGCTATGCCCTTTATCCTCACATGACGGTCTACGAAAATCTCGCCTCTGGATTGAAACTTAAAAAAGTACCATCAGCCGATATTAAACGGCGCGTCGCAGAAGTGTCAGAAGTTTTAGGCTTAGGCGAATTGATGAACCGCAAGCCAGGACAAATGTCTGGCGGTCAAAGACAACGGGTTGCAGTTGGTCGGGCGTTGGTGCGTAACGCTGATGTGTACTTGTTAGATGAACCGTTAAGCAACCTAGACGCACTGCTGCGAGAACGAGTCCGCGCTGACCTCAAGCAAATTTTCGCTGCCCAAAAAGTGCCAGTCGTTTACGTTACCCACGACCAAACCGAAGCAATGACCCTCTCAACAAAAGTTGCATTGCTGAATGATGGCTATGTGCAGCAACTTGACCCACCTGAGCGCATCTATAACCATCCAGCTAATTTATTTGTGGCTGGGTTTGTTGGTAGTCCGCAAATGAACTTGCTGACTCTACCTTGTCAAGGTAAGTCTGCGCTACTCGGTAACTTCCAAGTGCGTTTGCCAGATATCCCAACTGTACCACCGCAGATTGTTTTGGGAATCCGCCCAGAAGATGTTCGCATTGCTCAACCAGAAGACACCCAAACTATCCGGGGAAGAGTATTTTTAGTAGAAAATTTGGGGATGCACAATTTAGTTAGTGTTAGGGTTGAAGGTTCACAAACCGGAGGTATTACGCTGCGTGCTTTGTTAGCCACAGACCAAAATTGGAACGGCGAAGATATTACCTTGGCATTACCACCTGAAGATATTCACTGGTTTGATGTTCAATCTGGTCATGCTGTGGCAAAAAGACAAATGGTCGGAAAAGTCTGAAGTCGGAAAAAGGCAGAGCAGAGACGCAAAATGGAATATTTAGAGTAATATTATCAGCAATATAGCTTGCTGATATATATGTTTTTGCTTGGCTTGAGTCAAAAATTTCAAAGATTTTTATTGCTATTATTCATAGCAGTATTGACTGCGTTGCAACTTTCGTCTGTACAAGCCCAGCTAATAAACAAAGAAAGTAATTACGCAATACATATTCGCCAAAATTTCAATCAATCCAACTTTTATCCTATTGCCCAAGTTCCCAATCGAAACTTATATAAACCTATTTCTGCTTGGGTAGGCAGGTTAATTTTACCAGCAAAACAGCAGTTAAAAGATGGTTTAGATTGGGTCTGGATGGAAGTACAATCTGCTCCACCCACGGCACAAAATTTAGTAGGAAGAGTTGTCCGATTAGAGTGGCAGAATTATCCAAAGGTGTTGACTTATAGTCAAGCTGTGAAGCGAGATATCAAATTCACTCCCGCAGTTATTAAAAGCCAAAAACAAGGCAACATTCATCCTTTGAGATTAAATGGTGTGCCTCAGGTAGGGCCAATACGTTCTTTAGCTGGGGCGAATCCACTGGATGATACAATTGTTGCGTTAGAAGCTAATACAATTATTACTAGAAGCGCAGATAAATTTGTTTTAAAAGTTGCCAGCGAACCTATTGTAGTTACTGGTAGGTTTTACGGTTTAGTTAAAATTATTAAACCAATTAATAGTTCCAAAAATATTTTATCTCCCAAATCAAAACAACATAGCGATTATTTTTTAGTACAGCATTATAATCCTCAAACAAAGAAATTTGATGGCGTTCAAGAAACTATTCGCATTCCTCAACAGGTAATAGATACGCGGAAATTTGCGCCTTCTAGTGTGCAGCAAATCGAAAAATCACCAGCAGGTAAAAATGGCTGGTATATTTACGGTGCTAATGATGCTAGAGGTGTATTTACTGTTAGAGCGATCGCACCGCGTTCTCTTTTGCAATTACAACCCCATCAAATCATTATGGGGCAGGAATTAGGCATAAATCACATTCAAAATATTAATTGGCAAAATACTGAGAAAAATAAAGGTAAATTTAACACTGTATTATTAAAATCAGCAGCAAATAAAAATTCTACAAATTGGCAAGCAGGGGATAAAGCTATTGTGCTGCATTTATTTGGCGGCATTGGCGGACGAAAAGCTGAACCTTTAGGTGTACCCTATACTATCACCGGGCATTTTGCTTTTGGCATCGCTCAAGTTATCCGCGACGAATTTACTCAAGAATTACGCTTTGATATTAAATATCATCAAATTTATGCCCATAACCCTGATGGAATTATTTCTGCAACGCATACATGGGCTGATTATATGGGTAATTTACAACGTGGTTGGCTCCCAACACGTCCCGTCTCAGATATTCTGATTAAATTCGACCCAGTAACCCAAGATTATAATTTTAATGGCATTAAACTTTCGCCTTTAAAAGAGTTCCAGCAACAATTACAGGTGACAATGGCGCGTTATCGAGTTGGTGATGGCACTGGCGGCGCAAGTGTATCACCTGCAACCTCATGTATTCAAGACTCTAGCCAAGCCCTTTATGCAGCAATACTAGCAATTAAAAACAAAGTTGCAACAACTCCTCAAATTCAAACTTGGTTAAACGCAAACCCCACTCATCCGCAAGCCTTACGCTTTCAAAAGCTAGTTAAATTAGGTCAATCTTTAGAACAACAATTAGCACCTTTGGGAATAGTTCGTGCTGACTGGCAAAGTCAAGCAAGTATTCTTGCTGGTACAGGAATCGGAAAAAAGACAAAACCATTTCAAGATGGTAGTATTTGGGCTGGTTTGACCACATGGCGAACCATTATGCCACGACAAACCCATGATGATCTCGCTGCCATCTTCTTAAAACATGGTGCAACTCTGCAAGTATTAAGAACCAATCAGATAGGTGGTTGGCAAGCTGATATTACACCTCTTGCTCCAACAATCTTATTAGGGCAAATTAAGCTTCCTTTGACTAATATTGCACCGCTATCAATTGTCTTAAATCGCCTGCTAGCATCATTAGTAATTCCCAGATTGCAAGATTGGATAGTTATTATTTCGCTCTTGATAATTTATAGTATTATCGCTATACCTTACGGTTGGAAATTTGGATTTCTCAACTTAGAGATTTGGTCGGCTAATTGTCTAGCTAAATTATTATTAATATTACGCTGTTTATTTACACCAGCAATTATTGAAGAACTATTTTTTCGCGTGATTTTGCTACCTCATCCCAGTGAATTTGTGAATTGGTTACATTGGTTTTTGTGGGGAATATTCAGTTTAATACTATTTATTGTGTATCATCCATTGAATGCCAAATTATTTTTTAAAGCTGGAATACCTACATTTTATAATCGGGATTTTTTAGCTTTAGCCGGATTACTAGGAATGATATGTACTATTGGCTATGCCCTTACAGGTTCGTTGTGGGTGATAGTTGTAATTCACTGGGTAATTGTAGTATGTTGGTTGATATTTTTTGGTGGAATCAAGAAATTAGATAATAATCAAAAAATTCCCAAAGATAGAATTTCATCATTAAAGCGAATTAGATAAAGCAGCATTCAGAATTATCTGCTTCAATGACTTGAACTTGGCCGTATCTTTTTGTAGCAACTTAAAAATGTTAAGTAAGTCGATGCAATAAAACCAAACTATGTGAAGAAAAGTAAATAAGGCTCAAACGCTTTTTTTCACATCTTGCACCTAGCCCCAGCGAATAGAATTCGCGGCTATACAAACGAAGTCCGCCTACGCGGACTAACGCAATATCAAGGGTTTGGAACCCGCGCAGGCGGGTTTTGTCTGTGTAGCCGCGACTTCAGTCGCTTGGTGCAAGATATGTGTTTTCCCCCTGCTCCCTGCCCCCTGCCCCCTGCCTTATTCCAACAATACTTATTTACACCGACTTACTTACATCTCTAAAATTATTTATGTTGCTTGTAGAGTGGATATTTTATCTGCCTGGAAAATGGGACGGGTAAGAACACCCATCCCCCAAGAAAATGTAGCCAGAAATTTATTCGATGGTTAAATCTGGTTCGTCACAAAAGTTAAATAAGGCTGATTCTGTTTCCGAGCCATCTTCAAAGACAGCCGATATGTACCATTCACAAGCTGAATCATTGGTATATTCAGCCCAAGCAATTGTTACGGTTTCACCTGATGGAATTCCTGAATCATCCAATGTAAATGAAGCCCATTCTTCTTCATCAACAGATGCCCACAACTCTGTAATTGCTTGGTCAGTTTGATTAGTAACGGTAAATGTAAATGTGTCTGACATAAGTAGCCTGTTAGTGATCAATACATCGCTAATTGTTAGCCACCGATTATACACGCCGTTTTTGAAAACTTAGCTACGTTAACTGCCAAAAGTATTACCTATGTTAGGTTTGAAGCATTTTGTCTCTATACTAAATTAATAATTAGGTACTAAATATTACCTAAATCCTTGGCACTTGAGTTTTGTGTGTGACTAATAAGCTGTTAATCACTTCATTGGCTCGTTGAGATCGCAAGGCGAACCCACCCATGCAACTTTTCGCAAAATCCAAAATTGTATGACTGGGTAAATTTTAATGCTGCAACTCCTGTTTAACAAACAAAACGCGATAGATTGGTTCACCTTTTTTTTGAGTAGCTAATTCGCGTTCTGTGGCTACTGGTAAGGGATTTTCTGTTAACCACTCTCCTGTGCCAACTCTTGTAAAAGCTGAGTTTTCTGCAAAGCGAGCGCACATTTCTACAGCGACAAATTCCATATCTGATTGTAAAAATACAACCCCACTAACTGCTAGATATTTAGCTAATTCTGCCACTAGTTCCGGCTGTACTACCCGGCGTTTTGCGTGGCGAGTTTTAAACCACGGATCAGGAAATTGAATAGTAACGCGTTGTAAAATTCCTGGAGGCAACGAACATAATAGCGGTTGCAAAGAATTATTTGCATTGCAATATAAATAATGCAGGTTAGTTAAACCTAATTCAGTCCGAATTTGATTGGCTTCAACTACTAACGGTTCTCGAATTTCTAACCCTAAAAAATTCCACTCAGGTTCTACCTGTGCCATTTGTAAGACAAATCTTCCCCTAGCACATCCAATATCTAAGTGTAATGGTTGATTTGATTTTTGATAAACTTTCTCCCATTCTAGAGGGTTAGCTGGTGTACGATATTTTTGAGCAAGTGGATTAACGTGTTGGCGGACTCTAACAGCGGCCAAAATAAATACTCCTTTGAGTGATATAGTAAAAATAAATTGTATATTAAAAATTAGGATTCAACTAATTTTTGATTTTGGTAATTATTTAAAATTGAGAATTACCAAAAATATCATAATATTTTATCAATCAATATGAATAACAATATCCTCGGCTTTTCCAAGCAGTCGGGGATCTAAATTATTACTCGTTTTTCAACTTGCTAACATAAATATGTAGAAATATTAAGAAAAATACTGTCAGCAGAGATGACAATGCAAAGGTTATACTTTGTGAAAAAGGCTTTTTTTAACCTCTTATCTTAAAATTGTTGGCAAATCAATGGCTCTCAATTTTCGCTTTGCAGTGGTCAGCGACTTACACCTTGCACTTCCTCATACAATCTGGGATCATCCCAGTCGCTTTCATTTAGTAGAAGTTAGTATCCCTGCTTTTGAAAGCGTACTAGAACATTTAACACAACTCGATTTAGATTTTCTGCTGCTACCAGGAGACTTAACTCAGCATGGTGAACCAGAAAATCATCTATGGTTACAAGCACGTCTATCAAAATTACCTTTTCCTGTTTATGTAGTTCCTGGTAATCATGATGTTCCTGTTTTAATGGCGGATAAACAATCTATTAGTTTTGCTGATTTCCCCTATTATTATCGCAAATTTGGGTACGACAACCCTGAGCAAATTTATTACACTCATCAAGTGTTACCAGGGGTACGGCTGATTGGTTTGAATTCTAACAATTTTAATGAACAAGGTCAGCAGTTAGGGCATTTAGATAGCCAACAATTAAGTTGGTTAGAAGATGTGCTAGCAGCAACAAATGATGAATTGGTGCTATTAATGGTACATCACAATGTGGTTGAGCATATACCCCAGCAATCGCGCCATCCAATGGGATATCGCTATATGTTGGACAATGCACCACAACTGTTAAGTTTGCTGCGTAAATATGGGGTAAAACTAGTATTTACAGGGCATTTGCACGTTCAAGATATTGCTTGCTCAGATGGTGTGTATGATATTACCACTGGCTCTTTAGTCAGTTATCCTCATCCGTATCGAGTATTTGAATTTCGCCGAGATAATTACGGTAGAGAGTGGTTGCAAATTCAATCTCATCGAGTCGAATCTGTACCTGATTTTCCCAATTTACAACAGTTGTCAAAGCAATGGATGGGCGATCGCTCTTTTCCTTTCTTAATGAAATTTTTGACTCATCCACCGTTAAACTTACCATCAGCGGAAGCCGAAGAAATAGCTCCTAGCTTGCGGGACTTTTGGGCGACTATTGCTGATGGAGATGCTATTTTTGACTACCCACAATTTCCTCATAAAGTGCGTCGTTATATCCAAGCTTACGGTGCGATCGCTAAATGTGGTACACCTCACTTAATTGATAACAATAGCACTCTTTTATTGGAGAAAATTGAAAAGTAAGACAAAACAACAGCAGATAAAACCCAAAGTTTGATTCTATGTACTTTTTTGCCAAAAATGCTGTTTAACTACATCTAAAGGTGAACAATGCCAATAATCGATGTGGGAAATAATTAAATTATCAGCATTCACTTTTAATTCACTCCAGCCGGAGATGGAAATGCGTGGTTGCCAAGGTAGGGGAGTATTCCAACTCAGTGTCCATTCAGTTTTGATAGTATCTCCGAAAGCTTGAATCTCATGCAAATCCATCTTGGCATTGATAAACCAAGTTTGGATAAATTTAATCATTTGCTTGTAACGTTCTACACCCTGAAACTTATTTAATGGGTCTTGAAAATAAACGTCTTCAGCGTAAATACTATAAGTTTGATTTACAGGAAATCTTTGATAATCGTCTTGCAAAATCTGAATAATATCCATTGTCAATATGATGCGAAGTACACCCAAACTAGCCTCTATTTAACGTCAATTTCATTCCACAGGCGTTCTAATTGATATTGCCAAGCTGCTAAAACTTCTTCTCTAGCTGCGGCTGTTTGGTCAATTTCACCCATTAATCCTTCGGCATAAAATCTTTCTAAGTTTTGCATGGTAGCTTGCAGAGATTGTCCTTGTTGTTTAGCAGCTACAACAATTTGCCGGACGCGATTTTCGATTAAGCGATTGAAGACATCATTTAAGCCAGCTTTGTGTAAAAATATCAGTCTAGCGATCGCACTGGCAAAATCTGCACTGACTAAAGTACCGCTATTATGCTGATAAACACCCCAAACCACACCGTCATAAGTGGCGTAGCGAACCTCTTGGGTTTCATCAAAGTTAGCTTCTAAAAACTGGGTTAAAAACTGTTCAGCTTCTTTGATTGGCATGAGTGGTAGCAGTACTCGCAGCCAAGTTTGGTCTTCTGATAGCAGCACTAACAGCCGAAAATTAGGTGTGTCTATCTGCCACGAACTAGATGCGATGGCAACTACACTCTCTGTACCAAATAATTCTGTCAGCGTTCCCGCAATTTCTTCAGGTGTCATAGTCAAAATTTGAGCTTTATCATCTAGGGTAACGCTTTCATACTCAAAATAAAATGCAGGTGAACTCACTTTTTATATATCAAAAACACAGAACCAATCGGGCCACCATTATCTAAATAAGTTTTTTGATTGTAATATAATCCAGGGGATGCACCACCATCAAATAACATTCCCTCTTGTATTTTACCTAAACAGTTGTTTCGAGCAATTCCTTCTAAAACATCATCAAACTGATCTGGTAATAACTCTTGATTAATTTGAGAAGGTTCAATACTAGAATTCGCTTTAATATCATTCACTAATAAAATGACGTAACCTTTACTAGTGATAGCTACCATTGAGCGATTTGTTGCTTGCTTACAAGCAAATTCTCCTAAAGCTTGACAGATATCTTTAAATTGTCCTTGCCGATAAAATCTGCCATTGCCACCAACTAAATTATAATTAAGAATATTACTAGCTCTTCTTCCGGCTTGGATTGTAGCTATTCTAGCTTGAGGATTACCGGCGGAAATGCCAAAGGAAGAACGCTTATTTTTAAATAATCCAGAGTATTCTACGCCACGAGAAATATTTAAGCCTTGCGGTTTATCATCAGTGCCGATATAGTCTGCATTAATGGCTGCTATTGGTCTTTGTCCATTTAATTTAGCATTTTCTTCAGTTATTAGTTGACTAAATTGCTTGACTGTATAATTTCTGATAAATTTTCCCTGTTTATCTTTAGCATAAAGTTTATGAGATAAACCAACATTCACTTTAAAATCTAACTCTGGTGATTTAGGATTAAAAAGAATTACATGATTAATCCCTTTTGCGGATTTTTTACCTTGATTATTAGTCTTAAAAAACTCAATGCTGAATTGGGGATTATTTCCAGGGCAAGTTTTAGCCTGATTTGTGGCTGAGGTTGCAGTATCTTTATTACAAGCTGATAATAAACTTGCAGCTGCAATCAATATAGATAAGAAAAATATTTTGTTACACACCTAAACCTTCTCCTCGGCTTTCTCTGCGGTTTTTATAATAACTCTTTCATCAAACAATATCTTTGCCAATTTACGAGGGGTCAACACCTGTAGAAGCGGTATGAATACGACCTAAAGAAGTAAGCTTGGCAAAAATCTGGGTTAATAAAATAGGCTCAGGAATTGCCGGAAGCATTTTTAATATTTCATGGACATATCGAAAGCCACGGTAGTGAGCCTTAAGGTCAATAATGCCAGATTCGGGACTAAAGAAGCGAAAATCAGCCAGAAGATGATGAGATAAATTAACCATAAAAAATGCTAAATTAGCAGCATTAGTCACCGCAGTTTAGCTCAGATTCATAAAATCTTCTAATCCCCAAAACTGCTTGGCATCTGATTGTTGCAAAATAACTGCTGAAGTTCATTTCAAAGCTGTCAGGATTTCAATTATTTTTTGGTAATCTTGTGTTTTTCCTTGTTGCTGAAATAAATCAGCCGCTTTTTGCAAATCCGCGATCGCACCCTGCTTATCTCCCGACAAAACACGGGCAATACCCCGATTTAAGTAAGCATCAACATCATTGGGATTATTACCTAAAGCCTCGTTAGAATCTTTGATTGCCGATTCATAGTCTGGCAACTCAATTGTGTTATCCGCCTGAATTTTAGTACTCTCAGAATTACGATTAATCTGGAGAGCTTGGTTATAATCTTCAATTGCTCCCAAGTTTTTTCCCAAACGAGCGCGGCTATTACCTCGCAACAAGTAGTATTCAGGATTGTTGGAATCAAGGACGAGAGCTTGGTTAAAATCTTCAATTGCCCCTTTATGATCTCCAGAACGAGCGCGTGCATGTCCTCGGTTATTGTAGTGAGATGCCTCATTAGGATTAATCTGCAAAGCTTGATTAAAATCCTTAATTGCCTCCTTATAGTTTCCTAAGTAAGAGTGAGCATTACCCCGTGTATCGTAGACTCCAGCATCATGAGGATTAATCAGCAAAGCTTGATTGCAATCCCTAATTGCGCCGTTAGCATCTCTTGTCAAATAGCGGGTAACACAAAGCTTACTGTAGGCTGAGTAATTATTTGGTTCTAGGCGCAAAAGTTGTTTATAACCGTCGATTGCTTCCTGATATTCTTTCAATAATAGGTGAGCATCACTCCGCAATGTATGAGCCTGGATATCGCCAGAATCAATGCGTAGTAGCTGGTTAGAATCTGCAATTACTCCCTTATAATCTCCTAAATTTAAGCGGGCTAAACTTCGGTTAGTGTAAGCTATGCTATTGTTAGAATCAATTTTTAAAGCTTGGTTACAATCCTCTATCGCCGCCTGATATTCTTTTAACACCAAGCGAGCTGCACCCCGGTTACTGTAAGCCATGCTATTGTTAGAATCAATCCGTAAAGCTTGGCTAAAATCCTCAATCGCTCCTTTGATATCTCCCGACAGCATACGGCCAACTCCTCGGAGATTGTAGGCTTCAGCATTTTCACTAACTTGCGCTAACAGTGTTGAATCTAGAGCGCCTGCTGGTTTAGCTGATAACAAAATCGGAGTGCAAGCAATTATAGATAAAGCAGAAATTGTGGCTAGAGACTGAACAAAAGGCTGCATAATATCCTGTTGATAACATCCTAAATTTGAAATACAGCAATTTTCAGAGCAATTTCGCAAAAAATGCCAAAGAGCTGAATTTATCATCCTAGAGCGTCGGTCAAGTAATATGGATTGACAAAAAAGAGATGATGTGGAATTAGAAAAAACAGGAATAGAAAGACGCGATAGTTAATAATTTTATTAACCCAGATTTTTGCCAAGCTTACTGCTTGAGGACGTATTCATCCCGTTTCCACCGACGTTGAACCCTCGTAAATTGGCAGAGGTATTGTCAAATACTGCTGATTAAATAACATTCAGCACTACATAAAAAACTAGATATCAAGCCGCTATAGTTTTTCTATAGCGGCTAATTTATGATGACTGCCAAAACCGTTGATGGTGGCGAACGAAAAATTAATGAGTTAATGTGCGGTTTTGTAGGGGTAATTCCAAGCGATCGCCTGGTTTAGGCTGCATCACCTGGGTGGTAAGATGATTGTCTCGCAGTGAAGCCCGCAACTGTTCAACACTACCAACATCCTTCAAAAATTGCGACAATAATCCTTCATAGCTGGTGTCGGCTTTGGCTGCGGTTGGTAGTATAAATTGCGGTTGCAACCACTTAGCAACTTCTAAGGTGCTATTTGTACCTCTAATGATTGACCCAATTAACGGCAATGTTATGTCTATCGTCGGTGTGATAATAACATCCACAGGCGCAACTTGTTTTAGTTGGGGAGAATGGTATCCATGCGGTTCGTAATATAGTTTTTGCCCAGTTGCTAAGTCCTGGAGGAGATAACTATTTTCTACCAAAGTAGGGCCAATTGGTGAACCAGGAAAAGCCTGAATTTGTATTTGATGATTCAATGTAAAACTTTCACCATGTGCTAGGGATGTCACACAGGTGTAACCTAAATCTTGAACAACCTTAAGCGCATTCGGCGAACTGACAACAGGAATATAATGGTCAAGCTGTTTCAGTGTTGGGATGTGAGTATGATCTGCCAAACCTTGAGACAGCAGTATCAAATCTATTTTTTCTGTAATTAATCGTTCTTGTTTTAAATAACCTTTGAATAGCCAATCTAAGTTAAAACTTAAAGCACCTACTAGCCAGGGGTCAACAAGTATTCTTTGACTAGCAATTTCAATTAGCCAACTATTGTTGTCTAACCAAGTTAAATACATAACTAAACCGAAGATAACACTGTTTTTATTATCAATCAGTTCGTTAACTTGCCAGCATCAGAAGAAGCGTCTAGAGATATTTAGTACAGCAAGGCATAAATACACAGACCATCGGAAATTGCTAAAAGGCTTGTTTTATCACGATTCTTTCTTTTTCCTTTTGAGTTTTTACTTTTGCCTTGCTGTACTAGCAAGAGGGGAGGAAGGTTGGGTCTTGCTGCACAGATGTATGGAATCATCACTGATTACCCAGATATGATATAGTTTAGAACCAAAAGTCTCAAACTGCATCAGTTCTTATCGTACTGCGCCAAAAAACGGTAAAAGCGCAATAACAGCAAATCAAGACATTACTAGCGTCATCCTCCGCAATAGTAACAATATAATTTGAAGTAAGGGATAGAAGACTAGATCATGCTAGTCAATCTCGATAATTCTGTGTAAATCCTGTGGAAAATTACAAGTGCAAATGTCGAGCCAAGCTGCTTGCACTCTCTCACATAATAAATAAAACTCCGTCAACACCACAACCAAGTCTAGAAGACTTAAGCAGTTAGAGGCGAAATCAACCTAAGCACAAAGGTAGAAAATTGCGGAATTCCATCCAGGAAAACCCCGTAATTCTTACCTCTTTGGAACTAGTTCAAATTCTCACCTTGGTACGTAGCTGCTTAAGTTGTTATAGATAATACTGAAGTTGATAGGCATGAGCGGATGAGCCGTGCAGATTTTCCACAAACCACTGGGAATTGCCTAGAAAATTTGTAGTAATAAAAACTACAGCATGTTTTTTGCTTTGTTAGAAGGTGATGCATAATGCAAACCCGGAATCGTAGTGTTGGAATTCTTCGCTCAGGAAATTTTTGTACAGGTATAGCTTTGTTGCTGGCTACTTTTTTTTCCTCACCTTTAGCCACAACAGCCGATCCTAACTCTGTAATGGCAACAGCCGCCTCAGCCAATAACAATATGGTGTCTGATAGTCGGCAAATTTCCCAACCTCGCCGGATTGAAATTGATTTATCTCAGCAACGCTTACGCGCCTGGGAAGGTAAAAAGCTAGTTTATTCTTTCCGCGTGTCTACAGGAAAACGCGCTACCCCCACACCTGTGGGGAGATTTCATATTCAAACAAAGTATCGCACTAACAGAATGCGTGGTGATGGCTACGACATACCGGATGTTCCTTATACAATGTATTTCTATGAAGGCTATGCCATTCATGGTGCTTATTGGCATAACCGTTTTGGTACTCCAGTCAGCCACGGTTGCGTAAACTTGCCAGTTAAGCAAGCGCGTAAGTTGTACAACTGGACAAAGCCAGGAACTTTAGTAGTAGTGCAACGCTAAGGATTGATTTTGGTAACAATTAAAGATGGGCTTTTTGCTCATCTTTTATTTTGCAAATGAGGAATGAGAATTTAAGTATTGAATTAGGCGATCGCATATAATCACCTAAGTCAACCAATATTGGATATCTACTCAAAGTAGGCATAGGTGTTAGATTGAGTGTAATGGAGAATTTAGTCAAATCACCTTGATTAGACAAGAGAGTAATAGTTCATGGATAAAGCAGAACTCTATGATCAAGACTTCTTAGAATGGACGCAACAACAAGCTGAATATTTAAAAAAGGGACTTTGGACAGAATTAGACGTTAAAAACTTGGTAGAGGAATTAGAAGCATTGGGGCGCAGTGAACAAAGGGAACTTGGCAGCTACTTACAAGTGCTAATGATGCATTTACTTAAATGTCAGTTCCAACCTGAAAAAAGAACGCAAAGCTGGAATAATACACTTTCTAACTGTCGAGATAAAATTCAAGATTGTTTAGAAGATACACCAAGTTTGCAACGTTTTATTCAAGATTCAGAGTGGATAGAAAAATACTATCAACGTGCGCGTAGAGATGCAGCAAAGGAAACGCAAATACCAATAGAAATATTTCCAACTGAATGCCCTTACACAATAGACCAAATTCTCAACCCTAATTTTATCAGTTATTAAGTAGCAATAAACTATAATAAAATACTTCAAATGTCTATCAATATCACCTTTCACAAAACAGGCCAAGAGATTAAACAAGCCATAGCACAACGTCAACAGCAACTGCAATCACGGCTTGATAAACGCAATCAGGTGCTAAACACATTCCTACAAGACATGAAAAAAGTCCGTTCCTACATGATTCGTAGTTCTCGATACGATTATGGTCATGGTGTTAGAAGCGGCTATACTCTCTTCTCGCAAGATGATATTTCTAGCGAGGAAAAACAAGAAATTCAGCAGCTTTGTAACCGGATTTTTGAAATTGAACAAGAATTACATCGGCTGGCTTTGATAGCTGCTCACCTAAAGGACGAGCAGGTTCTTGAACTCACGCTTGAGGATTTGATTGGTTACGGCTTCAATGCAGGTGGAGTTGAAGGTGAAGATTTATAAGGCTGTTCAATAATTCTAAAACGAAGGGCTATATCCGACAAACTACATTGTCCTTTTTGCAGTAATAGTATTGCTAATTTCTAAAAATTTTGTATTAGTTGTCTTAATTTGTAATTAGGAGTAACAGTAAATATTTCATATTTATATAATAATTTAGATTCATGTTAAAATAAGTTATTTTAATTTATTCTGCTATTGAGAATGGTTAGCTTACCACACCCAATTCAATATCAGGGTAGTAAGAGAAAACTTGCATCAGTTATTCTCAATTTTCTACCTAATAAAGTGGAGAGATTTTTAGAACCTTTTGCAGGAACAGCAGCAATTAGTATAGCAGTTGCTTCTAAACATATTTCTCAAAGTTTTTGGCTTAATGATATTAATAAACCGCTTATTGAATTATTAGAGCTAATTGTAGAAAGACCAGATGAAATAATAAATGCTTATTCTAATATATGGAATGAGCAACATCATGATTCTATCAAGCATTACTTTAAAGTTAGAGAAAATTTTAATCAGACTAATGATCCAAAACTTTTTTTGTACTTGTTAGCTAGATGTGTAAAAGGATCTGTTCGTTATAACTCCGATGGTTTATTTAATCAAAGTCCTGATAAGAGACGAAAGGGAACTCAGCCTGACAAGATGAGGAAAAATATAGAAGGGGTTTCTGCCTTATTAAAAGATAAATGTAGGTTTACATCCCTGGATTATAGAGAAGTTTTGGCAGAAGCGAAAAGTAGTGATTTTGTCTATATAGATCCTCCATATCAGGGCGTTTGTGGAAATAGAGATTCAAGATATTTCTCCGGAATTAATTTTGATGATTTTGTTCTAGTTCTGGAACACTTAAATCAACGTGGTGTAGCGTTTGCCATTAGCTATGATGGCCAGCGAGGCACTAAAACTTTTGGTCTTCCATTACCTAAAGAGCTAGGACTTAAAAAGATTGAAATTGAAGTAGGTAGATCGTCACAAGCAACACTACTGGGAAGAGAGGAAATAACAATAGAGTCTTTATACTTGTCGCCCAATCTACTACATGGACAATCTTCAGAGCTAGAGAGCTATATTAGCAAAGCAGCGAGACAGCTTACTCTTTTGGAAATGTATGGATAGTTATCAGCAGTTACCTAATGATTTCATACAACTTTGTCAGTCAGTAACAGCCAAAAGGCCAAAAGCTGTTATTGATCATATTTTGCAATATGGTTTTATTACAACGGAAGAACTGAAGGAAAGATATGGTTACAACCATCCTCCAAGAGCAGCTAGAGATGTTCGAGAACATGGAATTCCTCTCGAAACTTTCCGTGTAACAGGAAGTGATGGAAGAAAGATAGCAGCCTACAGATTTGGAGATGTTAGTAAGGCAAGGTTTTCTAGGTTATCTGGTAGAACAGGCTTATCAAAACAGATTAAAAACGAATTAATCAGGAGATATGGTTGTAAATGCTTCATCTATTTAGAAAAAGTTGAAGAGCGTGAGTTACAGATTGATCATCGTGTACAGAGATGATGATTACTGATCAACCAGTAAAAAACCAATGCCATTTAATTGCGAAAGGTTATCTATTTGGTGTTTGGGTTTATTGATGTGTGAAGTTTTTACTGTATATGTTTAACTCAACTGTGCCACAAGCTGATTTTCCAATAAGGTGTCATTCGTCAGCAAGTCTTCAACGGTGATGCGTAAAAAGCGTTGGTTATCAACTTGAAAAAGAATT
The DNA here is from genome assembly GCF_014697425.1 of Nostoc sp. FACHB-110. Taxonomy (GTDB): domain Bacteria; phylum Cyanobacteriota; class Cyanobacteriia; order Cyanobacteriales; family Nostocaceae; genus Nostoc_B. The sequence continues at coordinate 26,225 of NZ_JACJRU010000007.1, forward strand.
TTCACGCGATCGCTCCCCGGATATCCTGGTGGAGTAAGTTGAGCAATGGTTCTCGCACCTGCGCTATCATTCAGAGGTTTAACAGTAGTTTCACCGCTATCGAGACGGCGGGTAATTAAGCGATCACCATCAAAATAAACTTCGGTGTTGCCTGTGTCTGCGCCTAATTCCCCGATAATTAATTCAATACTGGGTTGATTCTCCACAGATGCACCTAAAAATAACTCTACAGCTTGATTCATCGGGTAAGCTTGCCCTGATTTAATAATTGGATGCCAACTGTGGCGTTGGTTGCGTCGATCCCAGTAACGAATCCCGTAACTGTGGTAGAGAAAGTCTTTGATTTCCACGCCTTGAGATAACTGTAATGCACCTTGGGCGATCGCTTCAAAAGGCTTTTCACACCGAATTTTTTCTGGCGCAAAATACTGTTTTACCCATGTCTGCACTGCTGGTAGTTGAACAGTTCCCCCCACTAACAAAACAGCATTGATATCTGCGAGTTCAATTCCTTGGCGGCGTGCTTGTTGCAATAGATTTGTCATAGATTCATCTAGCCGCTCAAAAAATGCGTGTTCTTTGAGGATATTTTCTAAATTATCGCGGTCTAAATTTAATTCGTAACTTGCAAATGTTTCATCATCAAAATAAACTTCACTAGCTTGGTTTTGAGTTGATAGCTGAATTTTGACTTTTTCGGCTAATCTCGTTGTCAATGGACTCACCGCCAAGCCTTGATTTTTGGCAAAATAATCAACTAACCAATTGTCAATATCTGTACCACCTAAATTTTGCCCAGCTTTTGCCAATACGCGCGCAGTTTTGACTTTTTGCTTGGAATTTTCGGCTAGGGATTTATTACCAAATTTAAGCAAAAATCCGATGGGTTTAGGATTACCTTGTGCGCCTTTATCTAACTTGACTAAAGATAAATCTAAAGTACCGCCACCAAAATCAATCACTAAAAGATTTTCTTGATCAGCCAAACCATAACCCAAGGCGGCGGCTGTGGGTTCATCTAACATCCGCACTTGTTCAACTGGGAGGCTTTGACAGACTTTACCTAACCAGTGGCGGTAAGCTTCAAAACTATCGACGGGGACGGTTAAGACGAGAGAATCTAACCCACCTTCTAAGGTTGCTAGTTGGGCAATGACTTGATTGAGAAACCATTGTCCAACTTGTTCAAAGGTGGTGGTTTCTCCGTCTAATTCGGGTAAAAAGCCTTGAATTTCTGCGCCGATACCGCGCTTGAAACTGCGGAAAAATCGAGATTCGCCTTTGAGATCCAAACCACGATCGCGTACTTGTTGCCCTACTAAAACTTTACCCTGGGCTGCGTCTTCCACATACACCAAGCTGGGAATCAGTGGAGGATTGAGACTTTGTTGAATTGATAAACCAGGTAAACTCAGAGTTTCCGCCTGCTGGGTGACGGGATTCCAACGGGCAATGACTGTGTTGCTAGTACCAAAATCGATTGCGATCGCCATAGTCTCTTAATTATTTCATGCAAAGGCATGGTAGCGCGTTGGGCGGCTCTGCCGACAGTCAAGCGACTGCCGCGCAAAATTTTCTCAACAAAAATACTATTGTCCCACAAGCCAAGCATCACGCAAATAGGCGATCGCTTCTTCTTTGCGTTTGGCTTCCACTTCTATCCACGGTGCTTGGTGATAAATACTAGGCATATCGGTGATTAAATCACTGTGCTTTCTATCTTTAAACGCTGTCTCACCATTAGAAATATGTACTAATTGCCAATCTGGGTTTGTCCAAGTTGCCCTCGCCGCCTCAAACATAGCAGCGACACTCGGCTCATCATAGCTATCTAAGTTTTCGTGACAAATATGATGATGGGCATCAAATACCATTGGAATGGATGCTTGCTGACAAACTGCTAAAATTTCACTGGCACTGTAGGCATATTCATCGTTTTCTAACGTTAAACGATTTTTGATGGCTGGGGGCAATTCTAAAATAACCTTGATTAACTTTTCGGCACGTTGAGATTTACCGCCATGAATATTCATCAACGACCAAGGTGAACGAGGTAAACCCAGCAAGTCTAAGGTGCGGGCGTGGTCTGATAAAATTTTGATACTATTGTGCACAACATCAGGCGAATCGGAACTCAGCACCACAAATTGGTCAGGATGGATTACTATTCTTATTCTTAATGCTTCTGCCCGTTGACCGATTTTACTTAAATCAGCACTCATGTTTTCTAAGATATCCGCGCCAATTTTATCTTCTAAATCGCTCATCGGGAATAAATTAGAAGTCATACGATACAGGCGAATTTGATGATTTTGACAAAATGACAAAGCATCGTGTAAAGACTGTAAGTTCTTTTCATAAAGTTGTTTTAGCGTGCTTTGGCGTTCTTGCAGAGAAAGTTTTAAGTAGCGTGTACGTGTAATTGTTTTAAAGCGGACTTGTGGTGATGCTGTGATACAAACTAATCCCAAGTTTGGCACAACAGTGTTTAGCGATCGCTCTTGCTGAGGTTGATGGGGCGATGAGATAATAGCCATTTTCTCTCTCAATTGCTGGAGTGTACTTTCTTTGATTGAACTAACTGAGGGTATTCACTGCTAAGTCTCTAGAGGATGAATTCTCAAGATTGATTTTAAAAACATTGGCAGCACCCTAATAGAGAGAAATACCAGGGTGTTTCACTGCGTTACACCCAAACTACTCTTTCGAGGCGTTACCCTTACACTCAAACATATGTAAACACAACTGCCGAGACAGTTCTTTACATACCTCCACTCCCCGGACGCTGTTACCACGCGCATCTAATGGGGGGGAAAATACGCCAATACCCATTTGATTAGGCACAACTGCAAAAATTCCGCCACAAACTCCACTTTTAGCGGGGATGCCTACTGTATAAGCCCATTCACCAGCAAAATTGTACATTCCACAGGTGTACATGACGCTGAGTATATCCTTTATATATTGATGATCTACAGCTCGCTCACCTGTGATGGGGTTAACACCTGTGTTGGCCAATGTCGCAGCCATGACTGCTAAATCGTGACAGTCTACTATTACGGCACACTGCTGAAAATAAAGGTCTAGTGCTTGTTCTATATTTTGGTCAATCATGCCAAAGTTCAGCATTAGGTGGGCCATTGCCCGGTTGCGATGTCCGGTACTGCGTTCGGAAGTAAAAACGGAAATATCCACAAATACATCATGACCTGTGTAGCGCCGGAACATATCTAGGACGCGGTTGAGTCGTTCGGTTGCACCTGCGCCTTTAATTAAACTGGTGGTAGCGATCGCCCCAGCATTTACCATTGGGTTATAGGGTCGCTTCGATTGCTCATCTAAAATAATAGAGTTGAAAGCATCGCCTGTAGGTTCTACCCCAACCCTGGTCAACACATAATCCCGTCCATGATCTTCTAGTGCTAGTCCATAAGCAAAGACTTTTGACATTGACTGGATGGTAAATAGTTGTTGCGAATCTCCGACTTGATATGCTTGACCATCCACTGTGACAATACAAATGCTAAATAAATCCGGATTTACCTTTGCCAATTCTGGAATATAATTTGCAACTGCACCCTCTCGCAGAGACTTGTACTTAGAATGCAAGTCTTGGAGAACAGATAATAATGGTGAAGCCATTTTTTCTAAATCTTCTGAATTTGCCTGTTTTGCCATGTAGCTGATAGTTTGCTCCAAAAAATAACGCTTGCTCAACTGTTTTAAATGATAAAATTATAATGTATAATTTGCTACATTGCTAAACTCGTTGATTTACGCTCGTAAGGGTTTTTTAATTTTCTCATTATTATTTTTGTTTTAATTGTCAAAAATATTAGTTGCGATCGCACATCGTTTTTTTGTTGTTTTATTACTGAAAAATGAGTTATTTAAAATACATTAAAAGATTAATAACTAAGTATAATTCCATATAGTTTAGAATTGCAAAAAGTGTTTTGTCTAATAACTCATGATGGCAATTCCCAAAATATTTATCAGTATAACCCTTGTCAAATAAAGGCTTTAGCCAATAATAAAAATTAAAAGAACTCAAATCGATTTGATATTTATAGTTGATTAATTGCCTAGTATAGGGCAAAATTATCACTACTATTAATAATTTATATATGTTCTATAAAGTACACTTTGTTCGAGGTTATTATCAGGTTAATGGTAGAGTTTCTGGCAGATTTGAATCTGAGAATAAAGTTAAGTTTTATTAAGGAAACTGTTATTGTCCGAAAAAAACGCTACATCTCGCAAATCCGCATTTGAACAAGGTTTTGACGTTGTGATTGCCATTTAAATTTACAAAAATGATGCTTACTTACGGTAAAACCCTGATCCCCAAGTCCAAAAGTTCGTGTTAGTCTGTTGCAGTTATGAACAACAAAGTGAAAGCGGAACGAGTTCGATTTTGAGGAAATCAATGCTCTTTGTGGCACAAAAATTCCGTTAATCAAAAAACTGCTGTTCTACAGTCGCTTTAAAATTGGACGCATGAACCAAAGACATTTGTGGACTATTGTCGCCCTATTTGTGACCCTTGCGGGGATTCCCTCTGTGGGTCGCACTCAAGCTGCCGAGGAAACTCATCCAGTTTCTCAAAAGTCATCTAGCAGTGACGTAGTGAAAGTAGGAGAGTTTCAATCCCCAGCAGAGAAACAAGCCTCGGATGCTGTAATTACAAGCATTCATGCTCACAGCATTAAAGGTAAACAAGCGGCAACTCTGTACATCCGGAATATTCCAGTTCTCACCTTTGTGAGTTCTCAGCCAATTGCGAGTAATCAAACAAAACAAGGTGTAGTAGGAGAAAGTCAGGGCGTACAACAACAGTCGTACGCCCTTGTTGCTAGGAACTCAACCAAGGTAGCAAGCACTGGAAATATCGCCGAAGCCGGAAATAAATTCGGCACTTTTGACAACGATGACAACGATCCCGTTCAACAAGCTGGTGTGGTAGCAGCGAGAATCAACCAATTGATTCAAGAGAACGTGGATGCCAAACAAATTACGGTCAGCTGGAAGGCAGACAACAAAACTACAAATCAAGCCCAAGATAAAAGTTCTGCCGCAGAGCAGCCCAGCGATCGCTATACAATCAAAATCAAAGACCAAGAGTTGGTGGAAATCAACGAAAATACACGCCTAGCAGACACCACCAACGATTTGGCACAAGACGCATTACAAGCAACTAACCGCCTACGCAGACTCATTGGTAACGCATCTCCTATTGACAAAATTGCTAACTTACCAATGCGTTCACCCTTTTCTTTACCAAAACTGCCACAACAAATTGCCGTTGGTAACATCAGGCTGACCTTTAGAGGCATGGCATCCTTCTACGGCTATGATGGCTCCGGCAGTATGACTGCTAGTGGCGAAAGATTTAATCCCGAAGCGATGACTGCGGCTCACCGCACTTTGCCCCTCGGCACAAAAGTCAGAGTGACCAACACTCGCAATGGTCGTTCTGTCGTACTCCGCATTAATGACCGTGGCCCCTATATTCGAGGTCGCGTAATTGATGTATCAGCTGGTGCAGCCCGAATTTTAGGCATGGTGAGTAGTGGTGTTGCACCAGTGCATATCGAAGTTTTGGGACGATAAATTTTAGGTAATTTGCAGGATAGATAACAAAACAAATTTTAGATTGCTAAATTAGCAATCTAAAATTCCAAATCTCAAATTCTCTTAGCTGTTCGGCGTAGTGTTTTCCCTAGAATGACCGTGCTTTGCGCAAATTAATGACCTAGACTCAATCTCAATCTCAAATTCTGTACTGCATCCGGCAAATTTACCTAATTTCTAATTCCCCTAGTTCTCGCATCTTTTCCCCCAATTTCAGATATACACTAACGGGGGAGGGTTAGAAGAACTAGGGGAATTTTGTGCGCCTGCTGACAACAGTCGCAGCTTTACGCTGCTATTTAAATAAAATTCGCTCGCAAAGCCAACTTAAAGTTGCCGAGGATCTAATTGCTGATGAAAAGAGTAGTTGGGAGCAAAAAGCTGTCGGTTTAGTACCGACAATGGGAAGCTTGCATCAAGGTCATTTAAGCCTCATTCAACGAGCCAAACAAGAAAATTCCACAGTGATTGTCAGTATTTTCGTCAATCCCCTGCAATTTGGCCCTAATGAAGATTATGCACGCTATCCAAGAACATTAGAGCAAGATATACAACTAAGTGAATATGCTGGAGTTGATGCAATTTTTGCACCTCCTCCGGAAGAGATGGGAGTACCGCAGAAAAATATACAAGACTGTTTGGTGACACAAGTAATCCCCCCATCTGCTATGATATCAGGTTTGTGTGGTCGTTCTCGATTAGGGCATTTTCAGGGTGTAGCAACGATTGTTACCAAGCTTTTGAACTTGGTACAGCCTGATCGAGCCTACTTTGGTCAAAAAGATGGTCAGCAACTAGCGATTATTAAACGACTGGTGGCTGACTTAAATTTGCCAGTAGAAATTGTTGCCTGTCCTACAGTCCGAGAAGCTTCAGGACTGGCGTGTAGTTCACGCAATCAATATTTGAGTGGGGCAGAAAAAGAGCAAGCGGCGATTTTGTATCGTGGCTTAAAAAAAGCTGAAGCTGCCTTTAAATCTGGTGTGCGTCACAGCAGTCAGTTGATAGCAGTGGTACAGCAAGAATTGAAGACAATTAGTAATGTTTTAGTGGAATATATTGAATTGGTTGAGCCGACTACTTTAATGTCATTAGAAACAATCGAGGAGGAAGGAATGCTCGCGATCGCAGCTCGTCTTGGTTCTACACGTTTGATTGATAATACCATCTTGCGCGATCGCCAACCCATCATAGCAATTGATGGGCCAGCTGGAGCCGGGAAATCTACGGTAGCTCGCCAAGTAGCTGCGGAATTAGGATTGGTATATTTAGATACAGGTGCTATGTATCGGGCGATTACTTGGCTAGTAGTACAAAAAGGTATTGCCATTGAAGACGAGTGTGCGATCGCCGAATTAGCGAGTACTTGTAAAATTAAGTTAACACCAAATCAAGATTTAAAATCTCCAGTGCGTGTGTGGATTGATGATGTTGATGTTACCCAAGATATTCGCACGGTGGAAGTAACATCTAAAGTATCAGCGATCGCCGCCCAAAGTGCAGTGCGTCAGGCCTTAGTTCAACAACAGCAAGATTGGGGTAAAAAAGGCGGTTTAGTCGCCGAAGGTCGAGACATTGGTAGCCACGTTTTTCCTGATGCCGAAGTGAAAATCTTTTTAACCGCGTCTGTTAGCGAACGCGCTCGCCGCCGTCAGCAAGACTTTCAAAAACAAGGTCAACCGGAAGTTAGTTTAGAACAACTAGAACGGGATATTGCCGAACGCGATTGGAAAGACAGCACTCGCCAAGTCTCGCCCTTGCAAAAAGCCGCAGATGCACTAGAAATCCAGACTGATGGGATGAGTGCCTCAGAAGTTGCCGCCCAAATTATTAGCTATTACAATCAACGCTTATCTCAATTGTAATCAGAGAAATTGGCTGTTAGTTTTTGATTGCTAATATAGTGGTGAGTAAAATAGTGCTTACCCACCACTGGCAACTTCAATTTATATTTCAAATTAGCATTGTAAAAAATATTTTACAGACTTTTACAAATAACTTATCTAGCTCAAGACTGACTAATAATATTAAAATTCCTCCTCCTGAAGATAGAAGTAATTAAGGTTAAGAATTAGCTAAGGTTTGGTGGTGAATATTTGCCAAGCTGAAGCCGCAAATATTTCTCAAGAATCAATTAAAATTATTTGCTCAAGTATTAGCTGTTTGTCTACCTCCAGAAGTTGGCAGGCAGACATTTTCATTTTTTTTGTTTTATCTATGAGTCAAGGTTTTCTGGAGTAGGGTGTAGATTGATTAATTCCTCATCTAGCACTGATAGACCAAGCATGATATCAGATTTGCAGGGCAGCAATCTGTTATTTGTTAATTGCGCCAAAATTAATCGGATCAAATATTAGCTGTTTTTATTTAAAATTCTCAGTATATAGGGATTTTACTTATAAATTAAGTACTTTGTTTTCATCATCACTTTGGTAGTAGAATGACCTTGTTAAGTTTTATGTTCCCTTAATTTTAAGGACAGCAAAACTACTAAACCCAAAATCTGTAATTTCCTAAGCTTCGGCAATAGCTTTAGTCCGAAAAACAGTAAAGAGAGGATTTCACAAAATGGCATTTACACAGCCCCCCTTACCTTTTGCGCCTGATGCTTTAGAGTCATACGGGATGAAAGCGGAAACTTTTGAGTATCACTATGGTAAGCATCACAAAGCTTATGTCGATAACCTCAACAAGCTGGTTGAAGGTACGGAACTTGCTGATAAGTCTCTAGAAGAAGTAATCCAAATTTCCTTTAAAGATTCCTCGAAAGCAGGTATATTCAACAACGCGGCTCAAGTTTGGAACCACACCTTCTTTTGGAACAGCTTGAAACCAGGTGGTGGCGGCGCACCCACTGGCGAACTCGCAGCCAAAATTGACAGAGACTTTGGTAGCTACGACAAATTTAAAGAAGAGTTCTCTAATGCTGCAGCTACTCAGTTTGGTAGTGGTTGGGCTTGGCTAGTTGACGATGGTGGTACTCTCAAAGTCATCAAAACCCCCAACGCGGAAAACCCCTTAGCTCATGGCAAAAAAGCATTGCTTACCCTTGATGTTTGGGAACACGCTTATTACATTGACTTTAGAAATGCGCGTCCTGCATTCATTAAGAATTTCTTAGATAATTTAGTCAACTGGGATTTTGTTGCCGAAAATCTGGCGAAAGCCTAATGAGATTTGAGCAAAAAACTTAAATCATCTGTTGCTAAATTGATCAAGCGAGTGCTTGATTTTCAAAATATATTTAACAGTCACGAGAGTAAATCGTGACTGTTTTTATTTCCATTAATGCCCTTGGGGGAAAACACAATCATTGGGTTTCACTTTTGGGCGTTATTGGAATCCTTAAATATTTAGCGAATACGGTAGTGGCGATCGCTTCGCTGAACTATCTTAAACATAGGGGATTAAATCCGTCAAAGCGATCGCTCACCCGATCCCTTTGCATAAAAAAATCATAAAAATCACTCCCAATTATATGGATAGCAAAGAATTAGCCCAATACCTCGAAGCAACTAATAGCATTGCTAAACCTTGGCTATTAGTACAACTGCGTCTACAAAAATTACAAGAACGCCGCAACTCCATTTCGGAAGACACCTACGCTGATGAGTTAGCGGACATTCACCAAGATTTAATGAATTTGGGTGAATGGTGGCGCGGAATTGAAGATGATGTCTTCTAATGAGGTAATATCAATAGTCCATAGTCAAGAGTCATTAGTTAATAGACTCTTGACTAATCACCATTGACTATTGATTTACTTTTATGGATTATCGGGATGCAGGGGTCGATGTTGAGGCTGGTAGAGCCTTTGTAGATCAAATTCGTAATTTGGTTCACAGCACCTTTAGAAAAGAAGTACTGGGGGGATTAGGTGGTTTTGGTGGTTGTTTTCAGCTACCAACAGGTTACAAAGAACCTGTTTTAGTTTCGGGAACCGATGGTGTAGGTACAAAGCTAAAAATCGCCCAAATTATCAACCGCCATGACACTGTTGGGATTGATTTAGTCGCTATGTGCGTCAATGATGTACTGACTTCAGGTGCAGAACCCCTGTTTTTTTTAGATTATGTGGCTACAGGTAAGCTAGACAAAGAACAATTAACCCAGGTAGTTTCAGGCATAGCTGCTGGCTGTAAATTAGCTAATTGTGCCTTATTAGGTGGAGAAACGGCAGAAATGCCCGGTTTTTACCAAATAGGCGAGTATGACTTAGCTGGGTTTTGTGTAGGAATTGTGGAAAAAAGTCAAATGCTAGATGGTTCCCAAGTCCAAATTGGGGATGTAGCAATTGCTCTAGCTAGTGCCGGGGTACATAGTAATGGTTTAAGCTTAGTCAGAAAAATTATCAACGATAGCGGTTTTTCATGGCAAGATCAGCCAGAATTATTGGGTGGAGAAACTATCGGTGAAGTTTTCCTCAAACCCACACGCATTTATGTCAAACCAGTTCTTGCAGCACGTCAAGCTGGTTTAGAAATTCATGGCATGGCCCATATTACAGGCGGTGGCTTACCAGAAAATTTACCTAGGTGTTTAGGAAAAAATCAAGCTATTCAAATTAACCCCAACAATTGGACTATTCCACCTGCATTTCAATGGTTAGCTGAAGCAGGCGGTGTTAGTGATGAAGCTATGTTTAATACCTTCAATATGGGTGTAGGATTTGTAGTTTTACTACCATCCCACCAAGTAGAAAAAGCTATTACCTTTTTTGCAGCGCAAAATATTCCTGCTTTTGCAATTGGTGAGGTGATTCCAGGCGAAGGTACATTAAAAGGATTATTGTAAGTATTTAGGAGTCAGAATGTGAGAAAATTTCCGCAAATTCTTCTCGAACACAATAGAATAATCATCTTGAATTACTCTTAAATTCTGACCAAGCCCCGTTGGGGCGCGGTGTGGGGTGTAGGGAAAAGAATTCATGGGAAACCAAAAAATTTTCCAAAATATGAGTGAAACTGTTCCCTGTTGCCCGTTCAGAGTTCCCTACTCCCACCAAAGAACTTTTTCAGCAAGCCCTACATACTTCAGTAGCTGGATTAATATTGGAGAAATATTTTTTACTTGAGCTTATCAAGACTATCGAAAATACTCATGACCATTATCATTGAGATTTGCTAACGTAGTCTTAACATATTGAAAAATTTTGCAGAATCAGACTAGTGAAATAGTTACAAAAACTATTATCAATGCTGGTGCTTCTTATTTATAAGTGTTTCTGGTGTCTAAATAACTGCGTATATTTGTGCAGAGGGTATTATGGTTGTAAATTGTGCGCGGACATCTACTTCTTGTGAACTTTTAAAACAAGTATTCCAGAAGATTGATGTCCAAAGCTGTCCGACATTATTCAATTTTCATATGCATACTGTCTATTCAGACGGTAAATTAGAGCCGAATGCATTGATGGAACAAGCGATTACTATCGGCTTAGAAGGATTGGCAATTACTGACCATCATAGTATTGGTGGCTATTTAGCAGCAAAAACTTGGTTAGAAGACTGGAAATGGCAACATCCTGAGATGCGTACTCCTTATTTGTGGAGTGGGACAGAAATTAATGCCAACTTGTTAGATACTGAAGTTCATATTTTAGCTTATGCCTTTGAGCCACAAAACTCTAGCATGAAACCTTACTTGCAAAGAAAAGTGGTAACAGGTTGGGAGTATGAGGCTGTCAATGTGATTGCGGCGATTCATGAAGCTGGCGGATTAGCAGTTTTAGCCCATCCCGCACGTTACAAGCGATCGCACTTTGACTTAATTACAGCTGCGGCTGAACAAGGCATTGACGGTGTAGAAACTTTCTATGCTTATAACAATCCTAACCCTTGGAAACCAAGTGCAAAAGAATCAGAGCAAGTACAAAGGCTAGCTAGCGAATACAGTCTTTTCAACACCTGTGGTACTGATACTCACGGTTTAAGCTTGTTACAACGCTTGTAAATGTCTATTTATTTTTGCCCAACACTCCTGGTGTAACTAACCAGGGGGTTATCTTATCGACAAATTTTAAAAGCTTTTGATATCTGCATAGATAAAATAGCCTAACTAAAAATAATGTCAGACGATTTTAGATTGACCCCATAGATAAATTTTGTTTTTTATAAATAAATTTAGAGCAACCTATACGCTGCTGTGACAGACGGCAAGAAATATTTTTTACCTCTGCTTCCCTTCCCTGCCCTCTGCCTTTTTTTGGTTAGCTACAGCCTGACAATCCCGCGATTGAGTGCGGTGACTAAGGCTTGAGTTCGATCGCTCACATTTAATTTGCCAAAGATATTATTGGCATGAAACCTGACTGTACTTTCAGCAATATTCAGAGTACTGCTAATCTGCTGATTATTCTTACCTTTTGCTATCAGACGCAGCACTTCCAATTCCCGAGTGCTTAATTCTTCTTTACCCATTCGTTCTGCTAACTTGGCTGCGATATTTGGCGGAATATAATTTTTACCTTGATGAACGGTGCGAATTGCATCTAATAGTTCTTTTGGTTCAGCCTTTTTGAGAATATAGCCTTTTGCACCAGCCCGCAATCCGCGATAAATATATTCTTCGCCCTCAAAGTTAGTTAAAACAAGAATTCGGGCTTGTTTGAATTTACCACAGATAGCTGCGATCGCATCAGCACCTTCCATCTTCGGCATTTGCAAATCCATTAGCGTTACATCAGGCTGATGTTGATGAAAAAGTTCTAAGGCTTCTCGTCCATCACCAGCACAGCCGATTACAGTCATGTCGGGTTCACATTGAAGAAACATTGTTAACGCTTGCCCTAACAGAGGATGATCTTCAGCAATTAAAATGCGAATAACATTGGATTGGCTCATAATAGTTTGCTCTCAGTATATTCATACTAAAATTGCTATTTTTGCTCAGGCTAAATCTGTATGATGAGATTGAATATCATCTCCAATTAATCAGTAATAATTCGGTAAATATAAGTATGCTTTAGTTAACTCTATTAATCTAAACTTCGCTAGTGATTGCATATATCAATCTTGCTGGGTTATCAAAAATTAGTTGGCTTAATACTTCGTTTATAGAGATATTGCTATTGAACTTATGCACCAATATTTTCTGGTGAAGCTGGGTGTAAGCTTAAAAGGGTATAGGGTATAAGAATCCGGTTTAATTTCTGAATCTAGTTGTGGAGTTAGGGAGTAGAGTTGGGGGAATGGGAAAGAGGAAAAAGGATTGATCTGGGTATACTGATTTTTTCATAAATAAAACATGAGTCCTATATAAGACTATTCTAAAAATATATCTAAAGATAGATGTTTGTTAATTGTAAAAATTTTAATTAAAAGAAAAAACTAAATCACTTATCATTTAGTAGTTCTCAATATAAAAATTTTGAAGGTTAGTTTATGAATTTTTTGTAAAAAAAATGGACTTATTTGAAAAGTCCGGTAAATGAATATCTCAATTGTCAAACTTCAAATGCGATCGCTAGATAAATCATCAATACTCTTACTTTATCTACACGCAAAGATAATATGTAAGTGTAATTACTATATCAATTATAAAATAGCTGGAAGTCCTACTTCTTTGAGTTCCACAAATTCACCATCAAAACCAATTGTTTTATTTTCCACAGTTCTAGCATTAGCTAAAGCCTTGCGAAGTTCAGCACGTTCCATTGAATCTTCAATTCCACCCAAAATGTAAATTAATAACTTAGCTGCTAATTCTTTTCCAGAAACTTGCACACGTTTTTTATTCGGGTCATATAAAATCCCATACCAAAGAGACTGAGGATATTCCATCCCCGTAAAGCCGCCTTGTTGGTCAAACTTTTTCAATTTCTTGAAAATACTAGTTAGAGAAACACCTTTTTTAAACACCAAAAATCCCAAAGCTTGAGCTATAGCAACTTGCGCTACAGGACGGAAAAGTATATTTGCTTCACCACCACCTTTTTCAAAACTAAATCTTCGCAAAACTGGTGTATCTTCATGTTCTAAAATCTTGTAACTAGGCAAATTAGCCAAGTTATCAAACAGCTTTTTAAATTCAGCAATTCCCTGCTCAATTTCTTCGTCTTCTGGACGCATCGGAATCAAACCTTTTTCTAATGGTTTCCAGTGAGGGAATTTTTGACCTAGATATCGTTCAGACATATCTTGTAAAGCTTGTAATGTCGTCAAAACTGTAGAATTTGTGGCTACAGTTGCACTATTCCAATTAACACGCGGGTTTCTGTTTTGACGCTGTTCTAAAAGTGGATGAGTTACTGCTATTTTTCGCGCCACAATCGAAAAACCATCATCTTCATTTAACTGTGCTAACTGACCTTTAGTTAAAGGTGCAGCCATCAAGTTAACATGGACAAAAATCGACCTTACCCTTCTTCTAGCTTCGTTACGAGTTTCACCAGAATTAACAGCACAAATAAATTCAATGCCAATTTTTTCTTTAGGTAGGCTTTGTAAATAAGCAGGATCTACTTGATACTGCCCTGTTAAATCTGAGATAGTAATAAAACTATCATCAGCAGTTTTATCCTTTTTATATCGCTGGAGTTTGCCAGTTTTAATTAACTCAATTAAACCCTGAACTCCCATTAGCCGATGTTGACCATCTAGTGCATAAATGGTCACATTTTCTTCAGAAACATTGAGTAAGCCGACCTTACCATCTTTATCTAAAGGTGTAAAATCAGTAGTAGATTTTTTAGCCCGTTCTTCACTGTCCCACTCAGAAGCTTTTAAGTTATCTACCCAAGGCTGATTAATTACTACTAGAACTGGGGGAAACTTATGATTTTTCCTCGCAGCTAAATACTGAACTAGAGGTGCTTGACGTGACCAGTCAATAGGACGTTGTTGAATTTCATCAATACTATCTGCATCGATTTCGATATTATCAGTCTCTGGATTATATTTTTTTTGCAACAGAGGTAAACCAGAAGCAAAATGAACTCGACTAGCAAACCATTCCAAAGTCACGGAACCAATATAGGCTTCACTACCGCCCATTTCCGTTTTCTGTACCAGAATTTGGTCTTTTTTCTCTAAAAATTTTTCTAGAAGTAAAGCTAGTACCTGTTTATCCTTGTTGTCTCTCTCCAGGTACTCTTTCGCAATATCAGTAGTGAGGTTAGATGCAATGTCACTCATATTAATTTTTAAAAACTTAGTCTTGTAACCTAGCTATATTGTCCAAAAAGTTAGATACTAATAAATCAGTTTTTAAAAACTTTTTGGGAAGCCGAGCATTCCATACACTGGAGTAAACAAGCGGTAATGCCCAAGTGTCCAGAGGTAGGAAGCAATGACTGAAGCACAACAACCAGAAAATAAAGGTCAGCAAACACGTACTGTAGCAGAGTTGGTAGAGTATATCCAAGCTCTGACCACTGAAATTCAAGAATTGTATTGTTTGGATGCCATACCTTGGGTTGTTGGTTATTCGGGCGGTAAAGACAGCACAGCGACTTTACAGCTGATTTGGAATGCAATATCGGGACTTCCACTGGAAAAGCGAACTAAGTCTATTCATGTCATTACTACTGATACAGGTGTAGAAAATCCTTATGTAGCTGCTTGGGTACGCAACTCACTAAAGCAAATGAAAATAGCAGCGCACGAACAACAAATGCCAGTACAACCGCATTTATTACAACCAGAAGTTAAACAAACATACTGGGTAGGTTTAATTGGCAAAGGCTACCCAGCACCACGTCATAAATTTCGCTGGTGTACTGAAAGGTTGAAAATTGAACCATCTAACCTTTTTATTCGTAACGTTATTCGGGCTAGTGGAGAAACAATTGTTGTATTAGGAACTCGTAAAACTGAAAGTACCAATCGTGCTGCTATCATGGCTAAACGTGAAATTGGTCGAGTCAGAGAACGGCTTAGCCCTAATCCTAGCCTTGTTAACTCATTACTTTATACTCCTATAGAAGATTGGCGTACTGATGAAGTTTGGCTGTATTTAATGCAATGGGAAAACCCTTGGGGATACAGCAATAAGGATTTATTTGCTATGTATCGAGGTGCAACAGCTGATAATGAATGTCCTTTAGTTGTTGATACTTCTACTCCTAGTTGTGGTAGTTCTCGTTTTGGCTGCTGGGTTTGCACACTAGTTAATAGTGATAGGTCAATGCAAGCCATGATTCAAAACGATGAAGAAAAAGAATGGTTACAACCTTTAATTGATATTCGTTTAGAGGAATTAGATATTGATAATGACCGTGAAAAACGCGATTTTCGGCGCATTTGGGGAGAAGTTCAACTATTTGAACGTAATTTAGATGGAGAAATTTCTATTGAACCAATACCAGGCCCTTACGTTAAATCGTGGCGGGAACATTTATTAAGACGTTTATTAGAAGCGCAAACAAAAATCCGTCAAACAGCACCAGAAAATATGCGCGATATTCACCTAATTTCTCTGGAAGAATTGAGCGAAATTCGTCGCATTTGGTTAGAAGAAAAACACGAGTTTGATGACAGCTTACCCCGCATTTATCAAGAAGTGACGGGTGAGGAATTTAAAGATCCGCGTCCAGGTGCAGACCTTAGCTTATTAGGTAGCGATGAATGGTCTGTGTTAGAAGAAATTTGTGAAGATGATGAAATGCACTTAGAACTGATGGCGAAACTTTTAGATACAGAACGTCAATTTCGCAAAATGTCGCGTCGTATAGGGATTTATGAAAGCTTAGAAAAATGTTTTGCTACTAGTTCTCGTTCTAAAGATGAAGCGGTGAGAAATGCTCATTTAAAACGAGATTTGAAAACGGCAGTGGAACAAGGTGATATTGAAAAAGTTAAGCAACTAACTCTAGCCGATTTTTCCGCCCCGAATGAACAACCAAGTCAACCCGATACACAAAATACATCAAAATCTGCTGACAATGCAAAAACTTGGTCAAATATGAAATTTAAAAAGAAACAGACAAAAGCTTAAACTGGCTGGTCATCATTATTAGTTTTTGTTAGAAGATAAAGTGCATTTCCCCTGGATGAGTACCAAGTCTTCTTTGACTTGCAATTCCTGTTGTTGTTTTAAAGCTTCCAATTGTTCTTCTAGTTGAGCTTTTACTTCATGACGGAAGGTAAACAGGTGTTCACCTAAACTCAGTGCTACAAAATAGTCATATAATAAATGTGGTTTTTGGAGAGCTATCGCTAACAATTGCCACCAAAAATGCCAACGAGTTGAACGTACAATACCCTGTCGCCAAACTATTACTGCGAATAAACGTAATTCATACCAAGTTAAAGGACGTTTACCTTGAGGAATTTTTCCATGCATCAAATTAAAGTGCCGGAAAGTACGCTGCAAATATGACATTGGCTCATATAAACTCCAGAAAGTATCAATATACTCCTGAATAATTTCTTCTAAGGGGCGAGTAGGCACAAAGTTCATCAGGGCTTTTTGAGAACCCATAAAATCCATTAACCCTTCTTTTAATCTTCCTTCTTGCTTGAGACGAGTCCACATAGCTGTATTATGTAATGCTTGAAGTAATCCCAAATGTGCTTGGGGTATAGCTGTCTCTTCCACAAATTGTTGAATTCTTTGTCCTGCACCTTTTTTTTCGCCATCAAAACCGATAATAAATCCAGACATAATTTGAATGCCAGCACTGCTAATTTTAGCGCAAGATTCTACCAAAGACTGGCGGGTATTTTGTTCTTTATTGGCTACTGCTAAACTTTCTACATCTGGTGTTTCAATTCCCATAAATACCATCCTGAAACCAGCTTGCACCATCAAGTCAATTAATTCATCATCTTCTGCTAAATTCAAAGATGCTTCTGTAAGTAACATGAACGGATATTTGCGTTCTTGCATCCAAGGAATTAACACTTTTAAAAATACTTTTGCATTACGTTTATTGCCGATGAAATTGTCGTCTACAACAAATATCAATCGTCGCCAACCCATTTGATATAAAACTTCCATTTCTGCCAGCATTTGTTCTGGTGTTTTTGTTCGCGGCTTGCGTCCAAATAAATTGATGATGTCACAAAATTCACATTGAAAAGGACAGCCCCGCGAAAATTGTAGCGTCACGGCTAAATAAGCATCCAAATCTAGCAAATCAAACCGAGGAACAGGTGTTTGAGTCACATCTGGTTTTTCTGTAGCGCGAAAAATTCCTCGTTCTTCTCCCCGTTCTAAGGCTTCTAAAAATAAGGGAATGGTACATTCTCCTTCATCCAAGATTAAATAATGCGCTCCTGCTTCCAACACAAATTCGGGTACTGATGTGGCAAAAGGGCCTCCCACGGCTACTTTTTTACCTAAAGCTACGCCTTTCTGAATTAACTCCCATAAGTCTTTTTTCTGGATAATCATTGCAGAGATAATGACTAAATCACACCATTCCCAGTCTGCTTTTGTCTCTACGCGAACATTTCGATCTACTAATCTGAGTTCCCAGTCACTAGGTAGCATCGCAGCAACTGTAATTAAACCCAACGGTGGATTAGTAGCACGTAAACCCGCTAAATCAAGCGTTTCTTGATAAGACCAGAAAGAATTAGGCATTATTGGCCAGAGTAGTAAAGCTTTCATTAGCACACACCCCGGAGTGTAAAATTGCACTACTTCTTAACGTTAATCAAAGATTGCTAGCAAAATATTAAGTTTTGTTATGATTTTAGTAAGAAACTCGACGAGCAAAGCGGAATAAGGAGATGAGTATATTAACAAGGAATATTCTGACAACCCATCTAGCCTTTTATTGATAAAGACAAATGATATTTTTAGAACTCGTATTACAAAATTTTGGCCCTTATTCTGGCAGACAAGTAATTAATCTTGACCCAAGAATTGCGGAAAATCCCCACCCGATTCTTTTATTAGGTGGGATGAATGGCGGCGGAAAAACTACTCTTATGGATGCAATTCGGCTGGCATTATATGGACAACGCGCTCAATGTTCGACGCGCGGTAATTTGAGCTATAGTGATTTTTTAAATCAATGTGTTAATAGTAAAGCTACTCCTGCTGAAAAGACCCGGATTGAGTTACTTTTTGAGCATATTGAAGATGATCAGCCAGTAAAATATAGAATTGTGAGAACTTGGGAGAAAAATCCTAAAGATGGCAAAGATGCTTTGGGAATTTTAGGCGATGATGATACTTGGCCTGTTGATTATCTGATAAGTATCTGGGATGACTATATAGAAAATTTACTGCCTTTAGGAATTTCTAATTTATTTTTATTTGATGGTGAACAGGTAAAAGAACTAGCAGAACAAGAAACACCACCACCAATTGTTGTGGAAGCTATTCGTGGGCTGTTAGGGCTGGAATTGGCTGATAAATTAGCCGTTGATTTGGATGTTTTAATCACCCGCAAGCGTAAGGAGATGGCTGATACTAAAGATTTAGCGAATCTCGAAGATATTGAAAAAAAGTTATTACAACAGCAAGAAGATTATCAAGTAACAGAACAAGAGTTAGCTAATTTAAAAAATCAAGTTGAATCATTAGAAACTATCCAGCGAGAAGCTTTAGATAAATTTGTATCTGAAGGTGGTAAAATTGCCGCCGAACGCAGTCAGTTAGAAGATAAACAAAAGGAAAAAGCTGCTGCATTAGAAGCAATTCGACAGTCGTTGTGTGAATTGGCTGCTGAAATTTTACCTTTAGCGTTAATTCCTAATTTATTGAGTCAAGTACAAACCCAGGGTGCAAGTGAATTTCGTAATCAACAGGTGCAACTTGCCAGAGATGTTTTAATTGAGCGAGATAAACGCTTACTTGAATGGATAACTCAGTTAACTATTGCGGCTGAACAAGTTGATAAAATTCAAGCCTTCTTAGCTGAAGATGTCGATAGTTTATATGCAAGTTCACTCCAATCTGAAGCACCTTGGTTATTAGCTGATGAGGAAAGCTTGAGTCAATTAGATAATGTGAGATATCACTTAAAAAGTGCGTGTAATACTGCAAAACAGCATTTAGTTAATCTGAAAAATCTGGAAGAAGAAATTATTACATTAGAAAGACAAGTGCAGACAGCAGCAGAACCAGAAGCTTATAAAAAGTTGCGTGATGCTGTAGAAGATTCCCAAAAAGAAGTTGTGCAAGCTAAAGCCAAGTATGAAACAACAAGGCAGAAATTAGCAGCGTTAACAGATGCAATTGAAATAACTAAAAAAGAATTAAACGATTATACTGACAAAAGTATAAAACATAAAAATAGAGAACATATTATTACTTCAGCTTCTAAAGTGCAAGAAACGCTGAAAATGTTTCGAGAAAAATTAACGCTGAGGAAGCTAAATAAATTAGAGGAAGAGGTAAAGAATTGTTTCCTTTATTTACTGCATAAATCTGATTTAGTATTTCGCATTGCTATTGATACGAAGACCTTTGCTTTATCACTGTTCGATTTTGATGGTAAACAAGTCCCGAAACATCGCCTGTCGGCTGGGGAAAAGCAGTTACTTGCGATCGCATTCCTCTGGGGACTAGCCAAAGTCTCTGGCTTGCGCTTACCAGTCGCCATTGACACGCCCCTCGGCAGACTCGACTCTTCCCACCGCCAAAACCTAGTAGAAAAATACTTCCCCGCCGCCAGCCATCAGGTAATTCTGCTTTCTACTGATACGGAAATTGGTAAAAAAGAAGTCGAAACCCTGCGGAACAATGAAGCGATCGCTCGTGAATATCTCCTCAAATACGACTCATCTACCCGCCAAACTACAGTGATGGAAAATCAATACTTTTGGTAGAGATATCCTCCCACATCACTGATTCCGGCGCACGTAGCTTACCCCATCAAGCCAGATAGCACTCTTGGGATCTTTGGGATCGGTAATCAAGATGCGGCGCTCGCTGGAACCATCATCGTAATTGATGTACAGCGTCAGCCCTTCAACGCGATAGTTGCCGCGCTGATTAGGAGCTACACTGCTTGTAACTACAGATGAGTCACCACCCTCTACCCTTCCACCAGCACCTTGACCGCGCACTACTCGACCATCCGGCCAGAAACGATAGTCTTTCCAAACTGCGATCGCATCGCTACCCCCAAGTGCCACGTTACCCGTTCCAGATAGCGAACGAAACAGGCCATTCAGCTTGAAATTATTCGGCAGTTTTGGATATGTTGTTTGAAAACCTAACGGTTCCCAGCCATCTTTTTGAGCAATTTGCAATTTACCACCCTGTTTGCGCCAACGTGTCCAATCTTTAGGGTTTGCTTGTTTGTGGGCTACAAGTCCGCCAGGAAAAGACAGCCCTTCAACATCGGTCAGTGCATCACCATTGCGAAACAGCACAACCGGGTAAACATCAAGACCCACAAAGCCACCAATGCCGATACTCGAGCGATAATCAAAGCCGAAACTATCAATTTGCGCCAAAGTTGCTGCATTTGTTCCTGAAGCAACATTCGCAGGTTTTTGAGAGGGCGATTGTCCAGGTTGTTTAGGCGTTTTTGGGGGATTATTCACCGCCGTGATGATTTCTGGCGATATCTGAGCGAACTGTGCATCAGGTAGCTGTGACATTGTAACTGCCGCCGCACAGTTATCAAGATTGGGTCGTTGCTTTGTAATCTGTTGAGTAATCAATAACAAAGCCTGGTCTAGTTGCTGCTTTTGGGTGGGGTATCGGTCAAACTCACGCAACCGCAAGCGAATTTGAGCAACACCATTTGTCTTTTCCCAGCCTTCAACTTTGGTGGTTTGACTAGGGCTAAAACCCTGAGCTTGTTTACACTTTGTGGCGAAATAGTCAAAAGTCATCACCGTCAAAGCCGCCCGCAGGAACGCCTGATTGCTAATATCCGTGTTTTGTGCGTAAGCAGTCTGCACACCCATCAGTAAAGCTACTAGAGTCATTGCCATAGCATTTACGCGCATACACATTCCCTTATTCTGAAACTAATCTTGAGTTAAACGACACCAGATATACAGCTGGAAAATTGAAGACCTCTTTTGAGCAACTTTTTTGTTAAAATTTTTAATTCATTTGCTAGCGATTTGCTGTATATCTTTTGTGTCTGCTTTAATAATGTATTATGCCGTGAATTATGTTTGTCAACTACTCATCAAATATTCTCGAAAATTCTATAGAAAACCTTGGTGAACAAGGATTTTAGATTTAAATTTTGGAGTAAAATCTATTCTATATTTCAATTATTAAATATCAGAATATTAAATAAACTATGGAAGCACCAATCGAGAGAATTAAACTTTCCCAAACAGCCAAAGACCAACTACAAAAACTCAAACGCAACACTAAAATTGACCAATGGAATATCCTGTGCCGTTGGGCGTTCTGTCGTTCCCTCGCCGAACTTACACCACCCTCACCCGTACCTATTCCTCAAGATAGCAATGTGGAAATGTCTTGGCGCGTTTTTGGTGGTGAACTGTGTGATATTCTTCTTCTCGCCCTCAAGCAACGTTGTCACAATGATGGTTTAGGGACTGACAAAGAAACCCTCGCAACCCAATTCCGCCTACATTTGCATCGTGGGATTGGTTACTTAGCAGGCAACCCAAATATCAAGAAAATTGAAGATTTGATTGAACTGGCGGTAAAAGACGGAAAGGATATTAGTTAACTGTTAACTGTTAACTGTTAACTGAACATTATGCCGGAGAGCTACTTAGAAATTGAGCGTCATCGAGCTGCGATCGCTCGTACAGAAATCTCTCGCCCTGTAAGATTAGCCATAGAATGGTCAATCCTTAATCAGGACACCACTTTTTTTGACTATGGCTGCGGTCATGGTGGCGACGTGCAGCGAGTCGGGAATCTCGGCTATACGAGCGCAGGTTGGGACCCTTACTACTACCCGAATCACCAAATTACGCCTGCTGATGTTGTTAACTTGGGTTACGTGATCAACGTCATCGAAGATATCGCAGAACGCAACCAAAGCCTGATTAAAGCCTGGGAACTCACTCGCAAAGTTTTAATTGTCGCGGCCCAAGTCTTAATTAACGCTCCTAGCAAAGCCCAACTCGCTTACAATGACGGCATTGTGACTAGCCGTAATACCTTTCAAAAATATTACGAGCAAGAAGAACTCAAAAAATATATTGATCAAGTCCTCAACGTCGATGCAGTTCCTGTTGCGCTTGGGGTTTATTTTGTCTTCCGTGACGAAGCCGAAAAAGAAAGCTTCAAAGCTATTCGCTTCTTTTCGCGCACTTATACACCACGAGTCCGCATCCCGATTAAGCGGTTTGAAGACTATCAAGAACAACTTACACCCTTGATGGCATTTTTCACCAAACGCGGGAGATTACCTGTCAAGGGTGAATTAGCAAACGAACTAGAACTATTAACGGAATTTGGTAACTTTCGCCGCGCCTTTGCGGTTGTGTTGCAAGCCACCGATGAAGCAGAATGGGATGCGATCGCTTATCGTCGTTCTTTAGACATTCAAGTTTACCTTGCCCTCACCCACTTTGATAAACGCCCCAGATTTTCCCAACTAGCACCAGAAATGCGCCACGACATCAAAGCTTTTTTTGGTAGTTATGAGGAAGCTTGTAAAGTCGCTGACCAAAAATTATTTAGTTTGGGTAGACCAAAAGTAGTCCAAACAGCTTGCGAAAAAAGCAAAATCGGCAAACACACACGCGGCGCATTATACGTTCATGTTTGGGCCCTCGCCGCCCTCGATCCCTTACTCCGCATTTACGAAGGTTGCGCCAGTCGCACCATTGGGCGTGTTGATGGAGCGACGCTGATTAAATATAACCTTGAGCAACCGCAAATATCCTACTTGTTTTATCCAGAATTCGACACAGACCCCCACCCAGCTTTAAAAGCCAGCATCACCATTGATTTAAAAACCTTGTACGTCACTCACCGAGACTATGCAAATCGAGCAAATCCACCTGTTCTGCACCGTAAAGAAACTTTTGTCACACCTAGTTATCCTCAATACGAAGAATTTGCCCAACTCACCCAACAAGAACAAGAATTAGGCTTACTCAAGCAAAAAAGCGACATTGGAACTCGTGAAGGTTGGTTAAAATGTCTGGCTGATCATGGAGTAGAAATTAGAGGACATCAAGTTTATCCATTGTCGTGAGGCAGCAACAAAATTAGAATAGCCTAGCGATCGCTTGCACACCAGAATTATCCAAAAATTGGCTTTGATATGATGACCAAACCCTAGAAGTGGGCATACAATTCAAGGGTTCATGAGGAGATATTGATCATGGGTGAATCAAAACGCAGAAAACAGCAAGATCCTAAATACGGCAAAGTTAAAAATCCTGTCAAAAAACTAATGAAAATAGTTTGCCCATTTTTTGAGGATTACGATAAATTGTCTCATCTTGATGCTGATGCTATCTCGTTGATGATAGCGAAGGAAGGATATAAAGAAACGGGCTTGAGAGGAATAATTTTAAAAGGATATCTAGCTGAACACTTAGTCAAAGATTATCCTCCTGAATCTGAAGTCTTAGAAGGCTTCAAACAACATGGAAATATTTATGTGACTTCAACATTAGCTTTAACTTATTTAGAGAATTCTCTTAATCAAGAGGAAAACTTGCAAAATTTCGAGACGTATAATCCATCAAATCAATTTATCCGGATTGAAAGCGACCCTAAACAATATGACATCAATTTGATAACAGCATCATAAAATTTTGAGACAGTAGTTGATATTTAATGATGTATAGCAAACTGATTTGATTTATCAACTAAGTCAGAGGGAATATCGCAATGAAAGAAATCCAAGCACTACGCCAAGCCGTCCAAAGCCGCAAAATGGGGGCTTTGTTACTGCTAGGTTTTGCATCTGGATTGCCTTTGTTCTTGACCAGTAGAACATTGCAACTGTGGATGCAAGATGCCAAGGTTGATCTCGGCAAAATTACTTTATTTGGTTTATTGGCGTTGCCTTATTCTCTCAAATTTTTGTGGTCGCCTTTGTTAGATAGGTTTGTACCGCCATTTTTGGGAGGGAGACGGGGTTGGTTAATTTTAACTCAAGTTGGATTAGCCATTGCGATCGCCACTCTCGCCTTACAACAACCTTCCCAAAGCGACCAAGTATTGCAAATACTAGCCATCAACTGTTTAATTATCACATTTTTAAGTGCCACTCAAGACATCGCCGGCGATGCTTACCGCACAGATATCTTAAACCCGCTAGAAGCAGAAGCAGGTGCATCGGTTTGGGTACTCGGCTATCGCGTTGCTTTGTTTGTCACTAGTTCTCTCGCCTTGGTATTAGCCGATCGCTTACCTTGGAATGGTGTTTACTTACTCATGGCTGCTTTAATGGCGGGGAGTATCTTTGTCACCTTATCTGCACCCAGAGAACCACAGGTAAGCCACCACCGAGAAACTGCACCTTTATCTGCCAAAGATGTGATATTCGTGCTATTTATCACAGCATTAGTAGCTGGTTTACTCGGAGGAGTTTTTCTTGGCTATATTGCTTTGCCTATATTTTATTGGCTATTGGCAGGTTTGATAGTAGCGTGGATAGTCTCATCATTATTATTGCCTGATGAATTACTGGGTGAAGCTCAAGAAAATCAAGCCCCACAAAACTTACAACAAGCAATTTTTCTGCCTTTTAAAGAATTTTTTCATCGTTTTGGCTGGGTACAAGCTGGTGTAATTCTCATATTTATCATTCTTTATAAGCTGGGCGATTCTCTAGTCGGCATCACAGCTAATTTATTTTTGCGAGAAATCAACTTTACTAAAACTGAAATTGGTGCAATTCAAGCGGGAATAGGCTTTCTCGCCACAACTGTTGGTGTCTTAGCAGGTGGAGTAATCTTAACCAAAATTCACCTAAATCGCGGTTTATGGATATTTGGCATACTGCAATTATTGAGTAACCTGGGTTATTATGCCTTAGCTGTTGCTGGCAAAAACTACTCACTCCTAATCTTGGCAGTAAACATCGAAAACTTTAGTGCCGGATTAGTTACAGTTGCTACAGTAGCCTTTTTAATGAACCTCTGCAATCACCGTTTTACAACCACTCAATTTGCATTATTTTCTAGCTTAATGGCGATTAGTAGAGATGTTCTTTCTGCACCCGCAGGCGATTGGGCAAAAGCCACAGGCTGGCCGATGTTTTTCTTGTTAACCCTAGTAGCAGCCTTACCAGGATTGTTACTTTTACCGTTTGTTGCTCCCTGGAATCAAAAGCCAGTGGTAATATCTAGACCAGGACTAGAGGAAGAAGATGAGGATGTATGGGAAGCCAAGTAATTGTTTTGATTGGTACATTTATTCTTTTACTTACAGGTTTATTACTTGGCTATGTCCTGTCACAGTTAGTGCTAGGTTTCTTGACTTTTAACCTCTTCACTTTTTTTGGTACACTCAGCCTAATTTTAATTTTCGGCACACTTTATTACGTCTTATTTTGGCAATTACGCCGAGAGCCATCACCAGTGGTGAAAGAAAATCTGCCCCCGACAGAAATTAGCGATCGCATCACCGATAATCAACTCAAAAACAAACTCATTGCCAAGTTAGACGGTGATACCGCCACCGCCGAACGCTTAATTGAGCAAGCAAAGCAAAATTATCCCGGTATGCCAGAAAGCTGGTATTGCGAACGAGTCATCGATGATTTGGAACGCGATCAACGTTAAGGTTAAACAAGAGAGGCTGAGGCTAGGAATCTGTATTTTTTACTCAGCACTCAACACTCAGCACTCAGCACTCAGCACTCAGCACTCAGCACTCAACACTCAGCACTCAGCACTCAGCACTCAGCACTCAGCACTAAAGTTATGGCTATATTCCGTCAATACATCGCCCCTTTACTAGTACTTTTAGTATTCATCGTTGCGCTTGTTGCCGTCAGCGCCCGGATCTTCTTACCTGCTGATATGGCTGCACCCGCACCCATTGAAGAAACTGGGGTAATTGTGCCATCTCATGTTAGTAATTTGTTAATACTCAGCAAATAAAGTGTCTGAGCAACTACTACCGGGTTACAACATTCGGCGCGGTTCAACCTTAGAGCGATCGCTTCTCGTTAAGTTCATGCAACGCACTTACCAGGAGCGATTTCCTCAACAAGATTTTGCCCACCTCGCTCGCACCGTCGAGCAGTATTTATCCAAAGATACGCCCTTGTGGTGGGTGGATGTTGAAGAGGCAGGGGAGACAAGAAGCAGGGAGCAAAGGGGAAAAACTGACAATACCTCTTCCCCCTTGCCCCCTGCTCCCCGCCCCCTTTCATCTTCCCCCGTGGCTTGTCTTTGGGTGGGAAATGCCATAGATCAAGTCCGAGGCGATCGCCACGCCCATATTTTTCTGCTTTACGTCGTTCCAGAACATCGGCGCAAAGGTATTGGTAAAGCGTTGATGCAGTATGTAGAAAACTGGGCAATTGCCAGAGGCGATAAACAAATCGGTTTACAAGTCTTTGAATCTAATCAACCAGCTTTAAACCTCTACAATCAACTGGGTTATCACACTCAATCTTTGTGGATGCTCAAAGAACTGTCAGGAAAAAGTCAATAGTCAATTGACAACTATGAGTAGAAGCATTGCGATCGCAGAAGAATTCACCACGTTTCGCCAAGTAGAAGAAAAACTTGGTTTGACTCTTAGCGAAGATAGCGAGTTTTTTATCGAATGGATGGTTGAATTAACTGCTTTGAGCGAAGCGGAACAGCTACGATTAGACCAAGTGCGGCGTAATTATCTTTATCAAGTTTCCGATGGCATTTTGCTCGAAGAAACTATCAAAATGATTGTGTTGTCGCCATTACTCGAATTAGCAGGATTTTATCAGGCTCCATATAAATTTAGAGCCGAAGTGCCTGTGGAAATTGCTGTGCCAGGGGATAATGAGGAGATATTGCGAGGGCGTATTGATGCACTGATTCTGCAAGACCGACTCTGGATTGTACTAATTGAATCGAAAAAAACCACCTTTGATTTAGAAATTGCCATACCTCAAACATTGGCATACATGGCAGCACATCCAAATCCCAATCAACCGCTTTATGGGATGGTGACAAACGGCAGTAGTTACCTGTTTGTCAAAACCTTGAGAAAACAATACGGAATTTCGGATATTTTGGCTACGCGATCGCAATACCGCAACAATTTGTTTATCGTCCTCAAAATTCTTAAACACTTAGGAAAGTTAGTGATTAGTCAATAGTGAATATTTCTTCTCTTTGCTAGTCTCGAAGCCCTAGTCTAAGCGCCTTTTTTTCCTAAACAAATCAAACGATGGCGAACATAAAGTGTACAATAATCTAGCAAATACCTATCGGGCCTAGAATTATTGGCACAGGGGATAATGTGTAGCAGTTGCCGGATAGATTAGCACCAGGACTAATCATCAAACATGGACATGAAGCAGCTTTCAAACCTGTTCCCTGTTACTTGTTATCTGTTCCCTGCTATATAATCCCACTCTGCATTTAAATGACGTATGTATGACGACGACGACCTAAGCTTACTCGACCCAGAAGTTGAGCTAGAAAGCCCTCTCGATAAAATGGAGCCGCTAACTGCTGAGTCAGAAGTGGCCAAGCCTAATCCAGAAGTGATGTTAGCCCTACTGGAAAATCCTCAACCGCAGCAGCGAATGTTAGCGGCGCGTGCTTTTTGTGATTTAGAAGATGAACGCGCTACGCCTCTACTCATTCGCCTATTAACAGATTCCTGTCCTTTAGTGCGAGTGAGTGCCGCCTATGGTATTGGGCGAAATCCCAGTCAAGAAGCAGTAGAACCGTTAATTGCTCAACTCAACCAAGATTGGAATGGCTATGTACGCAAAGGTGTAGTTTGGGCATTGGGTAATTGCCGCGATAGGCGTTGTCTAGCACCCTTAGCCGATGCTTTAAGAACAGATATTTCCGCAGTGCGTTTATGGTCAGCTAGTGCTTTAGCCCAAATGGCAGAAGTGAGTTACGAAGCCATTATTGGGGCAATTCCTCCCTTAATTGAAGCTTTAGTTCAAGACCCAATCTCCGCCGTTCGCAGTAACAGCGCCTGGGCAATTGGCCAGTTATGCAAGGAATTGCCATCAAATATAGTTTATGCCACAGCTATTGACGCTTTGATTCAAGCTTTCGCCGAAGACCAAGATTTAGGCGTGCGAGAAGATGCGAAAGCCGCACTACTTGGCGTAGGTGATCCTCGTGGCTTACAGCTAATTGAAACTTTAGAACAAGAAGGATGGTTTTAATCAAGTATGAAGTCTGAAGTCTGAAGTCTGAAGTAAACTGACCATTTACTGAAAAAGCATCAAGTATGAAGTAAATATTGATATAAGTATTTTATTCATAAGTAAAAAAGTCAATTTCTTTTGACTCATCACATACACCTTTAGAGGTTGTTTAAAAAGTCTAAATTATGACTCACTGGGCGATTGGAAATCGCGCGCCACTGAGGGAGTCGGGGAACCCGCCCAACGCAGTGGCTTGGCTACACAGACAAAACCCACGCAGGTGGGTTTAAAAACCTTGATTTTGTGTTAGTCCACGCAGGTAGACTTTGCTTCTGTAGTAGAGAATTCTATTCGCCCAATACTTTTAAAATATCCTCTTAGAGATGTGTTAATTTCAAACTTCAGACTTCAGACTTCAGACTTCAGACTTCACTTACTTTCCGCTACTGGCTTAATTAAGTTGAGGTCATAAGGACGTTCGATGTCATCCTCACCCAAATATTCACCGTTTTGAATTTCCAAAATTACCAAGGGTATTAAGCCAGGATTTTCGACTTTATGCAATGTTGCGGCGGGAACATATGTTGATTCATTGCGGTTTAGCAATACTTCTGTTTCTCCACAAGTGACCTTGGCCACACCAGAGACTACAACCCAGTGTTCATTGCGGTGATAATGGATTTGTGGTTTAATGCCGTGTCTGGGTTTAATTTCAACACGACTAATTCTATAATTCTCTCCCTCTTCAATCACTTCTACATTACCCCAGTATCTTTCGCCTGCATGGGAAGAAGCATCATTATTTTTAGGTGGTTCGTTGCGATCGTTTTGAGACATAACACAAATTTCTAAATAGTACGACTATTACTATTGTTCAGTAAGAAGAGCGTAAATGAATTGACAATTTGCCACATTTTTTATGTATTTTTTCAACTTCTGACGCAATAAACTACGCCAACAAAATATAGTAGTTCTCAGTTATTAATACTTTGGCAAAAAATAAATCTAATTCATCAGAAACTGAATTAATCAATACAATAGCAATTCAATCTGATGAAGCAAATTTACCTATCTTTGGCAGCAAGAGGAATTCACCACTAAATTTTGTGCTGGTTTTCTAGAGAGGATGACTGATGGCTTTTGGATACTAGATAGAGAATGGCGGTGTATTTATATTAATCATCGTCAATCTGAGCTATTTGGTCTATCAACAAGCGATATTCTGGGTAAAAACTTTTGGGATTGTGTGGCCACTGAAATCAAAAGTCTAATTTACCCGCCATTAAGTAAGTCGATGCAATAAAACCAAACTATGTGAAGAAAAGTAAATAAGGCTCAAACGCTTTTTCCCCCTGCTCCCTGCCCCCTGCCTTATTCCAACAATAATTATTTACACCGACTTACTTAAATGTACAGTTCATTCTCAATAAGCACACAAATTTTTCCAGGGGTCTGTGCTTCCCAAACCTTTAGCTTGCAGGATTTAGAGGCGATTGTCGCCCCCTGAAGATTTTCATATAAACAAAAATAGCTAATCGCTAGGTTTGAAAATCCCCAGCAATTAGCTATTAATTATAGTTAACAATTGACTTGTCCCTAGGTCAGTGCTTCTGCACCACCGACAACCTCTAGGAGTTCTTGAGTAATTGCGGCTTGTCGGGCTTTGTTGTAAGACAGCGAGAGGTTTTTAATCAGTTCACCAGCGTTATCACTGGCGTTGCTCATGGCTGTCATCCGTGCTGCTAGTTCGCTGGCAGCAGATTCTTGTAATGCCCGTAGTAATTGGTTGCCCAAGTACAAGGGTAACAAGGCATCCAGAATTTGCACTGGATCTTGCTCAAAAATCATGTCGCTGGCTAAAGGTTGAACTTGAGCAGTGACTTTCTGCCGTTCCACTTCAAATTGACCGCCACGAGTTGTCAAGCGGAAAATTTCGTCGTCTGCAGCTTCTAAACCTTGGGTATCAAGAGGTAGCAAGGTTTGAACTACAGGACGAGAACTCACCAAGGAGACGAAACGAGTGTAGATTAACTCGATGCGGTCTACTTTTTCCGAGAGGAATAAAGACAGCAACTCGTCAGCAATTCTATTTGCTTCTTCGGCGGTGGGGATTTGTTCTAAGCCACTGTAGGTAGCATCGATAGGCTGGTTGCGGCGTTGGAAGTATTGGGTAGCTTTACGACCAACCAATACAAATGTGTAGTCGATACCTTCTGCCTTCAGTTCCTTGGCACGATTTTCAGCACGACGAATGACGTTGGTGTTGTAACCACCACACAGACCTCTGTCACCCGAGATTACTAACAAACCTACTGATTTAACTTCGCGTTTTCTCAGTAGAGGTAGGTTTGCGTCTTCAAAACGCAAGCGGGTTTGCAAACCATATAGTACTTGCGCTAGTCTGTCAGCGAAGGGGCGAGTTGCCAGCACTTGTTCTTGCGCCCGACGTACCCGTGCTGCTGCTACTAGCCGCATGGCTTCGGTGATTTTTTTGGTGTTTTTGACCGACTGAATGCGATCGCGTATTGATTTAAGATTAGGCATGATTTATGTTCAATAATTTAGGAGGCGACAAATGATGAATTACATCATGACTTTTGTTGATTCACCACTTCGCTATTTCAGCAGTCTGTAGTATCTCTCCTTAGATTCTACCAGCAAGGAAACCTCACCTAACCTTAGTTTCTGATGATTTAGGGTTTAAGAGGCGATTCTCTAAAATACGCTTAAACTAAATTATCGACATTACTTATAAAGTATCTGGATCTATACCAAGCGATCGCAATCTTTGCGCCAATTTTTCCGCCCGTTGGCGTTCTTGTTCCGCTCGTTCTTCAGAAGTAGGAATCCAGTTACCTGTAGCATCATACCAACGCAGCCATAAACCTGCTGTTTGTTGATATTCACCTTGCCAAACTCCTAAACCTAATTGCAATTCGTCAAACCAAAACCTCTTTTCTGGTACTGTCACTGCTTGATATTTTGTTGCTGTTAATTGAAACACTCGCAACTGATTTTCATAGCGGTCAAAGACGATGTAGTAAGGAATGCGTAAATACTGTTCATATACTTGCCATTTTGTCGGGGGCTTGTTGGCATTCCTGGATGTTTGCCCTAAATCTTCTGCTTCTGTGCCTGGTGAAAGTAATTCTACAACTAAAAATGGAGCTATGCCCTCTTGCCACACAACATAACTGAGGCGCATTTGTTGTTGTTGTTGAGCGCGAGGTACTCCTAAGACTAAAAACCAGTCTGGTCTTTTTTGCCACAGCCGATTCCGCGCATCGTAGTATAAGTTTAAGTCTGTGCCAATAAACATTTCCCCCTGCGGATAATTTGGGGGTTGGCAGGTTTCCCTTAATAGTTGGGGTTGGAAGTCGTGAAATTCGTCTGGCAAACCCGGCTCCTCTGGGTCTTCACTAGGAAGATCATACATCGTCGGCATTGTTTCCGACGGTGGCAGGGGATGAATTTGCTCAGGTGTATCTAGATCCTGCGGATCTTCACTCTTGCAATCATACATTTTCGGCATGACTTCGCTAGGCGGGCGCGGTGGGTCAATCTGGTACATGACAGTTTTTTTGCCGAGACTATCTATTTTATTTTAGGGTGAGGATTGGCGATTGCCTCTTGCTTTGAGATTACGCATGATTTGTGTTCAAGAATTTAGGAGGCAATCGATGATGAATTACACCATGACTTTTGTTGATTCACCACTTCGCTACTTCGGCATTCAGTAGTATCTCTTCTCAGATTCTACCAGCAACACCATCCAAGCTCATCTTAATTTCTGAT
The DNA here is from genome assembly GCF_014697425.1 of Nostoc sp. FACHB-110. GTDB lineage: Bacteria > Cyanobacteriota > Cyanobacteriia > Cyanobacteriales > Nostocaceae > Nostoc_B. The sequence goes on from NZ_JACJRU010000007.1 coordinate 58,797, forward strand.
GATTTAAAATTTAATGATGATTACTAATTCTTATTTTTGCTTGTTTTTTTTCCTTGACGCAGAGATTTTTGGTAACTGTCAATAATAATCTTTTGTAGTTCAGATTTAGACATTTCATTTCCAGTTATCTGTGCCTTTAAATACTTTTCATATCCAAAAAGCAAAGCCTTGCCCATTAAGTATGTCATTATCGCTGCGGCTGGAGCGCCAACCAATAAATCTATCCCAGGTATTGAAACTGCTATTAACGTGGGAATTGATACAGATGCACAAGCAGCATATATTGGAAACAAAAAAGAACTTTTAAACTCCAACCCGCACATAAAGGTTAGATGTGCTATCATAGCCGTCTGAGCGCCAGCTACTGCCAATCCGCCGAAAATACCAGAAATAGGACTACCAGCTACACCTGCTCCTGCTACATAGCCCTTAAGGTATTTCTCTGCTTCTGATATTCTTAAATTTACATTGACCTTTTGTGCTGCGATAAAGGCTTTTCTCGCTTCATTTATTGCTTGTGCTGTAGTATGTGCTGCCTCTATTGCTTGTGCTGTAGTATGTGCTGCCTCCAATTTTGAGAAAAGTGAAAGAGTGTGTTCAATTAATTCGTCTAAACCATAAGCTGGAATTGTCGGATTATTATAAATTGGCAATGGATCTGCCAAAACTGGAATAATACCATCAACTTGTAAATTTTGTTTTTGAATAAAGTCCAGTAACTTACTATTTTTAGGATTCATTGTTTGGGTAAGAACAATAATAACTGGTACTTCTAGTTTAATTAAATCTTTAATCCATTCCTCCTCAGCCTCCTGAAACCTATTACTTTTATCATTAACACAGTACCAAACAAAATGAATATGCTCGTTAATATCTTGCTTTCGTTTCTCTACAATTAGTTTAATTACTTCTTCTTTTGTACGTTTAATTTTTTCTTCATCTGCTTCTAGTCCAGGAGTGTCATATATGGTTATTGGAGAATTTGGATGACTATGCTTTTCAATCTTTTTAGTGATAGGTTTGCCAGTTCCCGTCATTACTTTTGAAAATCTAAATACGGAATTTATTAAGGTACTTTTGCCTACTCCTGTTAAACCTATCACCATTGCATTGCATTTGCCTTTTTCTTGAGCCAATGATTTGTATTCGGCTTGATATTGTTGTTCAAATTCTTCTTTTTCAAGCAGAGCCAATGATTTGCATTCTTCTTGATATTTTTGTTTAAATTTTTTTTGATTCATTTTATTATTAGCTTTATAATCTATTTTATAATTAATATTTTAGTTCTCAAGGTTGTTTGATAACTCTAATTCATTAATTACTTTGACGATTATAAGTTATACAAATAAAAACCTCTTTTATCTTATAAGTTAAAAACTTGATTTTTTATTACTCTGCATAGTAGGCTTTGCCTATGTTAAGAGCGAATTATACTAACATGAAAGTTTCAAACATCCTCTTAAATTAGTAGTTTGTTTTTCGTAAATTGTATCATGTGCGGTAAATCATTTATGATATGTCATTAGAAATACAATTAAGCTGAAGTTTCATAAACAAAAATATAGATAACATCTCTCAAAACAATTTTATATATAGCTTTGATTGATTGTTAAAAAACGGTTATTCTGCATATTTGTGATGCTTGATATGTAAGACTTAGAGGATATTCTAAATTATGCCATACCGAACATAACATTATTTTCATTTTGGTTCTTTATTTTTATTCACGCAGAGATTTTTTGTAACTGTCAATAATAATCTTTGCCAGCTCAGATTTAGACATTTCATTTCCAGTTATCTGTGCCTTTAGATACTTTTCATATCCAACAAGCAAAGCCTTGCCCATTAAGTATGTCATTATCGCTGCGGCTGGAACTCCAAGCCATGAATCTATCCCAGGTATTGAAACTGCTATTAACGTGGGGATTGATACAGATGCACAAGCAGCATATATTGGAACCAAAAAAGAACTTTTAAACTCCAACCCGCACATAGCGGTCAGATGTGCTATCATAGCCGTCTGAGCGCCAGCTACTGCCAATCCGCCGAAATACCAAGAAATGGGACTACCAGCTACGGCTGCTCCTGCTACATAGACGTTAAGGTATTTCTCTGCTTCTGATATTTTTAAATCTATATTGACCTTTTGTTCTTTAATAAAGGCTTTTCTGGCAACTTCTGGTAAAACTGAGGCAGTCACTTTAACTAGATGTGCTAGTCCATGCGCTGGAATCTCAATATAATCAGTAATTTGAACTGGCTTTGCCAAAACTGGAATAACATCATCGACTGGTAAATTTTGTTCTTTAATAAAGTCCAGTAACTTACTATTTTTAGGATCAAGTGTTTGGGTAAGAACAATAATAACTGGTACTTCTTGTTTAATTAAATCTTTAATCCATTCCTCCTCAGCATCCTCAAATCTGCCTAACTGCTCATGAATACAGAACCAGACAAAATGAATATGATTTTGAATAGGTAGCTTACGTTGATCGGAAATTAGTCTAGCAACATCTTCTTTTAGACGTTTAATTACTCGTCCAGTTAATTCTAGTCCTGGAGAATCATAGACTGTAATAGGACAATTTGGTTGGCTATACTGCTGAATATCTTGAGTTATAGGTTTGCCAATTCCAGTTATTGCTAATTGTTTGGTAAAAACAGCATTTAAAAGAGTACTTTTACCTACCCCAGTTTTACCGAGTAATAAGATATTACATTGACCAATCTCTTTGGCAAACGATTCGTATTCTTTATTAAAAGTATCACGCAGCTGCTCATTACTATAACTAGTATTGTTATCAGCCATTGATGGACATACCTTAATCAAGGTTTTTAACCAATTATAGCACTAGCCATAATTGAATTTGCTATTTTTATACATTTTAATGAAATATAAGCAAATTTTTTCTGAAAATTAACTTTATTTCTAATGATATAAACTTTATTTGTAAAGTCTCTACCGAACTCATTTGGTACAATCTCATGGATACTGAATCTTATCGCAGTATTTCTTATATTCTTCTTCAAAAATCTCTATAAATTGTTGGATTTCTTCCTTAGTTAGTATCTTTTCATCTACAAGTCTTAAAGAATTACGCTTTAGAGTATCAATCCAAGCTAAACAAAGCAAAGATGTTGATGTTCCCGCAACCAAAGCATCGTTTATTGAACCTACAACTGGTACTAAACTAGTTAGAATTGTAGATACACCAGTTGTTAATATTGCTCCACCAAATGCTTGGAACTCTGCTGATAACAATAATTCTTGTTCTTCTTGCTTCAGTCCAAAGATTGAACTTATTTTTTTTAAAATAAGCAGTTGTGTCGCAGGAAGAATAGTTGGACTAACAGGAAAAACAGGATTTAATGCAATAAGACTAGTCACCGAGGTATACACAGCAGTCAATTTCTGTGCTTCTTCTATTTTGAGGTCGATACTAGCAACCTGTTCACTAATAAACGCTTGTTTTGCTTGTTTTTCCAGAAGACTAGCAGTTTGTCTAACTAAAAGGTCTAGGTTCTTTTCTGGGGATGTGTATTTATCGCTAATTTTCTCTTCTACAGCCAGAATTGGGATAAGTGGAACTCTATTTTTGTCTATAATTATTTCCTCTTTCTCGGTAATGCAATGTATTAAAGATTTAAGTTTTTCTTCTTTTATAGCGTCTCCATTCTTGATTGCTATGAAAAGCTCATGTAATTCCGGTTGCTTTATTGTTCTTGTTAAGACAATAATAATCGGGATATTATTGTGTTTTTCTCTTAAATCAGTAATCCATTTTTCTTCTATATCCTCAAATCTTTCAGAGTTGGCGTTAATACAGTAGTAAATTACATCAATTGTTACACCTGGAAATTTTGTGTGCCTGCCTTCTATTAATGCCTCAACGTCTCTCTTATTGCTTTCAGTATTATCTCTATTTAATTCCCCATCCGCTAACTCTAATCCTCTTGAATCAAAAGCTACGATGAGACATTCTTTTTGCTCATATCTTTGTAGTTCACCAGTTACAGGTTTACCTGCACCAGATGGAGCTAGAGTTGTTCGCAAGATGGAGTTAATTAATGTACTTTTACCAACTCCAGTTTTGCCTATTAATAAAATATTACATTTAGGTAACTCATTATAATTTTCAGGGTCTTTAGCCTGACCTTCTAATTTATCAGTAATTTGCTGTTGCCATTTCTTAAAATCAGGCAAAAAATTGTCAATATCCATAATAATTACTAATATTTTTTGTAAATTATCATACTATGTTTGACAATCCACACCATAAATTAATTCTAAATTTTTATTAAAATCTATACGTTTCTACTTGAAATGGTGAGAAATATTTTTCTTGCAAACAAAAAAGAAAACCGAGTTTATTAATAAGCGTTTATCTATAAAATAATAGATTTGCTTCAAAACTCGGTTTATACAAAATGCAAAAACTTACTTACGCTGCGGCTTTGAAGGTCTTTTTGTAATCGTCTAAAGCAGCTTTCAATGCGGCTTCTTCTTCATCACCTAGTACTTTTTTGCTTTGTACTGCTCCGTAATAAGGAGACTTACCAGTTTTCAGGTAGTCGCGGAAACCTTTGGTAAAGGTGGTTACTTTATCTACAGCGATATCATCTAAGTAACCGTTAATACCAGCGTAAAGAATTGCCACTTGTTCAGCTACAGACAAAGGCTCATTTTGAGACTGCTTGAGGAGTTCCCGCAGACGTTGACCCCTTGCTAATTGGTCTTGGGTAGCTTTATCTAAGTCAGAAGCAAATTGCGCGAAGGCTTGGAGGTCATCAAACTGTGCGAGTTCCAGTTTAATCTTACCAGCAACTTTTTTCATTGCCTTGGTTTGTGCCGCAGAACCCACACGGGATACGGAAATACCAGGGTTTACAGCAGGACGAATACCAGCGTTGAACAAGTCAGAAGATAAGAATATCTGACCGTCGGTGATGGAAATTACGTTTGTAGGAATGTATGCGGATACGTCACCTGCTTGGGTTTCGATGATGGGTAGCGCAGTCATGCTACCAGTACCCAACTCATCACTAAGTTTAGCGGCTCTTTCTAACAAGCGAGAGTGAATGTAGAATACGTCTCCGGGGTAAGCTTCCCGTCCGGGTGGACGACGTAGTAGCAAGGACATTTGGCGATAAGCTTGTGCTTGCTTGGACAAGTCGTCGTAAATTACTAGGGTAGCTTTGCCTTTGTACATGAAGTACTCAGCAATGGTAGCTCCGGTGTAAGGAGCCAAGAATTGTAAGGTAGCAGGGTCACTGGCGTTAGCTGCAACAACTACGGTGTAGTCGAGTGCGCCTTTTTCTTGTAAGGTTTGAACTACGTTAGCTACGGTAGAAGCTTTTTGACCAATGGCTACGTAGACGCAAACTACATCTTCACCTTTTTGGTTAATGATGGTGTCAATTGCGATCGCAGTTTTACCTGTTTGACGGTCGCCGATGATTAACTCGCGCTGACCCCGACCAATGGGAATCATGGAGTCAATAGCGGTAATCCCGGTTTGCATTGGTTCGTGTACAGAACGACGAGCAATGATACCGGGTGCAGGTGATTCAATCAAGCGGCTTTCGCTGGATTTGATGTCGCCTTTGCCGTCGATGGGACGACCTAAAGCATCAACAACCCGTCCAATTAAGGCTTCACCGACACCGATTTGGGCAATTCTACCAGTAGCTCTCACAGAACTACCTTCTTGGATACTATTACCTGTACCCATGAGTACCGCACCCACGTTATCTTCTTCTAAGTTTTGGGCGATACCAATTGTGCCATCTTCAAATTCCAAAAGTTCCCCAGCCATAGCCTTTTCCAGACCATAAATCCGGGCAATACCGTCACCTACTTGTAGAACGGTTCCAACGTTAGCAACTTTGACTTCTTGGTCGTATTGCTCGATTTGCTGTTGAATAATGCTGCTAATTTCGTCAGGTCTAATTGATATGCTCATGGTGTATGTTTTTCTTTTGCAACACGGAAGAAATAGTAATCAATATCCAAAAGTGCTGAGTTGAAAGTGCTGAGTGCTGAGTGCTGTTAGCGGGGCGTTTAGCCCGTGCTGAGTGCTGAGTAAAACTTTTCTCCCCTGCTCCCTGCTCCCTGCTCCCCTGCCTCTTCCTAGCCATTTGTCAAACGCAAAGACAAGCGACGTAGTTGACCACGTAAACTCGCGTCGATTACCTGTGAGCCGACTTTGATGATCACACCACCAATCAATTCGCTGTCTACTCTAGTTTCAAGTTCTACTTGACGCGCATTGGTGATGCCGATGACCTTCTGTTTAATGGCTTCTTCTTGCTCTGGTGAGAGCGCAACAGCAGAAGTTACTTCTGCTAACACAGTTTGATTCAGCTGCCGTAGCAATGCCAAGTACTGTTTTAAAATCTGGTCTAAGAAGAAGATGCGTCGTTTGTCTACTAACAGTAGCAAAAAGTTGCGTAAATAAGGATTACCACCTTCACCCACGACTTGGCTGATCACCGCTTTTTTGGTGTCAGGCACAATGAAGGGGTTATCGATAAAATTTCGCAGTTGTTGAGAATTTTGCAACAAGTCTAGTAAGGCACGCGCATCGTTACCGAACTCTTCTGTCAGATTTTGAGACTGTGCTACTGACATCAGTGCCTGTGCGTAAGGCTGGGCGATTTCGGCTGTTTCTATGTTACTTTTCATTACCGTCCTCCCACCTGAGCGATGCTACGGTCAATTAGTGCCTGTTGAACATCGTCACTTACACCAGAGCGCAGCTGTGATTCAACTTGCTGTAGTGCCAAAGCGGCTACTCGCTGCCGCAATTCGGTTAGCGCCCGCTCTCTTTCGGTGTTCAAGTCTGCTGCTGCTGTTTGTTTCAAGCGTTCTACGTCTTGTGCTGCTTTATCTAACAGAGCTTGCTTGGTTGCCTGGGCGCTTTCTGTGGCGGCTTGGCGAATGCGTTGTGCCTCAGCTTGAGCCTGGGTCAACTGTTCTTGTGCCTGTGAAAGAGAAGCTTGCGCTTCTTTTAAGCGTTGTTCTGCTTCCTGAATGGCAGTTGCGATATTGGAGCTGCGCTCGTTCAGGATATTGCTTAAAACTTTACGTCCAAAGTAGAATAGTATGCCAATCAGAATCAATAAGTTTATCAGATTGGTTTCTAAAATGTCTAAGTTTAGACCGAAACCACCTTCTGCTGCGCCTTCTGCCAATTCAGAGTGAACAGCTTGAGCTTCTGCGGCAAGTAGTAAGAAAGTGCCCATGATAGCCATTTACAAGTGCGCTGCTCGCTTGCTAATAAGTTTTGTCTTCCCGTAGGAAAAAAGTGTCTGTTTTGACACTTAATTAAGCGCGCTGGGACAAATGCCCAGTTGCGCGTATGCTTTCGCTTGGCCAGTATCAGCTTATCTAGCTAAACTCGGCCCTAATAGTTTTTCTAGGATCTGCCTGCTGAGAGCATCAACTTGTTGTTCTAAGGAACGCATAGCTTCCTGCTTTTGTTGCTCTATTTCAATAGAAGCTTTTTCTCTTTGAGCTTGGGCTTCTTGTTGCGCCTCAGCAATCTTCTGGGCAGTAATTTTCTTAGCTTCAGCCTGAGCAGCTTCTAAAGTCGCTTGCGATTGCCTGCGAGCTTCTGCTAGTTGTTGCTCATATTCTTGAGCTAGGCGTTCGGCTTTGGCTAGACGTTCCTTGGCTTCAAGGGTATTGGTGCGGATGTAATTATCGCGTTCATCCAGTACCTTGGTCAGTGGCTTATAGAAAATTACATTCAACAAGGCTGCCAACAGCAGGAACTGCAATGCCATAAAGGGCAAAGTAGCATCGAAATCAAACATTTCTCTCCTCTTTGGCTGGAGTAGCAGTTTTCATGGCTAGCAACGTTATCCAACCTTTCGTATTTTAGAGACCCATAGCCACGAGGGTCAGCCTACATCAGAACCAATTAATCCCCAAAATATTTGTTGTGTAGAGATGTGAAAATTCACGTCTCTACACTCACAAAACTTTTAGGTTCTAGGAAAATGGGTTAGCGAACAATAGTACTAGGGCGATTACTAGACCGTAGATGGTCAAAGATTCCATGAACGCCAAGGTTAATAGCAGAGTACCGCGAATTTTACCTTCTGCTTCTGGTTGACGAGCAATACCTTCTACCGCCTGACCAGCAGCGTTACCTTGTCCAATACCAGGGCCGATAGCAGCCAAACCAATTGCTAAAGCAGCAGCCAGAACTGAAGCAGCAGAAACTAATGGATCCATTTTGATTTTCCTTGCTTTAAGTACAGAACTACAAAAGTAAATTAACTAGTAAAGACGTGTTTTTTCACGCTGCACCGAGTTCTCGCAAATCGCAGTTTGCGACGTTTTGAGCTTTGATGCTCGTCAGAACTGTGCTAACAACTGAGCAGATTAACAGTTATCAGTTATCAGTTATCAGTTATCAACTTGCATGATAACTGTTCACTGTTTGCTGTTTACTGATTTAATGCTCCTCATGCTCTTCGCCGCCGTGTCCTTCCATTGCCTCATGAATGTATGCCCCTGCTAGGGTAGCAAACACTAGAGCTTGAATGGCACTGGTAAATAAACCCAAGGCCATTACAGGCAGAGGTACAAATAAAGGCACGAGCAGCACTAATACCGCCACAACTAATTCATCCGCCAAGATGTTACCGAAAAGACGGAAGCTTAGGGAGAGGGGCTTAGTGAAATCTTCGAGAATGGCGATCGGCAACAATACGGGTGTTGGCTCTATATACTTCTTGAAGTAGCCTAAACCGCGTTTGCTGAAACCTGCATAAAAGTAAGCAAGAGAAGTCAGCAGTGCCAATGCTACCGTCGTATTGATGTCATTGGTGGGAGCCGCTAATTCACCAGATGGCAGCTTGATAAGCTTCCAGGGAATTAAAGCACCTGACCAGTTCGATACGAAGATAAACAAGAACAATGTACCAATAAATGGTACCCAAGGGCGGTACTCTTTCTCACCAAGTTGGTTTTTTGCTAGATCACGAATAAATTCCAGAGCGTATTCCATTAAGTTTTGGATACCACTGGGAACTTTTTGTATGTTCCGAGTAGCAGCTAATGAAGCTATTACCAGAACGCCAATCACGAACCAGGAGGTGAGAAAAACCTGCCCATGAATTTTGAGGTTGCCTAATTGCCAGTAGAAATGATGACCTACTTCTAATTCGGCGAGGGGAAAAGAATTAAAGGCGTTTAAAACACTAAGCATTTGCATTCTTCAAGCATTTTCCCCAACGAGCGAGGATGGGTGTATTGTCTTTAGTGAGCCTGACTGTTAATCAGTTATCAGTTATCAGTTGTCAGTTATCAGTTGTCAGCTTTGTCTGTTGGGTTAAAGTCCCTTACATCATTTGTGTGCGCTTCTACACACACCACAACCCTGTTCACTGTTCACTGTTCACTGTTCACTGTTTTAAGAATCAGGAAGGAACGCAGTTTGCACCGTATAGACGAGGAGCGTGGCCTTGTATGTAAGAAATCCCAAAAAAATGGGCATTACGTGTAGATCGTTCCATTGAGTTGCTAGTATAATCAACCCAATAAATAAAGCAAAACGATTTTTGCTTAGACGATTTTTTTCAGCACCCAATCGCTCAACGTCGTTAGCTAACATCTTTAAGTAAACCACACCTGTACACGCCCCAATTAAATAATTCAGGGCAATGTTTAGTGAATAAAAAATCCACACAGAGATAAATATAATCCCCGTCAAAACAAGTGTGATTACCAACAACTTCTGATAGAGTTGATAGAACTCCTGCATAGAAGTGTTGACTGGTTTTGTGTCCGCAAAACCAGATTGAGAATCTTGTTGTGTTGTCGGAGTGGGCGCAATTGGTTCTTCTGACAAGCTCACGGGACTTGAAACCAGTACAGCTAACTTATTATGACTGCACATTCAGTCAGCTGAATCATATCACGATCCGGTAACAATACTTTAGAAAAAAACAATTAACTTCTTGTTTTCTTACTCAAGCGCAACACAATTTAAACTTTGGGTAGGCTCAAAGTTCGAGTAATTTTAGGAATCAGGTGAAGGTAAGATGCGACGCGATCGCCTGAAAATTTCCTAATTGATGTACAATTGCTTTTTTCTTAGATAGTGTAAGTGACCTCCAGAAACTTTGTGTAATCACAATCATGAATGTATCGGGAAAGCTGGAGTTTAGAAAACTTAGTTGGTGCTTGAGGGGCTTAGACACAAAGCGTCTTGTCGTTAGACATCACACCAAGCCAAATTCTACCAAACTCCAGCAGTTGGAGTTTGTACTACCCACTAGAGGGGGCATTGCTGTGTACTTTCTTAATTTACATTAGTTTCACCAAATTTGCTTGAGAGCGATCGCTCATACTCCTACAAACCAGGTGTCAACATTACCAACTGCTGCTTCACCAAGTTTCTGACACCAGCCAATTCTAACGAGGCATTTATCAAAATTTCTGCGACTGTCGCCTTTCCATCACAGGCTTGCATAAACTCTAACTCTGCTGGTGACAAGTTAACAATTTGGTAATCGTAATTAAATATACATTGGTTAGGAAAACCATCAATACAAGGATTGAGTTCAGGAATTGCCGACAAAATATAATTATCCTTTGACCAGTCAGCTTTAGTTATCGGAGGACGGCCAAGGAAAAATTCGTAATGGGTAACTTCTGGGTCTAATAATTCTATTAAGCGATAACGTTGACGCTCATTTAAATTATTTGCTCGTTCAATTAATTCCGGTGCTTTGCTTAAAAGTCTATCTAAATCCCAAAAACCCGGATTTGAAAAGCCAATAAATTCTAAACCAGACGCATCAATTAATTCAAAAAGTGTGTCAACGTTGTAATCAATTTCTTGCGGATGAACGTACATATCAGCAAAACATTCATCGCGGTGGTTTTCCATTACCCAACGTTGTTTTTCGTATTTGACAAGGCGATTATTTTCTGGTAGAGATGCAAAGATTTGCCGTCCAACTTTTACACCATCACGGTAGTCGCCACGTTTCTCATTTTGAAGGATAGCGATCGCTTTTTGCATTAATTGAATTTCCCAGCGTCCCAATTCGCCATACACAAAAATGTGCATTAAGCCGCCTGGGGCTAATTTTTTTGCCAAAGCTTGAATACCGCCAATGGGGTCTGGTAAGTGATGTAAAACGCCGACACAGTTAATTAAATCAAATTCACCCGGCAATTGTTCCACATCGTAGATGCTGAGGTGATGAAATTCAACGCGGTTTGCACCTGAACGCTGACAACGTTCTTTAGCGACAGCTAAAGCACTAGCACTCAAATCAATTCCCACTACAGAAGCTTGGGGGTTGAGGTGAACCAAGTATTCTGTACCAACACCTGTACCACAACCAGCATCTAAAATGCGGATGTCTTGCTTTTGCGGTTTTTGACCTGTACAGAAGTTAGAAGCTGCTAACCAATTCCACCGCCAGTTATAGCCTGGGGGTGGTTCATCTAGTAGGGGTTCTGGGGGAAAAGGATATGTGTTGTAAAGTTTGGCAACAGCAGCACTTACACTTTGGGAATCTGACATGATGAACAAAATCGCAGCATCTCTGAGTTTAGCGAATACTGGGTGCTTAAGGTAGACAGGATAATTTAAGATGTGTGTCGGCTTTATCTGAAAAAGCGGTCTTAAGCTATCAATGGGTATTCTTTCAGTAAAACCACTACTGTTCAAGTAAATATTAGTTAATAAAATTGCTTTGAATCACCGTATAAGATACTCAATCAGGATCATCAGATGGCAATCGGACTGCCTGAATTCGTAGAAAACCCAGAAAATCGTTGCCCAGTAATTCTTTTACTTGATACCTCTGGTTCAATGTTAGGGCAACCTATCCAGGAGTTAAATCGAGGGTTAGCAGCTTTTAAGGAGGATGTGCTGAAAGATGCTCAAGCCTCTCTTAGTGTTGAAGTTGCTATTGTTACTTTTGGATCAGTGGTGCGACTCATACAAGATTTTGTAACCATAGATCAGTTTACAGCACCCAGGCTAGAAGCAGATGGTGTAACACCAATGGGTGAGGCGATAGAGTACGCTTTAGATTTGTTGGAAAATAGAAAACAGACTTATAAAGATAACGGTATTCTCTACTATCGTCCTTGGGTATTTTTAATTACTGATGGTGCGCCGACAGATTTTTGGCAAGGTGCAGCGCAAAGGGTGAGGGAAGCGGAAGAAAGTAGTAGACTGTCGTTTTTTACCGTCGCTGTTCAGGATGCGGATATGAATAAGCTTAGACAAATTGCACCCCCTCAACGTCCACCGATGATGTTGAATGGATTAGATTTTCGCTCTTTATTTGTTTGGCTTTCCACGTCCATGAAACGGGTTTCTAGTGGCAAAGTAGGCGAGGCTGTAGCATTACCGCCTGTGGGATGGGGTCAAATTACTACCTAAATTTAAGGATTTATTTATTGTGGGTTGGAAAGCAATTGCTCGTTCTGAGACAGGAACGAGTCATATAAGCCAAGGGATACCTTGTCAAGATTATGGGCGTTGTCGCATCTTTAAAGATGATGTAATTGTAGGCGCGGTTGCTGATGGTGCTGGTAGTGCTAAGTATGCTGATGTTGGTTCTAAGTTAGCGGTAGAAACGACAGTTAAATATCTATCAAGAATTAGTGAATATCTTCAGAAGCGTAAACATTGCTGGGAAATATTTTATCAAGCACTTTCAGAAGCAGAAGCTAAAAAGCTATTTACTAAAACTGCAAAAAAAGTCATTAATGACTTATGCAACCAAGCAGAGAAAGAAGATGATCCTGTTAGTGATTTAGCTTGTACGCTTTTGGTTTTTGTTGCTACTCCCCACTGGCTTGCAGCTATGCAAATTGGGGACGGATTTATTGTATTGCGTTGTAAAAACTCTGAAGAATATCAACTGTTGTTTCAGCCAGATAAAGGTGAGTTTGCCAATGAAACGACTTTTATAACTTCAGAGAATGCACTACAAGAAATGCAGGTGAAGGTTAGTTCAGGGGAGCAAGAGTTTATTTGTGCTTCTACTGATGGGCTAGAAAAAGTAGCCATTCGCTTTCAAGATTGGAAACCTTTCTCGCCGTTTTTTAAACCTTTTGAAGAATACTTAGAGCTAACCCAAAATCCAGAAGAAGATGCCGAATATTTAACCAATTTTCTCAACTCTGAACGGTTAAATGCTCGTACTGATGATGATAAAACTCTGCTATTGTGTCGTTGGGAAAGAGAGTAAAATTCCATGACGCTTCTCATCTGTAGTAGTACGGGGAAATCAATCACTCTATTGAATCAAATAGCTGATAGTGGTGAAGCTAAGGTTTACCGAACTAATGAAAATGGTTATTTAGCTAAAATTTATCATTCACCAACACCTGAACGGTTGCAAAAACTAGGTTTGATGATAGCACATCCACCCACAGAACCAAATTCTCACCTTAATCATATTTCTTTTGCTTGGCCTAAGTCGGCTTTGAAAAATACTCAAGGTGATATTAAAGGCTTTTTAATGCCAGAGGTTAAAGGTGGAACAGAACTGATTGCTGTTTATAATCCCCAGCATCGAAAGGCGTTGAAACTAGAGATTGATTGGCGTTTTCTACATACAACTGCTCTGAATATTACCTCACTTATAGCGGCACTTCATGATGCTGCTTATGTATTAGGTGATATTAAACAACAAAATATTCTGGTTAATAATCGGGCTTTAGCCTCAATTATTGATACTGATTCTTTTCAGGTTAAAAATCCTAAAAATGGTAAAGTTTATCGTTGTTTAGTAGGTTCAGAAGGATATACACCACCGGAACTAATTGGTAAAGAGTTTTCTACCCTTGAACAAACGGAAATACATGATAGATTTCGGTTAGCAGTAATTATTTATCAATTATTATTTGGTGGTCAAACTCCATTTCAGGGAAGATGGACAGGTGCAGGAGACACGCCACAACCTAATGAACTTATCCGTCGAGGTTTATGGCTTTATGCACCATATAGTTTGTTACAAGCTGTAGAGAGGACTATTCCCCTTGAGATTGTTCATCCAGAGGTTCGGCGATGTTTTCTCAGGTGCTTTAACGATGGTTATCAAAATCCTAATTTACGCCCGACTGCTAAGGAGTGGTTAGAAGCGTTAAAGGTAGCTAATGATAAGCTAATTCTATGCGGGAGAGTAGACAGTCACTACTATAGCCGAACTTATGGTAAATGCTATTGGTGCGATCGCTCTACAAAACTTGGTGTTGATATTTTTCCTGGAAAAGAAACTTCCACTTTTGTTGTAAAAGCCTCGACAAGTTATCCAACTCTACACAGTACAAATCAACAGTTGTCTAATAAAAATCAGATTAACAAAAATAATCAATTTATTAATACTATTTTGAGTATTGTTATAACCTTAATCTCAATAGCACTCGTTTCATTTATTAAATCTGGTATTAGAAGCCTATTTTCTCCATCTAACAATTTTATTCCTACAAAAAGTGAGCTAGAAATACCAACTTCAAATGACTCACAAGAATTACAAGAATTAACTAAATCACAATTGAGAGCAATCGCCAACAGTGAAATTGAAGCATACACAATTGGTATTGGTATTTCATTCCAATTTGATGAAAAAAATAAAATACCAATAATTACCGATATTTTAGACAAATCTCCAGCAGCATTAGGAAATCTTAAAATTGGTGATCAAATATTGGAAGTCAATGGCCAATCGACATTAGACATGAGTGTAACAGATGTAGCTAAGTTAATACAAGGTGATGTAAATACCGCAGTTTTTTTACTGGTTGGTCGTCAAGGCTTCAGAAATACAAGCACAATGCTAATTAGGGAGCGTTTTATCAATCACAACCTTGAGCAAGATTATGTTAACCGTTGTTCAGCTCGTTTTCAATTGGAAGATTTTAGCAATGCACTAGACGACTGTAATGAGGCAGTTAAGCTAAATTTCAGTAATGACGAAGCCTACTTTTTACTTGGTGCTAGTCATATTATGAATGGAGATAAATATAAAGGAATAGAATATTTACAAAAATCTGCAAGCTTAGGAAATAAAAAAGCTAGGAAATTTCTTAAAGATATTCAACAATATTAAGACAATATATAATTATTCTATATCAATCATATTATACAGCTAAAAATTTGGCTATATTTTTTAGATATTAACCAATATTAAAATTAGCATTGGAATCAATTACGATATAGTCCAATCTTCTAAACGTAAATTAGGAACTTTTTCAAAGTCTCTTCTGTTGCGGGTTACTAAAATTCCATCCACTGAAAGAGTAATTGCTGCGATGCGTAAATCTTGAGTACCAACGCGGATTTTTTGTCTAACTAAGTCAGCGTAAATATTTGCCGCATATTCACTGAATTTGAGTACACTAATACTACTTAAATCTTCTAATGTATCTTGCAACCTAGCATAAGCCAAAACTAATTCTTTTGATGAATTAGCTTTGTTAATAGTATTCATTCTTCCCCTGATTTGTTCAGTTGCAGTAACAATAGTTATCACAACATCTGGAGGATTAAAGGTATTTAATCGCCTTATAATAGATGGCTCACCTCTTTGCAGCAAAGATAAGTGATCTGTATCTAGTATTCGTAAATTATTCACATCTATATTGACCTTTGTTCATGGTTATGATCTAGTTCACGTCGATATTCTTGTATGTATTCCAGCATTTGCTCAAATTGCGGATCATCTTTATATTTACCAGCTATCTTCAACCAAGGATTATTTTTTTTGGTGGTTTCAATTTCTAAAGTTACAATCTTGGCAGCTTCTAAGCGATGTTGCAAACTTTGACTGAGTTTTTCTATGGCTTCTGTTTCTGTGCTACCAAAACCTTGACAATCTGGTAAACCGATTAATGTTGCTCTGACTTGACCATCTGCTTGGTTTTCAATTAAAACATCATAAGTTAACTTGTCTGAAGTATTACTAGAAGAAGTTTTGACAGTGAAACTCATAATATTTTACGCTTTAGGTTTTATATTGTGATTATAACTTTGTAACGGAATCATAGATAAATACAGAGTTATTTACTGTTTAACTATCAATTTCATGATTTATGACCAGTCAGAGTTTGATTTGCGTTGCGAATGGGGCGCACAAGGAATTGCTCAACTTGCTCCTATTAGCGATGTGGTAGTAATAGTTGATGTGCTTTCTTTTTCTACTTGTGTAGAGGTTGCTACTAACAACGGCGCGATAATTTTTCCCTATGCTTTTGCAGATGAATCAGTTGTTGATTATGCAAATTCGATACAGGCTGAATTAGCAACTCACAGACAACAAGGGTCTATGACTAAATATTCTCTTTCGCCAGTCTCACTGATAAACATCCCATCGGGAACTCGCTTAGTCTTACCTTCGTTAAATGGTTCGACTCTGACTTTGCTGACTGGAACTACAACTACTTTGGCGGGTTGTTTGCGTAATTGTGAAGCTGTGGCGCAGTTTGCTCAAAGATATGGTAATAAAATTGCGGTGATTCCAGCAGGTGAGCGATGGAAGGAAGATGGTAGCCTCCGGCCTGCTTTCGAGGATTTGATTGGTGCTGGGGCTATTTTGAGTTATTTAGATGGCAGTTTATCACCAGAGGCTGCGATCGCTCTCCAATCTTTTCAAGCTTTGCGCCAAGATTTACTAGGTTACTTACAAAAATGCAGTTCTGGCAAAGAATTAATTGCGAAAAATTTCGTTGCTGATGTTGAACTAGCCGCAGCTTTCAACATCAGCAGTTGTGTGCCTTTATTTACTGAGAACGCTTATAGAAAACAGTCGGTTTAGGCACTCAAATACAAAAGTAATTCATTAGATAGAAATAATTGCAGATAAAATGCCAATAAAAAACGCTTATCTTAAACGTTGAGCCTCCTAAATTGAAAGTGCTGAGTGCTGAGTGCTGAGTAAAAGTGCTAGTCCCACTTTCATGCTTGGCTATGAAACTTGTTTCATGGGGACTGCCTCCTACCTTCTACTTACAAATCACATTGATGGGTTTGGCAATATTTTGCGCTATCAATTTCTGTTTGCAATTGTTGTAATTTTATGATCTGAAATGCTGAACCACCTTCAACTTCAGCCAGAATATAAGCATATTTTTTACCTCTATAATAATGGTCTCGACCGACTTTGGTGATGCGGCGAGACTGGCTAAAGTCATTAGCGATGTTATTGTTATAAATAGTTTGAATTAACTTCACTGACTTGGAATTTTTCGTAGTGAATTTGATGCTGGAGTCTCCACTCACGGTAATTCCTTCTTTAGTGACTATTCCATTCTCCGAAGGAACATCAACATAAAAATATAAATTACCTTTTGTACCTGAGTAGCCGTGTGCTTCGCTGCTATATGTGAGGCTTGGTAGTTGAGGTTTTGTTTTTGACCACTTAATAACGGCGTTGATGTTTTGTCCTGGAAGTGCATTGGCTGGTGTGATACCTAAGACAACCGCTAAAGATGACAAAGCGGCAAAGATGAAGAGGTTAAATTTATTACTATTTCTCATAAAATTTCCTGTGTACTAATGCTGAAGACTACAGCATAGCTCAGGATGCTTTCGCGGTCATTATTGCCAAAATTTAGGACTGATACCGTTTCACTTTAAGTTTGATACAAATGGGTCACAGGGGGCAGGGAGCAGAGGGCAGGGAGAAAGAATTAAAAACCAATGTATTTGTATCAGGATTTTCGTGAAATGGTATGAGGTATTGACGAAGATGAGAATTAATTTTATTTACAAGAATAAAAAAGCGATCGCTCTTATTTTCTACCAGCAAGCTAATATCTGCTTATTCTACCCAGACTCTAAAGACTAAGGTTTGTATACTTTTGTCGTCGCTAAATAAAATATGAGTAGAGACTCCAGTAAAATATTTTTGTAAAGTTTTTAACTTTCAGATACAAAACTTAGATTTTGTCTCATGTCAACAGGAGTATATATTCTTAAACTTGCTAAATCAAGGATACAGAATCTACATACTTCTTAATAAATTACCAGGAAAAACGCAAAACGTTCTAATCTAAAAGCTGACTGGGTTAATTTTACTGGCAGTTTTGAAGGCGGTACTCTGAAGGCATAAACACACAAATGTGTCAAGCCTCAAAGCGACCCAGACTTAACACATAAACGATTATGATGGGAGTTTTACAAATCCGATGAGTGTTAAGGCGAGTGGTGGAAGCTCAGTTGCGCGTCCGCAACTATATCAAACCCTAGCTGTAGCAACCATTTCCCAAGCGGAACAACAAGACCGTTTTTTGGGATCTGGAGAATTAAATGAACTGGCAAGCTATTTTGCATCAGGCGCAAAACGTCTAGAAATTGCTCAGATTCTCACAGAAAATTCTGAGATTATCGTATCTCGTGCTGCTAACCGGATATTTGTCGGTGGTTCGCCAATGGCTTTCTTAGAAAAGCCACAACAACAAGAATTGGCGATGGCTGGTGCTGCTGTTGGTGCTGGTGATGTCAGAGAAAGCATGAAACTAGGGACTGTCACCTACGTTGAAAGTCGGGGTGGCTTCTTAGAAAACTTGCGCTCTATCTTCAACACCTCTCCTAGCGGCCCAACACCACCTGGTTTTAGACCAATTAACATTGCACGTTACGGCCCAAGCAACATGGCCAAGAGCTTGCGGGACTTGTCCTGGTTCTTGCGCTATGCTACTTATGCGATCGTCGCGGGCGACCCCAACATCATTGCTGTCAACACACGGGGTCTACGGGAAATCATTGAAAATGCTTGCTCTGGTGAAGCAACTATCGTAGCTTTGCAAGAAATCAAAGCTGCATCTCTGTCTTACTTCCGCCAAGATGCTGAAGCAACAAATATTGTGGCTCAGTATATGGACGTGTTATTGACAGAGTTCAAAGCACCCACACCTTCGACCAAACTACGTCAACGTCCTTCTGGCGACCAACAAGGGTTACAACTGCCGCAAATTTACTTTAATGCCGCAGAACGTCGTCCTAAATATGTGATGAAACCTGGGTTGTCAGCTACCGAAAAAAATGAAGTAGTCAAAGCAGCATATCGGCAAATCTTTGAGCGCGATATTACCCGTGCTTATAGCTTGTCGATTTCTGATTTGGAATCCAAGGTAAAAAATGGCGACATCTCAATGAAAGAGTTTGTTCGTCGTTTGGCAAAATCTCCGCTTTACCAAAAACAGTTTTATCAGCCATTTATTAACAGCCGCGTTATTGAACTCGCTTTCCGTCACATTTTGGGACGGGGGCCAAGTAGCCGCGAAGAAGTACAAAAATACTTCTCAATTGTTTCTACCGGTGGTCTATCTAAATTAGTAGATGCTTTGGTAGATTCTGAAGAATACTCCGATTACTTTGGCGAAGAGACAGTACCTTACATTCGCGGTTTGGGTCAAGAAGCTCAAGAATGTCGCAACTGGGGGCCACAACAAGACCTGTTTAACTACAGTGCGCCTTTCCGCAAAGTACCTCAGTTCATCACCACATTCGCCGCTTACGAACAGCCATTACCAGATCAACACCCTTATGGTTCTGGTAACGACCCATTAGAAATTCAGTTTGGCGCGATTTTCCCGAAAGAAACTCGCAACCCCAGCAGCCGTCCGGCTCCATTTGGTAAAGATACAAGACGGATCTTGATTCACCAAGGGCCTGGTATCAATAACCAACTGAGCAACCCCAGAGCGCGAGGCGTAGCACCTGGTAGCCTAGGGCCAAAAGTATTCAAGTTGGATCAACTTCCTGGCACTATCGGTAAAAAAGCCGCTAAGGGTGCAAGTGTGAGATTCTCTGAAAGCTCCACACAAGCAGTAATTAGAGCAATTTACTTGCAAGTTATCGGTCGTGATGTTTACGAAGGTCAACGGCTGAAAGTCCAAGAAATTAAGCTAGAAAACGGCGATATTTCTGTACGGGAATTTGTCAGAGCTTTGGCTAAGTCTGACTTATTCCGCAGTTTGTACTGGACACCGTTGTATGTTTGTAAAGCGATCGAATACATCCACCGTCGCTTGTTGGGTCGTCCTACCTACGGTCGCCAAGAAAATAACAAATACTTCGATATTGCCTCTAAGAAAGGTTTTTACGCTGTTGTTGATGCCATCTTAGATAGCGTCGAGTACAGCGAAGCTTTTGGTGAAGATACAGTTCCTTACGAACGGTATCTAACTCCAGCTGGTGTGTCTTTGCGGCAACTGCGTGTTGGGACTATCCGCGAGGATGTGGTCGCCACCAAAGTTGACAAGCAAGAAACCCCCCGCTTTGTGGAACTGGGTGCAGTTAGCCAAAATCGCACAGAACCAGATATTCAGTTCCGGATTAATCAAGGTGTTAGCAAGCAGCGTGAACAAACAAAAGTCTTCAAGCTGGTGGCCAATACAGTTGATAAAGTTGCAGTACAAACTTTGATTAGTGCTGCTTACCGCCAAATTTTTGAGCGCGATATAGCACCTTACATTGCTCAAAATGAATTCACTGCCCTAGAAAGTAAGCTGGGTAACGGTGAAATCACTGTCAAAGAATTTATTGAAGGTTTGGGGTACTCTAACCTGTACCTGAAGGAATTCTATACACCTTATCCCAACACCAAGGTAATTGAGTTGGGAACCAAGCACTTCTTAGGACGTGCGCCTGTTGACCAAGCAGAAATCCGCAAGTATAACCAGATTTTGGCTACCAAAGGTCTGAAGGCGTTTATTGCGGCATTGTTGAACAGTGCAGAGTATGGTCAAGTATTTGGTGAAGATACAGTTCCTTACCGTCGCTTCCCAACTTTACCTGCGGCTAACTTCCCCAATACCGAGAAGCTTTACAACCAACTCACCAAGCAAAATGATGATGTGGTTGTGCCTAGCTTTAAGCCAGTCAAAGCGCGGATAGAGTCTGCCAATACACCAATTTTGGCAAAAGCGATCGCAGATTTGGCAGCCCAAGCACGGCAAATCGACAAGACCAAGCCCTTGTTTATCGAATTGGGTCGTTCTTACAACGATGGTCGCGGTCAGTCTGTCGAAGTGGGTGTGGGTACTAGCCGTCGTAAACCTGCACGGATTTTCCGGTTAACCGATGGTAGCACCCAAGCAGAAAGACAGCTAATTATCAACGCTGCTTACCGTCAGGTATTGGATGTATTTAGCGGTCAAGTGCCTGATTATTACCGTCGGAGCGAACTCGACAGCAAACTGCGGAATGGTGAAATCTCAGTGCGTGAGTTTGTCCGCGAACTCGCCAGCTCCGAAATCTATCGCAAACGCTTCTATACCCCTTATCCCAACACCAAGGTGATTGAATACCTATTCCGTCATCTGTTGGGTCGTGCACCCGCTACTCAAGGCGAAATCCGTCAATATAACAAACTATTGGCTGATAGTGGTTTGAGAGCAGCTGTAGAAGCAATTATAGATAGCCCAGAATACGCTCGTTACTTCGGTGAAGATGTGGTTCCATACCCACGCTTCCCATCCCTACCTGCTGGTAACTACCTCGGTAGTGTGCAAGCAGCTGCTGACCTAGTGAAACAATCTTGGTCTAGCCTGTCTCCGGCGGTATTAACTGGTCGTCCAGGCGATCGCTAATACTTAGTTCATACTCAAAGGTCTATAGTCAAGAGTGTCAACCTCTTGACTATTACCTGCTGACTAATAATACTTTACATTGCGTAACATTCCTCTCAGACTCCGGTTTAAAGTGTAAATCTGAAAAGGAATATTACAAAGTATTAAGAGCAGTCATAAATGCTCAACAGAATGCCGGAGAATATTTTGCGGAAGGTAGCGAAGTTTTACAGCTCGTGTAGTTGAAATTAACACTAGCAAACTCGTAAAGTATTAACTACAGCAGCTACTCAACTGTTGTATCTAAAAAACAACGAGAAAACGTAGCTACCATTCGACCGAAATTAAAATCGCACCAGTTTCATATCCTGGTTTCATTAGTACTGGAGGAATCCATTAATGAGTATCGTCACGAAGTCCATCGTGAATGCTGATGCAGAAGCTCGCTACCTCAGCCCTGGCGAATTAGATCGTATTAAAGCTTTTGTTGCTGGTGGCGCACAACGCCTCCGCATCGCTCAAGTTTTGACCGACAACCGTGAGCGTCTAGTTAAGCAAGCTGGTGACAGCCTGTTCCAAAAGCGTCCTGACGTTGTATCTCCTGGTGGTAACGCTTACGGTCAAGAACTGACAGCTACCTGCTTACGCGACCTAGACTACTACCTCCGCCTCATCACCTACGGAATCGTTGCTGGTGACGTTACACCCATCGAAGAAATCGGTATCATTGGCGTTCGGGAAATGTACAAGTCTTTAGGTACTCCTATTGATGCGGTTTCCGCTGGTGTTGCTGCACTGAAAAATGCTGCTTCTACCCTGTTGTCAGCTGAAGATGCTGCTGAAGCTGGCGCTTACTTTGACTACGTAGTAGGTTCATTGGCGTAGGGTAACGCTTTTTCCCTGCTGATACAAACTGTTGCAATACGGTTGAAAATAAGGAATTAACAAAATGGCTCAAGACGCAATTACCGCTGTCATTAACTCTGCGGACGTTCAAGGTAAGTACCTCGATACAGCTGCTTTAGAAAAACTAAAAGCCTACTTCGCAACTGGCGAACTGCGCGTTCGTGCAGCTACCACCATCAGCGCAAACGCAGCTGCGATCGTTAAAGAAGCTGTTGCTAAATCTCTGTTGTACTCTGATATCACCCGTCCCGGTGGTAACATGTACACCACCCGTCGTTACGCTGCTTGTATCCGTGACTTGGATTACTACTTGCGTTATGCTACCTACGCTATGCTAGCTGGCGATCCTTCCATCCTCGATGAGCGCGTACTCAACGGTTTGAAAGAAACCTACAACTCCTTGGGTGTACCCGTAGGTGCTACTGTACAAGCTATCCAAGCTATCAAAGAAGTAGCTGCTAGCTTAGTAGGCCCCGACGCTGGTAAAGAACTCGGTGTTTACTTAGACTATATCTCCTCTGGCTTGAGCTAAGAGCTAGTTGGCATCTAAGTCATTAGGTGCAGCTTTATTAAGGTCTGGAAATCAACCGTGAGTGCTAGAACGTCTTGTCGCTTATCTTAAATTGCATAAATCACGATGAGTGTTAGTGGTCTAGTATTGATGTTTGATTTCCAGCCTTGGAGAGATTAAATAAAGATTTGCCCAAAAAAATACTCCCGCTTCACTTTGAAATAAAAAAGTTTTCACACTCACCACAGGAGATTGATCACATGGCGCGGTTGTTTAAAATCACTGCTTGCGTTCCAAGCCAAACCCGCATTCGTACTCAACGCGAACTACAAAATACCTATTTTACGAAATTGGTTCCCTACGATAACTGGTTCCGCGAACAGCAACGGATTCAAAAAATGGGTGGCAAAATCGTTAAAGTGGAACTGGCAACTGGCAAGCAAGGCACCAACACTGGCCTGTCATAATTCATATATACAAATTGAAATTTATTGTAGGGAGTTCCCAAGAGGTCAAAAGCGGCCTCTTTTTTTGTCGTCTAGCATCAGAAATTAATATTTCTTTGTCATCTTGTAACACATTTGCCTGAGCAGGAATTATAATAGGAAGATATCGAACATGGGTCCGTAACGGTTTCGACAGGTTGGCGAACGCTACTCTGTGACTCAGGTCGAGAGTGAGTCTGCTCTCGTAAATCAAAGGCTCAAAAAAAAGTAAATGCGAATAACATCGTAAAATTTGCTCGTAAGGAAGCCCTAGTAGCTGCCTAACAGCCTCTTATAGGTTCGAGCGTCTCTGGTTTGACTCCGTTAAGGACTAGAGACCAACCCCAACGGATGCTCTAGCAAGTATTCTCTGGTTGACTTGCTAGCTAAGACTTAATCAGAGCATCCTACGTTCGGGATAATGAACGATTCCCGCCTTGAGGGTCAGAAAGGCTAAACCTGTGAATGAGCGGGGGGTCAATACCCAATTTGGACAGCAGTTCGACTCTGCTCGGATCCACTCAATACAACCAATAAATCCACCAAACAGTTGTTTAGGTGGATTTTGTTTTGCAGTAGAGAATCGGAAAAAAGGGCATTTCCCAAGAATACGTATGAAAACGAAAAATCAAGGGTTTGGATAAGGGGGCGGGTGTATGTATCCAAAACCCATTAACCCTGCCTCCACAGACAATCTTTGTGTGTAAGTCCTATTTCCCTTTCCTCTTTGATAAGAGATGATTCACTTGATGAAAATTTTAACTAACTGAAATTGACGAAGGTAATTTCAAAACACTGGTAACAACATCAATTAAATTATCGGGGTCAACAGGTTTGGTTAAATACTGTTGAAAACCTGCTGCTAAAATTTTTAAGCGGTCTTCTTCGCGTGAATAAGCAGTCAAAGCGATCGCCGGAATAGAACCGCCATATTCTGGTGGTAAGGCCCGGACTTTGTGAATTAAATTGTAGCTATCTTGCTCTGGTATGCCGATGTCGCTAATTAAGAAATCTGGCTTAGTTTGTTCGAGTATTGCCAAAGCTGTATCCACTGATGCGACTGCTGTCACAATTGCCCCATACTCTTCAAACATGAATGCCAAAAAATTGCGAGTATCAGTTTCATCATCTACAATCAGGACTTTTAATCCGGCTAGGGGTCTATTGGCTGTGCAATAAAGAGGATTTTCGCTTTTACTGTTAGTGCTATTATTTGGCATCAAAGGAAATCTCACAGTAAAAGTAGCTCCTTGACCTGCTCCGGGGCTTTCTGCAAGAATTTGACCTCCGTGAAGTTCTACTAAATGTCTCACGATCGCTAATCCCAATCCTAATCCATTATGCGATCGCGTTGTCGTGCTATCTGCCTGGCGAAAACGTTCAAAGACTTTGGGTAAAAAATCTGGCTCAATGCCAATTCCTGTATCAATCACTTGAATTTGCACATAGGAAGAGGTAAAGAAGCGAATAGGAGCTAAACCAGCCGAAAGTGTAATTTCGCCGCAGGGAAGTAACTCGCAATTTTCTTGATTACTTAGGTGTACAGTTTCTAAATGAACTTCTACATTACCGTCTTTGGGTGTAAACTTAATCGCATTAGTCAGTAAATTCCAGATTACTTGCTGTAAACGGGCAGGATCGCCGCAAACTGAATTCACTGAAGAATCGAGAATGGCATTGATGTGAATACTTTTGGCTTCGGCTAAAGGACGTACTGCTTCTAAGGCTGCTTCTGTCACCGTAATTAAATTCACCGCACACAAATTCAGTTGTAGCTGACCGCGAATAATTCGTGAGACATCTAAAATATCTTCAATTAGTTGTACTTGCGAAGTCGCATTGCGTTCAATGGCTTCTAAGGCCTTGGCTGTAGCTTTATCGTCAAGTTTTTTAGAACGTAGGATTTTTGACCAACCCAACATCGAAGTTAAAGGTGTGCGCAGTTCGTGAGAAAGCACGGCTAAAAATTCATCTTTCATCCGATTTGCAGCTTCGGCTTCGTGTCTTGCGGTTTGTTCTCGAATGATTTGAGCGCGTACTTCTTCCGCTTGCTTACGTTCTGTAATATCTTCTAAAGTCCCTACATATCCTAATAATTTGCCTTGAGCCGAAAGCATTCTCGATGAGCGCACTTGTACCCAACGGGTTTCTCCCTTGGCAGTTAAAAAACGAAAATCTTCCAAATATTCTGGGCTACCTTGATCAATATAACTAGACCAATGGGCGATCGCGCGTTCTTGTTCTTCGGGATGGACAAATTCTAGCCAGATTTTTGTCAAACTCTCTGAGGCACTCACACCACAAATTGCTTGATAGTGGGGATTAGTATACTTACATTGACCTGTAGTATCGATTTCAAAAATACCGACAGGAGAGCAGGTACTTAAAGAACGAAAACGCTCTTCACTTTGACGCAATTCTGCGTTTACAGATGCCAGTTGAATTGCTTGTGCTTTGATTGCTTGAGTCTTCTTAAATAGTTCAACAAATACTGTAACTTTTGATAGCAGAATATTCGTATCTATAGGTTTAAGCAAATAATCAACTGCACCCAAAGCATAACCTTTGAATAGCATTTGATCGCTAGTACTAAAGGCTGTCAAAAAGATAATTGGAGTTTGACGCGATCGCTCTCTCGAACGGATGAGGTTAGCAGTTTCAAAACCATCCATTCCTGGCATTTGTACATCCAGCAAAATTACAGCAAAATCTTGATGCAGCAGACACCGCAAAGCTTCGGCCCCAGACGTTGCTTTGACTAAATTTTCTCCTAGTCTTTCTAAGATTGCCTCTAATGCCAACAAATTTTCAACTTTGTCATCTACCAAAAGGATGTTGACTTTGGGTTCAGGCTGCATGAGTTTTTCGCACTATATTTCGGTTAAATTTTTAGGTTCAATCTTTTCAAAGGAGATTGCTGGAATTATTATGACACGACAAAGTTTGCCTCAACTTGTGAGGTTGTCAATCGGCATTTGTGATGAGTTATTAATGAATAATCAAATAGTCATAACCAATTCAAAACCCAATGAAGCCGTTGAGTTTAGCGTTGCAAACTACGCGGGTCAAGCGCATCGCGTAAACCATCACCAAGTAAATTAAAAGCTAAGACTGTGAGAATAATCAATACGGCTGGCGGCCAGATTAACCAAGGTTGTAGCACTAAAATCGAAGCATTGCTGGCCAGAGAAAGCATATTGCCCCATGAAGGATCTGGCTGTTGAATTCCTAACCCAATTAAACTTAATACAGCTTCTGAACCGATAAAACTCGGAACTGCCAAAGTTGCGGAAATAATTACGTATGTGGCTGTTTGAGGCAAAACATGACGGAGAATGATGTAGAGTGGTTTGCCTCCCATTGCTCTAGCCGCTTGGACAAATTCTCGCTCTTTAATTGAGAGTACCTGTCCGCGAATAACCCTGGCTAAACTTGCCCAACTAATTATCGAAGTAATGACGACAATCAACAAAAATCGCTGAGTACTACTTAAACCAGGTGGTAAGACTGCTCCCAATGTCACCAACAGATAAATACTTGGGAAAGTCATTAAAACTTCGGCTAGTCGCATGATGAAACTATCTAACCAACCACCAAAATAGCCAGAAATTCCACCTAACAGCAAGCCAAACGGAAAGGTAAAAATTACGCCGATAATTCCGATAAACAAACTAATGCGGCCACCATGCAGTAAGCGACTAAATTGGTCGCGTCCTTGGTCATCAGTACCGAGAATGTTGAATTTCGCCTCGTTATCTGCGCCGAACAAATGCCACTTGAGAGGAATTCCGGGAATAACTGTGACTTCATCCCATTTAGGCGGTAGAGGTAAACTTAACTGAAATAAATTATATTCCGGGCCGTTGACAAATAAGCGCAAAGCAGAAGGCTTGTTAAAGTCTACATTTAATTGGCGATCGCCTGTTTGAATGTCAGTTTGTCCTTGAGTTGTCGGATAAATATGTGGGCCAATAAACTTGTTGGTTGACCGCGAAACTAAATAAATCCGAGTTGGTGGTAGCAGTGAACCATTTGCCTGTGAAGCATAAGGGTCATAAGGAGCAACAAAATCCGCTGCAATCACTGTTAAATAGAAAATTAACAGCAAAATCGCTCCAAATCGTGCCAAAGGATTTTTCTGGAGTCTTTGCCACCAATTCATAGTTTTAGTCAAGAGTCAAGGGTCAATAGTCAATAGTCAATGGTTAAGAGTTAATAGTCAAGAGTTAAATATCAAAGTTCATGACTTTCAACCTTTAACCAAGGGGGAAATAGGGAAGAGGTAACAGGTAAAGCTTGAAAGAATCAGACCCAAATCTTGCAGCTAAATTTTTTTCTGACAAAATATCAAAGAAATTTTACTCTACTTTTCCCCATTCCCCGTTAATGTGGACTCTGGACAATTAACTAAGCGTGCAATTGCTCAACTAGATATCGATGTTCTTCCTGACTTTTTTCGTGTTCCACTACAAACACATTGGAGTAAAGATTAGCAATAATTTGTTTGCCTTGTTGGGTTAGCGATAAATAACGCAGACCATCTTTGATATAAGGATGAACTCCATTCCAGTAAAACTTGGCGTAATTTTTGCGTAAATCGGCTGGAGTTTCGTATCCTAAAACTTTGGTCATGCCCGTTTCTTCAAACTCATAGAACAATGAAGTAATTTTCTTGAGATAACGGGGGTCACTTAATTGTCCAATTAAATCAGCAGCACGGACTAAACCTGCAAAGTTAACTGTATCTTGATGATCTTCGGCTGTGGGTACAGGAAAGCGTGTCCATTCTATATTGCTTTTAATTACATCTGCATCGATTAACTTATGACCGCCAAAACGCTCATCAATAAATAGCTTGGCTCTATCGACATGATAGGGGGTGAGACTGGCATCAGAAGCACCAGGATGCAGAGAAATCATTCTCCCGTTTTTACCTGTGGCGTATAAACCTGCTGCTTCTTGGTCTTGGCGACAAACTCCTTTGACATAACCGATATCATGACAAACCAAGGAGATGATAAAGTGCAACCAATCTTCACTAGACACACCACCTTCGCGGATGTGTTTACCTCGTAAAATTTCCTGGCCTACCAAGGTGACTAAGATAGAGTGTTCGACATTGTGATACAAGGCATCGCTATTGGCAATATTTTCCAACGCCATACTTCCCGCCCAGGCTATGATGTCTTGATATTCATTTTTGAGACAGCCGTAGGTGCGACTGTAGCCTTCTCGAATTTGGTTGACAAAAGCATCTATTAAAATTTCAGTGGCGTTGAACATATTGGGTAGCTCTGTTCAGATAAAAATATCTATTGGTATTTTCAATTGGGCAAAATCAAAATTTTGATTAGTAATCCAATGCAGACTTCTCCTTTGTAACTTATATATAAGTGTGGACGCTAGCTGCTTTGAACTCTTGCTCAGATAATTAAATAGGCTGTGCTTTGTTAGTTGTTAGCTGGAAGTCTTGAGAATCACCATATTCTCATGTTCATCAGTATTTCATACGAATGCTATGAGTGGCGGTGATCTGAATACAAAAGCTATGTGACTCTAATTAAGCTGTGTGAACTTCAAAATAACGGTCAAATCAAGCTTAGGAAACTATCAGGGAAAAAGTTTGGTTTTTTGAGCGGGAATTTAGCAAACTCACTTACCAGTAAGCGAAAATTAACTGACTCATAAATTCGGTATAATTACTGTTTTTTATTTTAAGTAATGATAAAAAACATGACCTATGTCATGGTTATCATAATGGGGATTATTACAGTCAAAATTGGAGACAAATGCCAAATTTAATATATGGTAATGAGTCTCAGAATTTCTTAAAAATACTTACAGATTTGTGGATTTCCAGAAGTAGAGGTGCAGAGAGTGAAAGATGAAAGTATTCCAGAACAACAGCTAGAGCCTGGGGCGAAAGTCTATCAAGACAATTTATCTCAGCCAGCGAAACAGAAGCAAAAACCGTCTTGGCTGATGCCCCTAGGAATTGGTACTGGTTTAGGAATTGCGATCGCTTTGGGTGGTATAGGTGTAGTTAGTCAACTCCCAGTCTCGCAGCCAAAAGCAGTGGCAAATAAAGCTACAACTAAACCGAACCCGGTAATGACAGTCACGGTTGCTACGGTAGAGACTACGCGTGTAGTTCGCAGTCTCAATACTACAGGGACAATTGCAGCCCGTGATTTAATTCCCGTTCTGCCCCAGGTGAATGGTTTACAAATCAAAATTATTCCTGAAGATATTAAAGAAGGAGCCTATGTCAAACAAGGTCAAGTCTTAGCTATCTTAGATAATTCAATGCTGCAAGCCCAATTTAGCGAAGCGAGAGCGGAGGTGGAATCTCGACAAGCTGATGTTGGCTCTCGACAGGCAAATATGCGATCGCAGCAAGCAAATGTCTTGTCATATCAAGCAGTAGTACAGCAAAGAAAGGCAGATTTAGCCCAAGCCAAAGCGAAATTAGAAGAAGCCGCCAAGAATTTTCAACGTTATCAAAAATTAGCCACCGCCGGAGCTATTAGCCAGCAAGAACTCGATGCACGTTCCTACACTCTGAGAACTGCGGCGGCGGCTGTTACTGTTGCCCAAGAAAATATTCGCAGTGCGCAAGCCAATGTCTTGAGCGTTCAGGCTGATACCGGTGGTGCTTTAGCCAATATCTACAAAGCCAAAGCTGATGTGCAAAGTAGTATCGCTAGGATTAGACAACTACAAACTCAGTTAAAGCAAACAGTGATTCGCGCGCCAATTTCGGGCGTAATTGCCGAGAAGCTAGCCAGAGTTGGAGACGTGACAGGTATACCGCCCCAAACGCAAGTGGGAACTATTGTGGGTGGGACGCAAAAACTATTTTCGATTATTCGTGGCGGTAAATTAGAACTGCAAGCGCAAGTGCCAGAAATCCAACTTGCACAGGTAGAAATAGGCGCGCCTGTGCAAATCGCCTCTGATATTGATCAACGGGTGCAGTTGCCAGGCAGAGTCAGAGAAATCCAACCGATAGTTAATGATAAGCGCCGAGAAGCCACCGTCAAAATTGACCTGCCCCTGACAGACTTACTGAGGCCTGGTATGTTTGCCCGGGCCGCAATCACCACAAATACATCACTCACAATGGCAGTACCGCAAAAAGCAGTCCAATCACAACCAGATGGCAGTGTAATTTTATTTACTTTATCCCCAGATGACATAGTTAGCCGTCAAAAAGTTGAAGTAGGAGAACCCATTAATACTGATTTAGTCGAAATTAAGAACGGCGTGCAATTAGGAGATCGCGTTGTTGTTGATGGTGCAGGCTATCTCAAAGATGGCGATAGGGTAAGAGTTAAAAGTTAAGAGTCATTTGTCCAGCAGGCAAAAGGAGGAAATTTCACACTTCATCCGACCCTTTGGGAAGCCGCGCAAAGCGCGTCTACACACTTCATACTTCATACTTCATACTTCACACTTCACACTTCCTCAAATGTCTTTTAATATCTCGGCTTGGTCAATCAAAAAACCTGTACCCACAATAGTTTTATTTTTAATTTTGACTGTTGTTGGTTGGTTCTCGTTTATTTCTTTGGGCATTGACACCAACCCTAATATTGATGTGCCGGCGGTTTCTGTGACAGTCACCCAAGCAGGTGCAGGGCCAGCCGAACTGGAATCGCAAGTGACGAAGAAAATTGAAGATGCCGTCGCTGGGTTGGGCAACATTGATAATATGATTTCTACTGTTGTTGATGGTAAATCGACGACAACGATTAATTTTGTTTTAGGGACAAATACTGACCGTGCTACTAATGATGTGCGAAATGCGATCGCCCAAATTCGCCAAAGTTTGCCTCAAGATGTTAACGACCCAGTGGTGCAACGCCTAGAATTTGCTGGCGGCCCCATCATCTTTTATGCAGTTAAATCAGATCAGCGTTCTGTAGAAGAACTCAGCAATATCGTAGACCAAACTATCAGCCGCGCCTTGTTAGCAGTTAAAGGTGTGGCCCAAGTTAAACGTATCGGTGGTGTTGACCGGGAAATTCGGATTAATCTTGACCCATCGCGCTTAGAATCTTTGGGCATTACCGCTACCCAAGTCAACGACCAAATCCGCGCTTTGAATATCAACTTACCAGGGGGACGCGCCGAAGTCGGGGGTAGTGAACAAAGTATCCGCACCCTTGGCAGTGCGCCGAGTGTGGCGGCGTTGCAAGCCTATGAAATTATTCTACCTGGTGGTGGTTCTGTACCGTTATCCAGCTTGGGAACTGTCGAAGATAAATTTGCTGATGTACGTCAAGCTGCGCGCTTGAATAATCAGCCTGTGGTTGCTTTTCAGGTGTTGCGTAGCACTGGCAGTGTGGTTGTGACTGTCGAAGAAGGTGTGAAAGCCGCAGTCGCCCAACTCCAAAAAACTTTGCCGCCCGATGTCAAAGTAGAGTTAATTTTTACTAGAGCCGATATTATCCGCCAATCTTATCAAAGTACGATTGATGATTTGATTTTAGCTTCGTTATTGGCAGTCATTGTCATTTTACTGTTTTTAAAGAACTGGCGAGCTACTTTAATTACTGCGGTGGCTTTGCCTTTATCGATGATTCCCACTTTTGCAGTGCAGCAAGCTTTGGGCTACACCCTCAACAACATGACTTTATTGGCCTTAGCTTTAGCTGTGGGCAACTTGGTAGATGATGCCGTGGTGGAAATTGAAAATATGGAACGCCATATGGCAATGGGGAAAACCCCTTGGCAAGCGGCGTTTGACTCCTCCGATGAGGTGGGGTTAGCAGTGATGGCGAGTTCGGCAACGATTATCGCTGTATTTCTCCCGGTAGCATTTATGGGTGGCGTTCCGGGGCAGTTCTTTCAACCCTTTGGCGTGACTGTTGCCGTGTCTACTATTTTCTCCACAATGGTAGCGCGGATGATTACACCAATGATGGGGGCGTATCTATTAAAAGAACCAGCCCAACCCAGTGCAGTACAGGCGAAGACCAGATTGGGTAAGTTATTTTATCGCTCATCAAAAGTTAACCAGCCAAAACAACAGTTTCAGCCTTACAAATTATTATTACAAACAGCATTACGCCATAAGTTAACCACACTAGCGATCGCAATGGCTTTTTTCATGGCCAGTTTGATGTTAGTTCCCTTGATTCCCAAGGGTTTTGTTGATGATGGTGACTTTGGCATTTCTAATGTTTCGGTTGAAGTTCCCCCGGGTTCGACATTGGCAGATGTCAATAAAGTAGTCACCCAAGCAACTGACATCATCAAACAAAACCCAATTGTCGAAAAGATATTAGCCACCGAAGAGATAAATTCAGCCACTTTATCAATTCAACTCAAGCCCAAAGAAGAACGCAGTATATCGCAAAAACAATTTGAAGAACAAATTCGCCCCCTATTTCAAGAAATCCCAGGGGCCAGAATTAGCTTTCAAAGCCAGGGGCCGGGAGATAGCCGTAAAGGATTATCTATAGTGTTGCGGAGTGAAAATCCCGAAGCTTTAACTCAAGCCGCCAATGATTTAGAAAAACAAATGCGTAACATTCCTGGACTAGTAGAAGTGTCGTCTACTGCTAGTTTAGTTAAACCAGAGATTTTAGTCATACCTAAGCCCCAACGCGCCGCCGATTTAGGGGTAACAGTGCAAGCGATCGCCCGGACAGCTTCTTTAGCTACCATTGGTGATAATGATGCTAGCTTGGCTAAGTTTAACTTGAGCGATCGGCAAATTCCGATTCGCGTGCAAATTGACCCGACAGCCCGTGCAGACATAAATAATATCAAAAATTTGCAAGTTCCCAGCCAAAACGGTAATTTAGTGCCTCTGGTGGCTGTTGCAGATATCCGCTTTGGCAGCGGCCCTGCAACTATCAACCGCTACGATCGTGCCCGTCAAGTTGCGGTTGAAGCCAACTTGCAAGGTATATCCCTGGGAGAAGCAGTTAAAGCCGTCAATGAACTACCAGCAATGCAAAACTTACCACCCGGTGTTGCCCAACAAGCTTCCGGTAGTGCCAAAATTATGCAAGATATATTTAGTCGGTTTGGCGGTGCGTTAGCCCTAGCCGTCATGTGCATCTATGCGATTCTTGTCCTGCTATATAACAACTTCTTGCATCCTCTATCAATCATGGCCGCCCTGCCTTTTTGTTTAGGTGGTGCATTGGTCGCCTTAATGGTTGCCCAAAAACCTCTGGGAATTTACGCATTGATTGGTATCGTTTTATTATTGGGGATTGTCACCAAAAACTCAATTTTGTTGGTAGATTACACAATCATCAATATTCAAGAAGGTAAAAACCAACGCCAAGCCCTAATAGAAGCGGGTGTATCTCGCCTACGTCCAATTATGATGACTTCCTTAGCGACAATTGCAGGTACTCTTCCCCTTGCCTTGGGTATTGGTGCAGGTTCTGAAGTACGTCAACCAATGGGAATTGCTATTATGGGCGGCTTTACAACTTCAACATTGCTGACTTTGGTAGTAGTCCCAGTGATCTTTAGCTACATTGATAACTTCCAGAATTGGATGTTGAACACACTGCGTTATGGCTTAGGTAAAAAACCACACCCGCCTGCTGATGAAAAAGAGGTTAGGGAGGAGCGATCGCAAAACAACACCTCTGTCTCGGAAATCCAAAACTAATCAATTATGGTATAATATGTATTAGCTTTGACTCAGTTAAAAGTTACTACTCGCGGGTGTAATTCAGTGGTAGAATGTCACCTTCCCAAGGTGAACGTCGTGGGTTCGAGTCCCATCGCCCGCTTTTCAAAAAATCCTCTCCCCTGACCCCTTGCACCCTTGCCCCCCTGCGGCTTTAATGATAAGTCTTTAACAAGATATGATATTACGTATGAAAACGAAAAATCAAGGGTTTAGGGGTTTAGGGGTGTATGTATCCAAAACCCATTAACCCGACACCCATTAACCCAGTCTCCACAAACAATCTTTGTGCGTAAGTCCTATTGGTCTTGGTTATCCACCACGAGCTATTTCGCAAAATTCGCCAAGCCTTGTCAATTCCCAAAATTCAGGCAATTCTGTTAATTCGCCACTCATCCCAACTCAATTCCGTTAATCCTCATCCTGTCCTAAAAACAAGCCTTCTAAATCCTGATACCCACCAACAACACGCAAAATTTCCACACCTTCCTCAATTGGACGGTAGAAAATCAGGTAATCATTAACAGGAAAGCTACGTACATTAGGAGCTAATTCATCTCGCCTACGTCCCATACGAGGAAATTTTGCTAACCTTTCACATTTGTTGTTACTTTTGGTGAGAAGGCTTTCCGCAGCATTAAAACTAATATTGTCAGCAATGTAATCGATGATAGCCTCTATGTCTCGACTTGCTGTAACTGTAAACCTACAAATATTGCTCATTGACCAGCCTGAGCGTGTTTTTGTTGCAGTTTCGCGCGTAACCGTTGAAATATCTCTTCAGCATCCACTAATTCACCCCGGTCGGCTGCTTCTATTCCAACATGAATTTCCTGCTTTAGTTCCTTAAATCTTCCCTTGTATAACTTTTCCCATTCATCAGCTTGTAATAGGTCGATGAACGCCAGTACCTCTTGTTGCTTCTCTGGTGATAATACCCGCACTTTTTCTAAAATGGCTTGCTCAATGGTCATTTAACTGCTCCCTAGAGTGAAACTCGCGCATCAATCATATTTCCTATTTCCTATTCTAAAGTTGGCATCCCCACAGAAGAACTAACAGCCTCTGCTGCTTCTTCCCTTCCAGCAATATCATCAAGGCAGTAGTATGCAACTGTGAATGTTGCAAACATTTTCTTAACCTTTTTATTCTATTACACATTAACCTAATTGTTGAGCGAGTATGTATAATGTCATAGCTGCTCATACTTGTTATCCAATTACTGATTAAACTGTGCATTACTATCAATAGAATCAAACTGCTCTTACAACGAAATTAAAAACTTATTAAACTATAACAAGAGAGTGATTAAGTTGGATTTTGTGTGTAGCTAATTTATCATACACAGAGTTGATGCAGGCTCTTTTTTTTAATAAAGGTAAAAATATCCTTAGTAAGATTGAAATTTATATATTTTAAGTAAAATAATTTACCTTGAATAATCATCAATAAAATATTTTTTGTATCCATTGTACATATCATGATTCAAATCAATCTCAACATCAAATATCTAGAAACTGCTGTTAACCCAACATTTGCTAACCATGAAACTTTTCATCCGCGTTTTGGCTGGTTGAAAAAAGGGTTTGATGCAGCCAAGAAAAATCCAGGAGTTTTCTTACAAGATGATGCACCTGTGCGTTTAGGTGTTGGTAAAAATATGGTACGTGCTATTCGTTATTGGTGTAGTGCGTTTAAACTAATTGATAAAAGTAACTCACCGACAACATTTGGCGAAAAACTTTTAGGAAATAATGGCTGGGATGCCTATTTAGAAGATCCGGCTTCATTGTGGTTATTACATTGGAATTTGTTGAAACCAACTTGTGAAGCGGCGGCTTGGTATTATATTTTTAATGTTTTTCGAGATTTAGATTTTACTAAAGAAGACATTTTGGCAGGATTACAAGACTATATAAAGAGTTTTGATAAAAGAATTGCTGATTCATCTTTTATGAAAGATATCAGTTGTATTTTAAGGATGTATGCGACACAAGATTTTATGAGAGATAATAGCCCCATAGAAGATTCGATTGATTGTCCTTTTAATGAACTGGGTTTAATTCGTCATTTTGGCAAAAGTTATCAGTTTAAAATTGGTGCGAAAGCTAATTTACCTGCATCGGTGATAGTTGCAACTTGTTTAGAGTATGCTAGTTGGGCGAATCAAGACAGCAATACAATAACTATTCGCAAGTTACTTTATGATGAAGGTAGCCCAGGGATGGTATTTAAACTCACAGAAAGTGTTTTATTTACGGCTATTGAAAAAGTTGCAAAGGAATTTAACACGATAATTCTGGAAGATACCGCAGGTTTGATTCAGTTATCTTTACCGGAAAATCCAGAGATATTAGCTGAAGAAATTTTAGATAGATATTATCTGAGAGAATAGGATTAAAAGAAAAATTAGGATTATATCTATATATTTATTAAGAAGCATGAGTGAAATTATGACTAACAAAAAGCTA
Organism: Nostoc sp. FACHB-110; assembly: GCF_014697425.1. GTDB lineage: Bacteria > Cyanobacteriota > Cyanobacteriia > Cyanobacteriales > Nostocaceae > Nostoc_B. The sequence continues at coordinate 95,395 of NZ_JACJRU010000007.1, forward strand.
TCCCATTATTTTAGTTTACAGCGTCGCTATTCTCGGTCTATTAATTTAGAAAGAGATTTAGATAGTGTGGAAGCTTTAGACGGTTATGTACTGACGAAAAGAGCGCTTGATTCGCTCAAACGAATTTTAAATAATTTTAATAATAATGAAGGGAATAGGGCTTGGACTTTAACTAGTGTTTACGGAACTGGAAAATCGGCTTTTGCTCATTATTTAATTTCTCTGGCGGCTAAATCCCAGAGTAAAATTTATCTTAAAGCTTTAGCGATCGCTGAGGATAAATTAGGTAAAGATAGTGAGATTTATCAGTTAATTCAAGAGAAAATTAACCCTAAAGGATTAATTCGGGCTGTAGCTACGGGACAAAGAGAACCAATTAGCCATACTATTATTCGGGCTTTGTTGACTGGTGTAGATAATTTTTGGACTGCTAGTCAAAAAAATAAAATCGGCGTTGTGCGTCAGTTGGTAGATTTAGAAGCGGAAATTAATGATGGTGGTAAGGTTGATAGCAGAGAAATTCCGCATTTGATATTAGAATTAGCTAAGGAATCAGGAACGGGAATTTTCCTGGTAATTGATGAATTAGGTAAGAATCTAGAGTATGCGGCTCATGCTCAAGGTGATGAAGATTTATATCTTTTGCAACAATTAGCTGAATTACCAAAAGATAGTCAATATCCTGTTTATGTTTTAGGGATTTTACATCAAGCTTTTGGTGAATATAGTCAAAGACTAGCAACGATTCAAAAGAATGAATGGGCAAAAATTCAGGGGAGGTTTGAAGATATTCCCTTTACTGAATCATCTGGTCAAATGATGAGTCTGATTGGAGAAGCAATTGACTCTTCAGCCGCAGAAAATATAGAAAGTGCCACTAATAGCTATTCTGAAGAATGGAATAAGTACTTAGAACCAATCATTATAGATGAAGAAGTAACAGCTACAATTATCAAAAAAGTTTATCCCTTACATCCTTTATCTGCTTTAGTTTTACCAACGCTTTGTCAACGCTATGCTCAAAATGACCGTTCTTTATTTACATTTTTAACAAGTTATGAGCCTTTATCTTTTCGTAATTTTTTAGAAGAAGTAAGGGTTAAAGATTTTGAATTACCTTGCCTTAAGTTATACCAAGTTTACGATTATTTTATTGAATCGGCGGGAATGGGTTTAGCCTCTCGCTCAAATTTACAAAGATGGGTGGAAATTCAAGACTTAGTTAATGATGCTAAACGTTTAGAAGAAGATAGTCTCAGAGTAATAAAAACTATTGGGATTTTGAACCTCATTACGCCTACAGGTTCACTACGGGCGACTAGAAATTTAGTCTCTCTAGCAATGTGCAGTTTCCCTACCGCAACAGAAATTAGTTACTGGCAAGAAATTATTGATAAACTCTTAAAACAAAACCTGATTACCCACCGTCGTCAGTTAGATGAATTACGGATTTGGCAAGGTTCGGATTTTAATTTTGACAGTGAATTAAGTAATTATATCGGACAAGAGCGATCGCCTCTCGTCAAGCTACTATCTCTACACCGTCCCCTCAAGCCTTTAGTTGCACAACGTCACAGTTATAAAACGGGGACTTTGCGTTATTTTGAACGCCATTATTTAGATAGTTCTCAAGATTTGACTCAGTTAACTTGTAGTAGCACAGATGCAGATGGTTTTGTTGGTTATTGGGTAGGTGAAGAACCTCTGGGTGGTGAGCGAAGTCGAACCACTACTTCCGTCCCTACTACCACTAGCGATGGTAAGCCGTTAGTGATTTTGAGTGCGGCGAATTTAGAGATATTACGCATCCGTACTCTGGAATATGTGGCTTTAAGCAATATTAAAAAAACTGCCAAAGAGTTGCAGACTGATGGGGTGGCGAGAAAAGAAGTAAATTATCGCCTACAAGAAGCGGAAGAATTTTTAGATGAAACTTTAGATCAATCCTTTAGTATTGGGGTAAATCAGCAATGTTGGATTCAGGGACAAGTCGAGACATTAAACAACATTACTGACTTTAATAGTAAGCTGTCGGAGATTTGCGATCGCACCTACAATCACAGTCCCATTTTGTGGAATGAATTAATCAACCGCCGTGATTTAACCTCCCAAGGGGCGAAGGCTAGACGGGAATTGATTCAGGCGATGTTAGAACATCAGCATGAGGAAAGATTGGGCTTAGAAGGATATGGCCCGGAAGTGAGTATGTATTATTCTCTGTTAGAGGAAACAGGGATACATCGTCAAGAAGATGAAGACTGGGACTTTTACCCACCATCGGCAAATTCTGGGTTAAATTCTCTCTGGGAAGCGGTTGAAAATTTTTGTCTAGCAGCTACAGAGAAAAGTCAAACATTTGATTTACTTTATCAACATTTATCAGCACCGCCTTATGGAGTAAAACAGGGTGCAGTTCCCGTAATTTTAGCGGCTGTGTTATTGTATCACGCCGATGATTTGGGGCTGTATCAAGATGGGACATTTATTCCAGTATTGGGAACAGAACATTTTGAATTATTAGTTAAATATCCTGAACGGTTTGCAGTTAAGTATTTTGCAGTTGTGGGATTAAGGGCGGAAGTATTCAAAGAATTGGAAGTTATTTTACGTAATCCCCAGTTAAAGAAATTGGGGAAAGTGCGTAACACTACTTTATTAACGGTGGTGACTCCGCTTTATCAATTTGTGAAAAAACTGCCGAAATATACTCAACAAACTAAAAGACTAGCAACAGAACCGAGAGCAATTTTAAAAGCATTACAAACCACTGTTGAACCGGATGAATTATTATTTAAAGCTTTACCCGCAGCTTGTAATTTACCAGCAATTGGGACGGAAACTGGGGATGATGGGCTAACGGCGAGAACTTTAAGGACTAAATTAGTTCATGCTTTGAGAGATATTCATACAGCTTATGATCAATTATTGAGTGATTGTCAAAAACTGATTTATGAAGCCTTTGGGGTAAGAAGTCCAGAAACAAAATTGCGGGAAGATTTGCGAGTTAGGGCGAATTATTTAGCCGGAAAATGTATTGAACCTTTACTCAAACGCTTCATTCGCGCTGCGTCAGATGAAACTAAAACTGATGCTCAATGGTTAGAAGCTTTGGTGATGATTGTAGCAGATAAACCGGCAGAATCTTGGACTGATGATGATGCAGTTGCCTTTGAGATGAAATTAGCCGATTTAGTACGGCGGTTTAAGAATTTGGAAGCTTTGCAAAAAGAAGTCGCCGCCAAAGGCGAAGGTTTTGAAGCACGACGCATTACCATGACTCGTCCTGATGGTCAGGAAATCCATCAAATGGTATGGGTAGATCATGGGCGAGAGTCGCAAGTTGAAAAGATTGTGGACGAAATTTTAGCAAAATTGCCTGATGATCAACAGTTAAGACAGGCGATTTTAGCAATGTTGAGTGAACGCATTTTAAATCCTGATTTACCTGAGACGGTGGCGCAAATTAGCGATAAGGGGAATGATGAAATAGCGGGGAAAAATGCTGGTTAATAGAAGCATTATGATGAGAAAGAGAACCTAGCACCGCAACTGCGTCACGAGAGCGAGTTAGATATAAATCATACCGAGCAGCTAAGAGAAATCAAAAGATGATCCAAACAGCGATTACTAAAAGAATTACCACAATTAATGAAGCAGAAAGGCAATTTAATTTAGTTCGTACTGCTGATATTAATTTTTTTCCAGAGTGGAGAGAAAATTTAGCTGATTTAACTGATAAGGAAAAAACAGTATTAGATAGAATTAAAGCTAGATACCGCTATCATCGAGCCAACGGACATCTAGCAGAAGGGTTAGTAAATTTAGTGGTTTTATCGCCCTTACTTGAGTTAGCAGGTTTTTATGATCCGCCTTTTCAAATGCAAGGGGAAGTTGCTATTGAAGTTAGTGCATTAGTTCCACTAGATGAAGTTAGCGAGGAAATTTTACGGGGAAGAATTGATTTTTTAGTAGTGTCAAAAGGACTGTGGATTGCAGTTTTGGAGTCTAAGGGAACAGCGATTAATCTTGATGTGGCAATTCCTCAAGTTTTAGCTTATATGATGGTTAATCCTAACGCAGAAAAACCTGTGTTTGGGATGGCGACTAATGGGGGAGAGTTCTTTTTTATCAAACTAAATCGTCAGAGAACACCTCAATATGATATTTCGCGTATTTTTTCCCTTTTACCTCTACAAAATGAACTTTATGATGTGCTAATGATTTTGAAAAAGCTAGGAAGTCAGATTGAGGATGATACTAACTGAGTTCAAAAAAGCATTCCTGAAATGCTTCAAGCCACTCCATATCCCGTGTATGGACGTTTGTATGGTGGTTGTAAACCAAACACAATATCTTCCTTTGGTACTCCCATTTCCAAGAGTTCCTGTGCTAAATCGACATCTGTCATATTTTGCTGAATCCAGATTTTGCCATTTTTAATATCAAAATGAATGACACTGTGATACACACGATTTAAACCATTCCAACCTATACGCATCAACTGATAATGATCATGTGCTGTATCAAATAATAATTGATTTTCAATTTCTTCATGCTTAGATTTAGACTGACTATGTTTAGTTAACAAATTTTGGATATGTTGACGATATATCTCTAATCTGTCCATGATAAAATTACCTCCATGATTGGCTCATATATCATTAGTTTTAACTTATGTTTTTGGACTGCAATTTGTGCTAATCTAGTCTGAAAAAATGTACTATATGCGTCAACTGGGATTGCTAAATATAATCTACGTTCTGGTTGAGTTTCTTCAAGAGCAATTTGATAATTTAAGAACTGTCCTAAAGCCGTGTGAAAGTCACTAACCGCCGAGTTACTGGCAAAACTTTTAATTTCTACAGCTATCTTTTCTCCTTCTCTTTCTGCGGCTATCAGCCTTTCCGCACCTAAGTCAACTTTAAGAGTTACTTCCTCAAATTCGATTTCTAGTGGATCATCAGTAACTATCCAGTTTTCTTTTTGAAGGGCATTTTTGACTGCTTCATGAAATAAATCTCTGGCTGACATCAGTACACAAGTTTGTTATATATATTTTTAACATAATTAATATTCTATCAAATGTGAGATTGAATAAGATATTGGTTACTGCAATTGTCACAGTTAATATTAAGAGTAATTTTGAATTATACAGATTGTTATAATCAAGTATTATTCTAGTGAAATAGAACAAAGAGATTTTGGAGTAGTGACAATGTTAGGTTTACTAGCCAAATTAAGTTTATGGGAAGAATTAACAAGTCATTCAGCACTACAAAATGTTGATTCTGACCAAATTTTGCTGATGAATGAAATTAGCTGGGATATATATGAAACACTATTGCAAAGTTGTCAAAATAATTCTCACTATCGCTTTAAATATTTAGAAGGTACTTTAGAAATAATGTCACCGAGTCGCCGCCACGAGGTGGATAAAAAGATTATTGCTTTATTGTTGGAAACCTATTTTATAGAAAAAGGTATTGATTTTTATCCTTTAGGTTCGACTACTTTTAGAAGAGAAGCAGCCGCTAGGGGTATAGAACCAGATGAATGTTATTGTTTTAATTCGGAAAAACCTGTTCCTGATTTGGCGATTGAAATAGTTGTCACCAGTGGGGGAATTGATGATTTATTAATTTATCAAGGTTTAGGTGTGTCGGAAGTTTGGTTTTGGCGGAACAATCAATTTCTATTATATTATCTGCGTGGTAAGCAGTATGAGCAAATAGCGAAAAGTGAACTTTTTCCAGATTTAGATTTGGAATTGTTAGCTAGTTTAGTTATGTCTGGTGGGAAACCAAAAGATTTAATTGCTCAGTTTCGGGAAAGCTTTAATAGTATGAAGTAGGGTGGCAATAGTCCGTTACGGCTAGATATTATTGGTTCACACTCCCAAATTCTTTCATAGCCGTAACACAGCCTTGTATATTTACTTTATCAATAGACTCTATGATAAAGAAAGAACACAAAGTAAATTTCTAGCATTTAACCTTTATAAACTACTATGCAGCAAATTATATTTGCAGAACTGCCAGAAACTGTTCAAAAGTTAATTAACCAGGTACAAAAAACAGGTGAAACCCTCACTATCATTCAAAATGGTGTTCCCTTCGCTATCATCTCTCCTATTCAGAAGAAATCACTCATAGAAACACTTTCTACCCTTGAACCACTGGATGAAGACTTAGCGGATGTAGATGAAGGATTGTTACCTTTAGATGAATTTAAACGTAGAAAACTGGATTAATCCTGATGAAGAAAGATAACAATTATTAAGTAGGGTGCGTTCAAGTAAAGCGTAACGCACCGCATGATAATTGTTTATTCTTGTTGTTGGGTTAACCAAGTTTCTAAATCAGCAATGTTAGAAAAATCTAGTAATGCTTCTCCGAGATTTTCTAATTGTTCAATTGATAATTTTTGAATTTGCTCGATTAATGATTGGTTAATTTCTCCAAGCCGGCGATTGAGTTGACGTAGAACTAAACGTTCTTCTCCTTGTCTATTTCCCTCCCATATAGCTTGTTCTCTATCTCTTTGATAAAGTGGTTCTAATCGCATAACTAACTCCCTATCGTCTGTTTCTAATTCTTGATTGATTTTTAAGTTTTCCCGCAGGTTGTAAACTAATTCGAGGGTAGCTTTTTGGTATGGATGATTTAATGGTAACGCTTGCAATTCCATAATTGCTTGTGATTGTACGTTTCCTCTACCTAAAAGTCTCAGCCATAGTGTTTCGGGTGTTTGTGGTAGTTGATGTATGGCGACAATGGCTGTGCGTAGTGCATCTGGGAGAAAATGTACTCCTGATATCCAATCGGGTTTTTGGACTGTTCCAAAGCTAGATAGTCTAGTTTCGGATACTGTGGGAGTTAGCACCCACAATTGGGGAATTTCTGAGTCTTGAAGTTTGGTTTTGTTGGTTTTAGCTTCTCGCCGTAGTGAGGCTTTGACTTCTAATAATTTGAGTATACAATCACAGATTTCATCGGTGGATGCTGGATTGCGGAATGGTTCTATGATGGCTGGATTTTCGGCAAATCTTCCTAGTAAACCCAGGATTTGTAAGTTAGGTGTTTGCTGTTTGTTGGGTGTGAAGAAGACATCTATTTCTTTGATTTCTCCTGAAATTTTTTCTGATGCTTTGACTTCTCCGTAATTTTTTAGTAGTTCTTCCAGATAGTCTTTAGCGAATTTGTCATGTATAAAGCGCGTCACTTCGCTGTTACTCCGAATTGAACGTTAATGATTCTCTGAAATCAAGAGTTGATGCGATTAGACTCGTCTAACTCCTATCTTGCACCAGCTTTTCATCCCGCCAAGAAATAAATTTCTTGGCTGATAGCGAAAGTCAGATAAATCTGACTAGAATAATCCTTTAGTCCGTTAAAACGGACTTATGCTATTAGACTCGGAATAAATTCCGAGGCGGAATATCGGGTAGGTGCAAGATACAAGCTAACTATCTCAGTTAATCGCACCAACTCTCGACGGGTTTGATTTCCTAATTCACATCTTGCACCTAGCCCCAGCGAATAGAATTCGCACGCCAGATGCTTCAAGTCGGGCATTGCCCGCCCAACGCACTGGCTCGGCTATACAAACGAAGTCCGCCTATCGCGCTTGCGCTGCGCTTGGCGCACCACGCGGACTAACGCAATATCAAGGGTTTGGAACCCGCGCAGGCGGTGAGGGGGTCGCAGTCTTGGCGGTTCCCGTCGATTGCGAACCCCCGAACCCGTTAGCGCAGCGTTAGCGACGCAGGAGCGTCAGGGGTTTTGTCTGTGTAGCCGCGACTTCAGTCGCCCTCGTGCAAGATATGTGCTAACCTTGCTGTCTAATTAATACACTTACTACATCGCCTAATTCACCTAAACTTCTTGCTATGACTGGTTTTGACCAAGAACCCACTTCTGCATAACCTGTAGTATGTAGCTGGTAGATTGTTCTCCTGACTAATTCAGGACTACCGACTAATATGTGCTTTATTTTTTCTCGCTTTACCTGGACTTGATTGCTACTGCTATCTTCTAACCTCACAAATTCTTCCGCCATAACGCACCTGTGTAATGTTGCAAAGTAGTATGAATCTTTTTCTTGGACAATTGTACGGTACAATATGTACGTACTGTACAAAAGAAATATTGAAACTTAACGATTTATGATGAGTTTTGATGAGCAGCAAAAATTTTTTGTGACAGAGAAGCGTCAAGGACAGGAGTATCTTGGTTTTTATCTTCCAGAAGGGAAGAAGGATGTGTTTAAGGAGTATTGTCAGTTTATTGACAGTACAATGAAGGATGAACTAGAGAAATTTATTGATCAGTGCATATCTGAGCCGAAGTTTCAGCAATACTTAGAAATGAAGCGTCGGTTAAAAGATAAGTAATATTTTGTGTATTTTCACGTCTTGCACTAAGCCCTGATTGCATTATGGGCTACATAAACTAAGTTCACCTGCATCAGCTGTTACGCATTTAAATTGGATAATTAGGGCGGGCTGTCCGGCCCATCCCACAAGAATTTGGCAGAAATCTATTATGCAATTTAAATGTTTTTTAGCTTAGACTGACTTAAAATCAATGCTTTTGTAGCCTGCGTTTGATGTGGTTGTTGATTATACAAATTTTGGGTGTAGTAGCGGCGATTTTAATTGTTGCGTGTTTTAAGAATATAAAAGTATAAAAATATAATTATTTTGTGGCTGTAAAGGCGATTTTTGCAGTAAAAATACTAGTTTTTGTTGTTTTATGTTTACAAATGCTACACGATATCTTTACACATTTGCTAGGATATTAGCACGATTAATATAGTTGCCAAAACGCACTAAAAAACCAGCATGGCGGAGAAAAGAACTAGACATATATTGGGGCTTTCTGGGGGGAAAGATAGCACGGCTTTAGCGGTGTTACTGCATAGGGAAATTCCAGAGATGGAATATTTTTTTTGTGATACCCATAAGGAATTACCGGAAACTTACGATTATCTTGACCGCATTAAGGCACGTCTGGGGATTAAAATTCATTATCTCAGTGATAAACGCGGTTTTGACCATTGGTTAGCAATTCATGATGGTTTGTTACCTTCCCCCCAGATGCGGTGGTGTACGGTGAAGATGAAAATTAAGCCGTTGGAGGATTTTGTCGGGGATGATGAGGCTATTAGTTACATTGGTATCCGTGCTGATGAAAACCGTGATGGTTATATCTCCACTAAACCGAATATTACACCTGTGTTTCCGTTTAAGGAAAGGGGTTTAGTTAAGGCTGATATTATTCGGCTTTTAGAAGAAAGTGGTATTGGACTCCCTGACTATTATCGCTGGCGCAGTCGTTCTGGGTGTTTTTTCTGTTTCTTCCAACGCAAGTATGAATGGGTAATGTTGGCGCAGGAACATCCTGATTTATTTCAAAAGGCTGTTGAGTATGAATCTAATCATAGAGATGGTAGAACCTATACCTGGACTGATGGGGAAAGTTTATTGCAGCTTCTAGCACGCAAGGATGAAATTATTGCTCAACATGAAAAGTTAATGGCTAAAGAGAAAAAGGCTGCTCATAAACGTTCTTTAGGTGAAGTATTAGAAGAATTTTTAGAGCAAGAAGATGATGAGTTACCTTGTTTAGTTTGTCATTTATAAAAATAAAATCTAGTTTAGATAAGAGTATTATATGGATATTATTCAAGCTTTTGAAGTTAACAGCTTAACAGTTTATGATTTTTTTGCACGAGATAGAATTGGATATAATATCCCTCAGTATCAAAGACCATACAGTTGGGATAATGAAAATATTGAGCAATTGATGGATGATATATGTAGCGGAATGTCTGATGTACTTAATAACGATAATGAAATACATTTTTTAGGAACAATTATTACTGTTGAAGATAAAGAATTAAGGAAAAAAATTAGTGACCCTCTCAAAAGAAGCGCACTACCTACTAAAGTTGAAAATATTATTGATGGTCAACAAAGATTGTCTACCATTGCTATATTAGGATGTTGTCTTTACCAGAAATTGAAAGAATTAGATTCTCAATTACTTTCAAATGATAGCCATGAAAGCTTAAAAGAAGCAACTGCTAGTTATTTGACTAAATTAAAAAATATTTTTTCCTATAATCTTGAAACTCGTGGCAAACCTTCTAGAAAACCAATTATTATTCGTGAAAGCGAGGATGAATGGATACTAGATGAACCTGAAGATTTTAGTAATTTTTATCAATCAGACGTAACAAAGTTTTTAGGAAAATTTATACGCTCTATAGAGCAAGAAATAAATTTAGCAGATTTTCAAATTAATAATAAACTATCTAACAACCTTAAGACAATAAATCAGTGGTTGCAAGATGTACAAGATGCTCATATTCAAAATGGTAATAAAAAGTTTATCTTCCCTACAGCAGAAGATATCATTGGTAAAATAAACCAAGAAAATTTTTGGGATTATCCTAGAACAGAACTCAACAATTCAATTACTGAGTTAGTTAAAGCTCGTGATAATACTACTTGTAGCCTTATTCAAATATTAGGTTTTAGTTATTATTTACTAAAATGCTGTTGTTTCACTTCAATAGTACCCACTTCAGAGGTTAGAGCATTTGATATGTTTCAATCTCTTAATGCAACTGGTACTCCTTTGACTGCCCTTGAAACATTTAAGCCGTTGGTAATTAATTCTGTAACATCATTGGGATATAAATTTGAAGAATCTAATTTCAAAAAATATTTTTCTGAAGTAGATTCTCTTTTTGATAAATTAACTTCTGCCAATAGTAAAAATGAACGCACAAATGAATATCTAACTTTGTATGCACAAACTTATAACGGTAGTAAATTATCTAAGCAGTTTAGTAAACAAAGAAGGTGGTTAAATGACAATTATAATAATTTAACAACATTACCACAAAAAGAAAATTTCATTCGTAACATGGGGGATGTTGCAGTTTACTGCAAATCTATAATTTATTCTAGTAGTAAAAAAAATATTGCTAACTTCATATTTAATATTGTCGGTGAAAACTTAAAAGATTCTGCTGAAAGTAAAGAAGCGGCTATGTGTGTTTTGTATTTATTAGATGCAAAACATGAAATGGCACATACTATTCTTTCAAGATTTTTTTCTTCCACACGGCGTATAGCCGATGACAATAGAAGAAAAGAATTTATAGGCGTTTGTAAGGCAATTGCAGCATTCTTTACTTTGTGGCGTGCAGCAATTGCTGGAAAATATCCTGATAGTGAATATAAAAAACTACTTCGACAGCAAGATTTATCTTGGGATACTAACGAATCTTTAACACTGCAAGAATTAAAATTAAAATTTTTAGAAATACTTAGTAGAAATGGAATCACAGATGTAGATTCTTTCGTTAGCAATGCAGTAGAAAATTTTAGATATAAACTTTCACAAACTGTGTGTAAATTTATTTTATTTATAACTGCTGATAATACAATTGTAGATTCTAATAATCCTGGACTAATGAAAATTGGAAGAACAGGAGCAAGCCCTTTATATCTTGATCCATATAAATGGATTGATTCTAACTTAGAAACAATTGAACACATTGCTCCTCAAGATGAAAAAGCTCAAGCTGGATGGGGTAGTGAATTATATGAAAATAATAATTACGATAAAATAGGAAATTTGACACTTTTACCCAGTAAAATCAATATTTCTGCAAGCAATAAAGGCTGGGCTGAAAAATATATTTATTATAGCTACCTTGCAGAACAAGACCCTAGTAAGGTAACAAAATTAAAAGAATTTGCAGTTAATCGAGGAATTAACTTAAATGATTCAACTATTAATATTTTACAAAAAACTGATTATAACCATCATGTATTACCTCTCATTCAAGTAGGTATTGATGGAATTTGGAATCAAAATTTAGTTGATAAAAGAAGTCAACGGATATATGAAATATTATGGAAAAGACTTTATGAATGGTTATCTTGAGCAAGAACATTTTATAGTGCTAGAGGTTGAGAGTTGAAATTTGATGACCTACTGATTCAAGCAGATGAAGAAACACTACAAGAATTATTAGGTAGTGCAACTTTTCATCTGCTAAAACTCCTAGAACCTAATTTAGTTCATGCTAGTAAACTCAGAGAAATTCTCTTAACCCTTCATACCCCAGAAGAATTACTCTTATCGAAAGAAAAACGAGATTTAATTTTTGATTTAATCACGCCAGAACAAGCGAAAATTCTCGCTGTTGTACTAGAAGCACCTGAAAATAAAGACCCTTATCAAGCCTTAAAAAAACTTAAAATAAGTGAAAATTCAGAAGGTAAAAAATATCTGTTTAACTTCTTTGAAATACCACTTAAACCCAGAAACGAAAGTACAATTGAAACTCCTACAATTATTGAAAATACTCCCAAGTATCCGTTATTTGCACACCAACGCAAAGCAGCTAAGAAAGTAAAAAACTATCTGAGTCAAGAACCTCGCCGTGTGCTTCTTCATCTTCCCACTGGTGCAGGTAAAACCCGTACTGCAATGAATATTATTGCAGACTATCTAAGAAACAATGAACCCACATTAGTAATCTGGTTAGCCTATAGTGAAGAACTATGCGAACAAGCAGTTACAGAATTTCAAAAAGCCTGGGACAGTTTAGGCGATCGCAACCTTTCAACTTACCGCTTCTGGAGCAACCATGAGATAGACTTAGCACAAGCGCAAGATGGCTTAGTAGTAGCAGGATTAGCCAAAGTCTACAACGCCGCTAAAAAGAGTATCCGCTTTATTAATCAACTCGGTGTGCGTTCTTCATTGGTAATTATCGACGAAGCCCATCAAGCAGTAGCCGAAACCTATAAACTCGTCTTAGATTCCCTCGTCGTCCCCTACGAAAAAACCGCTTTACTAGGACTAACCGCCACACCTGGACGTACTTGGGCGGATATTAACACCGATGCACAACTCGCTAAATTCTTCGCCCACCAAAAAGTTACCTTAGAAATCGAGGGTTATGACAACCCCATTGATTATCTCGTAGATCAACAATACCTAGCTCAAGTTAACTATCGCTCATTATTTTACGAAACGGGGATTGAACTCACACCCCAAGACCTCAAGCGCATTCATACAGATTTAGACATTCCCCCCTATATCCTGAATCGGTTAGCCGCAGACGAACAACGCAACCTCCGCATCATCCTAGAACTAGAAGCACTCGCCCCACATCATCAACGCATCATCGTATTTAATACCTCAGTGGAACACGCGAAACTCATCGCTTCCATCTTGCGTTTACGCGGCTTCCATGCTGATGCTGTCACAGGGGAAACCCCCAAATCCGAACGAGAAAGACTGATTCACAGCTTTAAAGACCAACAAACCCAAACCAAGATTTTATGTAACTACGGCGTATTAACCACTGGCTTCGACGCACCTAAAACCAGTGCTGCTGTTATCGCCCGTCCTACCAAATCCCTGGTTCTCTACAGCCAAATGGTAGGACGCGCCATCAGAGGAATCAAAGCTGGGGGTAATGCTACCGCCGAAATTGTCACGGTTATAGATAATCAACTCCCTGGTTTTGGTTCAGTTGCATCAGCCTTTCACAATTGGGAAGACGTTTGGAGGAAAACCCATGAATAACGCCCATGATATCGTTCCGACTCACCTCGCTGTCCAAGCCATGCGCGATAACGGTTATAAAAACGCCGCCTACGCTTTAGCCGAATTAATGGATAATGCCATTCAAGCTGGTGCATCGCAAGTAGAACTGCTGTGTGGCGAACGGAAACAACTGGTAGAAGGGAGGAGGCGATCGCGCATTGAACAAATCGCCGTGTTAGATAATGGTTGTGGGATGGATGCGAATGTCTTACGTCTCGCCCTGCAATTTGGTAATGGAACATATTTAGATGAAGACAAACACACCGGAATCGGACGTTTTGGTATGGGTTTACCCTCGTCTTCTATTTCCCAATGTCAGAGAGTTGATGTCTGGTCATGGCAAAATGGCATAGACAATGCACTGCATAGTTACCTAGATTTAGATGAAATTAAAAATCAACGACTGACAGAAGTACCAGAACCGACACCTCAAGCAATTCCCACAAATTGGACAAGAATCGGTCAACAATTTGGTGAAAGTGGCACATTAGTAGTATGGTCAAAAATCGACCGTTGTATTTGGCGTACTGGCAAAGCAATTATTGATAATTCAGAATTTGTGATTGGGAGAATGTATCGCAAATTCATTAATAGCGGCGCAGTCAAAATCCGCATGGTAGCCTTTGATTTAGATGCTTTATATAGCCTGATTTTAGAAAAATACGCCCTACCAAATGACCCTGGTTATCTAATGGAAAAAACCTCCTGTCCCGCACCCTTTAATAGTCAGGCAATGTTTCAACTTTGGGAAGGTGATACATCTCATGAATACATCCATAAAATTAATTTTAAAGATAAAGAACATCAAGTAAAGGTACGTTTCTCTTACGCCAAAGAAGAAGCGCGTCAAGCCGAACCAGGAAAAAACCCTGGTAGTTTACCACACGGACAACACGCAGCTAAAAACGTCGGTGTTTCCGTTGTGCGCGCAGGAAGAGAATTAGAACTAGACCAAAACTTAGTAAATAATTATGACCCTACAGAACGCTGGTGGGGAATTGAAATTGAATTTAACCCGTTACTTGATGATATTTTTGGCGTTACGAATAACAAACAATCAGCCCGGAATTTTGGCGAGATTTTACAACTAGATATTGAGTCTTTATTAGAAGAAGGAAAAACAGTTACTCAATTAAAAGAAGAGTTACTCCAAGATGAAGATCCAAAACTACCTCTATTGGAATTAGCCCATAAAATCAGCAGTCAACTCAGTTTAATTCGTCGCTTAATTAAAAACCAAACGAAAGGAACTCGTACTACTACTGAAAAACGTCATGACCCTTACAAACCTGAGAAAGTGGCAACTACTGTAACTCAAGAACGTAAATCACAAGGTTATAAAGGTCAAAGTGATGCAGATGAAAAATTACCCAAGGAAGAACGCAAACAAGTAATTAAAGAAACCCTCAAAGAAGAAGGAGTAACAGAAACAAAAGCCGAATTATTAGCCGCCACAACAGTAGATGATGGCTTGAAATATACCTTTGTTGAAGCACCACTTGATACTCCTGCTTTCTTCTCTGTTAAACCCAGAGGTGGAGCAATTATTGTGACCTTAAATACTAATCATCCAGCTTATCAAAACTTAGTGGAAATCTTAGAAGAGGATGTTGATAAAGCTGATGTAGATACTTTGCGTTCTCGGTTAGTTAATTCTTTGGATGGGTTAAAGTTACTCTTGATGGCATGGGCTAGATATGAAGATGAACAGCCAGAGGGTAAATTTAAAGATAATGCTCAAGATACGCGCATTGATTGGGGGAGGGTTGCTAGGAGGTTTTTAGAGAATGAATAAGAGTAAATCTCACGCTCCAGACGCAGAGGCGCAGAGAATTTAGGGAGTTGTGATGATTATTCTCTGCGTTTCTGGAGAATGATAAACTGCGATCGCTGATTAATTGAGGCACAATAGAATCAAAGACGCTATCAACACAAAATGACTACTCAATTGATGGTTCAACCCTCATCTTTAATATCTTCTGGTGTTAAGATGAGTGAATTTGGTGACATTTATTTGTTTAAATTTACCGATGAGCTACAGTATCGTTTTGAAGAACTGTTAGAGAAGAAAAAAGCAGATGCGCTCACTCTTGAAGAAGAAGCCGAATATATAGGTATCTCGGAATTAGAGCGAATCTTTACCTTGATTAACGCTCAACTAGCAGCAAAAAGCAAATGGTGTCCGAACCAACTCGAAAATTTGTAAGACACTAGATGATAAACGCAAAAAAAATACTATTGATATTCGTAGTTATTCCCAGTATTCGTATTTCAAATCGTCAATACGGCTAAACTCACGGGTGTTGTGGGTGATCAGCGTGAGATCATTGGCTAAAGCGATAGCAGCAATTAACAAGTCATTTGCTCCAATTGGAGTCCCCAAAGTATCAAGATGAGCGCGAATTTTTCCAGCGATTTTTGCTGCTTGAATATCTAGTGGTAAATCAGTAAACTCAGCCAATAAATTTTCCAGATGACTGAGGTTTCTGTTAACATTCTTGCTTTTGTAAGCTCCATAGTACAGTTCACTATAAACAACTGTACAGATGTAAATTTCTCTAGCAGGAATTGTCAGAATTTTTTGGGTAACAGGTGAACTTGATGAATTAAGAATTTGGATACACGCATTTGTATCTAGGAGGTAGGCCATTGAATCTCCTCCCGATTCTCAAAGGGAAGTTGTTCTGGTCTTTCCAGGGTTTCACCTTCCCAACTACCTATGACATTTTCTAAAAACCTATGAGAATACCCTAATTCTTGGGGTGTTTTGGCTGTATTCTGTGAAATTTCTGGACTCACAGGCTGAAAGACAATTACTACATCTAATTCTTGGTTTGCAATTTCAGGTGGAAGCTGGATTTGCAAAATTCCATCATTACCGATATGTGTTCTAATCTTTATGCTTTCCATAACCTGACTCGCTAACTAGAACCTGATAACCCTATAATACCGAAACCATGTTTTATTAGGGTGATGAAATCTCACGCAGAGGAGCAGAGGCGCAGAGAGAGTTGTTATGATCATTCTCTGCGTTACTTTGCGTTTCCTTAGCGTTCCTCTGCGTTAAAAAAATGACTCACATCATCTACCTCGATTACCACTCAACTACCCCCGTTGACCCCAGAGTAGCCGAGAAAGTCATGTACTATATGACTACCGCCTTTGGTAACGCCAATAGTGTAGATCATGATTATGGTAATGCAGCCGCAAAAGCAGTTAAACAAGCACGTCAACAAATAGCAGACTTAATCAACGCCTCACCCAAGGAAATTATCTTTACATCTGGTGCAACAGAAAGCATTAATTTAGTAATTCAAGGACAAATTGCACAACAAAATACCCCCGCTAAAATCATTGTTTCCCCAGTGGAACACAAAGCCGTGATAGATACTTGCAAAGCTTTAGCTAAAAAAGGACTGGCGGAAATTATTTGGTTAAAAGTCAATCAACAAGCACAGATTGATTTAGAACATCTGGAAAAAATCTGTGCTAATGGTGCGGCTTTACTCTGTGTAATGGCGGCTAACAATGAAGTCGGGACAATTTACCCCATCAAAAAAATTGGCGCGATCGCATCCTCCTACAATATCCCGTTTTTATGCGACGCATCCCAAGCTGTCGGCAAAATTCCCCTGAATTTTCAAGACTGGGGGATTACTTATCTAGCGATTTCAGCACATAAACTCTACGCACCCAAAGGTGTGGGTGTATTAGTAGTCAGGAAAAATCATCTTCTCCCACCAATGATTTACGGTGGGGGACATCAACAGGGTATGAGATCAGGTACACTCAACGTCCCCGGAATCGTCGGTTTGGGGGAAGCTTGCAGATTGAGAGGATTGGAGATGGAACAAGATGAAAATGCGATCGCATTTTTACGAGATCAATTGCAAAACCAACTCCAAGCCGCCATTCCCGATTTAGTGGTGAATGGAGATTTAAACCAGCGTTTATCAGGTAATTTACACATTGCTATTCCCGATATTTCTAATACTGCCATCATTGCCCGAATTCGCCAGCAATTAGCTATTTCTACAGGTGCAGCTTGTTCATCAGGCGTGGTTGCACCTTCTCATGTTCTACAAGCAATGCACCTTGCAGAAAATATCATTGAAGGAGCATTAAGAATTGGGCTTGGTAAATTTACCAGTGAAGCAGAAATTGAGAAAGCCTCTTTTATACTGATAAATGCAGTAAATAACATTCATCAACTGATGTAAACTCATTCGCTGCAACTTCCAACACCTGCTCTTTCTAACTTTGCTACCTACACCTGTGGCTCTCGGCCTTATCCCAACAATAATTTATTTGTGCTGTCCTACGTACACCAATTGGAAAATGATAGCGACAAATGAATTGCTCAAAAGCTCATCAGTAAGCAATTTCCCATCCAAAATCCCAAATCTAAAATCTCACATGGTATTACTTCCTGCTTCTTGTATTAGATAAAGCAGCAAAATACTTTGAGCAGGAGTACATCTTGGCCCTAAAATTCTACACGGGGAACCAAACAGACTGCATCCCCAATTCACAGTTAGCCGAGGAGTTTTGTTGTGGACTTATCCCGTATTCCTGCTCAACCAAAACCAGGTATTCTCAATGTTCTGATTGAAATCCCAGGCGGGAGCAAGAATAAATACGAGTATGACAAAGAACTAGAAGCTTTTGCCCTAGACCGAGTGCTTTATTCGTCGGTAAGATATCCTTATGATTACGGCTTTGTGCCGAATACTTTGGCTGATGATGGCGACCCACTCGATGGTATGGTGATTATCGATGAACCAACCTTCCCTGGCTGCATCATTGCTGCAAGACCAATCGGTATGTTAGAGATGATCGACGGTGGCGATCGCGATGAAAAAATCCTTTGTGTTCCAGACAAAGACCCACGCTATACTCATGTCAAATCCCTCAACGATATCGCACCACACCGCTTAGATGAAATTGCTGAATTTTTCCGCAGTTATAAAAATCTAGAAAAAAAGGTGACAGAAATTCTTGGTTGGAAAGACGTGAGTGCAGTATCAGCCCTAGTAGAACAATGTATCCAAGCTGCTAAATAATGATTACTGAGTTAGGAGTGTAGAGTTTTTGTTCTTGCCTCCTAACTATTCACTTTCAACAATGCTGAGTTCATCAATTTGGAATTTTAAAATTTAAATTTTAGATGAAGATAGTCTTTCAATCAAAAATCAGCAATCCTAAATTATTTTAGTCTTTAATCTTTATTCTCTCTTCTATCTTTGCGAATAAAACTTGTTGCATCGGGACTTTCTTCCGACCCTTACTTTCTTATACTAGATTCAGGCAATCAAAAATTTTTTAATCTAGATTGCAAACTTGGCATCAAAAACCTGAGAACTAAATGCAGCGCACTCTCCTTTTGGCAAAAATACATAACTGCACGCTCACTGGAGCGAATATCAACTATGTGGGTAGTATTAGCATCGATGAAATGTTGTTAGAAAAAGCTGGTATTGTACCCTACGAGCAAGTGCAAGTAGTGAACGTTGCCAATGGTGAGCGTTTCATTACCTATGCAATTAAGGCTCCAGCCAATTCAGGAATTATTGAGTTAAATGGCGCTGCGGCCCGTCTAGGCATTGTAGGCGATCGCTTGATTATAATGGCTTACGGGCAGTTCTCTTCGGAAGAGTTAAAATATTACTCTCCTACGGTAGTCATTGTGGATGAAAAAAACCGACTGTTAGAAGTACGGCACTACGATGACCTGCTCAGTAAGGTCTAATATTCAAAAAAATGTCAAATTTTGCGCCGTCGGATTCCCAAAGCTCCGTAACCGAAACCACAATTATGAGTCACAGTAGTTCAGTGGATGAATTTCTTGTGCAATTTTGGGGTGTTAGAGGTTTAATTGCCACTCCAGGTAGCAATGCTAATCGTTATGGCGGTAACACCGCTTGTGTTGAAGTACAAGTAGCAGGCAAACGCTTGATTTTTGATGGGGGTACGGGTTTGCGTCCCCTTGGTAAACACTTGCGACAGCTGCAACAACCGATAGAAGCATATTTATTTTTTACTAATTCCCAGTCAAACCGCATTCAAGGTTTTCCTTTTTTTGCACCAGCATTTGTCCCAGAAAACCGTTTTCACATTTACGGTTCGGCTGCGTCTAACAGTGCTTCTATTAAACAATGCCTTTGCGATCAAATGCTCCAGCCGCATTTTCCCTATCCCCTCCAGGTAATGCAGTCAGATTTGCAGTTTTATAATTTGATTGCAGGTAACGAGGTGCAGCTAGATGATGTCACCGTAACTACAGCACTAATTAATCAAACTCAGCGTTCTATCGGCTATCGTGTGTCTTGGCAGGATCTTAGCATTGCCTATGTTACAGATTTAACCAACAAAGCCGAGCCAACTGATCAAGAGCAGATTTTCAAGCTAGTCCAAGGTGTGAACCTACTAATTGCCAATGCTACTTATATTCCCCCTACAGCTAACAACCATGAATCTTCTGATTTACATTGGCAAAAGGCTGTAGAAGTAGCCCAAACTGCGGAAGTGAAAAAATTAGTTATTTCTCATCATCATCCAGATGATGATGATAATTTTCTTGATCAAGTACAAGCTGATGTGCAGTCTGTCTTTGCGCAAGCTTTACTAGCTTCTGAAGGTTTAGTGTTAGCGGTTGACTAGTAATTTCTAAATTTATCTGTTGACGACAGAGGCACGATACTAGTACAACAAGGCAAAAGTAAAAAGGCAAAAGTAAAAAGAAAGAATAACGATACCACAAGCCTTTTAGCAATGTCGTATGGTCTGTTTATTTACGCCGAACTGTACTAGAGGTCATACTATTATTTTTACTCTAAAATTCTTAGCCTGGAATCTGAGAAAGTTCAATCAATTATTTTGAGTATTTATAGTTGCGTACAGCAATAGGATGTTTACTCCCAAATCTATTTGTTTCAATCATTTGGTAAATTGGTATCATCCATAAAATATGTTAATTTTAAGACAAGCTTTTTCTAACTGTCTTAATTGTCTTAACTGTCTATAAATTATTTACCTAACTGTCTTAAATTTCCTTGCATTTTTGCTTTGGTATTGAGAATATTTAAATTCATAGACACCATTAGCAAACAGCAAATTATTCAAGAATTTAATAGGTAAATATTAATTAGCAGCCTTTTCACATATCTTGCACCAAGCGACTGAAGTCGCAGCTACACAGACAAAACCCGCACTTCGACAAGCTCAGTGACCACCTGCGCGGGTTCCAAACCCTTGATATTGCGTTAGTCCGCGTGGTGCGCCAAGCGCAGCGCAAGCGCGATAGGCGGACTTCGTTTGTATAGCCGCGAATTCCATTCGCTGGGGCTAGGTGCAAGATGTGAATTTTGAATAATTCTTGAATTTATAAACTGCATTTGCTCAATACTCACTGCATAAAAAGCAAAGAGGTCATAAATGAGCATTACTCAAAAAGTACTCCCTGCTTCAGAATTTCTCAAATATCGAAAATTGCGTGAAGTAGGATATTATCCTAATAATTTGTCAAATGAAACCGGAATTTGATTTTTTTCAGCATTGGTATCCTTTGTCACCAGTTGAAGACTTAGATCCCAAACAACCAACCGCAGTTACACTTTTAGGGCTGCGTTTAGTCATCTGGAAACCCAAATCAGCTGAAACTTTTCAAGTCTTTTTAGATCAATGTCCCCATCGCCTTGCACCTCTAAGTGAGGGGCGCATTGATGATGAAACAGGGAATTTAATGTGTAGTTATCATGGTTGGCAATTTGATCAGCACGGAAACTGTACTCATGTTCCCCAAGCAGAAAATCCCGAACTTGTCAGCAAGAAAGAAAATCTATGTGCTGTAGCACTACCAGTCCGTCAACAGCAGGATTTACTCTGGGTTTGGCCAGATGCAAAATCAAGCCAACAAGCTGCTAATACACCGTTACCTTTGTCTGCTAATGTAGATGCGACTAAAGGCTTTGTTTGGTCTTCTTTTGTCCGAGATTTAGAGTATGACTGGCAAACCCTGGTGGAAAATGTTGCAGATCCGAGTCATGTACCTTTTGCTCATCATGGAGTACAAGGCGATCGCCAACAAGCAAGACCGATTCCGATTAAAATTTTACAATCAACCCCCAATTTGATTGAAGTGGCGACACAAGGGCTTTTGCCTGGAACAATCACGTTTGAACCACCTTGTCGCTTGGAGTATGCCTTCAGCTTTGCTAATGGCAGCAAACAGATGGGACTTGTCACCTACTGTATACCTGTGTCTCCAGGGAAATCGAGAATTGTTGCTCAATTTCCGCGAAACTTTGCCAAAACACTCCATTATCTCAAACCGCGTTGGTGGGATCACATCACCAATCGCAATCTGATTATTGATGGGGATATGATTCTTCTACAGCAGCAAGAGTATTTTCTCCAACAAAATCAACCTAATCAAAGCTGGAAAACTGCCTATCGTTTACCTACAAGTGCAGACCGTTTAGTGATTGAGTATCGGAATTGGTTTGATAGCTATTGTCACGGACAACTGCCTTGGAAAGATGTAGGAATTGATGCACCATCAATACGGAATATCAATAATGATCGCCAACAAATTCTTGATCGCTACAAACAACACACCCAGCATTGTAGTAGCTGTCGCAATGCGCTTTTAGTGGTGCAACGCTTACAAGCAGTGCTTTTAATCTATTTTGTCATTACTGTTTGCGCTGTAGCTGTTTTTCCCGATGGATTGCGGCTTCAGTTGGGTCTACCCCTAATTGCGATCGCACTTCTAGGTTTAGGAGCTTATGCTTGGCTGAGATTTTGGTTGCAACCGCAATTTTATTTTGTTGACTACATCCATGCACAAAGATAAGTTTACGTTTAACTAGGGCTTGCTTCGCAATTCGCAATTCGCGGCGGACGCTCGCAGGCTCGCTAACGCTGCGCTAACGCAATTCGCGGCGGACGCTCGCAGGCTCGCTAATGCAATTCGCAATTAAGAAAAGCTTTGGCAGTTTACATCTGTTTCATTATTTTAGTGAATTGGTATTAGGCGATCGCCACCATAACTAATAAATTCTCTATATTTTTAATTCTCACAATACTTGAATATTTAAGCACTTTTTATATAAATATTAGTGCGTTAATTTGTCCTGTCTTGCTATCGTTAATTTTGAGTAAACACTATGGCAAATCAACAAACTCCACAGATAGAAATTACCAATCTTGTCTATAAGAATCAGGTCAAGAGAACTCAGTCTGATGAATACGTTGAAATTACCAATCGAGAAAAAATACCCACTGATGTATCTGGTTGGCAACTGACTTCTGGAGTAGGACGCAATAAAGCATTTACTTTTCCCCAAGGCACAATCTTAGCTCCTGGTCAAAGCGTCAGAGTTTACACTAATGAAGTACATCCAGAGTCGGGTGGCTTTAGCTGTGGTAGTGGTGTTTCTTTATGGAAAGATTCAGGAGATGAAGCCAGACTCTTAGATGCTCAAGGAAATGTCATATCTGGTTTAGCCTATGACAGTACAGGCAATTTCACGAAAATAGCTACTACTAACGGTAAGACACCAGCAGCAGAAACCATTGCTGAAACTCCGGCTCCAACTCCCAGCACAAATGCAAATATCAATGACTTAATCAACAAACCCGTTTTCATTGAAAATCAAGAGACAAAACGCTATCTGTTTTCAGATGGAGAGCCAATCAAAGGACAACGAGGCGATGAAGGCGGTTGGTTAGCATCTAGTGGCTTTGCTAGCCCAAATGTTGTGGGTGCTGATGCCAATTACTATAACCGTGCTATATGGAAGATTATCCCTAACGGTGATAGTTTCCTAATTGAAAATCAAGAGACAAAACGCTATTTGTTTTCAGATGGAGAGCCAATCAAAGGACAACGAGGTGCTGAAGGCGGTTGGTTAGCATCTAGCGGTTTTACTAGCCCAAATGTTGTTGGTGCTGATGCTAATTACTACAACCGTGCTTTATGGAAGATTATCCCCAATGGTGATAGTTTCCTGATTGAAAACCAGGAGACAAAGCGTTATGTGTTTTCGGATGGTGAACCAATCAAAGGACAACGAGGTGATGAAGGTGGCTGGTTAGCATCCAGTGGTTTTGCTAGCCCAAATGTTGTTGGTGCTGATGCTAATTACTATAATCGTGCCTTGTGGAAGATTAGCGTAATCTAGGACAAATATTAAAAAAGATTGGGTGTAAAGTGGATACCTACACCCAATCTTTTTTATCACCAACCACAGTGTTAAATGTACTGAAAAGCATTCTCTAAGGAAGAATTGACTGCCTGAACTAGTTCTTGAAGTTTAGTAGCGACTGCACCATTAGTGAGTAATTCTTCTGCTTGAGCTATACCCGATCGCATATCTGAACAAATACCACTTTGCCACAGATAAAATCCACCATTCCATAATGCTGTTTGCATTAATTCTCCTGGTTTCCCGGCTAACACATCTTGTATTTGGGTAATTAATTCTTCTGTTGTTGCTAATGGTACATTCTTGGTCGTAAAACCATAATCATGAGGAGATAGTAGCAATCTTTCTAAATCTGGAGATGCGGATAAAGCAATAATCGCTGTGCGATCGCGTGGTAAATCGTTGCTACCTTCTAACCCTTTAATTAAAGTATATTTTTTTACTTGTTTAAATTCCAAAGCTCCTTGGAACATAGCTTCTGTTGGCGGATGCACAAATCCCGCTACAACATGGGCATCGCCAGCATAAGGAGACCAAATCAATTCCATTGTGGCAAAGGGCGGACGTTTACCAAGTTGGTCGCGGTATTCCCAAATACTTGTGGTTAAAGGAAAATGCTTAGGTACGTAAATAAAAGATAGTCCGGTTTGCTCAAATACTTGCTGGGTTTTAGACAAACTTAAAACAGTCCAATCAACACCTAAACCTTGCCAAACTTCAATTAAAGGTAAACCGTATTTCGTTGGCAAGCGATTGCCACCATGCATCACCACAGGTTGTCCAGCCGCCGCCAAAAGTAAAGCTGTCACCGGACTAATGGGTGCAGTGCGCGTCCTGCCATCATAAGGAATGCCGAATACCATCGGCAGATGTACGCTGTCAATTGCTTGGAGTTTTGGCCCTAGTTCTTCATAGGTATCTAACATCCCTGCCAACTCTTCACCAGTCGGGCGTTTGATGCGGTGGGCAATTAAAAAGGCTCCGATTTGGGCTGGTGTGGCTTCCCCTAACAACATCATTTTAGTGGCGGCTGCAGCTTCAGCACGAGTTAAATTTTCGCCTGTGTGGTTGCCACTGCCTACCTTTTTTAGTAGTTCCCTGAAGATATTACTCATAGTTAGTCAAGGGTCATTTGTCAAAAAGCAGAAGGCATAATACTGAAATTTCATATTTCAGACTTCATACTTCAGTTGACTAATCATAACTTTATGAAGCTGATCGCTGCTCCTCAGATTGAATAGGTATATTTTGTAACACTAGTTCCCAAAAATGCTTAATCGGAGGAATTTGCAGACGATCTTGGGTTGTGACCATAACGACTCGCCGCGTAAAATTAGCGTTATCAGCTAAAACACCAGTGTGATTAGCTAAAGGACGAACTGCTAGGGTAGGGTCTTGACGAGCTTCTACTAATGCAGAGGTAGGCAACAAAGCAATTAATTCACCTTGACGTACAACACCTCGAAACGCATCTAAGGTATTTACCTCTAATGCAGCTATGAGTTTGGCTTCTAATCGCTCAAATTTATCTTGTACCAACCGCTGCATCCCATAACCATCTTTAAACACGACTTGGGGATAACACACTAATTCTGACCACGGAATGCGGTCATACTGGGCTAAAGGATGATTAGCGGCAGTCAGGACTTCAATTGATTCATCATATAAAACTTCTACTACCATTTCTCTAGCGGTAGTCAAAAAACGATTATTCATGACGATCGCTAAATCAACTAATCCGTCCTTCAGGACTTTTAAAGCGCGATCGCTTCCTAATGATGTTACCCGCAATTGCACTTCGGGATAATCATGACAAAACTTTTGTAATACTGGTGGCAGGTAAGAAGCACACAGCGAATGAATTGCTGCAATACACAATTCTGGCTGTTTCCCTGCCATTAAATCTGTTAATTCTTGTGTAGCAATTTGCCACTCTTGACAAATCTTCCGCACACGCGGCAGCAAACGTTCACCGCCCAAGGTCAATTTAGCATGGTTAGTTCTGTGAAACAGTTCTAAACCCAAGTCTGCTTCTAAAGCTTGAATTTGACGGCTGATAGTTGATTGAGTGACACCACATTGCCTGGCCGCTTGTTGAAAGCTGCCAGTATCCGCGATTGCCAAAAAAGCTTGCAACTGCTCTAGTCGCATGAGAATGTAGCCTGAATTACATTTGTGGCTCTCATTAAGTTAACGGTTTTTTCTCCTTAATTTAGTAGAGTTTGTTACAAGTTGGGAAAGGTTACAGGTAATAGTCGAATTTTTCTTCCCCACTCCCTATTCCCTATTCCCTGCTTTAACCACCTCTGGATTGAATTTTTTGAGTGCAGCGATCGCATGTAATTTTACCTGTTCATTCTGGTCGTTTGCTAGCGCAGTTAATAATGGGATAGCTTGTTGATTGCCTAATTGTCCTAAAGATAAAGCGATCGCACTTTTAATATTGGCAGTTTCTGTGGCTGGGTGGGGCGATTCCAGCAATTCCAGCAAAATTTCTGTAGCTTTTGTAGTTAATTGTGGTTTTTCGACTCGTCCTAAAACTGTGACAATTTCCTGGCACAATATTTCTGATTTAGTTTGGTTTAACGCCTGCTGTAAATATTCCAAACCCGAAATTGTCCCTACCCAAACTAAAGCCCGAATAATTTCTAGTTGTAAGGTTATGGGTGTATTGGCTGACATCAGCACGGAAAATAAATGTTGGGTAGCCTTATCACCACCAAGCCGAGAAAGAGCAACGGCTGTAGCGCTACAAACATCTATATTGAAGTCATAAAGCTTGGGTTGGAGTTTGGTGACTAAATTTAATTCCGCAGTTAAATCGGGGCGAAAACTTAAACCAAGTATAGCGATGCGCCTAATTGCCGCCACCACATCATCTAAAGCGTTGATGAGTACAAGTGGTACACGTTCATCATGAAAGCTGCTGAGGGCTTCTAGGGCGGTGGCGCGGACTGCAACTTCAGTATCTTGTACCACAGTCAATAAGGGTGTAATGGTTTCTGGAGTGCGAATATAAGCTAGCGATCGCACTGCCAAAAGTCTGGTATCATCTTGATTTAAGAGTTCTGAGAGTTGGGTAATTGCTAAACTCCCCATTTGCCCTAGTGCTGTAGCGGCGATCGCTTTTAATTCTTCATCATCGCTAGTTTTGAGCAATTCTACCAAAGGTGCGATCGCCTCTGGATGCTGAAACTCGCCTAAAGTCCGCGCCGCATACCAACGCAATTCTTCCTCTGCTTCATCATTTTCTAAAATTTCAATCAGTGGGGGAATCGCAATAGCACCCAAGCGAAGTAAAACCTTGGTAATTTCCCAACGCTGCTGAAAATCGCCCATTTCTAAAACAGGCAGTGCTAATTTCAGTAAATCTTCTGAATACTGCTCATTTTTCAGCACAATCAACTGTTGCAGGTATTGAATCAACACTGACCAATCACCAGCATCATACGCCGTCTGTGCCTGTCTTAAAAGCTGGTTAATATTACCTTCCATAATAAAGTTTGAAAAAGTATGAAGTCTGAAATTTTATCTTTTTGTCGGTTGACCTGTAACAAAAATCTGTAAAAAGAGAAAAATATCAAGGATGAATTCAAAATTTAAGTTTGGCAAGGCAAGATATGAGTTAATTTTATACTTCATACTTCACACTTCATACTTCATACTTCACACTTCACACTTCATACTTCACACTTCATACTTCACACTTCATACTTCAGTTAACTTTTCACCAAAACGGAATCGCCCTCAATTTTAGCGGTGTAGGTTTTTAAAGGTTTTTTAGCTGGGCCTTTTTTTACTTGACCATCAGTGCCATATTCTGCACGGTGACAGGGACAGGCGAATTTTTTGGCATCAGCTTTCCAGTCTACGGTGCAGCCTTTATGAGTACAGGTAGGGTCAACAGCAACCAGATTAGCAGCTTTAGATGTACCCACTACCAGAACATCCCCAACAGGGGAACCTTTAACCAACAGTTGACCTTTTTGGTCTAGGTCTTTAGTAGTGCCTAC
Organism: Nostoc sp. FACHB-110; assembly: GCF_014697425.1. Classification (GTDB taxonomy): domain Bacteria; phylum Cyanobacteriota; class Cyanobacteriia; order Cyanobacteriales; family Nostocaceae; genus Nostoc_B. Next base: position 123,256 of record NZ_JACJRU010000007.1, read on the forward strand.
TTTTTGCCAGCTTCCAGCAGCTTCAGATGTTTGTGTATTGGTCTGGGAAGTACAGGCTGCAATAGCCACTGGTAGGTTACTAGCTATTAAACCTAAACCAACCCAATTGATAAAATCACGACGTTTCATAGTTGTGGAAATTATTTGTCATTAGAATAACAGCGATCGCTTGCTCTACGGTTAGCAGCTTCTCCAGACTTTAGCATCAACATCATACTGATGTGATTTAGCGACTCTTTTACATCACTTATCTGCTCAGTGTAATGCAAAAAACGCATTATTATGATGCAAAATTAGAAATTTTACTAGGATTTTGTAGCTAATTATACGATTTTATCATAAATCTGACTTTAACCTTAAAAGTGTCGAAATTGTTACATAAACAATTGCTCTGTTTACTTGCTAAATATTCCCTATGTAAAAGATGACAAATTGTCTCCCAAACCTTACGAAGTCGCGTTCAATCTAAAATTCTGAGTCAATTCATCAGTAGATAAATTATTTCAGAACGCACTAAAAACTTAAAAATTAGCAATAATTAAATATTCAATTTAAAGCCACCAAATACTCGTAGAAACAACATCCAAACTACGGGTTGATTGATATTGGCTCAAGAAACCTGAAGTTCTCACTGGATTAGCAATAATGAGAGTTGACTCATGACAGATACAGGAACCACTACCAAAACCAGCGTCAATAAATTCGAGAAATTCAAAGCTGAAAAAGACGGACTCGCAGTTAAAGCCGAAATCGCCAAATTTGCCGCCCTCGGATGGGAAGCAATGGACGAAACAGACCGAGATCATCGACTCAAATGGGTAGGCGTATTTTTCCGCCCAGTTACCCCAGGCAAATTTATGATGCGGTTGCGGATGCCGAATGGTATTCTTACCAGTGATCAAATGCGAGTTTTGGCAGAAGTATTACAGCGTTATGGTGATGATGGTAGTGCTGACATTACCACTCGGCAGAATATTCAATTGCGGGGAATCAGAATTGAAGATTTACCCGATATCTTCAATAAATTTCACGCCGTCGGTTTAACCAGTGTGCAGTCTGGGATGGACAACGTTCGCAACATCACAGGCGATCCCGTCGCGGGGCTAGATGCAGACGAATTGTTTGATACACGAGATTTGGTGCAGCAAATTCAAGATATGCTCACCAACAAAGGACAAGGCAACCCAGAGTTTACCAACCTCCCCCGCAAGTTTAATATTGCCATCACAGGTGGAAGAGACAATTCAGTTCACGCCGAAATCAACGACTTAGCATTTGTTCCTGCATTTAAAGAAGGGAGTGGGGAATTGGGAGTGGGGAGTGGTGAATCTCCTACTCCCTACTCCCTACTCCCTACTCCCCAAAAAATCTTCGGGTTTAACATCCTGGTTGGTGGCTTTTTCTCCGCCAAACGCTGCGATGCTGCAATTCCTCTCAATGCTTGGGTAGCACCTGAAGATGTAGTGGCTGTATGTAGAGCCGTTTTAGAAGTGTTCCGAGACAACGGTTCACGCGCAAACCGCCTGAAATCGCGCTTGATGTGGCTAATTGATGAATGGGGTATAGATAAGTTTCGCGCCGAAGTCGAACAGCGTTTAGGTAAATCATTGTTACCTGCTGCGCCCAAAGACGAAATTGATTGGGAAAAACGCGACCATATCGGCATATACAAGCAAAAACAACCAGGATTTAACTATGTAGGCTTTCATGTTCCCGTTGGGCGGTTGTATGCCGAAGATATGTATGAAATTGCGCGGCTCGCAGAAGTGTATGGTAGTGGTGAAATTCGACTAACAGTTGAACAAAATATCATCATTCCGAATATTTCTGATGGTAGCCTCGCAACATTTTTAGCAGAACCCCTACTAACAAGATTTTCCATCAATCCGGGGGCATTGGAGCGATCGCTTGTTTCCTGCACAGGCGCACAATTTTGTAACTTCGCCCTCATCGAAACCAAAAACCGCGCCTTAGCCACTATTCAAGCCTTAGAAGCAGACTTAACCTTCACCCAACCAGTCCGCATTCACTGGACAGGTTGTCCTAACTCCTGCGGACAGCCACAAGTTGCAGACATCGGCTTAATGGGTACTAAAGCCCGCAAAAATGGCAAAGCCGTAGAAGGTGTAGACATCTATATGGGTGGCAAAGTCGGCAAAGACGCGCACTTAGGAACCTGCGCCATCAAAGGCGTACCCTGCGAAGACTTACAGCCAGTACTACAAGAACTACTCATTAAACACTTCGGCGCAAAACTCAAACAAGAAGCCTTGGTGGAAGTGTGAAGTATGAAGTATGAAGTATGAAGTATGAAGTATGAAGTATGAAGTGTGAAGTCTGAAGTCTGAAGTATGAAGTGTGAAGTATGAAGTCTGAAGTCTGAAATTTTAGACTTCTACTCATATTTATGCAAAACCTCTCTCAAACTCTCATTCCTCTGCGAACTCTGGTTACTGAGCGACTTGTACCGAGCGTTCGCGCAGCGTCTCCGTCAGGAGAAGTCGAGGTAAGTCGAAGTATGCGCCTTGGCGGTTCGTAACTCCTACAAATGACAAAGGACAAATTAATGACCAATCTTTCCCGCAGAAAATTTATTTTTACCACTGGTGCAGCCGCCGCCGCTTCTATTGTTGCTCATGGTTGTTCCAGTAATACAGCCTCCAATGGCGGTAACAACCCATCCGCCGCACCAGTATCTAACGTCACCTCTGCAAATGCGCCCAAAGTCGAAACAACCAAAGCCAAACTCGGATTTATTGCCCTGACTGACTCTGCACCGCTCATTATTGCTAAAGAAAAAGGTTTCTTTGCGAAATATGGGATGACAGATGTCGAAATTATCAAGCAAAAATCTTGGCCTGTCACCCGCGATAACTTAAAAATTGGTTCGGCTGGCGGTGGTATTGATGGCGCACATATCCTCAGCCCTATGCCATATCTGATGACCATTAACGATAAAGTGCCGATGTATCTCTTGGCGCGATTAAATACAAATGGTCAGGCTATCTCCGTCGCTAATAAATTCAAAGAACTCAAAGTCAACCTCGAAAGCAAAGCACTCAAAGAAGCCGCAACTAAAGCCAAAGCTGATAAAAAATCCTTAAAAGCTGGAATTACTTTCCCTGGTGGTACGCATGATTTATGGATGCGCTATTGGTTAGCGGCTGGTGGGATTAACCCAGATCAAGATATGGTTTTAGAACCTGTACCACCACCACAAATGGTTGCCAACATGAAAGTGAATACAATCGATGCTTTCTGTGTAGGTGAACCTTGGAATGCTCAATTAGTCAGTCAGAAATTAGGTTATTCCGCCTTAGTTACAGGTGAATTATGGAAAGACCATCCCGAAAAAGCCTTTGCGATGCGCCAAGATTGGGTGGATAAAAATCCCAACGCCGCCCAAGCATTATTGATGGCAATTCTTGAAGCACAACAATGGTGCGACAAACTAGAAAACAAAGAAGAAATGTGCAAAATATGTGCTGACCGCAAATACTTTAATGTTGCTGCCGCAGATATTGTAGAAAGAGCTAAAGGTAATATTGACTTTGGCGATGGACGTACAGAAAAAGAATTCCCCTATCGGATGAAATTCTGGGCTGATAATGCTTCTTATCCTTACAAGAGTCACGATATTTGGTTTTTAACTGAAGATATTCGCTGGGGTTATTTGCCAAAAGATACCAAAGTTAAAGAAATCGTTGACCAAGTAAATAAAGAAGACCGGTGGAAGAAAGCAGCCAAAGCTATTGGTGTCCCTGATGCTCAAATTCCTACCAGTAGTTCTCGTGGCATAGAAACTTTCTTTGATGGGGTGAAATTCGACCCAGAAAAACCAGAAGAATATTTACAATCTTTGAAAATTAAGAAAGTCTAATTTCTGACTTCTCTCCCAACTATCCCACCAAAATTTAGTAACACTTTCGGAATCATAAAATAATGGCAGTTGTTCTAGGAAATCGTACAGTTAGAAAAAAGCCACAAACGGCAATTAATAAATTTATTGTCAAAAAAGTTATCCCACCGTTGGTAGCACTAGCTATCTTTCTGGTGATTTGGCAATTATTTTGTTTAAATCCTGCTTTTAAATTACCTGGCCCAATAGAAACTTTTACCGAAACTTTTGACCCTTTTATTATTCACCCATTTTTTGATAACGGTGAAAGCGATAAAGGTTTAGGTTGGCAAATACTCAGCAGTTTAGGTAGAGTTGGTTTAGGTTTTTCGTTGGCAACAATTTTCGGTATTACATTAGGGATTTTAATTGGGGCAAATCAATTTGTTTACAATGCGGTAGATCCTATATTTCAAGTGTTAAGAACTGTCCCGCCTCTGGCATGGCTACCAATTTCTTTAGCAGCATTTCAACAAGCTAATCCTTCAGCAATTTTCGTGATTTTTATTACGTCAATTTGGCCGATTATTATTAACACTACAGTGGGTGTACAGCAAATTCCCCAAGACTATGTGAATGTAGCTAGAGTTTTAAAACTCAAAGGGCCAAAGTATTTCTTTAAAATTGTATTTCCGGCGACTGTACCGTATATTTTTACGGGGTTAAGGATTGGGATTGGTTTATCTTGGTTAGCAATTGTCGCGGCGGAAATGTTAGTAGGTGGTGTGGGTATTGGTTCGTTTATTTGGGATGCTTACAACACGACTACGGAAACTAATTTGAGTGAAATTATTTTGGCGTTGATTTATGTTGGTTTGGTGGGGTTGATGTTGGATAGGTTGGTGGGTTTTATTGCGAGTAAGGTTGTGGCTGAACAGAAGTAGTCAAGAGTTCATAATTCTCTGTTAAACGAACCGCAAAGGGCGCGAAGAGCGCGAAGAAGAAGTTTAGAGAGAAAAGGTACGAGAAATATTTGACCAATACTTCGGCTGCGCTCAGTACAAGTGACAAAGGACAAATGACAAATGACTACTTTTGTTGAAGTTGACCACGTTGATAGAATTTTTGATTTACCGAATGGTGGTAAATATATTGCTCTGAAGAATATTGAGTTGAAAATCCGGCAAGGGGAGTTTGTTTCTTTAATTGGGCATTCTGGTTGCGGGAAGTCTACTTTACTTAACATTATTGCGGGTTTAGATAGAGCCAGTGTTGGCGGTGTGACTTTGGAAGGTAAGGAGATTAGAGAACCTAGTCCTGATCGGATGGTGGTGTTTCAAAATTACTCGTTGCTTCCCTGGTTAAATGTGCGGGAAAATATCGCTTTGGCTGTGGATGAGGTTTATCAAAATAAGTCGAAAAGCGATCGCCTGTCTATCATTGAAGAACATATTGATATGGTGGGCTTGCGTCTAGCAGCTAAGAAGCGTCCCAGTGAGTTATCTGGCGGGATGAAACAACGAGTTGCGATCGCTCGTGCTTTGGCAATTCGTCCGAAGTTGTTATTGTTAGATGAGCCTTTTGGTGCTTTAGACGCGCTCACACGGGGTAGTTTGCAAGAACAATTGATGAAAATCTGCAATGAGCATAATGTTACTTGTGTGATGGTAACTCATGATGTGGATGAAGCATTATTGTTAAGCGATCGCATCGTTATGCTCACCAATGGCCCAGAAGCGCACATTGGGCAAATCCTGGAAGTACCTATCCCTCGTCCCCGTCAACGTTTGGAAGTAGTTAATCATCCCAGTTATTACAATCTGCGGAATGAGATGATTTACTTCCTCAATCAACAAAAGCAAGCCAAGAAACGCAAAGCGCAAAAAGTAGCTGCACCTGTAGCGGTATCCTCAAGAGGATTAGAAAAGGTCAACTTAGAAATCGGCTTTTTACCTTTAACTGACACAGCACCTTTAATCGTTGCCCAAGAAAAAGGTTTCTTTGCTGAATATGGTTTAGAAGTCACCCTCAACCGTGCCAGCAATTGGAATGAAATCGCCAAAGGTGTGGCGACAGGTAAATTAGATGCAGCCCAGATGGTTGCAGGAATGCCCTTAGCACTCACTTTAGGCGCAGGTGGTAAAACACCAATTCCAGTTGTCAACGCGCTGAACCTTTCCCGCAACGCCAACGCTATCACCTTAAGTAAAAGACTGTATAGCGAAGGTGTGAGAAATTTAGGCGATCTCAAAACAGCCATTAACGCTGCTCCTGACAGAATTTTAACCTTGGGTGTAGTTCATCCCACATCCATGCAGAACTTAATTCTGCGTTATTGGTTAGCGGCTGGCGGGATTAATCCTGATACAGATGTGAGTTTAACAGCGATCGCACCCACAGAAATGGTCGCTCAACTCAAAGCTGGAACCATCGACGGTTACTGCGCTGGCGAACCTTGGAATTATATGGCGGTTCATGATGATGTCGGTTTTGTTGCAGCCACCGCCCTAGAAATTTGGTCAGGACAGCCCAAAAAAGTCTTAGGTGTGCGCGAAGACTGGGCGCAGCAATATCCCGAAACTTATCTAGCTCTAATCAAAGCCCTGTTAGAAGCGTGCAAATATTGTGATGACCTCCGCAACCGCGAAGAAATTCTCAAATTAATCTGTCGTCCTGAATACCTCAACCTTAACCCAGCCTACGTCCGCCCCGGCTTCATTGACCCTTATGATCGCGGCGATGGTAGCCAACCCCAATCACTCACCGCCTACAATCAGTTTTACCTCAACAAAACCAACTACCCCAACCGCACCGAAATCTTGTGGATGGTGACTCAACTAGCACGCTGGGGCTTAACACCATTCCCGAAAAACTGGCTAGAAATTATCGAAAGAGTTTGTCGTGCAGACATATTTGGTGCAGCCGCCCGTGACCTCGGCTTACTCGATACCGGCTACGACGACCCAATTCACCTATTCGACGGTAAAGTTTTTAACCCCTCAGAACCCCTAGAATACCTCAAAAGCTTAGAAATCAAACGAGACATCCGTATAGAAGAAGTCTTTATTTAGTCATTTATAACTCTCCCATCTCCCTCAAACTCTCCGCGCCTCCGCGCCTCTGCGTGAAAAAATCATAAAATCAGAAACATATCATGCAAATAATAAACAAAACTCTCCCACAACCACAAACCAAAGCCGATAACTTCCTCGTCATCGAAGGCGTAAGCAAAATTTACCCCACCCCCGAAGGCCCCTACACCGTCCTTGATGGGATTGACCTCAAAGTTCGTGAAGGCGAATTTGTCTGCTTAATTGGTCACTCCGGCTGCGGTAAATCCACCCTCCTCAATATGGTGTCTGGCTTCAACACACCCACCGATGGCGTTGTCATGCTACAAGACCAACCCATCACCGAACCAGGCCCAGACCGGATGATGGTATTTCAAAACTATTGCTTACTACCTTGGCTAAGTGTATTTGAAAATGTTTATCTAGCAGTAGATTCCGTATTTCCCAAAAAGCCCCAAGCCGAAAAACGCGCCATTGTTAGAGAACACTTAGCAATGGTGGGATTGACAGAAGCCGCAGACAAGAAACCACATCAAATTTCTGGCGGGATGAAACAGCGAGTGGCTATTGCTCGCGCCCTTTCCATCCGTCCCCAAGTCTTGATTTTAGATGAACCCTTCGGTGCATTAGACGCAATCACCAAAGAAGAACTACAAGAAGAACTACTGCAAATCTGGAGTGACCATCAAGTTACCGTCCTGATGATTACCCACGATATTGATGAAGCGTTGTTCCTCGCTGACAGAGTGGTGATGATGACCAATGGCCCAGCCGCTCAAATCGGTGAAGTATTAGAAATTCCTTTCACCCGTCCCCGCAACCGCCGCCGCATTATGGAAGACCCCGAATATTACAACTTGCGGAACTATGCTCTAGATTTCCTTTATCGTCGGTTTGCTCATGATGAGGAGTAAGATTTTTTCTCACGCAGAGACGCATACTTCGACTGCGCTCAGTAACCAGAGGCGCAAAGAAGAGTGAGAAACTTAGGACTTACGCAAGAACTCTCTCAAACTCTTATAACTTCGTGTCCTTTGCGCCCTTTGCGGTTCGTTTTTTCATAATTTTGCGTAAGTTCTGAAAGTAAGGAATTTCGAGATAAATGGGAATATAGGGATGCTGATGGTTCATAAACAATCAATCAGCCGATAACACCGATAAATTAGGTGTAGCTACATGACTGAATTTACAAAAACTGTTTGTCCTTATTGTGGTGTTGGCTGTGGTTTAGAAGTGTCACCACCAGCCCAACTTAATAAACCCACCAATCGAGATAGTCAAGGAAATCCGACTTGGCGAGTCAGAGGTGATAAATCTCACCCATCAAGCCAAGGTATGGTGTGTGTTAAAGGTGCTACGATCGCCGAATCTTTAGATAAAAATAGATTACATTACCCAATGGTGCGGGATTCTTTAGACCAAGAGTTCCGGCGAGTTAGTTGGGATGAAGCTTTTGAACTAATTACCAACCGCATTCAAACTGTCCGCTTCACTCAAGGTTCAGAAGCTATATGTATGTATGGTTCCGGTCAATTCCAAACTGAGGACTATTACATCGCCCAAAAACTTTTGAAAGGCTGTTTAGGAACTAACAATTTTGATGCGAACTCACGCTTATGTATGTCCAGTGCGGTATCTGGATATATTCAAAGTTTTGGTGCAGATGGCCCGCCCTGTTGTTACGAAGATTTAGAGTTAACTGACTGTGCGTTTTTAATTGGGACTAACACAGCCGAATGTCATCCCATCATTTTTAACCGATTGGCTAAATACCACAAAAAAAACCGCAAAGTAAAAATGGTGGTGGTTGACCCCCGCCGCACACCCACCGCCGAAGCCGCAGATTTACATTTAGCAATTCGTCCCGGTACAGATATTGATTTGTTAAATGGTATCGCCCATTTATTAATGCGTTGGAACTACATTGATGTTGGCTTTATCGATGACTGTACCAGCAATTTTTCAGCTTATGCAGAAGTTATCCGCCACTATTCCCCAGAAGTAACAGCGCGTCAATGTGGTATCAGCATTGAAGATTTAGAAACAGCCGCCCGTTATTGGGGTCAAGCGCAAAAGGTATTGTCTTTGTGGTCGATGGGTGTGAACCAATCAACGGAAGGAACAGCCAAGGTGAGGACTATTATTAACCTCCACTTGATGACAGGACAAATTGGTAAACCAGGGGCGGGGCCATTTTCTTTAACAGGTCAACCAAATGCAATGGGCGGTAGAGAAGCCGGAGGTTTAGCGCATTTATTACCTGGTTATCGCTCGGTGAAAAATGACCAGCATCGCGCCGAAGTGGAAGATTTTTGGGGACTGAAGCGGGGACAAATTTCTTCTGTTCCTGGTTTAACGGCTTGGGATATGATTCTGGGTTTAGAAACTGGCGATGTCGGTTTACTTTGGATTGCAGCTACTAACCCAGCTGTCAGTATGCCAGATTTGGAACGCACAAAAAAAGCCTTATTGCGATCGCCTTTCACAATTTACCAAGACGCATATTACCCCACCGAAACCGCCGCTTATGCTCATGTGCTGTTACCTGCTGCCCAGTGGGGTGAAAAAACAGGCGTAATGACCAACTCCGAACGCCGCGTTAGTTTATGTCAAGCATTCCGCCAACCACCCAGAGAAGCCAAAGCCGACTGGGAAATTTTCGCCGAAGTCGGACGGCGTTTAGGTTTTGCCGATAAGTTTAACTTTGCCAACTCTGCCGAAGTTTACGCCGAGTTTGCCAAACTAACCAAAAATCGCCCATGCGATATGTCGGGTATCAGTCATGAACAATTACAAAAACAAGGCCCAACCCACTGGCCGCATCCAGAAACGGGGAGTGGGGAATGGGGAGTGGGGAATGGGGATAAAACATCTTCTTCCCCTACACCCTACACCCTACACCCTACACCCTCCAACTCAAAAAGACTCTACACAGACCTACACTTCCACACCCCCGACGGTCGGGCGCGGTTCGGGGCTTATTACTCCAAAGGTTTAGCCGAACCACCAGACCCCGATTATCCTTTTATATTAACTACAGGACGACTTTACGGACATTGGCACACGCAAACGCGCACAGGTCGCATTGAAAAAATTTGCTCAATGCACCCAGAACCATTCATTGAAATTCATCCCTGTGATGCGGCGAAGTTGGAAATTAGTGATAACCAGGTAATCGAAGTGCGATCGCGGCGTGGTCAAGCTCATTTTCCCGCAAAAGTGACTAAGGCGATCGCACCCGGTACAGTTTTTGTGCCGATGCACTGGGGCGCACTGTGGGCAAATCAAGCCGAAGCCAACGCCCTCACCCATCCCGAATCTTGTCCCAATTCTGGGCAACCAGAATTAAAAGCTTGTGCAGTCCAACTAGCACCAATTTCTGTGGAAGTTACCAGCAAAAATTATCAACTCCAATCGTCACAATGGTGATCTGCTTGGTATATCCTTAAACAAGAAATTGGTAATTAAGAATTGATATCTAATAATTCATCAATAGACCAGAATCAATAGTGATTATTTAAAATCCGCATTATTTCCTATTAACTAGGAATAGGGAATGATTTTGTATTCAGGCTTGATGGGTAATTATTATCTCTGCTTCATTACCAATTTCTTGTTCAATCAAACCCAGGTGCAGCAGATGAAGAAATTATTTAAAGGCATTTTAGGATTGGGCAGTGATGAAGGCTTTATGCATTTCATCGAGAACATTGAGGTAATAGTTTCTAAAGTTTTATCTGTGTTAATGGTGTTTGTGATTTTAGCTGCGATCGGTGACTTAGGAGTTTTTTTAATTAGAGAATTATTCGATACCCCTTATGGAAAATTCAACACAACTTTATTTAAAATATTTGGCTTATTTCTCAATATTCTAATTGCTTTAGAAATTTTGGAAAATATCACAGCTTATTTGCGAAGACACGTTTTTCAGGTGGAATTAGTAATTGTCACTTCTCTCATAGCTGTATCTCGAAAAATTATTATTTTAGATTTAGAAAAAGTAACAGGTATTGACATAATTGGTCTGGGAATTGCAGTTTTAGCATTGTCAATTAGTTATTTAATAATTCGCTCCAGTAATTCCAAGCAGTCGCGCTAATTAGCATCTTTACCCAAGAGATTCAGATATATTTTATATTAATTGAATAGGATAAATATTCTTACCAAAGCGATATAAATAAGCAGATAATTAGCCTGTATGGTCAGCCAATCATACTTACTCTGCGATTGGCAGGCTTTATTGGGATAGCCTCAGACTTTTAGTTCAAGGAGTTTAATATCCAGTCTTTGATATCATATATATTTAGTTATAAATATAGGACTTACGCAAAATATCTCTCAAACTCTCATTTCTCCGTGAACTCTGCGCCTCTGTGGTTCGATTTTCCGTAGCTTGTGCGTAAGTCCTGAAATATTATTCACTTTATTTGCTATAAGTTAACCCAGGCACTTATTGTAGAAGTCGTTGTCATACAAGCTGACTAATACAACATAGTAGAACTAAAGATACCATTTCAAGTTAATGAAAAGCTTGTGATATAAGCTTTTTGACTTTTGACTTCCGCCTGGCGGTACTAGTGTCGCCAATCCAATAGGATAGCTATAGCTGTCTTCAATTATTTATCAAAAAATCTCATCTCTATTACCTATTTCTATCCTCGATTCTATTCATCCCAGGACTTACGCATGAAAACGAAAAATCAAGGGTTTGGAGAAGCGGGCAAGAGTGTAGGGGTTAATGGGTCTATGTATCCAAAAACCCATTAACCCCACACCCGACACCCATTAACCCAGCCTTCACAGACAATCTTTGTGCGTAAGTCCTACATCCATAAAGTAATTCGTAAATCAAATATGAAACTCATATTTGATTTGGGAAAAAACTCAGTATACCTAAAACTCATTGCTGACCTATTTCCTGTTTTGTTCCTTCACAAATATGTTCATTTATCAAATCAGATTCATCTAGGATGGTTATATGACTTTTTTTACCTTTGAAGCAGATTTTGTAGATTCTCTGCGTTGTATCCCCATGCAAGTGCGCTATAAATTAGATACTTGTGGTATCAAGCTGAAGCTATCTGATTGGCACGAATTAACTCAGGCTGAACGTGAAGCTTTAGTGGAATTGCCTTGTACAACTCAAACAGAAATAGAAGCTTATCAACAATATCTCCAACAGTTAATTTTAGAACGAACAGGTACACCTGCATCACAATTACCGATAGAAGCATATCCCCTTTGGATGGACTCGAGTGTGATACCAGCTAACCTCCAAGAAAAAGCCCAAGAGTTTGGTGTACAGTTAACTTTAGAAGATTGGATGAATTTAAGCCCTCTACAACGGTTTGTCTTAATTAAACTTAGCCGTCCTGGGCATGAAAATAAAAATTTTCCTAGGGCGATCGCAGAATTTAATCTGGTTTAATTTTAGTCAAGAGTTAATAGTCAACAGTCAATAATTACGATTAAATGGACTATTGGCTGTTGGCTGATAACTAAAAATTGAGGATAGCAAAATATGACAGCAAAGAAGATTTTGATGCTGGTAGGGGACTATGTAGAAGACTATGAAATTATGGTTCCCTTTCAAGCTTTACAAATGATAGGGCATACAATTCACGCCGTTTGCCCAGATAAAAAAGCTGGAGACAAAATTAGAACAGCAATTCATGATTTTGAAGGCGACCAAACTTATAGTGAAAAACCAGGGCATAATTTCACTTTAAACGCCACCTTTACTGAGATAGATGTTAATAGCTATGATGCGTTAGTGATTCCTGGTGGACGCGCCCCAGAGTATATTCGCCTCAATGAAAGAGTTTTAGAAATTACGCGGCACTTTGCTCAAGCAAATAAGCCAATTGCTGCTATTTGTCATGGGTTGCAGTTATTAGCAGCTGCTGATGTTCTTCAAGGTAAACGCTGTACAGCCTACCCCGCTTGTAGTCCAGATGTGCGCGCATCTGGCGGTATTTATGTGCAGATACCAGTAAATGAGGCGATTGTTGATGGTAACTTAGTCACAGCACCTGCTTGGCCCGCCCATCCCCGTTGGCTAGCAGAATTTCTGAAAGTGCTGGGTACGAAGATTGAACATCCAGAAGTGGCTGCGGTGTGACCTCAATTCTCATCTTTCAGCCAAAGACTGACCAACAAAGTTTATCTGTGGAGGCTGGGGTGAAAAGTGTAAGGGTTTGGATACATACACCCCCATACCCCTGCACCCTCTTTTCCTAAAACCTGAATTTTTCGTTCTCTTGCGTAAGCCCTAGAAATAATAGAGGCTAGAGCGTCGTTGAATTTAGCTAGTTTATATTTATTGGATATTATAAATGGTGGCAAATACTACTAAATGTTGCCTTGTTTGAGCGTATTTAATTATTGTCAGGTTTCAATTGTACAACAGCTATGTATTATGATGAATCTGCTCAAGCAAATAGGCACATAAGATACTCCAAGTAACTAGAATGCTTGTCAATATTGAAATAGATAATTTTAAATTTTGCATTAGCAAATTTTGAATTTGTTAGCAGAGACTAAAGCTATAGTGGATTTAGCAATTCTGATTTAGGTGTGGCGCAGGTTAATTCCTAAGATCAGAGTTTTGGATGAATTAGTTTGGGAAGAAACTCTAACTCGATGACAGGCAAAAACGCAAGACATAATGCATTTCTACGTCTGGTGTCTGGTAATGCAGCAGCTTTTGGTTCAGAATCTCGTTACACGCTCAACGCTACTAAAGAGGTAGTAATTGGACGTGACCCCAGCTGTCAAGTTGTCTTGGATGCCATGATTTATCGGATGGTATCTCGTCGTCATGCGGCGGTTCGCCCCCTTTCTTCGTCACCAGATAACCAATCTACGTGGGTAATTTGCGATTTAAATAGTGCTAATGGCACTTATCTCAATGGTCAACGTTTTTATGGGTGTCAAGAATTACAGCCAGGCGATCGCATCGGTTTAGGTAGTGATGGGCCACAATTCGTGTTTGAATATGATGTGGTATCGCCACCAACAATGATGACAAAACAAGTCGCTCCATTACCTTCAGCGACTAACTACCAAAACCACACCCAAATTAAACAGCCAGATTCGGTCAGCTTTACACAACTTTTTCCGATTATTTCAACTGGTAAAGATTTAACCCGTAAAGCTTACCTTGTACCCGGAATACTCACAGTCGTTTTTGTAGTACTAATGTTCGCAACTGTGGGTCGGCCCCAAGCTAACCAAGTCATTGTTGCTACTTACATCGCCTTTGTTGTTTACTACTTTGTTTATCAACTTTGTGGTAAGCCAAAGCCTTGGTGGGTACTGCTTGGTACAGCACTCACAACAGCTTTAATTTTGCTCAGTCCACTTTTAGATTTATTTATCTTTGTTTTTCGTGTTGTTTTACCAGGAAATTTGCCTTCACCCCAAGACTCTACTACTTTGACAGAACTGCTAGTACGTATGTTCTTTGGTGCAGGGTTAATGGAAGAATTACTCAAGGCATTACCTGTATTAGGAGCCTATTTTATTGGACGCTCTTTACCTTCACCTTGGCGAGAACGTATCGGTGTGTGGGAGCCGCTTGATGGAATTCTTCTGGGAACAGCTTCAGCTTTAGGCTTCACACTTTTAGAAACCTTGGGGCAGTATGTACCTGATATCACTCAAAATGTCAGCCAACAGGTGGGAATTGGTGCAGCTGGTCAACTCGCAGGTTTACAACTATTAATTCCCAGGATTTTAGGCTCGGTGGCTGGTCATATGGCCTACAGTGGTTATTTAGGATATTTTGTGGGTTTAGCTGTCCTTAAGCCCAGCAAGAGTTGGCAAATACTGTCGATTGGCTACCTGAGCGCGTCTGCACTCCACGCTTTGTGGAACGCAACAGGTTCAATCAATGCGGTGCTGTTAATTATTGTGGGAGTTTTATCTTATGCTGTTTTAATGGCAGCAATTTTGAAGGCGCGGGCATTATCACCAAACCGCTCGCAAAATTTTGCAACTCGCTTTCTTGGCCCTAAGTAATTTGGTGTGTAGTGAAAGACTGAGCATCAAGTTAGCAGATTAAGCAGAGGAAGTGATTTGGCTCGGATGGATTGGTAAAACCCACGCTTAAACAGCAATTGCCAATCCAAAATCCAAAATGCTATGGCCTTTAATATTATGTCCGGCTAATCCGTGGTGATGCGACAAATTTGTGCAGAAATGACAAACTCTCTCCCCTGCCCCCCTGCGGCCTTAATGGTAAGTCTTTAACAGGACAAGACATAACACCTAGAAACTTTTCACTTTGATAGCTATCATCTATTATAAAAATCTGTCTGGTTGCTCCTGCCTACTTCTGGAACTGGGCTGGTTAAATTCTCAAGTTCTATCTTCAGATAGATGGTGCTGGTTGGAAAATTAACTTAATTTGAGATTATGCTAGACTTCTTCTATCAAAAGAAGTAACAACTGAAATATTTGAAACTTTAATACAAATACTACATAAAGCCAAACCAGTAGCCACGAGCATTCCAGGCAATTCAAGAAATATTGACAGGAGTAGGACAGATAATTAAGCTTCTGTTTGTGAGTTGTCTAGTTGTTTGATTGCATAGTAAGCGATCGCTACACTTAATTTTGCTTGCTCAATTTCTGATAGACTCGCCCAATCTTTACTTGCAACGTTATTAATGATTGCTGTCAGATTTTGTGGTTCACTGCTACGCATCGCATAAGCGTATGGACGGGCGAAGACTGCTAAATCATCTGTTTCCCAACCAGGTAACACCGCTTGCACGCATTCTACGAGTTGTTCTCCCATCGATTGTTGAGACGCGAAAATTTCAGTAGCTTTTTGAGCGATCGCATCTAGCCAGCCATGAGGTATTTTAGCAGCAAAGGCAGTATGTAAAGTTTCTTGAAGTCCAGTTAAAATGCTACTACGCGTATTACACTTGTAGTATGAACAATTGGTAACTTCTGACCACAAACTGTCTAATTTGCCGTAAAAAGAATCGGCTCTAGTGTGTAATTCTTCTTCTAGTAAGTCTTGCATTACGAATTGCCGTTCCATTTCAACAAAATAGGTTTCGGCTTCATCATCAGCAGGATTCCAAGGGTAGGTAGCATCTTCAGGTTCTAAAAGTGCTTCTAATAGTTCTAATTCCACTTGAGATGTTAAATGTGTGATGTTTTCAGAATTGTGAGTTTTGTTAATCATTTGTCGGCTCCTGATGAATTATTTAGCAGTACTGACTGCTACAAGTTACAAAATAGAATTTCCGTAAAATTAAACTGATTTTGTTAATCGGGGCTAATTAGGTAAAAGCGATGAGTTAGCAGTATGGGATATGATATAAAACTCATGTTTTTGCCGCTACTTTAGTGTCCCAGTTTTATTCTTCAATCAAAAATTCCCAAGTTTCACCCCGAGAACTACCAAACTTTAATTGCATTCCTGATGTTAAAGGTACTTCCTCTCGGAGGATTTGTTGCCATCCATTATTGTGGAAACACCATGTTGTGCCGTAGGTAGACAAATCCTGTAAGTAATAAGTTTGTACTGAAGTTGTGCCATTAAAACTATTGCGGCATAAAATTTCGGCATGGCGCTTAGAAACCGATGGTTCTGGGATGACAATATCGTTTTCTTTCGTGCGACCAATGCGATTGACACCAGCCCGCAAAAACCAAGTTTTCCCACCAGGGGAAAGCGATCGCAAACAAGCAGTAGATACAGGAGAATTGATAGTGGATATGATGCTATCTGGAAGTTCGGTAATCCCTTCATCAAAACTTTTAATTAGTTCGCCACTAAAATCGGGATGTAGATAAAGAACAGGCAAAGTCCAAGCAGGTTGATTGTACTTATATAGGGTTAACAATTCTTGTCGCGCTTCTGCTACTGCTTCATCAATTTGCTTGCGCGATCGCAATGCTTCTGTAAACGCTTTAATAAAACTGCGGCTTTCGTGGTCGGCAATTTCATCTCGCATTCCTAAAACTGCTGGTACACCTTGACGAATTAGCACTTCTGCTAGACTACTAGTAGCGATCGCTTGGTGATTGATAGCTGCTGGTTGCGCGCCCCAACAAGCATTAAAAACTGCTAATTTTAACCCACTGCGCGTTAACACTTGCGCTAATTCAATGCCATTCAGGGTCATCCCCGGACGCAAAAATAATAAACCTCCGTCTGGCCCTGGTAAGCCATGACCCGCATAGAAAAAGACATTATAAGCTTTGGTTTCTAATTCTTGAATTAACTCTTCTGGTGTGGGTTGAATGAGGGTTTTCACCATGCAAGGTGCGTATCCTGAAGAATTCCGAGTCACTGAACGATGACTCAGAATTTGTTCGAGGATAGTGGCTTCTTGTTCGAGTTGTAGGTTGTCATCTTCTCCTAAGACCAGCAAAATATTAATTGCTTGATCTGTACGTAGGTATGGCAGAGGCTCAACTTCACTGGTAGTGCGGCTGAATAGCACATCTTGTGACAGAGAAATTGCTGATTGCCCTGGTTCGCGCTGCATAATTTCCCAAGGTAGCGCGATTAAGTCTGGGTCACGAATTTCTAACTGAAAACGTAAACGCTTATGTTGCCCCATCGCAATGCCGCGACTGCGTTCTAGACTACCGAGAATTGGCCCGTCAAATACCCAACGCCATAAATAAATACCCAAATATTGCATTAAACGGCCACCGTAACCAGGCATATGACCGAAAGACGTTGAACCCAAGTTGAGCGAGAGAGGATTAGTTGTAGGCGGTGCTGTTCTGGCTGTTATTTGCAAGCCGCTATGACCCACAAACATTTGCTGCCACTCTTGCCAAATCTGAGTGAGTTCCGCAGGCCACACACAGTCACGCAGAACATAGCCACTAGGATAGGGAGCATTTACCACCCAAATGGCAAAATTATCTGTGCCAGTGTTTATCAGACGGGCTATCGCCAGGTTCAGGGATGGCATGGTTTGTTCAAACTAAAAAGCAAAATTCAAAAATTGGCAACCACAATTTTCCGGCAGGAAAACTTTTTCTTGAGAGTTTTATATCTAGTCATTAGATGTATTATTCCAGTTTTCTACAAGTTTATCGAGTATTTCCATTATTTTCACTGTTACGACTGGGGACATTAGACTCAGAATTTTCGGGTGTTGATGGTTGTAGTCCAAGTTCACAGGGATTTTCATCGTTTTGTAAAACAGTGATATTAGAGCGTTGAAGTTGAGATAATTTTACCTGAATTATTTTTTTGTTTGAAGAAACGGGATTATCTTGGGCAGAACATAGCCGTAATTGAACCAAACTATCTTGTGGGGCTGGGGTATCAGGTGGTTCTAAAGAAATCACTTCTAAATAACTCTTAGCGGGCAATTTTTGATTACCTAGGGAAATTTCTTGGCTATTAGTAATTACAGCACCGCGAGTCAGATTAGCTGGAGAAACCTGATTAGGAGTTTCAGCCGCAGTTGGTTGGACTGTACTAGCTGGGTTAGCAACGAAAGGAAGTGTCGAGAGCGATCGCAACCGCATGGCCACATATCCTAAAGAACCTGCGATGATGACTAAAATCAAAGGGACAATCAAATGTAGCGGTAGTTGACCAATTGATCCAGGCTTTTTAACTTGAGGAATTAAGGTTTTTTGTTCCGAAACATCTTCTAATAAAGTTTGCTGTGGTGCTGTGGGTTTTAAGTTGGCGGTTTTAATACTGGGACGTTCGGGAATCACAGCCTTAATGGGTAATTCTGGCTCGATATATTTGACTTGATAATGAACTAAGGCGATCGTTACATTATCATGACCGTTTTTAGTATTCGCAATTTCCAGCAACTTGTCACTAACTGTTACTAAGTCAATTTCTTCTGTCAAAATTGGTAAGATTTCTGTTTCCCAATATTCTTCCACACGATCAAAATCGCTCAATCCATCAGATGTCAGCAGAAACACTGCATCTTCATCCAACATAAATCGCTGTGCTGTTGGATGTAATGACGGGCTAGGACTCATCCCTAAGGCTTGCACCAGAGAACCAGAACCGCTTTGCTGCACAGCCTCTCGATAAATAGCATAACCAAGGCGGACTTCTCGTGAAGCCACATCATCGTCAAGGGTGACTTGATAACAGCCATCGCGGGTAATCCAATAAGCGCGACTATCACCAACGTGAGTAATATACATTTCGTGCGCTACTGGCAATGCCATCACCAAAGTCGTCCCCATTCGCTTGCGACCTTGACGGTGTTCGCTGTCATTGCGTTGGCTGATTTTATCATTGGCTACGGCTGCTGCTTGTTCTAAATCAGTCAACAACATCGAGGGGTCGATATGGTCATAAGGAACTTTCGTCAGTTGTTGGACTTGCTGTTGAATTGTCTCAATGGCTAAATTAGAGGCAATATTCCCGCCTTCGTGACCACCAATGCCATCACAGACAATTGCCAAGGCCGTAGCTTGCGGGGGTTTGCTCAGTAGCGTTCCACTGGGTGGGTAACAAGCGTCTTCGTTACGTTGTCGTCTGGGGCCTGTGTCCGTTTTGGTAATAATTTTAATTTTTGGTGATTGCGATTTCCCTAATTCTGACAATCCTTTATCCAAAACAGCAATTAGCACTTCAGTAGAAGTGATTTCTCCCTGAATCAGAAAGCTGCTAACTTGGTTGATAAATTCAGCGATACATGGTTGAGCATCTGGCACTAATTGTTGCCAAAACTCCCCTAATTGCGACAGTTTTGGTGCAGATGAGGGATCAAATCGCAATTCTAATAAACGAACTAAAGGCCCTTCTACTCTTAATAAGTGGGGTTCTATTAAACTTGAAGCGACACCTTCACTAAAAAGTGGTTGCCAGAGATGGGCGATTTGCCATAACCAATTGAGTTGACGCATTGATGTGGTGCTGCGCCAAGCATTGAGCAATTGGGGATACAATCCGACTTGTGAACCTGTCGCGTCTACCAGTAAAGGTGATTTTTCTAAAAGTAAGATTTCTTGACGCGAGCGTCCGTCTTTGAGCGGGAGGACTCCATATACCTGAGGTATATGTAAGCGATAGGGAATTAGTCTTAAATAAGCTCTGATGGTCTGTAAGTTTTCTATTTCTAGTCCTTGGGGAAGTAACCCAGGTTTCGTATCTAAAACCACAGATTTATTGATGACTAAATAGCGATCGGCTAATATTTCCCCAGGACTACCCACATTTAAACCATCACCCATAGCCCAGAGATATCTTTTGGGTATGGGTGTAGAGCAGCGTTGGCAAAACTTATGCGTCAGGGGGTTGGCAGCCTGACAAAGTTCGTTTGGGCAGTAGAGGGTTGCCGCATCATTTTCCATAGTGTTCGCACTGATCAGCGATTGGCAATTTCTTCACAAGCATGGGAGCGGTAATCTAGACCGCTTTTATTTTTCTAAATAGACAGACGCATCCTTATGGGGATCGTAATTCTAGTTTGCTACTGAATCTCAGCAAATGCTAATTTTTAAGTGACTAAATTTTTGTGAATACCATACTCCTTGGCCAATTCTACAGCCTCAATCATAGCTTCTCTTACTCTATGACTTTCCGTCGCCAGAGCAACTAACTTTCACCCTGTCAACAAAGCTTAACCTCAAATTATCTGACACTGTTTGCTTTTAGTAAATTACAGTATTAAAAATGGACGTACATAGCAACCCTGTTTGATTTTTTCAGTTGGAATGAGTTTTCCGTAAATCGGTCGGCTGCAATAAATATTGTTGACATCAAGCACAGAACAGGGTGAGAAAGAGTTTGAGCCTGATTTACTTTTATTTACACAGTTTGGTTTTATTGCATTGACTTACTTAGTAAATTAGATTTATTTTTAACTCCTAGGCAGACTGCTTTGGAAGTATCTTTATTTTTAGTTTATAAGTCAAGATGATTCAATTACAGTTAAAAACTGCCTAGATGAGACTTTCAGCTTGATGGGCAAAACTCTATTGCCACAAAGCTTTGATTATTTTTGGCAAAAGTTTGAGTGATAAATTTCTTAATGTCAATTAATTTTAATTAAGAATTAAAAAATTAGACAAAGTAGCGGATTAACTATTTATAACTTATTATAGAAATCCAGTTTAGTTACTGAAAGATGCTGATGTTAGGAGGAAGCAAAGAGCAACTAATCAAGCAGCTGGTAAACTATTGATTTTTGGCAAATATTTGTGTCTAAGTCTGAAAAAGCAAGGGTTATAGCGTCAACAGTCGTTAATTCAGGATGATTTTGATCTGGTATCCACTCAATTGTGCGATCGCTACTTCATGAAGCAAAAACTTTCTTCTCAAAATTTTAGGGGCATAATACTGCCCCTAAAATTTTGAGAGTGACACATCACTCATAATTTTGACCAAGAACAACCCAAAACAAGGTCATGCTCATGAATTGTGCATCAGTTCCAAAACTTCTGAGTTATGGAAAGCACCAGCATATTTGGAAATGTTCTTTGTCATTTTGTATAGTTGACTATTTTTCTTCTACAGCAACTTGGGGTAGACCCATACTGTAGTTGGTGACACGAGCAGAGAGGTTGTAGCTGATTTCGCCTTTTTGGAGGAGCGATCGCAGATAATGCTCTAAGTCTGAACCAATGCGGCGTAAGTTGTAGTCGGTGAGGTCTACACCGCTAGATGCCTCTACTAATTCATCAAACTTGCGATAAATTTTTTGTAGCGCATCTTCATTCCAGTTGAATTCGTTGTCTGGGTCAACATCCAAAGTTAAAACCTGATGACTGGGAACCAGTTCGCCATCCCGGTCAATTTCTGCCGCAAAAATGCGGATATGCCGGGTTGTGGACTTCAGCAGCATTGGATTGTCCATAAAAAGGTTTAAGGTTTGGGTTGATTACACTGAAATCATTGTAGACTCTTGCCCTGCCTTTAATCTGCTCTACTCATTAGCTTTAGTTAACTAGTTAATAGACTATAGTCAACCAATGGGTGGATTTTTGATGCCATTCTCTATTGTCCCACTTGTTCGACCCCGACCGCATGACCCTAGTTAATGATTCCCATTCTCATTATCTCCTCCTAAATAGAGGTGCAAGATGTATTGCTAGTGAAAAATCAAAATTTTAGGGATGAGTAATTCATCAAAATCTCCTGAAAGTTCCTGATGAAAAAAACTAACATCAAGTGTTTTTACGTAATTACGGTGAAGCTGACTCTAGGATTAATTAATTTCTCAAAAGCCAGCAAATTTACTTACGTACAAACACTAAAATCCAAGTAACAAGTTAAACTGTTGTTGACGTTAACATAAAGTTGATGTAAAAACCTTTAAAAAGCTAGAACAACTTCTTACAGAAACTTTATTGTATAGAATCTTAAAAACTGAATAATAGTTATGGCTTACCTAATCCACTTCTGGCATGGGAAGAGCGCAACTAAGTCAGTGCCAGGCTAGCTAAAAAAGTACAGGAGAGAAAAAAGTAATCCATATGTTATAGATTGAAAAAATTTCTTTATTCCAGCAGTATGGATTCAAAAAAGATATAAAGGATTTTCGTTGAGGATAATTTTCCTCGCTCTGATAACCACAAATGAATGGAATCCTCAAAACTATGAACTCAAAAGCATTACCACGCCAGATAAATAATATAGAAGTAGGTGTTTATGAGTGCGAAATACATCTGAAATTCCGATTAATTGAAGAGAAGAGTCTCCTAGGCGATCGCGAACAATTACTACAAGTGTTATTAGATGCTTTGACTGAAGGTTCTGATGACTTTCTAGAGACACTACAAGCCTCTGTGAAAGCTCAGGAGGTCTCAGAATTTAAAGCCTCGCCCCAAATGCGCCGCCAACTTATGCGCTTGCGTAATGCGGTTGATAACAGTCAATAGTTAAAACTTTGGACACTAGCAGATATTGTCATTAGTCTTCAATAGCCCATTTGGCATTGCGATCGCTTGTACAACCTAAAAATTGGCACACAAGCTGAGATTGACTTTGTTTTCCAACGACATCCAATCCGAACATCTACCAGTAGTCTTCACCCTTTGCACTACTAACCCATTTCTGATGTGGCGAAAAGTTCAGTAAGTACCGCGAATTGGCACTGTAATGCCTCTTTGGTTTGGTTGCTTGGCTGAAATAAGCTTTTCACACCAATTCGTCACGACTATTTTTTAAGCTGGTATAACCAATCTCCATACCTTGTAGGATGGGTAAAGGTTGCTGAAGATTTATCTTTTGGCTTTTTACTAACCAGGGTTTTGCTTGGATATGCAAAAGCGATAGCTAGCAATATTTAGCCTTAACTAAATCTCTTCAAAATATTATTTCACGCTGATGTATAGCAGGAGGTAAAAGTTTTACTATGCCTGGTATTTGTGCTTTTTAAATTTATCACCTATATTTCGACTGTTATAGTAATACGGTTCAGTTAAGCAAGTTTTTTTGTAGAGACAAGGAAACAGCCACAGAAACAACGCTCATCTGAACTGTATGAGCTTATTGAGTCGAGCAATTTTACTGTCATACCAATTGATGAAATAACACAAAATTAGACCTAGACAGTCATTCTCAATTTCAAATCTAAAATTTTACACAATTAAATCTTGTTATTTTGCCAGACCATGTTCTAGGGCAAAACGTACTAATTCTGTACGACTGTTTGTGCCTGTTTTACTGAACAAGCGGCTCACATATTTTTCTACGTTACGAACGCTAGTATCTAAGCGACGAGCAATTTCTTTATTCATTAGCCCTTCGGCCACCAAGTTTAAAACGCTCTGTTCTCTGGGGGTCAAGTCAATTTTGAACGGGGCGGGAGATTGAGAAATCGCACTGCGTTGCGTTAATAAAGCTTTGATTTGAGCAATTTGATTGGCGAGTTCGGCAATATCGGGAGTTTCACCATCTTCACCTGTCACAATAGGCTTCGTCGGACGGCGAGAGAGTAAATTTTCTACTATGGCGACTAATTCATCAGGATCAAAAGGTTTAGGTAGATAAGCATCCACACCTGCTTGATAGCCTTGAATGCGATCGCCTGTCATACCTTTAGCAGTTAAAAAGATGACTGGTAGTGACTGAAAGCGCGGATCTTCCCTGACTTGCTTGAGGAACTGATAACCATCAACTTGGGGCATCATGATATCAGAAATCACTAAGTCAGGTGTGTTCTGCTCCATTAAGTCCCACCCTTCACGGGCATTACTGGCAACTTGAACACTAAAACCGCTTTCTTGCAAATAATCTTTGACGGCTTCTCTTAATCCTGGTTCATCATCTACCAGTAACAATTGTGCTGACATTTAACGTTTCCTTAAGTCTACCTTTTCCAATTTAGCGAAAGTTGGCAGATAATAGTCATCTTTACAAGGGAACAGGGAACAGGGAACAAAGAAGTGGTGTTTTCTGCGAGTCAATTATCTGGGGAAGATGTATTACCAGGTTTTACATTGGATTTGACTGGGATTATCTAAAATTAAAGTCAAATATTTTACAGCCATTCGATGATTTTGGCATTTTCGGGTAACTTAGCATCTCGTTGCCCGATCGCCCGTGACCTAGCCGTAAATATACTGATGGGAGAATTGAATAAATTTACGGCTGTGGCTGTCCCCGCGATCGCTTTTACACTATCTTTTGGTAATTCTTTCAATAGCCAACGCACCAAGCGATAGCCACATTCTTGCAGTGTCACTTCGCGCATTAACTCTATGCCGTGTAATTCGTGTAAATAACGATTTGAGCGTCCATAGCGTCGCCATTGACTTTGAAATTCTTTGAGCGTTGTGCGGTGGTGGTGCTGCACAATGGCCTGTGGTGCAAACTCTAAACGCCCGATATTTTGTTGTAAAATCCGCCAACAAATGTCTGCATCACCGCCAGTAGTTAAATAAGGACGGAATAAGCCTGCTTTTTCCAATCCTAGGCGGCGAATTGCTAAATTGGCTGTTTGCCCGTAAGCCCCAAAGGGATGGGCAAGTGTGTGCTGTTGCGATAGGGTTTGGTGCATTTCTGCGTATTGCTCTAGCAAAGTGTTGCCAGGTAAAGCAGTAATTTCACCAGCGACAATCACAACATCAGTAGAAACAAATGGCTGGATGAGTAACTCTAACCATTGGGGTTGTGGATGACAATCAGCATCAGTAAAGGCGATGATTTCACCTTGGGCAGCACGAATCCCAGTGTTACGCGCGGCGTAGGAACTTTGTATTTTATTTTCGCTTAAAGGTTTAATTGTAATTGGAGAATTTGCCGCAGCTTCCTGAATTAAAGTCAGGGTGCGATCGCTACTATTGTTATCTACCAGTAAGTATTCTACGCGGTCTTTGGGGTAAGTTTGGGATGACAAACAATTAATTAATGCTGGTAAATCTAATTCACCGTTATAAATAGGAACAACCACCGATACCATAGGCAAAAAGCTGTGGACGGTGGTTGCATTAACTGACTGATAATTCATAAGATTTAGAATTTTGTTGATGGGATTACTAACTAGTATTCCCAATCCTAAATTTTCTGAAGGTTTCATTGGTCAGTTTTTATAGTTCCAGAAACCTGGATAGAAAAATACTGAATACATGAACCCTGAACTTTTAAAATTGCAAGTCGCTAGCACCAGCACTCATCGGACGGCTGCTTTGATTAACTGGGGACTGAGCGAAACTATTATTCGATAAAGCTGCGATCGCACGGGCATATTGTGGATCGCTTTGAGTGCCAATTAATGTAGGATTAGTTGCTAACTGACGCTCTTGTGCTTCTGTCAATTCTATTTTGATATCAGGGGTAATTCCCTTGTGGTTAATGTCCGTTCCTAGTGGGGTGTAGTAATGGGCAATGGTGACTGCCAATCCTGAACCATCAGAGAGTTCGTGAACTGATTGTACTAACGCTTTGCCGAAGGTTTGGCTGCCAATCACGACTGCGCGTTTGTTATCTTTGAGCGCGCCTGTGAGAATTTCACTAGCACTGGCTGAATTACCATCTACCAATATTGCCAAGGGCAGTTTAGTTAAGGCTGTACGATTAGCTTTTGTCTGCTCACTGCTACCTTGACGGTCAACGGTGCGGACGATTGCCCCATTATCCATCCACATCCGGGCAATTTCTATACTAGCTTGTAACAAACCACCAGGATTACCGCGCAAATCTAATACAAAAGCATCAACTTTTTGATTGCTTAAATCACGGATAGCACGGCGCATTTGGTCTGCGGCGTGACCGCTAAATTCACGTAAGCGAATGTAGCCAACACGACGATTAGATTCTTGTTTGAGGCTGTAACTAACTGTAGGAACTTCAATAGTGGCGCGTGTCAGCTTCAAATCAAATGTATTCTGTCCGGTTCTACCCAAACGTAATGTTATGGGAGTTCCGGCTTGACCACGAATTAGTTTAGAAGCATCATCCACCTTCATTTTTAGGGTAGATTTGCCATCAATTGCTAATATTTCATCGCCAGCTTTAATCCCTGCTCTCAAGGCTGGGGAATTTTCTAGAGCTTCAACAACGGTGAGTCGCTTGGTTTGTTCGTTGACTTCCATCCGAATACCAATACCTGAGACTTCACCGGATGTCTGATTTGTGAGAGCCTCATACTGTCTGGGATCCATAAACCTTGTGTAAGGATCGCCCAATTTTTGTAATGCTTCTCGAATCGCTATATAAGCTTCGTCTTTAGAAGCATAATCTTTACTTAATAGGCTCTGCCTAGTTGCTTGCCAATCTTGTTGATTAAAACTGCCATCCACATACTCACGATTTACTAGTTGCCATACTTGGTCAACTAAGGCTTTAGGGCTGTCTTGTAGAGCTGCCCTAACACAGCGAGTCCAAGCGGGGCCAAATACTGAGATAGTGGCTGTTGTGGCGATCGCTCCACCAATCATGGCTAGTTGGAGCAGCGAGGAACGTTTCGCAGAATGGTTCATGTATATCAGCTGGAATAATTTGTGTTGTTGACAGTTTAGCAATCAGACTTTTCAGAGTTTTTTAAGTTTTTATACTCTATATTCATTTAACTTTTCTTCATTATTTTCTCCTCTAGATTATCTTAAAAATTTTATTTTGCTACCTTAACAAGACATATGTAGACTTATTAACTTTGTTAGCGGTCAAATGTAATACTATGAAGCTCTTGTGACACTTTTACCTGTGTCCTATTTACACCCTATATTAATTTTATAAGATAGCATTTTGCTGACTGACTTGCAGGCATTTTTGCCTTTCTTTAACTCAGCTTTTTTTCGTTATGTCATGAGACATAAATTTACTCAGATTTCGGCAATTTTCTCCCAGCATGAATTGAAAAAACGGTGGCGATTGTTACAAAAAATCTTCCGTATTTTATGCTTAGTTTTGGGTTGCTGGCTCATTGTCACCACTATAACCTTAGTTTCGGCATCGTCTAGGCCTGTTGATGCTGTATTTGTCCTTGGTGGCAGCATTCGCCGTGAAATTTATGTTGCCCAACAAGCAAAACAATATCCACAAATTCCCATCTTAATTTCCCGTGGTTCTTTAGACCCTTGTATATGGCTGATTTTTCAGCGCGAGAGTGCCCCTAAGCAGAATGTTTGGTTAGAAAATTGTGCTGATTCTACGTTTGATAACTTTTACTATGGCATTCCAATTCTGCAACGTTGGGGAGTACATAAAGTCAGGCTGATTAGTTCCCCTTCTCACTTCCCGCGTGCAAAATGGATGGCGCAGATTTTGTTTGGGGCGCACGGCATTTGGGTAGAACCAGAAGTTGTGCAAGAAAAAGGCCGTCCGGCTAATCGGGAATATTGGTGGAAAACAGGGTTTGATATCTCACGAAGTTTGATTTGGGCAGTTTTGGGCCAATTTAACCAACCAAAATGCTCAAGTATCACCAAGTTAACCGATGTTGATATAGAAGCTTGGCAGCGTCAAGGTTTTAAGTGTGAACGTCAAGGTGGAGTGGGAATGAAGGGGAAGGGTGCAGGGGTGAAGGGGCGTTAATTTGTAATTATGTAATAGTCAATCTTAATTCTTTCCCTTACACCCATACCCCCTTATACCCTCATACCCATTCTCAATTTTGCCTAAATGCCAAAAGGTCTTGCTATTGCGTTATGTTTGTGAAATACTTGTTTTTAAAATACGGTAAATCGATGCGGATTTAGTAGTATTTTTGAGATACACCATAAAACATCCTGTCCTCAAAGGAATTGCGGACTAATCCTTAAGATGACAAACACAGGAATTCGGATTAATCAAGTTAAAGTCCCAAATGGAGATTTGCAGATTGACGCGTATTTAGCGGAACCTGCAAAAGAAGGGAAATTCCCAGCGATAATTGTGATTCAAGAAATCTTTGGGGTCAACATCCACATTCGGGAAGTTGCGGAAAGATTAGCTAAAGAGGGATATGTAGCGATCGCACCTGCATTATTTCAACGGACTGCACCGGGTTTTGAAGCTGGTTATACTCCCGATGATATCCAACGCGGTCGTGCGGCGAAGGATCAGACGAAAGCTGAAGAGATATTGAGTGATATTCAAGCTGCGATCGCTTATGTAAGAACTCTACCAAATGTCAAAGGCGATGCGATCGGCTCTATTGGTTTTTGTTTTGGTGGTCACGTTGTTTATCTAGCTGCTACCTTACCAGATATCAAAGCTACAGCATCATTCTACGGTGGTGGTATTCCCAACACTACACCTGGTGGTGGAGAACCTACAATTAATAGAACCCCAGATATTCAAGGGCCAATCTATGCCTTCTTTGGTACGGAAGATAAAGGTATACCCTTAGAACAAACTGAACAAATTGAAGCGGAATTAAAAAAACATCGTATTCCTCATAGCATATTCCGTTATTCTGGCGCAGAGCATGGCTTTTTCTGTAATCATCGCGCTAGTTATAATGCCACAGCTGCGGCTGATGCGTGGACTCATGTTTTAGAACTATTCCAGACAAATTTGCAATTGCAGCCAGTCTCAGGCTGAATTGCTACTACAACAAAACATAACTCCTCCTTACCTAAACAAACTCTGCCATAAATTTGATGACTTGGTAATTGGTAATTATTAATTACCAGTTACCAGTTTTTCCCTGGTACTTTATAGCAGAATTCAGGAGGTAGCTTTGAGAATTCAAGCGTTTAGTTCAATCACTGGAAATTTGCTGTAATTCAGAAATTTATTAAGTCAGATTGCTCTGGCTGTGATTTGTCGTGTCTAGCTTTTTGCCAATAATTTTAAAACATGGTAACAGCGTTACAAGAATTCAAAATTAATATCTTTCGCCGTTTTTCTCTTTTCATACTGCTAGGAATATTTACTAAGAGATAAGATTTATGGAAATATTTTGGTATTTACCGACCCAGGGTGATGAACGATATTTAGGGACAAAAATTGGCAGACGACAAGCTAATTATCCTTATATGCAGCAAATTGCCCAAGCTGTAGATAAATTAGGCTACGGTGGGATGTTAATTGGGACGGGACAAAAGCAGGATACTTGGATTGTGGCTGCTTCTTTGATTCCGGTGACAGAACGCTTACGGTTTTTAGTGGCGTTTCGTCCAGCAATTATGTCACCTTCCCTCGCGGTGAGGATGGCGGCTACCTTTGACCAACTTTCTAACGGCCGCATTATTTTAAATGTGGTGACTGGTGGCGACTCCAAAGAATTAGCCAAAGATGGCGTTTTCTTAGACCATGACCAGCGTTATGAATTGACTGATGAATTTTTAACAATTTGGCGATCGCTTATGCAAGGCGATGATGTAACCTTCAAAGGTCGCCACCTGCAAGTTGAGGGTGCTAAATTACAATTCCCCCCAGTCCAAAAACCCTACCCTACCTTATATTTTGGTGGTTCTTCTGATGCAGCTTTGCAAGTTGCAGCCAAACACATCGATGTTTATTTAACTTGGGGTGAACCACCAGCCCAAGTTGCCGAAAAAATTGCTAAAGTTCGCCAATTAGCAGCCGAACAAGGTAGAACAGTCCGTTTTGGCATTCGGATGCACGTTATTGTCCGGGAAACCACCCAAAAGGCTTGGGATGCAGCCAACGAACTAATCAAATATCTTGATGATGACACAATTGCTGCTGCTCACAAACGCTTTGTCCAGTCAGAATCAGCAGGACAACGGCGGATGGCGCAGCTAAATAACGGTAGTCGCCAAAATTTAGAAATCAGTCCGAATTTATGGTCTGGTGTCGGCTTAGTCCGGGGTGGTGCGGGTACAGCCTTAGTCGGAGATCCAGACACCGTAGCAGCGAGAATCCAGGAATATGCTGATTTAGGAATTGATACCTTTGTATTTTCCGGCTACCCCCACTTAGAAGAAGCTTATCGCGTCGCTGAGTTACTTTTCCCCCGCTTACCACTGCAAACTTCGCAAAACGCCATACCACAGCAATTACCAACACCCTTTAACGAGTTTGTCACCAAGACAGATTTACTTAAACCCCAGCCTGTGTAGTTGCAGGCGATCGCATTTATGTTTCTACCATAAGGATAAAAGTAATGAGTACGCCAAAAAAACAATTGAAACTGGGTGCATTTTTATCCAGTAGTGGACATCACCTAGCCTCATGGCGGTATCCCAATGCACAGGCTAACGGTGGTTTGAATATTCAGCATTTTAAACGCCTGGCAAAGACCGCAGAACGGGGAAAATTTGATATGATTTTCTTTGCTGATGGTGTAGCTGTGCGCGATCGCGGTCAAGGTACAGAAGTTTTAAGCCGTAATGGCAAACTCGTCCATTTTGAACCACTGACTCTACTATCAGCTTTGTCTGTAGTCACAGAACGCATTGGCTTAACCGCGACAGTCTCTACCACCTACAACGAACCTTATCACCTCGCTCGGAAGTTTGCTTCTCTTGACTATCTTAGTGGTGGCCGTGCTGGTTGGAATCTCGTCACCTCTGCCACTGAATCAGAAGCGTTGAATTTCAACCGCGAACAACACATGGAACATACTCTGCGCTACGAACGCGCCCGTGAGTTTGTTGATGTTGTTACCAAACTTTGGGACAGTTGGGAAGATGATGCTTTGTTGCAAGATAAAGAATCAGGTATTTACTTCGACCCAGATAAACTACACGTTCCCAACCACAAAGGCGAACATTTTGCGGTGCGCGGCCCGTTGAATGTCGCTCGTCCTATCCAAGGATACCCAGTAATAATTCAAGCTGGTTCTTCGGAAGATGGTAAAAATCTCGCTGCCCAAACAGCAGAAGTGATATTTACTGCCCAGCAAACCCTAGAAGAAGCCCAAGCCTTCTACGCAGATGTCAAAGGCCGACTCGCCCAATATGGACGTTCCCCAGACCATCTCAAAATTATGCCTGGTGTGTTCCCCGTCATTGGCAGAACTGAACAAGAAGCCAAGGATAAATTCGAGCAAATTCAAGAGTTAATTGATCCTGTGGTTGGCTTGAATTTGTTGGGAGGAATGATTGGTGGATTTGATTTATCAGCCTACCCATTAGATGGGCCATTACCTGAATTGCCAGAGACAAACGGTGGTAAAAGCCGTCAAAAACTGTTGACAGATTTAGCCCGACGAGAAAATTTAACAATTCGCCAACTGTATTTATCAATTGCTGGGGCGCGGGGACATCGGCAAATTCTCGGCACACCAGAACAAATTGCTGACCAATTAGAAGAGTGGTTTATTCATGGTGGGGCTGATGGATTTAATATTATGCCGCCTTGGCTACCGGGAGGCTTGGATGAATTTGTCGATTTGGTCATCCCCGAACTGCAACGCCGGGGATTATTCCGCACTGAGTACGAAGGTTGGATACTCAATACTTCTCGGTTAAGGACAAAAGCAAGGTAAAGTGATAATTGTTCACCAAGAAGAGTGATGTAAAAAACTGGTGCTGCTAAAAGATTTCTCCTTGATCACGCCAACGCTAGAAGCAGAGTTAATATTCAAAGCGATAGAAACAGTGATTTCCCCGTCTGTAATTAGACAAACTCTACTAGAGACAGGGAGTTGTGAAGAGCGGTCACGGAAATTGCCATCTGGGCTGGTAGTGTGTCTGGTCATAGCAATGAATCTATGGTCATCAGATGCAATGGGGGAGGTACTGAAAAATCTGGTGAGTGGATTAAGTAGAGAATGGACGCGGTTAGGGAAGTATTGGGTTAGATGTAACTTTACCCAATCGCTTTGAAAATAGAATTTTACGTATAGATGTCTCAACAATGATGTTATGGGGAAACCTAGTTGGACAACTAGAACTTTCGGGGCGACCTCTACCTGTCATGGATTCTTTAATTGCTGCCTTAGCCCTGCAACATTCTCTAATATTAGTCACTCGCAACGAAAATGATTTTGCCGGAACAGGGATTGTCATCTTTAATCCTTGGTCTGGTTAGTTGTTACCAACTCAAAAGCCGAGCTTTAAAGTTTAGAGCATTATATAAAGCTTGTATGAACTAATTCTTGGCTTCCAGAAGTATCCTTATGTTAATTAATCATATTTAGTTATATCTTTTAGAGCAACTCTCATCAAATAATCATTGTTTACGTATAATTAAATGTATTACTAAATACAACGTCATATTTTTTCTCAATAAAAAATGAAAAATAAAGCAGATTATCAAACTAATAATAAAAATAAGAAATATCTTTATATAAAAGATAACCTGCAAATTATATTAAGAATTTATTACATTAGTTTTATTTAAGAATTTATTTTGAATTTCTAGTAAAGATGTTTATTTTCTTGACAAAACAATGATATCTATTGAGTTACGGCTAGAGTAAAAGCTCTTATATCTTCAGCTATATGAATTTTCATTTGCGGAATCAATAATTTTCGATGCGTCACTATTAGTGATTAAGCAAATGATAAGTCATGAATAAACTGTTGCTAAATCAACAGTATTGTTTTCTATCGTTCTCTATTCAGATTCAAGCTAACAAATCTTCATCGTAGAAGATGAGATAAATATTGTTTTCTCAAGTATCAATAAGCGGCTGTCTAATTGATTGGTAATAATGCCAATGCTGAAATTCTGCAACAGTCAGATAAATACTTTTTGAGAAAATATTGCCGTTATTTTTTACTGTCCAGGCAAATTAGTCTACCACACACAATCATTCAAATTTAGAGGATTTTGATTATGCCTAGATTGACAGTTCCACCAAATATCATAGGCACTGCTGGTAACGACACACTGGTTGGTGAAGATATAAATCAATCTTCAGCAATAGGTATTGATATTTTAACTGGAGGTTTCATTTGTACACGAGGCGGGAATGACACTATTAGGGGTACTGGTACTGGCAGCAATGGTAGTGCGGGGATTGGCAGCGGCGGACTAGGCCTTATGGGGACTGGCATCAGCAACAGTGGCAGTCTGTATACTGGCAATGGAGATGACGCTATCACTGGCATTGGTTCTGGCGGTTCTGGCGGCAATGCTAGTGGTAGTAGTCCCTCTGGTGGTATCACCAGAGGCGGCGATGGCGATGCAGGGATTGGCATCAGTAATAGTAGCAGTCTGTATACTGGCAATGGAAACGACACTATCACTGGCACTGGTTCTGGCGGTTCTGGCGGCAGCAGCAACAGCGGCGGTTTTGGTAGTGTCAACTTTGCTGGCAATGGCAATGCGGGGATTGGCATCAGCAATAGTGGCAGTCTGTATACTGGCAATGGAGATGATGCTATCATTGGCACTGGTTCTGGTGGTTCTGGCGGCAGCAGCGGTAACAGCAGTTTCAGCAGAGGCGGCAACGGCGATGCAGGGACTGGAATTAGCAACAGTGGCAGTCTGTATACTGGCAATGGAAATGACATTATCACTGGTACTGGCTCTGGCGGTTCTGGCGGCGGCATAGGTGGTTTCAGCAGAGGCGGCAACAACGGCAACGGCAATGCAGGGACTGGAATTAGCAACAGTGGCAGTCTGTATACTGGCAATGGAAACGACACTATCACTGGCACTGGTTCTGGCGGTTCTGGCGGCAAGACCAACGGTGGTTTTGGAAGTCCCAACTTCCTCGCCGGCTCTGGTGGTCAAGGGATTGGCATCAGTAACTTTAAAGAAGCTCTCATCTCTACTGGAAGTGGTAATGACACAATTAAGGGTTATGGGAATAGTTCAGACCCAAATGCACTCGCTTATGGAATATTCAACAATGGTCTCATTGATACTGGTAATGGTCGTGACATCCTAACCGGACAAGCTACAGCAACAGTTGGTGGTACTGTCTATGGCATTTATGGAACAGGAACCATCAACACAGGTAGTGGCAATGATGAAGTTACAGCCACCAGTACCATCAATGAAGTTCAACAAAAGGTCAGTATCGGTGGTGGTATCAAAATTGATCTAGGCACTGGAGATGATAAATTTCAAGGGTTTGGTAATGGAACTGTTGATGGTGGAAATGGTTTTGACACCCTAGACCTTAGTGCTTTCAATCGCTCCCAACTAGTTATTTCTGGCGTAATATCAGGCAATGTCCTGAATCCGGCTAACATTTCATTTAATAACAATGGAAATGTCGTAACACTCTCCACTACTGGCTTTGAGAATTTTATCTTTGCCGATACCACTTTGTCTTACAGCACTTTGGTTTAAAGACACAATTGCCACAATCGTAAATTACTTAAAGCAATGGCGTATGCCTTGATCATCTTTTGACCGTTGTATGTTTCACGCCCGCTCATCAAGAAAAACGAGCAGATGTTTGTACCAACGGGCGATATCTGCAACAAGCTAGTCTTACGCGCTGCTGTGCTGGGTTGGGTGATTAGGATTTTAGGCTAACGGGCTTGAGCCACTCTATTATTAACTCTTAACCGAGAAGTATTGGCTGGACACTGAGAGAACATCTTGGTTTGCCTCGTCCTGTTAACCAATTCAGCAAGATTAAGGCTAATTCTGAGCCTGTAGCAGTATAAGAAATTATGCTAAGTGGAGGTAATAGGTCAATAGGCTTGGGTTAAGGTTATTTGTGATGTTTCCAAATCTGTAGAGACGGTGCAATGCAACGTCTCTACAAATGTTATCGGTTGAATTATCTGATAGGTAGCATTGGAGGGGGTTTCAATCCTCTTGAGGGTGCAGTCTTCACTACACCCTCAACCCTACACCCCAAACCTTATTCTCTGTTATGTGCTTTAACTAAGTTGCTAGACTGCTGCGCCAGAATGCTGTGTAAGGTCTGCAATAACTCTTTGGTTGTGTATGGCTTCGGAATAAACTTTTTGATTCCTGGTATTTTGGTTAGTTTATCGCTAGCATTCAGACCACTAACAGCCACCACTTTGACTTGAGAATTCATTTTTTGCAAAGTGCTAATGGCAGTTGCCCCATCCATTGATGGCATCATCATATCCATCAAGACTAAGCTAATTTTAGCTTCATGTTGGGCATAAAGAGCGATCGCTTCAATGCCATTACTGGCTGTCATTACTTTGTAGTTGTAAGTTTCGAGGGAAATTTTGGTTGTTTCTAAAATTCCGCTTTCATCATCGACTACTAAAATTAATTCTCCGTTACCTTTGAGCAATTCTAAGTCTTCCCCTAGGGTCGTTTTTGCTACTTCCACGGCTGGTAAAAAGACTTTAAATTCTGTACCCTTACTAACTTGACTAGCCACCGTCACAAAACCACCATGACTTTGGATGATACCCCTGACGGTGGATAAACCTAAGCCTGTACCTTTGCCAAGTTCTTTAGTAGTAAAAAACGGCTCGAAAATTCTATCAATGATTTCTGAGGGCATTCCCACGCCTGTATCTGCAACAGTAATTACAATATAAGCACCAACACGGGCATCTAGATTCATACGTGCATACTGTTCATCGATGTAAATATTTTCCGCAGAAATGGTGATATTGCCACCGCTCGGCATAGCATCACGGGCATTGACTACTAAGTTCATCATTAATTGATGTAAGTGTGTTGCATCACCAATGACTGCCCAAAGTCCTGGTTGAATTTGCGTGGTCAATTCCAGGGATTTCGGGAAAGTTTCGTGGAAAATTTGCTGAATTTCAAAGAACAGATGACTGATTTGCACAATGGTACGCTGACCTTCCACACCGCGCGCAAACTGCAAGACTTGTTTAACTAAAGCAGCCCCCCGTTTAGAATTATTTTCTATGGTTTTCAACATTTGTTGATTGCGCTCATTGGTATCGGGCAGTTTCAATTGCAGAAGTTGTGCTGCTGTCAAAATGGGAGTCAATATATTATTGAGGTCATGAGCGATACCACTAGCTAAAGTGCCAATACTTTCTAGACGTTGGGCGCGGAGAATTTGACTTTCTAAATGTTTCTTTTCGGTAATATCAGTATTAACTGTTAAGATTGATTTTGGTTGACCGTTGCGATCGCGCATTAAAGTCCAACGGCTAGAAACAATCACATTTTTTCCTTGCTTGTTAATTTGCTTTAATTCCCCATGCCAAAAACCCGAATCAGCGATACCTGCATAAATACTTTGAATTTGCGATAAGCTATCTGGTGGATATAAAAGTTGGCTGACATCTTGACCAATTACTTCTGTTGCTGGCCAACCATATAAACTTTCAGCACCTTGATTCCAAAAACGAATTTGATTACCAAAATCTTTGACAATAATTGCATCGCTAGTAATATCTAACAAAGCAGCTTGTTCGCGGATTTTTTCTTCGACTTGTAAGCGTTCAGCAATTTCAGTTTCTAAACGTAAATTCTGTGCTTGCAGAGTTTTTGTGAGAGTTCTGAGTTTGAGATGCAGTTGAATTCTGGCTAATACTTCTTGATGTTGCAAGGGTTTAGTAAGGTAATCAACTGCACCCAATTCAAAGCCTTTAATTTTATCTACGGTTTCTGAAAGTGCTGTCATAAAAATGACAGGTATATCTTGCGTTTTTTCACTTGTTTTCAGATGACGGCAAGTTGCAAAACCGTCCATTCCCGGCATGAGTATATCTAACAATATTAAATCAGGTGGAGCATATTCGGCTCTGGCGATCGCACTTTCACCATCTTCCGCAATCAAAACCGTAAATCCGGCTTGACCTAAAAAATCAAACAGCATTTCTAAATTGATGGGAGTGTCGTCAACAATTAAAATGACACTGGATTTATGAAAATTATTTGTCATACAGCCTCAGAATACTTTTGGAGAAACTCCAATATTTGTTTCCCTTTAAAACCTTTAGCAAGTTGATATAAATACCTAGCAAAAGGTTGCAACTCCTCATCCATTTCTTCTAGTTTTATAGCCCGTTCAGCAATGCTTTTTAAATCACCCCGCATAGCTAAATCTAGCAAAATTGCTAATTCGCTTGCCGAAGGAGTCACAATAGGAGTCTGAGATGTCCAGTTTAAGATATTAGTTGAACTTTTGCTCGCCTGTTTTATATCTTTTATCTTACTTTTATCTTCGTATACCCATTCCAATCTCAAGTGAAGCTGTAACTTTTCTAAAAGTTCGGCTTTTTGAATTGGTTTCGGCAGAAAATCATCACACCCTACCTTGCGGCTTTCTTGTTGATTAAATTCAAAGACACTCGCTGAGACAGCGATTACTATCACTTCTTTAAAGTTTTGTAGCAATCTAAGACGACGAGTAGCTTCAAACCCATCCATTCCTGTCATTACCAAGTCCATAAAAATCAAATCTGGTTGAAAATCAGGAACTTTGTGAAGGCAATCTAACCCATCAGTTGCTTCGGCTACTGTAAAACCTAAAGGTTCTAAAATATTAACTAATACAGAGCGATTTGCCCATTTATCATCCACCACCATTATTTTGCGTTTAGCACCAGCAAAACCAATAATGTTAAGTTCGTTAACATTAACTTTTGTATGTTGCAAAACTTCTGGTAATTCTAAATCTAGCCAAAAAATACTGCCTTTCCCTAATTCACTGGTGACATATAAATCACTCCCCATCATCTGGACTAATTGACGACTAATCGCCAAACCTAATCCAGTTCCTTCTGTTTTTAAGCTATTGTCTCCTACTTGCTTAAAAGGTAAAAATATCTCTTCTAATTGCTCTGGGGCAATGCCAATGCCTGTATCTTCTACTTGAAATCTGATTTGGCAATTTGCTTCGTTAGAAATGGCTGGATTTGTTATCCATTTTTCATCCTGGTTTACATAGCCTACTTTAAAAGTGATGTTACCTTTGGCTGTAAACTTAACGGCATTACTGAGTAAATTCATTAAAACTTGGCGTAAACGTTTGTCATCAGCACAAACTCGACTAGGAAGAGGATCTAACGGTTGATAAATTAAGCTAATTCCCTTTTGTTCGGCTCTAATGCGACAAATTTCGACTATTCCTGCTAAAAAAGCTAGAAAATTAAAATCTTGTAAATAAAGCTCCATTTTTCGAGCTTCTATTTTGGAGATGTCTAAAATATCATTAATCAGTGTTAGTAGATGTTCACCACACTGATGGATAATATTTATGCCATTTTTTTGTTGAGCAGTTAAAGAGTTATCTGCTTGGAAGATTTGCGTATAACCCAAAATGCCATTGAGGGGGGTGCGGAGTTCATGACTCATGTTGGCAAGAAACTCACTTTTGGCACTATTGGCAGAGGCGGCTAACTCTTCAGCTTTTTGGCGATCTTTAATTTGTTGTTGTAATTGTAAATTTTTATCTTGTAATTGCAGAGTACGCTCTTCAACTTTTACTGCTAATGTTTTATTATACTCCTCTAACTCATTATAAAGTCGGGCATTTTCTAACGAAATTGCTGCCTGTGATGATAAGAGTTGTAAAATTTCTATCCTTTGAGGTGTAAATGCACCAGCAATTAATTTATTTTCTAAGTAAAGAATGCCAATGAGCTTGCCTTGATGAATAATCGGGCTACATAAAATAGATTTTGGTTGATGCTGAACAATATAACTATCTGTCGTAAATATTCCTTCACGACTCGCATCATTTAATACAATACTTTCTCTAGTCCGATATACATAATTAATAATATAGACAGATAATTGCTGACTTAATTCTCCAGGTGTTGACTGCTGTAAATTAATTTCCGATTTACCAAAACTACCAGAAGCTTCAATAAATAAATTACCTCCCCTCTCTAAAATTAAATATCCTGTTTCTGCGCCAGCATTTTCTAGGACAATTTGCATTAATTTTGCTAGCAACTTATCAAACACAATTTCCTCAGAAAGAGCTTGTGAAGCTTTGATAACTGTTGCTAAATCAAAAGATTCATGAATATTGGCCTTCAGAATGGGATTTTTTGCTAAGTTAGGTGTTGTTTGTGCTGACAGTCGAGAAAAAATTTGCGGATATGTTACTTCTAAATTCCGCAGTTTGGCTATTGCTCCCCATTTACCATAGCCATAGTAAGCATCAAGCAAATAAGTCTGCGCTACCTTGTCTTTACCGCACTCGAAATAAAATCTTGCTGCTAATTCATTAGCTAAAGCTTCTTCTTGAATGTATCCATACTCTCTAGCTCCGGCAATGGCTTTGTCATAATATTCCATTGCTTGCCAATAATGCCCTAAAACTCGTGCTTTTTCTGCCTCAACAAGTTCATATTTATGCTGAAAATTCATCGGCGCATTGTTAGCCCACACTTGCATCTTTTCTTGGTTATCATCCACCTTACCCAAGAGATGTTTTTGCTGTTCGTTTGATGTCAAATGGTAAATTGCTAGTTGTGCTAAAGAATCATAAAAATAAAATACTGGCACATCTAAAAATGCCTTTACACCATCTAAATACTGTTCTGCTTGTAAGGAATATTGTGCAGCTTGTTGATAACTACCAAATAAATAACAAAGAATTAGCTTGTTTAAATAAAAAAAATGGATTCCTGTTCTATCATTTGCTGTCTGGAGCAATGCTTTATACTCATTGTATACTTCATCTAATAAACAACATTGATTGGCATCAGTTTGTTGTAAACTAATTACTGCTTGATAAAAAATATTATTCCAAATAAAAGCATTTTCCTGTTTTAATTTAGATAAAACCTCACTAATGCTTGACATTTCTTTTGCCAAGCTTGGCAGTTCTTCTCCCATAAAATATAAATGCTGACACTTCTGAGCAGCAGCATAGCAAGCATATTCAAATTGACCATTTTCTAGACCAATAGAATAAGCATAATCTAAAAGTGGTATTGTTTCTTTAGTATGAACTTTGCCGTGCATTGTACATGATGCAGCTACAAAAAATATACTTGTTTTTAGTTCTAAAATATGCAGGTTTTCTACTAGATTTAAGGCTAATTTACCAAATTTATATGCTGAATCAATATCTTGAATAATACTGTTTAAAATTACTGCATAACAAACATAACCATAAGCTGAAAAAGGTGAATTTCCATAGTTTATCGATATATTCACCAGTTCACATATTACTAACGGAAACAATGTAGGAGCCGCTTGATAAGTAGGTGAACCCAGACTAGTTAGCATTCTGGCTATTGCTAGTTTGTCTATATCTGTCATTAACCCTAGATTAATTAAGTCTTCTATTTGCTTGTTAGCTAAATTTGTTTCTGTTTGATTAAGGCTTTGTTGAATATCTGACAAACTAGGCGATATAGGCAATCTAATATCTAGGAATTCTAGAGCTTGCAAACCAATTTTGACAGCTTCTAGCGGGCGCAGTTGGGCCATACAAGCTTGGATTTTTACCTCATATACTTTCATCTTTTGTAAGGGTATTTTTGCTTGTTGTAAAACAAGATTTACCCATTTATCCATTTGTGCAAAATCACGGTTAAGGTAGGCTAATTCTACTGCTAACTCATAAATTGATAGTGTTAGTTGATATTGCTTTTGCCAACTTTCTGAGTTTAATAACTTTAAGCCTTCTTTTAAATAGCGCATAGCCGACTCATAGGCGGCAGAGGTTTTCGCTTTCTGTGCAGCCATCAGGTTAAGTTCGACTAGCTGATATTTTTCTGAATCTGAGGTTAGTAAATCAAGACCATAATTTAGATGATTTACTAAATAAAATATGTTTTCTTTTCGCTCTTCTAAAGAAAATTTTTGCAGAAGTAACTGCCCAATTTTGAGGTGAGTTTTTCTTTTTTGAATATCAGGAATTAAAGAATAAGAAGCTTGCTGTACGCGGTCATGCAAAAATTTATAGTTAATTTTTTGCTGTGTTTCTTCTAATTTTTCACTAATAACTAAAGGTATTTTATAAGATGAGTTGATAGGTAAAACTAAACCTACCTCTAAAGCTTCCCATAATTCTTTAGCTGTTTCCGATAAAGATTTTTGGTTAACAATACTCAAAATATCTAAACTAAATTTATCGCCTATACAAGCTGCTAACTTTAAAACTTTTTGTGTCGATGACAATAGTTTTTGAATTTGATTCACCATCAATTCAACGACGTTATCAGTAATATCAATATTGCCCAATAGCTCAATATTCCACTCCCAACAACTTGTATCAAAATTAAAAAATAACAAGTTATCTTGATAAAGTGATTTAAGTAGCTGGGTGACAAAAAATGGATTACCCTGAGTTTTTTGGAATACTAAATCTGCTAGTTGTTGAGAGTTTGCTACACAACTACGAAGTGTATCGTTAACTAATTGCTGAATATGTGACGGTTTCAACGGCTGGAGAACAATATTATTGTAATTAACATCAGCTTTTTGTAATTCTTCTAAAATTAGTGCTAATTGATGAGTTGCATTTACCTCATTATCTCGATATGCTCCGATAATTAATAAATATTTGCTTTCTGAATCACTAATTAGTAGTTGAATTAATTTAAGAGAAGTGACATCTGCCCATTGTAAATCATCCAAAAAAATTACTAGGGGGTGTTGGGTTTGAGCAAAGATATGAATAAATTGTTGAAATAACCTATTAAAGCGGTTTTGTGCTTCATTAATTCCTAATTGTGGTATTTCTGGCTGAGTCCCAATAATTTTGGCAACATCAGGAATCACGTCAATAATAACTTTTCCATTTACCCCAACTGTTTCTAATATTTTTGTTTTCCAGTTAGCTATGTTTTCATCGCTTTCGGTTAATAGCTGACGAATTAATTCTTGAAAAGCTTGAATTAAAGAAGCATAAGGTATATTGCGTTTATATTGGTCAAACTTTCCTGAAATAAAATAACCATGCTTGCCGATGATAGGTTTATGAATTTCATTTACTAATGAAGATTTACCAATGCCTGAATAGCCACTAACTAGTACTAATTCGGCTGCACCAGAACTTACTCGCTCAAAGGCATTCATTAATTTACTAACTTCTTGCTCTCGACCATAAAGTTTTTGCGGAATAATAAATTGGCTAGATAAATCAAGTTGACCAACTACAAAATTTTCAATTTTATCCGTTGCTTGCAGTTGATGTAAGCATAATTGTAAATCTGCTTTTAAACCTAAAGCATTTTGATATCTTTCTTCCGCAGTTTTTGCTAATAATTTCATGACAATATCAGAAATTCCGAGTGGTATTTTATTATTTAATTCGTGTGGTGGAAGGGGAATTTTCGCAATATGTGAGTGAAGCAATTCTAATGGGTCAACCGCAATAAAGGGTCGTCTACCAGTTAGCATTTCGTAAAATGTCACGCCTAAGGAGTAAAAATCAGTTCGATAGTCTATGGAACGGTTCATTCTCCCAGTTTGCTCAGGTGACATATAAGCCAGGCTACCTTCTAGCAAATTGAGGTCTTGAATAATTTGATTTTCTCTAGATAGGCGTGATGCAATGCTAAAGTCAATAATTTTTATTTGATTTGTGTTGGGATTAATGAGGATATTATGAGGTTGAATGTCTTTATGAATAATATGATTTTGATGTAGCTGTGATATTGTTGTAGCTAATTGAATAGCTATTGGCAAAAAATCTTTGATTTCTAAATTATGTGTACTAATAATATCTTTAAGTGTATCTCCAGCAAAATCTTGCAAGATAAGTGAGACACGATTTTGGATAGTTTCTAAAGCTATTGGTTGAATTACGCCTTCTATTTGTAGGGATTGTAATATTTGATATTCGTTTTTGATGTGGGCAATTTGCTCTATAGAGGGATAATCAGCTTTGAGAGCTTTGATAATTACTGAGTTTTCTTCGGACTCTTTAAAAGCTTTATAAGTGCAGGTATTTATGCCATCAAAAATCATTTTGATGAATGTGTAATCGGCAAGTATGTTACTCATTTTATTTTAATCACTTGAGTGAGATTAATTTTTAAATCAGAGAGAAAAAGTTATTGCGGGATTAGCTAAATAGTTTTTGACAGTTGCATAAATGCGAGTTTAATTAGGATTTTTAATCAAAATTAAAGATTAATTCTTTGCGTCTCGCAAGAAACAAAATTTATATCGCTAATCAGCAATGCTTAATTCCTAAATGTTTATGATTGTTTGTCGCCTAGTTTTTCTAAGTTTAGGGTAGATAATGATACTTGCTCGACCACTATTATTTTAAAATTTTGTAATGCGAACTGCCGAATTTTAGTAGCTATTTTTTAAATGTTAATTCAATGTTAAATTTTACTGTGATTTAAATCGGAAAATATCATTAATTTCTGACATATTAATCAGAGTTAGGCTTAATTTTTGCTTAGAGAATAAAAAAGTAAAGTTTTACTGTAATATTGTTACAAAAACTTATATATAAGTAGAAAGGCGTAAAAAAACGAAGTATGTAACTAAAAGTAAAGTTGCCTCAAACCTTCTTTCCTCCTGCCTGCCCACCCCACAAAATGAATAACTGATTTCTTGGAAATCCCTAGGAGTCCCATAGTTCAATATAAATAGATTCTAAAACTGAAGCGGTAGTAACGTTTTTAACGCACTACCGCTTCGTTGACATTGTTATTGAGATGGGTGAATCCTGTTAAAATTGCTGACTTACCGCAATAAGCTGGCTAGTTTACTAGTTTACTCTGCGTTTCTGTCCAGTTGGTATGTCAGGGGTTGCTGATTATTTTGCACATTGTTAGAGGAATAATGGCCAATGACAAACACTGGTAAGGTTAAAGTTAACAGAGCGATCGCGGTTCCCACAATGTCTGCCATACGTTGGGAGTATGTATCGTTTGGGTTGGCAGACTGACTATTTGAATCCATACAAATTTGAAATTATTCAACTCACTTGATTGATGTTTTCTCTGAAAGAGAGCCTTAAGGCTATCTTAGCGATTTTTTCCTGGCTACTGTGTAGCAGTCAAAAATATGAACCACTTTGGCTAGTGTCATAACAATAATTTTATCTCCGACAATCTTGATACAAGGTTACAGGTGAACATTTCGGAATTGGCTAAGTGGTTAATATGTTACGCTTCGTTGCTATACAATGTCATCTTTGGGTTAAGCAATGGTTAATAAAAAGCATCAAAGAATACATTTTTTTTTACCCACATAGCTTAATTTTTAGCTTACTAAACAGAGATTTGCTAATATTGTAACATCTGAAAATATTTAGCCAATGCTGGTTTTCCAGATTCAGATGATTTTTATCGCCGTTTCTCCATACCGAAATAATACTGAACTAATTTAGGGTTTAATCTAGTTCACTAAGCTTGGCTGTACAGCAATTTCGGGTTAGTCAAATATAGGTAATCAGGCTGTTGTAACCATAAAATTTTTCCAAATTAGCACCTACATAACTACTTAAGTGAACGTTAGTTATACCATGTTCACCTGCAAAATGAAGTTGTTAACTTTGCATAATAGTGTTATGTAATATTACTTTGAGTTTGTCAATCTATATCTAGGTAGAGTGAGAATACCTGTGCGATCGCTCAATATTTTATATCTACGACTAATGGCTAATTTTTTATTTAAATCTGTCAAACGATATACTTAAT
Source organism: Nostoc sp. FACHB-110 (assembly GCF_014697425.1). Classification (GTDB taxonomy): domain Bacteria; phylum Cyanobacteriota; class Cyanobacteriia; order Cyanobacteriales; family Nostocaceae; genus Nostoc_B. Next base: position 167,926 of record NZ_JACJRU010000007.1, read on the forward strand.
ATTAAGAATATAGATAATCTTCCATACAAATCAGGGCAATAAAAAACCGCCACTACATTAGGGCGGTTTGGTTAAGCAATCGGAGGGTATTTACAGATTACTTCGCTAATTGTGCTGTTGTTGTAGCAGAATTGGCACTTGCCTATTTAGCAAAATTGCAAAATAAACTAACCTTTACCATAAGCACTCATAGGTTCTTTGATGAATCGAATGTAAAGGTGTTTAAATGTTGATCTAATAACACGCGGCATCGCAAAATCAATTGGCATTAGTTTATCGGGTAAACGCCAATCTGTAATTTGTAATAAATCAGGATGTAAATTAGGAAACTCGATTTCAGCTAATTCAGGGCAAATATTTAGTCGTTGAGCAGCCGCAACAGTTGGAACTTGATGCGGTGGTACATTCAGCACTTCTAACATTGCCCTATCTAAAGCGAATACATTGGTAGCAGCAGCCAAAACGCCCAATTCCCGGGGTTCTCCAGCACTGGGGCCATTTCCTTCGTGGCCAATAATGCCATCCAAAATAGTTAAATCTGGGTTAATTGCCTTAGCTGTTTCGACTAACATTTCGCCAAAACGGTTAGCATCTTTTCCGGCTTCCATATGCCACCAAGCTTTCATTTTACCGGGAACACAACCAAACAAATTTTTTACGCCCAATGTTAAAGTTAGCTGCATATGTGATTTAACTTTGGGCAAATTAATAATCACATCAGCTTCCATTGCTTCTTTGCAAAGTAGCAGATGATTGAAATTTTCACTGACTGTTTGGTAACGCTTACCGTGAAATTCGCTGATTGAAAGATTGAGTTCTTCTATTAAAGGTAGATAGCCATTGGCAATTGCTACACCCCTAGCACTACCAAAAGCTGGACTATCCCCTAAAAAAGGTTTACCGCCTGCTGCAATTACCAATTTGGCAACTTCATAAACCAGTTCAGCGCGGGTAGTGCATTCTTTTGTCGGACGTGCGCCAGTTAGAAGGTTAGGCTTGAGTAATACTTTTTGTCCTGGTTTGACAAAAGCGGCTATTCCCCCAAGCGGTTCTAGCAAAGTAATTAAGGATTCCCGTAAAGCTTCGCTCTCGTATGAAGTAGCCCTGATTAAGCTGACAGAGGGTTTTTGAGTCTGCATGGGTAGATAATTGCGTTTAAGTGATTCAGTAATTGTAAGTGCTGTATCTATTTGCCAAAAGCAAGAATAACGAGCAGATTAGCACGTTAGGTTTGATGCCAATAATATTTTCGCCGAATTGAGTCTGAGCGATCGCACTCAAGCACTTGTCACCCCATCAAAAATTTGCAGTTTCTCGACCTCACATTTTGATAGGTTTAAAACCCAACATTCCGCTAGGGACAATTTAGGGTTAATTTTTTATTCTTAAGCTATCAACTTAATTTTGGTTGATACGAATATGAGGAGTGCAAGCAAAATACTTGGAATGGGGAAATCATATAATTCAACAAAAGATTACTTTTGTTAATTAAGAAGTTGTTACTTTAAGTAAATAGCGAATATTACACGATGGAGATATTCATTTATGAACTTTTTCAATCACGAAGAAAATTCTCAATTAATTGGATATAAAGTTATTCTTGAGCAATTGACTGTAAAAGAATGGAAACAACTTATTAGTAAAAATTTAATTAGCATAGATACAAAAGTATGCCAAGAAGGCTCTGACACTAGGTGGACTAGTGCCGGAAAAATTCCCAAACTTTCTAATTACTTTCGTAAGATAAATATTTTGGATTCATTAAATTCATTTTCCGATGCTATTAAATCAATTTTTAATGAATTAGATGAATTTTGTCAAACTCTTGTTGGAGAAAAGCTAATAATTCCAAATCAACTATATGAAACTTTGGAAGATTATTTAAATGAAGATACTGATGACGTAGCCTTAACTATTGGTAAAGTTAATGGTCAACCTGTATTTATTGTGTTGCTGATTTCAAAAGGGCAGCCACCTATTATTAAAGAGGAAATTCCAATTGATATTGATACTAGCCAATGGAGTAATCAAAGTATACGTAACTGGCCGGAAACAGGTTCTAGAAAGGCAAAGGTTTGGAATATAAAACGTTATAACTAATTGCTTTAGATGGAGAATATGCACTATGGATTTTTTAGATGATTTTTTCAATTTTATTGGAAATGCTTGGGATGAATTTAGTTATTGGTTGGATTCTGTTATTAGCAAAATAATTGATTCAGTCACAGGTTGGATAAAATCTATCCATAATCTTATTAAGCGAAATGATATTATTGTATCAACAGGGCCAGAAAGTTTTCGAGTTTCACAAAATGCACTTCAAGATGAATTGAAAAAAAACAATGTTCAGGTACAAGAAATGAATGATAGTAATAAAGCAGCAATATTAGATCAGCTTGTACTATCTGCGAAAAGAGAAAATGAGCATTCAGTACCTTTAACATTAAATGAAAGAGATAAATGGCAAAATTACACGTATAACAAGGCAAAAATGTATGTAGTAACGAATAAATAATTATGATTTTTTATTCCGAATAGTTAAGTAAGAGGATGTTTTAAAAGTATTGTTGTTAACATCAAAATCTGAAAAACCTAACCCCCCTAGCCCCTAACACTCACGAGCAATTAGGAGTTTCAAGGCCTCTCTCATTGTCGGGGAGAGGTTTGGAGAGTGGTTTTTAGTATTTTTCATGACTTTACAAACATCCTCTAAGATTATCTGAATAAATAACAGGTAACATCTACTTTGAGAAGAAATACCGAAAAATTATGTATCGTGGCTAAAAATACACAATCGAACTCGGTAGATTATATTGAGCTTAGGAAGACAGAATTTATGTGCTGAAAGTGGATGTAAGCTTATAAGCAGCTCAAGCTTTAATAAAAAATCTTGATTGCAGTGAATAGAAACAAATTTTCATATATGAGGTTCAAAAAATGAAATTTATTTCACTTTTCCCTACTGAACATAGTACTGAGATAGATAAATTTGTGAGAAAGCAACTAGAATACTATTTAAAAGATAATCAATATACACATATACTATTTGCTCCTTCAGTAAAAGACACAGAAATATTGATGAGAGGTGGTACGCAATTATCTTTGATTTCTAGAAAAAGCCCATTTTCACATCTTCGTAGTGATCTGCGAGAAATTAGCGTTTCAGGACATATTTCCAAAGAACAGGGTAATGAAATTCTGAAGGCCCTATTGAGTGAACCATTAAAAAATGAAAGAGTTGGAAGTACACTACATATTCATTTAGCAAATTATCATCCTATAGAAGGTGAAGACAATAATCCTATTTCAAGTACAGAAGAAAAAAGTGAGTTAAATTTGTTTGAGATAATTGAACCTCAAGCCACAATGGATGATTTGATACTACCAGAAGATTTAAAAAAAAGGATATTGAGAAATTTAATCATAATTAAACATCAGCACATTTTATTTGATCAATGGGGACTAAAAGATATTGCAGGATTTAAAAATAAATTAGCTGTGTCACTAAATTTGGTGGGTTTGCCAGGTACAGGTAAAACTTTTGCGGCTGAAGCCATAGCTAAAAAACTGAATAAGTCATTAATGGTTGTTAACTATGCTGGTTTAGAATCTAAGTATGTAGGTGATACTTCAAAACATATCAAGATCGTTTTTGAGGAAGCCTCAAAAAATGATGCTGTTTTATTTTTTGATGAAGCAGATTCTTTTTTGGGAAGACGTGTGGAAGATGTTCAGCAGTCCTATGATACTGCTGTCAATAACACCCGTTCGGTAATGCTGATAGAATTGGCTAAGTTTAATGGAGTAATTTTATTTGCTACAAATCTGGTATCTAATTATGACCCTGCTTTTCGCAGGCGCATATTAGATCATATTGAGTTTCCTTTGCCAGATGAAAAGGGTAGGGCAATAATTTTAGAGAAACATACGCCTACTAATTTACCAGGACACCAACAATTAGACTTTCAACTTTTGGCAGCAAAATCGGAGGGCTTTTCTGGTTCTGATCTAGCAAATGTAGTCTATAAGTCCTGCATTACTCTACTAGAAAAATTTGATCGTGGTTTGCAAGAAATTATATCTACAGAGGAATACTTGAAAGCAATTGATGAAGTTAAGCAGAGCCGAAGGTTGATTAGAGATTCAATCAGGCTAAAAGAAGTAACAGCGGATGAAATTTATGAAGAAATGTCGAAAGAAGAACAAGTCTCAACAAATTGAATGAATAATCTGTAAACACCGATCGCATTCCTTCAGATAGTTTGACAACAAGCGATCGCACCTCCAATAATCAGACTTTTGTAAAAGCGATCGCTTTAAGATATTGTCCAATCTTCTATTCTTAAATTAGAGATTTTGGCAAAATCTTTATCTAATCTGTCAAAGTATCGAGTTTAGCTAAAATTTTCAAACCTTCTTCTGCGCTACCAGTTACAGCCATTGCTTTAAATCTTGTCTGGGAATCAAATTCAGCTAAAGCTATTGTGGAGAGTTCTTCAATCAGTGTATTGACACTTATACCTTTAGCTTGAGCAAGTTCTTTCAATCTATTATGTTTATCGTCTGGTAAACGAATAGTTAAAGTTGCCATTTTTGTTTAACTCCTAATAATTTCTTCAGGCTTTAATATTGATAAGTTAGGAAATAGTTAAAAAACTCAAAAGCGATCGCCCTAAAATAAATATCAGCAATGTCAGGCGATCGCTTCTGATTAATTTAAGATTCTCTCTTGAGAGGTAAGATACCACTCATTTGTTCTAAATCTAATACTTCGGCTAATTGGGTTTCCGTCATCAGACCTTTTTCTAAAACAATCTGTCGCAAAGATTTACCACTGGCTAATGATTCTTTGGCAACATCAGCAGCATTTAGATAGCCAATGTGGGTATTCAATGCGGTTACTAAAGCCAAACTACCTTCCGCGTAGGCTAAACAACGTTCTTCGTTAGCCGTAATTCCCGCAATGCAACGTTCTGTCAGCACACTGATAGTATTACCCAGAATTTCGATACTGTGAATCAAGTTATAGGCAATCAATGGCATCATCACATTTAATTCTAATTGTCCCGCTTGGGCAGCAAAAGCGATCGCATTGTCGTAACCCATCACCTGAAAACACACCATTGATGTCATCTCTGCCATGACTGGGTTATATTTCCCGGGCATAATCGAAGAACCTGGTTGCACAGGCGGAAGTTGAATTTCTTTCAAGCCAGTTTTTGGGCCAGAGTCCATCAACCGCAAATCATGAGATATTTTGACTAAATCCTGTGCTAAGTTGCGTAAAGCACCAGAAACATTGACAAACGGAGCCATACTCTGCATTGCGGCCATTAAATGCGACGCAGGTTCTAAGGGCATATTGAGTAATTCCGAGAGAACTTCCACCACACGGGCGCGATATAAAGGATGAGTATTTAAACCTGTACCAGACGCGCTACCGCCTAAACCCAGCACCATCAAGTCTCCAGAGGCAGTATAAATCCGGTTTTGATGGTCTGTCAAAATTTGCGCCCAAGCACCAAAAGTATCACCCAAACGCACAGGTACAGCATCCTGCATGTGAGTTCTACCAGATTTGACGATGTTTTGAAATTCTACCGCTTTGTTTTCTAAGGCGGCGATCGCTTTATCTAAAGCTGGGTGTAATGTATGAGAAAGTGCTAATAAACCGCCAAGGCGAATCGCTGTTGGGATGACATCATTGGTAGACTGTCCGTAGTTCACATGGTCGTTAGGATTAACTCGTTTGTAATTACCCTTTTCATCACCGAGAATTTCTAACGCCCGATTTGCTAAAACTTCGTTAACATTCATGTGGTGCGAAGTTCCCGCACCAGCTTGATAAACATCTACCACAAATTGGTCACGCAACGCCCCAGCCAGGATTTCATCAGTGGCTTTGATAATTGCTTGACTAATCTCTGGGGAAATACAATCTAATTCCCCGTTAACAATTGCAGTAGCTTTTTTAATTAGTAAGCAAGCATCTACGTAAGTATTTAAGGGTTTAAGCCCACTAATTGGGAAATTTTCGGTAGCCCGTAGGGTTTGAATGCCGTAATAAACATTACTAGGAATTTGGCGATCGCCCATTGAGTCGCGCTCAATGCGAAAATTTATATTGTCAGTCATAGTATTGTCTGGATGATCTCGAAATACAGATCATGCCATGTAAATGACACCCACGCCCTTATTACTATGTACAATCTTCCAGTACACAATCAGTTGATTTAAGCTAACCTTGAGTTTAAATACGCGCAGGTAAATATTATGATTAAAACACCAACTCGCCAGATATCTTTAGAAGAATTTTTACAATTACCAGAAACTAAACCAGCCAGTGAATATATTGATGGTGAAATAATTCAAAAACCTATGCCACAAGGTAAACATAGCATACTTCAAGGTGAATTAGTTAATACAATTAACGGTGTAGCCAAACCTAAAAAGGCTGCATTTGCTTTTCCAGAATTACGCTGTACTTTTGGTGGACATTCCACGGTTCCAGATGTCGCGGTATTTGCTTGGAATCGGATTCCTGTAGATGAAAAAGGTAATATTGCCAACGTTTTTAATACGTATCCAGATTGGACAATTGAAATTCTCTCTCCTGAACAAAGTACAACCAAAGTTACCAAAAATATTTTACATTGTTTAAATCATGGTACTAGCTTAGGTTGGTTAATTGACCCAGAGGAATTGTGTGTTTTAGTTTATCCGCCTCACCAGCAAATTATATATTTAGAAAACGAAGAAGATATATTGCCAGTTCCCGATTTAGTCAGTGATTTACATTTGACATTGGGACAATTATTTGGTTGGTTAAAATTATAAATAGTTCCTCGACCTAAATCATGACGCTACCCAACTGGATTACTTTTTCTCGGCTTCTTGGTGTGCCATTTTTAGTTTATGGTTTGTACAATCCCACGCCGCAATCTAGATGGATATGCTTGACAATTTTTCTGATTGCTGCATCTACTGACTGGTTAGATGGATATTTAGCACGGAAACTCAACCAAATTAGTGATTTAGGTAAATTTTTAGATCCTTTAGTAGATAAATTTTTGGTACTTGCGCCGTTGATGGTGTTGATTGAATTGGGGAAAGTACCAGCATGGGGAGTGTTTTTGATTTTAGCGCGGGAATTAGCGATCGCAGGTTGGCGAGTTAATCAAACAAAAATTTCGGGGGCGAATATTTGGGGTAAACTGAAGACCGTGAGTCAAATAATTGCGATCGCACTTTTAATTGCACCTTTATCAGTAGAGTGGCAAACTTCATCATTAATTGCCTTTTGGATTTCTGTTGCTTTAACTTTAATATCGGGTGTAATTTATCTTTTACCACCAAAGGTTAGTAATGTTGAATAATATTTCAACGCAGAGGTACGCAAAGTTAGGCAGAATGTTTACTACGAATTAATGAAACATTGTGGACTTCTGCCAATGAGATAATCATCTTCTAAAATTGTCATTAAATATTGACCATAGCTACTTTTTGCCAGTGGTTCAATCAATTGCTGTAATTGAGAGACATCAATGTAGCCTTGAGTGTAAGCTATCTCTTCAATACAAGCTATCTTTAACCCTTGTCTTTCTTCTAAAGTTTGAATAAAACTAGCAGCTTGATGTAAAGATTCATGAGTTCCTGCATCTAACCAAGCATATCCTCTGCCTAAAAGCTCAACTCTTAATTTACCTTGCTTTAAATAAGCCATATTCACATCAGTAATTTCTAACTCATTACGAGCAGAAGGCTTAAGTTTAGCAGCAATATCTACCACTTGATCATCGTAAAAATATATCCCCGGAATTACATATTTAGACTTAGGCAATACAGGCTTTTCTTCTATACCTATTACCCAACCTCCCGCATCAAATTCAATTACTCCATACGCCCTTGGGTCTTTTACTTGATAACCGAATATCAGTCCGCCTTCTTTTAATTGGGAGGCTCTCATTAAAACTTCTATTAAACCATTACCATAAAAAATGTTGTCACCTAAAATTAAGCAAACTGGTTCATTGGCAATAAACTCTTTACCCAAAATAAAAGCCTGAGCTAATCCTTCTGGATAAGGCTGTTCAATATAACTAAACTGCAAACCCCACTGACTACCATCTTTTAAAAGTTGTTGCAACAAAGGTAAATCTTTGGGTGTAGAAATAATTAAAATTTCTCTAATTCCTGCCAACATTAACACAGACAAGGGATAATAAATCATTGGCTTGTCATAAATCGGCATTAGTTGTTTACTCACAACATTGGTAATTGGATAAAGACGTGTACCAAAGCCACCAGCTAAAATAATTCCTTTCATTTGGTTGTCCGATTTTCGTAGTTTTGTTTCAGCCAGTTCTGGTAAGCACCTGAACGTACTTGTTGCACCCAATTTGAATTATTCAAATACCATTGCACTGTTTTGAATAAACCACTATCAAAGTTTTCTTTTGGTTGCCAGCCTAATTCGCTACTAATTTTTGTACAATCAATTGCATACCTCCAATCATGACCAGGACGGTCAGCTACAAAAGTTATCAAGTCAGCATAAGAAGTAGATTGAGGAGCTAATTCATCAAGAATGGTGCATATTTTTTTAACTACTCTTAAATTAGTTTGTTCATTCATTCCGCCAATATTATAAGTTTCCCCAATTTTGCCATTTTGCAGAACCAGATAAATAGCTTCACAATGGTCAATCACATAAAGCCAATCTCGAATGTTTTGACCATCACCATATATTGGTAGAGGTTTGCCATCCAAAGCATTCAGGATAGTCAAAGGTATCAGTTTTTCAGGGAATTGTCTTGGCCCATAATTATTCGAGCAATTTGTTGTTAAAGTCGGCAACCCGTAAGTGTGATAGTAAGCTCTGACAAAATGATCTGAGGCTGCTTTAGATGCTGCATAAGGACTATTAGGTGCATAGGGCGTATCTTCTCGAAAAGCTGGGTCTTGCACCTTCAGTGAGCCGTATACTTCATCTGTAGATACGTGAATGAAGCGAAAGTTTTGCTGGTTTTGCAGCGAGAGTTTCTGCCAATAAAATCGAGTTGCTTCCAGTAAATTAAAAGTTCCAACTACATTAGTTTGAATAAAAGACTGGGGACTAAATATAGACCGATCAACATGAGTTTCGGCAGCAAAATTAATAATTGCCTGAGGTTGATACTTATCTAGTAAATAACTAACTAGTTCAATGTTACCAATATCTCCCTGGACAAAATGATAATTTATATCATCTTTGATTTCTCCTAAATTATCTAAATTACTTGCATAGGTTAATTTATCTAAATTAATAATATTAATCCAATTATTTCTTCGTGCTACAAGCGTAAAGTTAGCACCGATAAATCCTGCACCACCTGTTACCAATACTGTCTGCATAATATTTCATCTATAATTAAAATCAATTCAACAATCTATGAATAAACTTAATTAGCACTAGCCTAAATCCATACTTGTTTTTAAACCATCATTAGGATGCTACTTTATGTATCAAACAGACCCACCTCGCCCTGCAAAAGAAACTTTACCTACAATGTATGATCTCAAGAGTGAAGATCCACAGGAGCCAGGCTTGCCCGACCAATTTCATCTTTGGCAACCCCGCCTTTTAGAAGACACTTTCTTGCTTCCCAACTACCCATCTGAACAAGTATTTGTTGCTAGCGATTTAAATCTCTACTACGACCTGCACCATCCATTATGGTATAAACGCCCAGACTGGTTCGCGGTTTTGGGTATATCTCATCTCTATGAACAAAAAGATTTACGTTTAAGTTACGTAATTTGGCAAGAAGGTGTCGCACCTTTTGTTGTAGTTGAATTATTATCTCCTGGGACAGAAAAAGAAGATTTAGGACAAACTCTAAGAGAGGTTAACCAACCGCCCACGAAATGGGAAGTTTATGAACGGATTTTACGAGTTCCTTACTATATTGTCTTCGACCGCTACACTGACAAATTACAAGCATTTCAACTGGTTGCAGACCGCTACAGTGAAATAGATTTAACTACACCAAGAATTTGGATGCCTAGTTTGCAGTTGGGGTTAGGACTTTGGCAAGGAACTTATCAAGGAATTGAACGGTTATGGTTGCGCTGGTATGATGCCTCGGGAAATTGGGTTCCTACTCCTGTAGAGCAGGAAAACCAGAAGGTTGAGAGATTAGCTGCCAAGCTAAGAGAGTTGGGAATTGACCCCAACCAAATATAAATTTCTAGACAGATTGTAAAATTTCTTCGTCTACAGAAAAATCAATTTCCTTCTGATCTCGACCACTAGCGAGATAATCATTTTGGAAGGAATCTGCAAGTCCAGAAACTAAATCATACTCAGGCTGCCAATTTAATTCGATTTGAGCTTTATTTACCGACGCGAAGAAATGTTGCACGCGCATCGGAAAAGCTTTGCGCTTGCCAAAATCAAATTTTTTCGGGTCGTAGTGAACTATTTTGAGTGCATCAGGTGATTTGCCAGCCGAAGCCGCACAAGCACGAGCTAAACCATCAAATGTAACAAAGCGATCGCCTGAGATATTATAAATCTGTCCAACTGCTGTTTGATTACCCACAACCAAAGACATAGCTGTTGCCAAATCTTTGACATGACCAAATTGGGTAATGTGTAAACCGTTACCGGGGATAGCAATTGGGCGATCGCGCACAATTCTATCAAAAAACCAACTTTCTAAATCATTGTAATTTTGTGGCCCATAAATATAAGTTGGGCGAATAGAGGTAAAAGGTAAGCCTTTTTCCGCTAAGTAAGCTTCCGTTTCATATTTACCCTTATGCCGACTTTTCGGGTCGATTGCATCCCCTTCCACATGGGGTAATTGGTCAGATTTAAGATATACCCCTGCCGAACTCATATAAACAAAATGTTGCACCCGCCCGGCAAAAATTTCTGCTAAAGGCTGAGTATCACTTAATTCTCGACCATTATTGTCAAAAATAATGTCAAAATTTTCTTGTGATAATTTTTCCTTTAGCTGTGTTGCATCCGTGCGATCGCCTATAATTTGTCCTACTCCTGGCGGTACAGCACGATTACCACGATTGAACAGTACCACCTCATGCCCTTGTTCTAAAAGTATCTGAGTTAGGTAAACACCAATGAACCTAGTGCCACCCATAATCAAAATTCGCATAAATTCCCCTGTTATATCTAATGGAGAGGTTAGAGGTTAGGAAGTTAAAAGTAAAAAGGCGAAAGTTAAAAAAAGAGTCTTTTAGCTTTTGACTTTTGATTTTTGACTTTATGAGTCCCCACTCCCCACCTAGAGGTTATCAGGTTGCTGATCCCACTGGAACCTCTTGCCACAGAATTACGTCTGGGGTTGAATCTGGGACGCTTCCTCACAATTTGCCTAATGTATTTTCCACCTATTCAACTTAGCTGTGTCCTTGAAATATGCTCTGGTTCATGAGTGGCTGACACCTAAAGCCACTGGCGGTTCAGAACTAGTTGTACAAGAAATTCTGAATCATCTTGATGCTGATTTATATGCTCTGATTGACTTTGAATCCAGCAACCCGGAAAGTTACTTGTACAAGCGTCAAATTGGTAAGACCTTTTTGCAACACTTTCCGGCAGCCCGTAATGGAGTGCAAAAATATTTACCCTTGTTACCTTTGGCGATTGAACAACTAGATTTACGCCAATATGACGTAATTTTGTCATCGTCTCATGCCGTAGCTAAAGGCATCCTCACCACTCCAGACCAGTTGCATATTTGCTACTGCCATAGTCCTATGCGTTATGCTTGGGACTTGACTTTTGATTATCTCAATCACAGCAAATTAGGCCGTGGTTTACCAGGTTGGTTTACAAGATATCTGTTACATAGGCTGCGTCAGTGGGATGTCTTAAGTGCTAATCGCGTTGATTACTTTATTGCTAATTCACAGCACACAGCTAAAAGAATTTGGCGTTGCTATCGACGGGAAGCGGCAGTAATTTATCCTCCTGTGAATATCGAAGCCTTTCCTCTTTTTCTCCAAAAAGAGGATTTTTACTTAACTGTTTCCCGGTTAGTCAGTTACAAACAGGTATCTTTAATTGTCCAAGCGTTTAATAAATTGCAGCTACCATTGGTAATAATTGGCACAGGTTCAGAGATGGAAAAAATTCGCAAAATAGCCAATCCTAACATTAAAATATTGGGTTGGCAGCCTGACGATGTAGTAAAACAATATATGGCAAAAGCCAGGGCATTTGTTTACGCCGCTTGTGAGGACTTTGGCATTGCTTTAGTAGAAGCACAAGCTTGTGGGACTCCAGTGATTGCTTATGGTGCAGGGGGAGCCTTAGAGACAGTCCAGGATGTGCGATTGCATCCCGATCAAGGAACAGGTATCTTCTTTCAAGAGCAAACAGCAGCAGCCTTGACAGCAGCAGTAGAAAAATTTGAGACTTATCTAAATGTCTTTAATCCTGAATATTTGCGATCGCACGCTGCCAAGTTTTCATCGCCAGTTTTTGCCCAAAGCTATCTCAACTTTCTCAACCAGTGTCAAAAAACCAGGCCATACTTAGAGTAATGGCCGAAATTTGTGTGCTGAAATTGTGTATGCTTTTGGAACTTCCCTCCAGAAGCACCTCATTTTGGCTTTAAGATTGGGACTATGTGTGGTGTGGATTATTAAGGAGTATGATGACTGCCCAGAGCTCACTCCTCTCCGGCAAGCGAAGCCTACGGCAAGACGCTAGTTCGTCTACGCGTACTTTTTTAAAACGTAGTAAAAAAACAAAGACACCTAAAGTCAAATCTAGAGGTTTGTCTTTTCAGGCTTTAAACGGAGAGTTTGCCAAGCGACTGTTCGATATAGGATTTTCGCTATCAGTATTAGTCTTGTTCTTTCCGCTTTACTTAATTTTGGCTTTGCTGATTGCTTTGAGTTCACAAGGCCCGATTTTTTATGTCCAAGAACGGGTAGGTAAAAACTACAAACGCTTCAATTGTATAAAATTCCGCACAATGGTGAGCAACGCCGACGAGATCCTCGTGCAGATGATGGAAACCTCACCGCAAATGCGACAAGAATTTGAAAGCAGTTTCAAGCTCAAACATGACCCCAGAATTACCAAAATTGGCAGATTCTTACGGATTACTAGTCTGGACGAGTTTCCCCAGTTTTGGAATGTTCTCATGGGAGATATGAGTGTTGTAGGGCCTCGACCATTGGTCGCAGAAGAACTACCAAAATACGGTAATCATATCGACCAAGTATTAACAATTCGTCCCGGAATCACTGGATTGTGGCAAGTGTCAGGGCGTAATGATATTCCTTACCCCCGCAGAGTCCAAATAGACTTGCACTATGTCAAATTTAGAAATTTTTGGCTTGACCTGTGGATAATACTGAAAACGATTGATGTGGTCATTATGCCTAAAAATAACGGAGCTTACTGAAAAAACATCAACGTTATTTGACTATGGGGGTAGTAAATACCCCTAAAAAATTTTTAATTTTTATACTTTATTATTTTTTTCAAAAAAATATTGTAATTTTTATGTCACTAAAATTTTTCAGGAATCAACTTACATACATTATTTCCATTATTCTTAATAATTAAAATTAATTACTCAAAAATAAAAAAATCCTCAAGCAAATAATTATTAACCATCATTTAACTTACAATTGTGTCTAAAATCCATCCTGTGCATAACGTTTAGTTTATAAATAGCAAAAATAAAAATCGATTTAGCTTTAACAAAAACCAGATTATATGAAGTTTTAGCAAAGATTAAAAGAGTAGCAACAAGTTATTACACTTAATTGCGTTAGTCTACTAAATATTGACTTTTTAAAAAACATATTATTAAGTATATTTATTGACGGCAAATCTGTTTTATTAATTAAGACCCGTAACTTTCCCATTAGGCAATTTAGCCATTAGCTGCTAGGTTGTATCAGTTGGACTGAATAAAACTGTATAGATTCAAAAATAACTAAGGAATAGTTGAGCATGGTGCAAATCAAGCGAGCTTTGATTACTGGTATTACCGGTCAAGATGGTTCATACTTGAGTGAGTTTTTACTAGAGCAAGGTTACGAGGTTCATGGAATTATTCGTCGGACTTCCACCTTCAACACCGATCGCATCGATCACATTTATGAAGATCCTCACAAAGAGGGAGTGCGCTTATTTCTTCATTACGGTGATTTGACAGACGGTACAACACTGCGACGAATTTTGGAAGAAGTTCAGCCAACAGAAATTTACAATTTAGGCGCACAATCTCACGTCAGAGTTAGCTTTGATTCCCCAGAGTACACAGTTGATGCAGTTGGTATGGGTACACTGCGTCTGTTGGAAGCTATTCGGGACTACCAACGCCGCACAGGTACTGAAGTACGTTTCTACCAAGCTGGTTCTTCGGAAATGTATGGTTTAGTACAAGCAGTACCACAAAGCGAAACTACGCCGTTTTATCCTCGCAGTCCTTATGCTTGTGCTAAGGTTTACGCTCACTGGCAAACAGTAAATTACCGCGAGTCCTATAATTTATTTGCTTGTAACGGTATTTTGTTCAACCATGAATCACCCCGACGTGGTGAAACATTTGTAACTCGCAAAATCACCAGAGCAGTAGCGAGAATTGTGGCTGGTAAGCAGAAAAAATTGTACATGGGCAATCTTGATGCTAAACGTGATTGGGGCTATGCCAAAGATTACGTCAGAGCGATGTGGTTGATGTTACAACAAGAACAGCCAGATGATTACGTAATTGCCACTGGTGAAACCCACTCAGTACGAGAATTTTTAGAATTAGCTTTTGGTTATGTCAATCTTAACTGGCAAGATTACATAGAGTTTGACGATCGCTACTTGCGCCCTGCAGAAGTAGACTTATTAATTGGCGATCCGACTAAGGCAAAACAGAAATTAGGTTGGCAACCTTCAGTCACCTTTGAAGGGTTAGTTTCTTTGATGGTAGAAGCCGATTTACAAGCGTTGGGACATACTTCCCCCAATGGTAATGGTTCATCAACACCTGTAGATATTGCTACTATTCGGCAAGAACTGGGCGCGCTCCATTTCTGATTCACACCGCTATAAATAAAAATATGACTGCCTTAGAACTGAAAAATAAAAGGATTCTCGTTACAGGTGGAGCGGGATTCCTAGGTCGTCAGGTGATAGATCATCTGTGTAAAGCTGGGGCTGATAGTGCCAAAATTACAATACCGCGATCGCGTGAATGCGACATTCGGATTTGGGAAAATTGCCAGCGTGCAGTTGACCAACAAGACATTATTATTCACTTAGCGGCTCACGTTGGTGGGATTGGTCTCAACCGTGAAAAGCCCGCAGAGTTGTTCTACGACAACTTGATTATGGGAACCCAGCTAATTCATGCGGCCTATCAAGCTGGAGTAGAAAAATTTGTCTGTGTTGGGACAATCTGCGCCTATCCTAAATTTACTCCTGTGCCATTTAAAGAAGATGATCTTTGGAATGGCTACCCAGAAGAAACGAATGCACCTTATGGTGTGGCGAAAAAAGCACTGTTAGTTCAGTTGCAATCTTACCGCCAGCAATATGGTTTCAATGGTATTTACTTACTACCTGTAAATTTATACGGGCCAGAAGATAACTTTGACCCCAGCAGTTCTCATGTAATTCCCGCCTTAATTCGCAAAGTCCACGAAGCCCAAATTAAGGGAGAAAAACAACTCCCAGTTTGGGGTGATGGCAGTCCTACCCGTGAATTCCTCTATTCAGAAGATGCAGCACGGGGAATTGTTATGGGTACTCAATTTTACAATGACTCTGAACCAGTGAACTTAGGTACTGGCTATGAAATTTCCATTCGTGATTTGATTACCCTAATTTGCGAACTAATGGAATTTGACGGTGAAATCGTTTGGGAAACTGACAAACCCAATGGTCAACCCCGTAGATGTTTGGATACGGAACGCGCCAAGCAAGCTTTTGGCTTCACGGCGCAAGTGGGCTTTAAAGAAGGGCTAAAAAATACCATTGATTGGTATCGTCAAAACGCTGCTTAAACACTGTAGGTTAGACGTTCTCTTGATGTAGAGATGTTGCAATGCAACGTCTCTACAATTTTTATGGGTACAGTTGATATGCAACTAGATAAGGTTAAACTACGCCGCACATTAATCAAACAACGGCAATTAATGTCTGTTACAGAGTGGAGAGATAAAAGCGATCGCATCTGTCAACAATTGCAAGCTTCTGCTATCTTTAACCAAGTAAAAACAATACTGGCTTATTTTAGCTTTCGTCAAGAACCTGATATCAGTCCTTTATTTGCAAATACTAGATATCAATGGGGATTTCCGCGCTGCGTGGGTAATTCCCTATCTTGGCATCTTTGGCAAGTTGGAGACTTAGTAGAAATTAACAGCTATGGCATTAAAGAACCACATCCCGATGCGCCAAGAATAGATCCTCGTGAAGTCGATTTAATTCTTGTGCCTAGTGTAGCTGGCGATCGCCAAGGTTATCGCTTGGGTTATGGTGGTGGATATTATGACCGCTTACTGGGTTCTTCTGAATGGGCTAATAAACCAACTGTAGGTATAGTGTTTGATTTTGCTTACTTGCCGCAACTACCTAGCCAAAAGTGGGATATACCTTTACAAGCGATCGCTACAGAAACTAAATTCATTATTTATAGTAGGGAACAAGGAACTGGGAATAGGGTTGAAAGGTTCTGCAAATAAATTTTATGAAGCTGAATATAAAAAACTCACGTTGGCAAATTTTGAGCACATACAGTTTACTAAGTGCGATCGCATTATTAACGCTGTTTCCATTGTTGTGGTTAATTAGTACAGCGTTGAAATCACCCACCGAAAATATTTTACAATCCCCGCCACAATTATTACCTAGCCAACCTACTCTAAGTAATTTTAAGAGTGTTTGGCAATCTTTACCTTTTGCTCAATATTTATATAACAGCACTTTGGTTTCTGTGCTGACTGTTGGTTTAAATCTACTTTTTTGTGCTTTAGCGGCTTACCCTTTAGCTAGGCTTTCATTTCCAGGGCGAGATTGGATTTTTATTGCGATCGTATCTACAATCATGATTCCGTTTCAGATTGTCATGATCCCCTTATACATTCTCACAGTTCAGTTAGGCTTAGTAAACAGTTATTGGGGAATGATGTTTCCGAGTTTAGCCTCGGCTTTTGGCATTTTTTTGCTACGGCAAGCTTTTATGGGTGTCCCCAAAGAAATCGAAGAAGCCGCCCGGATGGATGGCAGTTCGGAATTAGGCTTATGGTGGCATATTATGTTGCCTGCTGTTCGTCCGGCGTTAGTCACTCTGGCAATTTTTGTCTTTATTGGTTCTTGGAGTGATTTTCTGTGGCCATTGATTGTCATTCAAGACGAAAAACTATATACCTTACCGTTGGGAGTGGCAAAATTAGCAGGGACGTTTTCTTTAGATTGGCGTTTAGTTGCTGCTGGCTCAATTATTTCGATTGCTCCAGTGCTCATATTATTTTTATTTTTACAAAGGTATATTGTCCCAACGGATACAGGTAGTGGTGTTAAGGGTTGAAAGCAAAAAATCTTAATAAGCACCACTTTTGTGCAGTACTACCCAAATTGTTTTCCAAATTAGCATCAGGTCATAGCCGATAGACCATTTCTTTTGATAATCAATATCCATCTTAACGATAGTTTCAAAATCTTTGATTTGAGAACGACCATT
Source organism: Nostoc sp. FACHB-110 (assembly GCF_014697425.1). Taxonomy (GTDB): domain Bacteria; phylum Cyanobacteriota; class Cyanobacteriia; order Cyanobacteriales; family Nostocaceae; genus Nostoc_B. The sequence goes on from NZ_JACJRU010000007.1 coordinate 185,637, forward strand.
GACTTGCCATTCTCCCGTCATTCCTGGCTTAACTCTTAATCTCTCCCAATGGTGCGGCGCATAGTGCATAACTTCATCAGGGGTGGGTGGACGAGTCCCAACTAAACTCATATCCCCCATTAACACATTCCAAAATTGGGGGAATTCATCTAAGCTAGTCCGACGCAGGAATTTGCCAATAGGTGTAATCCGGGGATCATCATCTGATTTAAAAATGTGGCCGCTGGCTTGATTTTTGACTAAGTGCTTCAGTTTCTCAGCATTAACTACCATAGAACGGAACTTCCAAATGCGGAAAGTTTGCCCATTCATACCGCAGCGAACTTGGGAGTAGAATACTGGGCCAGGATCGGTAATTTTGGTAGCTATGGCTATGGGAATGATCAGTATGGCTGTAATAACTAGCCCAACAATCGCTCCTAGGATGTCAATTAATCTTTTCGTGATACTTGAGGTCGAGCAGTGCAAAGGTTGTTGTAAAGATTTAACTGATTTCCAATGAGCCGTGACAGCTAAGTTATTCACAACATAACCTCCTGCCTCAGAAGTAACAGTAGGTAGTGACAACATAAGGAGTTTTTGGATTAGGGGTAGATAGAGTTGCACCTGTACTGAGTGCTAATATAAACAAAAAATATATGATGTATTAAAGCCATAGTTCAAAGTTTACCTAATCTTTGAATTAAACTGAATATTTTAAATTTTGAGTGTTAAATCGATGAAGACAGGTAATTCAGCTAGAAAACAATTAGCATCCACAGACTAGCTGCCAAGACGATGGTTGCTAGGTGTTGCCAAAATAGCGATCGCAGTGGCTGGCGTGCTATTTTCTGCGTTAGTACTATTGTTAGCAATACGGAAATAACTAAAGTCGAACCTTGTAAAAATTCAATTACGGCTGGATGAGCTACTAACACTGGCAAATTTTCGCTATTTAAGCCAAAAGTGGCTAAAGTCACGGGTAAAATTCGCCCACCTTCACCTAAACCTAAGCGCAGGTAATGAGCTAAATTTGCCCCCAAAACCAAGGGTAAGTAGCCATAAGCAAGTTCTATGAATGATTTAGGTTTTTTAGAAAAATTAAATAGTTTGAGCAAGTTGTATGCTAACCAAGCTATGGCAATGGGAAACAGCAAAACTAGCAATGATAATCCTAAATGCTGACCAAATTGAGTTAAATCCAGATTTAAACCTAACAATGTTTGTAGTTCTGGTAAACGATGCAGATATACACCACCCCAGAGTAAAAATAATAATGCCACTTCATACTGGCGCGGCACATGGGTTGTCCATAATTCCACACCTGGCGGACGCAAGTTAAACTCAACAGAACGGTGGGGACAGGCTTTTAAACAGGTCATACACAAGACACAATCTCGATTGTCTTCTAGCTGGGCAGGATGAGAATATAAAGGACAGCCATTAGTTTCCAGACCTTCGCCTTTTTGCGGCCCACCTTTGTAACACTGATAAGTAGTACAGGTAGCAGAACAAATGCCTTGCTGCGCACGGAGTTCGGTCATCGACAGTTTAGCGAATAAACCATTCATCCCACCAATAGGACAGAGATAGCGACACCAAAACCGCCGTTCAAATATAGCTGAAAAAATCATTGCCCCGGCGGTAATTAACAACAGCAAACAAGCTGACAAGTAAGCTGTGTTTTCTAAGTGCCAGAGTTCTTCCCACAAGAAAATTAAAGTAAATAAGCCAAATACAAACCATCCACCCCATTTTTCAGCTTTTTCTCGTGGCCAGCGTTTGAGTTGGCGAGGAAATAACCACAGAGATAATTTTTGGGTAATTTCGCCGTAAATCATGAAAGGACAAACGGCACACCATACGCGACCTAAAAAGGGAAAGATGAATAAAAAGAAAGGCCACCACCAAGCCCAAAATAAATTTAAAGCAAAATTGCGATCGCGGGTTTGCGGCCCTATAAATAACACACCCACAATCAAGGCAAAAGCTACTACCGTAAAACCATAGTTAATTCGGTCTGGCCACCAGTCACTGCGTAAAAACTTGCGTAGTTTAGGATAAGCATTGAGCAAATTAAGCCGAAATTCTTTTTTCTTGGTTTGGGCTGACCAAAAGATTTCTTCTGTTAATTCTTGTCTTTCTCCGGCTTGCACAATTGCCCGTTCAACTAAATTTTTCAATTCTTTAAGGTTGCCAGGGAAATCATAAGACTGCAAGCGACGTAAAGCTTCTGGGGTGACATAGGGTTTGGAGATACCGCGCGATCGCACGTAAAGACTGATGTAATATTCTACCTGTACTTTGATGTCAGCTTTTCGCACGCGCAAAGGTGGTACTTTAATTACACGACCCACACAACGCTCAATTTTAGATTCAGTTTTTTCCGAAACCAGCAAAATTCGGGCTGGGCTAATGAGAGGTTCAACTGTAGGTTCTCCTGCACGAGCTACAGGGGTATAGCTACCGGTTTTGATGAACTGTACCATTGCTGGTAGTAACTCTGGTGGCAATTCTTGGATATTGTTGAGTACTAAAGTACCTTCTCCCAGCCATTCCAACAGACCAGGTTTACCACCAGCACGACCAAATAGGTCTATGCCGCTAGTTTGGAGGATACCACAATTAATTTTAATGATGGGTTCCCGGCGTTTAGGCGAACTGTAGTGAATCAAAGCAGCAATATTATCTTTTTCTAAGCCCGGTTCGCCAAATATCTCTACTGATTTGTTATCAGCTGCGGCTTCTCGTATTTGTTCGCGTAAACGTACTGCATAACGACTTGTACCGACAATACCCCGTTGGGCTTTGGTAACTAAATAAGGACGTAAAGCGACAGAGCGTTCTTGTTCGTATGTTAAAGCTGATGTGACTTGGGCTAATTCTTGGGCTAAGGTACGAGATAATACCTGAGTAATTTCTGGATATTGACCAACTAAGGTGCGAAATTTAGTAGCAGGAATCACCCAGACATGACATTCGGTCAGCGCGAAGATTGTGGATAATGTGAATTCCTCTAATAGCAGTTCTTTAAGGTTAATTACTGCCCCTGGAAGAATGCCGAAAATGGGAGTAAATTTACTTTTATAGCTCGTGCCGCTTTCTATTTGACCATCTTTGAGGATATAAAGAGCCTCTGGGGAAGTACCCGCGCTCACTAAATTACTGCCTTGGGGAACAACTTTTTCTCCTAAAGCTTCAGCGATCGCATTCAACGCCGCTGATGAGAGAATTCCTAAAGTTGTACGCTCTTGTAGCCAAATGACTGTTTCTTGTAATGTCATTGTGGGTTTTCCGTGCAGCCTGCTTACTGTATAAATGGAATTATCCCTGATTGGAATGTCAAAAACATTGTGTGATGAGTTTGTCAGATGTACCTAATCTTTGGGTTCCTGTGGTGCTTTTAGGCTTGATTGTGTTGGCGGCGATATTTTTTAGCCGTAGCTAGAATTATTTGCGATCGCATAATTTTCATGGGAATGTGATATTACTGTCACATTAGCTTGTTAGCTTATCTAGAAGTAAACAAGTAGTTTGCTCCTCACACCATACTTTCAGCCCTTTTGCTTTTATATGCACTGGGGCTTTTTTCATAATTAAGGGTTACAGTAATTACATTGTGCAGGATCAGCAAATTCTCCATGCTCAGTAAATAATTTTTCTTGCTTAAAACCACATTTTTGACATTGATAAATTACTGCAAGTGTTAAACTAGTGGGCATAGAACACATACCACATGGTAGTCCGGCAATTTTTTCCGTGATAGCAAAACCAGGTGCAGAACAATTTGGACAGAGGCTTTTAATTTTAGTTAATAAGTTGAAAGTGGCTTTGGCAATATTCTGCATCCGGGTGGGATTATAAAGCGCTCGCATATCTGTTTCTAGGTTAACTTTGCCATTGACAGAATTTTTTAGGGCTATGTTGATGGTTGCTTGGAATTTTGCTTCTGTCGTAATCCCTTTAATTATTTTTCTGTTTTGCGTGGATTTATCTTCCCAATAAATTACTAAACCATGTTCAGGAAAGCCAATTTTCGCAGCAAAATCATAGGCTTCTTGAAGATTATCAACTATCTGATGATTAAAGTTCGTTTCCAGGGAAAATTCTTCACCAATAATTTCTATTTCATTTTGTTTATCTACGAGAATTACTATTTCTCGGTTAGAGTAAATATATGGTACAAGTGGATGTGGTACAAAACTACCTTCGCTGGCAATTGCTAAAGTTTCTCCTGTTAATTTTAAGGCGGTTTCAGCTTTTAACTTTGCTGCTGCAATTTGTGTTCCAGGACGTTTTATTTCTCTTGTAAATGTCCCAAAAACATCAGTGTTAAAATCAGGCGGTACTATAGTTTTAATTTCTAATTCTTGTTCTAATAATGGCGCAATAACCTTTTCTTTTTGGTGCATTGTCGCAATTACACCTACTCGTTGGCTAAATAATTGCTGAATTTGCATTGTAGAGTTAGGTATATCAAAATTAATGAAAATTACAATATTAACAGTAGCGTGAATTACAGCAGTTTTGATTTGTCTGAAGTACAAATTAATTGGTTATGAGGCAGGAGAAAGAAGATTTCGATATTTAATTCTCCGATTATGTACCTCATTTATCGAAAAGAATTCAGGAGTCAGCAGTCAGAATTTATGCTGAATTTTGTACGAATGGCTGATGAATAACTTGGTTTAATACTTCCAAGTGTATCGTAGATTTGTTGGTCTTCAATTAGTTGCCGTAAGTGAACACCTGACTGATGCTGACTCCTGAATTCTTCAATTAACTTTGTTCTTGAGGAACTTGGCTAATTTGTGCCATCAATTTTTCTTTGTCACGCTTGCGTTTTTTGGCGTATAGCTGAATAGTCACCGCCATAAAAATAATCAAACCAAAAATTCCCCAAGCTGTAATATCTGTGGGTAGATTGTCTTTAAATATAGCTAATAAGACAATCACCACCAACATAACTGTAGGTGCTTCGTTTAAAGCACGTAACTGTTGACCAGTCCAACGACATTCATCATTAGCTAACTTTTTCATCAAGCGACCACAGTAATGATGATAAGCCAATAAAATTGCGACAAATAGTAGTTTGAAGTGTAGCCAACCCTGTTTTAAAACTTCTGGTTCGGTACTCACTAAACCTATCGCCATCGCTACTGTGACTAACATTCCTGGAGTAGTGATGATACGATAAAGACGTAGTTCCATAATTTGATACTGCTTTTTCAGTATCGTACGTGCTGGTTCTGGTTCTTGTTCAGCTTCAACATGGTAAATAAACAAACGCACCAGATAAAATAGGCCAGCAAACCAAACTACAATGCCAATAATATGAAATGCTTTAAACCAAGAATAAGCCATGAATTATCATCTCCATTAAGGTGGCTTTAATGAGATCGTAAGTCATCAGAAAAATCTCTTCATTTGCTTACGATAGCATTAGAAACTGTGCTGAATCATCTAATGAGCTATTTATTAAACACAGATAATTTACCTGTGTTTATTTATGGTTTCACTTTTTATAATATCGATTTTGACAAAATTTATTTCTGCCTAATGATTTACACGTCTGACGAAGGGTAATAAATCTTCTAAAATTGTCTGGTGATAATGTTCTTGGGCGTAATGACCAACGTTATTAAGTTTTATTAATTCTGCATTGGGTACGGAATCACTAAATTTTTGTGCTATATCTAAAGATAACCAAGGGTCAATCATCCCCCATTGAATTAAAATTGGCTGTTCCCATTTTTGAAAGCCAGATGTAATTTCTGCCGTTGCTTGAGGGAGTTGTAAATTGCGAATTGTTGATAATAATCCTCTACCAGCTGCAGATGTTTTCAAAAAAGGTCGGCGATACACATCTAAATCTTTATCTTCGATACGATAACGGCTACCACCTTCTAGGGTACGGTCAACTAATAAAGGGTCTTGAGTCATTATTTCGCCTGCTAATGGTAAACCCATTTGTTGAATTTTCCAAGGTAATTTAGCATCGGTAGAAATCGGTGCATTTAAAATAGCAATATTGGCAATTTGTTCGGGATGACGCACGGCATATTGTAAGCCAACAGAACCTAAAAATCCTTGGACAACTAAAGAAAATTTTTCGAGTTTGATGGTTTGAATAAATTTTTCTAAAGCTGTAATAAATGCATCGGGTGTGTAGGCAAAATCGCGTTTTTCTGGCATAGAAGAAAAGCCATAGCCAATCCAATCTGGTGCGATCGCTCTTGTTCCTTGACTAGCTAAAGCAGGTAGAATATTACGCCAACTGTAACTTTGCGAGACTATTCCATGCAGCAAGATTACAGGTAATAAATCACTTTGTCCAATCGGTTCTGCTTCCCGATAAAACCACTCTAAAGAATCAATTTTTACTTTATTTTCTGTTACAGCCACGCTACTTTCCTACAGGTTTTGTATTTTCTCACGCAAAGACGCAAAGGCGCAAAGGAAATTTTTATTGCTAATCCTGAGAAGTAATCATCTCACGAATCGCATAAGCTGTTGCAGGGGCTAGTAACACACCGTTACGATAATGTCCGGTGGCGAGGAGGATATTGTTAAATCCTGGGAGTTTTTCAATGATGGGTGCGGGGCGACCTTCCGGGCGGGGGCGTAATCCTGACCAAGTGCGAGTGATAGTCGCTGCGGCGAGTTCTGGACAAAAGGCGATCGCTTGTTGTTGAACATCCTCTAATAATTCATGATTAGGAGGGATTTCATCGCCATCACTGGGAAACTCCACCGTTGCGCCTATCCAATAATCGCCACCACCTACAGGGACGATATGCACATCATTACAGGTAATCATCGGCTGAAACTCAGGATTCCCAATGGGATTTGCTAAATGTACTTGTAATGCTTGTCCGAGAACGGGGCGGATATCAACTTTTTGGTTTAACTTGTCGGTTAGAAGTGTAGAACCAAGTCCAGCCGCCACTATCACCCAATCAGCATCGATTTTTCCTGCTGTCGTTTCAACTGATGTCGGTGAGATATTGACAACATTCACACCAAATTGACAAGTTACGCCTTTTTTTTGGGCGGCGGCTACTAGGGCTAAGGTTAAAGCTGTGGGGTCGAGTTGACGGTCTTGAGGTGAATAAACTGCGCCAGTAATTTTCTCATTATTGACTTGGGGACACATACTTTTGAGTTTCGCCCTGTCCCAAATTTCCAGATTCCAACCTTGGGAGGCGCGAATTTCTACTAGTTTTTCCCAATTCTCAAAATTTTCCTCTTCCCAAGACAAATGAAGAATACCTTGACGGTTGAAGGGGATTTTCCGCCCGGTTAATGCTTCTAGTTCGGGGATTAAGGTTTCGTAGCGTTCAATGCTGGTTTGTCTTAGCCGCCAAGCTTTACCCTTGATTTTTTGACTAATAGCACCCATCAAAACGCCAAGGGCTGCACCTGTAGAAGCTTGTGCGGGTTGGTTTTGGTCAATAACGGTAATTTGCAACCCTGTTACTTGACTCAGTTCATAGGCGATCGCGGCTCCAATGACACCACAACCGATAATAATTACATGACTCATTGCTGGGATATTGAGGAGTTATGAGTTAGAACCGCAAGCGGAAGTCAAAAGTCAAAAGGTTTTTTAATTTCAGACTTCAAACTTCAGCCTTTTTCTTCTAACTCATAACTTATCATTCAGCAATCCCTAAGAGTCTGCTTGTTTGCTACCTTCAGGTAATAGTTGGAGGAATTTGTCAACATCTGTAAAGGCAGCTTTGTAGTTACTTAAGGCAACTAAACTATTGCCATTAGTAGCCGCTTGATCAACTTTAACCAAGTGGTTCAGTAAATCTTTGGTGATTTGACGGGCTGCGGTTTGGTCTTTGGGTAAAAGATGGGGAGTGATGTAAGTCATGGTCAGCCTAGCTTCTGCCATTGGGCCATGAATAAAGTTACCCACCTTAATCCACTCATTTTTTTCGATGAGGTTTTGGAGTTCTTCTGCGCGAGCGCGCACAGTCTGAACTTCAGGCAGATATTCCTGAATTTGGGCAATTTGATCTGTTGTATAAGTTGGAGGGGCAACTGCGACCCCAGGGCCACCACAACTAATAAGAAATGTAGCCAATAATACCAGAATGATTGAGAAAATTGAGCGTTGACGCGCCATAAACTGAACTTAACTTTTTTTAACGTTTGCCAGCTAACAGTGTAATTTTAGATCGCCAAGGTAATTTCTCGTTCTCGCAAGTAGATGATTTTGCGGAAAATTCTCAGATTTTTTCTAGACCATTGTTGAACAAGGGTACAGTCTCAAACACTTTCCTAAATTTTTAAGTATAATTGCTCATAATATCTAAAGTTTCATACTTCATACTAGCCTGCGGCAAGCCCCTTCAGGTCTACACACTTCAGACTTCACATTTAGTCAATTGTTAAGAAAAGGTCATTTGATAGTTGCGAAATTTAAAACGTCTTGATAAGCTGAAACACTAACAAGATAAACCTTCTGGCGGTTTTCTGTCGTCGCATTCCCCTTAGCTGACTCAACTATTTAGGAGTGTTTTTTCGTGAACGCAGCTGAACAGGCAACTAACCTTGAACTCGCCAGCAAGATTGCTACGGTAGTTAATTTATTCAAACTCCAGTTCCCCGATGCCAAATCGGATTTGAAACCTTGGAAGAATGACCCAGAAACCAGAGAATTAGTTGATCCAGATTCTATAGACATTGGCTTTCACTTTCCTGGAATCAGCAAATCCTGGCGGAGTCGGAGTGTTTTGATTCAAATCCGCTTTCATCAAGATCCAATAACAAACTTACGTCGAGCAATTGGTATAGAAGTAGCGGGATTTGATCATCGCGGCGAGGCGTGGCGACTTTCGACAGTGGAAAACTGGAATTTTGTGGGTGAGTCTCTCCCCTCTGCACAAATTGGCGAACAACTCAAACAATTTTGTCGGCAGATTTTAGAACTGTTTAATGAGAAGTATGAAGTGTGAAGTGTGAAGTGTGAAGTGTGAAGTATGAACTGTTTAATGAGAAGTATGAAGTATGAAGTGTGAAGTGTGAAGTGTGAAGTGTGAAGTATGAAGTATTGAAGTGTGAAATTTGATTCTTTAACCTTCAGACGCATAACTTTCAGCACTTATGGCATATTTCATCTAAATAAGGTACATTTTTCTAGCCTAAATGCCTCTTCCCTTAAAAGGTGTACTACACACAAATGAAAAACGCTGTATGACTAAGCATCAGGATCTTCGCCTAATTCTCGTAAGCGGGCGGCTAACCGTTCAGCGCGTGCTTGGGCGGCTTGGGCTTGTGCCTGTGCAGCCTCAGCTTGTGCCTGTGCAGCTTCAGCTTGTGCCTGTGCAGCTTCAGCTTGTGCCTGTGCAGTTTCAGCTTGTGCCTGTGCAGCCTCAGCCTGGGCTTGGGCGGCTTCTTCTGGTAGAGGGACAAGATTACCATCAGTATCATAAAACCGCAGCCAAATGGCTGTTTCTCTGTCTACTGTGCCTTCCCAAGTTCCCAGCCATAAGCCTAAACGCTGACACCATAGCCAGCCGCGTTCATTTGCTGTTAGGGGCTGATAATTTTGATTGGCATCTAAATGCCAGCCTTGTAAGGAATTTGGGTCAAAGGGGTCATAGACAAAGTAATCTGGGGTGCGGAAGGTTTGTTGATAAATTTCTTTTTTGGTCACTTTATCAACCCGCGCCGTAGATGGTGACATTAATTCGACAATGACATCTGGGTAACGGCCGTTTTCTTCCCAAACGACCCAACCTTGTCTGGGGATAGTGCCATCAACATTGAGTACAGCGAAAAAATCAGGGCCACGAAAATCATTGTTACGTGCTTGGGTACTGCTGTAGTAGATGAACATATTGCCACCTGTGTAAAAGTCATTTCGGTCAGCCCAAGCTTGCTGTAATGACCGAATTAAGACATTCATGGCAATACGGTGACGATTTGACTCCAAAGGTTCTCCATCATCAAATATTAAATCTGTGGGTGGCATGGGGGGTTGCCAGTCCGCAATATCATCTACAATATCAGTCGTTTGGGATGTGATTTCTAAATCTGGCTTACTTATTGTCATACCAACCCCTAAAGTAGACTGTCAAAACTTGTGTATATACTAATCATGACCAACTTTGCAGCCACCATCCACGCAGTATGTTGATTGATAGGTAGTATCACGTTTGCCAAACAGAGTATAACGATTGTCGCGGATTTGTTCGTAAAACCTATCGCCTGCCCACTTCATCCCCGGTATAGCGCGGTAAGCATCCACAAATAAACTGCCCAGTGGTAATAACTTGCCAATTTCTTCGGCTGCATCACTCCCTTGCCAACGTCGTTCAGGGGCATTCGCATCAATTAATATCATTCCTTGTTGACAATCTTGCGATGTGATGTTCCACTGAGCTAGTGTCTGCTCATCTTGCATAGAAGCGTAAAGAAACATCCTACCTTGGTCTAATGTTTCTAAAAATTTTACTAAAGTAACGCAGAGATTACAATTTCCGTCGTATATTACATAGTAACTCATTGAAATAGCACCTCTTTTTGTATTACGGTTTAAGTATAGCGTTACACATCAATTATTTATCTCTGCGGTGAGAATGATGCTGGAAGAGAAAATCTTAAATCTTGATTTTACTCAAGAAGATGCTTGTGCAGAAGTTCTGCCGCGATCGCATATCAAATCTAGTTACCATGCTAAATGGGATAGCGTTCGTTTAGATATCCATCAACAACCTGCTCATGAAACTCCCGAACATTCACCACAACAACACATCATCTCGGTTAATTTAGATAATCATGTGATCAGAGCAGAACGAATTTTAGACGGTCACTTTCAAAAAGAAGATATCGTCAATGGTGATGTAGCAATTATTCCGGCTCATAGCCATCATATTTGTCGTTGGACATCTGAAACTCAATTTTTACTTCTGACTTTAGAACCTGCTTTTTTAAATCGGATTATATTAGAATCTGTTGATTTACAAGGTGTGGAATTAAAACCCCATTTTGCTTCACCTGAACCATTAATTCAGCAAATTGCTCTAGCACTTAAATCTGAATTAGAATCTGATGGTGTAGGCAGTCAAATGTATATTGAGTCGTTAAAAACTACACTCTGTATTCACCTACTGAAAAATCACTCGGTAGCCAGCGACAAAGTTTTGCTATTCTCTAATCAAAAAGGTCTTTCTCCCAGAAAGTTGCGCCAAGTAATTTCATATATCCAAGACAATCTAGAACAAGATTTGACATTATCTGAGATTGCCACCGTCGTAGGTATGAGTATGTATCATTTCTCCCGCCTATTTAAACAATCTACTGGTTTTGCACCACATCAATATGTGATGAATTGCCGTATTGCTAAGGCGAAAAAGCTCTTGATTGGCAGCGAAAAAACTATTGAACAAATATCTGAGCAAGTTGGCTTTCAAAGTCAAAGTCATTTTACCAATGTCTTTCGCAAATTCATGGGTATCACACCCAAGCTATATCGAGAACAGGTGAAAATCTGATGGAGTGGGGAAAGGAGAATAGCAAGATTTAAATATATTCAGCAATAAATCGCAAAGACAGAAATAGCCAGCTCTCGGTAAACTCAAGTCAACCAGTGGAAAAGTCATCTATGAGATACAAACTCTTGGGCAAAAGCGGGTTAAGAGTCTCGGAACTCTGCTTGGGAACTATGACCTTTGGTGAAGACTGGGGTTGGGGTGCTTCTGTGGATGAAAGCCGGAAAATTTTTGATACTTTTGCAGAAGCAGGCGGAAATTTTATTGACACCGCCAATGGTTACACCGATGGTAGCAGTGAAAAAATTGTTGGTGATTTCATCGCCAAAGACAGGGAACGCTTTGTTGTGGCCACTAAATATTCTTTTCCCCTACGTATGGGAGAGAAAAAGGGCGATCCTAATGCTAGTGGCAACCATCGCAAAAATTTGATTCAGTCTTTAGAAGGGAGCTTAAAAAGGCTAAATACAGATTATGTAGATTTATTTTGGTTACACGCGTGGGATTTCACAACTCCGATTGAGGAGGTGATGCGATCGCTTGATGATGTGGTGCGTCAAGGTAAAGTTTTATATATCGGTATCTCTGATGCAGCTGCGTGGATTGTTTCTCAAGCTAATACTATCGCCCAATATCAAGGTTGGACGCAGTTTGTAGCTTTACAGATTGAATATAACTTGATTCAACGCACACCAGAAAGAGATTTAATTCCGATGGCAAAAGCTTTTGACTTAGCCATCACTCCCTGGTCGCCGTTAGCGTCTGGCGTACTTACGGGTAAATACAACCAGCCTTTACAACCAGGAGAAGAACAAGGTAGATTGACAAAACCAGGAACGGGTAATGTTTCAGAACGTAGTTTAGCAATAGCAGAAGTTGTGATTCAAGTCGCTGCTGAAATTGGTCGTTCTCCTTCGCAAGTAGCATTAGCTTGGTTACGCGCCCAAAGCGGTGTAATTATTCCCATTGTCGGCGCACGCAAACTCAGCCAATTTCAAGATAATTTAGCTTGTTTAGATATCGCCTTGTCACCAGAACATTTACAAAAACTGCATGAAGTCAGCCAAATTGAACTTGGTTTTCCCCATGACTTTTTACAAGGTGATGTGGTGCGCGATCGCTTATTTGGTGGCACATATAACACTATCGACAATCATCATCTGTGAATTACGGAGAATATCGCCGAATGATTGAGATATTAATTCATTAACATCTAAAAACCATCTATCTTCAGGAAGTTTCGCATCCTAAACAACTTTTTGTAGACTCATAGTGTCGATCACAAGAGAAAACATCATGAGCGACAATAAGCAGACATCTAGACTCTATCCAACTCGCATCGATATTCCCGCAGAAGCACGTTCTCAACTCGTTGTTATTCTCAATCAAACATTGGCAGCCACTTTGGATCTCAAAACCCAAACCAAACAGGCCCACTGGAACGTTAAAGGGACTGACTTCTATCAATTGCATGAATTGTTTGATGAGATTGCTGGCGAATTAGAAGAATATGTAGATATGGTTGCTGAACGTGTCACCGCTTTAGGTGGTTATGCTTTCGGAACCGCCAGACTTGCTGCAAGTAATTCCATCCTACCTGAATATCCTCTCGATATTTTAGATGGTAAAGCCCATGTCGGAGCATTGGTAGACCGCTTTGCACCTTACGCCAAACACATCAGAGAAGCGATCGCTAAAACTGATGACTTAGGTGATGCAGATACAGCTGACCTTTATACCGAAATTTCTCGCACCATTGACAAGCGTCTCTGGTTCTTAGAAGCTCATCTACAAATAGATGAAATTAAAGCCGAAAATGGCAGTGCAGCTAGTCAAACTAAAACACCTGCTACTGTGAAATAAATACTTGAAAACTTCATAGTATCTTTTTGGTAAGTACGCCACTTTTTAGTGCGTACTTTTCATTTTATAGGTAAATATTCTAATATTTAAATAAGCAGAAATAAAGGGAAGAGTATCAAAATATCTCTTGTCATTTGTAGTTTATTATCTTTTCAACATGAAGCAATAAACCTAGTTTGATAGGTGTTTGTTGAGTATAACTTTAGTGATTATACAGGTAAGCAGATTTGTAGGAGTAATTAAGCTTCACTCCAGAGATTTTCATTGATGAGAATTAGGAATCTAAATTCATTTGCTGGTTAAATGTCAGCATATGGCTGTCCCTAAACAGATGAATTTGAGAATTTGCTCAATCTATATCTAGCGAGGTAATTTATGTCTCAAAATACAATTAACTATCTAGTTCACGACAGAAATCACAGAGGTCGTAGCCAAACAGGTTGGCTAGATAGCTACCACACATTTTCCTTTGGTCACTTTTACGATCCGAATCGGATGGGATTCCGTTCTTTGAGGGTAATTAATGACGATCGCATCGCTCCTGGTGCAGGTTTTCCTACCCACGGACATCGAGATATGGAAATTCTCACCTATGTGTTATCTGGTGCGGTTGAGCATAAAGATAGTTTGGGTACAGGTTCAGTGATTCGTCCTGGCGATGCACAAATTATGAGTGCAGGTACAGGAATTATGCACAGCGAGTTTAATCCTTCGCCAACTGAACCACTACACTTACTGCAAATTTGGATTTTACCTGATGAGCAAGGCTTGACTCCCAGATATGAACAAAAGGCGTTTCCTCTAGAAGACAAGCTAGGTAAGTTACGTTTAATAGCGGCTAAAGATGGACGTGATGGTGCGGTGACAATTCACCAAGACGTTGATTTATACGTTGCTGTTTTAGAAAGTGGTGATGTAGTCAATTATCACGTTAAACGCGATCGCTATGCTTGGTTACAAATAGCTCAAGGCATAGCAACTTTGAACGGAGAAGAACTCAGAGCAGGCGATGGCGTAGAAATCAGCGGCGAAGAACAACTAGAAATTACCACCGAAATTGGTGCAGAAATTCTGCTGTTTGATTTAGGCTAATCGCCAGAAACCCGACTTTTTCACAAAGTCGGGTTTCTGATAACTGTGGAATTCCCTTAATGCTTTTCTTTTGAGTACTGAATCCCTGATTGTCTTGTATAGATTGGCGTAAATAAACAGACCATCGGAACTTGCTAAAAGGCTTGTTGTATGACTATTTTTTCTTTTTACTTTTGCCTCTTGCGAGTTCGCCACTGAGGGAGTCGGGAAACCCGCCCAACGCAGTGGCTCACTTTTTACTTTTGTCTTGTTGTACTAGTTATTTAGCTGATAAAGTATTTTATCTTCTCTAATTTGTTCATCAGGAAACTGAAAATCTTCCCCAACAATAAATCTTTGAGTATTATCACTAGGATAAGTTTTAACATAAATCAGACAACCATTTTTGGAAGCAGGACTGTAAGGACAATGAGGTGAATAACGTACCCAACTATAAGCTGGGTAATCCCCCAATTCATCACTCCACGTCCCTTCAATTACAAAGATTTCTTTGACTTCATTCTCAACCACATTAGATAATGCAGTACCAGGCTGCCACTGTTCAATCCAAACTTTTTCTGGATAATCCATTTGCTCATAGAGAAGTTTGACTTTAATCTCCGGGATAATTCCAGCTTGCCAAGGCAATTCAAAAATATTTACTCTTACTTGCCGACGAGTTTTTCCGCCATGTTGGCGTAACTTAACAAAAGTGAGGCATCCTTCATCACTATAGGGACGGTGAATAAAACCCTCTGGGTTGAGCAGATAAGTTCCTGGCGGATGCACACCAGTTTCGTCTTGAAAATTACCTTGAAGTACTAAAATTTCTTCTCCACCAGGATGACCATGTAGACCAAAAAAACCACCTGGCTCAAATTTTGTCAGCATTGTTACTGGATGACTTTGGACATCCTGATCAGACTCAAAACAACCAAACAGAATCCCGGTATGAAGTGTTTTATACCAAGTTAACGAATTGGATAAAACTGCGGCACGGCTGAACGAGTCATGGTTGATTTTTTGGGGTTGCCACAGACTTAAAGAAGAAGAAGA
Organism: Nostoc sp. FACHB-110; assembly: GCF_014697425.1. Lineage (GTDB taxonomy): Bacteria > Cyanobacteriota > Cyanobacteriia > Cyanobacteriales > Nostocaceae > Nostoc_B. The sequence goes on from NZ_JACJRU010000007.1 coordinate 201,113, forward strand.
TTTCATAGTCAGCTTTGATTTTATTTGTAGTTAAGAGTGCAGATTTGAGAGCATCTAAATTGAGATTGTTATCTCAAGTAAAGTTAGATTTTTTAGACCTTTGAGTGATGCCTTATTTATCTGCTTAATTAACAGTCACATCAATTTAATTAATTACTTTAAAGCGATCAATTTGCTTTATGATTCCGTAAAAATACTGAATAAGAAGTAACTTTATATTAACTTTTTATAAAATTTTTATGGCTTCGCGGACTGACTAATTGACAGAAAAGCCAAAATAACACCTAGATTTTGCAATGATATTTGAGCGATGCCTGCTGCGGTCTGCGCCTACTCCAGCATCTTTGCCTTTCAGAGGTTGTTTTAAAAGTCTAATTTATTACTTGTCTTAGCGATTAGAAATCGCGCGCCATTGAGGGAGTCGGGGAACCCGCCCAACGCAATGGCTTGGCTACACAGACAAAACCCCTGACGCTCCTGCGTCGCTAAAGCTACGCTAACGGGTTCGCCAGTCGCCTGCGGAGGGAAACCCTACCAAGAGCGCTGGTCTCACCACCTGCGTGGGTTCAAAACCATTGATTTTCATTAGTCCGTGCAGGTGGTCACTGAGCTTGTCGAAGTGCGGACTTTGTTTGTGTAGTAGCAAATTATATTCGCCCAAAACTTTTAAAACATCCTCTCAACTCGTGCCTCCGTTAAGTTGGCATTACTTATCAGTAATATTGATATTTTTAATGATGTAATTTCATCTCAATTCAAGCATAAAATCCTGGATAAGAAATAAATTTATCTAATTTTTATATCTTACTAAGTAATTTTCTTTAAAAGAATTTAAATAATTAACTACTTGCTAAATTCAGCTTCATAGAATCTATAGATAAAGAATTATCAAGACGATAGATAGTTTGGGAAGCATAAATATGTAGGACACAACCATCATAATTGGGGTTGGCATCTGCATAGCAAATCGTACTGATATCAAATTAGTAACTCATTAGCCAAGTACTCAAATCTCCCAAAATCTATGAAGCTAAATCACAATCTTTATCTATACTCTTCTCTTGCTAAATTTAAACTTCTCAATAAAAGTTATACTGCAAAAATTATGTCAGTAGCTTTCTTAGGAACTCACGTACCGTTGCTAACATTGCTATTTTGTTTCGTGACATCTAACTCTTATTCTTGGGATATGGCGTTGCGAGTGTTGCTCATTGCTTTACTCGCTACCCTAGCAGGTACGGCGGCAACTCTTTATGCACTGCGTTATCTTCTAGCTCCGGTAATTTTGACATCGGCAGCATTGCAAGATTATTTATATAAACAACAATTACCTCAACTACCTACAGAATTTGCTGATGAAGCAGGTACTTTAATGGCTGACACTGCACAAACTCTGTATAGATTAGATGAGTTAATTCATCAAATTACTAACTATGACAATTTGACTGGATTACCCAATCGAGATTTGTTTTGCGATCGCCTTTATGAGATGGTATCTCAATCTCAAAATCAACAGCAACTTGTAGCCATACTCTTACTAGGTATTGATGATTTTACAGGTCTAAGTCATGGTTTAGAACATGAGAAAACTAATTTACTATTAAGGGCAGTTGCTCAACGTTTAACCAACTGTGTAGCGCAAACAGATACTTTAGCACGTCTAAACCAAAATGAATTTGCGATCGCTCATATTGATATCTTTTCATTTGAGAGCGTCATTAAATTATCACAGTTATTATCTAGTAACTTATCTAAACCTTACTTTGTAGATGGTCAGCAGATTCACATTACTGTCAGTATTGGAATCACTGTTGATCATTTAAGCGATCGTCAGAATGTAGACCAACTCTTGCAACAAGCTCACATAGCACTATATCAAGCCAAGCAGCAAGGACGTAGCCAATATCAGTTTTATTCACCAGAAATTAACGCCCAACTGCAAGAGCGATTAACCCTAGAAAACGAACTTCGTGGAGTGCTTGAACGCGGCGAGATGATTGTATATTACCAACCACTGATTGATTTACACACCAGGCAAATTACAGCAATGGAAGCACTGGTGCGTTGGCAACATCCTACACGCGGTTTGGTGTCTCCCGCTAAATTTATTCCCATCGCAGAAGACAACGGTTTAATTGTACCGATTGGAGAATGGGTACTACGAACTGCTTGCGCTCAAAATCGTGCTTGGCAACTTGCCGGACTACCACCAATTCGCATCTCAGTTAACCTTTCAGCACGACAATTTGAAGCCGCAAACTTAGTAGATGTGGTCAGACAGACTCTCAAAGAAACAGAATTGCCAGTTTCTTATTTAGAATTAGAAGTGACGGAAAGCTTTTTGATGGGTGATATTCAACGCTCAATTCACACCCTACAAGAGTTACGCGAATTAGGTGTATGCCTGGCACTAGATGACTTCGGTACTGGCTACTCTTCTTTGAATTACTTGAAGCGTTTTCCTATAAATATGCTCAAAATTGATCGGTCATTTGTACAAGATGTCACTTCTAATCCTGATAGTGCGGCGGTAACTGATGCCATTATTGCTTTAGCTAAAAGCCTTCAGTTAAAAATCACCGCCGAAGGAGTAGAAACACAAGAACAGCTTGAGTATCTACAAAAGCGCGGTTGTCAAGAAGGTCAAGGATATTATTTTGGGTTTCCTGCGCCAGCAGCCAAAATTACTGACTTACTCAAACAAAATGCTTCACCAATCAAAGAAGTAGCTGTCTAAAGCAGATGACAGGTGCTATTGTTTCTGCAGACTGATTTAATTGAAGCCACTGCATTTAGGTATGGTTTCAATCTAAAATCCAAAATTGATGCACCTGTCACCTGCTATTTTGCCAGCAGATCATGTCACTGGATTTGATTTTATTGTGAAACTTGATTGTCAAAAGATTCAATTAACTACTCAGCCAGAAAATGTAGTTTTCTTAGGAAAGTAAGCTAAATTTTGAGGAATTTGAGAAAGCGATCACTGTTTTTCAAAACATAAAATTTTAATTTTATTTTTTATATTGTATAGTTAAGCAGAAAAGTAGGTTGGGTGGAGCGATAGCGTAACCCAACAAAGTATGGTCAGATGTTGGACTGAGAAACGAAACCCAAGCGTATTGACATGAATATAGTATTAAGTAATAGTACTAGTAAATATTTGAAGATTGTAGATTAAACTGGTTCTTTAGATATAGTTGTTTTATATATAAGTAATTTTTTTAGTGCTGAAATTAATAGCAAATTACTATGCCATACCTGAAAGCTAAACATTTAACAAACAATAGTAACACATTTAATGAAATATCTGATAAAAATAATCGTAAGCTAATATATGCAGCCGAAAAATTACGCTTTCAGTCAGAGCTTGATTTAGAAGATTATATTGAAGAAAGCTTTGAGCAAATATTTCCTGAGCTAAACTTAATTAAACGTCAATTTTGCATTAAAATGCAACGATGCGATTTATTATGTTGTCATAAAATTTCTAAACAACCAGTAATTATAGAGTTAAAAAATGAAGAAGATAGAGGTATAGTTTCTCAATTAATTCGTTACCGAAAAGCTATTCTGATAGAGCAACCTTTTAAGGATAAAATTGATTACTCTTTACCTGTAAAATTAATAGCGATCGCGCCCATATTTCATGAGGATAATTATTCGGATTATCATTTAATCGACATGGTATGTCAATCTGGACTCAAGCTAATCTATATCTATGTCAAGCCTCACAAGGTTCTATCAATACATTTCACTTGTTCATGTATTTACTTAAAGGCATGAAGCCACCTATTGATGAAGATACTTATGAATGGTGGAAAATATATGAGAAGCAAACCCCCAATCATTTAGGCTGGTATGTTGATTTAGCTATAAATACTTGGGATTTTAGAATTAAATAATGCCAAGTTATCACTATCATTAATTTAACTATAGCCGATCGCACCTGTAATTTGAAATTGTGCGATCGCTATTAACTCTGATTGTACTTAACTTTTCTCATTACCCAACCCCAACAATCGGCGATATTCTTCTAGCTGCTTTTGTAATCCTTGTAATTGATCTAAAAATTTGCCAAAATCGTTATTATTATTGCCATTATTACCGTTATTACCATTATTCGGTGGATTTTCTTCATTTGTGGTGTTGTAATTTCTAACCCCTAGACTGTCATCGTAATATCGCAATTGTGTCCAGCTTCCTGTATTTTTAGTAGTGCTGTGGCTAGGAAGTTGTGATGGTGTATTAACTTGAGTATCGCTAGATGTAATATTGCTACTTTGGGTGGTATGTGATGTTTTAAGAGAGAATATTGGTGTGTCAGACATCGCTTGCTGTATAAATGAAGTGACATTAACAGAGCTAGTCTTGGCTGTTGATGTGTCACCTTCTGCCGTTTCTGTAATAATCTGACGCACTTGAGCAGGAGTTAAACTACGGTTAGCACTTAACATCAAAGCAACTACGCCAGCAACATGAGGAGTTGCCATCGATGTACCACTATAAGTAGCATATTGATTATTTGGCACTGTCGAGTAAACACTAACTCCTGGAGCCGTCACATAAGCCAGTTGATTTGAGCCAGAACGATTTGAGAAGTCTGCTAAATTTTTGTTTTTATCTACTGCTCCAACCGCAATTCCTGTATTTTTAGCATAGCGAGCCGGGTAGTCTGGTTGAGAAGCACCATCATTACCAGCAGCCATCACCACAACTACGCCTTTGCTGTTGGCATATTCAATAGCATTTTGAAGAGTGCTGTTAGAAAAACTACCACCCAGACTTAGGTTAATAATATTAGCTCCATTATTGACAGCATAATAAATACCACTAGCTATAGCACTGTAAGAACCAGAACCAGAGTCATTTAAAACCTTCACTGGCATAATTTTGGCATCGTAAGCAATGCCAGTTACACCATAGTTATTGTTTTGTCCTGCAATGGTTCCAGAAACATGAGTACCATGCCCATTTTTATCTAGAGTGTTGTTGTTATTGTTAGCAAAATTCCAACCTTGGACATCATCAATATAGCCATTACCATCATCATCTATACCATTACCAGCAATTTCTTTAGTATTAGTCCAAATATTATTTTTGAGATCCTCGTGGTTGTAATCAACTCCAGTATCAACAACAGCAACAACTACACCTTTACCTGTATATCCTTTAGACCATGCTTCTGGTGCTTTTACCATATCAGCACCCCAATTATTACCGCCTAAATTCGCCACATCAGCAAAGGTACTTTTACCAGCTGCTTTAGCCACAGCCGCCGCAGCATTAACTAAACCATAGCCATTCGTTGAACTATAGCTTTTAGTGCTGACTGAAGAAATGCTTAAGCCATATTCATTTTGTGTCTGAAAAATATCTGATGAGGAGATAGTTTGATAATTTAGCCCGTTATGAGAAAGTAACTGTTTACTAGTATCAGTAATGGGCATAAGTATTTCTCCTCAATACAACTCATAAGTCATTATTGTTGGCAGCATTAACTGTCAAAACCTTTGCTATCTGGTTTTGTAGAGTAAATTTGCTCTCCTAGCTAATAATTACTATGAAATTCAAGGGCAAAATGCTGCTTTTTTTACAAAAAAAGATTCCAGATAATTTAATAATTTTTAGCCGGAAATAGCCCTAAAAAAGACTTAGAAAGTATTTGAAAAAATTTACCTTGTTCCAAACAGTCCGAAAAACGCAGATAAAAATGATAGTTTGTTGATATTTATCAGTTTCTCGGCGATAGAAACACTCCCAGAATAATGCTCATACTATTCAGCAAAAATTGATACATTCCCATTAATAAATCAGCATTACGAAGCTTTTACACAATTTATCTGTCGCAATTATGATTTACTAAAATTGATAATTTTTATACCAAGCTTAAGGTTATTAAATATTCTCTAAACTTAATAAACTGCTAATTAGTTTAGGCAACCCGCTACAGCAAGGATTTGAATGTTCATCTAATTCATTCGCTTCTATCTGTTTAGCAATTTTATTTGCACGCTGAATTGCTTTTTCGGTAAACGGTTTTAAGGGGTCTGGATAAAGACACATTGATTTATCGTAATTTTTTATGTGCTTTCCGAGAAACTTGATTAGTTTATCACGAGTAACTTGAGCTAAATTGTCTTGAAAATGAAGTAAATACCACAGTTCAAAACAGGGGTTTGTAATTGCTAAATTAATCTTTTGACTTTTAGCTCTAGCAATTGCGCTATTCCACTGATCTCGACTTTTTTCAATATGTTAATCGCCATCAAAAACTGCCCAAGCATGATCATCTTTAGCCCACTCTTGATTATCTTTCATCTGCCGACGTTCTTCAATCAGCCTTTCAATTATGCTACGTGGGTCAGTTTTGCTTTGATGATGCAATACAATAATTTTTAAGGTTGGTAATTTTAAATCATTGCGAATGCTCTCGAAATATATTGGTTCTGTTTTACTTCCTTCACAACCAATCAGTATTTTCTGAGCAACTTTTTTGGTAGGTGGACGACGATTTAACTGTCTTGGCACTGCTCATCACCCTGCAAAATCATTTCTTCACTAGATGGCAGAAAGGGAACTGCCCCAAAGCGCCCGTCTAAATAAGCTTTATCAATTGCCAAATCATTTCTAACATTAAAATCAGTCAAAGGATATAATTCAGTGCTGTGATCTGGGCGTTTTTGTGTAAACCAAATTTGGTCACGTCGTAATAAATTATTTCTTTGTAAAGTATTATCATGGCTTGTAAAAATCAGTTGTGCATTTTTAGGGTTAGTTTTTGGATTTTGGAATATTTTAATAATATTTTGTATAATATTTGGATGAATATTAGTACCTAATTCGTCTACAATTACTAATCCACCTAATTCTAAATGTACTACTATTCGAGACGCTAAACTAAGTAATCTTTGGGTTCCCAAAGATTCCTCCTCAAATGACCAATTAACTGTTTTACCATCAGAATTTTCATGTATAGCAAATATGTTAAAGTCAAAATATTCCTCAGATTTCTTTTCAAATTTAATATCAGACAATCCTGTATCAAAGTTTTTTACAATTTCTAATGTGTTTTTGAAGATTTTTTTAGATGTTTCAACATCAGTATCTTGGCTCGCCGCAATAAAAGCAAGAGCAAGCTTTTCGCTTCCTAAATGAATACCAGGCCAACGGCTTCTTAACCATTGTAGAAAAGTTTCAATTTTATCTACTTCTAATTTGACTAATGTACTTATAAATAACTCATTTTCTCGAATACTCTTCTGAAGTTGATTGTGAGGACCAGAAAAATCATCACCAGTTTTCCAGATAAATTTTTTACTAACTTCATCCCATTGTCGAGAGAACAAACGACGAGTACGCTTAGTTTTTGATATAGAATAATCTAATTTTTCTATAACTACGTGTTTTTGGTTAAGTACTAGAGAATAAGTATAAATAGCATTATCAAATACAGTTCTTAGCTCAAATTTCGTTGGGTTATTTTCCGAAACATTATCTAATTTAAAAGGGTCTAATTTTGCGTATTTAAATTTTTTTTGAATTATGGCTGTTTCATGTATACCACTTGTCATCATGAGCAATAAATAATCCAGAGCTTGAATAACATTGCTCTTGCCTGATGCGTTGGCTCCAAAAATTGCTAAGACAGGTAATATATCAATATCCCAGCCTTCAATATGATACCCAGGTGTGATTTCATGGTCTAACTTCACTCGCTTGCGTTTGCTGTTTTGACTTTTCTGACGGGTACTTTGTTTTTGAGCAACTGCACTTAGCGTTACAGGCTCTTTAATTGAACGATAATTTTCAACAGTGAAGTCTACGAGCATAATTGAATGCGTCTCAAGCAATTTTTTGTGACTTATTCACGTAAATCCTATCCTAAAGGTGAATAAATCTCCACTGCGGCGATAATTGTTCATAGTTAACAGTAACCATAGTGCATTATCCTTAGTGGAATTTCACACTTTGAGATACCCAATAATATAGAGCTTGTAAAAACAGTGTTAGAGCGAAAATAGCATTATACGAACTGTAATCAAGGCAGGTATGGGGAAATGGTGCGCTTAAAACCGTGGCAGTTGGTTATCTTAGCAACACCGATCGCAGCTATTATAATTTTCTTACTGGTTGCCGCAGGCTTACAAATCAACGCCTGGGGAATTAACTGGATTTGGGCGGTGTTTACTGTTGTGTTTGTTATTTGGCGGTGGTTGCTGGTGAAATGGACACAGCCAGAAATTGCCCAAGTGGAAGCAGCATTAGCAGGATTTAAAGAAGAACTCGAATCGGTTGTAGATATCACTACTTCAACGGCGGGAAGTGATGCGACACAAAAAGCAGAAGCCGCACTCCAAAAAATCTTAGAAGCATCAATAAACGATCGCCCATTTTGGGAAGATTGGCAAACTTTTTGGCAACGCTGTCAAGATTTGGTAGTTGCTGTGGCAAATATCTACCATCCCCAAGTGCAGTATCCCCTCCTGAATATATATATCCCGCAAGCTTACGGACTGATTCGGGGAACAGTGGATGATTTAGACCAGTGGATGCAGAGATTATCACCTGCTTTAAATCAAGCGACAGTCGGGCAAGCTTATCAAGCTTATGAAGTCTACCGCAAGCTAGAACCATCGGCACGTAAACTTTTGCGAGCATGGGGTTGGGCGCAATGGTTATTAAATCCTGTGGCGGCGGTGGCGAATCGTGCAACTAAGGGTTATAGTAACCGGGCTAATCAGCAATTATTGGTTAATTTAGGTCAATTGTTGCGCGAAGCTGCCTTGAGAAACCTATGTAAGCAAGCGATCGCACTTTATGGAGGTATCACCCTATCAAATACAACAGCAGTTATTTCTGAGCCAAGCATACCGCAAACGAAAACCCAAACGCTGCGAGATATCCTCGCCCAAGCTGAACCAGTCGAAGCAGTTGAACAAAAACCAATCAATATTTTACTCATAGGGCGAACAGGCGCAGGCAAAAGCAGTCTCATCAATACTTTATTTCAAGCTGATCTAGCAGAAGTAGATGTGTTACCTAGTACTGACGAAATTCAAAATTACCACTGGCAAACTCAAAGTGGCGAAAGCCTCACCCTTTGGGATACACCGGGTTACGAACAAGTCAAGCGCGGGGAACTCCGCCAACTGGTACTAGATTATGCGACTAACGCAGATTTGTTATTGCTGGTAACACCCGCCCTTGACCCAGCTTTGCAAATGGATGTGGACTTTTTAGCAGATATGAAAACCGAAGTTGCAGATTTACCTGCGATCGCAGTTGTCACCCAAGTAGATAAATTACGCCCAATCCGCGAATGGCAACCGCCATACAATTGGGAATGGGGGGATAAGCCCAAGGAAATTTCTATCCGCGAAGCTACCCAGTACCGCGCCGAAAAGTTAGGAGAATTTTCTAATTTAGTTATACCTGTGGTGATGAGCGATCGCAAAATAAATCGCACCGCTTGGAATATAGACACCTTATCATTAGGATTGATTGAGGCGATCGCACCAGCCAAGCAACTGCGACTAGCTCGGTTTTTGCGTGACTTAGACTCGCGCACCGTCGCCGCCGCCAAAATTATCGACCGCTATACCTTCCAGATGGCGACAACTCAAGGGCTAACCTCACTATTAAAAAGTCCTGTGCTTCAGTTTATTTCTACTATGTCCACAGGTTCTCCCACCTTGGCATATTTATTAGCAGAACAAATTCCTGTAGAACAGTTACCAATTGTCATTGGAAAGCTTCAAATCGCTTATGAGCTATTTTCATTATTAAAAACAGACGATTCTAACAAAATTAACTTTGATTTAATATCACTTTGGCCATTATTGTTAGAAAATTCTGCTACACCTGATCGCAATGCTTGGGCATTTGGTCACACCCTTGTAGAATATTGGACTCAAAATTTGGCAGTAGAACAATTACGAGAGCGATTTGAATATTATTTACAGCAAGTTTAGTAAGTCGAAGAAGGGAGTCGGGTGTAGGGGTTGGGAGTAGGGCTAGAATCTCCCACTGATTAAGACCACCAAATCACAGATTTGGTCAGGGATTGAACCCTTATTGCTTTTGTATTGAAGAGGGCAGTTTGTACAAAAATAGAACTTTCTCTTTCCCCCTACACCCCACATCCTGCACCCTACACCCTATTTTGTTCAGTGGTCAATCATTAGATTTGAGCTATCAATAATGAACACGAAATTTAACCGAAAACACGAAACTTTTATTCAGGAAAAACTCACTAGTGGCAGATATCACACTATTGAGGAAATAATTGTTGAAGCATTAGAACTATTGGAAGAACATGATAAAAAATATGAACAGTGGTTACAAGCCGCCCGCGAAAATCATAATGTTTCGATTGCCGAATTAGAAAGAATCGACAACAAATTCTTAATAGCACAACTCGAAAGAAAACTACGTCAAGCGCTGGAATCTTAGAGTTTGATTATTGCGTATATCTTCAATGTCTATCAGCTTACTTTTGTCTGCTTCTTCATACAGTAAGTGTTGCTAATTCTTGTAAACAAGCTTTCAGGTGTTCTTGTGTATCCTGGTTGATGCTTCCTGATTCATACTTGTTTTTCTTCTTCTAAAATTTGTATCCAGCGTTTTTCATCCCAATGAGGTAGATTCAGTAGAACGAAAACTGTTTCGTGAAGACAGGGTGTAGGGTGTAGGTGACAAATACGCGCTGTTGTGGTGTGATTAGAGGCTAATTAGGTCAATCATGACTTTTTGATGATGAGAGCTTGAATTTACCCACGCTAATTAACTGTTCTTCCCCTACACCCCACACCCGACACCCTGCCTAAACCGATAACTTTATGATCTACTGAAATTCATCTAGCCTCTATTGACTTTTACTGCCCTCAACCGAAAAATGCTGTATCTTCCAAAAGTGGATGCTCCGGCAATTTTTCTGCTACTATATTCCAAATTATATAAAAATGATTATCATTATATTTATGTCTGTACCAAACATTATTGTCGTTGCAGGTTCGTCTGGGGCTGGAAAAACTACCTGGGTTTGTCAACAAATGCGAGATATTGCAAATGTTGACAAAATAATTTATTACAGCCCTGGTACTGGGACTGTTCCCGTTGACCAAACCCGCATAGCTTCTGAATTTCCTGATGTACAGGTCTTTAGCGATATTCAACAAGTCGAATTTCTCAACCAAATACCTAAAGCAGATGCAGTTTACATTGAGTGGGGATTTTATCTGGAGTTGGGATCTGTAGCACAATTATTAGATAATCTGACTTACCGTACCTTAGCAGTGATACCATCCGACCTCAAAGACTCGGAATATTACGCTTGGGCAAACGAGATTGTACGCGGCGCACCAACCCAAACCAGCACTGTTGAAAGTTTATGGCGGGCGGCAAGTAACGGTCAAGTAATTGATGAAAACAGTTTAGAGGAATTTTGGTACGAAATCACCCACGGTGCTTACGGTATTGTCACCCGCGCCAAAGGCATTTTTGATGTGAACGATGGTAGGTCACTTTACTGTGATTTTGTCGCTGGTGTTCCCCAAACAGATTTTCTGGAATTAGACTTACCACGCTATTTAGAAGGTAGACCTCAGCGTTTCAGTGGGCTAGAAGTGGTGGGACAAAACTTAGATGAAGCAGCTTTAAGGCAAACATTATCAGATTGCTGTTTATCTGATACTGCGATTTTGCAATACCAACAACAAGTAAAAGAGATTTTATTAGAGGGGGAAAAAGTGTGAAAATAGCCGTCCTTTCATGTATTCATGGTAATTACGAAGCTTTAGACACTGTATTGCTAGATATTGACCAGCAATCATGCGAAAAAATCTTTTGTGTTGGCGATTTAGTAGGATATGGGCCGCATCCCAATGCAGTCATTAGCCAAATTCGTTCTTTAGATATTCCCACCTGCATCGGCTGTTGGGATGAAGATGTTGTGGAAGGTTTGAATGCCTGCGATTGTAGTTATCCCTCGTTATTGGCAGAAAAAAGAGGACTACAGGCTCACGAGTGGACTAATAAGGAAATATACCCAGAAAACCGGGAATTTCTAGCCCAATTACCCTACAGTCTTAAAGAGGGAAATTTAGCTTTTGTTCACGGTAGTCCTCATAGTAACCATGAATATCTGTTACCTGAACTAGATGCTTTTGTCGCACTAGAGCGCGTACTTTCCACAGATGCGGATGTGCTTTTTTGTGGTCATACTCATGTACCTTATGCTCGGACTCTTGATGCTAGTCAGCTACAAGTTCACGTTGTTAGGGGAGAAAAAGTAGAGGAAATTAACTTTATATCTCCTCTCAAACGAATTGTGAATGTCGGTTCAGTGGGAGAACCCCGACATGGACGACCAAATGCTACTTATGTAATTTACGACACAGATACTCAAGACATCAAACTGCGCGAAGTACCCTACGATTATCAAAAAACCTGTGCCGCAATTATCGATAAGGGTTTACCTGCTATTTTTGCTTGGCGTTTAGCGCGTGGGATGGAATATGCAGAACGAGCAGATGATCCAACTCATGTTTGCACTAGGTAATTTCTCTATTTTATTTTTCTTTTGGGTTTCTCTGCGTTAAAAAAATATGAATAAATGGGCAATTTTAAGTGGAATTGAAAGTAACCTACCAGCTTATGAAGCTGTCATGGCGGATATTAAACGTCAAGGTAATAACGTAGAAGCTTTGTATATTTTAGGTGATTTGGTAGGGCCAAGACCAGAAACCGAAAAGTTAATAGAACGGGTGCTAAATCCACATCGGGGTGAATTAGAACCTTTAATTTGTAAAGGATGGTGGGAAGAACAGTGTTTGATTTTGCATGGTCTGGGGCCGACTGGGGATGCTCCTGAACTCATGGCAAAATATGGTGGTGATACAGTAAAACTACTATGGGATAGTGTTTCTCGAAAGACTGTACAATGGTTGCGATCGCTCGATTTTGGTTTTTTTGAATTGGATTGTTTATTAATCCACGGCTCAACGGTAGGTGTAGACGACGAACTGACTCCAGAAACTTCACCAATTCAAATGCTTGATAGACTCTCAAGGATGCAAGCAAATAACTTGTTCTGCGGTCGTTCTGGTTTAACTTTTCAGTATCAGTTGCAAACTGGTTCCATCACGAGTGCATTAACTACCCTCTCTCACCAAGCATCTGTTCAAACTGTCACTGTTACACCGCGTCAAGTAATTGGAGTGGGTAATGTGGGACGTACACCAGGACAAGCAACTTATACTCTCTACAACCCTAGCACCAATCAAGTAGACTTCAAAACTGTGTATTACGGCAATAGTAAGGGATTTCAAAACCAACGCAGGGGACAAAATCAAAATTTCGCATCTAAGTAGCGCGGCGTAAATATTTGTAGCTGGGAAAAGGCTGCTATGCTGGAGGTGAGACAGCGCGCTTACGTAAAGACATAATCCAAGGATATTCAGAAACAGGGTGTACCAACAATTTTTACAGAGACAACGATTAACTCGAAACTCATACAGGCAGTAGCAAAAGAGGCAAAAATAAAGTTTTCAGACCGAGAATTGTTTGCTGATGGGTTGGGGGAAAAAGGAACAGAGGGGTTAGGTTTATTCTCAACTAGTTACTTATATGTCAGGGTGCGTTAAACATATACCTGATAAGCGATCGCGCGTCTTTGTAAAAAGATAACTGGGTCTTGGTCTGGTTCTGTATCAATTTCGGAGATGTCATTTGCGTAGTTGTTTTCTACTTCGTGGTCATCCCAAGTTAAAATCCAAGGAAACTTTGCATGAGCTTCTTGCAAATTTGCATCTAATTTGTAGAGAGCATGGCGGTTACGATAATCGTCTAAAGTAAAAATCTCTGAACTATTGTGTGGTCTGACAGCAGTAGCACTAATTCCTCCTTCGTAGATGTAATCACCCACATGGACTACTAAATCTAGTAGTGGCGATCGCTTTTTGGTGGGGAAATTGACTGGCCATCGCCAACCCTGTAAAGGCTCCAGCACCTATAATGACGTTACGTCGCTTAATTCTGTGTTGTAGCAACTGCTCAAAATTCCAGTTATTTGACATCGTTAACCCTGCACTAAAAAGTAAACTAAAAGGGCAACAAATTGAACACTCAACTTTCAGTATTAATAAGTAGGCTCTAAAAATATAGCCAGATGAAATCGGCTATTTGTTACCAAATATTGTTTGTGTTTTAGTGTTGAATGTGGTTTTGCCTGCTATACCTTAATAGCGAGAAATTAACTTTTGACAAAGAAATAGTTAATAGCAACTTAATAGTTATATTAGATGCGATCGCTCACAAATGAAACATCTTTTTACGGACTTTTTATTTGAATATTTGAAAATACTTAAGTAGTAACTGTAAACTATTTAAAACCATGTGCTTCTTACTGGTAAACCTCTAAACACACTGTTTTTTGCACAGGAGCAAAATTTCATGGCTTATATTCCTGGTTCCAACCAAGATGACAACATCAAAGGTACTTCTGGAGACGACATTATTGAAACCTTTGCTGGAGACGATTTAGTTAATGTTACTATCCGCTATGATCAGCTTGTCCTCAATGGTGTAATCTACGATATACCCATTATCTTACCTGGTGATGATGGGGGCGGAAATGATATCATCCGGGGCGGTATTGGTAGTGATTACCTGTCCGGTGGTACAGGTAATGATAGCGTTAATGGTGATGCTGGTAATGATATCCTTTGGGGTGGTCTTGGCAATGATACCCTTAATGGTGGCGATGGAGACGATATTATTAACGGCCATTATGAATATTATGTTTATAATTTTGATGGTCAAGATTACCTTGGTTCTTTCCTAGTTCGTGATGATGACCCTGGTAATGATACTATCAATGGCGGTACTGGTAATGACATTATCTATGCAGGTAATGGTAGAGAGGATATTGATGGTGGTGCAGGCTCGGACACTCTATATCTAAATACCACCGCATATACAACTAATTTAACTATCTTGTTCACCAACGCTGCTAATCCCGGCACTGTATCCAATGGAACACAATTTAGAGGTATAGAAAACATCTCTGTTACTACAGGCATTGGTAGTGACACCATCAATCTCTCAGCTTTTACTACTGGCACTTCAGTTAACAGTGGTGCTGGTAACGACATAATTACCGGAGGTGTAGGAGATGACAACCTCAATGGTGAAGCCGGGAACGATACCATCAACGGTGGCGCAGGGAATGACTATCTCTCTGGCGGTGCAGGTAATGACAGCCTCAATGGTGGCACAGGGGATGATAGACTCTACGGTGATCAAGGGGTGGACACTATCAATGGTGGTGATGGTGATGACAGTATCTATGTTGTTAACAGCGTAGATCAAGTGGACGGTGGTACAGGATTTGACTTTTTGGATATTGATACCACCTCCATCACCAGCAACGTCACCATCTTGTACACCAGTGCTAGCACTGGCGGCACAATTTCGGATGGCATCACCACCAGAACCATTAAAAATATCGAAGATGCCAGAAT
>NZ_JACJRU010000070.1 GCF_014697425.1 Nostoc sp. FACHB-110
CGAAATACCCACTAAATCGCCAAACTCAGACACTTTCCACATAAACTTACTCACTATGGTTAGCTATGAATAAGTTTAGATAAGAATTTGGCTACTTAGTCAAGCTCTCCCGTTCACCTGGCGGACTCAATCTGCTTTGTTATCTGCTTAATAGCTGAGATGCTTGGCAAACTTCTTTAAATTTTCCTGTCGCCATTTCGCATCTAATTTACGATTGGTTCGCAATTCTAAAACTCTAATTCCTGTGGTGGGCAATGGGTTTAATTTTTGTTGCAATTGTCGCCAAGATGTCATCAATTCATAATCTACATTATAGGTTGCACATAATTGGGCGAAATTTATGTCTTGCGGGGTGGCGAAAAATTCTTCAAAAGGTGGCTCAAACTTGGCAATAGGTAACATTTCAAAGATACCGCCACCATTATTGTTGATTAAGACAATTGTCAGATGTCCGACAAATTTATTGCGGATTAAAAAACCATTGGTGTCATGTAATAGTGCTAAATCTCCTGTTAACATGACGCTGCTTTGGTGACGATGGGCAATTCCTAAAGCTGTAGAAAGTGTACCATCAATGCCGTTAGCACCTCGGTTAAAATGCGATCGCACTTCTAAATTATTCGGTTGCCAAAAAAATTCTACATCCCGCACAGGCATACTATTAGCAATAAATAGTGGTGTGTTTGGGGGTAATATCTGCGACAATAACCAAGCCGCTTTACCTTCAAATAAATCTTCCATTGTCGCCATTGTCTGGTTAATAGCTGCCCTAACTTCCGCTTCGGTATGACACCACAGTTTTAAATACTCACAGGTGAATTTATCCTGTGCTACTGCTTCGGTTTGTAAATCTTCGATATTCACTCTTAGATGAATGGTATGACCATGCAGTGGGTCGAGGTTTTGATAAGTAGGGTCAATTATCCAACGTCGCGGTTGTGTCGCAGTTATCCAAGTACGCAGTTCTTTGCTGGTTGGCAAATCTCCCACCTGAATGACCATCTCGGGTGCTAGCTGCTGTGCTAGTGGCTGATGACGCAAAATCAAGTCGTAGGTGGAAATTAAATAAGGGTTGAGGTTGGCATAATTTCGCAGAGGGGAGAGTCCCTCGGCTAGTACTGGCCATTGCAGAGTTTGGGAAAGCCGAGAGATAGCCTGACAATACTCCTGGGGATTTTGAGGTTGGGCAACTCCGGCGATAATTATACCGCGATCGCACTGTTGCCATTGGGATAAAATCGGCAGTGGGGAGTAGGTAGTAGAGATAGTATTTTTAACTGCGGCGAAGAATTCTTCTGGGTTTAACTGTAAATTAGTCCCGTCGGGAAGAGGTGCAAGGGGGTCACGAAAAGGAATATTTAAATGGACTGGCCCTGGTGTTGGTGTTTGTGCTTTTTCCCAGGCGTAAATTATCGTTTGGCGCAGATAAGCCAGCATTTCTTGGTCTGCAGAGGGGATAGCTAACTCGGTTTGCCAGTTAGGGTAGTTACCATATAATTTTACTTGGTCGATGGTTTGTCCAGAATGACAATCTCGCAGTTCTGGTGGTCTATCTGTGGTTAGCAACAACAGAGGTACGCGGCTTTCTTTTGCTTCAATGACTGCTGGATAGAAGTTTGCGCCGGCTGTTCCTGAGGTACATATCAATGCCACAGGCTTTTTGGTGGCTTTGGCAACTCCCAAGGCAAAAAAAGCAGCAGAACGTTCATCCAAAATCGGAATTGCTTCAATATCAGGTACTTGTTGGGCAAAGGCGACTGTTAAAGGTGTAGAACGGGAACCAGGACAAATGACAGCACAACTTAAACCTAGACGTTTTAACGTCTGTGTCAAGACAAAAGCCCAAAGTTGATTAACATTACTATAGGCGAACAGCATCAAAACCAAGCTAGCGATCGGACAATATTTAATTGTGACAGAGAAAGAGTTTGAGCCTTATTTACTTTTATTTACATAGTTTGGTTAATAGCACTAACTTACTTACGCCCAATTCCTATCTCTGTTTGGTAAATTTTGGATGGCAAATTAATCGCACCATCTAAAACAGGTATGGACTGTATTCATTTAACGGGAATTCGCTGTTATGGCTACACTGGCTACTTACCAGAGGAACAGGTATTAGGACAGTGGTTTGAGGTAGATGTGAAATTATGGTTGGATCTTTCTCAGGCTACTGTCACTGATGCGATCGCAGATACTCTCGATTATCGCAGCGTGATTAGCTCAATTCAAAATCTTGTGAAAAATTCTCAGTTTGCTTTATTAGAGAAATTAGCAGGTGCGATCGCTGATTCTATATTGCAACAGGGCGATCGCGTCACGCAAGTTACTGTTACTGTTACTAAACCTGCGGCCCCCATTCCTGATTTTGGCGGCAAAATTAGTATTGAACTAACTCGCACTCCAGCGAGTCTTTAAATTAATTTTGTCTAAATTAGTATCATTTTTTTCGTAAAATGGTACTATAAACAACCTCTTAAATTGTATCTCTAATATACAAATATCCAGAATTTATCTTTATATTATTGACTAAATATTTTTTTTAGATATATTAAACAAAGCAGTAGTTCAAGCTGTCAATTATTTAGTAATTTCAATTACATATTTATTGAATTTGATGTGCGTAATTCACTGTAATTTTGATGGCGATCGCTTGGCATAAAATAATACTTTTCGAGGCTGTATCTCCCCTCTGTGTATCTGATTGCCAGCTAAAAATAGATATTTTTACCAGGATTAATTAGCATAAAATTACTATGTCTGTTGGCAAAATATTCAGATTTTCAGGCTAGCAAATACAACCATATTTTAGATATTGATTATCATAGAATTATTAACCTTCAGATTGAGTTAATAATTCCCACAATGTCTGAATCTTAGCCAATAGGTAGTTTTAATATGTTGCTCCTTAACATCCTAGTTGCTGAGGATGAAAAATTCTTTGTATTCAATCTCCGTAAGAGGGTACAGCAATTAATTGAGTACTTTAATCATTCAGAAATATATATTGCTATCAAAATGGCTATCTCTAAGCATCAGGTTAACAAAAAATTGCAGGCAGAAGAGCAGAATATGATGGCGATTATCAACAGTATGCAAAGTGCTGTAGTTGTCACATATACTGATGGTTGCATTCAGTTGATGAATTCACTAGCGGAAATTTTGACAGGTTGGCCGCAAGCAGAGGCACAAGGAAAAGAATTAGCAGAAGTTGTTAGATTAATTGATAAAGATATCGATGAAAGCATTGATAATTTAGCAATACGCACAATCACAACAGGAAAAGTCTCGTATCTGCCAGAAAATTGTATATTAATAACGCGAGATAATCGAGAAATACCAGTCGGCGATTATATTACGCCTGTTTGGAACGATGAAGGTAAAATTACAGGTGCGTTGCTGGTGTTTCAAGACATTACCCAACGCAAAAGCATTGAGGCACAAATCCTGCAAAATGCCTTTTATGATGGTTTGACAGCACTACCCAATCGTGCTTTATTTTTAGATAGATTAAAGCAAGCCGTAGAACGTAGTAAACGCCGCATTGATTATAGTTTTGCTGTTTTATTTTTAGATTTAGATAGCTTTCAAGAATTTAACGATCGCTTTGGACACACAATGGGCGATGATTTGTTAGTAGCGATCGCTCGTCGGTTAGAATCATGTTTACGTAGTGGTGATACTGTCGGACGATTTAGTGGTGATGAATTTGCCGTACTCTTAGAAGAAATTCGAGATGTGGGTGATGCTATTAATGTTGCTAAACGCATTCAAGATACTTTAGCCTTACCGCTTACTTTAAATGAACATCAAATTTCGACAACAGCTAGTATAGGTATTACCGTCAACCGTGCTGGTTGTTCACCACCAGAAATTTTGTTGCAAAATGCGGATGCTGCTATGTACTGTGCTAAACAAAAAGGTAAAGCTCGTTATGCTTTATTTGATGCTTATAGTCGAGAACAGGAAAAAGATAAATAACCTGTAACTCAGCTATCACGTAGTATTATTGATGCCTGAAAAATTCCTGTAATGCAGCTTGTACAGATGGTTGCTGAACATATATCTCGGCGGCTTCTAGTAAATTCTGAAGATTTTCGGAACTCACATCATCAATATCATCACTTAATCGCTTACCCGTTAGTTCTCTATCTAATTTAAATTGCAAGCGTAAAACTTGGCTATCAACTATTTGTTTGGTGATATATTCATGCACATCGGATGAGGCATCAAACAATACATCAATAAGTGGTTGCGCCCATTGAATTAAACCCCAACTTTGCGCTTGTGGAAATGGTATAATTCTGGTGCGATCGCCAGTCCCGATAGACAACACAGTAATGTCTGGAACTGTCTGCCCTAATCTTAAGGCTTCAGCCACAACACAAGCAGATGGATTATTTGCCACAACACCACCATCAATGGCTGAGTAAATACTTTTAATTGAGTAGATGGAGGTATTATCTGGTATTGTTTCCCAAGGAGAATCTAAAGCAGCTAATTGTGTAAATCCTTGATACTGTTTAATATGGCGAATTTGCCCTTTACCTTTACCATCAATAATTCTAATTTGTGTATTGTTATAAATATTTTCTGTGTGAGATGCGTCACCAGCTAAAGTTACCGTATTTTCTGTGGCTGTTTCGACTGTACCACTAATAGTTTTATCTAGTTTATGGGCGGGAAAATAAGTAGGAGCCGATGCAGAACAAACACATACCTCCCACAAAGGAATATTGCCATAACCTTTATCTTCTCGCCAACTTTTAAATATAATTGGTTCTCGCTCAATAGTGTCGTAAGCCGTAATTAATAGTTGGGTAGGCACATCTAAAAATTTAGTTTCACCTAAACTTTCTCTGAGGACTTTGATTAAACCATCATCAGAAAACTTAGGCGCAGATAAACCATATTTGAGTAATAAAGGAATGCGCTGGAGAGAAAAACGACTTCTGTAGGGAAAGATAATCGCACCTTTGTTGGTGTATAAATCAATGATATCTTGACTATTTCTCCCTGTAGCGATCGCTGCTGCTAAAATTGAGCCTGTAGAAGTGCCAGCTATTAAGTTAAAATACTCGTGCAAAGGTTGATTAATCTGCTGTTCAACCACTGATAAAATCTTCGCTGCTATTAATCCGCGAATTCCCCCACCATCTAAGCTTAAAATCCGAAAAGGCATATTTCTCCGAATTCTCTGCAATATGTTTACTTAGGTTTGTGAATTCTAGTAAATCTCACCTGACAAATATATATTGGGTATTATAACAACACATTTAATTTGACATCCTCCCGCCACTGATTCGGAGTACCGAATGCAGTGGGGGATTCCAAGAATCACTTCTTGGGCTTCCTCTTTCCGCGACTCGACTTACTTGGAGGGATTTCTCCACCCACGCAGAGGTCGATGTCTCCAGAGGCGTTAGTTCCCGTATGCCCTACGGTACGTAGTCCTAATTCAAGTATGTTTCGCGCCGCGTTCCAGTCCCTGTCTTGGGTATGACCACAATGAGGGCAAATATGGGTTCTTGTACTAAGCGACTTTTTTACCACTTCCCCACAGTTAGAGCAATTCTGGCTGGTGTGGTGCGGTGGAACCGCTACAGTTGCCACACCAAACACCTTACCGAAATACTCAACCCATTGCCGAAACTGCGTCCATGCTGCATCATTAATCGACTTGGCAAGATGTCTGTTTCTTACCATGTTCCGCACCTGCAAGTCCTCATACACCACAAGGTCGTTAGACCTCACTACACACCTTGCCAACTTCACGGCAAAGTCTTTACGCTGGCGACTTACCTTGAGATGCTTTCTACTCAAGCGGTTTCTCGCTTCAACTCTGTTCTTGGAACCCTTTTTGGTTTTAGACAATCTACGTTGCAGACGTTTCAAAGACTTCTCGCTTTTACGCAGGTGTCTAGGGTTTTCAATCTGCAAACCTTCACTATCGGTATAGAAATGGTTCAATCCCACATCCAAACCAATAGTTTTACCCGCTGGTTCTCGCTTCTCTACTCGTTCTTGGTCGATACAAAATTGGGCATAGTACCCATCGGCACGACGCACAACCCGCACTCGCTTGAATTGTTTCAAGGAGTAGAAATACAGGTCACGAGTTCCCCAGAGTTTGAAAGTTCCCGCCTTAAACCCATCGCCAAAAGTGATATGGCGACGGTCATCAGAGAGCTTCCATCCACTGGTTTTATACTCGACAGAACCATGTGTCTGTTCTTTTTTAAAACGTGGATAACCTTTACTTCGACTGCGCTCAGTACAAGTCTTCCCTGGTTTAGACTTTTTGCAATTATCAAAGAACCGAGCAATTGCAGACCACGCTCTTTCAGCAGAAGCTTGTCGAGCCATAGAGTTGAGTTTTGCAACCCAAGGGAACTGTTCATCAGCAGCAAGTACAGCGCAATAAGCACTCAACTCATATCTGCCAATGTTTCGGTTCTCCATCCAGTACCGGAGGCAAGCATTACGAACAAAACGAGCAGTTCTAATCGCCTCATCCAGCGATTGATATTGCTTGTTTGTTCCTTCAAGTTTTGCCTCAAATACCAGCATTTTTACGTCAATGAGTTTGACGTAATTTTATCACGTATTTTGCTAAAAGCTCAACTGCCCTTTGCCCTCACTTGCTTTCAGCAAGTATTAGTTAAGGGCATTTCGCTTTTAGCACTCGATTCATCTCGCCGCCAAACTGCGTTGTGGCGGGAGCATTCTCTCGAAATTTAGGTAATGTAGTCATAGCAATTTCGCTAGAAAATTACAGGTTATTTTCATAAAATCAAATATCAAGCTTTGTTAATTACTCAATACAAATCTAAATTTATTTTATGAATAATGTCTGATTTATCACAATTATTTTATAAATAAAACGCAACAAAAAATAGTATTTTTACTCAGCAATGTCTAGCTAAAAATAAGACAATTGCTAATGAGTAGATATAGCGTCCTAGATGATTGCCAAACAAGCTGATTCTCTATGATTCTTTGCCTTAACAAGTAGTTGAGAAATCACATGGACGCTGTATGTAGTATATAAAATGCAAAATCCTCAAGCTTCTAGATTTATCTATGGGGTCAATTCAAAATCTCCCACTTCAAATTTAGGCAATTTTTGGCTATTCAACAGCTAGAAATATTGAATTGCACCCCAGCATTTTGCTATAGTCTTAAAATTTATATCCTCTAGCAAGCCAATACAGCCAATCGGCAAATGCTTCTTGAGTTTCATCATCAACATCTATGGGGTGTATTTCTGATAATTTTGCCGAGTAGACATCATCATCCTTACCGTTAATGAGGGCTACCTCAACATACATATCTTTTAAGCACTCATCATCTGGGGCCATTCCTAGCACTTCAACTGGTTTATCTTCCGTTGTGGATGATTTGCGGGATTTTTTTTTCCACATCGCCATAAACGGAAAATTGAGAGCTTCCTCTAAATAGTAATACCAACCCATTGCGCGATCTTCTTTATCTTCGGCATCCACCAGAATTTCTGTGGCAATGCGATGCTCCCGGTTTTCGTCACGTTCAACACTAGACATAAAATCAAAACTTGCGTCTGTTGCACTTTGATATGGTATAGCGTTTTAGTTGTTTAGTGTCAATTTTTTCGCCGCTATTTGGTCTTATGCGGAACCACAGGAATGGATAGGGAGAAAGTCATGTAGTACTATATAAGCTTTTTTACCTAAGTAGATATTACATCCATCATCACAACTTCCTCACCTTCCCGATTTAAAATTGAAAATCAATAAATAACAATTTGTTTTTGGTGAAATTTGGATTTATGACTAATAAATTATATATAGTAGCAATAGCAGCAATTAACAAGCACTCTCAGCACTGTGAGTTGACTGTTTGTACAGCCGAAGTTGAACTAGACAAAGAAGAAAAATTAAATGATAAAGTCACACAACTAGCATCAACTCTCTATCCCTTAAATAAATACTACGAACGTCAAATACAAACACAAATTGTTGATAGAGAAACCCTAAAAAGGTGTATTTGATCAAGGAAGTTGTCTGAAGTTGGATAGGAGCAAAATTCCCCAAAGATATTATTTAAAAGCCTGAACAATTTGCTTTGCCGCCGCAACACCAGAAATTGCTGCACCTTCCATAAAACCTTGCCACTCATAAAATGAGTTGGTATGTTCGCCTGCAAAGTAAATGTTATCTACAGCTTTGCCTTCATTGCCTGCAATACTGGTAAAATAACCTGGTTGATTGCAAGTATAGCTACCTTGATTGAGGGGATTTAACGACCAGTTTTCTAAATAAGCTAAATACTTATTACCGGAGTTTTTGACTGCGGCAATATCAGCACCAGGGAAAACTAAGCTCAAGTTATTCAGAAAATTTGTAGTATCTTGCTGAAGGGATTTAGGGTTAAGGCTAGCACCTAAATTTCCCCCAGTATAATCTGTTAATACGGCTCGGTTGTTAGTAGCATAGCTCGGATTAGTTTCCCAAGTATTTTGCAGAAAAGGAAGATTCGCGTAAGCACTACCATTGCTGCCAAAATTTCTCCAAGGACGACTATTAAAACCGACCATGAGTTTAGAATTAGTGCCATAGACAAAATTATTGATAGCATTGAGTTTCCACTGAGGTAGTTGTAGCCCTTGTAAATTTACTTGACGCAAAGTGGAAAAAGGAATGGCAAAAACAACGGCATCAAATTTAGCACTCAAACTATTTTCAAAAAATAATTCTATTTTACCTGCACTATCTTTTCTGGCAGACAACAGCTTTTGTCCGTACTTAATTTGATTTTGGACGCAGTTTTCTAAAGCTTTAACAATTTGTTGATTTCCACCAATGA
This sequence comes from Nostoc sp. FACHB-110, assembly GCF_014697425.1. Lineage (GTDB taxonomy): Bacteria > Cyanobacteriota > Cyanobacteriia > Cyanobacteriales > Nostocaceae > Nostoc_B. The sequence goes on from NZ_JACJRU010000070.1 coordinate 8,845, forward strand.
CATGATAACGCTCATCACTGCTGCCAAATGGACGAAACTTAGAACGTTTATCAGCATGAATCAAAAACAAAAAGCTCAAGCAACTTTGCTCATTGATTTCTCGCCCATATTCACCCGTATAAGCAGCTTGAATTACCTGTTTTATCAGATTACCTGCACCGCGACTATCTAGATAATCTTGCAGATTGATTAAGTCTAATTGACGCTCTGCACTTGTAAAATTATCAGCAGTAGGTTCACCCACATTGCGTAAATCAGATTGCATTGCTGATACAAAATCTCGAAATTCCTCAACTACTGCTGATTCAGTGTAACGCTGACCATTAAAGTAGTAAAAAATATCTCCTGGTTCTTTGGATAAATCTTCAAGTTCGAGTTTGAATTCGTTGGCATAACCCAACATCGTTTTGTGCAAGTTATCGATAAATTCGCCACCTCTTTCTGCAACTTGTCCCGGGAAAAAATTCTCTAGAGAATAGCAACGTCCTCCAGCCCGTTGGCTAGCTTCGTAGATAGTAGCTTGAATACCTTTTTTTTGGAGTTCGTATGCACAAGCTAACCCAGCTAAACCAGCCCCAACAATGGCAATTTTGGCATCAGGGGAAATTGGTGCAGCCAAAGTGCGGTGGAAGTAACCAGTTCCTACCCCAAGAGTGCCACCGATGAGTGTAAATTTACCTAAATTGGCTAAAAATTCTCTTCGCTGAGTTTTGCGAACTGACATCATTGCTGCCCACTCAGAAATCCGTGCCATCCCTTCGCTAGTAGAGATATGATGTTTTTGACAAAAATGTACAATCTGGAGTGTCTTGGCTAGTTGATGAAAAAGCTGTGAATGACTCATTTTTGTAGTGAGTTTTGCTATCAACAGTATCTCAGTATAGTTTCTATATATATGAATAATTTAAATTTATGTACTGACAAAATAAAGTCTGTAGTAAGCTTGAATGTAGTTTGGATGAATTGGTAATCAAAATAGGCGATCGCACACAGCAAAATGGCGATCGCCTATTTTGACGATAGGCCAGATGACAATTATTCCATAACTGAGCAATTAGGAAAAATGGCTTATCCTTGTAAAAGTTGAAAAGCTTTAATATCAAGATGGGGAAAAGTCTGAGAAATTATTTTCTCATCCCCAGTAAATACCTGCTCATCATAAAATCCCTCAAACAAGAATAAATTTGTAACTTTTTCATCATAAAAATCAATAATCCAATACTCAGGAATTCCGGCAACTGCATACTCAGAACGTTTATGACGGTAGTCAGTGGTAGCAGAGTTTTTTCTGACAATTTCTACAGCCAAAATTGCCGGAGATTGAACTACAGCCGCCACATCTAAAATTTCTGCTTGTTGCTCTTGTGTGATAATTAATAAATCTGGCATTCTAGATTTATTAAACGAAGTTCTCACACCAACATCGCCATAGCAAGTAATCCAAGGTAAAGCACGACGTTCAATTTCTTGGTCGAAGTGTTTAAACAGAAATCTAGCAATATTGGTTTGTCTACCTGTTGCTTGTGGCACTGCAATTAATTCTCCATCAACCAACTCACAACGTTTATCTGTTATGTCGTCGCAGGCTAAATACTCTTCAAAAGAATAAATTCGCTTGGTTATTTGAACCATTGCGATCGCCTCCAGCAAAATTAAATACTAAAGATTGTAAAATAAACCTTAAAACTATGAGTATAATTATTTTTGGTAGTATCAATATAGATTTAGTCGCTACCGCACCTCAATTACCAATTAAAGGCGAAACTTTACTCGGAAAAAACTTTGTTAAAGTACCAGGAGGTAAAGGTGCAAATCAAGCAGTAGCATTAGCAAAATTGGGCATTCCCACTCATATAGTAGGACGCGTAGGAACTCAAGGTTTTGGGACAGAACTCATTGATCATTTGCAAGCAGCAGGCGTACAAACTCACCATATTTTTGTTGATGAAACAGTCAGTTCTGGTGTGGCTATAATTATTGTTGATGATGCTGGGGAAAATCAAATTGTTGTGATTCCTGGTGCTAACGGGCAGATAAATCAAGCAGATGTTGACAGGTTATCAGGCCTATTACCAACAGCCAAAGCACTACTTTTACAATTAGAAATCCCCTTGGATGCAGTCATCGCCGCTGCCGCCGCCGCCAAAAAAGCTAATGTGCAAGTTATTCTTGACCCTGCACCTGCAAAATCTCACTTACCAGCAGAACTTTACCCCTTAGTAGATATCATTACACCCAATGAAGTGGAAACTGCACAGTTAGTTGGCTTCCCTATTGATAGCGAAGATACAGCTGCCAAAGCCGCAGAGGTATTATTGCAACGTGGTGTGAAATGTGCGATCGTCAAAATGGGTGCAAAAGGAGTTGTTTGCGCTACTCAACAAGAAACATTTTTTGTGCCAGCCTTCGCAGTTCAAGCGGTGGATACTGTAGCAGCTGGCGATGCTTTTAATGGTGGTTTAGCAGCTGCACTTTATACTGAACTACCTTTACATCAAGCTGTTGTCTGGGGTGCAGCTGCTGGTGCTTTAGCTGCCACAAAGCTAGGTGCACAAACTTCTTTACCCGATAGATTGACTTTTGATACTTTTATCAAACAAAGGGGAGTTTTGGAGGATGAAGTGTGAAGTATGAAATCTCAGATTTCCACCTCCTACCTAACCCTAACGATAAATAATAGACGATTGATTTACTTGCCTATATCCTCATTCCATAATTCGGGGTTAGTTTGAATAAAATCACTCATCATTTGTTCGCATTCATTTAAATTCAAGTCAATCACTTCTACGCCGTGAGATACCATAAATTCTTTTGCACCAGGAAATGTGCGAGACTCCCCAGCGATGACTTTTTTAATGCCAAACTGCACCACTGCACCAGCACACAAATAACAAGGCATTAAGGTGGAATAAAGTGTTGTACCTTGGTAGTTGCCAATTCTGCCAGCATTACGAAGACAATCAATTTCGGCATGGGTCACAGGATCGGCATTTTGGACGCGCTTGTTGTGTCCTCTGCCGACAATTTTGCCATCTTTGACCAGAATCGAACCAATAGGTATACCCCCTTCTTGTCTACCTTGCTTGGCTTCGGCGATCGCAGCTTGCATAAATTCATCCATTTCTTTATTCTCCTTGTATATGTCGAAACAACTTGTTTTAATGGATCATGACGGTGGGGTTGATGATTATCTCGCCACCATGCTGCTGTTGACGATGGAACACATTGAACTTTTAGGTGTCATCGTCACGCCAGCTGATTGCTACATTCAACCAGCGGTCAGTGCTACACGCAAAATCATTGATTTAATGGGATTTAGCCATATCCCAGTCGCCGAAAGCACTGTGCGGGGAATTAATCCTTTTCCGCGGATGTATCGGCGTGATTCGTTGATTGTTGACCATCTCCCTATTCTCAACCAGCGAGACATTATCAGTACGTTTTTAGTAGCTGAACCAGGTCAAGATTTTATGATTCGGGTATTGCGACAAGCACCCGAACCAGTCACACTCATGGTGACAGGGCCTTTAACCACCGTCGCCGTAGCGTTAGATAAAGCACCAGATATTGCCGCGAAAATTGCCAAAATTGTCTGGATGGGAGGTGCTTTAAATGTTGGCGGGAATGTGGAAAAAAGTTTAGAAGCCGGACAAGATGGTTCTGCTGAATGGAATGTTTATTGGGATGCAGTGTCAGCCGCGCGCGTTTGGCAAACCCAGATAGAAATTATCATGTGTCCTTTGGATTTAACTAACAATGTGCCAGTGACATCAGACATCGTTTGCCAAATTGCCAAACAACGCCACTATCCGATTTCTGATTTAGCTGGACAATGTTATGCACTGGTGATTCCCCAAGATTATTATTTTTGGGATGTGTTAGCCACAGCTTATTTAGGACACCCAGAATTTTATCAACTGCGAGAGTGGGAGACAGAAATTATTACCACTGGTCAAAGTCAAGGGCGGACAAAAGTGGTAAGTGGTGGTCGAAAGATTTACGCAATGGATCAAGTTGATCAAGAGGCATTTTACAACTATATTTTGCAACAGTGGGCTAGGTAGAAAGTTTTTTAACGCAGAGTATAGCGAAGGTGAACGCGAAGTATCGCGGAGATTTGATAATGGCTGAACAACAAGGCAAAGTTTACTTAGTAGGCGCGGGGCCAGGAGATGTGGCATACTTGACGGTGAAAGCTTACGGTCTTTTGACTGGGGCGGAGGTATTGGTATACGATGCCCTGGTAGATGAGCAATTGTTGGAGTGTGTACCACCAGATTGTTTAAAACTAGATGTGGGTAAGCGTGGTGGTAAACCGAGTACACCGCAGACTGAAATTAACCAGTTATTGGTGCAGCATTGTCAAGCAGGTAAGCAAGTTGTCAGGTTGAAATCAGGCGACCCATTTATTTTTGGGCGCTGTACCTCAGAAATTGCAGCCTTAAAAGCCGCTAAGTGTGAATTTGAAGTCGTACCAGGAATTTCCTCGGCTTTAGCTGCACCTTTGTTGGCGGGAATTCCCTTAACAGACCCCGTGATGAGTCGGGGTTTTGCAGTGGTGACAGCCCACGAACCAGAAGCTTTAGACTGGGAAGCATTATCACGCTTAGAGACGCTAGTTATATTGATGGGTGGACAAAATCTCGGTGAGATTTTACATCAACTTTTGCGCTATGGGCGATCGCGCTTTACACCCATTGCCATTATCCGTTGGGCAGGCACGCCGAATCAACAAATTTGGACTGGTCAACTGTGCAATATTTTAGAAACAACCGCAGGGATATCTCTTTCACCCGTAGTCATTGTCATTGGTGAAGTTGTTAGGCTACGCCAGTACTTGCAATCTGAGACAATACATTCTAATGATTTAATTCCGGCTGCTATGATTTCCCCAACCCTTCCCCTCGCTGGTAAAACAGTTTTAGTGACTCGTTCTGTGGGACAGTCGAGCCAATTTAGCGATCGCCTTACGGCTGTTGGTGCTAAAGTCATTGAAATGCCAGCTTTAGAAATTGGCCCGCCTTCTAGTTGGTCAGATTTGGATCATGCGATCGCCAGTTTATCGCAATTTGATTGGTTAATTCTCACCTCTACCAACGGTGTCGAATACTTTTTTGCCAGGCTAACTGCCCAAGGTCAAGATGCTCGTGCTTTAGCTAAAGTTAAAATTGCCGTTGTTGGCGAAAAAACAGCCCAATGTCTGCAACAACAAGGTCTACAACCAGATTTTATTCCGCCTAACTTCGTCGCCGACTCTTTAGTTGAGAAATTTCCCGAAACACTTTTGGGTAAAAATATTTTATTTCCCAGAGTGGAAAGTGGTGGCAGAGAAGTTTTAGTCAAAGAATTTAGTGCTAAAGGTGCAGAAGTAACAGAAGTTGCCGCTTATCAATCTTGTTGTCCTAGCAGCATTCCTGAAGCTGCAAAATCAGCTTTGCAAAATCATCAAGTTGATATTATTACCTTTGCCAGTTCTAAAACTGTACAGTTTTTCTGTCAAATTTTCGAGCGCGAATTTGACAATTGTCTAGCAGATGAATTAAAAGACGTTTGTATTGCTTCTATCGGCCCGCAAACTTCCAAAACTTGCCACACACTATTCGGACGGGTAGACGTGGAAGCTGAAGAATATACCTTAGATGGACTGACTCAAGCAATAGTTAAAAAGTATGAAGTGTGAAGTGTGAAGTATGAAGTGTGAAGTGTGAAGTGTGAAGTATGAAGTGTGAAGTATGAAGTGTGAAGTATGAAGTGTGAAGTATGAAGTATGAAGTGTGAAGTATGAAGTGTGAAGTATGAAGTGTGAAGTATGAAATTTATCCTCATGTCTGATTTTGATTCATGACTAAACGCATCATTGGCTTAACTGGAGGAATTGCTACAGGTAAAACCACAGTTGCTAATTATTTAGCCAGTGCTTACCACCTGCCAATTTTTGATGCTGATATTTATGCCAGAGATGCGGTGGCTGTAGGTTCTCCAATTTTAACTGCGATCGCCCAACATTACGGTGAACAAATATTACTTCCTGATGGTAATCTCAACCGTCAAAAATTAGGCGAAATTATCTTTAATCATCCATCACAAAAGCAATGGATAGAAAACTTAATTCATCCTTATGTCAAACAATGCTTTCTCCAAGCAATTGCTGAAGCTACTACTAAAACGCTGATATTAGTCATTCCTTTGTTATTTGAAGCACAAATGACAAATTTGGTTACAGAAATCTGGGTAGTTAGTTGTACACCAGAAAAGCAACTGCAAAGATTAATCCAACGAAATCATCTGAGTTACGAACAAGCCCAAGCCCGGATAAATAGCCAATTTCCTTTGGCAGAAAAAGTCGCGTGTGCAGATGTAGTGTTAGATAATTCATCTACCCTAGATATACTGCTAAATCAGATAGATACAGTGTTAAAACGAACTACATTAGAATAACAACAAATGTTTTATAAAATTTTATGTTACTGTCACTATAATTTTATAGCAAATTCGTAAATTAATTAGTATTATTAAACTTAGACAAAAGACACTTATGTGCTAATTATCTCTACCAAAAAACCTAATTTCCATTTGTTTGGTTACTATTACTTATTCAAGTGTAATCATTGGCAGTCTACAATGGTTTGCGGGTCTTTTCCTCCACAAGAGTGATTCTGAAGGAGTGAATTCTGACTTTGGCATTCTTCAATAAATTTGCCTTGATAGATACTGTAACCAAAAATTAATAGTTTTCCAGATATTTTGGGTGCATCATAAGAAAGCACACAAAATCAACTTATCAAAGAAGATGCTGTCTCAGGGAATTGCGCACTTAAGTTAGTAATTCCACATTTAGACATCATTGATTATAGAAATAAGTGTATTTTTCGTAAACAAAATACAACAAATTATTTATTAGAACTGGTATGAACTTAAGTTCCAATTTATTTAATTATTTTACACTAATAAACCTTCAAAAAGATAGATTTGCGCAAAAGCAAAAAACTCATGATTATAGCAAACTTATTCAAGGGCAAGAATATGTATTTGAGCCGCTAAATGACGGTTTAGAAGCACATATGACAGGCGTAGGTAAAGGTATTAAGCCTCTTGACTATATTATCCTGCGGTGTGACTGCCAATTATGCCGATATCAGGTTGAACAAATAGATTACTATGCTGAACCACCAAATATGTGGATAGCTTTACTCAAAAAAGTGGATATATAGGACTCTTATTTATAGGACTTACGCAAAAATTCTCAAAAAGCTTAATTTATCGAACCGCCAACTCACATCTTGCACCTAGCCCCAGCGAATGGAATTCGCACGCCAGATGCTTCAAGTCGGCAAAGCCGCCCAACGCACTGGCTCGGCTATACAAACGTAGACGCGCAAGCGGCTTCCCGCAGGGTAGTCCGCCTATCGCGCTTGCGCTGCGCTTGGCGCACCACGCGGACTAACGCAATATCAAGGGTTTGGAACCCGCGCAGGCGGTGAGGGGGTCGCAGTCTTGGCGGTTCCCGTCGATTGCGTTAGCGCAGCGTAAAGCCTGACGGCATGGCTTCGCTTAGAGCGACGTACTCCTTCGGAGAAGCAAGCTACGCGTAGCGTCTCCCTTTGGGAGAAGGAGCGTCACCCCCGAACCCGTTAGCGCAGCGTTAGCGACGCAGGAGCGTCAGGGGTTTTGTCTGTGTAGCTGCGACTTCAGTCGCCCTCGTGCAAGATATGTGTCATGGCTATTCTCAACACCCTTGTGTTGCGTTTAACCATTGAATTTTACCCACTTGACAAGACTGTACTTTTCTTAACTTGACACCAATGACAAGATGTCCACCCCACAAGAAAAATTGTATGTTTTTTTATTTGGAAGTCCCTAAGTAAGTCGATACAATAAAACAAAACTATGTGAAGAAAAGTAAATAAGGCTCAAATGCTTTTTCCCCCTGCTCCCTGCCCCCTGCCTTATTCCAACAATAATTATTTACACCGACTTACTTAGAGAGTAATCAACTCGCCACGCATCACGGTAACAGCTTGTCCAGAGAGGAGAACGCGATCGCCACCTTCATAATACACTTTTACTACACCACCCCGACTGGATGCTTGATAAGCCAAAAAAGCATTTTTATTCAGGCTATCGCGCCAGAAGGGAGCCAAACAGCAGTGTGCTGCACCAGTTACCGGGTCTTCATCAATTCCTAGTCTTGGTGCAAAAAAACGAGAGACAAAATCATATTGCGAACCAGCATTAGCTTGACTAGTAACGATGACACCATCCACAGCAAATGTTTTCAGGAGTTGGAAATTAGGCTGCATTTGTCGTACTACATCTTCTGATGCGACTTCTACGAGATAACCGAGGGAGTTTTGGTAAATGGCAGTGTAATTTGCACCTAAAGCTTCACTTAATTGTGGTGGTGCGGTGGTAGCGTGCGATCGATTGGCGGGAAAATTTAATTCAATCCATCCATCTTGACGTTTAGCTATGAGTAACCCGCTTTTTGTATGGAAACGCGCAATCTCATGAGTTGCTAAGTATCCTTCAGACCACAGTACATGGGCGCTGGCTAAAGTAGCATGACCACACAGAGGCACTTCTACCGATGGTGTAAACCAACGCAAATTAAAGCCATCATCTTGTTTAATTAAAAAAGCTGTCTCCGACAAATTCATCTCCTGCGCTATCTGCTGCATCCAGCGATCTTTTTGTGGCGCAGGCAAAACACACACAGCAGCCGGATTTCCGGCAAAAGGTGTATCGGTAAAAGCATCAACCTGGGTAATAATTTGTTTCATAGAGTCACACAATTCTCAACTATGGAATTTAGATTTACCCCACAGAAAAATCTGGGGGTTTTACAAGCAAAAAACTATAGTTAGCAAATTACAGGAGAATGTCGCACAAATCTTAGTCGCTGTTAGCTTTCCTCTTCCCTATTCCCTGTTGTATATATTTATCAAAGGTGCGTCAAAAATTTATGCAATTCTATGATTAGAAAAATCTCAACATCAACACAATAACAGTAATGTAGAGATTGGTAATACTATTTCTAGCAACGCGACTCAATGCTAAATATAGACAAAACCCTGAAAACCAAAGTCCTCAAAACAGTTGTTGCGACTATCCACTTAGCACTTATTTCATCAGGATTAGTTAGTTGCGTTATTCAAGCACCCAACCCACCAGAATCTAATTCACCACCGAAACAGGAGCTTGACTAAGTAGCCAAATTCTTATCTAAACTTATTCATAGCTAACCATAGTGAGTAAGTTTATGTGGAAAGTGTCTGAGTTTGGCGATTTAGTGGGTATTTCG
>NZ_JACJRU010000071.1 GCF_014697425.1 Nostoc sp. FACHB-110
ATTGCTACGGTATGCTTTAGACATTCGCTCATAAGGTGCTGTTTTCTACAAATTTCAGCATACGCCTTGTGAGCTTTCTTACAATAGTCCCCTACTTTTAAAACATCCTCTTAATATCTTCACGGCTTAAACTAGCATACTGACTTGCCCTTAAATCTAGCTCTTGTGTCGGCACATCTGGTGCCGACAAGCGTTTTGTCTCAATATTATATGGTCTTCTAGTGAGGAAAAAATAGACATTTTCAGGAAGTGCCGTTGGTAAATCTAAAAGATTTCCGCCTGCTTCTTGTTCTACTTCATCCAGTGCATCAACTACAATTGCCAGATGTTCACCAGCAGGGATTTTTTTACTAACTTGTTCTAATAAATCAGCTAAATTAGCGTTATCAGCATTGTGCAACTGATAACGCTTAATTAATTGCTTGCGAATACTTTCCAAAAATAGCTCGGCACGATTGCGACCATCAGAACGAATATTAAAATAGCATGGCGATTTATTATCCCAGACATATTTAGCAGCAATAGTACTTTTCCCCATCCCCGCATCACCTACTACAGTAAAATAACCTCTGGAATATTTGTTGCGAAACTCCTGAAATGTGTTAAATACAAATTGACGACCACAAAACGAGCGAATTTTTTCTTTAATTAAGGACTTAAATTCTGCTGGATACTCATCTAAATTCCACTCAGGAAAAGGCTGAAAGTCAGTAGAGCTAGTTTTTTTGGCAATTTTAATAAATGTTTCACCAAACTCTTCTAACTCGGCACGCAAATCAATTCTCAATAATTGAATATCAAATTTTAAATCATTACCTTGCAAAAACTTTTCTACTTCTTTGTAAAAACCCAAGGGATTATTCGCAGTATAAGCACTCCAAAAAGCTTTTTTAATTTCTCTTTCTCTAAAAAGATTTAAAATGGCTTCGGGTTTATCTACCCCATACTCAATTAATGAATAAACATAAACCCCATCAACATCTTTAGGTGGTTGTGTTGGGTCAAAATTGAATTGTTTTAAAAGTTTAACTACAGTTTCGTTGCGTTGAGCTTGATTAATAACTAGAGAAGCCGCAGGTTTAGCAAGACTTTTAAGGGCATTAACTACAGGGTCAATACTCATTTTTGCTATAGATAGAGATAATTTTTACACCTTTTAACTTATCCTAGCGGCAGATCACAAAAATTAGCTTGTGTAAAGCCATATTACTGCGAAAACTACCTCTTACTTCTTCCTTCGTGTCCTTTGTGTCCTTTGCGGTTCAATTTTATCTAGAACTTTTTATCTCACGCTAAGGCGCAAAGGCGCAAAGAAGTTATTGATGAAGTGCGTAGGCGCAGCCCGTCGTAGACATCGCTCGGCTATCTCGAAAATATCCTCAAAGGTCGAGTAATTATCACGACATTTCCACCTCAAAGGCTCAACGTTCGACCTCAGAACCTCAACATTCGACCTCAGAACCTCAACGTTCGACCTCAGAACCTCAACATTCGACCTCAGAATCTCAACGCTCGACTTCAGAACTCCAAAGTTTACCCTCAAAGGCTCAACTGTCATGTTCAAAGGCTGAAACTTCAACTATAAAACAATACAGGTGTAGGTTGGGTGGAGGAACGGAACCCAACATTCACGCATACTTTGTTGGGTTAAGCTATCGCTACACCCAACCTACTATTCTCTTAACTGATTCAAAATCCTTACACCCCATACCCTTTCACCCTTACACCCCATCTTCACAGATAATCTTTGTGCGTAAGTCCTATGCTGCTTCCATAACAGACCCTCAACCAGAAAAATCTAACTAGCGCTTAAAAAGATAATATGGTATGGTACTCGTTTTGCTTTCCGAGGGTACTATTTCGTGCTATCTACTCTACGTGCTGATTTCCGCATCATTTTTGAACGTGACCCCGCCGCCCGTAACTGGTTAGAAGTATTGGTTTGTTACCCTGGTTTGCAAGCCTTACTCTTTCATCGGCTGGCACACTGGCTACATCATCTTGGTCTGCCTTTTATTCCCCGCTTCATTTCTCATCTATCTCGATTTTTGACAGGTATTGAAATTCACCCAGGCGCAACCATCGGCCAAGGTGTATTTATCGACCACGGGATGGGTGTAGTAATTGGTGAAACTGCGATCATCGGTGATTACGCGCTAATTTATCAAGGTGTCACCTTAGGGGGAACTGGTAAACAAAGCGGTAAACGTCACCCAACCGTCGGTGAAAACGTGGTCGTCGGTGCTGGTGCAAAGGTACTTGGCAATATTCACATCGGTAATAACGTTCGTATTGGTGCGGGTTCAGTCGTACTGCGCGATGTGCCTTCTGATTGTACAGTTGTCGGCATTCCTGGGCGGATTGTCTATCGTTCTGGAGTTCGCGTTGCACCTTTGGAACACAACAACTTACCCGACTCTGAAGCCGAAGTAATTCGCGTTTTAGTTGATCGCATTGAAGCTTTAGAACAACAAATCCAAACTATACAACAACTCCAACCAGCCAAAACCCCCGCATTAGTTGGTGCTGTTGCTGTCAACGAACCACCAGAACCAACACAAGAAGCTCCAGTCTGTAGCCTGAGAGACAAAGCCATCCAAGAATTTCTTGATGGTGCTGGTATTTAATAGCTGTGGGGCGGGTGTGAGGTGTAGGGAAGCTATCCCAGCTTCAGGGGAGATTACTTCGCTGTTGCTCGTAATGACGGAGTTACGTTATTTTTGCGTAAGTCCTGATTACTATTCACATAAATCATGAAACAACTAACATCAAAAGATTGGCTAATTATTCAACAAAAACTAACACCGTATTTCTTCTTACTACCTGCTTTAATTCTCTTAGGTTTAACCGTTTTTTGGCCAGCATTCCAAGCCTTTTATCTCAGCTTTACCAGTTACGAAGATATTGCCGAACCGCCAAAATGGATCGGTCTTGCTAACTTCTTGCGCCTGTGGAAAGACGCAGTTTTTTGGAAAACATTAGAAAATACCTTTCTTTATCTAGTAGGTGTAGTACCAATTTTAGTAATTGCACCTTTAGGATTAGCAATTTTAGTCAATCAAAAACTTAAAGGAGTTAGTTGGTTCAGAGCCGCATATTACACACCAGTAGTTATTTCAATGGTAGTTGCAGGCATAGCCTGGAAATGGTTATACGCAGAAAATGGTTTACTCAATCAATTTTTTAAATCTTTAGGCATTTTTCCCGAAGGAATACCTTGGTTAACCAGTCCAGATAAATTGTTTGGTATTTTGCCAATTGCTTTAGCTAGTGTCATGGCTGTAACTATTTGGAAAGGCTTAGGTTACTACATGGTAATTTACTTAGCAGGGTTGCAATCAATTCCGGCTGATGTGTATGAAGCTGCATCTATTGATGGTTCAGATGGTATGCGGAAACATTGGGATATTACCATACCTTTAATGAGACCCTATTTAGCATTAGTCGCAGTAATTTCGGCGATTTCCGCGACTAAAGTTTTTGAAGAAGTTTATATTATGACCCAAGGTGGCCCGCTCAATAGTTCTAAAACAATTGTTTATTATTTATACGAGCAAGCTTTTAGCAATTTAGAAATTAGCTATGCTTGCACAATTGGCTTGATATTATTTCTCATAATCTTAAGTTTATCGGTATTGCGTTTAATTATTAATCCGCAGGGAGGAGACAATATTAGTATTTAATACCAATTTAGTGTGAAGTTGCACATATCCTGACCCCCCTAAATCACACTGACCAAAACAATTCGCCGTTCGCAATTGCGAACAAAATTGGAAATTGATTCATTCCGGGTTACAAGCCCCTCAATTGATTGATGAAAAATAAGAAATACTTATCAATGTTCAAGCCCCTGCCTTCTCCCCAGGGGAGATGCTGTACGAACAGGTATGGGGTAATAATTGCGAATTGCGTTAGCGCAGCGTTAGCGAGCCTGCGAGCGTCATTGGTAATTGCGAATTGGAGATGACGACTGAATGTGTCAAGATTATTATGATTCCACAAATAATCGACTGAACTAAATGTCTACATTTAGTCAGTGAAAATACTTTCACAGGAGGAATATCTTTGTCTAGACGCTATTTATTTACCTCCGAGTCAGTCACTGAGGGTCATCCAGATAAAATCTGCGATCAAATTTCAGATACAATTCTTGATGCTCTGCTGACACAAGACCCTAGCAGCCGTGTTGCGGCTGAGGTGGTGGTCAACACTGGTTTAGTTCTCATAACTGGTGAAATTACTACCCAGGCTAATGTTAATTATGTCAATTTGGCAAGGAAAAAAATTGCCGAAATTGGCTATATTAATGCAGATAATGGCTTTTCGGCTAATAGCACTAGTGTAATCGTGGCTTTAGACGAACAGTCTCCAGACATTGCCCAAGGGGTAAATGCTGCCCAAGAAACCCGCGAACAGGATAGTGATGAACTATTCGATAGCATTGGTGCAGGCGACCAAGGGATTATGTTTGGTTTTGCTTGCAACGAAACCCCAGAATTGATGCCCTTACCCATCTGTCTGGCTCACCGAATTGCTCGCCGCCTAGCAGCAGTTCGCAAAACAGGTGAATTGTCATACCTACTTCCTGATGGGAAAACACAAGTCACTATTGTTTATGAAGATGGCAGACCTGTTGGGATTGATACCATCCTGATTTCCACTCAGCATACAGCGACTATTGGGGAAATCACTGATGAGGCACAAGTGCAAGCTAAAATCAAGCAAGACCTCTGGACTGCAGTGGTTGAGCCTGTGTTTAGCGATATTGACATCAAGCCCAATCAAGAAACTCGCTTTTTAGTTAATCCTACAGGTAAGTTTGTGATTGGTGGGCCGCAAGGTGACTCTGGTCTGACAGGGCGGAAAATCATTGTTGATACCTACGGTGGCTATTCGCGTCATGGTGGTGGTGCTTTTTCTGGTAAAGACCCCACAAAGGTAGACCGTTCTGCGGCTTATGCTGCTCGTTATGTGGCAAAAAATATTGTCGCTGCTGGGTTAGCCGAAAAGTGCGAAGTGCAACTAAGTTATGCTATTGGCGTAGCCAGACCAGTAAGTATTTTTGTAGAGACTTTTGGGACTGGGAAAGTCGATGATGAAATTTTGCTGGAATTGGTCAAACAGCATTTTGAACTGCGTCCAGCAGGAATTATTCATGCTTTCAACTTACGCAAGTTACCAAGTGAACGAGGCGGACGTTTTTATCAGGACATCGCGGCTTACGGACATTTGGGTAGAAATGATTTAGACTTGCCTTGGGAGCAAACAGATAAGGCAGAATTGTTGACGCAAGCAGTTAGCGGGTTGCGCTCGACTGCGATCGCTTAACATTCTCGCATACTAAAATCACAGTCTCCGTAATTTCAATCAAGTATCCTCTGTCTTGATACTGCGACATAGCAGCAAGGCAGAGGCTTTTTGTCACTAGAAATACAGAAAACTTAAAAGAGGTTTGAGAAATAGAGTTATGGGGGAGAAAATCCCCTAAACTGATAAATACCAAGCAACTAGGAATTTAGATAAGCTAACTTAAGAGCAAAGTAGCAGTGTGGTTGATAGTCAAAATATCGGTACAATTAACTGGGTTTCAAAAATAGTAACGATGAGAGAAAAACCTAGCATATACTTTACTCTAGATAACTATTGACTATAAAAATAGTTTTACCATCTATCCCGTATTTTTGTATACATTCATATCAAAATCACCCAAATACAATAAAGTCATGACAATTATTTAAAGAATATTGACGCTAATTCTCCAAAAAATTGTTTAGGTGCTAATCACCAATTAATTTAATTTGTAAGATGAAATTGATATGGCGATTTTTGCGGGAAGGCAAGGAGATTTGAGGAATGCAAACTCACAAGCCTAACCTGATAGATAACAATTTAGAAAGCAAAAAAGTGCCAGACCCATTGCCATCAACCGACGAACTCCCTACTATAGAATTCCCCTCTAGCGGAAAACTCAAAGCAAGTTCCTGGCGAATACATCAGAAAATTGGTTATGGCTACTTTGTAGCAATCGGTATTGGCTTTTTTGGTTCACTGACAGGCTTGGTAATCGCCAACTACTATAGAGGGCGAGAAATTGTGCAATTTAATCAAGCTCAAGAACAACGACAACTGCTGAGTAACTATAAAGATGCAGTTGTGGGAGCGCAATTACATAGTTCTAATTTAGTTGCTGTATTAGAAGATTCACAAAAACTGACAACTAAAAAAAACGAATTTTTAAGTAGTGTTGATAAAGCTCAAAAATTAGAGCAAAAAATTGACAAATTTATAGATACAAAGCCTAAAAGATTAGCCGCAACTAGTGATAATTTACAGGCTTTATTACAAGATTATGCAGTTAATTTAAAGTCTTACGTTGAGCAAATAGAAGTTATATTACAAAAAATTGAGAAACAACCCTTGCAGCCACAGCAAATTGCTTCGACTAGAGAGCAATTACTCACTATTATGCGGGGTGACACAGCCATACAGTTAGATCGTTTATCAGAGAAGTTATCTAATATTCTGCAAACGGCCGAAAATCAAGAAGAAGACAGACAAATAGATGTAGAGCAGGCTAAAAGGGTTGAGAGATTAATTGTCATGGTAAGTATGCTGGTGTCTGTAGCGATCGCTGCCATTATCGCATGGCGCACCAGTAGAGCGATCGCTGAACCAGTAATTACCGTTACGCAAGTCGCTGAACAAGTCGCGCGCAAATCTAACTTTGATTTACGCGCCCCAGTCACCACCGAAGATGAAATTGGCTTGTTAGCCAAATCCTTAAATCGTCTGATTGAGCGCGTATCAGAGCGCACTAAACAACTAGAACAAGCTAAAGAATTAGCGGAAGCCGCCAGCAAAGCCAAGAGTATATTTTTAGCTAACGTCAGCCATGAATTACGCACACCCTTAAATGCAGTCATTGGACTGAGCCAACTACTGCAAGATGACGCGACAGACTTAAATTTATCGGGAGACTTTATTACTGACTTAGAAACAATCAATTCTGCAGGTAGGCACTTACTAGAATTGATTAACGACATCCTCGACTTATCAAAAATTGAAGCGGGGAAAATGACTCTTTATCCAGAGACATTTGAAATTGCCAATCTCATTAATAACATTGTCTTGACTATCAAGCCATCCATTGAAAAAAATGGCAATACTTTAGAAGTAGACTTTGACGAGCAACTAGGAACAATGTATGCCGACCAAACGAGGATGCGGCAAGTATTATTAAATCTGCTGAGTAATGCTGCTAAATTTACAACTAACGGCAAAGTCACCCTAACCGTGAAAAGCGAAAAACCCAACTCCCTATTAGAAGTTCCCTTGGGAATGATTTCGTTTACGGTTGCTGATACAGGTATTGGTATGACTCATCACCAACAGCAACAGTTATTTCAACCATTTATCCAAGGAGATACTTCCACTACTAAAAGATATGGTGGTACTGGCTTAGGGTTAGCAATTAGCCGCCATTTTTGCCAAATGATGGGTGGTGAGATTTTTGTGAAAAGTCAGCCAGGAGTAGGTTCGATTTTCACTGTCTGCCTACCTCTGACTGTGCAGAAATCTTGAAATAGCGGCTAGTTCAGAAGAAATTAGATTGGTGTTTTGATTTCAGCAGACTGCTTAAAATTTTAACTGCTGTCACCCTCCTGCACTTGGTTCATCCTGTTGGGTGAACTCTAATTATTCCTTGTTCGCGTTCTTTGCGTCCTCTGCGGTTCGCTAAAATCAATACTATTTTTTTAAGAAACGCTGACGCAAGCGTACAACAAAAGTATTCACCTCTGGTATTTTCATAAGTGAAGCGATCGCAGCAAACACAACTAAACCTACTAAACCAGCAACAGATAACTGAATTAACTGAATTACTAAACCCTTTGTACCTAATAATTGCTGCAAACCAAACAAAGTCGCATAGCTAGCTACCCCAGACACGATACTTCCACCAAGTAAACCGAAAATCGGCAAACTCCACTCGCGCCAAGGTAAACCATTCAGTTTGCGGTCTAGTAACCATAACAGCATTAACATCGAACTGCAATTAACACCAACAGTTGCTAACACTAAACCCGGTGCGCCAAAAGGTTTAACGAAAAAATAATCGAGAACAATGTTGAGCAAAATGTTAAAAGTACTAATCCGAAACGGTGTTTGCCCATCTCCCAAGGCATAAAATACCCGCACTAAAACATCACGCCCCAAATAAGCAAACATCCCTATACCGTAAGCAATCAATAGGGAAGAAACTAACTTTGTGGCATCTTGCTTAAAGGCTCCGCGCTCGTATACTACCTGTACAATCGGCACAGATAACACTACCATCAAAGCCCCAAGAGGGAGCATGGTACAGGCTGTGAGTAATAAACCTTGGCGAATGCGTAATTTTAAATCAGGCCAATTTTCTGGTTCTGCGAGTTTGGCAAAAATTGGTAATAAAGGTAACAAAATAATATTAGAAATAATCCCTAAAGGCGTTTGTACTAACAAATTGGCATAGTTAAAACCAGCGGCCGCACCAGGAATAGGACTGGCAAAATAAAGGTCAGTGGCAACATTAATTGGCATCATCCCGGAAGAAATTGTTGCCGGGGTCATAATTCTCACTACTTCTTGAACGCCTGGAGCTTTAAAATCAAACCGTAAACGTAGTGTTCCTAGCCCTAACCGCCACTGGACAACCAATTGCACTATCCATTGGAGAATTGCCCCGGCTAACGTTCCCCAAGCTAAAACCATGCCACCAATGAAGGCGTATTCTGGCAGAATAATTTGTTTGCCTATTTGTAAAGCTAAAATACCAATGCCAGCAACTACGGTAATACTTGATAATAATGGGCTAATAGAAAGTAACCAATATTGATTGGCAGTATTGAGAGTGCCGAAGCCAATGCCAATCAAGCCCGAAAATAAAGCCATCGGGGCCATGATTTGCAGTTGTTGAATTGCGATCGCTCTTGTATTCGCTGACAAACCATGACCGACAATATCAACAATGGTATCTGCCAAAAAAATTTGGGCAACGGTCACTACTAACAGTACTCCGCCTACGAGGGTTGTGACTGTTTCCACTAAGGGTGCTGCTTCTTGTTGTTTGCGCTTGGCTAAAACACTCACAACAGCACTGTGTAACGGCCCGTTTACACCGCCCAGTAATATCAATAAAAAACCAGGAATAATATAGGCATAACTATAGGCAGTAGCAGCCGCACCAACACCAAAAGCGGCAGCGATAGCTTGCTGCCGAATTAACCCAAATACTTTACTAATTAGCGTGGCTGCGGCAACAATACCAGCAATCCCAGCTAAAGAACGAGAGGCTTTTTGTTCTGGATTAGTCACGAATAATACCTGACAGTCTGGAGAAGGATGAAATTAAAGAGAACAGGGAACAGTGTAGGTGACATTTGCCGTTCTCAATTCCCTGTGTCTCATAAACATTTAATAACTATATTTCATACTTCCAACTTCAGACTTCATCCTTTTACCTACAACCTAAACTATCGCGGGTAGCGACACCAGTAATAGGATTTACCCCAGCAGCCCTTTCACATAGTAAAGAAACTTGATAGCGGTCAATTAAAGCGTCAGTGAAATCCGCGCCAGTAATGTCAGCATCGTAAAAGCGACTGCGGGTTAGAGTTGCTTCCGTAAAATTCGCATTTTTTAAGTTAGCACCATCTAAAGTCACGCGATCGACTAAAGCACCCGTCAAGTTCGCGCCTTCTAGATTAGCTTTTAATAAAACGCCCTTAGTAAAAATAGCATTTGTTAGATCCGCTCCTTGGAAATTCGTACCCCGCATTTCTGCTGCGACAAAAGTCACACCTGCTAAATCAGTGTGAGAAAAGTCACGGTTTTCTAAATTGGTATTGCTGTAGTTGATTGTATTAATTTGAGCAAAAGCTGGTCGCGGGCTAAGTATGACCCACAAACCAGCCAATAGCAAAATTAGGAACAAACTTAATATTTTTAGCCAAATTTTTTTCATAACTTTATGTTTGGTCAAGAGTCCATAGTCAACATTCCATAGTCAAGAGTAAGGGATAATAACTAATGACTCATGACCGGTTACGCTTGACTATTTCCAATCTTTCCCAACCCGAATAGTAATATCAGATTCAAAATCTCCAGATGATGACACTTCAATTTGACCTAAACCTAAGACCTTTTGCAGGTCGATTCCTGGTTGTCGAATACCTCTGTGAACAATAATCTGGGTTTGGCGTTGGCTATCTGGCCAATCTGACATTGTGTAAATATTTTTAAAGCCTTTGTCTTTGAGATAGGCAATAAGTTTTTCGGCTACTTGTGGTTGATTAGAAGCATTTTGAATAGCAATTTTGAGGTTAGAAACCGGACGCGTATCTGGCTTCAGACCAGGCACATCTACCCCAACATAATTATTCAGGAGGTTTTGTTGTCCAGTCATATTCAGCCAATAGCTATCAGGATCTTTACTGAAGCGGCTGAACGTACCAGGTAAAGTGGTCAGTTGGAAATTATCCCGTTCGACATTTACGGAAAAATTCACCAAAGCCATCATTTCTTCTATCTTTAAATTAGTGTCAAAATACTTCCGCATAATGCGGGTTAACTGAGGTAGTTTAGGCATGACAGTAGGACTGTTGAGGCGTTGCAACAATGCAGTCACTAGTGCTTGTTGTCGCTGCACTCTTGCTAAATCACCTAGTTCATCGTCACGGAACCGGGCAAACTCTTCTGCCTGTTCGCCGTTGAGAGTCTGCCAGCCACTCACTAGATTAATGGATAATTGAGAGCTACTATCCTTATATTCCATTGCTTTAGGCACAAATACTTCTACCCCGCCCAACTGATCAACTAATTGTCTTAAGCCGCTGGTAGAAATACGGATGTAACGGTCAATTGGCGCATTATTCAAGGTACGACTGACTACTCGTGCTGCCAAAACTGGCCCGCCTTGGGGGTTGGCATCTGAGAGTTTTGTCAATCCTTTTTCTGGGATCGCAATCATTGTATCCCTAGGAATCGAAAGTACCCGGATTGTTTTATCGCTAGGGTTCAGCCGCACCAAAAGCATGGTGTCACTTTTACCCGCAAAACTTTCAGGTGAGCCATCAACAGACCCATTCACAGGCTCAATTCCCATAATCAAAATATTCATGGGACGTGATAGCTGGTATTGGGAAATTTTGCCCCATAATTCCCCTGGTAAGGGAACTTTTTGCTCATCTTTACCAGCAAAGCCCTGTTCTTCATCTGTTTTATCCAGATTGCTCCATAAAGGAGTCCACAGTGCCAAAGTCGATACTAACAGTCCAGAGAGAATGACTCCCATGACTACTGTCAGTATCCACAATAGCCAACGGGGCATACTCAAGCCCAATCTATCGTACAGTTCGTTGGGAATTGCACTGACTGATTCCACAACGCTGCGAGAAGAACTGGCTGGTGCTGCTTTTGCAGATTCTAAGTCTGAATCTGGTGCTTGCAGCGTTCCTGGAGTTTCTACTCGTTGGATTTGACCTGGTTTGCTTTCCAAATCTAAATTTGGTATGGGCTGAGGTGTAACCTCATTTTCTGACAATCGAACTTCTCTAATCACAAATTTCTCCCCACTCGACCACTTCCCTAAAAGTTATGTTAATGCAAGCTACAAATCTTGCCAGAGTAAAAGCTCACTGTAAACTTGTAGTGTTCTTGCGTTGGTGTGTATGACAACATGAATAGTTCCTTGTTCCCCGTCATCCTCGCTGGTGGCAAAGGTGAGCGTTTTTGGCCTCTCAGTCGTAAAGACCGCCCTAAACAATTTTTAAGTCTAGATGGTAGTTCTAGAAGTTTACTGCAAGCAACCGCTGATCGATTGCTTCCATTGGCAGACGGCTGGGATTCCTTATGGGTGATTACCTCCAGCCAGATAGCTGAAGGTGTCCGCCAACAGTTACCAGAACTGCCATCGCCAAACTTACTAATTGAGGTAGAAGGAAGGGATACTGCCGCCGCCGTTGCTTGGACAAGTTTAGAAATTAAAAAGCGTTATGGAGAAGACGCTGTTATTGGCTTTTTTCCGGCTGACCATTGGATAGCTGACCAAAAGGCGTTTACTGACACATTAAAGGCTGCTACTCAACTAGCAACAAGCACCGCAGCGATTGTTACTTTAGGAATCAAGCCCACTTTTCCATCAACAGGTTACGGCTACATTGAACAAGGCCAAAAAATTGGTAGCTTTAATGAGTTGCCAGCTTATCACGTCAACCGCTTTACTGAAAAGCCCAACCGCGAATTAGCAGAAACTTTTTTATCTACGGGGCGTTTTAGCTGGAATAGTGGAATGTTCGTGTTTCGGGCTGGGGTGGTTCTAGAGGAACTATATACCCATGCACCAGAAATCATTGAACCCTTAGAAAAATACGGCCCTGAGGTTTACCCCCAGTTGCCTAAAAAGAGTATAGACTATGCACTCATGGAAAAGACCAATCTAGCATACGTCATGCCTGTTGATTTTGGTTGGGATGATTTAGGAGATTGGAATGCGATCGAGCGTTTACTCAAAAAAGAAGAGACTCCTAATGTAGAATTAGCTACTCATGTAGGTTTAGATACGCAAGGATCAATCTTTTATGCCAGTAATCCAGAGGATGTAATTGTTACTATTGGTTTAGAGGATGTGGTGATTGTGCGCGATCGCAACGTTACACTCATCGTCAATAAGGAACGCACCCAAGAAATTAAGCAGGTTCTCAAAATCCTGCAAGATGATCCCCGCTTTCATCACCTACTGTAACTATCAAAGTTAAAACCCTTGACAGAGGCTTAAAAGCTAGTTTTTCTATTATAACTTGACTGTCTGTTGTTTTTACTCACAGTTTTATGACTAGCTTTGAGCCTCTAGCCAAAACAATGGCGATTAACTCTATTTCTGTTTATCAAAATTATCTTTCTCCGTTGAAGGGATTTTCTTGTCCCCATCGGCAATTACATGGAGGTGAATCCTGCTCAACTTATATTAAAAGAATATTAAGTGAACAAAGCTTGACACAAGTTGTCAAATCATCCCAAAAAAGATTTCAAGACTGTGCTTTAGCCAGTCAAACTTTAACTAAAAATAGTTCTGGCTGTATTGTAATTCCTTGTTGTATACCTCTTTAATACTGCTGGCAGTTATTTACCAAAATGTTTCTAACCCAAACTGTTCCTCGTCAACGAGAAATTATCGAAGTAGTGCTTCGCAATGGCTGGGACTATATGCGAAGGCTGCTAACTGGTGGCAAAACTGATGAACCACAACTACCCACCCCAGCCGTACTCAAAAATATTTTGGTAAATTTAGGGCCTGTTTATATCAAGCTTGGTCAGTTGTTATCTACTCGTCCAGATTTACTCAGTGCCTCCTACATTGAGGAACTGTCAACGCTGCAAGACGAAGTACCCGCCGTTCCTTGGCCAGAGATAGAGGTAGTTATTCGTAAACAACTAAAACGTCCTCTAGAAGAAGTTTTTCAAAAGATTAATCCAGTCCCAGTGGCAGCCGGATCAATCGCCCAAACTCATCGCGCTACATTAGCAGATGGTCGAGAAGTCGCGCTCAAGGTACAACGTCCGGGGATTGATGCTACCATTGCTCAAGATATTGCTTTAATTCAGGGCATTGCTGATTTAGTTGCGCGTACAGACTTTGGGCAGACTTACGAAATTAAATCTATTGCCGAAGAATTTACCAAAGCTTTAGAAGCAGAATTAGATTTTACAAGAGAAGCTGGTTTTACAGATGAATTGCGGCGTAATTTATCTAAAGGTCGCTGGTTTGATCCAAAACAAATTGTAGTTGCAGAAGTTGATTGGGATTTAACTTCTGAAAAATTGTTGGTGATGGAGTGGTTAGATGGTGTACCTTTTTTGTCAGCAAAATTTAACAGTGACAACAATGGAAAAGATGTAGCTGCCGAACGTAAAGCTATCACTACTTTATTATTTCGGGCATTTTTCCAGCAGTTATATATTGATGGATTTTTTCACGCCGATCCCCATCCAGGGAATTTGTTTTACCTCAATGATGGTCGGGTAGCATTGTTAGATTGTGGGATGGTGGGCAGACTTGATCCCCGTACCCAGCAGATTTTAACAGAGATGTTGCTGGCGATCGTTGATTTAGATGCTGGCAGATGCGCGCAGTTAACTTTGCAACTAGCAGATTCACCACAGCCTGTGATTGTAGCGCGCTTAGAAAGTGATTATGATCGGATGTTGCGGAAATATCATAATGTCAGCTTGACGGATATGAATTTCAGTCAAGTGATTTATGAAATTTTGCAAGTTGCCCGTAACAATAAAATTAGATTACCGAGCAATATGGGTTTATACGCCAAAACCCTAGCTAACTTAGAGGGGGTAGCGCGTGCATTCAACCCAGAGATTAATTTGTTTGATGAAGTGAAGCCGTTAATGACAGACTTGTTTAGACGGCAATTAGTAGGCGATAATCCAGTGCGATCGCTCCTGAGAACTGCCCTCGACTTAAAGAGTTTATCATTACAATCACCCCGGCAAATTGAACTCTTATTAGACCGTGTAACATCGGAAACATTACGCTGGAACCTCTCATTGCATGGGTTAGATGGTGTACGCCGCACAATGGATGATGCTGCCAATCGCTTATCGTTTAGTATCCTAGTAGGTTCGATGATTATGGGGGCAGCAATTGTTTCTACTAAAGCCCAGACAGCCCAATTATCGTTTTTAAGTAGCGGATTATTTGCCGCCGCTAGCTTGTTGGGATTGTGGTTGATTATTAGTATTTTGCGATCGGGACGTTTACGTTAACATCTATACTTTTAAGTAAATCAGTGCAATCAAACCACACTATGTAAATAAAAGTAAATAAGGCTCTAGCTCTTTCTCAACTTGATCTCTGCCTTATCCCAACAAGATTTATTTATGCCGACCTACTTATCTGAGCTTTAATCAGGAAAATTCTCACCAAGCTAATAAATCATTGACTGTAATCTTGAAAACCCTAATGGGCGCAGATATTCTATGAAAAAATCTCGCGTCTAATTAAGTGTTGAAAATAAATTTATTTATGTCAAATATATTTGCTGAAAATCTCAATAAATTTTATCCTGTGGCCATCAAAGAACCAGGGCTTGCAGGAACAATTACTCACTTTTTTCGCCGCACCTACCGTTCAATTAAAGCTGTACAAAATGTTACTTTTGAAATTGCGCCAGGTGAGGTAGTGGGATTTTTAGGGCCAAACGGTGCTGGGAAAACTACCACACTAAAAATGCTCACAGGTTTGATACATCCTTCTAGCGGGACAGTCAGAGTTGCTGGACACGTACCTTTTTTGCGCCAAGAGGCATTTTTACAAAAAATTACCTTAGTTATGGGGCAAAAGCAGCAACTTCTCTGGGATTTGCCAGCAATGGATTCTTTAAGAATTAATGCGGCTGTCTATAATATCCCTGATCAAGAATTTCATACTCGCTTAGGTGAACTAAGTGAGATGTTATCTTTGGATGGAAAGCTGAACCAGCCAGTGCGAAAACTGTCTTTAGGTGAGCGGATGAAAGCAGAATTGTTAGCCGCACTGTTGCACCGTCCTCAAGTCTTGTTTCTGGATGAACCAACATTAGGATTAGATGTAAATGCTCAAGTTGCTGTGCGTGATTTTTTACGCGAGTACAACCAGCGTTATCAGGCGACAGTGTTATTAACTAGTCACTACATGGCTGATATTACAGCCTTATGCCAGCGAGTGCTATTAATTCATCAGGGACAGCTGATGTATGACGGTAGTTTAGATGGGCTATTAGAAAGCTTTGCACCTTATCGTGAAGTTCATGTAGAGTTAGCCCTACCCTTACCAAAAGAAAAACTTCAGTCTTATGGAGAAATCCAACTTTTAGATGGGCGAGCAGTAAGTTTTATGGTGCAGCAAGAAGCTCTGACACGCACTGTAGCTCAAATTTTGGCAGATTTAGAAGTTATTGATTTAAAAGTCACTGAGCCGCCTATTGAAGAGGTAATTGGTAAAGTATTTCAGGCGGGAGTAATCTAGGAAAAACTTTTTGTAACGAAAAAATAAATTTTCAATGAAACAGATTTTGAGAAAAACTTGGATTTTTTTGTCAATATATTACGCTTACATGGTGGAGTATCGCGCAGAACTGATTTTGTGGGTTTTATCTGGCTCTTTACCAATTATCCTTATGGGTGTCTGGATACAAGCGGCTCAAGGAGGCAGATTTGGGTTAACATCGGTAGATTTTGCTCGTTACTTTCTCACTGTTTTTGTTGTCAGACAAATAACAGTTGTCTGGGTAATTTGGGAATTTGAAAAAGAGGTATTAGAAGGTAAACTATCACCAAAATTGTTACAGCCAATAGATCCAGTTTGGCATCACATTGCTTCCCATCTTTCAGAAAGAGTTGCTCGCATCCCGTTTGCAATTTTGTTAATTGTTTTGTTCTTTTTGTTATATCCTCAAGCTGTTTGGTTGCCCAACCTGAGTCAAATATTACTATTTACGTTAGCCGTAATATTAGCTTTTATCTTACGCTTTATTATTCAGTATACCTTTGCCGTTTTAGCTTTTTGGACAGAACGAGCTAGTGCTTTAGAAAATTTATGGTTTTTATTCTTTTTATTTTTATCCGGGATGGTTGCACCTTTAAATGTGTTTCCCGAACAAGTACGGAATGTAGTTTTTTTTACACCTTTTCCCTATTTAATCGATTTTCCTACTAGCCTTTTGGTGGGGCTACCTGTAAATGTAGTGCAAGGTTTTATGGCGATGATTGGCTGGATACTTTTATTATTGGGAGTAAATCGTCTGTTGTGGCGTGCTGGGTTAAAGAGGTATTCAGGGATGGGTGCGTAACAATCAAGTAACATCTAAAAGATTTTTTCTTCAGGCAGACGCAGATATCCAAAAATAATGCTCAAATCAATGTTAAATAGTAGTCATGTCTTTTGGGTTATTAGCGATCGCTTCATCAATTACTGTATCGATGAGGCGCATCGCCCGCAGCATTTCTTTTGCAGTTCCCTTTAATAAATCTTCTTCTAAAAAAGAAAAAATTACAAAACGAAGTAATCGATATTCTCGAACGATTTATGCTAATCACAAAAACAGCTCCTGACTCATCAGGAGCTGTTTGTTTTCTATGTATAAACCTGGCGTCGAGCAATTGTGGCAGGAGGCGACCCTCCAACTATCGTAGCCGCAGCAGCGTTTCACCTCTGAGTTCGGGAAGGTATCAGTGTGGTTCCACCGC
>NZ_JACJRU010000072.1 GCF_014697425.1 Nostoc sp. FACHB-110
GCGGTGGAACCACACTGATACCTTCCCGAACTCAGAGGTGAAACGCTGCTGCGGCTACGATAGTTGGAGGGTCGCCTCCTGCCACAATTGCTCGACGCCAGGTTTATACATAGAAAAAAACAGCTCCTGACTAAATCAGGCGCTGTTTTTTTGATTATACGCCTTATGTGAGATGGGGTAGCAAAAAAGAAAGGGAAACCACAAGATAAAGCTAACGACACCAAAGCTTGAGGTATCCCAATGAATATGGTAGACGGTTCAACCCTGTTGACCACAATTTTTGTGCTAGTAGATGATTGGTATCAGCAAAAAGGCTACCGTTATTGCCAGGGCTATCACCGAGATTCACAGATAGTGAGATGGTATTGCCTCACTTGAGCGTAGTTTCCTAGTGCAGAAACAACTCTTTAATGCCTGTAGAGCCAATTTCTACTGCCAAGGCTGCTAATAAAAAACCTAATAGTTGGGTCACAATTACTGTACCTTCAACGCCGATTAATTTATCAATCTGGTTTGCCAAGCGCAAAATCAACCAGGTGACAAACATCGCCACAACGATACCCAGCACTACACCCAAATGGGGACTTTGCGATTTGGACATGAATAACATCACACTTGTCAATGTACCCGGCCCGGCTAACAATGGTAAAGCAAGTGGCGTAATTGAAACATCACGCCCTTCTTCGTGAATGGGGGTGTCAAGTTCTCCGCGCAGCATTTGTAAGGCGATAAGCAACAGTAATAACCCGCCAGCCACGCGCAAAGATGCGATGCTGATTTCGAGGTAGCTTAAAATATATTGACCAGAGAAGGCAAATAATAATAGAACTGCGATCGCTACGATACTCCCTTTATCAATTACTTTATTTCTGTCTTCAGGTTCCATGCCCTTTGTTAAAGCTAAAACTATTGGTATATTGCCTACAGCATCGGCCAGAACAAACACAGCAATAAATGTTTGCACAAAAACGGAGGTATCCACAGCAGCGAAAGTTTATCAAGGTTTGATAACAACTTACCTTGAATCTGGCTCACTTTCCTATAACCCATAGGAAGATTGAAATGAAACGTAGGGACAGCAACGCCGCTTAAAGAAAAGCAATCTTTACTCATTGTTGCTCAAGGCCCGAAGTTCTTTAAGTAACGATATATTTGAGTATCTGTCCCGCACACATCTACTTTTCTTTGTTAAATCTATGAAGTCTTATCTAGCCGCCGCTATTCAAATGACAAGTGTGCCTGATTTACACAAAAATTTGGCCCAGGCAGAAGAGTTAATTGATCTTGCTGTGCGTCGAGGTGCTGAATTAGTCGGACTACCAGAAAACTTTTCTTTTATGGGAGAAGAAAAAGACAAACTCGCGCAAGCAGAAACTATCACCCGCGAAACAGAGCAATTTCTCAAAAAAATGGCTCAACGCTTCCAAGTGACGATTTTAGGCGGCAGTTTTCCAGTTTTGGTAGAAGGTACAGGCAAAGTTTATAATACTTCAATTCTCATTGACCCTAGCGGTCACGAAGTTGCCCGTTATCAAAAGGTACATTTATTTGATGTGAATGTTCCTGACGGCAATACTTATCGTGAATCTAGCACTGTGGTAGCGGGTACACAATTACCTTCGGTACATTTTTCAGAACAACTAGGTGCTATAGGTCTTTCTGTTTGTTATGATGTGCGCTTCCCAGAACTTTATCGCCATTTATCTAGCAAGGGAGCCGATGTGATGTTTATTCCGGCTGCTTTTACGGCTTTTACTGGCAAAGACCACTGGCAGGTATTATTGCAAGCTAGGGCAATTGAAAATACTTGTTATGTAATTGCACCTGCCCAAACTGGCACAAATTACGCCCGTCGCCAAACCCACGGCCACGCGGTAATTATCGACCCTTGGGGTGTCATTTTAGCTGATGCAGGTGAAAAACCAGGAATTGCGATCGCAGAAATTAATCCCTCACGTTTGGAACAAGTACGTCGTCAAATGCCTTCTTTGCAACACCGCATATTCGGCTAAAATAAGTCTGAAGTGTGAAGTCTGAAGTGTGAAATTGTATGCTTCAGACTTCATCCTGTCAATTATTCCCGACTTCCAACTCCCCATTACTAATGCTTTGCAATAAACTTCTCAACATCAAATAAGCCGATGTTGCCCCGGGATCTTGATGTCCAATACTCCTTTCTCCTAAATAACTGGCGCGTCCTTTTTTTGCCAGCATCGGTTTGGTGTTTTCTAATGCTTGTTCTGCTACTGATACAGTTTGTTGCATTGCCGACACAGTATCTTTACCTTCCGCCACAGCTTGTCTAAAAGCTGCTACAGCCGGAGACAAAACATCAATCATGGTTTTATCTTCTAGTTGGGCTTTGCCACGTTGCAACACTCCGTCTAACCCAGCTTGCAGTAAATCTAGTAATTCTTGTGTATATAATTCTTGCTTAAGTGCTGCTACGGTACTAGCTTTTAAAAACAGTGTGCCGTATAAAGGGCCACTAGCACCACCCACACTCGAAATTAAAGTCATACTAACTGTTTTCAAAATGCTGCCGATATCTTGATTGGTCATAGTTGGCAGCTGACTCATAACTTTTTTAAAACCACGCTCCATATTTATACCGTGGTCAGCATCACCAATAGCTGCGTCTAATTGGGTTAAATATTCTTTATTTTCTGCTATCTCCGATGCAAATATTTGTAACCATTGTAGAATCTGCGCTTGACTCACCATATTACATTCCCCATCGCAGATTTGCTGTGTGTACTGGTGCATCCCATAACCGGATGAGTTCATCATCCAATTTGAGCAATGTAATTGAGCAACCTTGCATTTCTAAAGATGTAATGTAAGGGCCAATTAAGTTACGGACTATCAACATTCCTCGTTGTTCGCAAATTTCTGCTAGCTGGCGATAAATCAAATACAGTTCTGAGATAGGTGTACCACCCATACTATTAACAAAGGCTAGCAGGCGATCGCCTGTTTGCAAAGGTGGGTCAACTAATTCTACATCTACCCATTCGCCGCTATTTTCATCCCACTCCCTAACAACGCGGCTGTAGCCTGTATCATCGAGAATTGTTTGGGTTAATCTCTGTGCAATTTCATCTGCTGATTTTAAGTCAATTCTTTCTCGGCCTGGTTCACCATGAATGCCGATGCCAATTTCCATTTGGCGATCGCTTAATGTAAATGTAGGTGTGCCTTTTGCTGGTACAGTACAAGATGTCAAAGCAATGCCCATACTCCGCCCATTGAGATTTACCCGACGGCATAAATCTGCTATTTGTGGCAAATCATACCCTTGTTCAGCCGCCGCACCACAAATTTTCTCGGCTAATACGGTTGTACCAACACCGCGACGACCTTGAGTATATAAACTATCTTTAACTGCCACATCATCATCAATCAAAATATTTAGCACACGGATGCCTTCACTGCGGGCTAACTCGGTAGCCATCTCAAAGTTCATCACATCGCCGCTATAATTTTTGACGATATAAAGAATACCAGCCCCACCGTCTACTTGTTGAGCCGCCGCCAGCATTTGATCAGGTGTCGGGGAAGTGAAAACCTCTCCAGGACAAGCTGCATCTAACATTCCCTTACCTACAAACCCGGCGTGCATTGGTTCGTGACCACTGCCCCCACCAGAAATAATTGCTACTTTACCTGGTATCGGTGCAGTCGCGCGGTAAACATAGGTAGGGTCATAGTTGACTTTGATTAAATCTGAATGGGCGATCGCCATACCTGCTAGACTTTCTTTTACAAAGTCTTCTGGTTGATTGATCAGCTTTTTCATACTCTGTGCTGGAGAAGGTTCTACAGACCAGGATAATAGACTTTGGGTGACGCTAATTAGCGATTTCCAACTAAAAAAATTGATGCGCCTAAGTATATCGGCGTAAATAATCAATGTTGGGATAAGGCAGGGGGCAGGGGGAGAAAGAGTTTGAGCATTATTTACTTTTCTTCACACAGTTTGGTTTTATTGCACCGACTTACTTAGACCTTGCCTACGCCGTCATTGATGGAGTTCAAACAAGAGGAGAAAAAGGAAATTACAGTACACATCGTGTAAGATTTAATTCTTATTCTTCTGCTTAATTTTTTGTTACATACTTGTGAAATTTCACCACGACTTACTTAGCTTATTTTGCTTAACTTTCCGAATTTACCTGGCAATGCTCGATATTACAGCATATTTCATCTACATAAGGTACATTTTTCTAGCCTCTAAACCCTCACCTCTAACCTCTTCTCTTAAAAGGTTTACTACACACAAATGAAAAACGCTGTAAGTGTGATGATATTATTAGAGCCGAAAGACAAACAACCTTAAATCACTGGTTAATTATTCACAAAATATTGCTAAAAAGCTGTATAGGTTGTTTCATTATTATTTAGGGGATATCTCTGCAAGTTCCAAAATATCTGTATTTACAATTACTTTTTTGTAATTTTTGAGCAGAGGTATTTATGACTCAGATTAACATTGAAAGTCTGCCACTTTGGGTACAAAATCGAGACGTAGTACTCAAATATAACACTAATGTAACGTGGCGTTATGGCAAGCAGCCTGATTATACTCGTTCTAATGAAAAATTAGCCCAAGAAAGTTTATGCAATCATCCAGCAAATTCCTTGGAATTACTTGTGCAGAATTTAGTGCGAACTTTTGATATTGAAGCTAATTTTAAAACCAATCCACAAGAGTGGATTTCTGTAGTTCAAGATCAGTTTCGGATGAGTACTAACGGTGGTACTAGCTATAAATTAGAGGATTTAGTACAATCAGGTACTTACAAACTGCTAATTGGTAATACATCAAAATATCAAGCTAGCGAAGAAGATTTTGAATCATCAACGAATCTATTTCATACTGCGTTTCCCGATGGCTTTTTATGGGAAGTATTAGAAGTTTATTCAGCACCACCTACTATTGCTTTTAAGTGGCGGCATTGGGGTCATTTTCGCGGAAACTACAAAGATTATGCCCCAACTGGGCAGTTAATTGAAGTAGTAGGGATGAGTGTTGTTCATGTGACTGACAACTGCAAAATTATTTCTTTAGAACACTACTATGACAACGGTAAATTTTTAGACCAATTAACTTCCGGTGGTCAAATAAACGTCAACAGTAAACCACAATTATTAATACAAGAACAATCATCTTCTCGTTCTTGGCCAAAAAATTTCTTCAGCTTTTTGAAGCGGTTACTATTGCCAAAACTTAAGCCAGCCTCAGCTAATCTTGCAGGCAGTCGTTGTCCATTTGCCGCTTTATCGAAATAGCATTCAGGAGTCATAAGCCAATACTGTTAAGTTAAGTTATCTCCTCATTGACAACGCATAGAGGAGAGGTTTGCAACCTCTTCCCTGTTCCCTTACTTGTCTTCATTTTTGCTACTGAGGTTAATACAGAGGCTTGAAAAATAATTTTCATACAGCCTTATTTTTTTGTACTTAATTACTGATTTAATTTGATTTAAATTCTTTAATATACAGCAACATTTTCTGAGATTTATATAAAAACTTTGTAATTAAAGTTATGTATTATATTAAACTTTATTATATCTTTACATAAATTCAATTACGTACAATGTATTGTTTTAGAAACTGCATAAAAAATTAATAAAATGCTTCCATCTTATAAGTTAATCAAGTTGCTTGACTTTTGATTGACCAAACATTCAACCATACCTTTGCGGATCAAAAATACTTTTCATACTAAGCATATTTTTGATGCTTTTGCTCTCACAGCAAAGGTAAATTTGGAGCATTTGATGATTAGTCATTGCCTGAGTCTTTGTCTATTTTGTTGATTGGAATTACTAGGAATATCAAAATGAAATCAATTCTTGAACTGATTGAGAAAAAGAATCAAGAATATGCTCAATTGCCGTTCTTTAAATATATGGAAGACGAGACAATTGACCCACGGCAAAGATTAGCTTTCGCGCCTGTAATCGCTCCACTGGCAATGGAATTTAGTGAGTTGTGTAAAAGAATTCTCCGAGATGAGCCAACTACTGATTACATTCAAGAAATGGTCAATGTACACACCCACGAAGAACACTTCCATTGGCAATGGTTACTCGAAGATATGGAAAAGATGGGAATTGACTATCCTATGCGTTTTAGTGATGCCGTGAAATTTTTGTGGAGTGAGCATACTCTGGTTTCCCGTTCGATGTTACCTCTATTTGAGAGATATACTCGCGGAGCGCACCCGATTATCAGATTAGTTGCCATTGAAGTATCTGAGGTAACGGCGAATGTCTTTTTCCATTCAACTATGTCTGCGGCACTCCAACTACAGGAAATGACCAAATCAGAGTTTCGCTATTTTGGAATGCGACATAATCATATAGAAAATACTCACACTCTTCATACTCCTGCTTCTTTGCAAAGAATCAAAGAGATTGAAGTGCCAGAACAGTTGTATCAGCAAATCCTCGAATTTATTGATGTGGCGTTTGAGTATTTCACAGACTTGGTGAATGAGTTTCATGCTTATATTACGACTCATTCTTATGAAGTACCTTTTGTCAAAGTTTATCAAATAGAGCGATCGCTATCCTCTGTCTAAGCTCTTTACAAAATTTTTTGTCACTGTACGATGGTAAATAGTTGGTAGCTTTTTACCATCATTTCTATAATTTTGACAGCTATTCAATAGGTATAAATTTAGACGTTTTTCATGTTGTACCGTGATTTTCTGACTCAAGCTGAATTAGATGCTCAATACAATCCTGCGGAACTAGGTCTTGACATACTTAGTTATATAAATTTTTATGCTACTAATAGCGCTAGAGTACGTAAAAAACTCCCCTGCGATTTAAATGTTGCTTTTGGCCCTACGGTAGTTGAACATTTAGATATTTTTCCTGCTCAACAGCCAAACTCACCAATTGTAGTATTTATCCACGGTGGTTATTGGATCATGGGTAGCAGTAAAGACTATAGCTTTGTTGCTCAAGGCTTAGTGGATGCAAACGTGACAGTCGTGGTGGTCAATTATGCTTTGTGTCCTAAAGTGACCATTGATGAAATTGTCCGACAAAATCGTTCAGCAATTAGCTGGATTTATCATCATGCTCAAAGCTTTGGTGCAGATCCCAATCAGATTTATGTGACTGGTCACTCCGCCGGGGGTCATTTAACGGCGATGGTGATGGCCACAGACTGGGAAAACGATTATGGACTGCCAAATAACATCATTAAAGGTGGTTGTGCAATTAGTGGTTTATTTGATTTGATGCCCTTTCCATACACCTGGTTACAACCGAAATTACAACTAAGCTGGGCTGAAGTTCTACGCAATAGTCCGATACTTCATCTGCCTAAACAAGCTGGCTCTTTACTCATTACCTATGGTGGAAAAGAAACTTCCGAGTTTCACCGACAATCACAAAACTTTTTGAAAGTATGGAAGGAAAGAGGATTAGCTGGTGAATATTTACCGCAACCAGAGGAAAACCACTTTACAGCAATTAATGGTTTCTTAGATGCAAATAGTCCACTGTGTACGGCTATTTTGAACCAGATGAAGGTGAGTTTGATGGTACTATAACAGAATCTAAGATAATGCAGATATAAGGCTATTTGAGTGTCTATATCTGCTGTTGTATCAAACAGAATTCAGTGTAGGAATTCTGTGCGAAGCCGCAGGTCTATACACTGACCACAGAAAAACCTTTGTACATTAGTTTTGTCTAACACTAAAACCAGCGCTGTTTTTTAGCAAAAATAACACTTCCAATGACAATTAATACTATGACACAAATTACAGCCGGATAAGCCCAAGGTTGCTCTAGTTCTGGCATATATTTAAAATTCATACCATAAAAACCAGTAATAAACGTCAGAGGTAAGAAGATAGTAGAAAATATAGTCAAACGATTAATTAGTTCACTAGTTTTGCTCGCAATATTATCCCGTTGAATTTCCATTAATTCTGACATCCAAGCTCTTAAAGCTTGATATTCTTGCCAAAGATTGTCTACTTGATAAACTAATTCTTGATTAAATAAAGTTTTTACTGGCGGAGTAATCCACTGAAAGTCTTCATAATTCATCAGAGCTATCAATGATTTGATATTTTGAAAATTACGCCTTCCTGAGCGAGTCGATTGTCTCATAGCAGCAATGCTGTGGTAAGTTGATTCATTACCAGAATTCGTTAAAACTTCATCTTCTAAATCATCCAGTTGTCTAGCAATATAATCAAATACACTATGGTAACTGTTGAGAATATCTTTAAGAATTAAGAATAAAATATAATCTACTCCCCAATCATGAATATCGAGTGTTTGCCTTTGAATACTATTGATGAGTACAGTTAGTACCTTGATTTCTGTCCTCTCAAATGTAAGAATAAAATTACTGCCTAAAACAATGCTTCCGCGAGCTACCTGAAACTCTCGATTTTTTATTTGATGAGTCAGGATTTCATAGCCATCAAATAAGCAATCTTCCATATCTTCATCAATCCCAGTTAGGGAATGATTAAAAATCATGTCAATCCGCGCAGAATCAAGCTTAAAGTGATTAATAATTTTGGCAGTTCCCGTGCGATCGCGGAAATGAATACAACGCAACCATATATTACAAGAACCATCGATATTTTTCAGTACTGTATCAACATCTTTACTAGAAAATAATTCTAGACGATTCTGAGAAAATTTCAGAAGAGTTAGCATATAGGGTTCCTATTTTAGTTGCGATTATGACTAACACAGCAATACTATTTCTTGGGCGATAATAGAGTTTTGCTTTTCAGTGAGAATCACAACAACTCATGCCTTTCATAAATATCATGAATTGGCTAATTACTAACCTGTAAAGATGAAGAATTTGTAAGAATTCAACACTCAGGAGTCAGAAGTCATGAGACAGCCAGCACAGACATTTCAAGACTTGATAGTTTGGCAAAAAACACATCATTTTGTTTTATATAGTAATCAGATTTGATCACTGAACGGACTTGTGTAAGCAGGCAAAAGATAATAGCAAAAAAATCTCCAATCATTAGAAAATATCCTTGACGCAAGGGCTGATACCAATTCACATTCATAACGATATGCATAAATTTTTTAGAGACACAATATATTGCGTTTCTACATGATCCGTATTCGTATCATATTTTTCATGAAATGGTAAGCTGTTCCATATTTAATTTGCATCAAATGGGCGGACAAGATGTCCAACCCACAAGAGTTTGATGTAATTGCAATATGCAAAATAGATGTTTTTTAGCTTATGAGGTTTTCTGTGGTGCTGAATTAAAGTAATAAATTTGACATATTACGCAAGTAATTGCAATATCTTGCTGTATATTATAATTTCTAGCTAAACTTAGCTAATACTTTAAAAATCTAGAGACTATTTTAAATATTTAAACAATTTTTTTAAAAGGGATAGACATAATTCAGGTATTTGATGTCACATATATATACAGCTTTATTTTATCAAGCTACTTTTCTACTGTTTACACCATCAATAAGAAGATAAAAGTTATTGTGTTCCTTTTTCTTGACGGGTTATTGCTTAGTTTCGGAATTAGATGATTAACTTTTAGCATGATAATAGCCTTTGTTATTTTAGAGCGTATATTGGTTAGAGACAATTGGCTAGAGCGGCTCTACATCATCCAATTCAGAATGACTATATCTAGCAGATGCACTTATGAATTACATCTCATCACCAAGGAACAATCAATAAGAAATAGAATTTTTTCACAAAATTTTAGGGTTTCTTGCTAATACATATTCTGGGCAGTCAAGATATTTATGTCACAAAAATATTTAATGCTCAGTAAAAAGCATCATCAAAGCATCAGTAAGCAATCATATCTTCTATTAAAGATAATTGTATGAATTTTTTGATGCTTATTTTTCTAGTAAATATTAATACTTAATATTTTTCCTGAAAATAATTAAGTATTAGTTTTGATATCTTTTTCAGGTATTTAATCCAATGAATAACACATCTCCAGTTCAAAGTTCGTCAGTACTTGGACAGCCATTAAACTCAGCGATCGCACCACCATCTCTTTTATCTACTTCCATACAGGGAAACCTTCAAACCTTTGCGCGCTCTAGCAACCCTAATTCCCTAAATTTGTCTGCATTACAAGTTAGCAACAATACCTCTGCTGTAGGGAATGGACTCTATGCAGAATATTACGACAATAAAGATTTCACCAACTTGAAGTTGATTCGCATAGATCCGACAGTCAACTTTAACTGGGGTACAGGTTCCCCAGATCCATCAATCGGTGCAGACACATTTTCTGTACGTTGGACAGGTCAAATAGAAGCCAAATATAACGAAACATACACTTTCTATACGACAACTGATGATGGTGTCAGATTGTGGGTAGACAACACATTAATTGTCAATCGCTTTGTCAATCAATCAGCCAAAGAAGTGAGTGGTGCGATCGCACTACAAGCAGGCAAAAAGTATGACATCAAGCTCGAATATTACGAAAATACTGTCTTTGCCATGTCTAGACTTGCTTGGTCAAGTGCATCTCAAACTAAAGAAATCATTCCCCAGTCCCAACTTTTCACCGATGCCCCTCTCACCACCGCCATACCAAATGCAGCCAACATAACTACCAGTGGTGGAGATAGCTATACCTTCAACGTCACCTACAGTGACGATACAGCCATTAATGTTGCTACATTAGATAGCAAAGATATATTGGTGTTGGGGCCGAATGGATTTAATCAACTGGCTACTTTAGTCAGCATCGACGACAACACCAATGGTAGCCAACGTACCGCCACCTATAAAATTAACGCTCCCGACGGCGGAAAGTGGAATGCCACTAATAATGGTGTTTATACTCTGGTTCTACAAGCCAACGAAGTTAGCGATACTCAAGGCAATTTTGCTAATACTGCAACCATAGGTAACTTTAATGTCAACATCGCTGGTGTGGGTACAGGACTCTATGCAGAATATTACGACAATAAAGATTTCACCAACTTGAAGTTGACTCGCATAGATCCGACAGTCAACTTTAACTGGAGTACAGATTCCCCAGATCCATCAATTGGTGCAGACACATTTTCTGTACGTTGGACAGGTCAAATAGAAGCCAAATACAACGAAACATACACCTTCTATACGACAACTGATGATGGTGTCAGATTGTGGATAGACAACACATTAATTGTCAATCGCTTTGTCAATCAATCAGCCACAGAAGTGAGTGGTGCGATCGCACTACAAGCAGGCAAAAAGTATGACATCAAACTCGAATATTATGAAAATATGGGACGTGCCGTGTCTAGACTTGCTTGGTCAAGTGCATCTCAAACTAAAGAAATCATTCCTAAATCACAACTATATCTACCAGCTGTTGAACCTACTATCAGCTTGGGTTCATCTGTCACAACAGTTAGTGAATCAGGTCAGAGTGTAACTATCAATGTGCAACGGACTGGTGATAATTTAAGCGGCACTTCTACAATTAACTATACAACTGTATATGTACCAAATTCCCAGACCAGTGCGGAACCAGGAAAAGACTACACCCCTGTAACAGGAACGCTGACCTTTGCCCCAGGCGAAACCAGCAAATCAATATCTATTGATATTTTGGATGATTCCATCGCCGAGTTCAATGAAACATTTAGTTTTGTCATAGATCAGCCAAATGGTGCTACCTTAGGCCCACAAAGAACTCTGACGATTACCATTGAAGATGATGATCGCGCCGACCTTAGTTTTACCGAGCCAATAGTCAATGAAAATGATGGTACAGCTACAGTTATAGTGACACGGGGTAATAGTTCTCTAGCGGCATCTGTAGACTACACAACCGTGGATGATAAGGCAAAAGCTGGCTCTGACTACACAGCCATATCAGGAAAGTTAGACTTTGCACCAGGCGAAACGACTAAAACAATTTCCATTGCGATTCAAGATGATACTATCGGCGAACAAGATGAAAAATTTACGCTCAAGTTTAGTAATGCCGTTGGTGTCTTACTCAATCAAGACACAGCTATCATTTCCATCATTGATAATGACCCTGGTAATTTTAATAAAAGTGTCATCACTGGATTAAATCAACCGACAGCCTTTGACTGGTCGCCTGACGGTCAGCGAATGTATGTCGCCCAAAAAAATGGGATAGTTAGAGTTATAGAAAATGGCATAGTCCTAGCTACCCCATTTATTGATATTTCTCTGCAAGTCAATAATGTACGCGATCGTGGTTTATTAGGCATTGCCTTACATCCAGAATTTGGCAAAGGTACAAACAAAGACTACGTTTACCTACTATATACTTACGACCCACCAGAAGCTGGTACACCTGATGCTACTGACAATGCACTAGATGATCGTGATGAAAGAGGAAACCGTGCTGCACAACTACTTCGAGTCAAAGCTGACCCCAACAGCAACTACACAACAGCCCTAGACCCTAATCAACCAGACAGTAGAGTAGTACTGCTAGGCAAAAACAGTACTTGGAATAATATTGTCCGTCCCAACGATAACAGCACAGATGTCACAAAAAACTACGCACCATCAGGAATTATTAACCGAGACACTGGCAAAGCATTTACAAGTATGCAAGATTATCTGAATAATCTTGATAAAGTCCAAAACGTCGAAGATTTTATCGCAACCGATAGTGAATCTCACTCTATCGGTACAGTGTACTTTGGTACTGATGGTTCTTTGTTTGTGAGTACAGGTGATGGGACTTCCTATAACCAAGTAGATCCTAGAGCAATTCGCGTCCAAGATATCAACAATCTCTCCGGCAAAATTCTACGAATTGATCCTATTACTGGTAATGGCTGGTCTGATAATCCATTCTACGACTCCAGTAATCCTAATAGTAATCGTTCTAAGGTTTGGAACTACGGTCTGCGTAACCCATTCCGCTTCACTGTCAACAAAAATACTAATATTCCCTATATTGGCGATGTTGGTTGGCGGACATGGGAAGAAGTCAACATAGGTACAAAAGGTGCTAACTTTGGCTGGCCATTTTATGAAGGCGGGCTTAATTCTAGTGGCAATATCACCAGCCTCCCACAAACAAATTATGGCTCTTACCCAGGTATAGTTTCTTTAGCACAATCTTTATATAACAGCGGCACTGCTAAGGCTCCAGCTTACACTTTCAAACATTATGTTTTAAACAATAATGGTTCCGATTCAATTCTTGTCGGTGATTTTTACACAGGTTCTACGTTTCCCTCCATCTATCAAAATACCTTGTTTATTGCTAATACAAGTAAAGGATTGATTGAAACTTTGACATTCAATAATCAAGGTGAAGTTGTCTCAGTTAAACAGTTTGATTCTGGTGTAGGAATACCTGTGCAACTTAGAGTTGGGCCTGATGGTAATTTATACTACGTTGATTTAGGTACTAGTTCAAATTCAGGAAGGATTGTCAAATACATACCTTTGTAGACAATACTTTAAGTTTGATGACATTCTGTCGTTGAATTATTTAATAGATGGGAGGGGAAAACAGTTTTGATTGCAAAATTGTTTTCCCCTCATTTTGCTAATACCGCAGAAAACAGGATTGAAAACCTCTTGGCTATAACTTGATTTTGAAGTTTTGTACCTAATTCACCTGCACTCTGCTGTATGTATGCGGTATGCTACGGAGTTGTACTAAACACAACATCCACCCAGTAGTTACTTGAATTAAAGGTGGAGTTAGGCAAGCCAGCGGTTGAACTATAAAAATAAACTCCATTACCGCCGCTGACTCCATTTTGCAAAGCATAAAGTGGCGGTCTATCTACACCAGTATTGGTAAAGTAATTTGAACTAAGTGAGTATAAACCAATACTAGTAAAATAAGAAGCCACATACACTGTGTTGGCTGTAATAGCTACAGGGTTAGTGAAATTAACTGTCTGCCAGCCAGTACCACTCTTGCTCTCAGATGCAGTTGCTATACTTGCCTGAGTACTGTTATTCCACAAGTTGACAGTATAGGTAGTGGTGTTGTTGTTTCCTTTATAGAAACGAATGGCCTTAATGTAACCGTCCACATCAGAGCGGAACTTCACGCCTAAGTTAACTGCTCCGGTATCATTAACTTGTACTACACTTGGGGTTGCTGAGTCATCCCAAAGAGTAATTCCATCACCTGTGGTAAATGTCCAAATATAGTTAGCTGCTAGAGCATTACCAGCCAAATCTTTGACCCCAGAACTACCACTGCTCACAGTAGCCGTATAGGTGGTATTTACTGCCAAGTTAGCATTAGGTTGTAATGTTGCTGTTTGTGTGGCGGTGTCATATGTCACAGTGGCAGCTACTAGGTTGTTACTGGGGTCACGCAACTGAAAAGTAGTGTTACTAAGAGTTGAGGAATTCATCGCCTCACTAAAGGTTGCTTGCACTGTGGTGCTGATAGAAACGCCTGTACCACTGCTAACAGGAGTGTTGGAGATGACTGTTGGTGCAGTAGTGTCAGTACTGACAGTAGCACTGAATAACACATCTACCCAGTAGTTACTAGATTGATAACTCTGGTCTGGAAAAGCACTAGTACTACCGTATTTGAAGACACCATTACCTCCGCTTTCACCATCACTTAAGGCACGCAATGGTGCTTGAACAACACCAGAACTAGCAAAGAAGCCGTTATCAGAAGCATATCTGCCAATACTTGTGTAGTAAGAAGCTACGTAAGTAGTGTTAGCCGTAATGGCTACTGGGCTAGCAAAGGTGAGGGTTTGCCAACCGGAAGTACTTAAGTTGTTACGAGTGGCTGTACCTAAATTCTGGCCATTGCTATCCCACAGGTTGACAGTATAGTTGCCTGTGATGGTATTCCCTTTGTAGAAGCGAATACCAGTAATATAGCCATCAATATCTGAACGGAATTTAACTCCCAACTCTACCGCATTAGTATCATTGAGGGATTGGTTGATGGGAATTGTCGAATTAGTCCAAATACTACAAGGCTGCTGCTCAGGACAGACTGATGCGGCGGTGGTGAAAGTCCAAGTAAAGTCGGTTGCTAGGGCGTTACCAGAT
>NZ_JACJRU010000073.1 GCF_014697425.1 Nostoc sp. FACHB-110
GAGATTTTACCGCAGACCCATGAAACATTTGTGCAAGTTGCAATGATTCGGTTAATGCTGAGAAGACTGGCTTAATTGATTCGTTTAATACTTTCCAAACATCCTCTTAGGACTAACAGCAGTAATCATCAACACACTATTAATCACATTAGCCAGTTTTGTGAACGCCACCGCAGGCGATAAGATAGCAAATTTCTTACAACCATCACAAATCAAAACCTTCGTAACTGAAGTTTATCCTCAACAGGCACAAATAATTAAAGAAAATCAAAAATAACCAAACACATATCTGTTGAATCTTCTGAGACATTCACTCAAAATTATGCGGACACTTTACGTCTCCCGACAAGGTTGTTACATTATTCTCAAAGGTGAAACCCTGATTGTTAAACAAGGCGAAACAATTCATGGCGAAGTTCAATTACCTCTACTAGAACAAATCCTCATATTTGGTAAATCTCAACTTACCACCCAAGTAATTCGTACTTGCCTCTGGCGAAATATTCCCATAGCTTACCTATCTCGAATGGGATACTGTTATGGTAGGCTAATGCCAATTGAACGAGGATATCGTCAGTTATCTCGCTATCAACAAAACTTAACAGTAACAGAACGCTTTTTAGTAGCTAGAAAAATCGTCCAGGCTAAACTGAAGAAGATAGTGTCCGCTTTTATCCTTTAAGCAAACATACATTTAACCAAATCGAAGCTTGGGGAGAACCACCCCTCACAGAAATTCCCGGCTCAACCATTATCTAATCTTGAATAAAGATACAGCATTTTTGACATGGATGAGGTACATTTTCTAGTTGCCAAAAAATCGTAGGTTGGCTGGAACGCAGTGCAACCCAACAAAATTCTGCAATGTCCAGCAAATCATGATTCAACACATCTGTGCAGAAAGATAAACTCTTTTTCTCTCTGCCCCCTGCACCCTGCGTTTACAGAGAAATTATTTAGATTTATTAAATTCTGAATTGGAAAAAGAAAAATAGGTGATTAATTGGTTTTTATCTTCCTTGGATTTGTCAAGTGAATCTTCTACCAAATTAAAGATTTTTTCTAATTTTTTATTACATACTAAATAGCATTTTGTAAATATGTTAAAAAATAAAAACTCTACAAAAATTTAGTAAAAATCAATTTTAAATTTAGGAAATTGTTAGTTAAAAATGAAAAACAAAATGAATAAAACTTGGTTACAAAATACCTTATTGTGTACTTCAGTTTTAGCTAGTACATTCCTTGCTAGTCCTAATATTGTTAGAGGTCAAGACTTCTCCATCCCAGACAATGTAGCAAATACAGCAAATTGTCGTTTTAATGTCACTGGTTCTTATCTCACTACCATCTTCAATCCAGATGGTAGTACTGGCTCTCGTGGGGTTATTACACTAGACAGTGATGGTAACTTTTTTGTCATAGACTCTAATCAAGGTGGTGTTACTAACGTCTTCAATCCTTTTAGTAATGGACAAGGCTCTTGGAAATGTAATAGCAAAACTAGGGTAATTGCTAGGTCTATCACCTTTGCTTTTCCCGGAAGTGCCGGAGCCAATGGTAGTATTGGCCGTGCCGACTATCAAGCCAGCTTTAATCCCCAAACCCAAACAGTACAAGGGACTATCACCCTGCGTTTTTTCAACCTCAATGCTAATCCCTTATTAAATAATGTCTCGCCCGTAGGCACATTCAATTTCTCAGGGCAACGAATCACAGCCAATTAACCCAACAGGTTAATTGAATTCAGGAAGAATGTATGCGTTTTCAGAATAAGCTTTGGTTAGCAGCGCTGATGATACCTATTGTTATGCCTGCTAGCACCGTATTGGCGGATAACTCTGATTTTTTGCAAAATTTTGGAAATCCCTTACCGGAACGAAGGTACTTATCTTGTAAAATCGCTTCGATTAGCGCAATTGGCAAACAAATTGAATTGAAATTTCAAGATGGTGCTGAAATTAAATATGATAAAGTTGACAAGAAATCTATAGATTTGGGCAATAATCAGGTTGATTGCATTACTGGAGAAGGAATAAAAGCGACAGTTAAAGCCGCAAAATCTGATAGGACAGCCCTAACTATATTCCAAAAAGGTACAACAACTTACCTGCGATGGGAAGGGTTGAAACCTTTAAAATTACCGTGTTCCGTTACTTCCATTCAAAAGATTCAACATCCTACCGACCCTTACCTGGTAACGTTTGGAAATGGTAAAAAGTTTAGATACCACTCCACCCAACATTTAAATTTTGGTAAACCAAGTGTGCCACGCACCACCTGTACTACTTCAGGCAATGTCAAGGCATACGTGCTAGAAAACCAAAGCGAAGATTACACTTTCTTTAACATATCAACTAACTCCGCAAAGGAATTACCCTTTAAGGAGCTAGAATGGTCTGGCTTAGAGTGGGAAGGCTTGACTTTTTGGAGTAACACCAAACCAGAATGAATATACCCCTTTCCCTATAAGATTTTCCCAA
The DNA here is from genome assembly GCF_014697425.1 of Nostoc sp. FACHB-110. Taxonomy (GTDB): domain Bacteria; phylum Cyanobacteriota; class Cyanobacteriia; order Cyanobacteriales; family Nostocaceae; genus Nostoc_B. The sequence continues at coordinate 2,484 of NZ_JACJRU010000073.1, forward strand.
TTAAGAAAAGCCTCTTTCTTACCATCTGCCGACTCAGCCACACCCTGTTCTTGACCTGCAATATCTCCCTATGGAAGTAAACGGACTGTTTTATATTTTGAGTAGATTAGGAATAAACTATCCTAAGGAAAGTTATGAGTGCTGAAGATTTGGTGTTAGTTGTCGGCGGGACTGGCGGAGTTGGGCAGTTAGTTGTGGGTAAGCTGCTAGAAAAAAATATGAGAGTGCGTGTTCTAACACGCAATGCAGCCAAGGCAGAAAAAATGTTTGATGGCAAAGTGGAAATTGCTGTTGGTGATATTCGTGAATCAAATACTCTACCTGCGGCAATGTCCGATGTAACTCAGATTATTTGCTGTACTGGGACTACTGCTTTTCCCTCGGATAGATGGGATTTTGACCCGCAGCCAAACTTTTTGGAATGGGGTAGGATTTTTTTAGATGGTGAATATAGAGAAGCGACAGCAAAAAATACGCCAACAAAAGTAGATGCTGAAGGTGTGGCGAATTTAGTGGCAGCTGCGCCGGGCAATTTGCAAAGATTTGTGTTTGTGTCTTCTTGTGGTATTCAGCGCAAGGATAAATTTCCGTTTAGTGTGTTGAATGGGTTTGGGGTGTTAGATGCCAAAGAAAAGGGAGAAAATGCGATCGCCTCATCAGGATTACCCTACACTATAATTCGCCCGGGTCGTTTAATTGATGGGCCTTTCACTTCCTATGACCTCAACACTCTTCTTCAAGCAACGACTGGTGGTAAGTTAGGTGTGGTATTAGGTCAAGGTGACACTTTAACAGGAGATGCTAGCCGTATTGATGTCGCGGCTGCTTGTGTCGAATCAATTTTTTCTCCATCCACCGCCAACCAAACTTTTGAAATCGTCAATCAAGGCACTAGGCCACCTGTAATTGTCTGGGAAGAACTATTTTCGCGCTTGAGTAATACGACAGAAGGCAAAAGGCAGGAAGCAGGAGTTTAAGAGACGGGTGTAGGGTATGGGTTGTAGGGGTGAATGGGTTTTGAACACCTACACCCTTCCCCTATAACAGTCTAAGGCTGATTAACCTACGCCTACCGCTTCACTCGCCACAACCCCAGTATTCAAAATTGCTTGACGAGTTTTGAGGTCAAATTTGTAACCATGTGGCAAAATATGTAACTTCGCGCCGCAAATTGCTAAAGGTTCATCTCTGAGAATTTCATGGGCATTGTTATAGGTAGAATCAGATTCATCTACGATGGTGACAGAACCTTCGCCTATCACTTCAATTTGGTCATCGTTCACTACAATCGCCGTATTCTCATCAATCCCAAATCCTAACACCGCAGGTTCACGGACTAAGGCTGTAATTAAACGTCCTAAGCGTCCCCGTTGTAAGAAATGCTGGTCGATAACTACCCCAGGTAAAAAGCCCAGCCCAGGCCCCATTTCTACAATTTCCATCCGTGGGGTGCTTTGAGAATCACCTTCAACAATCATTTTATCGGGCATCACCGCAGCACCAGCACTAGTACCAGCGATAACTGCACCTTCCCCATAGCGTTTGTGAATAGCTGCATCAATTTCGGTATCTTTGAGGATGCTGGTAATACGTGCTTGGTCACCACCAGTAAAAAATATACCTGTTGCCTTCTCAATTGCTTCTAAAGCTGTGGATGATTTGGCATCATCACGAGTTTCTGTGTCAATAATGCGAACGTTTTCAGCACCTAGACGTTCAAAAACTCTAATATAATTTTCCCCTACTTCCCTGGGCAGTTCTGTTGCTGCCGTCATAATCACAATATTAGCTTTTGTACCACCAGCGCGACGCACAAACTCTCGCAAAATTTGGCAGTCTCCTTCTTTGTCTTCTGCTCCGCCGATAATTACCAACTGCCGTTTATTATTACCCTCTGCCATAATGCCTCCCGGATACCCGGATATGAATTAATTTATATGCAATTTCAATAAAACATGACAATTACAGCAATCAAATCAGTCATTTGGCTGATTAATTTTATTGTCAATAAAGTTAAAAGATATATATATTTGTGAGCATATCAAAAGAAATATTTTTATTTATTAAATGTAATGTATAGATAATAATTGGTAATATATTTGGCAGAATTATCAAATCCATATCTACTAATAATATTTAATAGCCCTTCTTCATAGGTCTAACCCATCTTGCAACTTAGCAAAGTTGAATCATGGGTGTAATAACCAAATCAGAAGGGCTATAAAGTGGTTTTTTATTAGCTCTATGCCTGTGAAGTTAGGTGTGAAAACTACGCCTTGAAAGGGGAAACTTCTACTGCGGGCGAATTTTAAAAAGTAAGTTAACTAAGAATAAGCGTGCTTGTTCTAAAGGCAAATGGCGTGGTTTTCCCTGATAGACAATTTGAAATTCATCTTTATCTGGGCCATCTCCATAGCCAGAAATTAGCTTACAGTGAAAAGCATCCTCAGCGAGTTGTCTAACCTCATCTCTAAGAGCAGCTTTTGTCTGATTCATGTTTGGCTGTCTCCTCGAAACCCTATTTTTCTACTTATATAGCTTTTTAAAATATAAATCACCTTTCAAAGGTTATATTTTTATCGTCTCTGTTTACGTGTAAAATGCAAGGGCTTTTAGCCAAACTTTGAGAGTTTTGATTATGCCCTGGGATAGTTGAAAATACTTAAGCAGTAGAACTAACTTAAAATTAACAAGTTCAAGGACAAAGTTACTGCTTTTTTACGTTAATTTGCATCAATCTACAATAATTGATTGAGTCTAAGCAACCACAAATTAAAGCCTAAATTTCAGGGTGTTTAGCAAAGGTTGAGAATCAATGATTCAAGAAAAAACTACTAATTTAGTCCGTGTGAATGCCAGAAGAACAGATGTGTTTGATGTTTTTAACTTTCAGCATTACACCGGGCCTAACCCATATTTAGATAGAGGCGCACTGGTATTTGATTTTGCGCCGACTGGGTATAAAGAACCTTTGCCCATTGAAGATTATATTGCCAGCATTAGCGATCGCTACCCCCAATTAGCCAACGAAAATTACGAATCTTACGCCCATCTGTTCGCCCGTACCGCGTCAGAAGTGGGCAAACTAGACATGGATTTACACCTCGCCCACTGGAGCCACAACACCTACGATAAATTTACGCGCATTAGTATTCAATCACTCCATCCCCGCACCACCAGAGCCATGATTTATTGTGTGTGGGACTGGTTTGAAGCCATCAGCCAAGACGAAGATTTTCTGTTTGATGAACAGTTAGTCAATTTACAACGTCGCTTCCGCGATTCTGTCTATGGTGGCCCTACAGTTTACGCCTTATTGCGTACCGCCGACGAAAAAGGTATCCCCGCCTTTTATCTTTGGGACGAAGGGCTGATGCAGTACGGCTGGGGGAAAAAACTGATTCGCGGTATAGCTACCACCTTTGACTGCGATAGTCATATTGATTCAGATTTCACCACCCGCAAAGATGACTGTAAAGACTTTTTGGGTAATTTAGGCTTCCCAGTTCCCAAAGGTGAAATCATCAGTTCTGAAAAAGAAGCCCTCAGAGCAGCTAGAGAAATTGGCTACCCAGTCGCAGTTAAACCTGTAGTCGGTCATAAAGGAATTGGTGTCACCGCCGAAGTTCAAGACTCTTACGAGTTAGAATCAGCCTATGGTCGTGCTTTAGCCGCAATTCCTGACAACCAAGCCACACGTATAATTGTTGAAAAAAGCATTTCTGGCAAAGATTTTCGCTTATTGTGTGTCAATGGTCGATTTGTCGCCGCAACAGAACGCCGCCCCGCATCGGTGACAGGCGATGGTTATTCCACCATTGACGAGTTAATTCGCCAAGAAAACCGCAAACCAGAACGTTTAGATTCGCCCACCTCGCCTATGAGCAAAATTCAAATTGATGAGGCGATGGAATTATATCTAGAAGAACAGCGTTTATCCTTAAAAAGCGTTTTAGAAAAAGGTCGCACTGTTTATCTGCGGAAGGTGGCAAATCTTTCTGCTGGTGGTGTCAGCGTTAATGCCACCCAGACAATTCACGACGATAATATTATCTTGGCTCAAGATATTGCTCAATACTTTCGCTTAACTTGTCTGGGTATTGATGTCATAGCCGAAGATTTAAGCGCATCGTGGAAAGAAGGTAACTTTGCCATTTTAGAAATTAATGCTGCACCAGGCGTTTTAATGCATCTTAATCCTGCCATTGGTGATAGTGTTGATGTGCCATCGCGGATATTGGAAACTTTTTTTGCCTCCGGTGTTGATGCCAGAATTCCCATTATTACCTTTAATCAAATCTCGATTCAGGAACTGCAAACCACAATTGACCATATTTTATTACAACATCCTGAATGGACAGTAGGGGCTGTATGTCGTGATGCTATTTTTGTGAATCGCGCACAAAAAGTTTTACGCTCAGATTACAACAGTAATGTGCAGAGTTTACTGCGTAATCCCAAATTAGATTTACTGATTGCTGAATATAACGCAGAAACTTTAGAAGCAGAAGGAATGTTTTATCAAGGTAGTAATATTGTGATCTTAGATAATCCTTCGGAAAGCGAAATGATGTTGGTGCGTGATTTAGTTGATGGTTCAACAGTAGTAATTAAAAAAGAGAATAATGTGTCAATTAAACGTAAAGGTTTAATTGAAGACTACACATTAGGCGAAGATGAACCATTCACGAGGGTTTATTTAAAAGAAATCGGCACAATTTTGTAAACCTCATGTAGAGACGTGGCAATACAACTTCTCTACTGGCATGTCTAGACTAAAATAATGGGCGTTGCATAAATGCGGGATGCTCCCAGCATTTTTAGCAAGGTTAACTATCGATGTTTCGCGCCTTTGCGCCTTTGCGCGAAACAAAAAACATTCCTCTAATCAGCAACGCCAAATAATGCATTCAAGGTAGGTTGGGTGTAACGTAGTGAAACCCAACATTTTAGAATTTTGTTGGGTGAAGCTCCGCTTCAACGCCACTTTCCTCAAGTCGGGTAACCCGCCTACACAAGTGGCTCCCCAACCTACAATTTTTTTGCAACATTTTAGTCTAGACACGCCACTACATTTGACTATCTCAATCTTTGGTAGGCTGCCAAAATAATTCTTTCGGTTTCTTCCCAACCAATACATTTATCAGTGACCGAAATTCCATACTTTAATTCTGCTGGTTGGCAATTTAAAGGTTGATTGCCTTCATAAAGATGAGATTCTAGCATCATGCCGACGATGGATGTATTACCATCAACTATTTGCTGAATGACATCTTCAAAGACTTGAGATTGCAAGCGGTAATCTTTATTAGTATTGCCATGACTACAGTCAATGACAATTCTTGGTGGTAAATTTGACTGTTTTAATTTCTCTTCGACTAATTGGACATTAGCCGCATCGTAGTTAGGCTGATTACCGCCACGTAAGATCACATGACCGTAAGGATTACCTCTAGTTTGAAATACACTAACTTGTCCTTTATTATTAATGCCTAAAAAGTTATGCGGACTTTTGGCAGAATGCAGGGCATTTAACGCGACTTGAATATTACCATCAGTGCCATTTTTAAACCCTACAGGCATCGAAAGTCCGCTAGACATTTCTCGGTGAGTTTGGGATTCTGTAGTTCTCGCACCAATGGCAGACCAGCTAATTAATTCGCTAATATATTGGGGAATAATTGGATCTAAAGCTTCTGTGCCAGCAGGTAATTCTAGTTCGGCAATTTTTAAAAGTAAACTACGGGCAGTTAATAGACCTTTTTCGACATGGAAAGAATCATCCATATCGGGATCATTAATTAATCCTTTCCAACCTACAGTGGTTCTGGGCTTTTCAAAATAAACTCGCATAATTAATAAGAGTTTATCTTGGACTTGATCAGCTAATTTTTTTAATTTTTCAGCATATTCGATGGCGGCTTTGGTGTCATGGATAGAACAGGGGCCAACAACAATAAATTTTCTGCTGTCTTGAAAATCTAAAATATGTTCTAATTGCTGTCTATATTTTAAAACTGTATGTTCTGCCGATTTAGTTATAGGGACTCTGGTTTTAACGTCATGCGGCGTTAATAAAATGTGAGAACTTTTGATGTTAGTATTAGATAATTTGTTGTGCATAAGAGCGACCCTGGAGATTTTGATTATCTCATTACTTAAGTGAAAATTAATATACACATTTTAGGTGAAATGCACAACATTATATCAACGTCGGATTTGATTGTTCAGTGACTTCTGAGGATAGGGAGTAGGGAGCAGGGAGTAGGAAAGAAGGCGCGATCGCTTTATTTATCTGCAGCAGTAAGTTACGCTGTCTTTTAGGTCACTCTCAACGTGGGAAAGAAGGCGAGATTGCGCTTTTTTATCTTTACCAATAAAAAAGGGGGCTAAATTAGCCCCTTGACCCCACAAGAATTAGGAAGACATCTACATCTATGTCAGAGAAATTTGTTATTGCCAAACAAAGACTTTTGCTTCATAAGGGCCAATATCTGTCATAATACCGTCATCACCAGCTTCGACATCATAATCGGCAGTCCACTCGTGCCAAGTACCAGCCGAAGGGAAGTTGGGTACATGATAGCCACCTAAGAAGTTCTCCGAAAAATTGGCAACGACAACTACACGCGAACCTTCTTCATTCCAACGGCTATAAGCTAGAACTTTCGCTTCAGGATTTTCGTGGATAAAATCAATGTTTTCGGTGTAGAGGGCATGATTATTTTTGCGTAAATGAATCAAGCCTTTATAGTAATCAAATAAACTCTGATTTAAATCATTACCTAACAATGTCCAATCAATTTTAGATGATTCTTGGGTTTTGGGTTTATATTCGCCAAATTCTTGACCCATCCAAATTAACGGCACACCAACCGCCGTCATTAAAATAGCGACACCTAATTTGATTCTTCTAAAAGCTTCTTCATCAAAAATATTCCGATTACCTAACTCAACTATGACTCGATTATGGTCGTGGTTGGTGAGATAATTGACTACATTGGTTGCGCCCATGAAGCCTTGACGTTTCGCGTCAATCACATCTTTGAGATTGTCAATTTCAAAGCGATCGCCACAAATATGTGCTGTAATAGTGTGCATAAAACTATCATGCCAGCAACCATCCATCGGCCCATCAATATTGGTAATACTTGTAGTTTCCGGGATGTGTTCGGCAATATTATAAAAAGGTTTAGCACCAGCAGTTTTCTTCGCTTCTTGAACTATCCAGTGCATAAAATCGTAATTCGCTATTTGTCTAGCTGCATCGTAGCGAATTCCATCTATATGATATTCTTCAATCCAAAAACGGACTGCAGCACCACTAAATTTTCGTGCTGGATAAGTTTCTAAATTCTCATCATACAATTCATAATTAAACTCTGGCCCCCAGCTATTATCAGGGTCACGCGGCGCATGGTGATACCAATAATCATGGTCTATTTGAGTTAATGGACTAGAAGATTCTGAATGATTATAAATCCCATCCATAATTACCCGAATGCCTCTATTATGACATTCATCAATTAATTTCTTTAACTCATCTGTAGAACCATAACTAGATTCTGTAGCAAAGAAATATCTTGGGTTATAACCCCAACTATAATCACCAGGATATTCTTTAACTGGTAACAATTCAATGGCGTTAATTCCTAAGTCAGATAAATAATCTAATTTTTCAATAACATGCTTGTATTTACCCCGTGCATAAGGGTCATCTTCCCCACCAGAAAAGTCCCCAACGTGTAATTCATAAATAACTAATTCATGGTCTGCTGGTAAAGGCTTATCATCATGATGCCAAACATAAGTATCAACAATTCTTTGCCCATCTTTAATGCGGACAATACTGTTATCTTGACCACTCATTTCATCAATATCAGTTGCATAAGGGTCGGTTACATCAACCCACTGATCTGGTTCAAAAAACCATGATTTTGATTGCACACGAAATTTATATTGATAAACTCCATCTTCTAATTCAACTGTTGTCCGAAAATAACCATCGTCTCCTTTTTCCATAGGAATTTCTTGCCAATCAGAAAAAGAACCGATTAATGCTGCCCCTTGGTTATAAGGAGCAAATAAATTAAATTCAATGGGATTTGCCATACAACTGTTTAGATTTAAGATTGCGAATATGCTTATTTTCTAACTGTTAATCAATTTGCGAATCGTTCTGGGGAAATAATTAGATAAGTCCTTCCTCTATCTACGGAAATACTATGAGATATTTAAATAGGCTGTTTATTAATAAGATAATTGCTCTAAAAAGCTATCTATTACTGGGGATTGATCAACCTCTACCAAATGATATATTTTGTAAAATATTTCATCTTTTTAAGAGTTATCTATATAAGAAAATAAGATTAAGTTGAACATTGTTAACATCAACTTAATCTTATTTTTAATTTTTTTTTAAACTATAATTCGGGATTCTGCTGCTGCCAATAACTTAATAGCCAATTAGCGGCTGTTGCCCTGCGAGTCTCTCTAGGAGTAAATTCACCAATTTTATAGCCTTTAAAACCCAACTTTTCTTTTAAACCTTGCTTGTATTGTTGGGGGATAGAACGGGTTAATTTCATTGTAGCTGGGCGACTTTCTAAAAAGTTTGGTGGTTCTGGATATTCATCTCGCCATTCTGGAATCACTTCGCTATTATCCCATGAGTTATTTGCCAAGTTATAGCGATATCCTAGATAGTGCCAGACTAATTGATTAACCGTGGCATCATCAATTTGATCCTTGATAATTCCCCAAATTGTATCTGTGTTTAATGGTGGTAAATTTGACATAAGCGAAGTAATAATCAAACCTCAAAATTAACAAATGCAAAGACAGCCATCTGTAATAAAAGATGCAAGTGTGCCAGAGAGGATGGCAAAGTCTAAAAAATAATTTATCATTCTCTCTTGCTAGCTTTAACCTCCAGCATAAGTTGATTGTTGACTACATTTACTAAAAAATTTATCAGGCAAAAACTTGAATGTTAAATGAAAATTTTGTTCTAGATTCAGATAACAGGTAAACTGGAAATCGTAAAGAATTGACCAGTTTATGCCAGAGTCTGCACAACTACCAAAAATCATTCGCGCCCATGTCTTAATTTCTGGACGAGTTCAAGGAGTGGGCTATCGCTATGCAACTGTCGATACCGCTAGCCAATTGGGTTTAACTGGCTGGGTGCGAAATCTGCCTGATAATCGCGTAGAGGCTGTATTTGAAGGGGTGCGAGAAGTGGTAGACGAGATGATTCGCTGGTGTCATATTGGCCCACCTGCGGCAATGGTGCAAGAGGTTGTCACTGAGTATGAGCAACCAGAAGGTTTACGGGGGTTTGAAGTGCGAAGGTTTGATAAATAGGCTGCTGGCAAAAATGTTGAAAAACAACAATGTTGAGCCTGACGCAAAGACAAGGCAGCGCGTTGAGCGGGTTTCCCGACTTGTAGCGACTGCTGCGCCAAGGCGCAAAGATTTTCACAAAATGAGCTTGTTGAGAGTGTTGATTGGTGAATTTTTACATCAGTTAAGCCAGGTGCATAAACACAAGTTTGAGCAATTCAGCGCGAGTAAAAGGTTTAGTTAAATAGCCTGATGCGCCAACTAGTCTAGCTTTGACTTTATCAACAATTCCCTTATTACCTGTAACAAAAATAATTGGTGTATTTTTGAACAGGGAATTATTGCGGATAATTTTACATAATTCGTAGCCATCGATACCTGCCATGTTGAGATCCAGCAAGATTAAATCTGGCTTATGTCTAATAATTGACATGACAGCTTTTAAGGGATCATCGATAGTGACGACAGAGAAATTTTCGCTTTCTAAAAAACGGCTAATTTCTTTTAAAATGGTGGGACTATCATCAACAGAGATGATTTTATAGCTCTTTTTGGTGGTTATGGTAGTAGTCGTTACTCTTTCGAGGGTTGAGTTTGTGGTATTCGGTATTGTTAATTCCTGAAGATTTTGTCTTGGCGGTGGTGAAATTTGTGGCGATCGCACCACAAGCGTAAAATCTTTGATAGGGGTATCCGCATAAGTTTGTGCGTTACTGGGTTCGACTACCGTGTCAATTAATTGCCGATTTAGTAATGCTGTTGTATACCGATAAAATGGTGAGGTTTCTGGTAAATACTTGGGTAACTGATCAAATGGAGGATCGGGTTCATGCATAATCACCCCACCTTTGACAATGTAGGGATACAAATTTTGCGCTAACTGCATCTCATCTTGATTCATAATTACAGCCAGATGACGCAAACTAAAACCCTTCATCCAATGAGTTAATTCTGGCGGCAATTCTGGTAAATTCTTGTTTTTGAGTTTGCCATTAATTAACAAGTATGGGCGCTGATTAGGAGACGAAATTTGTGGAGCAAAAGCCTGCCAATTTTGCAATCTCATTTGGCAATATTCTATAGTCTTGGCTACATCTAATCGACAAATTTTTGTCACTGTCTGCTGCGGATCACTTAAAGCATAAGTACCCGTTTTGATTAACAAAAATGATTCAATGACTTCTTTGGTTAGTTCTTGAATTAACAGTGTCGCTTGTGCAGTATCTATATATCCTTCATCTACTAACCAGCAAATCGCCTGATAATCTACTGGTTGACTGGATAAATTGCGATCGTTAGTAATTTGCTGAGTTGACAACTCATCCTCAAACAGCATTCTTAACTGCACGCGAGTTTCACTACTTACTTGGTTGAGGCGACGTAAATGACGTTCTAAGCGATCAAACGGTTCAACTGAGTTAGTGGCATAGGTGATTGTACCTTGTTCTAGATAAATTGACCAGGTAACTAAATTACTAAAAGCCTGTAAACAAGTGGTATCAGTACAATTGGCTATTTGTCGTAATAAACTCTGAGGACGTAAAACTGCAAATGTGCCGAAATTATTCATCTTGAGACTTTTTTAGAATGTTAAACAAAATTTTTGTAAAATCGGATTCTCACCTATGTTTTACTTTATTTATTTTTAAGATGTCGCCCAGAAAATTATTCTCTATAGAGAAAATATCAAAATATATTAAAACCTAGAAAGTCTACAGATTAAATTAGCAGACTTCGGGAAGTATGTGGGCATTAATGTTTTGACAATTTGGGATTTTCGATTTCGGCTATGCAAAGAGTTTTACAGCTTTATAGCGTGCTTATACTTTCAAAAAAGCTTCAATTCGGGACAAAAGAATCTATCCTATTGAGATTTTGGCTTCCTCCTTTTGTCAGATTTTTGCCGATATTGAAGAACCACCCCTGATCAAATCAAGATGAAAAGTTTATATTTCCTACTCAGCACTCAGCAAAAACACATAGTTAGAGTTTGCCCGCTCTTAACTTGTAAGAATCAACAATTTTTTCCTCAATTTGCTGCTAAATTCTCATCTATAGGACTAGTATTTGATTTCTGAAAGAACTCCGTACATCTGGAGAGATAGAAAATCAAAGGTAGTGTTTCGGATAAACCACTCAAACATCCACTTTAAATGAGAG
>NZ_JACJRU010000074.1 GCF_014697425.1 Nostoc sp. FACHB-110
AAATTGTTAATGCTTTGAAAGGTGTTTCTAGTCGCAGGTATGGACAAGCCGGATACAAGAAACCCCACAAAGAAGCCTTGTGGAGTCCTAGTTAGGGCTTGCTGTATCCTTAGGGGGTGCGCCATTAGAGATCCTAAAGGAGTACATCAGAAACCAAGAAAAGCCGTCGTAGAACGACGGGGCTTGTATCCCATTCTTTTGGTCAATGCTTTAGTTAACTGAAAGAAAATTTTTCAGTCCCCTTGCGGGGAAATTGGGTTTGGAAACCTTAATTGACCAGTTCGACTATCAAGATTATTTTGAAGCGTTTCAGTCCCCTTGCGGGGAAATTGGGTTTGGAAACGAAACGGCTTATCATTTGGGAGAATAGCACAAAAAAGCCGGTTTCAGTCCCCTTGCGGGGAAATTGGGTTTGGAAACGAAACTTTCCCCATGTGGGAGATATGCCCTCGTCTACTGGTAGTCCCCTTGCGGGGAAATTGGGTTTGGAAACGAAACCCTAAGAAACCGCCAAAGGAATTAGTCATATTAGTTGGATATCTTGCGGGGAAATTGGGTTTGGAAACGAAACCTCATAGGTCATCTGATACCAGTGTGCTAAGTTACGTAATATCTTGCGGGGAAATTGGGTTTGGAAACGAAACCTGGTGTGGATGCACCACAGATGACGTTATGTTGTTCAATATCTTGCGGGGAAATTGGGTTTGGAAACGAAACCCCCGTTGTACCATTCGTCTGATACACGGTGTAGATGAGCTCAATATCTTGCGGGGAAATTGGGTTTGGAAACGAAACTCTAGTATCGGCAGTCCTCTGTCGATAGTGCTGACTCAGCAATATCTTGCGGGGAAATTGGGTTTGGAAACGAAACCACATTCTTCAGAGAACAATCTTTCTCGCTCTAGGTCAATATCTTGCGGGGAAATTGGGTTTGGAAACGAAACTTAGAACTCTGGGTAGTCTTCTGTGGTTTCCTCTTCTTCGCAATATCTTGCGGGGAAATTGGGTTTGGAAACGAAACTTGTAGTCAGCCCTTCGCTGAGAGCATTATTAGCCGCAATATCTTGCGGGGAAATTGGGTTTGGAAACGAAACTAATCCCTAGCTGTTTGCACCAATTAATGAGTTCAACAATATCTTGCGGGGAAATTGGGTTTGGAAACGAAACTCTCTTTTATAGTCGTACCAATATGACTACTTTGGTATCAATATCTTGCGGGGAAATTGGGTTTGGAAACGAAACTTGATGCCCAGATTAATGCTGAATACGCCAATGAAAGTCAATATCTTGCGGGGAAATTGGGTTTGGAAACGAAACTACAGTAGATATCATCGGCAGTCATCCGAGTGCCTAAACACAATATCTTGCGGGGAAATTGGGTTTGGAAACGAAACCTGCCAGCGATTGGGCGCGTCTGCCGCAATTATGCAATATCTTGCGGGGAAATTGGGTTTGGAAACGAAACCAGTGTGCCACCCCCCTGCCCCTTTATACCCTTGGCCAATATCTTGCGGGGAAATTGGGTTTGGAAACGAAACGGGTCGCTATCCTCTATGTTTATTTCAATTGGGAAATTGGCCAATATCTTGCGGGGAAATTGGGTTTGGAAACGAAACGCACCGTTTGTCGCGTTAGTTTTTTGTCGTTGGTGATCAATATCTTGCGGGGAAATTGGGTTTGGAAACGAAACTTTAACGCTGGTGGTAAATTCGAGTTCCCCGTTGTCACAATATCTTGCGGGGAAATTGGGTTTGGAAACGAAACTCAGTTGGTTTGTTCTGAAGATGGAGCTTTACAGCCAATATCTTGCGGGGAAATTGGGTTTGGAAACGAAACAAACTCTTCAACTCTTAACTCCTAAGTTGTATAACCAATATCTTGCGGGGAAATTGGGTTTGGAAACGAAACTGCTCGGTGCTGAAACTGTTACAGAGACAGCTTCCTGGGAAGCATTTTGACGAATCTCAAAAAAAGGTCGATTTCAGCCGCTATAGTTGCGACTAATTCTCAACTTCCCTAATAGTTGAAACGCTGCAATTATTACATTGTCATGGTTCTGGCGATTTTGACAAATCCCCCAGGTTTTTTGACCCCGCTTCGGTTTGTCAATCATCAAGCTGATATAGAAATCATACGCGCATTACGGAAGATTGTCGATAGTAATTGGGAATTGCTACATCTAAACCTTATTTAAGTAGAGACGTTGTATGGCAACATCTCTACAGAAATTAATTCTTAGCTTGTGGTTATACGCCAGGAATTGTTACATCTATGGGTGTTACTTGTTTGGCTAACCCTGTTAATGGTGGTTGAATTGTGGTTTGATTCCCTACAACTAAAGTTACTAAGTTGTCTGGTTTGAGATATTGTTTGGCTACGCGTTGCACATCTGCTGCTGTGGTAGCGGCGACGGCTTTTTGATAGCGAAACAAAAAGTCTGCGGGGTAGCCGTAATATTCATAGCGCATCAACCGCGATAAGGTTTGGGCAGGGTCTTGAAAGTTGAAGACGAAAGAATTTAAGGTAGATTCTTTGGCAAAAGCTAATTCTTGGGGGGAAACTGGTTGCGCTTGAATGCGTTTAATTTCCGCTTGTAAGGATTTGACAAACTGCACGGTAGCATCAGAACGGGTTTGTCCGCCAGCTAAGAAAATTCCCGGATAGTCAAAGCGGGGACTCCAGTAACCATATACAGAGTAAGCTAAACCTTGACGCGATCGCACTTCATTAAATAAACGTCCACCAAACCCATTGAACACGCCATTCAATACATCCAAGGCAGCATAATCAGGACTATCGAATTTGCCGCCCAAATGTCCTATCAGCACGCTACTTTGAGTTAACTGTGGCTGGTTGACAAAAAATACACCACTAGTATTTGCGGCTTTGACTTCTGGGAGTTGGGGTTTAGTAATTTTGGGGTTACGTTGCCAATTGCCTAACTTCGCTTGAATGAGCGATCGCATTTTTTTCGAGTCAAAATCCCCGACAATGCCCAAAATTATATTATTGGGGTGAAAATATCGCTGGTAGAACTGTACCAAATCATCACGCTGAATCTTCTCGAGCGTGGCATATTCCACCGTCCGCGCGTAGGGGCTTTCTTTGCCATAAATCAATTTGCGAAATTCTCGCGTGGCTATATCATCAGGATCATCATTACGCCGGGCAATGCCACCTTTTTCTTGTGTTTTCGCTAAATCCAGCTTTTCTGGGGCAAAAACTGGCTCTCGTAACACTTCGGCAAACAGCCCAAATACCGTGTCCAAATCTTCTGTCAATGCTTCAAAGCTGGCACTACCGGAACCCTCACCAATGCCAGTTTCTACAGAGGCAGCCCGTTGTTCTAAAATTTCGTTGAGTTCATCTGGCGAATGCTTTTTCGTCCCGCCAGTCCGCATCACAGTACCTGTCAAATCAGCTAACCCAACTTTTTCACCTGGTTCCCAACGGCTACCTGTACGCACTAACGCTGTACCGCTAACTAACGGTAGTTCATGATCCTCCATTAAATAGACAACCATACCGTTATTTAAGACATACCGCTCATACTTGGGTAACTTGACTGGGGGTAGCGGTGGTAGTTGTAATTGGGTGTAATGCTTGGCTTGGGCTGTCGCCGCTAGAGAAAAGCTAAAAGTAGCAAGGAAAAAGGCAAAAGCCATCATTAAGGCATATATCAGCCTTTTGCTAGGGAAAATGGAAACTTTCATCTGCCTTTTAACCTTTACCATGTACCTGTGCATATCTATCATTTATCTCCTGTCTAGGCGGTTTACTCATCCTTGTTTTGACAACAGCTTGCCAATGGTGCGATTTTCTGGCGTAAATGTTGCCTTTGCCACTCGCTGAATATCAGCCGGAGTCACCGCCGCAATTTGGTCTAATTGCTTAAACAAGTTTTGCCAAGAGCCAGTTTTGACTTCATATGCCAACAACAACTGCGCCATGCCCATATTAGAGTCGAGGCTGCGTAATAAACCTGCTCTGGCTTGGGTTTTGACGCGCTGTAACTCAACATCTGTGACAGGTTGAGTTTTTAAGCTGTCAATTTCTTGACGTAAAGCTGTCGCTAATTCATCAACCGTATGACCGGGAGCCGTCAGGGTGTAAAATAGCATGAGATTGGGATATTTATCCCCAGGAAATCCGCTATAACCTTGAGCAGTTAAAGCTAAACGCTGTTTTTCGACTAAAGATTTATACAGGCGAGATGTTCGACCATCGCTCAACAAACTACCGATAATTTCATAAATTGCATTATCAGGATGGCTAATTGCGGGACGGTGATAACCTTCTAAATACCAAGGTTGAGAAGGTAATTCTAGAGATACTTCGCGTGTTTGGGTTTGTTTGGGTTCGACGGGAAGTTTTGATTGCGGTTTAGTTTTGGCTGCAAAGCGTCCGAAGTAAATTTGCGCTAGGCGTTTTACTTCATTAGGGTTGACATCACCGACCACTGCGATCGCAATATTACTAGGTACGTAGTAAGCATCATAAAACTTCTGCACATCTGCGGGTGTTAAATTGCGAATATCTTGGTCATAACCAATTACAGGCCGTCTGTAGGGATGAACTTGATAAGCCGTATCGCTAAATTTCTCCACCATTTGCCCAATTGGGGAATTTTCTACCCGTAAACGGCGCTCTTCCAAAATCACATCTTTTTCTTTATAAAACTCTCGACTGAGTACAGGTTCAAGAAATCTCTCCGACTCTAACGACATCCAAAGTTCTAATTTATTTGATGGGAAACTGTAAAAATAACGCGTCGCTTCTGTAGAAGTATTGGCATTTAAGCCTACCCCTCCGGCTTGTTCGACAATTTGTCCCAATTCATTTTGCTTAACAAGCTTGGCGGCTTGCGCTTCTACTTGTTTAAATTCAGCTTCTAACCGCGCAACTTCATCTTTTTTATTGTCGGCTTTGGCAGTTCTAATTTGATTGTCCAACTGCTCTAAGCGTTCTAGTAAAGGTTTTTCAGCTTTGTAATCTTTAGTACCAATCCGAGTTGTGCCTTTAAAAGCTAAATGTTCGAGAAAGTGGGCTACGCCTGTTTTGCCGTCTGGCTCATCCACCCCACCAACATCAGCGTAGGTAAGAAAAGAAACCACAGGAGCTTGATGGCGTTCTAAAACAATGAACTTCATGCCATTATCCAGGCGAAACTGAGTCAATTGCTTAACCACCCGATCCAAATAAGGTTGAATCGAACTTTCAGCAGGTGGAGTTGGTTGTACTGTCCTGGTGGGTGCAGGTGCAGTTTGGGTTTGCGCTAGCACAACCTTTGGCAAAGTTCCCCAAACTAAGCTGGTAATGATCAAAAACGTAATAAACAGCCGAGACAGTTTGACAAATGCTTGATTTGACCAATTTAAAACTGCTCGTGGGCTACTTCTATGATTCATAAGCAACAATTAAGTAAAATTCCCTTACCTGAGAAACAGGTGAATAAATCGACAGGGCGTTAATCTTGTATTAAGCTTTTTATGCTTTTTGTACTCGACGTTAGACAATAATGCTACAAATCCTGTTCCGGATATCTGACAGTAATTGTTATGCGAGTTTTTAATTCCCCCCCTCCTTCTGAAGCTCAAACACGTACCCGTATTTTACAAGCGGCAAGGCGGTTGTTTGCCTCGCAAGGATTTGAAGGTACTACCACCCGTGACTTAGCACAAGCCGCTGGGGTAGCAGAGGGTACGCTATTCCGCCATTTTCCTAATAAAAAGGCGATTTTGGTGGAAGTAGCGACAGGTGGCTGGGTGGAGATTTTAACAGATTTGCTGACAGAATTGAGCGAAATGGGCAGCTATAAAGCTGTGGCTCAAGTTATGCGTCGCCGGATGTGGAATTTCCAAAAAAATGCTGATTTGATGCGGGTGTGCTTTATGGAAGTGCAGTTTCACCCTGATTTACGCGATCGCATTCAATTAGAAGTGATCAATAAAATGACCGATGTCGCTGAAGCATTCTTCCAAACGGCAATGGATAAAGGCATTTATCGGCAAACAGATGCCAAATTAGTTGCTAAAGTCTTCCTCGGAATGTTTGCGATCGCTGGTTTTTCTAACAATACTCTCATGGAACCCGACGCATCTCCTCAAGAAATGCAGCACATGGCTGAAGGACTCGCTGACATATTTCTTAACGGAGTGCTAGCAAAGGAATAAGCAGGGGAGCAGGGGGCAAAAAGCCAAATTTGGCTCATTTTCTTCGTCAACTGGTATCAGTACTTGGCAAGAAAATCCCCAAAATTGGTCTAATCAAAAAAAACCTGCCCCTGCGGTCTCAATTTGCTTTCTTATATGCTTAACTTCAGTTCCCTATGCTTCCCACAGCAATGGTAGTCTATCTTAATAGAGCAATTCATCTCCCGTTAAGTCTGCGACTGTAACGGGAGATGAATTGCGACCAATATAAAACTGAGCGCAGCGAATCATTGTTTTGGTTGTTCTTGGTTCTCAACGTAATTTTTTAATTGCTCAACTGTGACACCCCCGCAACTAGCTACAAAATACGCACCAGTCCAAAAATAAGGTTTGTTGTAGAAGTATTTTTTAGCTAACCAGGGAAACTCTTTGCGAATTAATCTACTGCTCACTGTTTTGATATTTCCAATGAGTGTTGAGAGGGGGTTATCAGGCTTGTAGTCAATCAATAAGTGTACATGGTCTGTTTCGCCATTAAATTCCAATAGCTCACAATCCCATTTTTTGAGAGTGTCCGTGATTATTTCTTTGAGTCTGTTTAGTATTTCAGTGTTAATAGCTTTCCTGCGGTATTTTACGACTAAAACAATATGAGCGTTAAGTTTGTAAACAGACCTAAAACCGTGATTATACATATATTGACAAGGCGTAGCGGTAAGTAGTATATTACCACCGGCAGTTGTACCCCTGCGGGGAAGCAAGCTACATGGGGGAAGCCCCCAAGACCACACTGCCTCACTAGTTTCGCACAACTTATATTGATGTTAGATGTATTAAAGGTCAGAATTTATCCAAATAAAGAGCAAGAGATATCTTTAGCTAAGAGCTTCGGGTGTTCTCGCTTTGTTTGGAATTTCTACCTCAACAAAACTAATACTCAATATCAAGAAACTGGGAAGGGAATGACTTACTGCCAAATGGCAAAAGACCTAACTCAGTTGAAGAAACTGCCTGATCATGGATGGTTACAAGAACCAACTGCTGCTGTTCTGCAACAATCGCTAATAAATCTGGAAACTGCATTTAAGAATTTCTTTTCAAAACGTACTGGATTCCCTAAGTTCAAAAGCAAACATTCCAAGCAATCAATTCGATTTCCTGAAAGTTGCTCAATTAAAAGTGGTAATTTAAAGCTCCCCAAGCTTGGATTAGTAAAAGCCAGTTTCTCTAAAAGTGTCAATGGCAAAATCAAATCCGTAACTGTTTCTAAGACAAGTACAGATAAATATTTTGCGGCGATACTGTTCGAGACTGACGAGTTGACCACAGCCAAAACCGGGAAGATATCAGGAATTGATTTAGGCTTGAATAGCCTAGTAACTGTTTTTGACGGTGAAAACTGCTACAAAATTGCTCCAATTAAACCTACTAGAAAATATGCTAAACGACTAAGAATTAGACAAAAATCTTTATCTCGCAAAGTTAAAGGATCTAACAATAGGCGTAAAGCAGTTAAAGTAGTCGCAAAAGTCCACGAAAAAATCTCTAATACAAGGGCCAATTTTCTCCATAAACTCTCACGAAAGTTAGTTGACGATAACCAAGTCATAGTAGCTGAGAATCTTTGTGTTCAAGGATT
This sequence comes from Nostoc sp. FACHB-110, assembly GCF_014697425.1. Classification (GTDB taxonomy): domain Bacteria; phylum Cyanobacteriota; class Cyanobacteriia; order Cyanobacteriales; family Nostocaceae; genus Nostoc_B. The sequence continues at coordinate 7,792 of NZ_JACJRU010000074.1, forward strand.
AGCACGTACCAAGTTAGCGGTGGGAATTCATGATGCGGGTTTTGGTATGCTGCTTAATTTCATCAGTTACAAACTGGATAGAGAGGGAGGTAAATTTGTTCAAGTTGACAGATTCTTTCCCAGTTCAAAGCTTTGTTCATGCTGCGGTCATAAGAATGATTTGCTGAATTTAAGTATCCGTGAGTGGATTTGTTCAAGTTGCCAAACAACCCATGATAGGGATGAAAATGCCTCACGGAACTTGAGGGCAGAAGGAATAAAGATACTGTCAACAAATACGGTAGGACATACCGAACTTCAAGCTTGTGGAGAAGCAGTAAGACTCGTTGGTACTTGTGCCAAAAAGCGTGTTTCACAGAAGCAAGAATCTCCCGCTACATTGCGTTAGCAATTAGCGGTGAGAGTGTCAAGTGATGAACTAATCTCAGTAAGATATCCATGACTGCTGCTGTTCTGCTAGATAATGTTTACAAGTTTTATAACAAAGTCCCTGTAGTCAATGATTTATCATTTGCGATCGCACCAGGGGAAATATTTGCTCTACTAGGCCCTAACGGCGCAGGTAAATCAACCACAATTCGGATGTTGACTACACTCACCAAGCCATCCCAAGGAAACATTCAAGTAGCTGGTTATGATGTTGTCAAACAACCAATACAAGCGAAAAAGAGTATTGGTGTAGTATTACAGCAAATCAGTGTAGATGGCGATTTAAGCGTCTGGGAAAGTATGGAACTGCATGGGCGGCTACATCATATAGCCAACCCACAGCGACAAAGACTGATTAATCAGTGGTTAGAGTATGTTGAACTAGCAGACAGAAGAGATGATATAGTCAAAACTCTGTCTGGGGGGATGAAACGACGGTTGCAGATAGCCAGAGCTTTACTACACCGACCGCAAATTTTATTTTTGGATGAACCGACAGTTGGACTAGACCCACAAACTAGAAGGCGGCTTTGGGAAATTATTCGGGATTTGAATAAGCAAGGAATGACAATGTTATTGACGACTCATTATATGGATGAGGTCGAGTATCTATGCGGAGCATTTGAATCTGCTCAACCAGGACGCATCGGTATTATGGATGGTGGTAAGCTTATTTCTTTGGGAACCCTGCAACAGTTACGTTCTACGCACGGTGAAGGTCTAGTAATGAAACAAGTGGGTGTTACCGATGCAAATAATGACAGCGCTCGACGCTGGGAATATTTATTTTTTCCTTCTTTAGAAGCAGCTAACACCTATCTCAATCAACAGCCCGATAAAACTGGAATGATGGTGCGTCCCTCAAATTTAGAAGATATATTTGTGGAACTCACAGGACGACAGCTAGATTAATATTAGCCGCCTAATTCCCGCAGCATAGCTTCTACTCTGTCAACTCCATCTATGTTGTTTTGTTGTTGATACAAACCACGCGCTTTTTGCAACAAAGTATTTGCCTGTTTTGTCTGGTGGCGTTGTTTATACATTGCCGCCATAAACTCATAAATTTGGGGATTGTTACGATCTATGCTGATAGCTTGTTCATAAGCCCAATTAGCTGCTTCATAATCTCCTAAACGGGCTTGGGTAACGCCTAATCCGATGTAGGCATTTATATTGTTGCGATTGAGTTGAATAGCTCGACGATAGGCATCTCTAGACCCTTTAGTATCACCTAAATTGCCTTTGATGTAACCTACAGCATAAAAAAAATCACTATTGTTAGGGTCAAGTCCAAGTGCGCGCCGATAAGCAATTAACGCCGCCGGAAAATTTCCTTGTTGAGCGTACAAGTAACCCATTCCCGAATGGACTTTGGCATTTTTTGGATCAAGGGATGCTGCTCTTTGATAGATGGCGATCGCTCCGTTATAATCACCAGCATCAACTAACCTGCGTCCTTCCTCAAATAGTTCTTTTACTTCTGGACTTTTTGCTTGTGCAACTACAACCTGAGCCTGAGCCATCACCGGAATCATAGCAGCACTACATCCTAATGACAGAACACTAACTACGAGTGATATGCGTTTGTACACAGTAAATTTCCTGAACTTATAGTGAACTTTTTTTTCTTGTACATTAAAACAAATATATTGGTTTTTGAAAACTGTATTTATTCTCTTTTACAAAATATTAATAATTTGTAAACTCAAAAGTCATCTAGGATTCATATGAAATTAATGAAAAATCCTCTCTTTTGGCGATGCCTTCTTTTCTAATTCTTTCTTCCTCTTCTCTATCACTACTAGTAGTTTAAAAATCAAATAATATTGCCAGAGTTTCTACGGAATTATAGCTCTATCAGTATTGCTGCTTAAGTATACTCCACATCGCGGTCAATTTGTTAGCCATAGCACATCTATTTTTTTTGCAAAGTGCTTATATTCCTATTTATACAGGTTTTAATTGGAAAATTTGTATAGATAATTACTATCTAAATCTAGCTAACAATCAATTTATCTGCTGTAGTCATTTTTTAAATTACCTATTCAGCCTATCTAATTTTTTCAGCATTGATATATTCCTTAATTTAGGAAATATACATGGTTTTTCAGTTGGACGTAGTACCCCTTTTAAGGAGAGAAACTAGAGGTGCTTAAGCTAGAGGCTAGAAAGTAGATGAAATAGGTAATATATCATCAAAGTATTATGTATTTATTAGCCGTTATATTAAAATCAATAAAATTCATCGCCAAAAATATCTAAAAATATCTATGACTTTGGAAATGCACCTCAAGATTTATATGTTTGTAAAATAAAATCAGAGTTATCAGTTGTTATATTATTTACTATCTTTGAGGGCAATTTATGATTTTAACTACCACAGATGTGATTCAAGGAGCGGTGATTGATTCCTATTTAGGTATAGTGACTGCAGAAGTTGTCTACGGCAGCAATTTCTTACGGGATTTTTTGGCCAGCATTCGGGATGTAATTGGTGGACGCACTGGTAGCTACGAACGCTTATTTGAAGAAGGTCAAAGAAAAGCCATAGCCGAGTTAGAGCAACGAGCGCAGCGCCTAGGAGCCAATGCAGTAATTGGGATTGAAATTGATACGGGTACAATTAATGTCGATCAATCAGGAGTGTTAATGCTGATTACTGCCACAGGAACGGCCGTGAGAATGCGTTAACTTTCCAACTTCCAGGCATAAACTTTTGATAAAAGTTGGAAAATAGCTAATAGGTAACATTTTCTGGATAATTACCTATTAGTTATTAATTTGAATTTCGCTAAAGTTAAGTTGAAAAAATTGCCCTAGATATTTAAAACTTAAAAAAAATTAAAATATCGAGATTGTTGCAATTAAATAGGCAATTCTTAATTTAATATTTATTCTTACTCAAGGTAGATTAACTAACTCTTTCTGTTGATAGATATTAAAAAGTGAAAAGAGCAATTTAATTTTAAGCGTAAGCACAAAATATAGTGAAAACTTTACTTAAAAAGTAAGGGAGAAAATAAACTATGTCATACGTAAATCGCACAGGTGATGATATTGCTGCTGAACCTGCGGTAGTAGGTAGAGCGGCCGAATATCATGACCGCGTTCGCTGGGGGCCTATAATTTCTGGTGTGTTAATTGCCTTAGCTACTCAATTAATCTTGAGTGCTTTCTTTGCAGCCATCGGTGCAGGTAGAGTAGCAGATTCAGGAGCGCCCAGAACAATAGCACCTGATGTGGCTGGTAATGTAGGAATTTGGTCAACTGTAGCATTATTGCTTTCTTTATTCATTGGTGGTTGGATAACGAGCCGTGCTTGCGGCCCGATGAATCGTAATACGGCTTTGCTCAATGGGGCAATTTTGTGGGCTACTACTTTAGCACTTAGCTCTTGGTTGCTCGCCAGTGGTGTATCTGGTGCTTTTGGTATTGCTGCTTCTAACGCTGGGGAAGTGATTAACCAAGTACAACAAGGTGGCGCAGCTATTCCCCAAAACGTACCTAATGTCACTGCTCAACAAACTCGTGATGCTGCTGCTGCCACTTCTAGAGCGTTATGGTGGTTTGTACTCGGTTCTTTATTAAGTTTAGCCGCTTCATTAATAGGTGCTGTTGCTGGAGTACGTAGTCCGAGGACTAATACTTATCGGACTTAAAAGATTTCTGAACACTTGAATTTCCTGATTATGAAAAAGCACCTGGATGTAGGTGCTTTTTATTTTTTAAATATTAATTTTTGTATTTTCCTCTGCCGATGAATCCTATGGATGTATGAGTTGCAAAGGGATGGTTCAGTCTGGAAAAGCCAACCCAGTGCGGGGATCGCGGATATACAATCCTAGGGTGAGACTACGTATAACTTCATCCCACACAGGTGTTAGCTGCTCTGCTTGATCTACCCAATAATCAAATGTAATTAAGCATTGCACATTTGAGCCTAAACCAATACAAATACGCGAATAAGCCTCTCTTGGTTCTGCTTGGGTATCAATAAACTTAATTTCTGCCCAGACAATTCTTGCTGTTTGACGCTGAACCGTATAAATTTTACTCTTCTCAATTACATTACGGCTGTCTTCATCGATGACTTTTCTTAAGGTACGTTTTAAAGGAAACTCACTCCAGTCATTAGGAGGTAGTTGATTAAAAGATACCTCCAAACAACAATCATCTTTAGGCGGTTTTTGATCGAGAAATTTAAACGATTTCTCTTGTGGCTCAAAAACCCAATTTTGAGGAACATTGAAGCGAACAGCCCCTCGATTAGCGACAAAAATTTTGTAACCTGATGGTGATTCCCAACGATGATCAGGTTTTAGTTCAAGTGTTTCTTTAATCCACCGCAGATTGCTTTTTTTACCCTTTGCCATAATATTTTCGTAAATCTACTGAATAACCCCAAGTTATGGGAAATAGTTGTGGCTTTGGAAAATTAGTTTAACTAGCTTTACTCATTACTAGCTGAAAAACCTACACTTGTAAGACCCTGCACCCTGCGTCTTTGATGATAGGTCTTTTACCGAACACGATATCATACATAACTGCTCCGAAAAACTTACTTAAACTTACTCAAAGAAAGTTGATTGGGTTAACGTTTTCTTCTTGCTTCGTCCAAGGTAGACGGCTACTTCTTGTCCACAAGCGATTC
>NZ_JACJRU010000075.1 GCF_014697425.1 Nostoc sp. FACHB-110
CTTGCCCTAAGTCGCCAGCTTTAGTAATTGTTCCTACTCCTGAGAGTGTAATCGTGTTGCCGAGTTGGCTGTAATCTGCGGTATCAAAACCATCCCCACCATTAATATTGTCATTACCCTGTCCACCAATAATAGTGTCATCGCCAGCACCACCAATAATGGTGTCATCACCAGCACCACCAATGAGGGTGTTCTCGCCTGACGCACTAAGGGCGGAGAGAGTATCATTGCCATCGCCGCCATCTAGCTGGTTTGTACCTGAGGAAGAGTCAACAACTAAGCTGTCGTTTCCAGCGCCACCGTTGAGGGTGTTATTCCCTAACGCACTACGGGCAAAGAGAGTATCATTGCCATCGCCGCCATCAAGTAGATTATCTCCTGTTGAAAAATTAACATTCAAGTTGTCATCACCAGCGCCACCGTTGAGGGTGTTATTCCCTGACGCATCAATTACTGGAAAGAATGAGCGAGAAGCGGAGAGAGTATCATTGCCATCGCCGCCATCAAGTAGATTATCTCCTGTTGAACCATTAACATTCAAGAAATCGCTACCGCCACCACCGTTGAGGGTGTTATTCCCTGACGCAGCAATTGTTGAGAAGAAGAAGCGAGAAGCGGAGAGAGTATCATTGCCATCGCCGCCATCAAGTAGATTATCTCCTGTTGAACCATTAACATTCAAGAAATCGCTACCGCCACCACCAACAAGCGTATCATTGCCACCAGTACCGCCAGAGAGGGTATCGTTGCCATTAGTCCCAACAATATAGTCATCGTAGGCTGTACCTGAGATGCTTAATCGTTCGATATTCCTGTAGCTAACTCGATTTGTACCTGCTGTAATCGAGCCTTGGTTATTGCTGGCATTAAAAGTTGAGGTGATTCCTGCATTAGAATTGCTGTAATTAACAGACAACTCATCGTTACCTGTGTCTCCATTCACCGTTTGAGTCACTAACGAAGAAGGTGCAGTGAACGAGCTACTGATAGAGAAAAAGTCATCGCCATCGCCGCCATTGAGGGTGTTAGCACCCTGGACTCCAAAAGCAATTATGCGATCGCTACCAGCACCACCGGAAACTGTATTCTTGCCAGTAGAATAGTTAATCGTCAGAGTGTCATTACCAGCATCTCCTCTTAGGGTGTTATTCCCAGAAGAGTAGGAAGCATTTACGAAGTCGCTCCCAGCACCACCTTCTAAGGTATTGTTTCCAAAAGAAGAAGAAACAATTAAAGAATCATTGCCGCTTCCACCTCTGAGGATGCTATTTCCAGTAGAAGCACCATTGAGAGTATCATTTCCATCGCCACCTTCTAGGGTGTCGTTACCTCCATTACCATTTATATGATCATCTCCACCAAAGCCTTTAATAATGTCATTTCCAGTTGTGCCAAGGAGATAGTCATTACCATTAGTGCCATTGATATTAGCCATGATTTCTACCTAAATAAATGGATTATTTCAGTGATAGTTAAAGTTTGCCGATAGCAGTCAATACTGCTTTAAGACCCTAACAAACAGCTAAGAATTGAGGTTTTTGGCATACTTTGTGTGAGTCTCAAAGAAGATATTTGTCAAATCATTTTTTCAACCAGAAGTTGTGCAAATTGGATTAATAAAAATGAAACTAGCTTTTAACTTTTCTAGCCTCTGACATCAACGAAATATACCTGATAAAAAGGGAAACGTTATAAGTTGATTGTTGACAAGAGCAATCACTGAACTAGTACCGAACAAATCAATCCTTCATGTACTTACAACAAATCTCCTCTTAACTGTAATGAGACAATGAATAACGCTTACGGACAACTTTTGCTGGAAATCGTTGTGTTTAACTTTTCATCACACATACAAAGACTATCTTTAGGGTAGTAGCCTAAAGCAATAAGGATGAGTAAAATCACTGAACATCTTGTAAAATCAGCATACCAGTGCTTTAAAGTAAGCTTTTAACTTTGGGCTACCCCAAAGTTTTCAGAAAATACAGCACTTGGAAATGTATCTAGTCGCAAATGCTGATTGAATGTTTTGTTTATGCGTCAACCAACTTGGGGCCCAATTGTTAAAGACCGAGTTAAGCTTTTTTTAGAGATATTACTCTCGGTTGCAGATGGAGTCAATGATTCGGACGATTTTCATTTTCGCTGGGAGGATAACATCAGAACTAGTTTGATTATCGAGACGAAACGTAGATATCTGCAAAAATTGACTCAGCTAAAACAAAGACAGATTTATGAAGTCATCGAAAGCCTAAAAAGTTTAGAAATTCTGGAAGATAACCGTACCCAAACACAAGGTAAAGAAGATTGGCGTTTTACGCTAAGGCTTTGGAATCGAGATATAGCTAATAACTTGAGTCATTTTGACCAAAAATGGGAAACCAAAAGACCAGCAAAGTCAAAAATACAAGTTGCGGCACTGCAAAAAGCTTCAGAATTAAAACAACAGTGTATCTCACCGATGGATAAACCAATTGTTACTCCAGCAGCCTTAAATTTAAAGTCAGGAAAAAAATTATCATTCTTGGGGAACACTGAGTTGACATTGCCAGATTCACCCATAATGTCAACAAATACAAATAGATATTCATTCATCAAACCAGAAGCAGAATTTCCGGTAGGGCAGGTTCCTCTCGAATCTGTCTTTTATGTGGAACGTCCTTTTGTAGAAGAACGCTGTTATCATGAAATTTTGCAACCCGCTTCTCTAATCAGAATTAAAGCACCTAGATTAATGGGTAAAACCTCATTAATGGCTAGGATTCTTCATCAAGCTAGAACGCACGGTTATGATACAGTACCCTTGAACTTTGAGTTAGCTGACAGTGCAGTGTTCGCTAACTTGGATACATTTTTGCGTTGGTTTTGTGAAAGTGTTGGTAGGAGACTGAAAAAGCTGGAGCAATTAGATGATTATTGGGTTAGTTATGGTAGTAAAGATAAAACTACAGCTTACTTTGAAGAGTGTTTGTTAGAAGAAATTACTAATCCATTAGTCATTACTTTAGATGGAGTTGAGCAAATTTTTCCTCATCGCAAAGTAGCTGACGACTTTTTTAGTCTTTTACGAGCCTGGTATGAATATGCTAGATATGGAGATTTAATTAGCGAAGTTTGGAAAAAACTGCGGTTGGTAATAGTTCACTCCAGTGAAGTTTATATTCCCCTAGACATAAATCAATCTCCTTTTAATGTGGGATTAAGCATTGAACTACAAGAATTTACCAAAGAGCAAGTGCAAGATTTATCTATACGTCATGCTCTCTTAAATTGGACAAATGCTCAAGTTGATGACTTAATGAGCATGATAGGGGGGCATCCTTATTTAGTGCGGTTAGCTATGTACCACATACAAAACCAAGAAATTACACTTGAGAATTTATTACAAACGGCTTCTACAGAAGCAGGGATTTATAGCGACCATCTCAGACGACACTTATGGAATCTCAAACAGCATCCAGATTTAGCGGCAGCATTTAACCAAGTTGTTAGCACTGCTGAACCAGTAGAATTAAACTCAGATTTAGTATTTAAACTGCACAGTATGGGGCTAGTATTGCATTGCTATGAAAATAAAGTAACTTGGCGCTGCAATTTATATCGCCAATATTTTTCCCAACGTCTAAATTAAACTTAATTTTTTCATAGAGGTAAAACCTAGGATAATTAGTGTGAAATTTCGCGGCTGATTATCAATAATCCAAAATAAAATGCTGCCGACAAACAATTCAGAAAATTCAAATGATAACTACCAAGTTGGAGGGAGTTTACAAATTGATGCACCTAGTTATGTGGAGCGACAGGCTGATAAAGACTTTTATGAAGGATTAAAGTTAGGAGAATTTTGTTACGTTCTGAATTCCCGGCAGATGGGCAAATCTAGTCTACGGGTGCGAACAATGTACAAACTGCAAAGAGATAATATTGCTTGTAATGTAATAGATATTACAGCAATTAGCAGTCAAGATATTGCTCCATCTGAATGGTATCTAGGAGTAATTCGCAGACTAGCACGCAGTTTTACGCCAAAAGTTAAGGTGCTAACTTGGTGGAAAAATTATGAGGGTCTGTCTCCGTTAGAACGCTTAAATGAGTTTATCGAGTCAGTATTACTAATTCAAGTTCAGCAAAAAATTGTGATTTTTATTGATGAAATTGATAGTATTATTCAATTAAATTTTAAAGACGATTTTTTAGGATTTTTAAGAGCTTGCTACAACAAAAGAGCAGATAACCCAGCATATCAGCGTTTGACTTTTGCACTGTTGGGAGTAGCAGCACCTTATGATTTAATTCAAGACAAAAATCGCACGCCTTTTAACATTGGTCGCGCAATTCAACTCAATGGCTTTGAGGAGCATGAAGCCCAGCCCCTAGCTCAGGGATTAGTGGGAAAAGTTGCTGCTCCTCAAACAGTCTTAAAGCAAGTATTAGCTTGGAGCGGTGGTCAACCTTTTCTGACGCAAAAGATTTGCAAACTAATTCTTACCTCCAACTGTTTTATTCCCAAGGGTTATGAAGCAGAATTTGTAGAAAATTTAGTCCAATCCCAAATAATTAATAATTGGGAATCTCAAGATGAACCTGCTCACTTGAAAACAATTCGGGATCGCATTCTTAGAAGTGAACAGCGTAGTATAAGACTGTTAAATCTTTATCAACAAATTTTATTAAATAGTGAAATCACATCAGATTACAGCCCTGAGCAAATAGAATTACGGTTATCAGGTTTAGTCGTAAAACAAAAGGGATGCTTACGAGTCTATAATCGTATTTATGAATCTGTGTTTAATCAAACTTGGGTTAATAAGGCATTACATAATTTAATTCCATATAGGTTTGCGCTAGAAGAATGGATAGCGAGTAACTATCAAAATAAATCGCTTTTATTAAGTGGAGAAAAATTAAAATCTGCTCAAGAATGGGCAGAAAGTCATTACATAAATGAACAGGAACATCACTTTTTAATTGCCAGCCTTGAATTAGAGAAACAAAAATTGCAAATAGCTGCTTCAACCAAGTATAAATCACAGCAAAATTGGTTGAAAAAATATCGCTTTTCTGCTTTGTTAGTGTTGAGTGTTTTTGTCCCCATCTTAGTCATGGGAGTGCGACATTTAGGACTGCTACAAAATTGGGAACTACAAGCTTTTGACTATTTTATGCGGTTACGTCCCAATGAAAAACCAGACCCACGCATTTTAGTAGTGAAAATTACAGAAAATGATTTTCAACTCCCCCAACAACAGCATCGTAAAGGTTCGCTATCAGATGATGCACTGTTCCTAGTTTTGCAAAAACTTCAACAGTATCAAGCACGAACTATTGGTTTAGATATTTATCGTGATTTTCCTGTAGACCCAAAGTACCCAAAATTGCTAACTCAGATAAAAAATAGTAATTTAATTGCGATCTGTAAAACAAGTGAGGCAGAATTCAACAATCCCGGTGTTTTACCTCCTCCAGAAATACCTGTAGAACGTCAAGGTTTTAGTGATTTTGTCAAAGATAGAGATGCTGTCATCCGCCGCCATCTACTAGCTATGAGACCAAACTCCACATCTGGTTGTACTACTCTATATGCTTTTAATTCTCAATTAGCATTTGACTATTTTAAATCTTTAGGTATTTCCATTAAATATACCAAAAACAAAGAATTGCAAATTGGTGAAGTGGTGTTTAAGCGTTTGCGATCGCATCAGGGTGGCTATCAGCAAATAGATGATCGTGGTTATCAAATATTACTTAACTATCGTTCTGCTGGCTCTCCTTTAAAAGTTGCCGAGCAAGTCACACTCCAAGATATCATAAGCGATCGCGTCAAGCCGGAAATGGTAAAGGATCGGATAGTTATCATTGGGGTGACGGCTCAAAGTGCTGGTGACTATTTTCTGACTCCCTATAGTGCTGGTGAAAAGATTTACCAAGAAATACCTGGGGTAATTGTCCATACTCAAATGGTAAGTCAAATTCTGAGCGCGGTTTTAGATAAAAGACCTTTATTATCGGTTTGGCCTGTTTGGGGCGAAAGTTTATGGATCTGGGCTTGGTCTATTACAGGAGGAATTCTAGCATGGTGTATTCGCCATCCTATCAGGTTAGGAATGAGAGTAGTTGTTGCCTTGGGATGTTTATTTGGAATTAGTTTTGGGATGTTTATCAAAAGTATTTGGATACCACTAATTCCACCTATATTAGTATTTTTAATTATGATTATAAGTATATCCCTTTACTTTATGTTTCAAGATGAAAAGCGAAAACAATACTCAAAATCACCCAAAAATGACTAATCAATTTAGTGGTGGATTCAGCCCTGCCACTAATTGAAGACCACCAAATTGTAGATTTGGTGGGTGTTTTAAATCCATTTATTCATCCGCCACTTGTACAGACTTCAGAATGAATTCTGTAGACTGACGTATGTATTTTGTTTTGATAATTTTTTATTTTTGTCAAGGTGAGAGAATCGAAATTCAGATGAAATTGTTTTTTTTAAAGATTAATCTTGCTTTAACTACCAGCTTATTGATGCTAGGGTTTACATCAGTACAAGCTCAACTGCACAATTCTATAATTACTTCACCAAAGCGGACTTTTAATTCAAGTCAGCAATTAATCTTTAATGTTCCGCCACCACCAGATGATATTGATGCTCCTGGAAACCGTTCAGCTGGAGGAACACGCGGTTGTGAAATAATTGACACCCAATCTACAAAAGTTAATAAAAAGCAGCTTACAGCCTTAGTTCCTGTGTATGAAAAAAAAGATGTGGCAGTTGTTTGGGGATTAACAACTACTTCCTATCCCAAGTTTTGGATATATGTTCCTTATTTACCTACAGTTGATGCAGAGTTTTCTTTGCAAGATGAAAAACGCAATATTGTATATCAAACTCCAATTTCACTGTCTCAAACACCGGGAATTATCAGTATTTCCCTTCCATCTACAATTAGGGCTTTAGATACTGACAAGCGATATTTTTGGTATTTCAATATTTACTGCCAGCCACAACAGCCGCCTATTTTTATTAGTGGCTGGGTTCAACGGAAGTCCATTAACTTGAAGCTTGAAAATATGTTGAAGGAAGCTACTCTAAAAGAGCGCGTTTTTATTTATGGTAATAACGGGTATTGGTATGACGCATTAACGACTGCTGCTGAAATTCGCCATCAAAGCTCAGATATTACTGATTGGGTTAATTTATTACAAACTGTTGGTTTATCTAATCTTTCTCAAGAGTCGTTAGTTGAATGTTGCTCATCTAAAAATTGATATTTTTTGTGTAAGGGCCTTCCAAGTAAAAAAATATCCAAGTCCGCGCAGGTGGTAACTGAGCTTGTCGAAGTGCGGACTTTGTTTGTGTAGTAGCGAATTATAGCGATTACCAGTTAAGTGAGGTACAGGTAATATTTTGAAACGCAGAGGGTCGCAGAGTTAAGCGCAGAGGTACGCAGAAATTTGTACTTCAGCAGACTAGGAAACGCTATATATTCGCCCAAAACTTTTAAAACATCCTCTCAAAAATGCTGTAATTTTTTTAATAATTTCTCTGAAGTTTATAACGAGTTTACACTTTTAATTATCTTCTCTATACTGAGTTTGCTCAAAGCCAATTACCTACGAGAACATAAGGAACCCAATACAAAGGATGTTGGTAAGTGGGATTTTTTAAAAGAGTTAACTGAGCTTGACGCAGAGCTTCTGCTTTAGTTATTTGTGGTGTTTGAGTTAATTTTTTATAAAACTGGCTCATTAGTATAGAGGTAGATTCATCTTCTACGCTCCATAGAGAGGCCAGGGTACTACGCGCCCCAGCTTGTACAGCTATCCCCGCCAGCCCTAAGGTAGCTCGATTGTCTCCGGCTGCTGTTTGACAAGCACTTAATACTAACAATTCAACTGCTTGAGGAATCTTGCCTTCTCTAATACGGAGGAAATTACTTAATTCATTTATCTTAATTTGCTTATCCCAAGAAAGAATAAATGTCTTGTCAGTGTTAGAACTAAATTGCCCATGAGTTGCTAAATGAACAACTTTAAAAGGTATTGATTCTATCTGTCTTTGAAATGCCGATGATGTGAAATTTTTATTGAGCATTACTTTTGCTCCCACTTGTGACTTAATCTCTTGTAACTCTCGTTCTACGTTAGGTAATGCGGCAAAACCTAAACGTGCCTCACTTAACCCAGCTGTTAATACTTGCATTCTTTTCCTAGTCAAGGGCTTCGGATCAAATAGCTGTAAACTAGGTGTTAGTGCGATCGCATATTTTTCTAACAAATATTGTTTACCATTGTAGAGTGATGCCATTGGCACATTTCGCAGTGAGCCATCTAATACAAACACCAAAGTTTTAACTTGATTTTTTTCCAGAATTTCCTCAAAAGGTCGAATTAACCAATCATAAACTCGCATAGATAATGATTGAGTTTTCAACCCTTGTTGGGGTATGACAATACTTGCACGTAGCTGCTCAAGTGTGCTTTCTACTTCTTGCTGACTAATATTTGTACTGTAATGTTTAAAAGATTTTTGCCCTGGCAACTTCAAAATAACATCTAATCGATTCGGCAGAATAATTGGGTAGACAACTGCTGCTGTGGGATCTTGCTCTATAGCTTTATCAATTTCTACCTTGGCAATGGAGCAAGCTTGTCTAAAAAAATTGTCTAGCTCTGCCACTTGGAGAGATTCAATGACAAACTGAGCTTGTTTAAGATTATCTGGTTCTAAAAATGACAAATTATTATCTTTTTGTAATAATAATTCAACCAACTCTCGATATACTGGTTCGACATTTTCTCGAAAAGAAAATTGAACTGTTGGGTTAATAGCAGCTAAATCGTTCCTCAGAGATTGAAGAGTTTTAACTGCTTGAGAATAATATGAAATTGCATTTTTTTTATCTCCCTGAATTTTCCCTAAACGCCCTAACTGCCATTGCCACTGATAAGCAATATCTAAGGCTTCAATATTGTGCGCGATAAACAATGCTTTTTCTGTAAGTTCTTTTGCTTCAATCAATTGCCCTGTTTGTTCGTATAACCAGCCGAGAGTTCCCTGGGCATAAGACTCTGCTTGCTTGTCTGCTAAACTTTGTGCCTGCTTCACAGATGTTGCTAAAATTTCAGCAATATCCAGCCATGAAGGTGAATCAACGTTCGCCTTTTGTTTTAGCTTGGCTAAATTTTGAGCAAAATTAATCTGAGCATAAACGGCGATTCTACTTGCAGGTAACTTATTAATTTCTAATTGGATGAGAGGTATTAATGTATTAGCATCACTCCAGTTCTTAATTTCTACAAGAAAGCTAAACTGATTTAACAATAGTTGAATACGTGTATTTATGGAGGTATGTACAGTAGCCGCTTGCTTATAAAAATTCAACGTAGCTTGAGTGTCTCCTAAATCGCGGGTTGTATTAGCTAAACCCATTAAAGCTTCAGCTATTTCTTCATTGAGGTGTAGAGATGAAGCTATTTCTAAACTACTGTTTAATACTCGTTTAGATTCATTTAAATCTCCCACAAGTCTTAGTATATTACCTAGTCTACGTAGCCCTGTAGCTTTTAAAGATGAGTTTTGTTGATATTGTAGGTTTAGCTCAATCTCTGTCAAGATTTTTTTTGCTTGCGAGTACATTCCTAAAACTTGCCAAGCTTGAGCGGTATTGATTTTCATGCGGATAAATTGCTCATGCTCTTTTATTTGTCGATAAATATCAGCCGCTTGTTGCCAAGTTTGGAGTGCAGATTGGGCTTGGCCTCTTGCTAATTGCCATTGTGCTTGAACATCTAGAGTTTGGGCAAGAATTTGTAAACTTTGCGGCGAATTTTCTACATTTTTCAATAGCTGACGACTAACAGAAATCGCTTCTTGTGCCTCTTTCCACAAACCAATTTTTTGATAAGCTAAAGATAAATTTCTCAAAGTCATTGCTTGCCGAAGACGATCTCCACTAGCTGCATATACTTCGGCAGCCTGCTGTAAAACTTTAACTGCATCATTAAATTTTTCAGCTTCGTACAAGACCTTGCCTTGCTGTACTAAATTTCTGGCATAGGGTAAATCTGAAGGCAACTTCTTGAGTACAATTTTATGAGCAGTACTGGGTAAAGTTGCACTTAAAAAAAATAATCCGACAAACAGAAATAAGCTGAAACGGCGTATAAATCTTGCCTGCAACTGCTCTATCTTAGATTGGACTATTTGAAAAAACCCTTTGAATTTATTCTGCATATTCGTAGTGGTTGCTAGAATCCAATACGGTTCAGTTAAGAGAATAGTAGGTTGGGTGTAGCGATAGCGTAACCCAACAAAGTATGCGTGAATGTTGGGTTCCGTTCCTCCACCCAACCTACACCAGTCTGCATATTCGTAGTGGTTGCTAGAATCAAAGCTAATTAGCAGATACGAATTCACTACAGCTAGTTGACGCAATTCTAGAATTGTTTTCAGTCTCGTTGGGTACACCAGATATCAAAGTAATTTCACCTTTGTTATTAGTCACCCAGCCTGTTGCTTTTACAATACTGGCTGATGTAGGAACAGAAAAATCTTTAATTCCAATTACTGGCAAATTTTTTTCACTACTTTCATTGAGGCTTGCCCACTCTACTTGAGGCGTTTCACTATTAAAACCTTCTCTAGGATTGAGTGGTACACCTCCACCTCCTATAATTACAAATTTGTTTTGAGCATAACTTGGGCTATAACAACCTTGAGCAATTCGACTGTCTACTGGTACTGTGGGTAATACTAATAAACCTCTTTTAGGGTCGATATCAGGCGTATTTATTTGAATAGTGCCATTAACTCCAAACTCTGAACTAGCGGTAATATCACTGGCATTAGTTAGCGTTGGACGCGATTCAATCCCGATAATACCTTGAGTATTAATCTGGATAGTACCCCCTCTGCCTGTAAAAGCATTGGCAGTGATGTCGCTGTTTTCTTGAGGTATGGCAACAATAAATTTAGAGTTAATGTTGATGTTGCCGCCATCACCACCTTTTTCTTCTGTACCAGCGTTAGTAGAAATCTGTGCGTTACGACGTAGTAAGAGTAAATCTCTAACTTGTAAATTGATGTTACCACCGTCACCAGATGCAGACTCAGCAATCAATCTGCCGCTATCATCTAAGGTTAGTTTCGAGGTAGTAACTTCAATATCTCCTGCTATACCAGAACTCTCAGAGAGAACGAAAAAGCCACTGCTATCTCCGATTTTTGACACTTGAGAGTTAACCTTCTCAATTTGCTCATTGGAGCTAGGATTAGTGCCGGAAACAACTACCTGGTCTTTAGCATTAACTGAAATTTTTCCCGCACGCCCATTAGCAAAAGTGCTAGATATCAGTTGTCCTCCATTGATAACTTCTACCTGATTTGCTCCGACTGTAATATTGCCCCCATTTCCATCATTTCTGGTTGTCGCATCTAATACAGCACCATCAAATAGACGAAAAATGTCTGTATTTAGAGTAATATCACCACCTTTACCTATTGAATTGTTAGATGTAGATGTCAATAAACCACTAGGCTCCAAATTTGTTGAATTAGTACCAGAAATACTGATCAAATCAGAAGCATTAATTTTGATATTACCTGCATCTCCTTGTCCAGAAGTCCTGGCAGTGACTTTAGCTCCATTAGTAGCGAAAAATTCTTTGGTTGTAATGTAAATGTCTCTACCATTTCCAATTCCACTTGGCTCTACAGTACTGGCAGCTCCGCTATTTATCCCATCGAATAAGACCTGTTGTTTAGCATCGATAAATATGTCACCTGCATCTCCTTGCCCACGCGTGCTGGCAGCTATTTGTCCACCATTGCGAAGAGTCAGTTGTTCTGTACTAAGTTGAATATCTCCACCCTTCCCTATCCCACTTGATTCTACGGTACTGGCAGCTGCACTATTTGTACCATCGAATAAGACCTGTTGTTTGGCATCGATAAATATGTTACCCGCATCACCTTGCCCACTCGTGCTGGCCGTTAGTTGCGCTCCATTGCGAAGAGTCAGTTGCTCTGTGCTAATTTGAATATCTCCACCTTTTCCAATGCCACGTAGTTCTACGGTACTGGCAGCTCCGGTATTTGTACCATCGAATAATATCTGTTGTTTAGCATCGATAAATATGTTACCTGCATCACCTTGCCCACGCGTGCTGGCAGTTAGTTGCGCTCCATTGCGAAGAGTCAGTTGCTCTGTACTAATTTGAATATCTCCACTCTTCCCAATCCCACTTGATTCTACGGTACTGGCGGCTCCGGTATTTGTACCATCGAATAAGACCTGTTGTTTAGCATCGATAAATATGTTACCTGCATCCCCATCACCAAAGGTACTGGCAGTTATCTGTCCACCATTGCGAAGAGTCAGTTGCTCTGTGCTAATTTGAATATCTCCACTCTTGCCAATGCCACTTGATTCTACAGTACTGCCAGCTCTGGTTTTTGTACCATCGAATAAGACCTGTCGTTTAGCATCGATAAATATGTTACCTGCATCACCTTGCCCAAGAGTGCTGGCAGTTAGTTGCGCTCCATTGAGAAGAGTCAGTTGCTCGGTGTTAAGTTGAATATCT
>NZ_JACJRU010000076.1 GCF_014697425.1 Nostoc sp. FACHB-110
CACGCAGAACATCTCTGGAGTCCTTCTTACTTTGCTTGCTCTGTGGGAGGAGCGCCGATTGAAGTCTTGAAATCGTATATTAAGAATCAAAATTCGCCCTAGAAGGGCGAGGCTTGTATCCCCTTCTTTTGGTCAGAGTAGAACTACAACCAGAAAATCCAACTTTCGCCCCAGCATTAACAGCCGCAGAAGAAGTTACAGCGAGTCATTAAGAAAATGGAGAGCCTTCTATCCCCGACTTCTTGAAGAAGTCGGGAATCTGTAAAACTGCTAGATTCATTCCTTGTCTGGCGATTTTAAAGCCTGATCTAAAACTTGTCGCGCTTGTTCTGCTTTAGTCCGTGCATCTAGATAACGCAGATTTGCTTGAGCAAAGTTTTTCAGAACTTTAAAACCTTCTTTCAGACGAGTAATTTCCTCTTCCGTAACCGATTGATCACTAAACAGGATATCAACCGCTTTGCGAATTTCCAAAGCTTCAGTACGTGATTCTTGGACTTTGAGTTTGAGAGTAGCTAAGTTGCTGAGTACTTGAACAGCTTGAGTGATAGCATCTTCACCACTACTTGTATCAACTGCTTCCTTCACTTCAATTAATTGCTGAGGGCCAAATCCTTCTTCTAATTCTGTGGGAAGTTTACCCGCATCCATCAGTTCCATTAACTGATCCATTGCTTTATCACGCGCTTTAGCTGAATCTTTGCCAGGAACAGTGAGGATAATTTCTGGGCTTTGGGCAAGAGTGTACTGAACCATATTTTAAGGCAGAAAATTTGCTGGAGAACCAAGCATAGGCACATAATTTTAACACGTAGAGACGAGAAATTAATATGTCTAAGAATTAAAAATTAATTATTCTTTTTGCTGATTTTTCAGCATAATTTGGTAATTAAACCGCACATTTTCAAGCCCCTAAAATAAAACTTTATACTAGATATAGATAGAAATAATTTCAATAGGAGGGGCGAGCAATGGCTCCAAATCCGACTATTATACGTACGGTGGAACAACTGGGATACCGAGTTACTGTTGGTGATGTGGCAACCCAGGCAGGATTAAATGTTGCCGAGGCCAGTCAAGGGTTATTAACTTTGGCGGCTGAAGCTGGTGGACATTTACAAGTCGCCGAATCCGGTGATATTGTTTACCAGTTTCCGCAAAATTTTAGAGCAGTTTTACGCAATAAATATTTCCAGTTACAGTTACAAGAATGGTGGCAAAAAGTTTGGGGGATTCTTTTTTACCTAATTCGGATTTCTTTTGGCATCTTTTTAGTGCTTTCAATTGCCTTAATTACTATTACAATTTTCATAATTATTACTGCTACTAGTTCTGACCGCGACAGTAATAATCGAGGTAGTAGCTATAGCGGTGGGTTCTTTTATTTTCCTGATTTATTTTGGTTTTTTAGTCCCAATTACTACGATACAAGTTATCAACAAAGAAGATACGAAAACCGTCAAGCTAACGAGTTAAATTTTTTTGAGGCTGTATTCTCCTTTTTATTTGGGGATGGTAATCCCAATGCCAAGTTAGAAGAACGCCGTTGGCAAGAAATTGCTGCTGTAATTCGCAATCAGCGCGGTGCAGTCGTAGCAGAACAAATTGCTCCTTATTTAGATGATATTGGCCCAACATATCAACAGGAGTATGAAGATTATATGCTGCCTGTCTTGATTAGATTTAATGGACAACCACAAGTTAGTTCCCAAGGGCAAATTGTTTATTACTTCCCAGAATTACAAATCAGAGCTAGCAAAAAAGGCCGTCAATCAGTCCCAGCTTATTTAGAAGAATTGCCTTGGCGTTTTAGCATAGCTAGTTCTGGGCAAAATATGTTGAGTGCTGGGTTAGGAATTGTCAATTTTGTTGGTGCTTTAGTCTTGGGGAGACTGTTAAGAGATGGTGTTGTAGCCGCCAAGTTGGGAGGATTAGTTGCTTTTACTCAGGGTATTTATTGGCTGTTGTTGGCTTACGGTATAGGTTTTTTGGGTGTACCACTGGTGCGTTATTTCTGGATACAGTGGCGCAATAAAAAGATTGCAGGGCGCAACCGCGATCGCCTTTTCCGTGCCAGATTATTAACTGATCCAGATGAAAACTTACAACAAAAAATTGACTTCGCCCATCAATTCGCCGCCGAAACTGTGATTGAAAATAAAGATTTAGTTTACTCCACCGAAACCGATTTATTAGACCAAGAAATTGAGCATTCTGCACAAATAGAAGCCCAATGGCAAAAGCGTCTTCAAAGTGGAGAATGAAAAGTTTGAAGTCTGAAGTCTGAAGTCTGAAGTCTGAAGTCTGAAGTCGGAAATTTCCGACTTCATACTTTATTTTTACTTCGCTTTAATTGGTGTGAGAGCGACACCTTGATAGTAATGACCCAAAATTTGTAGGTGGTTGATACCGCGTCGAGCTAGATTGTATGCTCCCCACTGGCTCATTCCTAAACCATGACCAAAACCTAAGCCTTGTAGTACAAAACTGCCATCTGCGGCTTTGGTGATATTAAACCGGGTACTTCTGAGTTTCAGTGCAGTACGTACTTCTTCACCTTGTAGTACTTTTGTGCCTCTGTCACCAACGATTTTTAACGCCTTCACACTGCGAAAAGGCGAGTATTTTTCTGCAATCATGTCCTTAACATTGCCTACCCCAGAAATTCTGGCACTAATTTCTGCCGGGGAGAAAGTTTTGACCCAGTTGCATTCCTTGATATCTTGATCGTAGTCTTCCACAGCCCGCAGATAAGGTTCTTTGCTACCCCAAACATCTTCCACATTTTCGGTATGACCACCAGAACAAGCATGAAAGACAGAGAGAATAATTTTATTGTTATAAGTTAGTACCTGCCCTGCGGTAGCATCGACAGCCGCGTAAGTAGACGGAGATTCGCTGACTACTCCTTTATAAATTTGCCAACGATCGGGGCTATCACCTAAGTCGTAAATGGGGTTATTACGTTGTCTTTCGCGTTCGTAGAGAGCGTAGGTACGAGCTGCGATCGCTTGAGCTTTGAGGGCTTCTTGCGGCCAACTAGTATCCATTTCGCCACCAATCACACTGTAGAGGTACTCTTCAGCATCCACCCAGTTCACGGCTGTTACGCCCTTGTCTGAGGGGACAACTAAAGTTCTACCACGATACCAGCGATCGCCAATATAAACAAATCCTTTACCAGTCGGCTCAATCCAAAATAAACCAGACTGCCACTTATCTAAAGCCACCCCGCCAGGAATAGCTTGAGCATAATAGGCACTCATCCCTGGCAACTGTCCTAGAGTCCTTCCAGAACTATCTTTCACCAATGCAGTTGTAGAACTGCCGACTTTTACTTGATTAACTCCCCTCTCAATAGCTACGCGTAAAATCACAGATGCTTGAGCAGGTGCAACCAAAACAATCCACAAGAGGATACCCATCCACCAATGCCGGAACTTAACTTGGGAAAATAAAGAGCTTAAAAACAGTTGGAATTTCATGCTGATCATCTAAAAACACTAGTATCTGCTTGATGCTTTGGATTATGGCATCTCCACTCAAGATGAGACAGTTCTCCAACATAGGAGGTTGCCGCCTCCTATCAATTATGCATTGTAATTTTTAAGCTGAGACTAATTTGAAAAATAATGGGGACAAATTGATTGCCCAAAAGCTCACCAGTAAGTATGCTAGGAGGCGGCTATGCTGAAGGTAAGAGTTTTACTATAACTGACTGGCATTTGTCCTTTGTAAATGTCCTCACCTGTACTGCAACTGCTATAGCAATCCTAAATGATCTGCAAATAAATCTCTAACCTCTTCCCTGTTGTCTATTTCCTCTCTTAACAAATAAGTTTGTAAATCAAATAGGATAGCTATATATGCTATTAAACAGATGCATATAATTATAAAAAACTCTGCTCAATCTTAATTTTTCTGGTTGCCATGATAGTTGTAAATAAATCTGTAGACAAAGCATTTTCTACAGGTAAAACTCCAGGCTTATTCAATTTACCTTCAAGAATTAATTGGGCAACGGTTCCAGTACCACAGCCAGTGGCGACAGCCGCATTATCATGGTATACAGTCGAAGTATAAACGCCTGTAGCACCATTTTTCTTACCTGTAACTTCAGAACGAACTGCGACACCAATACCACTGAAACGGTTAGTAAAATCTGTCATTGTATGGCTAACATGAGATAAAAATTCAATCATGCCGCGACGCTGCATTAACGATTTAGGAAAAATATGGGCGGCCATCCAAGTCAGATGATTATAATAATCTGGAAATGAACCAAACTTAGTAATTACAGTTTTAACTGAGGGAAAGGCATAGGGTAATGTAAAAGTTTCTGGCATATCAAACCAGTAAACTCCATTACGTTGAAAGTGAGGAAATTCTACTATTTCTCTTTCACTATAAGGTTTAACTGTTTGCCATTTACCGTCTATCCACGCTTCAAAAGGATGTTGTAATCCGAGAAAAGTTGTTCGCATAACGGTAATGCCAGCGCCACCAGAACCACCGACTATATAGTAGAGTTTAATCTTTTCGGCTTCATCAAATTGCTCGACCCCCTGGCGCACCATACTATTAGAAATGCCAGGGAAAATACCTGTGTTAATTACGGCTGTGATTCCAGATGCAATAGCGTCTTCGTGATAACTTAAAGCTTTGGTAGTGTAAGAACGATGGTCACTCACATCTACGTAGTTCACGCCCTGTTCAATGCAAAGTTTGAGAACATTGGCATCCCGATAATGAAACGGCCCTGCACAGTGAACTACTAAATCAGAATTAGCGATCGCATCTCTTAATTTATCAACTTCTGCTAAATCTAAGGTTAAATACTGTGTTCCTTCTCCCAAAGGCAAGTTATGAGTCTCTGGGGAACGTCCAGTTATAGTAATTTTGGCTTGCGTATGGGCAGCTAGGTCTTGGGCAACACTGCTTCCAATTCTCCCCCTGCCTCCAAGAATTAAAACGCGCTCTGTCATTACTCCGGTATGGGTAACATTAATTATATTTCACCAGTTTTCTTAGGTGTTTGTCATCGGTTACAAGTATGACTCGCCTACGCATCTAGGAGGATAAGGCAGATAATTCGTGGGAATAGGGAGTGGGACAGGCGAGAGAGTTTAGATTAGCTGGTATGTTAAGCGTTGTTGTCACGCGACAATTTAAGTCAATCATCTCTAAACAGAGAGCACCAAAAAATGATTTGGATTTGGCTTTTTATAGATTTAAATTTTGCTTAAAAATTTTAACATAACTTGAGCTACTGTTTCTGGTGACTCGATTAAAAAGCTATGGCCACCATCTTCAATAATCACCAATTCAGCATTAGGAATACCTTGAGCAATTTGCTCGGAAAATTTGACGGGAGTTAAAATATCTTGTTTACCAACTAACACCAAAGTTGGACATTTAATATATTGCAGACGGTTTGTTGTGTCATGATTAATAATTGCCCGACTTTGATGATAAAGTCCATGTGGTTTTGGCGCAAAAGGATAGTGAATTGCCCATTCAATTAATTGGTCTACCATCCCGGGAATTGCATAGAAATTATCAGTAAATATCCAAGGTAAGATAACTCTTTCGTATAGTTCTAAGTCTAGTTTGGTAGCAAGGTCGCCCCAAGTTTTAATGATGTTGATATATTTTTCATTGCCTTTGGCTGTAGAAGAAAGCAGGATAAGACTTTTGATTCTGTGCGGCTGGGTTAAAGCTAATTCTTGGGCAATTTTTCCACCCATTGAATGACCAATTACATGGACTTTTTCAATACCGAGAATATCCAGTAATGCGATCGCATCATTAGCCATTTGTGGGATGCTATAAGGGATATCGGGAGCCGAACTCTGTCCTATGCCTCGGTTGTCGAAACGAATCACCTGATATTGACTAATTAAAGATGGCATCAGTAGCGACCAATAATTGCGATCGCACATGAACCCAGCAATTAATAATAAAGGCTCACCTGTGCCTTTGATTTCATAAAATAATTCAATTCCGTTAACCTGAACTTTTGGCATTTGTTATTTGTTATTGTTCATTAGTTTTTGGCGAGTCTGCTTTTTTAACTAGCCATGTTGCCAGTAAAGCGATCGCAACTCCAGAAATCATAAAACAAGGAATGTAGCCGAAATTATCTACAATCCTACCAAAGGCTGCTGCGCCAATTCCCTGACCAATAAATAAACTAAAAGCAAATAACGAAACTGCTGTACCTCTGGCTTCTGGTGCAAGTTCTGTGGCTTGAGTTTGCAAAGTGCTGTGCATCATATAAAAACTCAATCCCATCACTACAGTTACGGGGATAAACAATACCCAACTGTGTAATAGAGAAATCGCTAAAAAGCAAATGCACATTGACCAACCACCCACACCCATCAAACCAACTTCACCTAGCCGTTGCACTAACCACTTAACACTGCGGCTATAAATCAGTCCACCTATGCCAAAACTGCTCAACATAAACCCAATCGCAACGTAGGGTAAGCCGTATCTGTCACGCAAAAATGCACCAGCGTAAGCAAATGCTCCCATTAAGCAAAAGCCTTCAATAAATACCGCGATAATTACAGTACGGGCTATTGGTTGCGTGAGAAGTTGGTAATAAGGCTGAAAAGTTGCCCAACTTAATCTTTCTTGGGAACGATTGCCATCTCGAAAATGACGTGTTCCTCGCCATAATAAAGCTGCGATCGCTAAAGAAACAATCCCAAATACTAAAAAAATGTCCCGCCAACTAATATATTCACCAAATATCCCACCCAAACTACCGCCAAGAATTTGACCAAGCACCAGCGCACTTAAATATTTACCTATAGCGGCTTGGCGTTCTGTATAGGGAAAGTTATCCCCGATATAAGCTAGCGTCACAGGGATGATACCTGCGGCAAACATTCCCGTCAGAAATCGCAGTAAGGTCAATAGAGCAATATTTGGCACAAAAGCACAAAGGGCTGTACCGATAGCAAATATTGTCAATGCGCCTGTAATGACGCGTAATTTGCCAATGCGATCGCCTAACGGCCCATAAACTAGTTGAAACAGTCCGTAGGGAATCGTATACGCTGAGACAATCACCGCCGCACTACCAACACCAACCTCAAATTCATTGGCAATAATATGCAGCAGGGGATCAATCACCCGCACATCAGCTATCACCATAAAGGCAGCAGCACCCAACAGCCCTAAAGAGACAGGTGTTTTACCTGTTTGCCCTATTGCTCTATTCACTAAATTCTCCTGTTTTCAAGTGCTGTTAGCAGTAGCGGGGCGTTTAGCCCGTGCTGAGTTCCGAGTGCTGAGTAGTAAGTAAAACACAGTGTTCCATGTATTTTAGAGAATGCCGCAGTATTCTTACCTTTGTACTCAAAACTAGTCACTCAGCAATCTCAAAAATTTAATTTGTAACTGTTTTTGCTGATTGGTTAAACAACAAATTGCGTGATTTTTCGATATCTAAAGCTTGATTTTTGAAAGCTTCGGCTTTTTTGTAGGCGCGAATTGTGGCTGGACGAGCTTTAATTGTTTCAAACCAGCGTTTGATATTGGGAAAATCTTCTAGATTTTGACCTTGGCTTTCATGCGGCACAACCCAAGGATAAGCGGCTATATCAGCAATAGAATAATCGCCAGCGATAAATTCTCTATCTGCTAGTCGTTTATTGAGAACTGCGTATAAACGTCCTGTCTCGTTAACGTAGCGGTTAATGGCATATTCAATTTTTTCGGGAGCATAATTTCTAAAGTGGTGATTTTGTCCAGCCATTGGCCCTAAACCTGCCATTTGCCAGAATAACCATTGAAGCACCTCCACGCGATCGCGTAGATTTGGCGAAATCAATTTCCCGGTTTTTTCTGCTAAGTACAGCAAAATTGCCCCCGATTCAAAAACCGAAATTGGTTCACCGCCACCCGCAGGTTCATGGTCAATAATGGCGGGAATGCGGTTATTCGGCGCAATCTTGAGAAAATCAGGCTGAAACTGTTCCCCTGCACCAATATTTATCGGCACAATTTTATAAGGTATTTCCGTCTCTTCCAAAAATATCGTGATTTTATGACCGTTGGGCGTTGTCCAATAGTAAAGCTCAATCATGATTCGCTTCTCCTGGGAAATGTGAGTCCAATGAATTCTGAAGTATGAAGTGTGAAGTCTGAAATTTCAGACTTCACACTTCACACTTCATACTTTTTCTACCCCTGATACGGATTACCAACTCTGTCTACAAATACGTTGTAGGAGAAGGGTAAACGACCGGGATTTAAGCGGGGTTCTGCGGCATAACCTACAGGAACTACAACTGCGATGGCTAAATTGGGATCGTCAGCTGCGCCAATTACTTCTTTTACTTTGTCCTCAATCCAGCCATTCATAAAACAGGTGGATAATCCTAAGCTTTCGGCAGCTAATACTAAATGGGTAGAAGCGATAATTGCGTCTTTGATGGCATATTCTCGCCGCTTGTCTCCTAAACCTGCTTGAAATTGAGGAATCGAATTTCTAAAGTAATTGACTGTGCCTTCGTTCCATGCGCCTGTTTGCAATCCTTGGTCTAAAATTGGGGTCAAATCTTGTTCGCCTGCGCTGGAATCGGCTGCAAATACAAAGGTGACTGGTGCTTGAATAATCTGTTTTTGATTCCAAGACGCAGCCGCTAAAGCTTCTTTTTGCGCTTCATCTTGAACTAAGATAATGCGCCAATCTTGAATATTAAAACTGCTGGGTGCAGCGACAGTTAACTCTACCAATTGCTGGAGTAGTTCTGGCTCAATCGGGTCTGGTTTAAATGTTTTGATCGAACGACGCTGAAGAATAGCACTTGGTACATCTAATGCTTTTGTTTGTGCGATCGGATTCATGAGATTCTCTCCTCAAAGGTGAATTACAGGCATTATATATTTGGCTACCTACTAGCTAGCAAATATAAGAGTCAGGTTTGATGTGGGAATTTACTTGTGTCAGTAGAAATCTTTTCATCTAGCCCATATTCTGAAACTAGCTAAATCGACCGAATGACACCGCCATCAACCCGCACAGACGCGCCATTGGTTGCTGAAGCTAAAGGACTAGAAAGGTAGGCTACCAATGTGGCAACTTCTTCGTTAGTCCCAAAGCGTTGAATCAGAGAAGTGGGACGTACTTTTTGAAAAAATTCGGCTTCCACTTCGCTAGCACTGAGTCCCCGTTCTTGTCCCATCTGGGTAATAAAAGTTTCCACACCTTCAGAACGAGTTGGCCCTGGCAGAACAGAGTTAACTGTAACTGCTGTACCGACTGTCATTTCTGCTAAACCGCGCGCCAAAGAAATCTGAGCCGTTTTCGTTACGCCGTAGTGAATCATCTCGACGGGAATTTGAAAGCCCGATTCACTAGAGATAAAAATTATCCGTCCCCAGTTTTGTGCCAACATCTTTTGCAGATATTTGCGGCTTAAGCGAACTCCACTCAGGACGTTGACTTCAAATATATGTGACCAATCTTCGTCAGTTATCTCAAAAAATCCTTTTGGCTCGTAGATACCTAGGTTATTCACTAGAATATCGACTTGAGGAACTTGTTCAATAATTTGTTCAATGCCTGCTTTTGTTGCTAAATCGGCAACAACACCAGTTACTTTTGCGTCGGGGTTAAAGTGTTTAATTTTATCTATTGCTTGGTTAACTCGTTGTTCTGAGCGACCATTGACTATAACTGATGCACCTTCTTGTGCTAGTGTTTGGGCGATCGCTAATCCAATACCTGTGGTTGAACCACTGACTAATGCGGATTTATCTTGTAATTTCAAGTCCATATTGCTCTCCCTGTTAGTCTACGACTCACTAGCTGACTTGTTGTTAATAATGGTGTTGCCGCCGCAAAGATGAAACATCCTTACGTAGGAATTTCCACAAAAAGAGGCAACAGGGAAATTTAATCATTAGAAGATTTCTCTGTATTCTGTGGCTCGTTTTCTTTAAATTATTGGCTACAAAAATCACCTATTTATTTTCAGTATTAGGGTGAGCAATGCCCACCCCAGCGATTATTCTTGTGTAAGATGTTGTGCTAAAGTTTTAGCTAAAGTGCCTTTTGGCACTGCGCCCACGACTGTATCAACTTGTCGCCCATCCTTAAATATCATGAGTGTGGGTATGCTCCGAATACCGTAATGGCTAGCAACAGTAGGATTTTGATCTGTATTGATTTTCACCACTTTTACCTGCCCATCATATTCAGCAGCAACTTCTTCCACAACGGGAGCTACCATCCGACAAGGGCCACACCAAGGCGCCCAAAAGTCTACTAAGACGGGAATTGTACTATCCAGCACTTCTGGCTTGAAGGTGGCTTCTGTAACATTGGTAACGGATGACATAATCGCCTTCCTGTTTTAATTCGTTTATTCGATTTTATCGAACAATCAAAATATACGCTACCTTAAGCGATAATGCAAGTATGAGATTTTTATATCACCCAGACAGAAAAGATATATCATTAGCGGCGGTGTTATATGCCCTAGGCGACCCCGTGAGGTTAGAAATTGTGCGGTTATTAGCTACGAAAGGGGAGCAATGCTGTGCGGATTTTGATTTTGCGATCGCTAAATCTACCATGTCCAATCACTTTAAAATCTTAAGAGAGTCAGGAGTAGTCTTGACCCATAAAGAAGGGACACAACACATAAATAAACTACGCCGCGAAGACTTAGAAGTTCTATTTCCTGGTTTACTAGAAGCAGTATTGCGATCGGCTCGACCCTTAAGGGTGTGTCAACAGTCAATGGTCAATAGTCATTAGTTAAAAGTCATTTGTCCCTTGTCAAAAGGTAGGAGGTAGAAGGATGAAATTTCCGACTTCATACTTCACACTTCATACTTTTGCAGGCTATGTCATCATAGTTAAGGTAAACGAAATTCTGGAGACAAGACCACGGTTTACGCACGTCCTTTAGCACGGTTGATAGAACAATTACAGCGCTTGCCAGGAGTTGGCCCAAAATCAGCCCAGCGATTGGCTTTGCACATTTTGAAGCGACCAGAGGCAGAAGTAGAGGCTTTGGCGCAAGCTTTGGTTGACGCAAAAAAACAAGTAGGTCTGTGTTCAGTCTGCTTCCACTTATCTGCGGAACCAGTGTGTGAAATCTGTCGCAACCCCAACCGCGACAATCAAACTATTTGTGTAGTAGCAGATTCCCGTGATGTAATAGCCTTAGAAAAAACCCGCGAGTACAAAGGTAAGTATCACGTCTTGGGGGGAGTAATTTCCCCGATAGATGGGATCGGCCCAGAACAGTTAAATGTCCAACCTTTGGTGCGGCGGGTGAGTCAGCAAAAACCGCAAGAAGTTATCTTGGCAATTAGCCCCAGCATAGAAGGGGAAACAACCACATTATATATAGGACAACTACTCAAACCTTTTACAAAGGTGACACGTATTGCCTTTGGTTTACCTGTTGGCGGTGATTTAGAATATGCCGACGAAGTAACTCTAGCCAGAGCCTTAGAAGGACGAAGAGAGTTAGATTAGCTACGGGTAATATTGTTTGTTGAGATTTGGTGTAAGGGTATAGGGTGTAGGGTTTTTACTCACTCACACCTCATACCCTTGTTGCAATCATTCGTAATTTTTGAATATGCAGCCTACTTTGGTCATGGTGTAGGAACATTATTCAATGTCATCCAGGCTAAAGTGATGGGGATTTTTCAGAATGAATATACCGTTAGACTTAATTAAGTCACCTGTGCAGTAAACGGGCAGACGTTCTTGATACGCCTTCAGTGCCAGGATGTAGTCACGATCAGCTAATTCGGTGTGGATGGGACGTAGTTTATCAACTACGATGCCCAGCATGGTGATATCGCCGCTAAGGTTTACTGCATTGGGTGTGGCAATGTGGGTGACGACTGCTTGGATGGTGGTGTTGGGTGCATTTGTAATTAAGTCACCCCAAATTGACTGTTGGGATCTGGTTTCTGCCAACGCCAGAGTTTCAACGACTTCTGCCATACGCCGAGAAAAGTCAATAATTTCTGGCTTGAGGGGAAGTAGAATTTCAAAACCGTCTAAAGTCCAAATGGCAGCTTTATCCCCCTGACGTTGCTGTTGCTGCCAACCATGCCTGAGTAAGTAAGCTTCTACTTGTCGGGGGTCGATATATTTGAATTTTTCCACATCCGGGAAAATAGCTGTCATAGGGATTCTCCAACGGCGATGCGTGACATGATGGTTTTGAGTGCGTCGGGACTAAATATATTTTGACGCTTAATCTCTACTGTGATGTTCGTTTTGTTATCAACTGCTGGTTGTCCGCGCAACGATAGCCAATAACCGCAGCGAAAAAGGCATAGAGATTCTTCGGTTTGCGATAACCAGTCGCTAACTGTTTCTGGTACTAAGACAACTATTAATAGTTGTGGCACAAAGGGGTCGTCTTCTCGGAGTTCTTGACATCCTCCTCAGCCTGAAGGCGTGAGGATTCCAATCTAATCAAACAGACTGAACTGTATGAATTCTTGGCGGGTTGACGCTTCACAGGATGCTGCTACCTTTA
>NZ_JACJRU010000077.1 GCF_014697425.1 Nostoc sp. FACHB-110
ATCGGCACGACCTTAAACGGGCGCAGAGGACAGGTAAGACTGGTTCGCCAGCACAGTCCGGTGAAGCGTCAAGAATCACCGCACCTTTAGGTCGGTGAGTATGTCAAATACCCTGATCATCCAGGATAAAGTTACATACCTACGTACAGGTAATTATTTCGGAGAATCTTCGGTTTTACTGTAGCGATCGCTCACAATCTTACTTAAAGTACATGGCTTTAAGATGATGCTTCAATCTAACCTATGACTCTCAGCATCTATAACCCTAGAGAGAATAGGTTAAATCTAATAATAATGATAAACTTTTTCAATAAATTGCATAGTTTTATGACTCTAAGCACTAGCTATACTACCCAAGAGTGCTTGTTGAGTAAGGCTTTAGCTTTGACTTTACAAACTCAATTATAAAACTTGACTATTCTAGAAGGTTAAGAGAGACTAACTAATGACAGATGTGTTGACTTATTAAAATAATAACTTTTGTAAATTTTCTGAGATATTTATATTGAGAGATGGAACATTAGTTAAAAAATGGCATTTTTGTATCTAAGTAACAATGTTCCTAGGGCAGGCTTCTTAGCATTGCGCTAAGGTATTCAGTCCAAGCTTACTATCGTGGTTGGCCAAAAGCATGGAGACATTAGAATTCATAATTTATCCAGACGGTCGGGTACAAGAAAAAGTCACTGGCATTGTGGGAGCTTCTTGTGCTGAGGTTACAGCGGCAATTGAAGCACAGCTGGGGCAAGTACTTAGTCAAGAGCCAACTTCCGAATTTTTCGCTAATCAGGTACAACAATCTGGTGTGGCGAATACGCAAGCTAATTACAGCGAATGGTAAGTTTTCCGTCCAACAGTTTATTGTCGTCGATTTACAACCACCATGTCACACTTTAGCCAAATTAAGACTCAAATCCGTAACATTGATTCCTTAAAAGATGCACTAACTGATTTAGGCATCGACTGGAAACCCGGCCCCCGTGAGGTACGTGGCTATCGCGGTCAAACTCATCCTGCGGAAGTAACCATTGAGCAGGAAAATGGCTATGACATCGGCTTTAGATGGAATGGCAAAGAATATGAGTTAGTAGCTGACTTACAATACTGGCAACAAAACTTGTCTGTAGACGGTTTCTTGCGTCAAGTATCACAGCGTTATGCTTTCCAAACAGTTGTGAAAGAAACTGCAATGGCTGGCTTTCAAGTTACTGAACAGCAAAAAAATGCAGACGGTTCTATTCGCTTAGTAGTACAACGCTGGAGTGCGTAATGGCTGACTTTCTGCCTTCGCCGGATGAACAGGATGATAACCGTTCCGGTTTGGAACCAGAATTAGGCGGTTTTTTGCGGGATGACCCAGAACGTTCTGGTTTGGAACCGGAGTTAGGTGGAGTGTTGCGGCAAAAGGGTGTTTATGTTGACGAAATCACCTGTATTGGTTGTAAACACTGCGCCCATGTTGCGCGAAATACTTTTTACATTGAACCAGATTACGGGCGATCGCGCGTAATTCGTCAAGATGGGGACGCGGAAGAAGTTATCCAAGAAGCAATTGATACTTGTCCGGTTGATTGCATCCATTGGGTAGACTACACAGAACTGAGAAACTTAGAAGATGAGCGCAAATATCAAGTAATTCCTGTTGTAGGCTATCCGGTAGAATTGGCAGTTGCTACTTCTGAAAAACGGCGGAAAAAGCAAAAACTCAAAAAATCCCGTTATTAAAATAAACAAATTAAATAAATTTATTACAGGACTGGTTCAGCCAGTCCTTTTATTTTTAATTTTTTTAGAGACTTAGTATTACTACATTTCTATCATCATCAAAATAATTGATAATTTCAAATGTTATAGCATTTCACGCAAAATATGATACTTACTGCTTGCAGACCGTAAAAGACGTAAAATTTCGCGTCTCTACTGCCAAATTTTGTGCAAATTAAGTACAAATCCAGGTAAAATATTTTCGCCAGAAAGAGTTTCAGGTAATTTTATAACTTCCACTTCTTGTCCTGGGCGATAAATTGCTACTTCTTGTTGTTTTCGATTAATTAACCAACCCAAACGACAACCATTTGCCATGTATTCATCCATCTTATCTTGAACTTTTCTCCAAGAGTCGGATGGTGACATTATTTCAATAACAAAATCTGGACACAGAGGAATAAATTTTTCTCTTTGTTCTTTAGTCAAACCCTCCCAACGAGATTTTTCCACCCATGACACATCAGGAGAACGATCAGCACCATTTGGTAAAGTAAATCCAGTGGATGAATCAAACACTTCACCTGCTTGACTATTTTCATTCCATAATGCTACTTGCATAATCAAATTAACATTACTTCTGCCTGTTTCCCCTCCTGTCGGTGGCATTATAATTAATTCTCCCTGGGCATTACGTTCTAATTTTAAGTCGGGGTTTTCTGCACACAATTGGTAAAACTGCTCTCTCGTTAGTTTAATTACAGAATTAAGATTTAGTTGCAGTGCAGTCATAGGAGTATAAGTATTCCCGTTTTTTTGTTGACTAGGTTCAATACCTGTATAAATTCTGTATTAATCAAAAATAAAAGTAGATTAATTATTATTAACTGACAATATACAGTTACCCTCATAAATTTTAGCAATCATTACATCAGAAAAGGAGAAAATCTGTTGCTAGATTTCCTCCTTTTATTTAGCTAAAAAATGATTAAACTAAACCAGATTTTAACTTACTCTGCAATTTTGCTAGTGCTTTTGGTAATGTATTTATCGGCTAGGGATGGGTTTAGTCTACCACTACCGCAGATTTTAGCGATCGCAACACAAATCACTTATAACTAATAGCTCACCAAAATTATTTCACTAACTCAACAAGTAACTATTCGTCCTTGTTATTTTTGTTCTTGTGACTTTGACGACCTGCTTCAGCGTGTTGCTCTCTGCTACCGCCTTGAGTTCCCTTTGATTCAGTATCTTTATTATCATTATCATCATTTTCGCTGGCTTTTTTACGGCCGCCACCGTGAGAATTTTTCCCCCCTTCACGACCAATTTCAGCCATATGTTCTCTATCTTTGCTGACAGCTTCGCCACCTTTACGTCCAGCTTCACGAGCTTCTTCAGAGGTAAACTCATGGGCTGTACCTTTTTCATGAGCAGCGTGTCCGCCTTTGCTAGCGATTTCACGTTGCTTGTCTTCGTCCATAGAGGCAAAACCGCGTTTACTGGTATCTGACATAATATCGCTCCTGGTTATAAACTATAGTTTTTGACTGGAGAAGTCAGTAAAAACTTTTAGTTGATTCACGTTATCAATTTAGCTAGTGATATCAGGTGCTTTCATTAGCCATAGGAGAGAATCACATCAGAAAAAATCACCACTTCCGATATATAACCTAAGTTATTAGTAAAGAAATATTGAGAACATAGAGTTAGTTATCAACCTTAAATTCTAAAAATTAATTATTGCTGGCTATAGCTCTTGTTTGAGGATATATTAGAGCATCCATCTCTATATCTGTAAAATATGGCAATGTTACGGCATAGCCCCAATCAGCTAACTCTAACTTTTAGACCTTGGTATATGTGGATAGTGGGGGGAATTAGCTGTTTAGTTTGGCTACCTTACATCTTGAACTTCTTTCCATTTCAAATCACTAGTAACAAATTAGTTTGTCAGCGGCCACTTCCCAGCCAAACAAACTGTCAGTTAACGAAAGAAAACATTTTATATTTCCCAACTAAAACGATTACTATCAAAGAATTACAAGGAGCTAAAGTTGTTCGACAGCAGAGGGGTGATTATCATAGTCAATTACAACAGATAATTTTGCTGACTGAACAAGGAGAAATAGAATTATCATCTGTCACAACTTTTCATCCTGATGTCACTATTACTGAGCTTAATGGAATTACAAGTAATATAAATGATTTTGTGAAAAATTCTCAAACAGCTTCTTTAAAAGTTGATAGGGATAATATTGGAGTGTTTAGGGTTTTTCTGTTAGTAATTAGCATTAATATTGTTTGGCTAGGATTTTGTAGCGAAGTCGTTACTTGTATTTTTGATAAAACTAGTGGTTTACTTATCAAAAAACGCCAGTGGTTTTTGATTAAGAGAACTGTAAAATATCCACTACAAGATATTATTGATGTCCAAGTTCAAGAAAGATGGAATCGTAGCGTTAAATGCTATCGAATTAGTTTGTTACGAGCTTCTGGCAAAGATATACATTTAACTGGTTACTATACTAACTATTTAAAAAAAAGAAAACAGATAGATGCCACTGCTGATGCTATAATCAGCTTTTTAAATCGTCGAAAAGTGTAATTCAGAAATTATCGTATGCCTTGTTTAGTGATTTATGAGCGATCGCTTCATTGCAAACATAAAATTGGTAATTTTGCTTAATAATTTAAAAAACGTTACAAACCTCAATTCTTTGACTAGACATAGCAGCTAATTAATCAGTACCATAGATAACTCAATGACTAGGCAACTTCCACTTTATATATCTTTACAAATTAGATAGCGATGTTATGAGTTATTGAGGTAAATACGCTGCTGTAATGTCGCTAATTTCTAAGGAAACAGAGAAATTCCGCAAATTAGAATTTTGAAAAGTGCCTATTACATTGTTTAAAGTTATGTAGCCTTTTACTTACGGCGGATAAGCCACTGCGGTAAACTATGCCTTGATTATGATTCTTTCGCAGAGAAGAGAACTCGAAAGGAGCCTTTTTTCAATGTCTCATACCGTAAAAATCTACGATACCTGTATTGGCTGCACTCAATGTGTTCGCGCTTGCCCCACTGACGTGCTAGAGATGGTACCCTGGGACGGCTGTAAAGCTGCTCAAATTGCCTCCTCACCCCGCACAGAAGACTGCGTGGGCTGCAAACGTTGTGAAACTGCTTGCCCCACCGATTTCTTGAGCATCCGGGTTTACCTGGGGGCTGAAACAACTCGCAGTATGGGTCTAGCATATTGAGGCATTTGCTCTCAATGTCTGCTCAGACTCACGATTGAGTTTCTCCATAGCAAGCTTTTTTAGCATAGTAGGGTGGGTACTGCCCACCTTACCAGGAGAGTTTTAAGTCTAGAACTTCAAAAAACCTAAAAATACCTTAGTGGCAGAAGGAGCAACTAGCTCCTTTTTTTCTGCGTCATCAGCCAAAGAATTACCTATTTAGGGCTTACGCACAAAGATTATCTGTGGAGGCTGAGTTAATGGGTTTTGGATACATACACCCCTACACCCTCTGACTTTTCACGTTATGTGAAAAAGTCAGATTGCCCACGCCTAAAACTTGTGACAAAACCTCACATTTGTGGTAACAACTATACTGGATTTAATAATCTTCAAACCAAAATGGTGTGATCAATGTGTGGAATCGTCGGGTACATCGGCACTCAAGCAGCAACAGAAATTTTACTGTCTGGTTTAGAAAAACTAGAGTATAGAGGCTACGATTCTGCGGGAATCGCTACAATTTGGGAAGGTAAACTCGATTGTGTGAAAGCTAAAGGAAAACTGCATAACCTACGTTCTAAGCTAG
Organism: Nostoc sp. FACHB-110; assembly: GCF_014697425.1. Taxonomy (GTDB): domain Bacteria; phylum Cyanobacteriota; class Cyanobacteriia; order Cyanobacteriales; family Nostocaceae; genus Nostoc_B. The sequence continues at coordinate 5,546 of NZ_JACJRU010000077.1, forward strand.
AACAAGTGGAAACACCCGCATCAATTGGTATTGGACATACTCGCTGGGCGACTCACGGTAAACCAGAGGAACACAACGCTCATCCTCATCTAGATACAACCAAGCGAATAGCAGTCATTCAAAATGGCATTGTGGAAAACTACCGCGAGTTACGCGAAGAACTCAAGCAAAAAGGTTGTGAGTTTGTTTCCGAAACCGATACAGAAGTTATTCCCCATCTCATAGCTGAATTTCTGAAAAATCCACCATCTCCACCGTTACCTTTTTCGCCTTCTCCTTTATTAGAAGCAGTTCGCCAAGCAGTTAACCATTTAACGGGCGCATTTGCGTTAGCAATTATTTCGGCTGACTCTCCAGATGAATTAATTGTGGTGCGTCAACAAGCACCTTTAGTAATTGGATTTGGCCAAGGTGAATTTTTCTGTGCCTCTGATACCCCGGCGATCGTTGCTTACACCCGTGCCGTGTTACCGTTGGATAACGGCGAAATTGCTAGACTGACACCATTAGGTGTGGAAATTTACAATTTTGCTGGCGAAAGGTTGAAAAAACAACCTAGAATGCTTAATTTGAGTCCCACAATGGTAGAAAAGCAGGGATTCAAACACTTCATGCTCAAAGAAATCTATGAGCAGCCAGGAGTAGTAAGAGCTAATTTAGAAGCATATTTTCATAATTACAGTGATGCGTCTGTGTCGCCTATTAACCTCGGCTTGTCTGAGTCACTCTACGCAGATTTAGAACAAATTCACATTGTCGCCTGTGGTACGAGTTGGCACGCCGCCTTAGTTGGCAAACATTTGTTAGAACAATTAGCCCAAATTCCCACTCAGGTACACTACGCTTCTGAGTATCGTTATGCACCATCACCATTAACATCAAATACATTAATTATTGGTGTTACTCAGTCTGGCGAAACTGCTGATACTTTGGCAGCCTTAGCAATGGAAAAAGAACGTCGCCAAGGCCAAGAGGCGAAATATGAGGCGCGACTATTAGGGATTACTAATCGCCCAGAAAGTAGCCTTGGCCACATGGTTCCTAATATTATTAGTACCTTAGCAGGAATAGAAATTGGCGTAGCAGCAACAAAAACATTTATTGCCCAATTGATGGCGTTTTATGCTTTAGCTTTAGATTTAGCTGCCCGTCGTCAAACAATTTCCAAAGAAACTATAGAGCAAATTATTAACGGACTGCGACAAATTCCTCAAGAAATTGAAGAAACATTGGCAAGTCAAGAACGTTTAACAGAACATTTAGCCCACGAATTTGCAGAGACTCAAGATTTCATCTTTTTGGGTAGAGGAATTAACTTCCCCATTGCTTTAGAAGGGGCATTGAAATTAAAAGAAATTAGCTATATTCACGCCGAAGGTTATCCGGCTGGGGAAATGAAACACGGCCCCATTGCATTATTAGATGCGAAAGTTCCCGTGGTTGCGATCGCAGTTCCTGGTAGTGTGTATGAAAAGGTCATTTCCAACGCCCAAGAAGCCAAAGCCAGAGATTCTCGCTTAATTGGTGTAACACCTGTAAAAGACGGCGAAGCGGCGGAAATCTTTAACGACTTACTCCCCGTTTCATCAGTGGATGAATTACTTTCGCCCATCCTTACAGTAGTACCTCTACAACTATTGGCTTATCACATCGCCGCCCGTCGCGGTTTGGACGTTGACCAGCCAAGAAACTTAGCTAAGTCTGTAACGGTAGAATAAGTTATTGATAGAGGTAGTAGAGCTTTGTACAACAATAAAAAAGTCGTATAATAAATAAAAAAGTTATACAATATATAAAAAAGTTGTACAATTTATCCTGTAGGTGTATCTGCAAGCATCTACAGGAGTTTTTATGGCTAGAAGCAAACAAGATTGGACGCAAGCCAAGTTTGAGCGTGATTGTAAGGAAGGCCGAGGTCAGGGTAGTGGCAAAGACTATAAGCCGTGGATAAAGATTCAGGACTTTCCCTCAAAGGGTCGTGTCTCCAGACCACCAGGTTGGAAAACAAACCGAGAACATCATCTTTTTTCTGATAACGAGAAGCGACTGTTTTATGTATTTGAGTGGTCAGATGCGATCGTTGATATTAGAGAGCAGTTTCCTCTACTGGATCTGGACTTAGCAATTAGTATTGCAGATGAAATGGGTATTAACTATCCCAAAGACCCGCAAAGCAATACACCCTATGTTTTAACCACGGATTTTATGCTTTCTGTCAAGCAAGGTAAGAAGATAGTTCAGAAAGCACGAACATTTAAGCTAATAAAGGATTTGGGAAGTCATTCGGTAGCTGAAAAATTTGAGTTAGAAAAACGTTACTTTGCTGCCAAAGGTATTGATTGGGGAATAATCACGGAAAAAGAAGTCCCTAAACAATTAGCTGAGAATGTTGAATGGATTCATACTGCATATAAATTAGAAGAAAATGTAGATATAAATCTTGAATAATTACGTAACATCGCAAATATTTTAAAGTTCAGACTTCAGGAAAGTGATGCCAGTATCAATAAAATAACAACGGCTTTAGATAGGAATATGAATATAGAGTCTGGCACATCTCTTTATCTTTTTAGACACCTTATTGCTAGGAAAGAAATCATTATGGATATGCTGGTAACTAAAATATCTAGTTGTCCTTCTTCTAAAGAAATTCAAAAAATAATTTTTTAGAATATAGGACGAGGTACTTTGTATGATTCATGATTTGTTTGTAAATGACCTGATTGAATGGATTGATGAATCAGGTAATAACTTTATAGAACGAGTTCTCTGGATTGATGAAGGATATATTATTGCCTTTGTTTATGATATAAACGCTAAAACAGGATTTCCAGAGGCTAAAAAAGTTTCAGAGATTAGAGAAGCTATTTCTGATGGTCATGCCTTGAAGCTTAAATTAGACCCGTGGGCAAGAATAGTAAGAGATGAAGATTTATCACCGAAGGAAAAAGAACTTAGAGATAGGGCTTGGCAAATAATTTCATTTATCGTTACTCAAGAACCTTCGATATATTATCGGAACTATAGAGGTACTTTAGTTCAACAGGTTATCGAAAAATATAATGCAGGTAGAACTGAAAGTGAATTAGTACCAATAACTGTTTATAAATATTTAAGAAGATTTTGGCAGAGGGGTAAAAATAAGAATGCACTCTTGCCTGATTATGCAAATTCTGGTGGTAAAGGAAAGCCTAAAGCTTCTGGGGATAAGAAGAGAGGAAGACCTAGAAAATACGCCCAAGTTTCAGAAATTGGTATCGGCAGAAATGTTACAGAAGAAGACAAAAGATTATTTAGATTTGCAATTGCTAAATTCTATAATAATTCCAAAGAAAATTTTTTAACAACTGCTTATGATTTAATGATTAAGGAATATTACGCTGAAGATTTTTATTATGATAGTAATGGAGTCAAGAAAAGTATTTTAATTTCTCCAGATAAACGACCTACATTTACCCAATTTAAATACTGGTACGAAGTAGAACAAACTGATATTAGAAAAACTATTATATCTCGTAAGGGTTCGAGAAAATATGCCTTAGAAAATCGAGCCATTACCGGAACTTCTCAACTGGAAACTATTGGGCCAGGGTCTAGATATCAAATTGATGCTACGATTGCAGATGTATACTTAGTATCCCTTTACAACCGCAACTGGATTATTGGTAGACCTGTTATATATGTGATAATTGATGTTTTTAGTCGCATGATAACTGGGGTTTACGTCGGATTGGAAGGGCCATCTTGGACAGGAGCAATGATGGCTTTAGCCAATGCAACTACAGAGAAGGTAAAGTTTTGTCGGGAGTATGGTATAGAGATTTCTGAAGATGAGTGGCCATGCAAGCATATTCCTGATACCATTTTGGGCGACAGAGGTGAATTAGCAGGGATGAAAGTAGAAACATTAATCCCTAATTTAAATATTCGTATTGAAAATGCTGCTCCTTATCGAGCAGATTGGAAAGGATTAGTGGAAAGACAATTTCGCATTATTCATGGGTATGTCAAACCATTTGTTCCTGGTTATATAGATACTGACTTTAGACAGAGAGGAGGACATGATTATCGCCTTGATGGTAGGCTTAACATAGATGAATTTACTAAAATAGTTATATTTTTGATTCTCCAGCATAACAACCATGATTATCTAATTGATTATGCTAGAGATGAAATGATGATTACTGATGATATTAATCCTATACCTAGTGAATTATGGCAATGGGGAATTACCAATCGTTCTGGTAGACTGAGAACTTCTCCAGAAGATATTGTCAAGCTAAATTTAATGCCCACCGAAAAAGCAACAATTACTGCTCGTGGTATCAAATTTAAAGGCATGTACTACACTTGCGAGAAAGCAAGGAAGGAATTTTGGTTTGAAAAATCTAGAAGTAGTTTATTATCTAAGTCAGAGAAATCATTGAATGTATCATATGATATTCGGCAGCCAAACTTTATTTATTTACGTTCCCCAAACGGTAGAGAATTTGAAAAAGGTTGGCTTTTAGAATCGCAACAAAGATATTTAGGTAAAAACTTTTATGACATTGATTATTTATTAGCATATGAAAAGTTGCAAAATCAAAAAAATCAAGGTACTCGATTACAGGCAAAAGCTGATCTGATAGCAAATATAGAAAGTATAGTTGGTCAGGCTAAAGAAGAGACTGAGGCAGTTTTAGATGATACTATAAGTAATAGACAAAAAGTTAGTGGCATTCGACAGAATAGAGCAGACGAAAAAAATGCTCGACGTAAAAATGAAGCATTTGAATTAGCGAAAGAAGAAATTCCCAATACTGAGACTACTAAGAATAAACCCAACGCTCAATCTGAAAATTCAGAGGCTTCAAAACCATTACAGCCTGACCATATGGATTTACTCAAACGTAAAAGACAGGAGCGAAAACGTGGAAAGGAATGAGGAAGAAGTTGTTAATATTCCTAATGGAAAATCAGCAGTTATTGCAAAATACATAGATCAAAAACTTCCAGAATACAACATTAATCCATTGATTCAGGCATTACCTCCTATTCTCTCAGATGAAGAATTTTTAGATAAGGTCACAAGGCTACCAGTTTTTGATGAGCAAGAAAGGGAACTTGTAGCTCATTATAGATTTCATTGTATTGAGAGGCTGTCTAGATATTTTGAGCCTCAAAATCACACTCTTGAATTACAAAAAGTTATTTGTACGCTTATCATGACAGGCTATCTGTCAAGGAATCTTCTAAAACCTGAATATGCAAATCGCTTTAGACAAATTTATAATGCAATGGGAATGGAGGAGGTAAAAATTTAGAAAGCTACGTTAATCTTCCTACATCTGCTTCTGGCTTAACTCTAATTGGCCCATCAGGTATAGGAAAGACTACAAATTTTAAAAATATTCTTGAGCTTTATGACCAAGTAATTTTTCATCCTGATTATAGTGTTTACCAAATAGTTTGGCTGCGGGTAGATTGCCCTAAAACTCTAAAGGGTTTATGTATAGATACTTTTAAAGGGATCGATGGATTGCTGGGAACTAATTTATTAAAGAAATTTAACCCAGCACGCACATCTGAAGATTATCTATTGGCTCAACTTGCACAAACAGCACACACTCATCATCTAGGAGTTTTGGTGATTGATGAAATACAAAATTTAGCAACTGCAAAAAGAAATAGAGACGAAATATTAAATTTTTTAGTAAAGCTCGATAATACTATTGGAATTCCAGTTATTCGTGTAGGTACGAATGAAGCCATTAGTTTTCTTCAAGGTAATTTTAGAAATGCCAGAAGAAATACTGGAGAAGGAAGTAGAATGTGGAATAGAATGGTAAATAATGATGAATGGTGTTACTTCTTAGAAGGAATGTGGGAATACCAATGGACAAAAACACCTGTTCATTTCTCGGATGAAATAAAAGAAGTTTTTTACGACGAAAGCCAGGGCATTATTGATATTGCTATAAAACTTTATAAAATGGTTCAATGGAGAGCGATTTCAATAGGTGGTCAAGAAATTATTACTATTGAGCTAATTCGTCAAGTTGCTAAAGAAGGATTGTATTTAGTAAAGCCAATGCTAGATGCAATTAGGTCAGGGGACAGAGAGTGGATGGTTAAATATAAGGATATTGCTGATCTCGATACTACAGAATATAGGAATCATATTTGATTTCTGAAAAAGACTACGAGATAATACGGAGAAATAAAACTATCAAACAAGGAACAATGAGAAACCAGTATCAGCAAACTGCGATCGCA
>NZ_JACJRU010000078.1 GCF_014697425.1 Nostoc sp. FACHB-110
TTGTTAGCCACAATAGTCAGCAACCCACATCAGAGAGTTGGAGAATTAGCTTTCCTTTCTGAGTCCGAACTGCATCAATTGTTAGTCGAGTGGAACGACACCCAAGCCGAGTATCCAATAGATAAATCTATTCATCAATTGTTTGAGGAGCAAGTTGCGCGTACCCCGGATGCTGTGGCGGTGGTGTGGGAAAATCAACAACTGACTTATCAGCAATTGAACACCCAAGCCAACCAGTTAGCGCATTACTTGCAGTCACTGGGTGTCAAAGCAGATACATTAGTGGGGATTTGTGTCGAACGTTCCCTCGAAATGGTTGTGGGGCTGTTGGGGATTCTCAAAGCGGGTGGAGCTTACGTACCGCTTGACCCTGAGTATCCGCTTGAACGTTTAACTTTCATGTTGGAAGATGCTCAAGTACCAGTGCTGCTGACACAACAAAAATTAGTAGCTAAACTACCTCAACATCAAGCTCATCTTGTGTATTTAGATACTGATGTTCAGGAGTTTGCCCAAGCTAGTGAAATTAATCCAGCCAGCGAGGTAAAACCAGCAAACCTAGCTTACGTACTATATACCTCCGGCTCTACAGGTAGACCAAAGGCAGTAGCGATTGAACATCACAGTCCGGTTGCTTTAGTCAGTTGGGCGCAAGAAGTTTTTACAGCCTCAGAACTTTCTGGTGTGCTAGCTTCTACTTCTATCTGTTTTGACCTGTCGGTTTTCGAGTTATTTGTAACTCTGAGCCTGGGAGGAAAAGTCATCTTAGCTCAAAATGCTCTACATTTATCTACTATTAGCACCGCCAGCCAAGTCACTTTAATCAATACAGTTCCTTCGGCGATCGCTGGGTTAATTCGAGATAATAGTTTACCACCGCACCTATGCACCGTTAATTTAGCTGGGGAAGCGTTGCAAAACCAACTGGTACAGCAAATCTATCAGCACAGTCCAGTCGAACGGGTATTCAATCTTTATGGCCCTTCCGAAGACACCACTTACTCGACATTTAGCTTGATAGAAAAAGGGACAAGTTCCTCACCAACCATCGGTCGCCCCATTTCTAACACACAAATTTACATCCTTGACTCTAATTTACAACCAGTACCAATTGGTGTACCTGGAGAACTGCATATTGGTGGTGCAGGATTAGCAAGAGGTTATCTCCACCGCAGCGAGTTAACACAAGAGAAATTCATCCCCAATCCGTTTATTAATTCAAAATTCAAAATACCCTACGGGAAGGCAAGCCTACAAAATTCAAAATTATATAAGACTGGGGATTTAGCACGTTATCTACCAGATGGCAACATAGAATACCTGGGGCGCATCGATAATCAAGTAAAAATTCGCGGCTTCCGCATTGAATTGGGCGAGATTGAAGCCCTATTGAGTCAATATCCTCATGTACAAGCTAATTGTGTCATTGTCCGGGAAGACCATCCGGGTGATAAACGCTTAGTTGCCTACTTGGTAGCAAGTACAGATTGTCAACCCAAGATTAGCGAACTCAGACAATACCTCAAAGCCAGACTTCCAGAGTACATGATACCGACCGCTTTTGTCATTTTGGAGTCCCTACCACTGACTCCCAATGGCAAAGTAGACCGCCTTTCTTTACCCGCACCAGAATTAGATCCAGATTTGTTAGAGCAATTTATCGCCCCACGCACCCAAATCGAAAAAACACTAGCACTCATTTGGTTGCAAATTCTCAAACTAGAGCGAGTAGGCATTCACAATAATTTCTTTGAACTGGGTGGTCATTCCCTATTAGCTACTCAAGTTATATCTCGCTTGCCGTCAGCCTTTGGTGTATCTTTACCATTACGGAGTCTGTTTGAAGCACCGACAATTGCTCAATTAAGTGAAGTGATTGCCAGCCAGCTAGAAATAGGTTCAAGTCTCACCTTGCCAGAGATTATACCTGTTTCCAGAGACCAAGACCTACCCTTATCTTGGGCGCAAGAGCGTCTGTGGTTCATGCACCAATTAGAAGGAGATAGTGGTGCATACACTATGCCTTTTGTGGTGCGGCTAGTGGGGAATTTAAACATTCAAGCCTTGGAAACAGCATTTGGGCAATTAGTCCAACGCCATGAAGTATTGCGGACGCATTTTGAAATCAAGGATAACTTGCCAGTACAAGCGATTGCACCCCAACTCAACATCACTTTACCAGTGGAGGATTTACAAAATGAACCTCATCCCTGGGCAAAAGTCGAACAACTGGTAATTCAAGAATCTGCCAAACCATTTAACTTAACCACTGGCCCAGTTATCCGCGTCAAACTCTGGCAAGTCAAGCCACAGGAATACGTACTGCTAATAGCAATACATCATATTGCCTCTGATGGTTGGTCAATGGGTGTGTTGATTAGTGATTTATCTAATTATTATCGAGCCATTGCCACAGGTATTACTGTATCTTTACCAGAGTTACCTGTACAGTACGCTGATTTTGCCTTGTGGCAGCGTCAGTGGTTGAGTGAGCAAGTGCTAGAGCAACAATTAAGCTACTGGCAGCAAAAATTAGCCGGAGCGCCACCATTATTAGAACTGCCCACAGACAGACCCCGCCCAGCCATCCAGACTTTTCGCGGTGGTAGAGCGCCAATTCAACTCAATCGCCAACTCACTCAGCAACTCCAACAAATTAGCCAGGCATCGGGAACCACGATGTTTATGACACTGCTGGCAGGTTTTGCCGTGTTAATGTCGCGCTACAGTAGACAAACCGATTTAGTCATCGGTTCACCCATCGCCAACCGTAACCGCCAAGAAATAGAAGGGTTAATAGGCTTTTTTGTCAATACCTTGGTGCTGAGATTTGATTTATCCCCAGCACCGAGCTTTCAAGATTTGCTTTCCCAGGTGCGACAGGTAACTCAAGAAGCATTCGACCATCAAGATTTGCCCTTCGAGATGCTAGTCGAGAAGTTGCAACCAGAACGAAATTTAGACCGCAACCCACTAGTGCAGGTAGTGTTTGCACTCCAGAATGCTCCCTTTGATGATTGGGATTTGCCTGATTTAACAGTCGAGGGGCTACCTTGGTTACTGGATACAGTGCGAGTTGACCTAGAAATTCACATCTGGGAAACAGCATCGGGGATTGAGGGATTTTTCTGTTACAACAGAGATTTATTTGATGACAGGACAATGGCTCGGATGGTGCAGCATTATCTCACAATGCTGGAAGCGATCGCTAACGAGCAGCTTCACCCCTACGCCTCACACCAACAGCAACCAGTAGCCTTACTTCCTTTACTCACCCAGCCAGAACGCCAGCAACTGTTGACCGAGTGGAACGATACACTCATAGACTATCCCCAAGATAAGTGCATACATCAATTATTTGAAGAGCAGGTAGCCCGTACACCCGATGCAATTGCCCTGGTGATGAGCCATGAACAACTCACCTATGAGCAATTGAATCATCGAGCTAACTGTTTAGCACATTACTTGCAGTCATTAGGAGTCAAACCAGATGTGCTAGTAGGGTTGTGTGTAGAGCGATCGCCTTTAATGATTATCGCACTGTTAGCGATACTCAAAGCAGGTGGAGCATACCTACCCCTAGACAGTGAATATCCTAGCGATCGCCTCAGCTTCATCCTCGACGACACCCAAGTTCCCATACTCCTTACCCAAGAAATTCTCCTCCATAAACTACCCGCCACATCAGCAAAAGTCATATTTCTTGATGAAATTTGGTCACACATCAGCCAAAACAATCAGGAAAACCCCGTCAGTGAAGTCACACCAAATCATCTAGCCAATGTAATTTACACATCCGGTTCCACAGGAAAACCCAAAGGTGTCATGGTGGAACATCGAGGACTAGTTAACCTCGCCCAAGCCCAGATTTACACCTTTGGTGTAGACTCCTCTAGTCGCGTTCTCCAGTTTGCCTCCTTCAGTTTTGATGCCTGCATATCAGAAATTTTAATGAGTTTGGCATCTGGGGCTAGCTTATACTTGGGAACAAAAGACGCACTCATGCCCGGTACACCCTTACTGGAGCGATTACGCACAGATGGTATTACCCATGTCACCCTACCACCATCGGCATTAGCAGTCTTGCCAACCGCAGAACTCCCCGCACTACAAACCATCATTGTCGCTGGTGAAGCTTGTCCTTTGGAACTCGTCAAAAAATGGTCAGTGGGCAGAAACTTCTTCAATGCTTATGGGCCGACAGAAGCCAGTGTTTGCGCCACCATTGCCCAATGCACCCCCCAAGACGAAAAAGTTACCATTGGGAGTCCCATTGCCAATGTGCAAGTTTACATTTTAGATGAGCAATTGCAACCAGTACCCCTTGGTGTACCCGGAGAACTGCACATTGGCGGTGCGGGGTTAGCCAGAGGTTATCTCCACCGACCAGAATTAACACAACAGAAATTCATCCCTCATCCGTTTAGCGATGAGCCTGATGCTAGGCTGTACAAAACCGGAGACTTGGCACGTTATTTACCAGATGGCAACATTGAATACTTAGGCCGCATCGACAACCAAGTTAAGGTGCGAGGGTTCCGCATCGAGTTAGGCGAAATTGAAGATGTTTTGGTACAACACCCCTTGGTACAAGAAAGTGTCGTCGTCGCTAGAGTGGATAATCATGGTGATCAACAACTAGCAGCTTACTTAGTACCCGCACTGAAAAATCAAGTCTTACCCGAACAGTTGGCACAATGGCAGAGCGAGTATGTTTCAGACTGGCAAACCCTTTATGAACAGGCTTATGGACAACCGCAAACATCCATAGATGACCCCACATTTAACATCAGTGGTTGGAACAGTTCCTACACCAAGCAAGCCATTCCCGAATGGGAAATGCGGGAATGGGTAGAAAATACAGTCAACCGTATTCTGTCTCTCTCACCGCAGCGAGTCTTAGAAATTGGCTGTGGTACAGGACTACTGCTATCGCGTGTTGCCACAAGTTGTCAAGAGTATTGGGGATGCGATTATTCCAGTGCCGCTCTACAACACGTTGAGCAGATATGTAAAACAGTCGCTGGTTTAGACAATGTGCGCTTGCTGCACCGTATGGCGGATGACTTTACAGATATCCCCAACGCACACTTCGATACTGTAGTCATCAACTCAGTCGTGCAGTATTTTCCCAGTGTGGAGTATTTGTTGCAGGTACTTGAGGGAGCAATGGCGACAATTGGCAATCAAGGGACGCTGTTTGTCGGTGATGTCCGCTCCTTGCCTCTGCTCGAACCATACCATGCAGCAGTACAGTTGTTCCAAGCTGCTGAAAATAGAACAGTTGAGCAATGGCAGAAGATAGTCAACTCCAGTATCACGGCTGAAGAAGAATTAGTTATAGATCCGAGATTTTTCATCGCCCTCAAACAACGTTGTCCGCAAATTACTTGGGTAGAAATTCAACCTAAACGCGGTTACGCCCAAAATGAGTTAACCCAGTTCCGCTATGATGTCATCCTGCATATCGGTACTGATGTGCAAAAAACTCTCGTTCCTTGGTTAAATTGGCAATTAGATCAGCTTTCCTTGGCACAAATTGCAAGTCAGCTGGTTGCCCAACAGCCCCAGGTGCTGGGAATTAAAGGTGTACCCAATCAACGAGTACAACAAGCATTGCAGATATGGCAATGGCTAGAACATCCGCCAACGGTGGAAACAGTGGGACAACTGCGACAACTGCTCACACAGCAGCCTCATGTTGGCATTAATCCTGAAGAATTTTATCAGTTGGGTGAGCAACAGGGCTATACTGTCCAAACCAGTTGGTGGGGAGGTAGTCATGATGGTGCTTATGATGTGGTATTGATTCGTAACAATACACACAAGGCTGTTTTCTGGGAGAGTTCGGCACTGCTGACTCCAGCCGGGACTGATTATACAAATAATCCTCTGTACGGTAAGTTAGTTCAGAAGTTAGTGCCTGTGGTGCGGGAGCATTTGCAACAAAAGCTGCCAAATTACATGATGCCGAATACGTTTGTGCTGCTGAATGCCTTACCGTTAACACCCAACGGCAAAGTAGACCGTCGCGCCTTACCAGCACCAGATACAGCTACACGCAATCTGGCAACTGGCTTTGTGTCTCCACGCACACCCATAGAAGCGCAACTGGCGCAGATTTGGAGTGAAGTTTTGGGGATAGAACGCATTGGTGTTCATGACAACTTCTTTGAACTCGGCGGACATTCCTTACTAGCCACCCAAGTCATATCTCGCTTGCCATCAGCCTTTGGCATCTCCATCCCCTTGCGGCATCTGTTTGAAGCACCGACAATTGCTCAATTAAGTGAAGTAATTGCCAGTCAGTTACAAACAGGTATTAGTCCAACTGTGCCAGAGATTGTACCAGTTTCCAGAGAGCAAGACCTAGCCTTATCATGGGCGCAAGAGCGGTTATGGTTTTTGCACCAGTTACAAGGAGAGATGGCCGCCTACACCATGCAATTTGTCATGCGGCTCTTTGGGAACTTGAATGTTGCAGCCTTAGAAGCAGCATTGACAAAGTTAGTGGAACGCCATGAAGTATTGCGGACGCATTTTGAAATCAAGAATAACCTACCGGTGCAAGCGATCGCACCCCAACTCCATATCACCTTAGCCGTAGAAGACCTGCAAAATCTGCCCGACCCCGAAACAGTGGCACAACAGATGGTAATTGCCGCATCAGCGAAACCATTCAATCTCGCTACCGGGCCAGTGCTAAGAGTCAAGTTGTGGCAAATAGCACCACAAGAGTATGTACTGTTGTTAGCGATACATCACATTGCCGCCGATGGTTGGTCAGTGAGTGTGTTGAACCGTGAACTTTGTGCCTATTACCAAGCAATTACCACAGGTAATGATGTCGTCTTACCAGCATTACCCATTCAGTATGCCGACTTCGCCCTGTGGCAAAAACAGTGGTTGAGCGAGCAAGTGCTAGAGCAACAGTTAAGCTACTGGCAGCAACAGTTAGCCGGAGCGCCACCATTATTAGAACTACCCACCGATAGACCCCGCCCAGCCATCCAGACTGTTAACGCTCAAACAGTGCCAGTGCAATTAAACGCAGAACTGGTAACTCAACTCAGACAGCTATCACAAGCATCGGGAACCACAATGTTTATGACGCTGTTGGCGGGTTTTGCCGTGTTAATGTCGCGCTACAGTGGACAAACCGATTTGGTGATAGGTTCACCCATCGCCAACCGTAACCGTCAAGAAATAGAAGGGTTAATTGGCTTTTTTGTCAATACCTTGGCACTGCGATTTGATTTATCCGCAGCACCGACTGGTGAAGCTTTCCTGTCCCAGGTAAGGCAGGTAACACAACAAGCATACGACCATCAGGATTTGCCCTTCGAGATACTGGTCGAGAAGTTGCAACTGGAGCGTCATCTAGAGCGCCAGCCACTGGTGCAGGTCATGTTTGCCCTGCAAAATTCTCCTCACGAGCCTTGGGAACTGCCTGGGTTAAAGGTTGAGGAACTACCTTGGGTAGTTGAAACAGTGCGGTTTGACTTAGAAGCTCACTTTTGGGAAACAGAGTCGGGGATTGATGGTGTCATAGTATACAACAGCGATTTATTTGACGGGTCAACGATCGCCCGAATGATGCAGCATTATGTAAACTTACTCACGGCAATTGTCGCCAACCCAGCACAACCAGTTACCCAACTACCGCTACTAACAGCTTCAGAGACACAGCAATTGTTAGGCGATTGGAATCGCACCCACAGTCATTATCCTCATAACCAATGTATCCACCAGTTGTTTGAAGCCCAAGTCGCACGCAATCCAGATGCCGTTGCTGTCGTCTTTGGTGATCAACAACTCACCTACGCGCAGTTAAATACCAAAGCCAATCAACTAGCACATTATTTGCAAACACTTGGTGTTCAATCAGACTCTTTGGTAGGTATTTGTGTCGAACGTTCTGTATCCCTAATTGTCGGCTTATTGGCAATACTCAAAGCAGGTGGAGCTTACGTGCCTTTGGATACAGATTATCCTCAAGAACGTTTAGCTTTCATCATCGAAGATACGCAGTTATCAGTGCTATTAACCTCAGAGAAATTAGCGGCGAAGCTGGGGTTACACCAAGCGAAAGTGGTTTGTTTTGATACAGATAGCACAGCGATCGCAGGGCAAACTCAGCAAAACCCCAAAGTTGAAGTCACATCAGAGGCTCTAGCATACATCATCTACACTTCCGGCTCAACAGGCACACCTAAAGGCGTGGCTGTCACTCACAAAGCCGTCAACCGCTTAATACTCAACACCAACTACATCCACATCACACCAACAGATGTGATGGCGCAAGCAGCAAATAGCGCCTTTGATGCAGCCACTTTTGAGATTTGGGGTGCATTACTCAACGGTGCGCGGTTGGTAGGGGTGAGCAAAGAACTGGCATTGTCACCGCAAAACTTTGCTGCTTTTGTGCGATCGCAAGGCATCAGCATCTTATTCTTAACAACAGCTTTGTTCAATCAAATTGCACAAGAAGTCCCCTCAGCATTCAGTTCACTCCAGCATCTGCTGTTTGGTGGTGAAGCAGTAGATCCCAAATGGGTGAGACAAGTAATCGAACATGGCGCGCCGCAGCGACTTCTCCATGTTTATGGCCCCACAGAGAACACGACATTTACATCGTGGTACTTGGTGGAACAAGTCAGCCAAGAGGCGACAACTATTCCCATCGGCAAACCCATCGCCAACACGCAACTGTATGTCTTAGACTCCCAATTACAACCAGTCGGTATAGGTGTACCTGGAGAACTGTATATTGGGGGTGCGGGGTTAGCCAAAGGGTATCTCAACCGCAGTGATTTAACCCAAGAAAAATTTGTGCCTCATCCCTTTACTTCTCAAGCGGGTGAGTGCCTGTACAAAACTGGCGATAAAGTACGTTACCTAGCAGACGGCAATATTGAATTTCTCGGTCGGATCGATAATCAAGTCAAGCTTCGCGGTTTCCGCATTGAATTGGGCGAAATTGAAGCTGTTTTGACCCAACATTCTTTGGTGCAAGAGGCTGTTGTTGTAGTGAGAGAAGATTCTCCTGGTGATAAACGTCTGATAGGTTACTTAGTGCCTGCTGTTCATCGTTCAACCAGTGAATCTGTGAGCGACTGTGAACAAAATCAAGCCACTATAGATGACCAGAAGTTACTGTCTGCGGTGCGGGAGTATTTGCAACAAAAGCTCCCAAATTATATGGTTCCGAATGCGTTTGTACTGCTGAATGCCTTACCGTTAACACCCAACGGCAAAGTAGACCGCCGCGCCTTACCAGCACCAGATACAGCTACACGCAATCTGGCAACAGGCTTTGTGTCTCCACGCACACCCATAGAAGCGCAACTGGCGCAGATTTGGAGTGAAGTTTTGGGGATAGAACGCATTGGTATTCATGACAACTTCTTTGAACTCGGCGGACATTCCTTACTAGCCACTCAAGTCATATCGCGCTTGCCATCAGCCTTTGGTATATCTTTACCATTGCGGCATCTGTTTGAAGCACCGACAATTGCTCAATTAAGTGAAGTGATTGCAACTGAGTTACAAACAACTTCCAGTCTGAGTGTGCCAGAGATTGTACCAGTTTCCAGAGAGCAAGACCTACCCTTATCATGGGCGCAAGAGCGGTTATGGTTTTTGCAACAGTTACAAGGAGAAAGCGTAGCTTACACCATGCCGTTTGTCATGCGGCTCTTTGGGAACTTGAATGTTGCCGCCTTAGAAGCAGCATTGACAAAGTTAGTGCAACGCCATGAAGTATTGCGGACGCATTTTGAAATCAAGAATAATCTGCCAGTACAAGCGATCGCACCCCAGCTTAACATCACCTTAGCCATAGAAGACTTACAACATCAGCCTGACCCCGAAACATTAGTGCAGCAACTCAGCATTGCCGAATCTGCGAAACCATTCAATCTCGCTACCGGGCCAGTCCTGCGAGTCAAGTTGTGGCAAATAGCACCACAAGAGTATGTATTGTTGTTAGCAATACATCATATCGCCTCTGATGGTTGGTCGATGGGCGTGTTGAACCGTGAATTGTCTGCCTATTACCAAGCAATTACCGCAAGTAGTGATGTCGTATTACCAGCATTACCCATTCAGTATGCCGACTTCGCCCTGTGGCAAAAACAGTGGTTGAGCGAGCAAGTGCTAGAGCAGCAGTTAAGCTACTGGCAGCAACAGTTAGCGGGAGCGCCACCATTATTAGAACTACCCACCGATAGACCCCGCCCAGCCATCCAGACTTTTCGCGGTGGCACAGTGCCAGTGCAATTAAACGCAGAACTGGTAACTCAACTCAGACAGCTATCACAAGCATCGGGAACCACAATGTTTATGACGCTGCTGGCAGGTTTTGCAGTGTTAATGTCGCGCTACAGTGGACAAACCGATTTAGTCATTGGCTCACTCATCGCTAACCGTAACCGTCAAGAAATAGAAGGGTTAATTGGCTTTTTTGTCAATACCTTGGCATTGCGATTTGACTTATCCGCAGCACCGACTGGTGAAGCTTTCCTGTCCCAGGTAAGGCAGGTAACACAACAAGCATACGACCATCAGGATTTGCCCTTTGAGATGTTGGTCGAGAAGTTGCAACTGGAGCGTCATCTGGAGCATCAGCCACTGGTGCAGGTCATGTTTGCCCTCCAGAATGCGCCTCACGAGCCTTGGGATTTGCCTGGGTTAAAGGTTGAGGAACTACCTTGGGTAGTTGAAACAGTGCGGTTTGACTTAGAAGCTCACTTTTGGGAAACAGAGTCGGGGATTGATGGTGTTTTCTGTTACAACAGCGATTTATTTGATGGGTCAACGATCGCCCGGATGATGCAGCATTATGTAAACTTACTCACGGCAATTGTCACCAACCCAGCACAACCAGTTACCAAACTACCCCTACTGACAGCATCCCAAACACAGCAATTGTTAGGCGAGTGGAATCACACCCACAGTAATTATCCTCATGACCAATGTATCCATCAGTTGTTTGAAGCCCAAGTTGCACGCAATCCAGATGCAATCGCTGTCGTCTTTGGTGATGAACAACTCACATATCAGCAATTAAATACCAAAGCCAATCAACTAGCGCATTATTTGCAAACACTCGGTGTTCAACCAGACACTTTGGTAGGTATTTGTGTCGAACGTTCGCCATCGATGATTGTCGGCTTATTGGCAATACTCAAAGCAGGTGGAGCATAC
>NZ_JACJRU010000079.1 GCF_014697425.1 Nostoc sp. FACHB-110
AGGTCTGTTGGGTATGATGTAGACATTGCTCTAGTAACCCTGTCGCATTTTTATCTACTGACACAATAGCGTTACTGGAGCTTTTTTAGACTTTCCAAACATCCTCTTAGGCGTAAGCCGTAACGCACCGAAAACTTTGCGGTAGATGCGTTACGCTGTCGCTAACACATCCTACGTACATTTCAGAAATAAAATATTAGTCCTATAGTAGCTAGATTTCATCGTCGCCATGATGCAGATGCTTATCGGCAAATTCTTCAGCGATTATTACCCACAGCCAACCATGTGATTATATTTGATCCAACAATTTCAGAAATAGCAGAAGACTTTGAAAAGACTTTAGTACAGCAAATGTCTTAGAACAGAAGCAAAAATTCTCTCAACCTCTCATTCCTCCGTGACCTCTGCGCCTCTGTGGTTCGTTTTTCCATTAGATTTTTTGTATAAAGATTCTCACGCAAAGGCGCAAAGACGCAAAGACAAGTAGGTAGTTGTTAATAAATTACTAAGCTCAATAAAAAACCGAGAAACTGTTATGTTTCCCGGTTTATTTTTAATATTAAAACCCTCAGTTTAAGGAAACACAAAAGTGTCCCCTATAAATTTTTAGCTAAATTAAACTTTAGCAGCAGCCTTGGTGACAGCGTTTAATTCACCTTTAGCATACTTAGCAGCAAACTCTTCCAGAGAAACTTGTTTAATCTTGCTTGCGTTACCAGCAGTACCAAACTGTACATAGCGTTCAGCACAAACCTTCTGCATATATGTAATAGAAGGCTTGAGGAAGTGACGGGGGTCAAATTCCTTGGGATTTTTTGATAAAGCTTCGCGTACAGCTGCGGTGATAGCCAAACGGTTGTCGGTGTCGATGTTCACCTTACGAACACCACTCTTGATACCTTTTTGAATTTCTTCTACAGGTACGCCGTAGGTTTCAGGAATAGCACCACCGTACTCATTAATCAAAGCGATTAAATCTTCAGGTACAGAAGAAGAACCGTGCATTACCAAGTGGGTGTTAGGTAGACGACGGTGAATTTCTTCAATGCGGCTAATTGCCAAAATTTCGCCAGTTGGTTTGCGGGTAAACTTGTAAGCACCGTGGCTAGTACCGATAGCTACAGCCAAAGCATCTACTTGGGTGGCTTCTACAAAGCTAACAGCTTCATCAGGGTCAGTTAGCAGTTGAGAATGGTCAAGAGTACCTTCAAAACCGTGACCATCTTCAGCTTCACCCGCGCCGGTTTCCAAAGAACCCAAGCAACCGAGTTCACCTTCTACACTTACGCCCAAAGCATGAGCTACATTCACAACTTCGCGGGTAACGCTAACGTTGTACTCGAAGCTGGCAGGGGTTTTAGCATCAGCTTCTAAAGAACCATCCATCATCACGCTAGTGAAGTTGTTCTTGATAGCTGAGTAGCAGGTAGAAGGAGCATTACCATGATCTTGGTGCATCACAATGGGAATGTGAGGATAGGTCTCTACAGCAGCCAAAATCAGGTGGCGCAGGAAGTTTTCACCTGCATAGTTACGAGCGCCACGGGAAGCTTGCAAAATTACGGGGCTATCTGTCTCGGCAGCAGCCTTCAGGATTGCCTGAATCTGCTCCAAATTGTTAACGTTAAAAGCTGGGATGCCGTAACCGTTCTCAGCTGCGTGATCCAAGAGCAGCCGCAATGGTACAAGCGCCATAGATAGTCCTCCTAATGTGGTTGTCAGCTAGTCGGTGTGAGAGCAGCGTATTGGTTACGCTAATTCTTAAGAGTTTTTTCAACTTATAGGAAATTATAACTAGAGTCGGGTGTTTATGTTGAAAAAGTTTACGTCATCTCTCATCAAGATGCCTCATGCTTGACTTGGGCGGCTGTCAAGTGTGCTACGTTACATTTAGGACATTTAGTAGTTTAAGATTCCAAACTGCATATCAGAAGCGAATCGCAGCTCTCGGCAAATCATAATTATTAAGTAGTACTATGTGAATGTTAAAAATTTACAGTCCACTCGGTAGAGTAAAAAGACTATTCTATGCTGCCTTTACCAGGATGAGACTTAGTTAAATTCAGTAGACCGAAAACTGTTTCGTGAAGACAGGGTGTAGGTGACAAATACGCGCTGTTGTGGGGTGATTAAAGGCTAATTAGGTCAATCATGGCTTTTTGATGATGAGAGATTGAATTGACTCACGCTAATTAACTTTTCTTGCTCCAAACCCTAAACCCCAAACCCTACACCCTGCCTAAACCGATAACTTTGTGATCTACGGAAATTGCAATGGCTAACATAAGCATACTGCTTTTATGGGATAGTTTAACCCATCAGCAGATAGCAACAAGGATTGTCTGTTGAGGCTGGGTTAATGGGTTTCGGGTTAATGGGTTTTAGATACATACACCCCTACACCCCTACACCCTTGCCCCCTTCTCCAAACCCTTGATTTTTCGTTTTCATGCGTAAGTCCTAAATCTAAATAAATGCACCTTGATTTTTTTATTTGTAGGTGATTTTTAAGTTTGGGCTAGAATAACTTGCAGTTATTCTAGTGAAGCTTGTATCTTTTTTTCGTGAAATGTGTTAACAAGAATACTTTTCAAACAGCCTTTTAAACTTATCCTTTTTGCTGGACTGTATATTCTAACAATTCCAGATATCTGTGCAGCATTAAGCGACTATCTTTGTGACTAAAATACTTCCTATCATACTCCACGACTATACGAACATTTCCTTCAGATAAATCTGTGGAAGCAGTATAATTTAAAGGAAAGTTAAATCGGTCGTGAGACTTGCTACTGCTCACCTGTAAACCAGCATCAGCCGCAAGATTTTTGTATTTAGGGAACTGTATAAAGTTAAACGTAGCAAAAAATAATTCCGTTTTTTCTTGGTCTGACAAAATTTGCAGTAGTGGATACCTAACATAGGGTTCCATATCAATTAAGGATTGATGCACATTTTTGATTTGGATGCTTTTATCTTCAATAGTTTGCTGACAAAATGGAACCATATTCCAGAATAAGCCTAAAGTTTTGAACGGTTCAGATAGCCGTTCTGTTCTACCATTAGCAACAATTCCTACAGCAACCATACTTTCATTAATTTCATTGCCAATTAAATCGAGGTAGTTACTCAGAAAAATTGCTTTTGGTGAAACTCTGAGTTTCCTACATAATTGACGGAAATCAACATTTATTTCCGAGGCAATTTGAGATTTTTCTGCAACAGCTTCTACTTCCTCAAATTGCTGCAATGGTTTATATGTATAGTTTTTTAGTTGCATTTTCCAGAAATTTGTCGCATCTTTTGAGGCAATAATTTCTTTTTCCAAGGCCACAAATTCCTTATACACAATGTCAGAATCTGTTATCGTTATTTCTTCTCCTTTTTTGAGAGCAGAATATAACTCGTGCAGTTCGTTGAGAAATTGAATATTACTCCAGCCATCTATAATTGCATGATGAATTGACAGCAAGAATGCAAATCTGGTTGCGGCTTTTTGGAAAATACAGAATCTAAAAAGCGGCTCATGATGATTTTCAATATTGAACAAGTTTTGGCGATCGCGCTGCATTACTGCATCAACATAATTTTCCTGCTTGTTTGCGGTGATGTGGCGAATATCTTCATAATTTATCACAAATTTCAGATTTTTTCTGACTACTTGAACTACTGGCTGGCCATTTTGTATGATAAATATAGTTCTGAAAGTCGGATGTTTTTTGACTAACAACTTTAATGCCTGCTGGAAAGCATTTAAATCAAGACTTTCATCTTCTAAATCTGATGATAGCTGACAGTGATAGACACCATTATTGTGATAGTTATTTGTTGAGTAATGATGCAGCATAAACTCCTGCATTTTGGCAAGGGGATATACTGCTTCAGTATCTTCAGGCAATAATTCAGAGATTTTCTCTGGGAGTTGTAATAAATGTAGAGGTATAGGAGCCTGATTTTGCAATTGATCAGATGTATACTCTTGTGCATCTACAGATAGACAATGAGCTATTAGCGATCGCAATGCTGCAATAAAATCTTCAGCTAACCTTTCAATGGTGGCAAATTTATGATAATTTTCGCTGTAAGTCCAGTTTACGTGTAACTGACCGTTGACGACAATTGAATTAATGGCTAATAAATGACTGCGATATCCAAACTTACTGTGTATTGAACCAATTGGTTCATCAGCCATTTTAAACACAGAAGTTTCTGACGTTCCCCAGTCAAATTGTCCTAAATAATTGAAACTCACTTCCGCTTTTGTCAGTGCTTGCAGTGTCGAGGTAATTTCTAGATTTCGACTCAAATAACGCAGCAAACCATAGCCAATACCTCGATTGGGTATGGCGCGGAGTTGTTCTTTAATAGACTTTAAACTATATCCTAAATCGTCAGTTGCTTTTAGTGTTAAAAGCACAGGAAAAATGGTTGTAAACCAACCAATTGTCCGAGATAAATCTACATCTTCAAATATATCTTCTCGCCCATGACCTTCAAGGTCGAGCAGTAGAGAATTATTACCACTCCACTTACTTAAAACCAGCACCAAAGCAGTCAACAAGACATCATTAATTTGCGTTTTGTAAGCCTTCGGAACCTCTTGCAATAAAGCACGAGTTTCTTCACTGTTCAACGATACAGATACTGTACGGGCAGATGCTACATTGTTCTGCTCACCAGCATAATCAACTGGTATACTCAAACTTTGGGGATGTGATTGTGCCTGCCAATATACAAGTTCTGATTGGACAGTATTTGAGTTTGCATACTCCGTCAGTTTCTCAGCCCAGTATTTAAAAGATGTGGTCTTGGGAGGAAGCTGAACTTTTTTACCTTGACTAAGCTGTTGGTAGCTGGAAAATAAGTCTTCTAACAAAATCCGCCAGGAAACGCCGTCTACTGCTAGGTGATGAATAATTATTAATAAACGACTAGATTTGATAGTACCTAAATTAAATAAGGATACTCGTATTAATGAGCCAAAAGAAAGATTGAAACTAGCTTGTAATTCAGTCGCAGCAGTTTCAATGGCGGCTGTTTGTTCTGCCTCTGGTATTGTCGATAAATCTATTTGGGAAAAAGGAATAATATTATCAGTGGCGGCATTAATTTGTTGCCAATTGTCACCAGACTGCTCAAAACGTAAGCGCAGCGCATCGTGATGTATTAACAATTGTTGCACCACTTGTGACAACAGATGCGGCTCAAAAGTTGACGGTATTTCTAAGAGAAAAGCTTGATTAAAGTGGTGAGGTTCTGGTAAATTTTGGGCAAAAAACCAGTGCTGAATAGGTGTGAGAGGTACTAATCCCGTTACTTGACCTTGTTCTGCCTGGATAGTTGCATTCGTGCGGGCTACACTGGCTAATTCTGCGATGGTTTGGTATTCAAATATCTGTTTGGGATTGAGTTGCAGTCCGGCTTGATTGGCTTGAGAAATAATCTGAATACTAACAATAGAATCTCCTCCTAGCTCAAAAAAGTTGTCGTGTATGCTAACTGTCTGGAGGTGGAGAACTTCACACCAAATTTGAGCTAGTGTTTTTTCCGCCCAAGTACGGGGTGCAACTTTTTGATCTGTTGTTTGAGGTATTGGTAGAGAGCGACGGTCTACTTTACCATTGGGTGTTAATGGCAGAGCATCCAAAATGACGAATGCACCTGGAATCATGTAATTGGGCAATTTTTGTTTCAGAAAACTGCGTAACTCACTGTTATTAATTGCTAAATTTTGGTGAGGAACGATGTAGGCTGCTAAGTATTTGCGCTGAGGAATATCTTCGCGCACCACAACTACAGCTTCTCGCACGGCTGGGTATTGACTTAGTGCTGTCTCAATTTCACCCAATTCGATGCGTAAACCCCGGATTTTCACTTGGTTGTCGATGCGGCCTATGTATTCAATGTTGCCATCTGGTAAATAACGTGCCAAGTCTCCGGTTTTGTAAAGGCGTTCTTTTCCCCTGCTCCCCTGCTCCCCTGCTCCTCTGCTTCCACTAAAGGGGTTGGGGATGAATTTCTGTTGTGTTAATTCTGGTCGGTGGAGATAACCTCTGGCTAACCCCGCACCGCCAATGTGCAGTTCTCCGGGTACACCAAGGGGTACTGGTTGCAATTGCTCATCTAAAATGTAGACTTGCACGTTGGCAATGGGACGACCAATGGTAACTTTCTCGTCTTGGGGGGTGCATTGGGCAATGGTGGCGCAAACACTGGCTTCTGTCGGCCCATAAGCATTGAAGAAGTTTCTGCCCACTGACCATTTTTTGACGAGTTCCAAAGGACAAGCTTCACCAGCGACAATGATTGTTTGTAGTTTGGGCAGTTGTTCGGTTGGCAAGACGGCTAATGCCGATGGTGGTAGGGTGATATGGGTAATGCCATCTGTGCGTAATCGCTCCAGTAAGGGTGTACCGGGCATGAGTGCGTCTTTTTTTCCCAAGTATAAGCTAGCCCCAGACCCCCAAGCCATCAAAATTTCCCAGATGGAAGCATCAAAACTTAAGGAAGCAAACTGAAGAATGCGACTAGAGGAGTCTACACCAAAGGTGTGAATCTGGGCTTGGGCGAGGTTAACTAGTCCTCGATGTTCCACCATGACACCTTTAGGTTTTCCTGTGGAACCGGATGTGTAAATTACATTGGCTAGATGATTTGGTGTGACTTCACTGAGGGGGTTTTCCTGATTGTTTTGGCTGATGTGTGACCAAATTTCATCAAGAAATATGACTTTTGCTGATGTGGCGGGTAGTTTATGGAGGAGAATTTCTTGGGTAAGGAGTATGGGAACTTGAGTGTCGTCGAGGATGAAGCTGAGGCGATCGCTAGGATATTCACTGTCTAGGGGTAGGTATGCTCCACCTGCTTTGAGTATCGCTAACAGTGCAATAATCATTAAAGGCGATCGCTCTACACACAACCCTACTAGCACATCTGGTTTGACTCCTAATGACTGCAAGTAATGTGCTAAACAGTTAGCACGACGATTTAATTGCGCGTAGGTGAGTTGTTCATTGCTCATCACCAGGGCAATTGCATCGGGTGTCCGCTCTACCTGCTCTTCAAATAATTGATGAATACACTTATCTTGGGGATAGTCTGTGATTGTATCGTTCCACTCGACTAATAACTGTTGTTCCTCTGCGGTTGTTAACAGTGGTAATTCCGAAATTCGCGCTTGGGGATTGACGACAATTGCTTCCAGTAAAGTTTGGAAATGTCGGACTATGCGAGTAATTGTAGTAGTATCAAATAAATCAGTACTATAATTCCAAACGCCCTCCAGACATCCCATAACTTCTTGGCAGTTTACTTCCAAATCAAACCTGACTGTTTCATCAACTGACAAGGGCAGATAGTCGATAGTTAAACCCGGCAACTCCCAGGCCGAGGCGGGAGCATTTTGGAGGGCAAATATTACCTGTACCAGAGGATTACGACTCAAATCTCGCTCTGGCTGTAGCTTGTCTACCAACATCTCAAAAGGCAAGTCTTGGTAGGCGTATGCTGATAAGGTAGTTTGCCGCACTTGTGCTAAAAAGTCAATAAAACTGGGATTGCCAGAGAGATTGCCCCTTAATGCTAGAGTATTGGCAAAAAACCCCATAATCGGCTCGACGCTTTTGTGGTTGCGGTTAGCAATTGGGGAGCCAACAACAACATCTGATTGACCGCTATAACGAGACAGTAAGACGAAAAAGGCTGCCAGTAGAGTCATATACAGCGTTGCGTCTGACTGTTTGGCCAGTTGTTTGAGGCGTTGGGTAATCTCGCGGTTGAGTTGAAAACTTTCTACTCCACCTCGGAAGCTTTGAACTGGAGGGCGTGGTTTATCGGTAGGTAGTTCCAGCACACCAGAGACACCCGCCAACTGCTGTTCCCAGTAAGTTAGTTGTTCCTTCAATACTTCCCCTGTCAACCACTGGCGTTGCCAAACGGCAAAGTCAGCGAACTGGATGGACAATTCGGGTAGTGGATTGGGTAAGTTTTGCGTGAAAGCTGTGTACAGTTGAGATAATTCACGGTTGAAGATGTTCAAAGACCAGCCATCATAGATAATGTGGTGCATCTTCAACAGTAGTATATGCTCTCGATCGCTAAGTTTGAGTAGGGTGAAGTCTACTAATGGCCCAACAGCTAAATCGAAAGCCTCAGATGCAACGGACTGGGCTATTTGCTGAATCTGGGCAGTTTGCGCTTCGGCTGACAAACCTTGCAAATTACGGACTGGCAAAGTGAAATCAGTAAAAGAAGCAATTACCTGGACAGGTTTTCCCTCGACTGCGGGAAAAGTTGTTCTTAAAATTTCGTGACGGCGAACAAGTTCACCCAAGCTTTGCTCCAGTGCAACTATATTCAACGCTCCTTCTAGCCGGAGAATTTGCAGCATATTATAGGACTGACTGTCTGGTGAAAGCTGCTGCAGAAACCAGAGTCGCTGTTGGGTGAAAGATAGGGGGATATCACCATCCCGTGACACTCTGGCAATGGGCTGATGAGTAGTTTTCACCTGCTTGGCTTGCTGTAAAAACAGGAGAATTTCTGATTTGCGCCCAGAAATTTCCTTCAGTAAAGAGGGAGTTAAAATTCCTTCAGGTGCATGACAACGCAAGCGAACTTCTTCCAGAGGCGCTCCGCTAACGCCATTGACTTCCAGTTTAATATTTAACTCGCTCAGGCGATCGAGAAATTCCACAATGCTGTTAGTCATGCTCATAGCTCCACTGTTTCCATACTGACTTCTGCAACTAGCAAATCTTGGGTTGCCCAATCCATGACTTTGATGTAAGCTGCTATACCTGCGACTGTGGGAGACTCAAACATCGTTTGTATGGATAGCTTCAGCCCAAAAGCTGAGTTGATTTCTGATAAGACTTGGGTAGCTAGTAAGGAATGTCCGCCCAGTTCAAAAAAATTGTCGTTGACACCGATGCGTTCCACACCCAAAATTTCACTCCAGATACGAGCGAGTTGAGCTTCAATTGGGTTGCGAGGTAAAACAAGGCCAGTGGAAAGATTCCTCTTGGCTGTGTCAGGTTTTGGTAAGGCGCGGCGGTCTACTTTGCCATTGGGTGTGAGGGGCAACGTTTCTAGGAGAACAAAAGCTTGGGGAACCATGTAATCTGGTAGCTTTTGTTGGCTAAATTCGCGTACTAAAGGTACAAGCTTTTGAACTAATTTTCCTTGTAGGGGGTTGTTTGTGTAGTCAGTCCAGGATTTAGTTGTGATGGCTGAATTATCCCAGAAAGTAAAGGCAGGGGGGCAGGGGGCAGGGGGCAGGGGGGAAGATGGAGTTTCCCTGCGGTTTTCTGATACAAACCTCATCCCTTGTAAGTCAAAGCTCCCCTGTTCCCCTGCTTTCTCATGGCGACAGAAGACAACATCATAACAACCATCTTGGCTACTTTCCCACCAACTGGTGTGAACAGTGTAACCAAGTTGCTGACCCAACAGGTAAAACTGCTCTGGATTAACACCACTTATCGTCTGCCCGGCTAGTATTTCCCGCAGTTGCCCCACCGTTTTTACACCTGGGGGATTTTCTAGCCACTGATAAATCTCTAGTGCTTGCTGCACCCGTTGATTTGGCACTCTTCTGATTCCTAACAGTTCTGGCTGTTCTTGTTGCAGTTGATTTTGAATGTCTGCGAAGGAGAGCTTGTCTAGTTGCCAATTTAACCAAGAAACTACGTTTGTTTGTACGTGACTACCGATGTGCAAAGTCACATCATAACGGAATTGGGTTAACTCATTGAGGCTATTACCACGTTTGGGCTGAATCTCTACCCAACCAATTTGAGGAAAGCTTGTCTGGAGAGCAATGAAGAAAGTCGGATCAATTACCAATTCTTCTTCCATCGCCACACTAGAATGCACTTGTTGTTGCCATTGTTCAATGGTTTTATCCGCATCGGCTTGGAACAACTGTACAGATGCATGGTAGGGTGAGAGCAGAGGTAAGGAGCGGACATCCCCGACGAACAGCGTACCTTGATTGCCAATTGCAGCGATCGCCCCTGCAATCACTTGTAAAAGATACTCAACACTGGGGAAATACTGCACAATTGAGTTCAAAATTACAGTGTCGAAGTCTCCTTGGGGAATACCCTCAAAGTTATCTGCCATTTGTTGCAGCAAGCGCACATGAGCTAAACCTTCAACCTGACTACATACTTGCTCAACGTACTTGATAGCGGCGATGGAATAATCCGTTCCCCAATACTTTTGGCAATGCTTGGCAATGCGCGATAGCAGTAACCCTGTACCACAACCAATTTCTAATACGCGCTGTGGGGAATTAGCTTGGATGCGGCTGACTGTATTCTCTACCCACTCCTGCATTTCCTGTTCTGGAATGGCTTGTTTTGTGTAGGAACTGTTCCATCCAGCCAGGTTTAGAGTCAGGTCATCTGCGGTTGCTTGCTCTTGGCTATAAGTTTTTTCATAGAGCATTTGCCAATCACTAACATACTCGCTCTGCCACTGAGCAACCTGCTGGGGTAATGTTTGACTATGAACAGCAGGGACTAAGTAAGCAACCAGACGTTTATCCCCAGGAGAATCTTCCCTGACTACAACAACACTCTCCTGCACCAAAGGATGTTGAGTCAAAACAGTTT
>NZ_JACJRU010000008.1 GCF_014697425.1 Nostoc sp. FACHB-110
AAGGCGATTTTTGTGACTGCTCTTCCTGTGTCTATTTTTAATCTTTGTTTTTCTTTGCCGTTTTCTGGATTTAGCAGTACTATTTCACCATTTTTTTTGCCGGCTGCTAGGGTTTGTCCATCTGCACTGAACGCTATGGTTTCTATTCCTGCTTTTGTTGTCTGAACTGCTGTTTGCTGCGCTACTGTGTATTCTGCTGTGTTTCCCAAATATAGGACTAATATTATCGTGCAGCAAATAAGAATCAAGTATTTAAATTTTTGCTTCATATTTTATTTGTCTTGCATTTTTGCTGTTTAACTTATCTCCAACCTACATTTTTGTGCTTTTTTGACTGATCACTCCTCCTTATATTTATTCACCAACAACAGTAAAATCAATTCCAGATTTTATGATTTAGAGTTTTACTTTGATTCTAAAAAATAAAACTTCAAAATCGTAAATTTGCAAAAGATATTCTTCACCCATCAAACAAAACTCCATGAAAATTTCACAGGCGTTTCGGTTTTTCACACCTGTTTACTTCAAAGAGTGGACTTTTTATCTATAGCAATCCTATTTGATTTGTGAAAATTAGTGAGATTCATATCCCCGACTTCTGCAAGAAGTTGGGGAGATTGTGCTTCACGAATGATTTAGGATTGCTATATGTAACATTACTTTGCTTGGTTCATGTCTAGAATTTTTCAATGATTATGACTATTTATTTGAACAGGAAAAATTTTCTGGCACTCATAAAAGTGTCAGATGCTTAACATGAATAACTTAAGACTAGCCATTAATAATAGGGAAATACTTATAAGTCAAGCTAGTGAATAGCAGCTATAAACTTAGACTGTTGGCATCTTGATAGTAGGCTATTAAATTAGTACATCTGTAGTTTTTATCTCATAAAATAATCTTGAAAGAAAATTGAAGAGAAGAAATCCACAGACGCTACAGTTTGCTTAAATACATTGTAAGTATACTCTCCATGAATATACGTAAAGATTGGATGAACTTTTCCATAATCATAATTAAGTAGATTGACAAAATACAGCTATTAGTATGTTATTGATATTATCTTCTCTATATCAAACAGAGAATTGAAGAATCTTCTGAATCAATGATTTGGGTAAAAAAGCCAACTATTCATTGTAGACTGCTAAACCTTCTCCTTCAGAGAATCTGCGCGAAGGATTTAGCGGGGGCTATTAAACTCCTGCAATTCATCCATGAGTAGCACAGAATCTATATCCAAGTCTGGCTCATCTGCAAATATATTCTATTTTAATAAAATGGTAGTCCTGGTCATTACATAACAGCATTGTTAGTTAGTATTCACTTTACAACCAACTAGCGATCGCACCTGTCAAGCTGATAAGACAAAAATCAAAAACAAATTTAGTCTAATTATTATATTCCAGTAATTATTGAAGATAGTCTGAATTACTGAATAAAACCTTAACCTAAATTTTCCCAAATTTTAAATTCTTCTTTGCTTATTGAGCATCTTTTAATAAGAAGATTATGGAAAAACATAAAAGGTCACTAAATCTATCGAGATTAAGATGTAAATATTTGTTGCCAAAAAAGACGAATTTGATTTTTCAAATTCAAGAATTTAATTCAGAAGCGGGTATGAGGGAAAGTGCAATTTCTCAAGTTAGACATACTCTTAGCCTCAATTACACTTTCTGCCCAGATCAAAGTGTATTTCTCTTTTAACTATTTCAACTAACTGCCGAAATTTTCGGTGAATTTTCTGGACTGATGTGAGGAGTAAAAATGCTTGAGACTATTGCTATTGCGTGGCTATTATTATTTTTTGGTGATTTTTTCTCTACATTCATTTACCACATACCTGAACACGTTTTTGGTAGTCTGCATTTAAAAACACACCACTCTTGGAAGAAAGACTTTCGCCACTATGCTATATTGACTGCTAATTTCCAAGTGTTGCTAGATGGGATTTTAGGAGCTTTACCTTATTTATTGATGGCATTTATATTCTGGTCTTTCTCTCCAAGTGGTGTAATTTTAGGACTGATACTAGGCCAGTTCCATGTATGGTGGAGACACGTTATTGTTTTGGGTTGGAATACCCCAAAGATAGTAAATATTGTGTGCCAAATTTTATTTATCACTACTCCAGAAAGACATTGGTTACACCACCAAAAAACAAATATGGGTTTTGGTGATATTTTTACTTTCTTTGAACAACCTGCACAAACT
The DNA here is from genome assembly GCF_014697425.1 of Nostoc sp. FACHB-110. Classification (GTDB taxonomy): domain Bacteria; phylum Cyanobacteriota; class Cyanobacteriia; order Cyanobacteriales; family Nostocaceae; genus Nostoc_B. Next base: position 2,215 of record NZ_JACJRU010000008.1, read on the forward strand.
TGGTTGCGTTGGTTGCGACTTTTAAGGTTACGTCTGCGTTATTCACGTACTTAGGTCAACCGCCCCATCCCCTTGTGGATGGGGCTTGTAACTGACCGAGAGAATCGGTCGAAACATCCGGCATATTGACTGATGCCTGCTCCTCTGTCCCTTGGGTAGAGTAGAGAATGTAGTCATCCCTGATATTCTTGGCAGCATTGAGATCCGCGTGTGTCCGATGTCCACAATTTTTGCAATGGAATCTAGACTTGTGACGGTTTGTCCGTCGAATGTGCTTACAAATATTGCACTTGGCGGACGTGTAACGAGGATCTTGGTGAACTACTCGTTTACCCAATGCTTCTGCTTTGTAACTCAGGAATTGCTCTTGTTGGTAAAAAGCCCAACTACCCAACCATTTATTCATTTTCTTGCCTCGTCGCTGTGTGCGAATACTGGACAAGTCCTCTAGTACAAAAACTGCTACTCCTGGTTGGTTGGACAACTTTTTACTTACACAATGATTCGTATCCTTCATGAACCGCTTCTCACGTCCAGACAAGTTCAGCTCGGAGGAAGCCTCCGCTCTGACTTTGCGCTTAGTGTTCTTGGTGTAAGTGACAGTTGCTCCACAAAAGTCCCAAGTTTCAAAAACTTCTCTGAAATATTCAGGGACATCAAGAATTAAAGTGACTCGTTTACCAATACAACTAAGAGTTAATTGCTTACCTCTTAGCGTCATTGTGCGCTTATCGTACCTTAATCCTGACGTTGGTTTTTTCTTGGGGATGCTTTTAAACTTTGTAGCTTTGATTGCCTCAAGTGCGTTATCTCGAACTGTCTGTAACAAAGCAGAAGGCACACTGGGAAACTGAACCCTTAGTAGGTGATACAGTTCCTTGTGTGCCTTGTTTTTGTTGTAGGTACTGTTAGCAATAGACCAGTCAACATGTGCATTAAATATCTCTGCACACTGATTCATTAAAGGGAAAAACCTTTCTGATGGTAATTCAACTGGGATGCTAACAGTACGTTTCATTATGCTGTTTGCCTTTGCTCAAACTGCTTAAATATTGCCAGTTTTTGCAACTGAGGAGTTATTACAGAAATAGCATTGACTGGTATGCTTGCTGACTGCAAAATACCTATGGTTTCAAGTAATTCATTGTATGAATGACATACCTTAACCAAGTAAACTAGATTGGTCTGTTTTGGGTTTCTAGGATTATTTTCGCGTTGGAAATCATGCCTGACCACGTTCATGTATTCGTACAGGCAGATCACACAACTGCACCAGTAGAAATTGCTAAAACCATGAAATCAATTTCTGCTGTGCATATATTTAATACATTCAAAGACCTGAAAAAACGTCGTTTTTGGGGTTCTGCGATGTGGAGTGATGGCACGTTTTACTCATCTGTTGCTGGAGTCTCGGAAGAAGCAGTGAAGCGGTACATCGAAACTCAAAAACAGCGAGGTGATGCGTCTACCCAGAAACATAAGTAACTCATTGAGAAAAAAACGAACTATGTTAAGAAAAGTTAATTAACCTAAAACCCTTTTCCCTCCTGCCTTCTGCCTCCTGCCTGCTGCCTTTTCCCAGCTATAAATATTTACGCTGCTCTACTTATTGCTAATTAAGGGGGTATCGTTAGCGAAGCGGTAGCGAGGAACGAGCTTCACCCCCTTAATTCACGCCGCGCTTACATCTCCACCCACAAGGGGATGGGGTTTTACGCGCGATCAATAAATTTTATCAGAATTGCCTCCTCTCTAGGGAGGCATAAATTTAATTTCTGTGAATTTTCAATTAATCAAAGATTATAGTTTTCTCTGTTTAATAGGTTGAGCCGGATTACCTGCATAATTGACATCCTCCCACCGCTAACCCTTCGGGTGTAGCGGGGGATTCCCAAACCTCACGATTCGGGTTTCTGTTTCCTTCCCTTACGGGTTTTTCGCAACTGCCCTTTAGACTTATGCCTATCAGGTCTTATGTTCGCTCCACAGACTGTAACGGTGTGTCCCACCGCCACGCCAGTTGCCTCAAGTCGGGAAACCCGCCCACGGCACTGGCTCAAAATATTTCGACTGGCGTTGATGTCTCGGTCGTGGTGTGTTTCGCAGTTGGGACAGTCCCACTCCCTAACATTCAACGGCAGTTTATCAACAATATGTCCGCAGTTGCCACAGCGTTTAGAACTGGGAAACCATCGGTCAATTTTTACCAAGGTTCGACCATACCATTTGGCTTTGTATTCCAGTTGTCTCACCAACTCACCCCACGCAGCATCACTGATGGCACGAGCAAGTTTGTGATTCTTGACCCTTACGGGTTCGCCAGTCGCTTCAAGTCGGGAAACCCGCCCAACGCGCTGGCTCACCATATTCTTAACTGCCAAATCCTCCACCACTATCGTTTGGTTTTCACGAATCAGTCGAGTTGTCAGTTTGTGCAGATGGTCAATTCTTGTGTCAGAGATTTTGGCTTGAAGGCGGGCAACTTTGAGTCTTGCTTTGTCTCGATTACGAGAAGCTTTCTGTTTCCGACTCAAAGACTTTTGGGCTTTCCTCAACTTTTGATAGTGCTTGTCAAACGCTTTGGGATTAGCAATCTTTTCACCCGTACTCAGGGTAACGAGACTGCTAATCCCGACATCCAATCCGACAGCACTGTCAACGGTTCGGCTACGCTCACCGTTGACCCTGAGCGTAGCCGAAGGGTCAACTGGTTGCAAAGTTTCGTCAGTCGGATCATTAATCCGCAAACTGACAAACCATCGTCCAGAAGGTTCAAGCCTAACTGTGATGGTACTAGGTTCACACCCCTTTGGAAGTTGCCTAGACCATTTAATAGGCAATGGTTCAGAACACTTAGCCAAATAGACTTGTCCATCCTTCCACCGGAAAGCAGACTTGGTAAACTCTGCACTACCACCGCTACGTTTCTTTTTAAAGTTGGGATATTTAGCCCTACCTGCAAAGAAATTAGTGAAAGCAGTTTGCAGATGTCGCAAGCCTTGTTGCAGTGGTACACAGCTAACCTCATTCAAAAACTGGAGGTCATCAAGTTTCTTCCACTGCGTCAACATGGTGGAGGTTTGAGCGTAATCTACTCGCTCTTGCTTCTGCTACCAAGCCTCAGTTCTCGCCGCCAAAGCTTTGTTGAATACCAACCGCACACACCCAATTGTCCGGCGCAATATCTGTTCTTGCTCGGTGGTTGGGTAAAAACGGTAGCGGCAGGCTTTTTCCATGCTTCACATTTTACCATTAAATCTGTGAAATACATAAAACCCGCTATGTACCAAAGTTTATTTACTCACTCGCGGTCACTGAGCTTTGTCGAAGTGTCGCTCACCCCGTCGTCTGTTGCTGCTCCGCAACAACTCGACTCAGGGGTGAATCTCCTCGCTCGTCCCCATTCCTCTCACCGCCAAGCTGACGCTGTGGCGGTAGTCTCCTGGGGGTGCCAGATGATTACAGGAGCGAGGTTATCTATCCAAGCATCTTCTCCTAGCCAAACATAATCACCTATAATTAATCTCCAAGGAAACTTAATGCGGACTCCTGGCTTTATACGTACACCTTGACCAATTTGCGCTCCAAAGCGGCGAAGTATCCAAATTTTAAAAGCTGATATAGTCAGCCAGCGGTTTTGTACTAAAGGTGAGCCTAAGAAGTACCAGAAAACTTGTTTCCATAAAGATGCACCAGGAGTATAAGTACCAAGAGTATAGTTATTTAACCGCATATATCAACTAAATAAACAGTTAATTAAATACTTGCACCTGTATAACCTGTGAATACCCATAAAATAGAGCGTGCAATATCACGAAGAATGCTTAAAACCGATTCTTTCGCCTGGTCTGATGGTACAGCTAGCGAGGTAAAAGCAATTCCTTGACTACCAAGAACTATAGTAGCGATCGCCCTAGCTCTGGGAATATGTTCTTGAGATGTAATTAAATAAATATGCTGGATTTTACGATGTTTGAAGTCTGATACTAAGGTCGTGAAGTTAGTGACTGTATCAACAGCACGATAGTCAAGATGAAGTCGCCTATCAGGTATACCAGAAGCACGAAAAATTTGACGTGTTCTGATAGGGGTAAGACCAGAGGAAACCCAAATTTCTAGAGACGGATACCAGCGGGCAAATTCTGCGGTAAATGTTTCTCTTTCTCCTAATGCAGTACCACCAAGCATAAGAATAGCTTGGGGTTGAGGTGCTTGATGAAATGCGATCGCTAAACGTATAGGAATAAAAAGTACTAGGGTAAGGAAAAAAGTTATTGCAGCCAAAATCAAATATTTCTTGAGTTGGCGTGTAGATAGTTTTACCCAGATTCCCATCGATTTAACATAGGTTTTTCATAAAGAAGTTTACCATCATCTTGATGAGCAACGGTATAAAATCTATGGAATTAGATACAACAAAGCTAAAAAATTCATTGATTGATCACCATAAACTGAAACTTTATAATTCGTCTGAATACTTACCAGTTTTAGCTTTTAGGATTTATTGCTGTAGCTAAAGTCACGTAGATTTACCAGCATTCGATTTTATGGTATATGAATTTATGGTAAATTTACCCAGGCGGAATTTAAAATCTTCATGTTTATTGGGGAGGTAACAGTAATGACTGTTCACGGCATCTTTTTGATTTGAGCGATCGCATTCAAAACCAATGCCATCAAACCTAAGTTTTTCATCGATTTAACTTAGTGTTAGCCGCAAGTTTAATATTTCGGCATAAGTTTATTCTGCCAGTAAGATTTAAATCTTACTTGAATCTTACTCGAAAGAATTATTTGTCAAAAGTCTGCCAAAGAGTGGTACTTTTGTACGAAATCATGTTTTTTGTGTGCATCCCTAAATAGTTCTAAACCATCTGATTTATCAGATAGAAGTGTGTTTCCTTGATGACAATAGGCTGAGAGGTTCTATGAAGCTTTTTAATAATATTCTGACAGTAGTTTATTCTCCTACTGTTCTGTTGCTTGCTGCTTTCTTGGGGGCAGTTCCCTCCAATGCTGCTAATTTCACCCCAACGAACGCATACCAAACAACCTATTCAATTAAAATCAAAGACAGCAGCAATAACTCTGCTCAAAATGTTGGTATCAAAAAATTTCTGTCCAACATCCAATTAGCACAGGCAACAGTAAGCACAGTTTTTACAACTCAAACTCCTAGTACTTTCAAGACTGATAACTATCCCTACGAATTAGGGATGAAATTCCGCAGTACTACAGACGGAAAGATTACCGCCATTCGCTATTGGAAACCTGCTGGCGAGACCACAACTCAAACTTCACCTCACATTGGTAAAATCTGGTCAGCAACAGGAACTCTTCTGGCCAGTGTCACTTTTACTAACGAGACTGCTTCTGGTTGGCAAAAACAGGCTTTAAGTACACCACTAAATATTAAAGCTAATACGACTTATGTGGTGTCTGTGAATGCGAATAGCTACTATGCTTACACACAAAATCAACTAGCTACTTCAATAGTCAATAGTAATCTTCGCTCAGTTGCTGACGGTAACAATGGAGTGTTTGACTTAACTCGTGGAAATTTCCCGAAGAACTCCTACCGTAATAGCAATTATTTTCGTGACATCGATTTTGTTGCTGTTTCCCAAACACCAACACCAACACCAACACCAACACCAACACCAACACCAACACCAACACCAACACCAACACCAACACCAACACCAACACCAACACCAACACCAACACCCACTACTTCCTGGAAAGAGCGAATTCTCAACGCTGATGGCACTATAAATTGGACAGAATACACAAACGTAGCCAATAACTATCACAAGCGTGAAATGATTGATTATCGTTTCGGCCCTAAATATAGCGACTTTCACACCACAGAAGAATCTTTCCCGACGGTATATCAGCCATCAAGTGATGGCATCATTCGCAAAAACGCTGGTGCTTGGTGTCGAGTTGACCCAGGGCCAGATGGTGATCCAGGAGCTGCTTGGATGACATCGGGACAGATGCTATTTTCACCTGATACAGATGCACCAGCTGAGTATCAGTACGGCTCATCAAATATGCGAAATTCTGACGGTGCGATTAGCTTTACTGATAATGGATTGTGTTTAAGGGCACGCGCAGAATGGCTCGGGGATTGGTGGAATCGAAATAATATTAGTACCCCTACGACTCCATCAGTCAAGCAATATTCTGATGCCTCAGGCGGCACACTGCCTTTACCACCAATTGCAACTACTCGTTCAGTTGGTAGTTCTTTAACTGGTTTTTTGGCTTTCCAAAACGGAAAAATAATCTCTGCGGGTACTGGAAACGACGGCTATACCCAAGAAGGCGTGAGCTACGTTTCAGCAGCACTTGATAATGGCAAAGTGCCAACAGCCATAGTGGCTAGCAACAACAACGAATTTTTATTTGTAACCGTTTGGGACACTATTAACCGCAAAGGACAGTTGGCAGTAATAGCAGTCAAAACTCGTCAAATGGCTCAAGAGAACAGATTTTATTGGGGACTACCAGGTTGGCCTACTGTAAAAGGACTAAAGGTAATTGGGTATATTGATTTGCCATTTGCTGCACCAAATGCAGTTGATGTGACAGTAAGTACAAGGTTAGGCAATCCTCGTGGTTATGGTGATAACGCAAACGACGATTTGAACTTGCAGTCTGTACGTGATAAGTGGTATAGCACAGCGTGGGATACTTCCTACGGAGATAACTATTGGAAGCAGACTGCTCAAAGTGGATATGCAATTGTCAGTTCAAGAGCTGAAAATAAAGTTGCAATTATCGACATCCGCCCTCTGCTGAAGTACTACCGTAAAATGTACTTGACTACCCAAGCTAACTTTGATCAAACCAAGAATGAAGGTACAGCAGCTAATCAGTGGCCGCACACATTTAGTTATGCACCAGAACAGACCCCAGTTGTATCAAAAGTTTTAACTATCAGTCAGCCCACTGCTGTAGCAACAGGAAACAGATGGAATGGTTTTAAAGCACCAAGATCAGAATATAACGGGGAAGTTCAGAAGCCTTTAAAGACAGCTTATATTGCTTCTATGGATGGTACTGTACGTATGTATAATGTGGAGTCACTAATTCTTCCTAGTACTACAGCATCCGTTCCTGATAGCCCGTTTAAATCTTTCCAAGTAGGTAGAAATCCAGTGCAAATGTTTCATGGATTTCATAGCACTTCATGCGATGACTACTACATTGTAAGCCGTGGAGATCGAGCTATTTACTACACACAATACGACGGTACAGTTAGAGGCATTTTACGTGATTCCCGCCTCAAAGATCCTGTAAATGTTGCGGTGTCTTTCGATCAGGCTGGATATAGTGGCTCTGGTGCCAGCAAGTCAATGTATTCATACGTGATGTCTGTACTTGACTATGATGGCAAACAAGTTGTTGACTATATGGTGCAAGACGGGTTTAACTGGAACGGAGAACAGATAAAATTTACTGGGCCAAATGGAGAAAACTTAATCTTTATGCATGGATTTTCCAATCCAACTAAGGGTAAACCTTTTATGGTTAACTTCGATGAAGTTATTTAAAAGTTGTCTTCATAAAGAGTGAAATAATTTCAACTTTAATCTAAACCTTGTATATAACGTTATATACAAGGTTTTTTCTCATCAAGTTACAATTTTGTTGATGGTGATGCTAAAAAACAACCTTGAAATTTTTGCTGTATACAAAGCTGTTGAAAAATTAAATCAGCTGCTACTTGATAGCCTACTGCACTTAAATGAACTTCGTCTCGAAAGTAAGTTTCAACAACATTAGTAGGTAATTTAGACCAAGCATCGTAAGTATCAAAGATTTGTATTTGTAGCGACTTCAGCACTTGCATAAACTCCGGTTTATAAGGTGGAGTTGCAGGTTTGGGAATTAAGTCGTAACGATTAGGTGTAAAAAGTACGTAAATGGGTATTTTTTTATCGCGCACAAGCTTGGCTGCTGTTTTGAAAAATTCCATATTTTTTTGAAATTGCTGATCTACTTGTGCAGGAGATATCTGAGGAATTTCTTGATTAGAAAATGGGTTTAAGTTCACATTTCCGAAAACCCGAGGTATTATATAGCGATTCAAAGCTTCTTGAATTGCTGAAAGCGGAGGGTGATCTGGGTAGTTAGGATCTTTTCCTACACGTTCACTTGTGCTAGTAGGTTGAGTCAGGTCATGTGTGCCAATTTGCAAAATTACAGCATCACTGTTAAAAGTGCCGAACTCTTTTAAATAACCTAAGTGATTACCAATTCCCCATGAACCAGCAGAAGCATTCAAAACTTCTGTAGGTTGTCCTGAAGCTTGGATTTTAGCTTTTAATTGTTCTGTAATTATTTGTTTTTGGTCAATAGGATTGCCGCCATTCAGAACAGAGTCTCCAATCATTAATATTCTTAAACTTCCTTTAGCTTTTTGCAATTTTATGGGTTCAGAGCGTTGAGAATACTGGTTATATTCTATTCTTTTGCCAAAGCGAACTAATGATTGGTTGGGTTGAAAACGGTAGCCTGTATAAGTATCAGCTTGACTTAAAACCGGACTACCCAGCCCAAATAAAATTCTTAAAGCAAACTCAATACTGACTAAATTAAAAACGATAAATAATAATATTTTTTTATATTTACGCACTTTAGGAAAATTTTTCTGCATTAATCTTTGTGAGTCGAACTTTGATAATATTTTTCATATTCTATCAAGCGGATTGATAACAAAGTTTCGGCTAGCATTCGCTGGAAAGCATAGTAATAACCAGCCCATCCGTCTAAAATTCCTCCTTTGAGAATTAGACAATAAAATAAGATAACAAATGGAGCAAATAGTTTTTGTCTGCGGATGCGATCGCCTAAACTGAGTTCATCTACTGGAGTCTCCAGTAATTTCTTGACTTCAATTACCATATAGCGATCCTGCGCCCACAACCAACGACTCAAAGGTTTGCGATCATCATGATGAATATAGCTAGAAAGCATTGCTGATTCACCATTCACTTGCAAAAGCTGAGTGTGTCCATCATCTATATAAATTGCTTTATCTTTGCGAAAGAGAACTTGACGAGGCGGAAGTATTGTACCTCTTAAAGGTTTGCCAAACACACAGTATTTAAATCTGGTGAAGTAACCATTTATCTGGCTGTCTGCTGGTAAAGCCACAATTTCCGCAACTAGTTCATCTGTCACAATATAATCTGCATCTAAAGACAGTACCCATTGAGATTGTATTTTTTCCAAACCATAATTCCATTGAATAGCATGGGTATCAAATTTTCTTTGGAATACTTGTACTTGTGGATAAGATTGCAAAATTTCTAGAGTTTCATCATTGCTATAGCTATCAACAACTACAATTTTTGTAGCCCAAGCCAGATGTTGGAGAGTGCGTCCAATATTGGGTGCTTCGTTGTAGGTGAGAATCAGAGGGGTAACTTCTTGTAGCATCAATCCAAAAAATGCGCTTTTTTGATAATTTTGGTGTAAATGTCAACCATTTGACAAGCAATATTTTTCCAGGTGTATTGATCTAAAACTACTTGACGAGCGCGATCGCCCATCTCTTGAGATAATTGAGGATGATTTAAAAACTTCTCAATAGTATCAGAAATTTTTAAGATATCTTGGGGAAGGACATAACCAAGCTGATATTTTTCGACTACCGAAGCCAACGCTACACAAGGAGTAATCAGCACAGGAACGCCTGCGGCTAAAGCTTCTAAGACTGCTATACCAAAGTTTTCTGAATGAGAAGTTAAAGCGAATAAATCTGCACCTTGAAGATATAAATCTTTAGTTTCATTTTCTATGAATCCAGCAAAATGGGTGCGATCGCTAATACCTGTTGAAACAACCAAAGATTTTAGTTGCTCTGTGTATTCAGGAGAACCACTACCTGCGATCACAAGAGTAAAACGATAATTCTGGAGTTTACATAAGGCTGAGATTAAATACTCTAGCCCTTTTTTAGGATGTAAGCGAGACAAAAACAAGATAATGGGTTGATCAATAGGAAGATTCAAATGTTGACGTAAACGAAGACGTGCATCAGAAATAGTAGGAGGAATAGAGAGTCCATGTGGTAGGACAAAGCCACTAACTCCTAAATTTAATCTTTCAGCTTCTTGCTGTTCTAGTTCCGAAGTAAAATGAACTGCTTGACTATATTGTAGATTTGACCTTTCAATTAAATTAAGATAAACCTGTTTTTTTCTAGTACTTTGCTCAAGCGACCATTTACACAGCTGTCCTAAAGGACGAACAATATATGGGACATTTTTAAAACGGGCGATCGCCATTGCTATTGTAGATGGATAAGAAAAAATAGCATGAACGTGCAACAATTCATATTTATCAATGTTTTGCCATAACCATGTAGTCAGTTGACTGGAAAAAGCAAACTCCCGTATAGCATTAACTTTAGGGGAAAAGCGGTTAAAAAATCGAACAGGAACATCATTGTATTTTATAAGTTGAGCCAGAGGCACATCTAATAAATTATTACCGTTATCATTAGTTGTGACAATTTCAACATCAACATCAAGAGTTAGCAGTTCTTTCACTATTTCCTGCACTGCTTGACTTGGCCCACCTCTAACTGAGGCTACAGAGGGAATTACATGAAGAATTTTCATGTTTTTAACTTCAATAGCTATTGGTTAATTTTTTGCCACCAGTAATCTAGTATTGCTAAACTCCAACGCCGATACCAAAGTCTCATATCAACTTCTTGAGCTAATGGAGGAACTTTAAAATAATCATGCCAATCTTGATCTATCCATTTTTGAAAAGGAAATGAAAATCCTCTTTTAGGCAGATTAATTAACCAAGTTGGTAGTTCTGGAACTGATTGAATTAATGATTTCTTTTTGGATTCTAGACGTATGCTACTGGGAATAGAAGCGATAGTTTCTAGTAAGACCCTATCAACTAAAGGAACTCTTAATTCTAAACCCCATGCCATACTCATAACATCACTGTCTCGCAACAATTGGTTACGCATATAGCAGCTGAGTTCTAACAAACTTACTTCATCTTCTAAGGAAGGAATATTAGTATAATTGCTCCTATTTGTAAAAATGCAGCTTTCCCAATTGAGATTAGCAATTGTCGAATTAGATAAAGAATCTTTTAGATAATACTGAATAATTGTGTTAGCTTCTTTGTAGGAGAAAATTCCTCTATAACTACCATAGGCTGATGTAGTTGTTGGCTTTTGTTGTAAAAAATCTCCTAGACGCTTTTGTTGTGGAGATTTGCCCCAAGATGCTAATCCATTACCTAATACACCTGTTATAGGTTGAATTTTTTGCAGTTGTTGCCCCCAATGAACCATTCTTGGTATTTGTTGAAAGCTTTTATAACCTCCAAATAGTTCATCTCCTCCTAGACCTGATAAAACTACTTTGGTACCATCTTGATGCGCGACTTGGGAGACGCAAAAACTATTGAATCCATCTATACTTGGTTGATCAATACTTTGTAAAAATTGAGGTAATAAAGCTCTTCCCAAAGGTGCTGTTATTTTATATTCTGTATGCTCTGTATCAAATAGATCAGCAATTTTTTGGGCTATTTCTCCCTCATTCCATTCATTTTCTTCAAAAGCAATTGAGTAGGTGCGTAACTTACCTTTTTGGGTTTGACGTGCTAAAGCAAGCACAGAACTTGAGTCAATTCCTCCACTAAGGAAGATACCTACTGGTACATCACTTACAAAATGGTGTTGAATCGAATCAACTAAGGCATTTCTAATCTTTTCATTTGCTTCTGCCGCAGAAATTGCTTCTGGAGTGAAATCAATTTGCCAATATTGTTGTTGATGGATTTTACCTGCTTGCCAATATAAATAATTACCTGCATTTAAGCAGTATATACCTGCAATTAAAGTGTGTGGCTCTGGTACAGAGCCACTAATTAAATAACCATATAATCCCTCTACACTCCAGTTAATTGTGGGTAAACGGGATGCAAGGATAGATTTAATTTCAGAAGCAAAAACTAATGTTGAGCCTGATTGCCAATAATAAAGTGGCTTGATGCCCAGAGGATCACGTGCTAAAAAACAAGTTTTTTCTAGATCATCCCAAATTGCAAAGGCAAACATACCGCGAAAATAGCGGACACAATCAGTACCTACTCTTTGATAAAGTTTGAGAATTACTTCTGTGTCTGTTTGGGATTGAAACTGTTCACCTTGGGTAATTAGATCCTGGCGAATTTTTTCAAAGTTATAAATTTCACCATTGAAAACAATCCAGTAACGTCCATCAGGTGTAGACATGGGTTGATGTCCGGCAAAGCTGAGGTCGAGAATTGCTAAACGAGTATGGGCAAGTGCTGCTTGTTTTTCTTGAGCAATATAAATACCCAAATCATCAGGGCCACGATGTCGTATAGCAGCTTGCATTCCCTGAATAATAGTTTGCAAGTTATCTTGATAACGATCAATTGTCAGAATCCCAGCAATACCACACATTTTAAAATTTTAGCTCCTTACACTTGCTTGGAAATACTCATCCAAATAGCTAGTTAGAGTCGCTTTAAAACGCTCATACCCAAAAGTGTCAATTACTTTAGAACGCAATGCTTGAGGTTGATACATTAAAGCATTAGGATAAGTACCTTGTAAAATTTGATCTAGCGTCTGAGCAATTTCTTCTATATTATCAGGATTAACTAATGCCCCAAGTTCACCATCACAAAGCGCATCAATTGCGCCATCCTGGTTTCCTCCTAGTGTAGGCTTTCCACAAGCTAAGGCTTCCAGATAAACAATTCCAAAACCCTCTCCTTTACTTGGCATAGCAAATACATCACACAAGTTATAGTGAGGTACAAGTTCTTCATCTGGAATAAAGCCAGTCAAAGTTACATAATCTTGCAAGTTAAGGCTTTTAATTAGTTCTTCAATTCGCGGGCGGTCATTACCTTTACCTACTATTAAATAATGAACATTGGGAATTTCCTGGCGAATTTGGGGTAAGGCTCGAATAACTTGGTCATACCCTTTATAACCTTCACTACTAGATAATCTGGCTACGGTTAAAATTATTGGCTGTTCTGGAGTTAAACCGTATCTTTCTAGCAGTTGCTTGGGTTTAGGAGCAATTTTAAACTTAGATGGATCGAAAGTAACTGGTAAAAGGGAAATCAATTGTGGGTTAAGGTTTTGTTCTTTTAGGATGCGATCGCGTGTATAGTTGCTAACTGAAAGTATTTTTGTTGCTGCTTGTAAAGCGTTTTGTTTTATCGGATTTTTTAAATCCCATACATCAATACCATGAACTATTACCCAATAAGGAATTCCTGTTAAGCGATAAATCCAATAAGCGACAGGAGCAAAGTTAATATGACCAGTTAAAATTAAATTTGGTCGTCCTTTGATTGCCCCTACAAGCAGAGCTATAGCAAAATAAAGACTTCTAAAACTAGGGGGTATGTTTCCATAAAAATGGAAGGAAATATTTCTTTTTAAAAGTTTATTTTCTTTGGGTTGCTCACTATCAAGTTTGTTATAAACCTCTATTTTTGAATTAATAAATTTATCAGATATGGCCATTAAAAAAGCTTGTAAATAACTTTGTATACCTCCTTTTGTGTCAAATATATTTGGAATCCAAAAATGAAGCTTTATCATATAATTTTAAAATATATGTATATATAATAATTAAACTATTTATATTTCCTATGAAAATCAAATTTATACTATGTAAAATAATTTTTCATATCTAATTTTGGCAATAAAAATATAAATCCACTAAAGAACCAATAATAAACCACAGAAAGAGGATGAAAAACTACTTGACCTGGAAGAAATTGCAAATGTATAAAAAAAGCTACTAACGCCATATCTTTTAAGAAAGGACTGTAGAGATTTTTATATATAAACCATAATGCCATCATTAATGTAATCCTCATTCCATACCAAAATACAACACCAACTAACCCTACTTCGATAGTCATTTTGTGCATTTCTGCTTCTGCGCTAGGAGGTGTTGAACCAGGAGGTAAAGATAATAGTTTTTTGATAGGCTGCGCTCCTGACTGAGTTGCACCAGTACCATAGCCGTCCATAATAGATTTTCCAGGTACAGAATGAATGGATAAAGCATAGCCTATCCGTTCAGAAAATTCACCTGAAGATCCGCCGCGAGTTACAAAGGCATCAATTGCTGGAGCAAAATAACGAGACAAAAGTAGTACTACAATTACAGCAGGAACCGTAAGTTTTTTCAAAAATTTTAAAATTATTGCGAAATTATCAATACTTTTGACAACCAAATAACCTACGAAAATTAATGCTGAGTTTACCATTACTCCGCGAGAACCAGTCATAAAAAAATTAGCTATCAATAAAAATAGTTCTAAGAAGGTGATGATTCTCCAAAAATTTGATTGTTTTATCTGTCCTGTGAGTAAAGGTAGTAAAAAACCAAAACATACTACCAAATAAGCCGTATAAATATTAGGAAAAGCAAATACGCTTGATATACGGATTTTGCCATTTGCAAAGCCAAGTGCTTCTGAAGCTTCTTCTCCTCCTGGGGCAATATTGAGAAAACTAGAGGGAGGACTATAAAATTGAAATATTCCCAAAATACAAACTGGAATTAAGCAAAGAAGATAATTGCGTAAAAATTTAATAAAATCTTCTTCTGATTTAAAAATATATGGAAGTAGCCACATTAAAGGAACATAAAGTAAATAGCGACTAAGACCAAATATTCCAATAATAGGTGAGCCTAGATCAGGATTAAAAGACTGAAAAATTAACCATATTGAAGAGATAAATAAAAATATATGAACAATAGATGTGTATTTATTTTTAATTAGTTGAAAATCTGTACGGTAAAATAGAAAAAATTTTATATAAGCAATCAATAAAACTATATCTTTAAAAAGATATATTACATTGCTGGCTTGAGGTAATATCCATTTTCGCATAACACCATCAAATACTATTAAAAATAGTGTGGCTTTCACTAATTGCCGCCAATTAAGATTAGTAAATATTATACATATTATTATTAATAAAGTTAGAGCAAGAAGTATTTTATCCACTACATTATTGCTTCTATAGTTTGAAGATATGCTTTGGCAACTGTCTTTTTCTGGTGTTTTGCTAAATGGATTTGTCGATTGGTTTTGTCTAAATTGATTTTTTTAGGATGAGTTAATATATCTGCTAGTACTGTTGTCAAATTTTCTACATTTCCATTGAGAAATGTTAAGCCACATGAACCAATAGCGTCTTTTAATCCTCCTTCCTTTGAACCAACAACCAGACACCCACAGGCAATTCCCTCCAATGCGACAATTCCAAAAGGTTCCTGCCATTTAGAGGGAACAACTAATATTTTATGAGCATTTAGCAATCGAGCTAGAGTTTCTCCGCGCTGAGTTCCCATAAATTGGACTTGATCTGCAATCTCAAGATTTTTGGCTTGTTGTTGAAGATGAGTTTCTTCCGGCCCTTGACCGATAATTGTTAAACTGGGTTCCAACCCTTGTTGTTTAAGTTTTGCTAGTGAAGTGAGTAATAAATCAGCACCCTTATCCGAAACTAAACGCCCCAGAAAAACTAAGTCGCGATCGCGGGGAATTTCTGGCATTTCATAAAATACATCATCCTCGTAAGAATTAGGAATCACTTTGACTAAACCTGGGAGTTGATCGGCGATCGCTTGACTAGGAGCAATGTTAGTAGTGAAGTAAGTTATCCAATGTTTCAAGGCTGTTGGCAAAGTGAGTTTAGTTCCTGGATACCTATACCATGTTTGATGGGTAACTACTAAAGGTTTTTTGAGGAGTAAAATTGGCCAAATTGCCTTTAAGCTAATGCAGCCGTGAAAGCAAACATCACACCAAAGGATTAACTCGAATAACTTACTAATCGAAGGACAGCGAATCACTTCAAAGGGTAAATCATCAGCTTTATCTGTAGGTGTTTGCGTTACCAACTTGACATGATGTCCTTGTAAGGTAAATTCATGCGATAAATCAGAAATAACTGCTTCTAAGCCACCTATACTCGGATAAAATGCAGATGAGTATATTAAGATTTTCATAAATTTAATTTTCTCAATTAAAAGCCGATATGGCTCCCATCTAACTTTTTAAGTTAAAAATAATTTTAAGTCTTTTACGCCTGCGAAGGTAAGCTTTATAAGTTAGTTGTGATTTTAACTGTTAGACACAAGATATGTATTGTTTATTTACCATTCAGAGACATCCAACCGCTTTTTTGTAACCTGGTTTTGACTCTTTTTTCATCAAGAGTCGCCAGAAAACTAGGTGGTTCCCAAGGATGAATATAATTTTGTTCAGGAGAATGTAATATTGGTTTCCAAAAGCCTTTCCAAATTCTAAAAATTTTATAACCTTGAGCTTCTAAAAAGTCAGAGACTGAGCTAGGGTAGCCTTTATGTTCTTCAAAAACTATATCTCTAATTCGATTATGAGTAATCAGTTTGGTTGCACCTTGTAAAACTGACAATTCATGACCTTCAACATCAAGTTTCATAACTCCGATATCATCATTTATTACTTCATCCATTCTTTTGATGGTGACATTATATGTTTGTTCATAGTTAGTCGATGAGTTACTTACAGATGCTTCTGTCAGTTTTCCTGCTTCTCTATTTTCAGATACACACAATAGACCAATACCTGTACGATCAGATAAAGCTATTTGCTCTAAATTGATATGGTTCCAACCTAAATTTGATTGCCATTCATGAATATTCTTCAACAACTCCCTGTAAACTTCTGGGTTTGGTTCAAAACTGTACACTTTGCCAGTTTTTCCAGTTCTAGCTGCCATTAAACCAGTCATATAACCAATGTTTGCACCCACATCGACGGCAGTCTCGCCAGAATCTAATAATCTCCATAATATCTCAGTAACAATTAGATCATAAACTCCAGTACGACTGACTGCAAGATTGACAGGATCATATATGTTTGTAGAAATATTTATATTGACTCCCCAAGGAAATTTAACAAATTTATATTCTTTTGATTTGTCTTGGTTAGTTGCTAAGATGCGATTTATTACTTGCTGTGGTCTAAAAAAATATTCAGGTCTGTTTAAGTAATGTATTATATTCACAAATCTTTTCCTTAAAATATTTTAATGCGTAATAATTAATAGATTTAAAAAATTTTTATTTAACTCAACATATGAGATGTTACAGATATCAAAATCATTGATTTTATTGCATAAATTAAAGAATTATCTTGTATAAAATTCAGACTCTTATACAAGAATATTTAAAGTATGTTCGCAAATAATTTAGTTTGAATATTGAGATTATGAGTGTGATACCATAGATGAGCATTGTGAGCGATCGCTTCTCCTAAAGATAAAGTCAATTGCTTATGATTGTGGTTATCTACTAACCAATAATGCTGGTTTTCTTCTAATCCATCTTGCTCTTTTCCCCAAGCATAGTAGCTAGTACCAACTGGTATAACGCCATGAGCGCAGTAGGCAGCATATATAGTTGAGCGCGTTAGAAAATCTAGAGGATAATGAAAAAACCCTACCCATGATTCTTGCAAGATACTGCTGACTTTTTCCATAGATTGTTGCCCTAATGAAACTATAGGTATATTATTAATTTCAGCAATTGGCAGGGTTATTGGTGGGCCAATATCAATGATTTCTTGAATATTTAGTTCTAGACACACACGTTTCAAAGCAGATAAAGATTTCTCATAAACATTTGAGCGATTACCAGCACCACCAAAAACCACAACTTGTGGTTTTCGCTTATTTAGCGGCTCAATTGTTTCTGGCTCACCAACATTTGAAAACACAGGCAAGATAGGAATTTGCTGCTTTCTATTTGAGCCAAGTTTTTGCAGTATCTTGGCATATTCACGCTTATTAGTAACCGCATGATCGCTCATATTTACCAGACGAGCTACCAGGTATTTTTGTACTGGTTCTGTCCAAAATGCGCTACTCCAAATTGGATACCCAACAGCATAAAGTTCATGAAACATGGTCACTAAAATACCTTTATGCTTTCTGCTTTGCCACTGGTGTAATCCATCTATCAACCAAAAAGGACAACCCCGTAAGGCATAACCATAGCCTACATAATGTAGCAGGATATTAGTGACATTAACTTTTTCTAAGACAGAAACTAAGGCTTTTGCAGAACGTTCATCAACTTTGTGAATTGGGAAATTTTCTATTTCTGTAGCTCCATTCCAATTAGGATCGCCCACAAAAAAACAGGTTGTAATCCCAAAATCTTGACGCAATCGCCTAGCTAGAGCTAGGGAATAATCACCAACTCCGTTAGGGAATGGTGGCATTTGTGGAACAATCTGGATCATCATTTAGCGAGATTAATTGTTTTTACAAAAATAGATAATGTAATGAAGATATGTAAAAATGCTTAACTTGAGATAGCTAAATCTTTAATTATTCTGGCAAATTTTACCTAATGACCTTTCCCATACTATCTTTATGAGAAAATTTTCTGGAATAAATCTTGTAAACGTTCACGATAAAGTTTAGCAGTAAATTTTTGAGAAAATTGAGCAGCAATTTCACCTAAGCTGGCACAGTATTCTCGATTGTCTCTTAAAGTTAATAGTTTTGCGGCGATCGCTTCGGCATTCATAATCGGCACTCGCCAATTCTCATCAGGAACAGGTACACCGCAGTTGTCACTGACAATTACAGGTAAACCACAAGCCATTGCTTCCATAGCTACCCAACCAAAGGTATCAACTAAGGAAGGCAGAACGAGAACATCCGACTGCCAGTAATATTCGCGCAGTTGAGCTTTAGTCATCGTTGGCACATAATTAAATTTGCCCTCTGCTTTGTCCAAAAACTCAGTAATTTCTGAAGTTTTCGCACCAATTAAAGTCAGTTCCACACCAGAACCACATAAATCTATTGCTTGTAATAAGTAGGGAACTCCCTTACGTAAGCAGAGTCCACCTACAAATAACACACGCAATACATTAGAGTTTTTTGTAATTGGTGCTGGCGGTGGATAAAAGATATTTGTATCAGCCCATAACGTGATTGCTTCTAGTTTATTGGCAGCAAAGCCAGCCTCTAAAAAACTTCGTTTTTGTGGTTCGGAAATCACTAACAAAAAATCTGCCAGTTCAAATTCCTGTAATTTTTGTTTGCGCCAAGTCGGAGTATCTATATTTTCTGGTATAGGAATACTTAAATCTGATGCAGCTTCAGCGATAACTCTATCTAAAAAGTCAGGATGTACTTGATGACAATCTAAAAGAGTTTTCATACCGCGTTGATGGGCAACTTCCAAACACTGCAAAGCACAAGTTTCTACACCGACAAAAAGTTGGCTAGTGGCAGACTTTAATTGGCGAGCCGCCCATTGATCAAATAGATTATTGGTGGCTTCCCAATCAGATGCCTCTAACCTTTTACGCTGTATTTGTTTGAAATACTGAATTGCCAGAGGCCAGGGGTACTCTTTTACATGATGCAAATCCATTTCTGGACAACGACGATTAATTAAGCGATCGCTTCCAAACAGCAGAGAAAACAAACTGCCCCATTTACCTGGAGCATCAATGACAGAGCAGAAAAAGTTATCCAGTTCGCCTAGTTCTTGAGCAGCTAGAGCAATCTGATATATCTGATGAACGCTGCTATAGGCAATACTAATTCCTGACACGGTAAAACCTAATTGAATTTTTACGGTGGATACTATGAAATCTGCTAGTTATAATTAGCCCTACTGTAACGTTCTAATGCATCTGCTACTCCATCGGCACAAACACTAAAATCCATTTCTTCGCTTAACTTCCGGGAGGCTTGCCGCATTTGTTGTACCTGTTCTGGTTGTTGAGCTAAAGATACTATACACTGGGTTAGTGCTTCAACATTGTGGAAGGGGTAAATCAAACCATTGACTTCTGGATGTACCATATCTCTCCATCCCAGCACTTGGTCAGATGAAATTACTGCTAAACTTGCAGAAATTCCCTCATTAATTGCACATCCCCAAGTTTCTGATGATGGATGAATGAGAACATCACCTGTTCCTAAATAACCTGGATATTTTGACTGTGGAATTAAACCAGGAAAGTAAATACGCCGTCCATCAGCATGAGCTTGAGCATAAGTTTCCAATTCTGGACGTAGCACCCCGTCACCTAACACCAATAAAGCTGCATTCAGTTCTTTAGGAATTTGGCAAAACGCTTGTATAACATCCATTGGATAGCGATCTGGGCGGTGTTTAGAAGCCATAACAAATACAACTGTATTTTTATCTAGCCCTAATTCAGCCCGGATTTGCGTTCTAAATTCTAAACGCTCTGGTGTTTGGACATTAAACCAGTCATTATCAACGTTGTAAGGTACGTAGAAAAGACGTTCCTCTGGAACATGGTGATTAAGATAAAACTCTTTGTTATAGGAACCAATATATAAAGCTGCTGCAATGCGGTTAAGAAAAACAGACAGCCCCAAATCTCGAATCTGGTTCTTCCATGTAGCTCTAGGGAAAAAGTCTTCACTTTCTCCGCGCAAAAATAAAGGAGTTCCTGTGGCTTGGCAAGCTAAAAGTGCTAACCAGCAGGTTGCATAGCCGTAACCATGTACCCATACTGCATCAAATTTTTCTTGGGCGATCGCTTTATGAACGCCCAAATTCAAAAGTGTCCAAAAACTACCACCATCATCTGTAATCGGGGAGTGGTTGTCTAAAAATACATAATCATATCCCTCTAAGACTGGAATATCCCATTTCAGAGTCATTTTGAGTTGAGGATTATAAAACGCTTTTACTCCTCGCTGAGACATATACATCACTTTGAAACGAAAGCGACTGTCTTTTGCCAAAAATTGAAATAGGGGTGCATGATATTGAACCGGGCTTTCCATTAGGATGCCGATATACGGTGTCTTCATTTTATATCTGCTTTCAACAGTGAAATTTGCTCAGAATTTTTTGTTTACCCAACTGAAGCTAGAGAGTCGACTTTAGGCAATTGCAAGAATTGCTGCATGGTTTCTTTGAGAGAAATTTGAATTTTCCAGTTGGGGTAGTCAGTTTGGAAACTAGTCAAATCGCTGATGTAACAGATGTGGTCGCCGACCCTGTTTTGATCGATGTATTCTGTCTTGATAGATTTGCCAAATAATTCTTCAAAAGAAGCGATCGCTTCTATAATCGAAGTGCTATTCTCTCTTCCACCGCCTAAGTTATAAACTGCTCCACATCTCGGAGATTCGTAGAAGGTATAAAAAGCGGTGCAAACATCATAAGAATGAATATTATCTCTAACCTGCTTGCCTTTATAGCCAAAAATTCGATAATTTCTACCTTCACGGAAGCAACGAGCAAGATAAGCCAAGAAACCATGCAATTCTGCACCTGAATGGTTAGGGCCTGTTAAACATCCACCCCGGAAGCAGACAGTCGGCATACTAAAGTAGCGGCCGTATTCTTGTACCAGAATATCAGCAGATGCTTTAGAAGCACCAAACAAGCTGTGCAAGCAAGCATCAATGCGACAGCTTTCACTGATACCATTCCAATCTTCTGGACGTGCATACTCCCAACGAGTTTCTTTTTCAATTAAAGGTAATTCATTAGGGGCATCACCATAAACTTTATTAGTACTCATAAAAATAAATGGTGACTCTGGGCAAGCTTGTCTAGTAGCCTCTAACAAATTAAGCGTACCCACTGCATTAATATCAAAATCGTCAAATGGTCTGTCTTTAGCTAAATCATGGGATGGTTGAGCCGCGCAGTGAATGATGGCATCAGGACGAATTTCTTTGAATAGGTCTAAGATTTTAGCGCGATCGCGAATATCTAAGGTATGATGTTCAAATTGTTCACAAGCTTGTTGTAAGCGTTGCAGATTATGAGTTGTATCACCATCCGGCCCAAAGAAATCTCGCCGCATATTGTTGTCAATGCCATGCACTGACCAACCCTTTTGATCAAAAAAAGAAACTGCTTCAGAACCAATCAGTCCAGAGGAACCAGTAACAATAACTTTCCGCTTCATAGTGTATTAATTAGTTTGTAATTTGTGTTAACTTTTCTAATGGTAAACTGGCAAATTATATCTAAAAAATAAGGTTTAGAGATTTTATTTGCTTTCTATGTGAAATTATTTCTACTAAGTGTTAGTGACTTTTAAGGTAATACACTAATATCACTATACATGGATTTTAGGTAAGTGTTAGTCAATTTTTATTGTGTTAAATCTGCTATTTTTACATCTTGATTTTTCATCAAAAATTTACCATAATCATCGGCTGTTTTCTCCCATGTAAAAGTGTTGTAGTAACCATCCATATCATTAGAGTTTATTATTTCACTAAAGGTTTTTTGAAGTTGTGGAGGAAAAGGTTGCAACATATCTTCAAAGAATGGTTGTAAGTCAAGTACTCCTCCAGCTAAGGTTGCAAAAACTGGCATTCCAGACTCTAACATTTCATTCAAAACCAGTCCCCAACCTTCTACTCTGCTAGTAAACAAGCCAGAGTCATGGTTTGCCAGTAAATTACTAAGTTGGCTTCTTTCAAAGGAAGGTATAATTTTTAGCCTACCTGACTGAATCATATCTATGGGAAAATCTTTTTCAGCAGCAGTACCACATCCAGCAATTGTGAAAGAGTCTTGAGGATTTGATGCTGCTCTTTGAATTATAAAATTAACGAGTTCCTTAATTCCTTTGTGGGCTGCCCAGCGACCAATCCAGAGAAATCGCATTCCTGTTTGTGCGTTGTTTGTGCGATGAATCCGAATCTGTGTGAGTTCTACTTGTTCTGCTTTTGAAAGTGCATTATTATAAGAAAATAATTTATTTCTCCACCACGGAAACCACTTTTTCATCCATTGTAATTCTAAACTACCAAGACAAAGAATGTATTTAGCTTTTGACCATCCTAGAAGTAATAAAATTATATTGACTAACGCAAATAAATAGCCAAATGGCAATAGCAATATTTCTTTTATTTTTTGAGGATTATTTAAATTATTTACTATATATAAAATATCAGGCTGAACACTCCGAGCTACTACTAAACCTGAATTAGCAACTTGCTTTGTAATAAATGGAGCGTAACAATCAATTACATCAAAAGGTTGTTGCGTCTGAAGAAATTCATCTAGCTTTGTTCGCATAAGTTGAAGGTTTTGAAGACCTTGCCACCATCTTGTTTGACCAGGCATCGGATAAGGAGACCACAAAGTAACATCATGTCCTTGTTTCCGAAATGCATCTGCTAGATTAATTGCCATCTGACCAGCACCAAATTCAGGTGCTAGGGGCGAGTGTGTAGCTATGAGTATACGCAAAGGTCGCATAATATTAAAATATAACTCAATTACTATAAATTACTTAGTTATTTTGATAAATATCTAAATGTTTTTTAACTACATTTGACCAACTCAAAGTTTCTATCCACTCTCGGCACTGAGTTTGATATACTGAATACTCAGATGTAGATAAATTTACTAGAAAATTCAGAGCTTCTGCGATCGCCTCGCCAGAGTTTTGCTTGACAACCAAACCAGTATTTCCCTTATCCACAAACTCGTGCATTGCTCCTGCGTCTGTGCAGATGGTTGGAGTTCCACAAGCTTGAGATTCTAGTAATGTAAAACCCATTAATTCTGGGATAGAGCTGTAGTTACCATAGCAGTCGGTGTGAACTGAAGGTAATAAGGTTACTCGTGCAGTGCGGTATTCTTGTAACAATTGGCTATCATCTGCATTATGAACAAATTCTACAGATAAGCCTTTTGCCAAGTCTTTAAGATAGTCGTAAAATTCCTGGTTATAAACTCTACCTATAATTTTTAGTTTGTAATCTGGGCGGTTTAAAATGCGCAAAGCATCAATTAGATAATTGATACCTTTATGGGGTAAGATTCTTCCGACATACAGAATTTGGTTTTGTTTTTTTAAGGCTAAATCAGGGCAAAATTTATCTGTATCGATACCACCTTTAATTAAAACTGATTTTTTTTGCAATTCAGGTGGAATAAAGTCTAAACCAAATCGAGAATAAGCGATCGCATTTTTATAGCCTTTGAATACTGGTAGTTTATGATTAAGTACGAAACTTCCACCACCACCGTAGTCTGTAACAAAAACTCGTTTACCTAGCAAAGAAGCTGTTAAGCATCCTAGATCGGAAACTAAAGTATAGATATGGTGAATATGTACTATATCGGCATTTAAAATTGAACTTAAGTACTGGAAACTAAGAGGATTAATCTTGTTTCCATGAATTAAATGCTTAACTGGATAGATTTCAATTTTGAGATTATCTTGACTATAAGATTTGCGTACCGATGAAAAACTTATAAGAGTAGTATCTACAAATTTTGACATCCAAGAAGCCAGTTCAGTAGGATAGCGTTCGCCACCACCTATAACTGATGAATTATCAAAATAAGTTGGGGTAATATGAACAACTTTCATGCATTTGGCTCAATTAATCTAAAATCATAAAATATAATATTCAACAGCAAGTAATTTCTAGTAATTTAATTTTTTAACTGGATAAATCTGTGTTTAGATTAGCCACATTTTCCCAATTGGCAATTTCTTTAAGAGCTAAACGAATACCTTGTTGTGAGGCTTCATGGAAGTGGCAAGTCCTTGAACCAAATCGCCAACGTAGATATAGTGAATATATTTTTGATGATCTCCAAGAAAGCTGAGGAATTTTTTGATACCATAGATAGTTCAAAATAGTTCCCGAATAATGTGTTCCTTTTATCATACGTAGAAGATAATCTTCTTTGAGGCGACTTGATGGCATAATGTGGGTCATCTTCAAAGATGTAAACTGTCCTGTACCCAAACCCATATGACAGGCTGTTAAAGCAATATCTGTGTCCCCACAACTAGATAGAAGTTTTCCCTTGCGATCCATATTCATCCGTCTAGAGTCATGACTAATCAATTTGGCATATTGATCAGCGACAATTTTCCGAACACAAAGCCCCGCTCCACAGGGAATAGTTTCATTATTTTGCAATACATTCGACCAACTGTCTCGCTGAAATTCTCTAATTGCTAAATATGGTAGTAAAGGTTTTGTCCACTCTGGAGGTGGTTCTTCAAATTCAGGTCTTATTTGTCCACCCCAAGCCCCTATTATTGTATAGTCCTTGCTAATTTTTAAAGCAACTTCTAAATAGTCTGAGTCTAAAATATTATCATCGTCAACAAAGACTAAAGTTTCAGATGTTGCCTCTTTAATGCCTCGCAACCTTGCAGGAGTTAAGCCTAATTGTTCTTCACGAATATGGCGAGCTTGAGAATGCCAGCTTAAGTCAATTTCTGATGAAATAACTCGGTCACTAGCATTATCAACAAGTAATAATTCCCATAAATTTTTTGGTAAGCTTTGTATTTTAAGTGCCGAAATCGCTTTTCTAATGTAATCAACTTTGGGATTATGACTACAAATAATTACACTTATAAATGGTTGCATAATTTAGATTTAGTTTTTCATTACTTAATTTAGAAAATTAGTTTACTAAAAAGCTTGAAATATTTGGTAGTCCATAAAAATGGTTTTTGTTAAAAATTTAAATTTAATTTTTTGATAAAAAATTTTGTAAATGCCATAACATCTCTTCTGGCAATAATCGACTTATGTGGCCCATTTTCCCAAAATTATCCATCTTGATCATTTTAAGCCAAATATGCAGTCGTTGATCTAGTGGCAAAAGATGAGTATTGAACTTAATCAATTCATAAGGGTCTATATTTACGCTTGAAGTGGAGAACCAAATTGGCATATAGACATCAGGTTCACCAAGAAACATTTCGTCTGTTCCGATTGAAGCTACTGGTATAGTTACTGGAGGCAAAGTAGCACTATGCAAGTATATATCTTCCAAAAATTGCAGCCAGTTGCTTCCCATATGTGTTTCTGTAATTTTTCTTCTAGTAGCTTCTCCAAGAGAGATTCGGAATTGCGCATCTTCGATCAATTGCGCAATAACTTTTGTATACTCCTCCAAATTCCGTACCCGAATCATATTACCTGTCAAACCAGGCATATCAGCAGCCAGAATTTCACATGTATTAGAAAATATAGAGCGAGTCACCAAGGGTAAACCATAGCATCCAGCTTCCAGTAATGATGTATTCGAGATAAAAGGGAACGAGTCAACATAGATGTCAGCTGCTTGATAAAATATAGCTGTGTCTGCGGACTGTCCAAGTACTTGAATTCTCCCCTCTGTTTGCTGGATGGCTGCTGACCAATCTTCACTATCACCTGGGCCAATCACAAGTAGTATGGCTTGCTTATGCTGCTTCAGTAATGGAACATGTGCTTCGGCAAAATTGATGCCGTCAATTGTCTTATATTTAGGGCCCCTAGCAATGGAGAGCAGAAGGACACTATCTTTAGAAATACCAAGATGTTCCTTTGCCTCTGCGCGGGAAAGCTTCCTGTGCATAGGCTCAATAACGGTAGGAAGGAGCATGTTCCGATGTGGCTCTATTCCTCTACGTTCTTGGGTAAGCCGCATCCCAGATTCACGAAGATTGACTATAACATCGCTGATAATGCCTCCAAACCAAAAGCAGTGATCACCATGATTCACCCGAAGAACAGGTGGACATTGATCTTTATTTGCAAAAGCAATAGTAGGAATGACATCGTGTTCCCAAGTATGCAGCACAACCATGTCAGCAAATGTTGCATATTTGCGTAGTCTTTTGGCTCTGGAGACATAGCTACTAGTGCCTGCATTCAATCGGTATATCTGACCTTGACTTTTCAAAACGGCATTTTTGAACTCTTGTGGTATCTGAGATGGTACTTGCCGTGTTAACACAAGTGAATGCGAACGCTCCGTATCCTGTTCAATCCAACGCCGAAGCAATCTAGGAATTCCACTAAAAGGACTAAAAACATTGGTAGCAACATGTAGTATGTTCTTTGGTTTCGTAGAAAATGAGTTGTTTTGATTAGGAGGAATACTTTTTGGTATAGTTTTTTGCCCAATCGTCAGGAGAATATGTTCAAGTTCGGGACTTACAAAAAAACCACAATGATTATTCTGAGCATAAAGACCTGCTATTTGGGCATATGCGGCAGCGGCATTATAATTGGACTGCATTATATGATCTCTTGCCTGTGCAACAAGACAACGAAAAACTTGGAAGTTCTGTTTAATACGTTGGTTGCCTTCTTTTCGCCAAAGA
This sequence comes from Nostoc sp. FACHB-110, assembly GCF_014697425.1. GTDB lineage: Bacteria > Cyanobacteriota > Cyanobacteriia > Cyanobacteriales > Nostocaceae > Nostoc_B. Next base: position 29,437 of record NZ_JACJRU010000008.1, read on the forward strand.
CTAAGTGTATCGCTAGCCCATTCTTCCATACAACTATCTTGCTAACTCCTGCTAACTGTTGCTAATTTTATGAAGCATCTGCATATCCTTTGAGAATTTTATCTCTTAACTACAAAAACAGAAAACTTTGTTAATTGGAATCACTACCCAATCATCATCAAGTCCCGGAAAGATATAGCTACGAATTACCTAAATTCATCTGGTTATAAGGGAATATACTCACCGCTCTCTACTGACTTTTCAGGGTTTTCTCTGTTCTTTATTTTATTTATAATGCCCGAAAAGTAACAGAACAGAGATAGTCCTTAACACACCATCAACCCTCTAACAATGGTGATTTGATACTTAACACGCCTTTTTTAGCAACTCTATTACCCGCTCCTGTTCTTGCTCAGTCATCTGATGGAATAGTGGTAAGATGATCGCACGCTCTTGAGCTTGTTCACTCTCAATCAAACGCTGACAACTTCCTGGTTGGCAATTACAAGCATCAGCCTCAACACCACAAGACCAAGGTTCTATGCTATAGGCTGGTTCCCTGTGAGCGCACATGATTCCCCGGCGGGTAGAGACACCAACATCTAACATTGCCTGCATCACTTGTACTTGATCGCATTTCTCTGGTAGGCGTACACAGAAGCTTTGCCAGTTACTTCTTGCCCAACTTGGTTCTGTTGGTAATTTTAATCCTGGCACATCTGCCAGCAGTTCTTGATATTGCTGTGCTAGGTAACGGCGACGTTCAACAATTTCTGGTAGGCGTTTGAGTTGTTCTCTACCAACAGCTGCTTGAATGTCAGTCATGCGGTAGTTGTAACCTAACATGGGGTAAGACTCAAATATTACCTGTTTGGCACCGTGGCGCACGGTATCAGGTACGCTCATTCCATGTTGTCGCCAAAGACGAAATTGCTTGTCCCATTCTGGGTTGTTGGTAGTTAGCATTCCACCGTCACCAGTAGAGATGATTTTGCGGGGGTGGAAGGAAAAACAAGCAATATCTCCGTGGGGTTTACCGATTTTTTCCCATTGCCCATCCCAGAGAATTTCACTACCGATCGCACAAGCCGCGTCTTCAATTACTGGTAAATTATGACTACGAGCAATATCTAGAATTACCTTTAAGTCGCAAGGCATTCCCATCTGGTGAACTACCAAGATGGCACGAGTGCGATCGCTAATCACATCCTCAATTAACATTGGATTGATGTTGTATGTCTGTGGTTCAATATCCACAAACACCGGGATCGCACCGCAGTAGCGAATACTGTTGGCAGTGGCAATGTAGGAATGGCTGACGGTAATTACTTCATCTCCAGGTTGCACACCTACAGCTAACAATGCCAAATGCAAGGCTGTGGTGCAATTAGATACAGCACAAGCATACTTGCCGCCTACGTAAGCTGCGAATTCTTGCTCAAATGCAGCTACTTCTGGCCCTTGAGTCACCCATCCTGCTAAAATCGGACGCTTCGCAGCTTCGGCTTCAGCCTCACCCATCCAGGGTTTGGCAATGGGGATAGTTTGGATTTTTTCAGACATTGCTTGCTTCCTTTGTTAGCTTTTGTTCACGCCACCAAGCTACTAACCGTTCTAATCCTGCTTCTAAAGATACTTGCGCCTCAAAGCCTAAAAGTTCCTTAGCTTTGCTCACATCTGCTAACCGACGCTGTACAGGGTTAACTTTACGCTCTGGGCCATATTCTGGCTGTAAATCTGACCCCATAACTTTTGCCAAACTATAAGCTAGGTCATTTAAGCTACTTTCCACACCGCTTGCAATGTTAAATACTTCGTCGGTAACATCAGCTTTAGCAGCAAGAATGTTAGCTCTGGCAATGTCCTCGATATAGACAAAATCCATCGTCTGTTTGCCATCGCCAAAAATTAATGGTGGTTGACCTGTAGCAATGCGCTCCATCCAGCGAATCAGCACTTCAGTGTATACACCGTAAATATCCATCCGTGGGCCATAAACGTTGAAGTAGCGTAATGCTACATAATCTAGCCCATACATATCGTAGAAACTACGCAATAAACCTTCATTAAAGACCTTAGCTGCACCGTAAAGAGTGCGGTTGTTGTAGGGATGATGTGATTCGGTAGTGGGGAAATCTTCTGCCATACCGTAGATGGAAGCAGAAGAAGCAGCTACTACCTTTTTCACTTTGGCTTTGACTGCTGCTTCTAATACGTTGAAAGTTCCATCGGCTAGAACTTCCAAGGCTAGACGTGGTTCTTCAGCACATTGGGTAATGCGGATGGCTGCTTGATGAAAGACTACATCCACACCTTGCATAACTTCTCCTAGGAGTTTTTGATCCCGGATATCGCCTTCCACAATTACTAAAGGGCCATGCTCTTTTGCCCAAGCCAAGTTGTTGATTTGCCCGCGAGTGAAGTTATCCAGAATAATAATTTCTGAAGCCCCTTCTTTCACCAGTAAATCGGCAATGTGGGAGCCTACTAAACCTGCACCACCTGTAATTAATACTCGTTTATTTTGCATTTTCTTTTAGTTTGGTAATTTCCGCTTCAAGAGTTTGAATACGATTTAGTAACTCTGATGTACGTAAGCCTAAACTTGTTTTTATAGACTTAATTATATGGGCTGCGTCTGTTCTTGCTTCACCTACTAATTGAACTTCATAAATTCTTAGTACACCATCACCAGTCAGAATATCGACAAAACCTTCTGTTTTAGACCTTGCAATCACTCTACCAGGTATTCTACCTACATAAACTGGTGGATTGTTTACAGGCTTGGCTTGCCAAATTAACAGTTTTTTACCTTGAAAATATGTATAAGCTCCTGGAAAAGGAGGAACTAATGAGCGAATTAAACAATCGATACTGCGAGTAGAATTTGCCCAGTCTATTTCTCCATCTTCAGGAAGGCGAGTACAGCCATAAGTTGCTTCAGCGTTATTTTGTTTTATGCCTTCATAACCATGAAATGTCTTAATAACTGTCTCACCTAAATTTTGCTGCTGAATTTGATTTAATCTGTCATACAAATCAGCTACTGTATCATCCATGTGAATAGGAATTAATTCTTGAAATAAAATATTCCCTTCATCTAAATCAGGGGAGATTCTATGAATACTAATTGCCGCACAAGGTTCATCATTAATAATTGCCCAATTAACGTTAGCCCGTCCTCGATATTGGGGTAACGGAGAATAGTGAACATTGATGAATGTAGATAGTTCAATCAGTGATAGTGGCAAGATTTGATTGTAAGAAGAAACTACCACGCAATCAGGCTGAAGCTTGAGAATGAGTTCTTTGATTGCTTTTTGTGAGGTATCGGGAAATACTGGGATATTGGCTTGTTTTGCCAAATTAACTACAGGATCATCTATATCAGCATCACGTACTACTCCTTGAACTTGACACTTAGATATTAAAGATTCTAAGGCAGTTAAGGTAGTAGTACCTATACCAATGAGCAGTACGTTTGCCATTACTACTTCCTCACAGGAGTTGCACAAATTCCAACTCGGATGTTTGAGACTGCAAGCCTCCTCGCCAAATCACTTCAGCAGCTTTGAGTCCTCCTGTTTGCAGGCGCACAATAGGTTCAGGGCCAACGGCTGACGGGAGGATGCCCATATGTCCTGGTTTTGGTTCAATTTCGGGACAGACTGGGATGTAATGAGCCGCAAAAGCAGACCTTTCAATGTCACCCCAGTATTGAGCGACTATTGTACCAGGCCAGTATTTAGCGATCGCCACAGCATCTTTTTCTGTCAAGATTGGCTCTAGCCGTGGTTGTAAAGCTACTAAAATGGCATCATAATTTTTATCTGTGGATGCCTCAACCAAGCTATCAACAGTATCTACTGTTGCGCCTGCTTGAACTAAACCACGCTCAATAAAGCTGCGAAAAGGATTGTCGCACAACAATAAAATATTGCTGGTATAAACTGATATGCCCGCATCAAGCAAGAGTTTGGCTGCCATAATTCCCAAGAAGGAAAATACATCCACTCCTGGGTGACGTTCGTTTACGCCTACCACTTGGATATCTTTGAGGCGACAAGCAATCAAATCCACGTCTTCTGGTCTAAACTCCCAAGCTTCGTACATCAAACCAATGACAGCACTGGGTTTCATCCAGCCAATCATCTCGCCGTTAATGGGGCGGACGTGTCCACTGTTAGTGATGATGTCTGCTTGAGCAACTATTTCTGGAGTTTTTTGGGTGATGAATTCGATGCGATCGCTAACTCCAGCAATATCACTGAGTTGCTGTGTTAAAGCTTTAACTTGCTCTTCAGTCCCATAGCGAGTAGTACGGGTAACGGCATAGACCTTTTTCGCTCCAGCCATCGCTGCTACCACGGGTGTGACTGCATAAGCTCCAGTGGCTGCTTCTGTCAGGACGATCGCATTTTGCAATTGTAAATTGCAACGCTCGATAGCTTGACGCATCAAAGCAACGAGGCGATGAGGGTTTAAACCAGGACGTGTATCGCTCATTAAGCTGGCACTCCTTGGAGAAGGTTCTGGAGGCTTTGGGCAACGGTGCTTACCTGTGTAGGGGTGAGTTCTGGATACATAGGTAAAGACAGAACTTGTTGAGCAGCTAATTCTGAGTGGGGGAAATCACCAGCTTGATAGCTTAAATCAGCGTAAGCCTTTTGTAAATGCACCGGGATGGGATAATGAATACCTGTTTGAATTTCTTGCTGGTTGAGTTGCTGCTGTAGCCATTCCCGCTGAGTAGTGCGGACTGCGTAGACGTGATAAACGTGACGGTTATGGGGTAGAGCTACAGGTGTAGTTAAACCAGAGTTTGCTAAAAGTTGATTGTACTGCGCTGCGTGGGTTCTTCTAGCTTCTGTCCAGGCTTCAATGTAGCGTAACTTAACTCGTAAGATTGCGCCTTGAATACCATCCATACGATAGTTATAGCCTTTGAGGATATGGTGATATCTGGTTTCTTGACCCCAGTCCCGCAGCATCTGCATGGTGTGAGTGTATTCGGGATTGTTGCTGACAATCATACCGCCTTCACCGTAAGCCCCTAAGTTTTTGCCTGGGTAAAAGCTAAAACAACCAATATCGCCAATACTACCGACACGTTGCCCTTTATACTCAGCCCCATGTGCTTGGGCAGCATCTTCAATGACTACCAAACCATGACGACGGGCAATTTCCATAATTGGAGCCATATCTGCGGGTTGACCGTATAGATGTACAGGCAAAATGGCTTTGGTGCGTTCAGTTATGGCTGCTTCGATTTGGTTGACATCGATAGTGTAGGTAATAGGGTCGATATCAACAAAAACAGGTGTCGCTCCGGTGTAGCAAATTGCGGCTGTGGTTGCCACAAAGGTAAAAGGTACAGTAATTACTTCGTCGCCAGGGCCAATTCCCGCAGCTAATAACGCTAGATGCAAGGCACTAGTACCTGTATTGACAGCAATACCATAATCTGCATTACAGTAACTAGCAAATTCGGCTTCTAAAGCTTTAACTTCACTACCTAAAACGAATTGGGTACTTTCCAGGACTTTTAAAACGGCACTGTCAATTTCGTCTTTGATGCTAAGATATTGAGATTTTAAGTCTACAAATGGAATCACGCTGCTACCTCTGCTAAATTCAGTTCAATTAATCGACCTTGTTGTTTTAAAGACTGGGTAGCAGCTTCGAGAATTCTGACTATCCGCAGTCCTGCTTCCCCACCGGTAATTGGGCGATCGCCTTTGGTAATACAATCAATAAAATGTAAGCCTTCAGTTCGTAATGCTTCGCTCATATCTAACTTGGGCGACCACATATCCCCTGTGCGATAGCCAATCAACATTTGGTAAACGCTTTCCGAATTCCCATTCAGGGTGATTCCCTTGTCGTAAATTTTGATTTTTTCGCTGGGTTCTAAGTCATCGTAAACAATCATTCGTTGACTACCACCTATTAGCGTGCGGCGGACTTTGACAGGTGCTAGCCAATTGACATTAATATGAGCAATTAAATTATTTTCAAAGAATAAGGTCAAGTAAGCTATATTTTCAGGTTCCCCTGGTACGTGACTGATACCTGTAGCGGAAACGGCGTAAGGCTGAGATGGCAAAACATAGTTCATGATGGAAAGGTCGTGAACTGCCAAATCCCAGATTACATTCACATCATGCTGAAACAGTCCCAGGTTGACGCGGACAGAATCATAATAATAGATATCGCCTAGCTGTTTAGTAGCAATCAAGTCGTGCATTTTGCGGACAGCACCGGTGTAGACAAAGGTGTGATCTACCATCAACACTAGGTTGCGTTTTTCTGCTTCCTCAATCAAGCGCATCGCTTGTTCGGAGGTGGTAGTCATAGGTTTTTCTACCAGTACGTGCTTGCCAGCTTTTAATGCTGCCAATGCTAAATCAAAGTGGGTAGAAACAGGGGTAGCAATAGCGATCGCATCAATGGTTGGATCTTTTAGTAAGTCTCGACTATCTGTAGTCACATTCACTGCTGGATAGCGAGCTTGTACTTTAGCTAATAGTTCTGGCTTAAAATCACTAACACTAGTAACTTTAGCTCCTGGAATTTCCGCAAAGTTTCTTACTAGGTTAGGGCCCCAGTAACCATAACCAATCACACCGATATTAATGTTGTTCCCCATTGTTTGTTACTAATTAAAATGTGTATTTCTATGAATTGGCAGGCAATAAAGTGAATGAAGAGAAAATAACTTCATTCTGATTAACCTATAAAGATTTAAGTAAAATTCCTGCTTTTTAAAATTAGCTAACTGATATCTCCAGATTTTGAGAACGATTTCTCACGTCCCCAATCACACGAGCCGGAACCCCTGCCACAATTGCATAATCAGGAACATCGTGGGTGACTACTGCACCAGAACCAATAATGGCTTTTTCACCAATAGTTACTCCAGGCAGGATAGTAGCGTTACTACCAATAGAGGCAGCGTGCTTCACCAAAGTTCTGATTGTGTACCAATCATCGGCTGTTTTTAAACTGCCATCTTCATTGGTAGCGCGGGGATAAAGGTCATTGGTAAACATAACTCCATGACCGATGAATACTTCATCTTCTAGAGTTACGCCCTCACATAAAAAGCTATGTGATGAAATTTTACATCTGCTTCCAACTCTGACATCATTCTGAATTTCCACAAATGTCCCAATTTTGGTTTCATCACCGATTTCGCAACCATAAAGGTTAACAAGATTGGGATGAAAAATTTTGACATCTGTGCCTAATTTGACATCATTATTTACTGGCATTTATTGTCTACCTGTCGCTTACTAAAGCTGATAATTAAACTTTTTCTACAGATTTCCAAACTGCGTCTTCCAAATAAAGGCATTCATCTGCTTGCCATTGATACTCTGGACGCTCAAATTTGTGCATGGTTACTTCAAAGGGGCAAATTTCTCTGAGGTTCTCAAGTAAAGTCTCACTGCGCCGTTCAGAAAACCATGTAGTTAAGGTGTATGAACCCATATACAGTCTAGACTTGGGTAGTTCACAGCGTAAAATGTATGTTCCTGGCTCACGGCGAAATGGCGCATCCGGCTCATAAAACCAGAAAATACAAATAGGTTGTTGCAAAGCACTAACTATTTGAAAAGAAAACCACAAACTTTCATGGGGTTGAGTAACGTGTAGTGCAAACTCAACAGTAATCGGCTGTCCCCAGGCGTGAACGCCTTCAGCCTCAGAAGTATGTACTCTTGCCCAAGCTACATAGTTGCCAGTTTTAGTTACAGGTGCTTGATAGTAAGCTGGTTGCTCAGAATCATCTTTTTGTCCAACTAGATATAGTTGAACTGCTTTGCTAGTATTGCCATCAAACTGCACATTACCTTTAGATAGTAGTATGCAACGTTTGGTTAGTTGGGCGATCGCCTGCATACTATGACTAACGAATAAAACAGTGCGTCCCTCTTTAGTGGAGACATCACCCATTTTTCCTAAGCACTTTTTCTGGAATGCTGAATCACCCACAGCCAAAACTTCATCAACAATTAAAATTTCTGGCTCTAAATGGGCAGCTACAGAAAAAGCTAGTCGCACATACATTCCTGAAGAATAACGTTTGACTGGGGTGTCTAAAAACTTTTCTACTTCAGCAAAGTCAACTATTTCATCAAATTTTTTCTTAATCTCAACTCTACTCATCCCCAGTACAGAACCGTTGAGATATATATTTTCTCTTCCTGTTAGTTCTGGGTGAAATCCCGTTCCAACTTCCAACAGGCTAGCCACTCGCCCTCTGATTGCTATACGGCCTTTGGTTGGTTCGGTAATGCGACTAAGAACTTTTAAAAGTGTAGATTTACCTGCGCCATTACGCCCAATTACGCCAATGGCTTCGCCTTGTTTAATCTCAAATGAAACATCGTTTAATGCCCAAAATTCTTCACGAGTTGGGTCGGCTATTTTTTTTCCAGATGGTTGGAGAAATTTCTTAGTTAATGACTTAGCACCATCAGCAATGACATCACGTAGAGCTTTATAACGGTAGAAACCGGAATTTTCCTGCTGGTGACTAATAATGTATTTTTTACTGAGATTTTTGACACTAATTACAACATCAGACATCTGCTTTTCTCCTTTTTAAATTACATCAGCAAACGTCCGTTCCATTTTGCGGAAATACCAGATACCACTTATTAGTAAAAGTACAACTAATCCCAGCGATAGTGTAAATCCTGGCCAGTAGATTTTGGCATCACCCCCAATAATCGCCCAACGAAAACCATCAATCACTCCCACCATTGGATTTAGAGAGTATAGTAAACGCCATTGTTCTGGTACCACGTTACTACTAAAACCTACAGGCGATATATATAATCCAAATTGGACTATGAATGGCACAACATAACGAAAATCTCGATATTCCACATTTAATGCTGCAAACCATAATCCAACACCTATAGAAGCAGCAAAAGCGACGGCAATAAATAAAGGCAGTGTCAATATTCGCAAATCAGGAACAAAGTTGTACCAAGCCATTAATCCCAGCATAATCATGCCAGAAATCATAAAATCTACAAAGCTAACAATTACGGAACTAATGGGTACAATCAACCGAGGAAAATAGACTTTAGAAATTAAATTGGCGTTACCAATTAAGCTATTACTACATTCACTCAAGGCTGTAGAAAAAAACTGCCAAGGCAACATAGCCGCAAATACCAAAATGGGGTACGGTACTCCTTGTGAAGGTAGTTTTGCTAAATTGCCAAATACAACAGTAAATACCACCATTGTCAAAAATGGTCGGATCAATGCCCAGGCTATGCCTATTGCAGTTTGCTTATAACGCACTAAAATGTCACGCCAAGCAAGAAAATACAACAGCTCTTGATACCGCCATAGGTCTTGCCAATATTGGCGCTCTGTGCGCCCAGCTTCAAGCACTAGCTCTGGCTTAGACGCTATACCTTCATTACTCATAGTGATTTTTAAATAAGATGCTATTTAATTAACTGTTAGCTAACAAATTGAAAATCTTTCATACTAGAAGCGTTCAGCAGCCGTGAATGTCTGCGCGTAAACTCTCCAACAGACGGGTTCCCTTGGGGATCAATCACACCTGTTACCTGCTGCCATAATTCTGGTGGAGCTAGCTTAATTTCATAAACGCGTTCATCAGTTTTACGGACGTGATACCACTTTGTTTGCTGGCACTGATCACACCAGAAAGCTTCTAACCATTCTCCTTCAAGATGAACTGCGGTTTGACTAGCTACTAGCATTAGGGCATTTCGCCGATTTATTCCTCTTTGCTGCAACTGCCCGGCTTGATCGGCAAATAGATTGTATTTTTGACTCATACTATCGAGATAGCAACCATGTATGGGGCAGTAGATAGCTCTTCTTTTAGAACGCTTGCGATTTCGGTCACATCTTCTCTGCAATTCGGCCTCCCAGATTAATCAATAAAATAACGAAATAAGGAAGGTTACGTTGGAGAGGCTGAGATCAAAAAGACCATCAAAGCCCAACTCCTAAAACTTGAATACAATATATTTTAGTTGTGATGAGTTTATTTTCTTTGTTAATTGCTAAAGGCTATTTTTTAAATCCTTATAGCTATTGAGTTTGATTTGATTTTTGTATTAAAAAAAATAATTTTAACGTAAATTTTTAAGTTTTTTTATAATATAGATATATTTAGCCTCCTTAGATTCAATTATGAGTATTTTATTTGTCTAAACTGTATCATACATTTCATGTATTTTAGACGAAATTGATTGAAGTTTTTCAGAAGAGAATGTGATTTCTTTTCTGAAAACTTCTGCCTACAATAGTTAATTCGTATGACTTTGAGATACAGCAATCGCCTCATCAGAAGATACTACTTGCTGCAAAACATCAAGATATTGTTGCGAGATTAATTTAGGCGTAAAATGCGATCGCAAATATTGACGACCAGATTTACCCATACGTTCGGCTAATTGGGGATCACGGCTGATTAAGCGAATAAATTGAGCCAAACCGTGACCGTCCCCATTATCAAATGTCCCACCACAGTTAGCTTCTGCGATCAATTGTCTAAGATATGAATACGGAGAACAAATAACTGCTATTGGTCTTCCAGCTGCTAAGGCTGAGTAAAGCTTACTAGGTACAACTAGGCCTTCTGTTGTTTCATCTACACTCACGAAAGATAAATCACAGGCTGTTAATGAGTAAGGAAGTACCTTTTTATCTTGATAGGGCAAAAATGTAAAGTTTCTCAGACCTAATCTATTAACTTCACTAATTAATTCTTCTCTCTTGGCTCCACCACCTATGCAAACAAACTGAATTGGTTCATCTTGTAACTCTTTAGCAGCTTCTAGCATAGTGTCAATGTCGTGACAGCGACCCATATTGCCAGAATAAAGTACTGTAAATTTATTGACGAGGTTGTGTTTCCAAGCAAACCAGTTTTCTTCCTTGGCAATGGGGACAATCAACTCTGGATTAGCCCAACTGTGAATGACAGAAATTTTATCTTCAACCTGAGGACAATGAGCTAATACTCGTTGCTTCATCGCTGGGCTTAGAACTACAATGCCTTTGGCATTTAACCAGACTTGTCGATTAATAGCGTGCCAAACCTTTACTAGCCAATGACGCTTGGAAACTACTCCTAAAGCGATCGCAATGTCTGGATAAAGATCATATATGATGCAGACATACGGCAATCTAAACAATAAATACGCTAAATATCCTACAAGAGGCAAAAAAGGAGGGGCTGTCGTTATTAACATTACATTATTTCGTTGCCATGCTCTCAGCACATAAAGCACAGCGCGTAAAGTATATAGAACACCATTAACTGCTTTACCACGAATTCTCCCAGGCCAAAGTTGGGCAGTCCGTGAGCGTTTAACGCTAACCCTTTCTACTCGCTCTACAGATGGTGCTTTTTGGGTGTGAAACGCATAACCAGGTTGACTAGTAAAAACTTCAACATCTACCCCTTGCTGACCTAGTTGTTTCACTAGTTCCTCAATTAATTGTCCTGTTGCAGCAAAGTCTGGCGGAAAATATTGAGTAACTACAGACAATTTAATCGCTTGCTGAGTATTTATAGAATGCTCATTTTCTGCTTCTAACCGAGTAGAAATGGATTGTGAGAATTTTTGGTTAATCCATTCATTAAGTCTCATCGGCTGTATCCTACTTGAGAATCTAAAGAGTTTTAAGGAAATACTACTGAACTACTAAAGCCATTAGTCTATAAATTCAATGTTTATGAGTGACTGTTTTCAGCCGGAAAAATACTAAATGTATTAATCACTTGCCATACCTCTATTTCCTGAAGTTTGACTATAATACTAGTAAACTTCATTACTGGAATTAGACAGTCAAAATTTAATACTTGGTACTTTAAAATACATTAAATACAGAACACACACTAAAATATGAAGCCTGATCTTCTAAAAAATCTTTCTTGATCTTGATATTGATATTTAGAAAGAAATTTGTATTGTTGTACAGGGTATCCTTAATGCAAATAGATAAATTTACGGATGATGTCTATTCTAATTTACAACAGACTATTCGTTATCTTACATGGACTTCGACAAGAATACTGAACTTTACGTAATTAAAATTTTACCTTCATTTTTTCATCATTAACTTTGCTTGTTCCTGGTTAGTTTTATGTAACTTCTAATTATTGACACTCTATTATGGTGAGATTTTAAATCGTAGAATACCATGATTCAAAATGGACTGTCATGCTTCATCAAAAATTTATCTTGCTTAAATTGCTTTAAACAAAATCTTTATAATTTTTTTTTAAATCTCATAATTAATTTTTATGTATGTCCAATTATTATTTTTTTATTAAGATTAGTGCCGTCTCATTTCATCTAATCCTTTAGTTATTCTTAGTATATTATATTATCTTATGTGACTAATCTATTTCTATAGACAGAGGCTAAATTAATAACAAGTTAGCTACGCATTTATTTTTTCCATATTGTCAAAATTTTTATATTAGCAGACTTTATAAAATTATAAAGATATAGTTGATGAAAACATAAAAATTTTCTACGAATATGAATAATAGTTTTTAATCATAACATAAAAAGTACACATTTTTTATTACGTCTTAACTACAATTGTACTGAAAATATGTATTCTGAAACTCTAATAAATTTATGACAAGTTATTGAATAAGTTAGATAAAATTTACTATAAGTTGCTGAACAATAATTTTTCAACATAAAGTTTGAATACTTCAATGATAATACTAAGTAAAAAAATATCATTTTATACTTTTGAGTATTTTGTTTTCATACAGGACTTACGCAAAATTATGAAAAAACGAACCGCAAAGGGCGCAAAGGACACGAAGTTATAAGAGTTCGAGAGGGTTCTTGCGTAAGTCCTATCATAGTTATTTTTCTCTTTATTATTTAGATAAGACCTAATTTTAAAGAAAAAATTGTTATAAATAACTTGTATTGTTTATTACCAAACATTCATCAATGATGGAAAATTATCCTTCTCAATTCTCAAACTCTGGACATACTAATAACTCTGGACATATGGTAATTCAGAATCAATCTCTCGCTTGGGCAGAAGAGCAAGAAGGAGGTTGGAATTTTCAAGAAATACTCGGCATTTTACAGCGCAGATGGCTAATTATTTCTGGAGTTGCGGCTGTTGTAATGGCTGGTATTGTGGTTGGCTTAACACTGAATCCAACCAAGCCAGAATATGAAGGAGGTTTTCAGCTTTTAGTAGAACCAGTAAATGAAGATAGTCAAACTGTAGATGTTGTCAAAGAAGACAAAGGTTCAAATCAGTCTGGTTTAGATTATGATAGTCAAATTCAAATTCTCAGGAGTCCTGTGATTTTAGGAGATATTTTAAAGCAAGTACAAGTAAATTATCCAGATATAAACTATGATGCACTATCTCAAAATTTAAATGTTTTTCAATTAGAAAAAACAAAGATTATACAAGTTACTTATCGAGGTGATAATCCAGATCAAGTAAAAGTTATCTTGGATAAAACTGCTCAATATTATCTAGAATATAGTAAAGAAAAACGGCAAACGAAATTACGCCAAGGGCTTCAGTTTGTAGAGCAACAATTGCAAATTGCTCAAAATCGAGTAGATCAGTTGCAAAAACAACTACAAGCCTTTAAACAGAAGTACGACCTTAATGATCCGGAAACAGAGGCACAAGCTTTAGATTCGGAAAATGTAACATTGGCTGGACAAAAGCAGACCATTAATGTTCAGTTAGCACAAGCTCGTCTTAATTTAGCCCTTTTGCAAAAGCCTGATGGTGAGAAAGCTGCACTCATTAATGCTTCTTTGTATCAGCAGTTAATTAATCAAAAAAATCAATTAGATGTTCAGGTAGCTGCGGAATCTACTCGCTTTCAACCAAATAATCCCACACTTCAATCACTAAAAGAAAAGAGAGATAGCCTTTTACCTTTGATTAACCAAGAAGCAAAGCGTATTTTAGATACTAAGCGTGCTGAAATAGTTACTGGTATAAGAATTTTAGAAGTACAAAATCAGGCACTAGCAAAAAGGGAACAAGAGCTAGCACAAAAACGCCAACAGTTGCCTGTTTTGTCTCGACAATACGTTAATTTGCAAAGGAGGTTACAGGTTGCAGTAGAAAGCCTTAATCGTTTTTTATCTACTCGTGAGACCTTGCAAATTCAACGCTCGCAAACGGAATTTGGTTGGCAATTAATTCAACCACCAGTTAAACCAGGATATCCAGTTACATCGTCAAGTTTAAAACGTAATCTGATCTCTGGATTAGTAGCCAGCATTCTGACAGGAATTGGTGTAGCTTTACTATTAGAAAAATTAGATAGTACATATAATACAATCAATGATTTAAAAGAAAAAGTAAAATTGCCTGTGTTAGGGAATCTACCTTTTGAAAGGCAAATTCAAACTGAGCAAGAGCGAAATTTTGTGCAGAATATTCCTCTAATCAATTTACCTAAATATTTTTCGGAATTTTTGCCTGATTCCAATGTTGCTACATTGCAAGAAAGTAGCAATTACTCTACGAATTTCTTAGAATCTTTACGGGTACTCTATACCAATATTCAACTATTAAGTTCTGATCGCACAATTAAGTCTATCGTTATTAGTTCAGCTATGCCAGGTGACGGTAAATCTACGGTTGCTTTTAATCTAGCTCAGATAGCTACAGCTATGGGTCAAAAAGTATTACTGGTAGACGCAGATTTACGCAGACCAACAATCCATAATTTGGCAGATTTAAATAATCTTTGGGGCTTGAGTAACTTAATCTCCACAAACTTACCAATGGGAGAAGCCATACAGCAAATACCTACATTGAGTAACTTATCTGTAATTACTTCTGGGCCAATACCGCCTGATGCTACTAAATTGCTCTCATCTGAAAAAATGAAGCGGTTGATGGCAGAATTTCATACTTCTTTTGATTTAGTAATTTATGATGTTCCTCCATTAGTTGGACTGGCTGATGTAAGCTTAATTGCACCACAGACAGATGGTATTTTGATGGTTGTGAAGATTCGCAAAACTGAATCATCCATTTTAAGACGTGCTTTAGAAAACTTAAAAATTTCCCGCTTAAATGTTTTAGGTATGGTTGGTAATGGTGAAAAAACTCCCTTCCCTCGGTATTGATTGATACTGAAGATGACTATCTTTCAACGTACAGTATGATACAAAAAATCATGCTTCAATGAATTGCAGAATTCACTGATGAAAAATTGTCACTACTGACTTAGCTATTTTTTAGCGATTTGCCTTTGTTTATTCTCATTTTTCTGTAAAAGTCTATGGGTACTGATGAGAACTATAACAAGTAGTATCAGTTGTATCTGCCAAGGGGCCAATACCAAACTGACAAATAAACTGATGGCTGTAAATACACTTATCAAATAAGCAACTTCATCATGGCATTTTTTCGATAAATATCCGGTTACTAAACCAGTAAATAAAGGAACTAAGAACAACAAAGGCATAGCTGACTATCTCCTAAGCTAAATGTAAATTATTTATGAAGTTAAAATAAAGTTTGCTTGATAATTGTGGTTAATTTTACATCTAAAGATGTTTAAGTCACAATACTCTAAATAAACAATCAACTAGTAAAGATTCCGCAATTATTCGGTAAATAAGCTTAACATCCAGTGTTGTTAGTGCCGTAACGATTTAGCATATTAGCTTTAGATGTAACCTTTTCCAGTGAATTTCCGATGCTGAACATTCCTCAACTATTGGCAACTGAACTAGACCTCAAACCTTATCAGGTGCAGAACGCTCTGGAACTTTTGGCGGAGGGTGCAACAGTCCCGTTTATTGCACGTTACCGTAAAGAGCGCACTGGTGAGATGAATGAAATTCAATTGCGCGATTTGTTTGATAAGTATAATTACTTAACAGAATTAGAGGAACGTAAAGCAGTAATTTTAAATACGATCGCAGAACAAGGTAAGCTGACTGATGAATTGAAAGCGAAAATTACTGCTTGCCTACAAAAAACTGAACTTGAGGATTTATACTTACCTTATCGACCAAAGCGACGTACTCGTGCCACAATTGCTAGAGAGAAAGGATTAGAACCACTAGCTGAATTCATCAAATCTCTGAATACAAAAAACGGCATCTCGGCCTCTTTAGAAACAGAAGCAACCAAGTATATCTCTGAAGAAAAGGGTTTAAAAACTGCGGATGACGCTCTTAAGGGTGCATCTGATATTTTGGCAGAAGAAGTAGCAGAGCAATCTCAACTACGAGCTTATTTACGCGATTTTTTCGTAGAAACAGGAGTATTTGTTTCGCGCATTAAGGATGATTATCCTGAAGGTACAACTAAATTTGAAATGTACCGAACTTATCAAATCAAAGTCAAAAATATTGCTCCACATAATATGTTGGCTTTATGTCGAGGTGAAGCTGAAGGTATCTTGAGCTTTGACATAATCTTTGATGAAGATGTGGTACTTGGTTATTTAGAATCTCAGGTTATTAAGACAAAAGTCCGCTCAATTAGAGATTTTTATCAGGTAATGCTGAAAGATGCATTCAACCGTTTGATGAAAGCTTCCCTCACAGGAGAAGTAATTGCTGAAAAGAAAAATTATGCAGATATAGAATCAATCAAAACTTTTGAGTCCAACCTGCGAGAATTATTGCTATCTGCACCAGCAGGGATGAAACCAACACTGGCAATTGATCCTGGTTTTAGAACTGGTTGTAAAGTAGCAGTTTTAGATGAAACTGGAAAATTTTTAGAATATCAAGCAGTTTTCCCTCACCAAGGTGCGGAACAACGTATAAAAGCAGCACAAACTGTTAAAAGCTTAATTGAAAAATACAAAATTGAGCTAATTGCCATTGGCAATGGTACTGCATCTCGTGAAACTGAAGAATTTGTCGCCCAAGTATTACAAACACTAGACCGTAAACCTATTAAAGTTGTGGTTAATGAATCGGGTGCATCGATATATTCTGCGAGCAAAGTAGCTCAAGAAGAATTTCCTGATTTAGATGTGACAGTTCGGGGTGCTATTAGTATTGGCCGGCGTTTGCAAGATCCTTTAGCAGAACTAGTAAAAATTGATGCTAAATCAATTGGGGTGGGACAATATCAGCATGATGTTGATCAAAAGTTATTAAAAAAGAAACTGGATGAAACTGTAGAAAGTTGTGTGAATTACGTGGGTGTAGATTTAAACACAGCCTCTAAGGAGCTTTTAACTTTTGTTTCCGGTATTACAGCCACAGTTGCTAATAATATTGTGAGTTATCGTAATCAAAATGGCGCATTCAAAAATCGGCGACAATTGTTAAAAGTAACTAAGTTAGGGCCGAAAGCCTTTGAGCAAGCAGCAGGATTTTTACGGATTCGGGATGGGGAGAATCCATTAGATAATACAGCCGTGCATCCAGAAAGCTATCCAGTGATTGAGGCGATCGCAGCTGATCTCAATGTACCATTACATCAGGTGAGCCAAATCGCTGAAAAACTAAAAAAAGTCAACCTGAAAAAATATATCACTGACACTGTTGGTGAACCTACACTACGTGACATCCTCAGCGAATTAGAAAAACCAGGCAGAGATCCTCGCGCAGAATTTAAATATGCCACCTTTAAAGAAGGAATCAAAGAAATTAGCGATTTACAAGTAGGAATGGAACTAGAAGGAATAATTACTAATGTTGCTAATTTTGGAGCTTTTGTCGATATTGGTGTACATCAGGATGGTTTAGTACATATTTCTCAACTAGCCGATAGGTTCGTAGATGACCCCAAAAAAATTGTTAAAGTAGGGCAAGTTGTAAAAGTCAAAGTTCTAGAAGTGAATGAAAAACTTAAAAGAATTAGTTTGTCGATGAAAGCTCTCAAGCAATAGCTTCTCCATCGATAGCAGCTAAAGCTAAAATTTATCAGAAAACAGATACTAGAAAACTATGAATAAGTTTTCTGTTTGCTGATTTTCAGTTTCGCTGCATCTTAATTATCTAAATTGTGAAAAAATAATTAAAATCAACACTATCAAGAATTACTAAAACGAGCCAAATTTTTTGATCAGAGGTATACTTTGTCTGAATATGTCAAACTATGTTATTGACATCTAAAAAGCCATTTTCATGAAATAAAAACATATGAAAAAAGCAATTATCTGTGGAGTTTCCGGGCAAGATGGAGCTTACTTAGCACAGTTATTACTGAAAAAAGGATATTTCGTCTGTGGGACTTCGCGGGATGCTCAAATGTCTTCATTTCAAAATTTAGTGCGTTTGGGTATCCGCGACCAAGTGAAATTAGAATCTGTTTCACTGACTGATTTTCGCAGCGTATTACAAGTGCTAACCAAAATTCAACCTGACGAAGTGTATAATTTGGCAGGACAAAGTTCTGTCGGTTTGTCTTTTGACCAACCAGTCGAAACACTCGAAAGCATTGCCACTGGTACACTCAATTTGCTAGAAGCAATTCGGTTTATCGGTGCGCCAATTAAAATTTACAACGCTGGTTCTAGCGAGTGCTTTGGTAACACTGGCGAACAATCGGCAGATGAAACTACACCATTTCGTCCTCGTAGTCCTTACGCAGTTGCGAAAGCGACAGCATTTTGGGAAGTAGCCAACTATAGAGAAGCTTATGGCTTGTTTGCCTGCTCTGGTATTTTATATAACCATGAATCTCCATTGCGACCAGAAAGATTTGTAACACAAAAAGTGATTACAGCTGCATCTCGCATCGCTAATGGCAGTCAAGAAAAATTATATTTAGGAGATATTTCTGTTCGACGAGACTGGGGTTGGGCGCCTGAATACATTGAAGCAATGTATTTGATGTTGCAACAAAACGAGCCAGATGACTATGTAATCGCTACTGGAGAAAGCAACAAATTAGAAGATTTTGTTATAGAAGCCTTTACCTGTTTAGGTTTAGACTGGCAAGAATATGTAGTTATTAATAATAGTTTATTTAGACCTACTGACATTACATTCGGTCAAGGAAACCCAAATAAAGCTCAAGAAAAATTGGGATGGCAAGCTCAATATAAAATGAGGGACGTTGTACGTATGATGGTAGAGGCCAAGCTAAAATCTCTGTAAAAAGGATTAGCTTAATTTCTATCATTGTAAATAAAAGCAGCAGTTTCAAGTGAGGGATGAGATTGGCTGCTGCAAATGATTTATAAGAGATTAATTTTATCTAGTGGGGTGATTGGCTCGGCTATTTATATTATCTAACCAAAAGATTTTATAATAGTTGTTTAGTTAGCAGTTAATTAATTAAAAATGAGTCAATCTCATCAAATATCTCCCAGAGATAGGGATATTATATCATCGCCAATCGACCAAATTCTGAGTATTGAAAAGTCTCAAAGGATGGCAGAATTTTTTAGCTTCCTGGGAGATGCTAACCGTCTGCGGATACTTTCTGTTTTGGCACAAAAAGAACTTTGTGTGAGTAACTTAGCGACATCACTAGATATGAGTGAGTCTGCTGTCTCTCACCAATTACGTAATTTACGAGCTATGCGTTTAGTTAGCTACCGCAAGCAAGGGCGGAATGTATTTTATCGACTCCACGACAATCATATTTTTCATCTTTACCAAGCTGTAGCTGAACACTTAGATGAACCAGATTAAAATTTTAATTGTGATTGTGATGATAGCGGCTAAACCCTGGGCCATAAGTTGCTAAGAGGTTTTCGGGTGACAAGGCTATTTCAGGTTGACCAGTACAAACAACTGTTTGGTTAAGGCAAAGGACGCGATCGCAATGGCGACTTACCATATCAATATCATGCGAAACTTGTAATATCGTCCAGCCTTCTTCTTGCTTCAACTGGTTTAATAAAACATAAAAATCTGCTGCACCTTGCATATCAACTCCAGCAAAAGCCTCATCTAATACCAAAAGTTTTCGCGGCATTACTAAACAATAAGCTAGTAACACCCGCTTCAGTTGACCACCACTGAGAGTTCCAATAGGTTGGTTTCGCAAATGATAAACCCCAGTTCGTCGTAAAGCTTCTGTTATCGCCGTTGTTTTTTCTCGATTGCGTCTCCAGACTTTAGCAAACAGGGAATCTTCGGTTTTACTTTTGAGACTTTGACTTTTAATTTCATTACTCCATCCCAAACCAATTAATTCACTTACCGAAATTGGGAAACTGCGGTCAAAGATGAAATTTTGTGGCATATAGCCCAAAAAATGGCGTAAATTACCCAACTTTGCCAAGGGGCGACCAAAGATTTCGACTTTGCCAGCACTACGGGGGAGTAATTCTAAAATTGCCTTAACCAAAGTACTTTTACCCGCACCATTAGGCCCAACTATTGCCGTATCTGTTCCTTGTAATAATTCAAAAGAAACATCTCGAATAGCTAAATATTTACCCTGATATACTGTTAATCCATCTACTTTTAAAATAGTTGTCGTCATATTTTTCAGTAATTTAATTATTAATTAATTTGGTTTTGCACAATCCTATTTACAAGACGCTTCTATCGTTTTTAAATTTAATCTCATAGCTTGGAAATAATATTGCGGATCTGTCTTACCTGTTTCTAAGGAATCTAATGTTTGCAAATCTAACTTTAAATCTTGTGCCAGGCTTTTCAATAATTTATTATCGATTCCTGGTTCACTAAATAAAGCTTTAACTTTGTATTGTTTGACTGTGTTTACTACCTTCTGCACATCTGATGGCGATAATTGATCTTCGGGAATTTGGACTACAGCCACTTGCTTGAGGTTATAGCGTTGTGCCAAGTACGGATAAGCATCATGAAAAGTTACAAAAGTACAGTTTGGGTTTTTCTGTAAAGTTTGCTGAAATTCATTATTTAACTTTTCTAATTCCTGGATATAACCCGCAGCATTAGCTGTATAAGTAGCTTGATTTTGAGGATCAGCAGCAATTAACCCATCACGAATATTTATGACCTGCTGTTTTGCTAATACAGGATCTAGCCAAACGTGCGGATTACCTTCTGTATGTTCGTGTGCGTGGTCTTCTCCTTTTTCTTTGACAGTTTCGACAACTGGTGAAATTTCATTCACAGGTTTAATACCTTTACTAGCATCAATTTCAACCAATTGTGAATTTTGGGAATTTTTGACTGTGTTATCGAGAAATTCTTCCAAGCCTAAACCATTTTTCACTAAAACTTTAGCTGTAGCGATCGCTTTTACATTATTTGGTGTTGCTTGGTATTCGTGTACCTCCATACCTGGTGGTACTAAAATTTCTACCTCTGCTGCATCACCAGCCACAGCCTTAGTAAACAGGTAAATCGGTAAAAACGTTGTCACAATTTTAGTTTTGCCTAACTGTGATGATGGCGTTGATGCAGCCTCCTGCGCTTGTGGCGAATTTTCACTACTGGCTTGTAGTGTTGATTTTGATACAGTACAGCCAGCATTTAGTAAACACATTAGTAAAGCACTTAAAGCTAGAAAGCTACTTCCTCGCGTACTTTTGAGCGCAGATGCACGCTTACTACTCACCGTGTTTTCTCCTTGCAACAATAGTAATCTTACGTTTGGGAAATTTTTTGATAATGAAACTTATTCTAACAAGAATATTATAATTATTATCATTCTCAAGTGAGATTTTGCAATTTTATTTGTATAAATTACAACTCAAGATTTTGGAGTGTAACTTTTTTGCTGCTGATAAATACTTAAAAAATTCAATATTTCTTGACTTTATTTGTTAAAAAAGCTGCCTAATACTGATAAGATTTTGAGATACTTTTTTAAAAGTTGTATTCTCAGTAGCATAGTTTTATATACTACTGAAATAAAAAGTGTGAGGATAAACAAATGCGCAAACAATGGCAATACTGGCTGATTAGTTCAGCCTTTTTTAGCAGCATAGTCTCTGTCAGTGGAAATACTTTGGCAGAAGAAATATCAACTACATCAAATATAAGCACTCAACCATTTACTGAAGTTAAATCTGAAGAAATAATTGATAATAATCCTCAAGAAAAAGTAATTGCACAAGTGACCTCTGTGTCTCAGTTATCAGATGTACAACCTACAGACTGGGCATTTCAAGCCTTACAATCTTTAGTAGAGCGATATGGTTGTATTGCTGGTTATCCCAACAGTACATATCGTGGTAGTCGCGCCCTGACACGCTATGAGTTTGCTGCGGGTTTAAATGCTTGTTTAGATAGAGTTAATGAATTAATTGCTACCGCCACAAGTGAATTAGTTACAAAACAAGACTTAGCCACACTACAAAAACTACAAGAAGAATTTGCCGCAGAACTCGCAACATTAAGAGGTCGTGTAGATGCGTTAGAAGCACGTACCTCTGAGTTAGAAGCCAATCAATTTTCCACCACCACTAAACTGAGTGGAACTGTCATTATTGCGCCTATTGGTATTTTTGCAGGTGATAATGCCAATGGCGACAGAATTGATAGAGTACCTTTTTTAGGGGATAGAGTACGTCTTGATTTAAACACTAGTTTTACAGGTAAAGACCTGTTAAGAACTCGCTTACAAGCTACAAACTTGAATGCTTTATCTAGCTCAACCCTAACACCAGAGGGTGATTTGCGATTTACTGCTGGTACTTTTAGCACTGACAATAATAATGAAGTGGCGATAGACGCACTATTATATAGCTTCCCTCTGGGTGAAAAAACAACAGTTGTACTAGAAGCCAATGCTGGTGCTGCGGATGACTTTACAAATACAGTCAATCCCTTTTTTGACGGTGACGGTGATTTTGGTGCTTTGTCTAACTTTGGTACACGCAACCCTATTTACTATCCCGTTGCTGGTTCGGGAATCGGTGTTAGACACGAGTTTAACGATAATTTAGAACTGACACTGGGATATTTAGCCAGCACATCTAACGACCCTACACCAGGAAATGGTTTGTTTAATGGAGCTTATGGTGCAATTGGTCAATTAACTGTCAAGCCAATTCAAGGTTTAACCCTTGGCTTTACTTACGTTAATTCTTATAACGCTGACTTGGGTGCTGGTAGCAACCTGGCAAACTTGCGTACTGCTTTGGCCAGTAACCCAGTTTTAGTAAATGCTTTAGGAGGAGTTGACCTACCAATTTCTAGCAACTCCTACGGTATCCAAGCATCTTTTCAACTTAGCCCAAAATTTGCTATTGGTGGCTGGGTTGGCTATACCAACACCCGCACACTTTCGGAAGTGGCTACAGTAGGCTTAAATATACCTCGCGGTGAATTAGACATTTGGAATTATGCTGTTACACTGGCATTCCCAGATTTGGGTAAACCCGGTAGCGTTGGCGGTATTATCGTGGGGATGGAACCGAAAGTTACTGGTGCTAGCCAGGGAATTAGAGATGCAGTTGGTACAGATCCTGATACCTCACTACACATTGAAGGCTTTTACCAGTACAAACTCAGCGATAATATCACCATTACTCCTGGCGTAATCTGGTTGACGGCTCCAGATCACAATAACAACAACGACGATATTGTGATTGGTACGGTACGCACCACGTTCACTTTCTAAATTATTCTCAAACAATCACCAGAAGTAGAGATTTAGCAATGCTACGTCTCTACTAGAACAACCTTAAATAAAAAGACCAGCCTCCCACAGCCGGTCTATCAAATGTTGTTTCGCGTTGTCTTCTCAAGAGAGTTAAAACCCAATTGCGCGTTCCCAAAAATGCAACGGGCAACTTTTCTTAACAATATTGTAACAGCCAACACAGTTTTTTCTTAAAAATTTACTGAAAAAAGATATGAGCTATCTAGATTGCCTTCTATCTTTCTGAATAATTCACAACTACCGCAAGATAGAGGGGGGAAGAAGTGTGAAGTATGAAGTGTGAAGTATGAAGTATGAAGTGTGAAGTGTGAAGTGTGAAGTGTGAAGTGTGAAGTGTGAAATATTATCCTTCTGCTGTTTGACCATTGACTAAAAAAGGGTTAGTGGTTATTGGTGTGGGGTGTGGAGGGAAAGAGTAAGCTATTTTTTTACCAGTGCGAATTCCAGCCCTCACTCCCACCCCTACACCCTACACCCCACACCCCACACCCCACACCCTTCTTCTTGACTATTGACCATTGATAAATTGCGGTTTCCCCCAAAGGATGCGCTCTTGTTTATAAATGGCAATTCCGGGTTTGGCTCCTTTGGGTTTATAGACGTACTTTGGCTGGGTATATACTACTGGTACTTGGTCGCTTTGACGCGCACGGCTGTAATAGGCAGCGAGGTTAGCGGCAAATTCTAAGTCGCTGGCTTCTGGGACTGCACCAGGTTCTAGGCGCATTAGTAAATGGCTTCCGGGAATTTCTTGAGCATGAAACCATAAATCATAATCTCCTGCTACCCGAAAAGTTAAATAGTCGTTTTGCCGATTATTGCGCCCGATTAAAATCTCAAAGTTGTTGGGCGTGCGGTAACGATGGAAGTTGGTGTTGGCAGATTCTTCTGTGCTGCGGTTGCGATATTCTGGGTCTTCTAAATACTTTTGTCCAATTAATTCATCGCGGATTTCTTCTAAGGCTTGCAAGTCTTCGGCTGTTTGATAACTTTCAATTTGCGCGATCGCAGCTTCTACTTGTTCTAAATACTCAATTTCTGATTTTACATCTAATAGTAACGGTTCCACAGCAGAACGGGCGCGTTTAAGTTTTTGATGCTGCTTATAAAGACTTTGAGCATTCTGTACAGCATTTTTATCTGGCTGGAGGGCGATCGCAACTGGTTCATCTGTCTCAAAATCAGGTAGGGTAATTTCTTTCATCCCTGGTTGCCAATTTTGTAAGTTCGCCATCAATAAATCAGCTTTTTGGCGATAATCATCAGCTTGATCTGATTGCTGCAAGCGTTCTGTAAATGTTTGCGCTTTGATTTGCAACTTAGCCAAAATATTATTTAATTTCTGGCTCAATTGATGGCGTAGTTGGGTAAATACCTGTTGATTGAGTTGGTCAGTATAATACTTGTTGAGTAAGGATTGCGTATCTTTAGCTGGTGCGATCGCACCCCAACCCATGACTGTATATCCGGTTGCTGTCCAAGCTGGTTGAAATTTACCTAAATCTAAAGCTTGTAACCATTCTTGCCAATGTTGAAATAATTTGTTCCAATCCTCAGCAGTCAGTTTATCAGTCGTTGTCTCTGCTGGGATGTTAGCTGCTAGCAGCATCGAATTTACTAGTGCTGCACTTAAACCACTATAACTTTGAATTAGTTGACGCTTGATTGCACCCGGAACTAAGCTCACCCTTTCTTGCCAACGGATTTGAGATTCGCTCAAACTAGGAACTGGGCCTGTAAGTTTAGGCGGAATTTCATAAGGCTGCCCAGTTTGAATTGGACGCACGCTCGATTGTTGCTCGCTAACTTGATGGGCAGCAGTAATGATGAAATTATTGGCATCGGTGAGAATGACATTACTGTATTTGCCCATAATCTCTACATATAAATGATAGAGAGCGTTTTCTCCCGGACGACGAGCAAATTGTAAATCAATAGCGCGTTCCCAAGGTGCGATCGCTTCAATTGCCACTAAAGCCAAACCACTCAATTGATGTACTAGTTGTTGGCTAAAGGTAAAAGTATCTGGTAATCGTGGCGGCGGATCACCTATACAAATGCGTGCAGCTTGGGGATGCCAAGAAATTTCCAGCCATCCCCGTTGTTTTAAGGTACGTAAAGCCACAGCAATAGTATGGCGATCGCGCTGATAGACTTGTTCTAAACGCGATGGCAGCCAGTAAGCGCGGAGTTCGCTACAAGTAGCTGTGAGAGTGGTTAAGTCAACTGGTTGCACAAAAATAAGCCATTAGCGTTCAAAGGTCGATGCTCAGTATATGCTATCGTGTCTGGCTGAGTCTGATCATTATAAGAAAAAGCGATCGCTGTTGATAAATGCGATCGCTATTGTCCTAGCAGTAATTTTAAATTGTCTTGTCTGTTGACAAAAATCTGCTTATTGAATAGCTGCCTTTTTTCTTTTCAACGCTGCTACGCCTGTCATACTGGCAACGAAGATAGCACCGAGAGTAGTAGGTTCTGGGACTGACTGAGAAGTACCCACTTTAATTTGAAAAGCCAGATTAGAACGACTAGGTGCAGTGCCTACCCAGCTAAGTGCTGTTTTGCCAGTTAAAGTGAACGGAGTAGAAATTCCAGCCAGATGAAGATAATCTAAATCAGCAGTAGTAGTAGCTGATGATGCTAGGTTGCCTAAAGCTGTACCATTGAGGATTAAATTAGTTAAAGCAACACTATTTTGCAGGTTATTACCACTACCTTTATTAGCAAAGGTACGGAAAAAGATATCTGTAACAGGGCCACTAAACTCTTGAGTTACTAATTGAAATGTTTGGCTGGTATCAAAGACTTTGTAAGTGACTTTGCTACCTGTATATTCCAAGCTAAAATCCCAGACTTTGCTGTTACCCCAAGTAAAATCAGCTTTAGCTACAGGTAAACCCGCACCAACGGTAGCTCTCACATTTCTATTGATGCCAATTTCACGTTCGCCGTTTCCACCAGTACCGTTGTTACCAATTCGGCCCTCAGCAACGAATAACTCTTTAAAATCTCCCTTATCCAGAAGCAAGTTAAAATCTGTATCGTCAAAATCTGAGTCAGCATCTTGGGAGGTCAACGGAACAAGTGACACAGCTTTTGCTGGGTGAGGCGCAATGAATAAACCTAAAGCTACTAATCCAAAGGTCAAAAATAATTTTCTATTTCTTCTAAGCTTGTTGAAAGCTGGCATAGTTTCTCCTGGTAGCTTACACCTAATTGATTTCAATGTTTTGCAAACACAAACAAATTTAGCGTTGCTGAATCGAGGTATAAAAATCAAAAATTCCATCTATCAAACTCTTACTCTCTGCATCTTTGCGCGGCAGTCGCTACCCTGCGGGAACGCTTTCAGCGAAGAAGTCTGGGAACCTGCCCAACGCGCTGCTTTGCCTCTGCGTGAGACAAATTCATACTTTCAATCTCCAACGCCACAAATTTAGTATTAAAAGATTACAAATTTTAAATTAATTAGTATAAATTAGTTTCGGTAACAAATGTAGTTTTATGTATTGATTTTGTCTTATCAGGATAAAATATAGTCTGCTACGCTGTCTAGACTTAAATTTGATTTTAATTAAAAATTAATATAAATACCAAAATTCACTCTTTTTTCTGTAGATACTTACGTACAAATACAAGATTTAGCTGATCAAATATATTGATATTAAAAAGTTTTTCTAGATATTTTGAAGACTAAGCAAATAAAAAAATGGGTAAAACAAGATTAGTTTTACCCATTCCCTTTAATCCAAGAAAGCAAGTTGGTTATTTGGCAAGCAATACTGGTTCTTTAACGGATGGCTGCATAATTCGGATGTAAAGTTCACTTAACTGAGTAGCTACGCCATCCCAACTAAATTTAGTTTCAACGCGCTTTCTACCAGCCTCACCCAATTTATCCCGCCATTGGGAATTCAACAGAATTCTATCAATCGCATTTGCAAATGCTGGTACGTTTTGCGCTGGTGCTAATAAACCCGTCTCTTCATGAACTACTGTAAATTGAAGTCCACCAACATCACTAGCGACTACAGGTGTACCACTAGCCATTGCTTCAATTGCTACAAGTCCGAAGGGTTCATAGTGGCTAGGAACAACGCACACATCAGCAGCAGCGTAGTAAGTCGGTAAATCTTCACTCAGACGACCAGGGAAGATGGAAGAGCCTGTTTGTTTAGCATCTACATAGTTCAGAGTTTATATATCTAAAATAAATTTTTGAATATATTAATCAACCCAGCTACAACTTTTGCATCTGCCTTGCAAAAGTTATAGCCAAGCTTTTCAGGAACACACTAACCGTCTCTCTTTACAATCTTCTCATTAAACTAGAGAATTTTTCATAGAAACTTTATCGAAATTAGATATATTTATTGCAATTTCTTCTATTTTATTAATTTGCTTATTGTCGTGCTTTTCAGCAAGGTGTTTATCCATCAAAGCGGGAACTTGTGAGGCTTGAATGCGGCTATAGCGAGTCTTATCAGGCATGACTAAATTAGGCCCAGCTTTGCAGTTTTTCATACAGCCTGTTCCTTTGATGGTAACTTGGTCTTCTAAACCGCGATCGCTCAAAGCGGCCTCAAAAGCTTGGCAAACCTCCTTACCACCACGTTTCCAACAATCCGACTTTTGACAAACTAAAATAGTCTGTTTTGGCTTGATTGATGCTTTCGGCTCATTGACTGGCACTTCCTCTAATGAAGTGCTAACCGAACTTCTACCCAAATCAGCACACGCCGCCATGACACGTTCAGCTTTCAGAGTAAATTCACCTTTTTTGGCATCATATTTTTTTATACCTACTACTTGCAAGTAAGTACCTTTTGGTAATCTCCAATCAAATGCTGCCCGTAAGTGTTTAGCTAGCTTAACGTAGCATTCACCCTCAGAAGTCTGTAATTTTAAACCTTTTAGCTTATAGCTATCTTTAATCACAAAATCTATAAATCTACCTTCCAGGCAAAATTCCGTAATTTCCCTAGTGCAGATAGTACCCATATTTTTACCCTTATGATTTCCTTAAATAATCTTGTTCTAATTGCCAGAGAGACTTCAGACATCTGTCGTTAGTTATTACTGCTAGTAGCGACTATGCCAACTATTCTCAAGAAAGCGAATCATTTCTTGACGGCAGTCTGTAAATCGCCGCAACACGCACCAAACCTGCACTATGGCTAAAGGATGTGCAGTTTCAACTTGCAATGGCTGGTTAATCTCACAACTACAGGGAATATCTAACTCTTTTAAGCGTTGATAGACTTGCCAGCGGTCTGCCCAATTAACCTTGACAACGTACTTTTGGTCTATTTGTGAACCGGAACTATTCAAGAGACGAACCCTCAAAAGTGCGACAACCTTGCAGGAAAGAGTGTGCTTTTACTCCCTGATTTTGAGCATCTAGGGAGTACAGCTTCTTTAAACCAGGATAACTTAAGTGCAAACTATTCTCAATTATTTTTGGTGAAAAATATGAAATTTTCTCATTAACTTGGGTAATGTCAACAGGCTCAAAAGCTTATGTCATCAAGTTTTGATTTGATTTTAGATTGATAAAAAATTTGCAAATTTACCTTGTGTATTTTTCTGGATAAGGCAAGAAAAATGCAGAATAGTCAGTTTTAAGCTCTCTCATCTATGGAACTGACAGATGAAAACACAAAATCAAAGGTGTAAATTCTTAGGTGTATACTTTCCTACTGGCGAAATTCTCTAGTAACTCAACATTTTTGCAATATCAGGATATATGGCAGCCCTTTAAGTTACAAAAAAACCACATTTTATTCCTTATTTTCAGACAATAGCAGTAATTGAGAAAGCAAATTAAATACACGTATTATGTCATCGGTATAGTTTGAAGCTATAAAGAGCAAAAATTTGCAATTATAACGACAAAAAATTTTAGAATTTTATGATATTCTTTGGGCTTGCTTCTATTTTTTAGAATGTTAATATGTAAAAACTAAGCAGTTAAAAACTCTAACTGTAAAAAGCGAGGAGAACCATGTCTGATACGCAAACTTTGTTACAAAATTTTGGTCAGGTTTATGACAATCCTGTATTGTTAGACCGTAGCGTGACTGCTCCAGTTACAGAAGGATTAAACGTAGTATTAGCTAGTTTTCAGGCATTATACTTGCAATATCAAAAGCACCATTTTGTCGTTGAAGGTGCAGAGTTTTATTCTTTACATGAATTTTTTAACGACAGTTACAATGAAGTACAAGACCACGTTCATGAAATCGGTGAAAGATTGAATGGATTAGGTGGCGTACCCGCTGCTTCCTTCAGCAAATTAGCAGAGTTGACTTGTTTTGAGCAAGAATCTGACGGCGTATATTCTTCGCGCAAAATGGTTGAAAATGATTTAGCCGCAGAACAAGCCATTATTAACGTGATTCGCCGCCAAGCTGCTCAGGCAGAAAGTTTGGGCGATCGCGGTACACGTTATCTGTATGAGAAAATTCTGTTGAAAACAGAAGAAAGAGCTTACCATTTAGCGCATTTCTTAGCAAAAGACAGCTTAACTTTAGGCTTTGTTCAACCTGCTCAAAACTAACAAGCTGATCATTGATTTCAGTCTATCTCAGACAGAATATCAATTTGGTACTTTTAGAGATTAAAAGAATCTAAAAAATGGCAAAGAGGCTGATTGCTTCTCTGCCATTTTTTATTTATGTATACAAAAAATAATCACCAGCAATAACTGTTTTAGAGGCATATTAAAAATAGTTTGTAACCGACTAATTAAGAATTATTTCTAATAACTAAAATGTCTCAATTTTATTAAATATAAATAAAACTGTAAGAATAAACTTCAATTACTGCAAATGTCATCATTTTTAAATAAGAAATATTTGCACATTATCAACTACAAAGCTTTTAAGAATTAATTAAAATTACTTACCCAAAGAGTAGCCCAGAGCATGAGATATTAAAAGATATATATTTGTCATCTATCGTTGGATATTTTTTAGAATGCTTTGACAAAAGAGTAGAGAAAGAAGCTAATTTTTTTTACGTTCATTGTTCACCCCGAGGAAAAAATCACACTCATCAAGCCCAGGTGATGAGAAACTAACTAATACAAGTTAGTATTTTTACTCGGTATTTGCTACCCAGGAGAATAAAACTTCATATTTCCTACTTTTTTCTTTGCCGTTGAAAGTCACCGTCTCTGTTACGATTCAACCTGGAAAACTTAATAATAGACAAGATGACTAAGGGCAAAGACCCTTAAAATAATCAGGATTTGATTTGTATTTTCTTACTCCAACCCAAAGACTATGCCCCGCCGTCAAGACATCCGAAAAATATTACTGTTAGGTTCTGGCCCCATTGTGATTGGGCAAGCTTGTGAGTTTGACTACTCTGGAAC
This sequence comes from Nostoc sp. FACHB-110, assembly GCF_014697425.1. Lineage (GTDB taxonomy): Bacteria > Cyanobacteriota > Cyanobacteriia > Cyanobacteriales > Nostocaceae > Nostoc_B. The sequence goes on from NZ_JACJRU010000008.1 coordinate 60,365, forward strand.
CCAAGCCTGTAAAGCTTTGCGCGAAGAAGGTTATGAAGTGGTGTTGGTGAATTCCAATCCCGCAACTATTATGACTGACCCAGAAACGGCCGATCGCACGTACATTGAACCGTTAACACCAGAGTTAGTCGAAAAGGTCATCGCTAAAGAACGCCCAGATGCTTTATTACCAACAATGGGGGGACAAACTGCCCTTAACATCGCTGTTACCTTAGCTAAAAACGGTGTCTTAGATAAATATAATGTAGAGCTAATTGGTGCAAAGTTAGCTGCGATCGAAAAAGCGGAAGACCGCAAATTATTTAATGAGGCGATGGCCAAGATAGGCGTGCAAGTATGTCCTAGTGGTACAGCTTCATCTTTGGAAGAAGCCAAAGCGATCGCTCGTAGAATTGGTACATATCCGTTAATTATTCGTCCGGCTTTTACTTTAGGCGGTACTGGTGGCGGTATCGCCTACAACCAAGAAGAATTTGAGGAAATGGCCCAGGTGGGGATTGATGCTAGCCCCGTTTCCCAAATTCTCATTGACCAGTCTCTCCTCGGCTGGAAAGAATATGAACTAGAAGTTATGCGCGATTTGGCAGATAACGTGGTGATTATCTGCTCCATCGAAAACCTTGACCCGATGGGAATTCACACAGGTGATTCAATTACAGTCGCGCCAGCCCAAACCCTCACCGACAAGGAATATCAACGGTTGCGGGATATGTCGATTAAAATTATCCGCGAGATTGGTGTAGAAACTGGTGGTTCTAATATTCAGTTTGCCGTCAGTCCGGTGACGGGGGATGTAGTAGTAATTGAAATGAACCCCCGTGTATCCCGCAGTTCGGCGTTGGCTTCTAAAGCCACAGGTTTCCCGATAGCTAAAATGGCGGCGAAGTTAGCTGTGGGTTACACCTTGGATGAAATTAATAACGATATCACCAAGAAAACTCCCGCATCATTTGAGCCGACAATAGATTATGTAGTCACGAAAATTCCCCGCTTCGCTTTTGAGAAATTCCCCGGTTCCGAACCCGTGCTGACTACTCAAATGAAGTCGGTAGGCGAAGCAATGGCGATGGGACGGACATTTAACGAATCCTTCCAAAAAGCACTGCGTTCTTTAGAAACTGGTCGCGCTGGTTGGGGTTGTGACAAAGCCGAAAAATTACCCAGTGGCGAACAAATTCGCGCCTTGTTACGCACACCCAATCCCGATCGCATTTTTGCTGTGCGTCATGCTATGCAGCTAGGGCTAACCAACGAAGAAATCTACGAACTAACAGGGATTGACCCTTGGTTCTTAGATAAAATGCAGCAATTGTTGGATACAGAAAAATTCCTCAAGCGCACACCTCTAAATCAGTTGACTAAAGAGCAATTATATGCAGTAAAACGTGATGGATATAGCGATCGCCAAATTGCTTTTGCTACCAAAACCAGCGAAGATGAGGTGAGGGCATATCGGAAAAAATTGGGAGTTGTGCCAGTTTACAAAACGGTAGACACTTGTGCGGCGGAATTTGAAGCGTTTACTCCTTATTACTATTCCACCTACGAAGAAGAAACAGAAGTTTTACCCACCGATAAACCCAAGGTCATGATTTTGGGTGGTGGCCCAAACCGTATCGGTCAAGGAATTGAGTTTGACTATTGTTGTTGTCATGCTGCTTACGCTTTAAAAGCAGCTGGCTATGAAACCATTATGGTCAACTCCAACCCAGAGACAGTTTCTACAGATTACGATACTAGCGATCGCCTCTATTTTGAACCATTAACTAAAGAAGATGTTCTCAACATCATCGAAGCCGAAAACCCTGTAGGCATCATCGTCCAGTTCGGCGGACAAACCCCATTAAAATTATCACTACCTCTGCAACAAGCACTCAACGCTGAAAATTCAGGACTCATCACTAAAATCTGGGGTACATCACCTGATTCTATCGACAGTGCCGAAGACCGAGAACGGTTTGAGCAGATTCTTAAACAGTTAAATATTGCTCAACCACCCAATGGTATTGCGCGCAGTTATGAAGATGCGCTGATTGTTGCTAGACGTATTGGTTATCCTGTGGTGGTGCGTCCTAGTTATGTATTAGGTGGACGCGCAATGGAAATTGTCTACTCTGATACTGAACTGGAACGCTACATGACCTTTGCGGTGCAAGTAGAGCCGGAACATCCCATTTTAATTGATAAATTCTTAGAGAATGCGATAGAAGTTGATGTAGATGCGATCGCTGACCATACTGGTAGGGTGGTGATTGGTGGCATCATGGAACACATCGAACAAGCCGGAATTCACTCTGGCGACTCTGCTTGTTCATTACCTTCAATTTCTCTGCCGCCAGCAGTTCTCAATCAAATCCGCACTTGGACAGTGCAACTAGCGCAAGCGCTTTCTGTTGTTGGGTTGATGAATATTCAGTTTGCTGTTGTGGGTGTCGGTTCCTACTCTCCCCAAGTTTACATTCTCGAAGCCAACCCCCGCGCTTCTCGGACTGTGCCTTTTGTTTCTAAAGCGACAGGCGTACCTTTAGCAAAACTGGCATCCTTAATTATGTCGGGTAAAACTCTTGAGGAATTAAGATTTACTCAGGAAGTGATACCTTCTCATATTGCGGTGAAGGAAGCCGTTTTACCCTTTAATAAATTCCCTGGTACAGATACCCTATTGGGGCCAGAAATGCGCTCGACTGGTGAAGTTATGGGTATTGACAGCGATTTTGGCCGCGCCTTTGCCAAGGCAGAATTAGCTGCTGGCGAGCGTTTACCCCTTAAAGGTACTGTATTTGTGTCCATGAGCGATCGCGACAAAGCCGCAGCCGTTCCTGTAGTCAAGGAATTTATCGACCTTGGTTTTACCATCATGGCAACCTTCGGCACAGGTAAAGCCCTGCAAGAACAAGGGTTAAATGTTGAATTGGTGCTGAAACTGCATGAAGGCCGTCCCCACGTCCTCGATGCGATTAAAAACCAGAAGATTCAACTTATTATCAACACACCTTCTGGCGAAGAAGCTCACACTGATGCTAGACTAATTCGCCGCACCGCCTTAGCTTATAAAATTCCGATTATTACAACCATTGCTGGTGCTAAGGCTACCGTTGCGGCTATTCGTTCTCTGCAAAATACCACTTTGGATGTAAAAGGCATCCAAGATTATTGTCTGAATCTTGAATAGCTCTTTGCCTGGCAGGGGCAACGAATTTACTGGAGTATAGGGGGTGAGGGGCAGCTAAAAGATTGACTATGCCTCTTACCCTTTTTTTGGCATCTACTTTAAGCAGTATTTACAAGAAAAATTAAGTAATTATTATAGAAGAAACCTTATAGTTTCTATTGAGATATTTTAACAAATATGAGTAAGTTATTTTTCTTTTTAGGAATTTTTATTAACTTATTCTGCTAATAAGTGACAATACTGTATGTTAATAGATGCTTACTAACAACACAGTTGAGAGGTAGCAAAATGAAAGTTAACTGCTCAGGTTCAGCCAAAACTTTTCCTCGCAAAATTTCACTTAACCTTTAACTTAAAAGTTTTAGCTACATCAGCGTTACATTTGATTCACCCTAGTGTCAACCTATCATAACCATTTTCAAAACCAATTATTTTACTAATAATGGGCTTTTCAAGACTTCTCAGAAATGTTACAATTGTTAATAAAGCGTCAAGAGAAACTTGATAGTTCTTCAAACTGTTCTCTATCCGTAGATACTTGTACAAACAGAGAAAAAACTGTAACGTCTAGCAGTTAAGAACCTATTTTTGATTAATAAAAGCAACCAACCACTGGGCGCGTAAATCGTACACAAAAATCAGGGTTCCTAGTCCAACTGGGCAAACCCCTCAACAAAAATCTATTACTTATCTACCTAATTAGTTAATGACCCAAGCTATCAACACAACATCACCAACGAGTAGTACTATGAAGACTGCTCCGACAGCCACAGACCTTGTGCGGACTTATCTGCGTGAGATTGGCCGTGTACCCTTGTTAACCCATGAAGAAGAAATTCGCTATGGCAAACAGGTGCAGCGTTCAACCGCTTTACAAGAAATTCGAGAATCCCTAGCTAGCAAGTTGGGTCATGAACCAACATTAGAAGAATGGGCCAACGAAGCCAAGCTAGATACAAAAGAATTGAATGCCGCGATCGCAGAAGGCGAAACTGCTAAACGTAAAATGGTGGAAGCCAATTTGCGCTTAGTGGTATCTGTTGCTAAAAAATACATCAAGCGCAATGTTGACTTACTAGACCTGATCCAAGAAGGTAGCATTGGAATGCAGCGCGGTGTAGAAAAGTTTGACCCCACCAAAGGTTATCGGTTTTCTACCTATGCTTACTGGTGGATTCGCCAAGCAATTACGCGGGCGATCGCCGAAAAAGCGCGTACTATCCGCTTACCCATTCATATCACCGAAAAATTAAATAAAATTAAAAAAGCCCAACGTCAGTTATCTCAACAGCTAGGTCGCGCTCCCTCGGTAGGGGAATTAGCTCAAGAACTAGACTTAACCCCCAAACAAGTAAGAGAGTATCTAGAAAAAGCGCGTTTACCCCTTTCTCTAGATTTGCGCTTAGGAGATAACTACGACACCGAACTTGGCGAAATGTTGGAAGATCCAGGCGCGTCTCCCGAAGAGTTTGTGATGCAAACTTCTCTGTCATCTGATTTAGAGCGCGTCATGGAAGAACTCACTCCCCAGCAGCGAGAAGTCATCACCTTACGCTTTGGTTTAATTGACGGTCAAGCTCTCACCCTCGCCAGAATTGGTGAACTTCTCAACATCAGCCGCGAACGAGTTAGACAAATCGAACGCGAAGCCTTAAACAAACTTCGCAAGTCCAAAGCTGCTATGAATGAGTATTTGGCTAGTTAATTCTTGGTGATTAGACCATCAGTCGAGAAAATACTCTGATTTTAGTACGGTTACACCGACTTCCAAGAGAGAATGTGCCTGTTAAATTATTTAACAGGAAGACCAAAACGGCAGCTAAGTTAGATTGATGACAGGCACTTATTATCTCAGTTGCAAACATAGCAGCCAGCAACGCCAATACAGGAGGTAAAACGTGAGTAACCAACCCAATCGAGTTTCAGAATTCTTTAACAGCGATGCTTCAGAAACTAACAACTTGCTGTGGCAATATGTTAAATCATTGAGTCCTGATACGGTTAGCCAGCTATCTAAACCAACATCTCCCGAAGTTTTCCAAGTCATGGAACGCAACATCATTGGTTTGTTGGGTAATTTACCACCCGAACACTTCAACATGACTATTACAACCAGCAGGGAAAGTCTTGGTCGTCTGCTCGCTTCCGCCATGATTAGTGGTTATTTCTTGCGGAATGCTGAACAAAGAATGGATTTTGAACTAGCATTACAAGGTACTGAAACCAACAATCAAGAAGTTGAATAGTGATGCTTTTGCCTGCAAAAATTCAAAATTTTTGATTTGATTTTCTACCACAAGCAATGTAGCTAAATCATCAGTTTCTCTCGTGCAGAATCCTGACAACATACCTATCCCAAATTTCAAATTCCTGCAATGCGTTAGCGACATTTTAAATAGGGCTAACAATCGCTAGCGCAGTTAGGATTTGATTGATGTAGCAGTTATCTTTGATTGCTAAATTCCTAGTTGAGGCAGGGAATAGGGAGTAGATTTGTGTTTAAATCCTACACGAACCGCTATAGCAATATTACTGTTTGCTAAATATAGCTATTATAGTAAGTATCTAAATAGCAGACAATTTATAACTTGTGCCAAGCCACAACATCTGCGACAATATTTAATAAATTAAAAGTACTTTTGACTAAGAATCTACATAAACTCGGCAGAACTAAAATTAGCCTGCCGAGTTTTTTAATGAGTCATCTATCATCCCCATAAACTATGAATGAAATTAGTTCTATTCCCCATAAAATTATTGGTGTAGCTGTAATTTGGAACGACGAACAACAAATTTTAATTGATCGCCGTCGTCCGCAGGGTGCAATGGGTGGTTTATGGGAATTCCCAGGGGGCAAAATTGAGCCTGGCGAAACAATTGAAGAATGTATCCGGCGAGAAATTACGGAAGAACTCGGTATAGAAATTGAAGTCAAAGACCATCTCATCACTATCGACCATACTTATACTCATTTGCGCGTTACTTTAACCGTGCATCACTGTCACCTTTTAGCAGGTATCCCTCAACCTTTAGAATGTGATGAAGTCCGCTGGGTAAGCTTAGATGAATTAGAGAATTACACTTTTCCTCAAGCCAACAGTCAAATTATTGCTGCTTTGAAAGGTGCTGTATAAATCGCTGAGTAACTGCGATCGCAGGAGGTAAACTTTCATGGCCCATATCTTTTCAGAAACATTCACTAAAGAAAGTTTTCTTTCCCAATACCAAGACAATCCCCGCTATGAATTAGCAGATGGAGAACTAGTTGACATGGAACCGACTGGGCCACACGAAACAGTGAGTGGCAAAGTTGCAACTCAAATTGGTGTCCACATTGTTGCAGAAAAACTTCCCTGGTTTATTCCTCGCACTTGTTTAATTTATCCCTTTGCGGATGCAGCTACAGTTCGTCGTCCTGATGTTGTAGCTCTTGATGAAACTGTTCTCGACCGAGAACCTCTGTGGGAGCGAGAACCTGTAATTACGCTGGGACGCTCAATTAAACTAGTGGTGGAAGTTGTGAGTACTAATTGGGAAACTGACTATGCTCGTAAAGTAGAAGAATATGCTCTGCTAGGGATTCCTGAATATTGGATTGTAGATTATCGCGGATTGGGCGGAGTCGCATTTATCGGTAAACCCAAACAACCAACATTCACAGTTTGTCAACTGGTTGAAGACAGTTATATTCAACAACAATACCGATTACATCAATTCATTAACTCACCACTGTTGCCGCGTCTGCAACTTCGCCTCGACGATATTTTGCCTCGTTGAGTATGTTGTTTCAAATTAATAGGACTTACGCACAACCAATAAACAAAAAATTGAGGAAGCACTTAAAAAATGCTTCCTCTAAAACTTATTGCTAAAAACTCAGCCAGCTAATTTAACTGGATTTTAATAAGCTAAAGTTTCTAAAGTTTCTCTTAAATATTTTTGTACTTGCTGTTCCAAGCGCAGTCCTTGTAATTGGCTATCACGTTCTAGTTGCCAGCGTTGAAAACCAGAACTATTAGCGATCGCACACTTGAGACTGTACCAAATTTCGGTATCAGCAGGGAATTGAAAGTTACTAGCAGCAGGAGTTGGAGTCATAGTCCCTTATTCCTCAACTTTAAAAGTTATGGCAGTTTTCGTTCTGAGCAAATACGAATCTGCCCCTAGGGGACAGTGTATACTCTGCGAAATATTCATCGGGTTCCAAATTTTAGGGCTGCTGTGAATTTTTATTGATCCCCATGAGGGATTGAAATAACCTGGGTAAAATTTGATTAACTTGCACCCCTAAAATGGTGAAATCATGCTTGATTCTTTCTAAAGATAACGGTTCTAGCGCAGCAAATTCTGTGTCATTTGTCACTAAAATTCGGGCCACACTCACAGGAACCTGTAAAAATAAATTACTTGCTAAAAAAGCTAAAGCCGCCAAACCCAAACCCAAACCATGCCACTGGGGCAGAAAGCTCACCAAATGCTCCACATGAGGAACAAATTGATAAAGCTGCCACAGCATGACAGTTAATATTATTGCTGTTATTAAAGACAGAACTCGATTAAATTTTGTATTAATTAAACAAAGTATTTTTCGCTGTTGTTCGGTCAAATTTTCGGGTTTGAGAGCTATCCCCAAAAGCGAATATATATAAAATGGACGGCGTAGCTGCATCCATAAGAGTGGGGTGACACCAACAATGGCTACTAGTAATACTTCTCCCCACACAGGTAAAAGTGGCTCACCGATAGCTAAAAATAACAAGCACAATACCAAGAAAATTGGCAACGTTGCTAATCCAGCAATGTGAACCCACAATATCGGGTCAGAGCGAAACGAAGACATACTGTAAGTGCTGAGTTTAAGGTGCTGAGTGCTGAGTTGGAAGTTTTGCGTGTGGAACCTAGCTTAATTTTCAGTTCGACACACTTCAACTTTCACTGAAACTCAGCACTTAGTGTTAACCACTATCTTGTCAATGTGAGGGTACGACGTTTTGTCACCATCTGGTAGGCTTCAATAATGTCGCCTTCTACCCAGTCATGGAATTTATCGACGTTGATACCGCATTCATAACCGGCATTGACTTCACGAACATCGTCTTTGATCCGTTTGAGGGAGTCCAGAACACCTTCGTAAATGACTTTACCGCCACGACGCACGCGCAGTTTGCAGTTCCGCAACAGTTTGCCTGACTGCACATAACAACCAGCAACGGCTCCTTTGCCGACTGGGAAGACAGCACGCACTTCGCACTGACCAAGAGGTTCTTCAACCAATTCAGGTTCCAACAGACCTTCCAAGGCTCCTTGAATATCTTCGAGGAGTTTATAGATAATGTTATACTCCCGAACATCAACACCAGCCTCATCAGCAGCTTGTCTTGCGCCACTGGCGTAGGTGGTATTAAAGCCAATGATGACTGCGTTACTAGCCGCAGCTAAGTCAATGTCTGTTTGAGTGATTTCCCCAGCCGATGCTAACAGCATTCGGATTTGCACTTCGTTTTGGGGGATTTGCTTCAAGGAACCAATGATTGCCTCTACAGAACCTTGCACGTCGGCTTTGAGGATTAAGTTGAGTTCTTTCAACTCGCCTTCTTGAGCTTGTGCTGATAGGGTTGTGAGGGTAACGCGTCCCTGTAACAGTCGTGATAGACGTTGTTTGTCGGCGCGATCGCTGGCAATAGAACGAGCTTCTTTTTCGTTCTCAAACACCTCGAATTCATCCCCGGCGGCGGGTACATCGCTTAATCCCAATACCTCAACGGCAAAGGAAGGTGTAGCCGCATCTACTCTGCGACCGCGGTCATCGACCATCGCCCGGACTTTCCCAAAGGCTGAACCGGCAACAAGAATATCTCCAACGTGCAGAGTACCGTTCTGAATTAACAAGGTCGCAACTGCTCCCTTCGCCTTATCCAGATGTGCTTCAATTACGGTTCCTCTGGCCAAGCGATCAGGGTTAGCAGATAGTTCTTCTACTTCCGCTACCAACAGAATCATTTCCAGCAGTGTATCTAGGTTTTCACCTTTGATAGCACTCACGGGAACCATGATGGTTTCACCGCCCCATTCTTCTGGGGTTAAACCATACTGAGTTAATTCTTGTTTAACTCGGTCTGGTTGCGCGCCTTCTTTGTCGATTTTGTTAATTGCGACAACAATTGGCACTCCTGCGGCTTGCGCGTGGCTAATAGCTTCCACTGTTTGCGGACGCACACCGTCATCTGCTGCTACCACCAAAATGGCTATGTCTGTCACCCTTGCACCTCTAGCCCGCATCGCGGTAAAGGCTTCGTGACCGGGGGTATCTAAAAATACAATCTGGTGCAGCTTACTGTCGTGTTCTATGTCCACATGGTATGCACCGATGTGTTGGGTAATACCGCCAGCTTCCCCAGCCGCAACTTTAGTTTTGCGAATGGAGTCGAGGAGGGTTGTTTTACCGTGGTCTACGTGACCCATAATTGTCACGACTGGCGGACGACGAAGGAGATATTCTAAATCTGCCACGTCGATCATTTCTGTGACTTTGCGCGCTTCTGCTTCTGGTTCAGCAGTTTCGACTTCTACTTCTAGCTCTTTTGCTACTAAGGTAATGGTCGGGATATCCAGATTTTGGGTAATGCTGACCGCCATTCCTTTCATGAACAGGATTTTGACAATCTCTGTATCGGCAACTACCAACTCGTTAGCGAGTTCTTGCACTGTCAGTGGCCCTGTTACCACGATTTTGGCAGGGCGATCGCGTTTTGGTTCCGCTTCTTGACGGCGGTTTTGCTCATTCCGGTTGGTAGATTTTTTATTATTTCTGGTAGTGGGGGCGGCAATCGCTGTGGCTGCGGTCTGTGCAGGTCTAGCAGCTTTTGGTTTAGGAGGACGAGCTATAGAAAGGCTGACCTGAACTGTGGCTGGAATTTCCAGACCGTCCTCATCAAGAAAATCATCCTCTTCAAAGTCGTCATCGATAATTGGTTTGACCCGTTTACCTTTAGGCCCGCCTTTCCCGGCTTTTTCTTTAACTTCGTCAATGATTTCCTCTTCTTGCCACTTTTTCCCTCCTTTAGCAAGACGAGGTGGGGTTGGCCGTTTCAAATCCAGGATATCTGGTACGACAGGCTCGTCGTCTACCCCCATTTTGGCAGCAACGCCTCCTGATGGCCTATTCGGCGGTGTTGCTAGTGGTGCTGCTGCTGGTTCTGATGAACGTACTGGTCTTTGGGGGCGTGGCCCATCTGTCGAACCTGGACCCGAAGGACGATTTGAGCGCTGCTCTGGTTTACCAGAACCAGGGGCGGGCCGACTTGGTTTTGGCGTAGGTGGAGCTTGTGGTGCTTCTGTTTGAGACTGAGAAGGTTTACCAGCTTTAGTGGGTTTTGCCTGGTCGCTGCGATCGCGTTTGAGGATCGGTTTAACTGCCCCAGTAGCACTAGCCCCAACTTCTGATTTTTCTGCTGGTCTGGCTGGTGGTGCAGATAGCTGTGGCTTTTGCGGCTTTTCTGTCCTTGGCTTGTGCGCAGGAGTTCTTTCCGGTTTTTCCGGTTTTTCTGAGGCCGCTATATTTTCTGGCGCTGGCGTATTCGGTTTTTGATTCGTGTCTGTGACAGCTGATGCTTGTGAATTCTCAGACTGATTCCGTGGTACTGGTCGGGTTGGTGCCGTCGGCTTCATGGATGAGGGTGGAGCGAAGGGCCGTGGAGGTGCGGGAGGATTGCCTTCAGAAGAAGCAAATGGGTTGTTGGTAGCTACTGATGCCTCTGGGGCATTGGTGTTAGGATTTCTCAATATTTTGGGTTTGCGAATTTCCAAAATTTGCTGTTTGTGTGGTGGTGCAGGTCGGCTATGAGAGCCAGCTTGATGTGAATTTGGTTTATGGTTAGTTGTTCCTAGTTCTTTTTTAGGTGTTCCATTCGTAACTGCCAGTTTTTCGGCAGCCGTCCGGATACGTTCTGCCTCTGATTCTGAAATTGTGCTGCTATGGCTTTTGACCGCAATATTGAGCTGGTCGCAAATTGCTAGTAGCTCTTTGTTATCCAAATTCAATTCCTTTGATAATTCGTAGATTCTAACTTTGCCGTTGTTCATCCACTCTTCCCCTATAATTTACAGTTTTTTGCGGATGGTTGCCTGGGAGTGCGACATCTCCATCCTTTAGATCACTGTTTTTCGGTTGCCCTAGGTAATTTTGCCGGTGCCTCCAATCAGGAAAGAGAGATGTTTCGGTTTAATGTTGGCATCTGTGCCAAAGATGGCGGTTTTCTGGCTCCCATAAAAATTTTTTCTTAAAAAAAACTTTATTGGAACTTGTGATGCCGAACTGCGAGAGTGCGCTACCAGGTTGCCATTCTGTAGTTGTTTGTTTTGCTGATTCTGAGTCTTCCACAACACAATCGAGTAAAACTTGTTGGGGGTATTGGCTCGTTTCTCTTGGGATTAGAGATCCGTTTGCTAATTCACCCATTTACTATTTTGGCACTAACCCAAACAATTGCAGAGGGTGTGACTTAAGCACGAACATTTCGGCTTTCGGCACAATCCTCTGGGGATTACCGCCATAAAGTTTTTCAACCTGAAATTTGATTTTGGTGATGACTTGGGGCTAGACGTTGCCACAATGTTTGGTACAGTGTTTCTGGCACTGATGCTTGTAGCGATCGCCCTAATCTATTCTTTTTTTGTGCCGCTTGCAAACAAGTTGCTTGCGGGCAGATATAGGCAGAACGCCCCATGCCCTGATCTAATTGTACCTTTCCAGATGGAAAGACGCGGATAATCCGCCAAAAGTCTTGTTTTAATGCGACTTTACGGCAACTAATACAACGCCGATAATTCGGTTTCATCAGTTTTTCAAGGCAGGAGGCCAAACAATTTTAGATTCTAGATTTGGGATTGTCGCCACTATTGATTAATAATTATTGCTGATGAAGAATTTTGAATTTTTTCTTGATTCCATCAGGTAATTATCCATCATTAGTTTGCTTGCCAAGTCAAGCTAGTATAACTAACTTTTTACTTATACCTCATATTTTTTCAGGTAATTATTCAAACTCATACTGAGGTAAATATTAGCAGAACTATCCACAGCAAAGAAATTACTCTTCATCATTGATTTCTAAAGACTCATCGTCTAATTCCTCTTGATTTTGCTCATCTAGTTCTTCCATTTCCAGATCATCTTCTAGGTCAATGTCATCTTCCTCTAGTTCCATTTCTTCTTGTTCTAGCTGTGCTTTAGCACGGGCAACTGCAAATTTGGCATCTTCCGCTGCATGATCATATTTGGCTTTATCTTTAATATCAATCTTCCAGCCTGTCAATCGGGCTGCTAACCGGACGTTTTGTCCTTCTTTCCCAATTGCCAAACTCAGCTGGTCTTCAGCTACTAGTACATGAGTTTGCCGTGTTTCGGGATCCATTAATCTGACTTCATCGACCCTAGCCGGACTTAAGGCGTTAGCAATATAAGTTGCGGGGTCTGGAGACCAACGAATTACATCAATTTTTTCACCACGTAGTTCATTTACTACTACTTGAATTCGTGATCCCCTAGCACCAATACAAGCACCTACTGGGTCAACATCACGGTCTAAGGTATCGACGGCAATTTTGGTGCGGGGGCCGACATAACGCGACGGTGGATTTGCTTCCCTAGCTACGGCTACTATCCGGACTACTTCATCTTCTATTTCTGGAACTTCGTTGGCAAATAGATAAACCACTAAACCCGCATCTGCACGGGATACTAAAAGTTGTGGCCCACGTTGCTGACCTTGAGAAACTTTCTTTAAGTAGACCTTAAAGGTGGCATTAGCACGATAGTTGTCATTGGGCAATTGTTCTCGTTTTGGCAATTCAGCTTCTACTTCTGGTTGACCAAAATTACTGCTAACTGCCAAAATTACTGATTGTCTTTCAAACCGCAAAACTCTGGCTTGCAGTACAGTTCCTTCTAAGTCTTGGAACTCTTCTTGCACCATTTGGCGTTGTTGATCTCGTAGTTTTTGCGCCAGGACTTGCTTAGTTTGCATAGCCGCCATCCGCCCGAATTCACCTTGGTCAGGGGTGACATCTAAAACGACAGAATCTCCTAATTGAGCTTCTGGGGCAACTTGTTGTACTTCGTCTAGAGAAATTTGATGGTCAGTGTTACTAACTTCTTCAACGATGGTTTTGGTAGAAAGAACGCGAAAGCCTTCGCCATCAATATCTAATTCAACTTCAAAATTATCAAAATAATCTTCATCAAATTGCTTGCGTTCTAAATTTTGGGCGCGACGATAACGTTCGTAACCTTTTAGCAGTGCTTCTCTAATAGCTGATTGAACTGCTAGACGCGGTAAGTTGCGCTCTCGACTAATACTTTCAATTAATTCTTTTAAACCTGGTAGACTGACCATTGACATAAGCAATCTCCTTATAAAAATTAGTGAAGAGAAATTAGGCATTAGCGAATAGGGATTAGAGAGAAGTTTTACTCTAGCCCCTAGTCTCTAGCCCCTAATCCCTTGTTTAGCGACGCTCGTCTAGTTGCACCCTAGTAATTACAGAACGAGGAATTTCGACGACACGACCTTTTTGGTTTAAATAAATTTTGGTTTCATCCCGGCGAATCAACTGACCATTCCACTCTGGTTGTCCGTCGTGGGGTGGTGAAGTGATCACAATTACAGGAAATCCTTTAAATGAAATAAATTCCCGGTCAGTTACCAATTGCCTTGAAATACCTGGACTAGACACCTCTAAAACATAAGCATCTGGAATGATTTCCGCCGCATCTAAGCAGGTTTCTAAAGCGCGGCTCATCCTTTCACAGTCATCCAAACCAGTATCCTGCTGAGGATTACGGATATCTACCCGCAAGACTGGTGGACGTTGGTGAGTGTGAAAAACTGCGCCAACGACTTCTAATCCCAGTTCTGTTGCTACTGGTGTCGCCAAATCAATAATTTGTGGGACTAACGGATGAGTCATGCGAAATTTCAATAAAAAAAGTGGGCTTCTACCCACTTCCTGCGATAGGGATATCTTCCAAGAAGTCTTGTGACGAACTGATGATAGTTCGCCCTAAATTGAGTGTAGCGCATTTCTCTCAGAGTCAATAGTCAAGAGTCAATTGTCAATGGTCATTTATCCTTAAATTCAATGAGTGCAGAACTTTGCTCTACTATTGGCTGAATGTATGATTGTGTTCTTAGCTGTCTGGTTTGCTCGACAATTTCATCTATATCTTCTTGAGATAAGCGTTGCACGTAGTTGAGTTTGACTTCTTCTAAAAAATCAAAAACTAAACTTTGAATTTCGGAAAGTACACGTTTTTGCTGGATTTCTTCTCCTAATGCTTTACTAAAGCTTTCTACTAGTTGGGTTGTGAGTTTTGCGCCTACGGGATCTTCGACTGCGCTGACTATGGCGTTATAAAAGCCACTGGTAATTTGGGTGGCCAGTTGTTCGCTAAGTTGGGTTTGGGCTTGTTCTAAGCCTGGGATGATTTGAAGATTTCGGTAAATGGGAACTTGGTGGAGGGCAGTATTGATATTGTGTTGTAAAATTGCGGCTAATTCTGGCTGAATTTTCGGGAAAACATGGTAAACCACGGTTTTGACTAGAATGCTGGCGATCGCTTCTATTTCATTTACGTTATTAATATCTATATATGGGCGCAAACTCTCTTGTTGTGCCATCCACCGCGTAAAATCACCTTGTTTAATAGAAACTTGTGTCTGATTAATTACCCTCACCACTACAATTTCTGTGATTTCTTCGGCGAAATTTGCTACCATTGCCTGACTCAGTTGCCTCTGTAATGGTTGAATATGTAATAGTTGTGCTTGGTCAAGTCTGACTATTACAGGTATTATTCGCAACCATCGCCACAATGGTAGCAACAAAAATAAGTCATACCATCGCCATAAAATTGCGTTAAACCAGGTAAAACTTGGATGGCGGCGTTTTATCAAAAACACGCGTCCGAGGAACTCTATGCCAAATAAAGCAATAAAAGGTAAATCTATTAACCAAAAATCATTAATATAGTCGTTATTTTCACCGATTTGACGGTAGTAGTTAGTAGCAATTAATGGACTAATTTTTTCATTAAAAAAAGTAATTTCTTGATTCCAGCCTTTTTGAGAGAGGTAAGCTTGACTCCAAAAAGTGGCGAAGGACTGTTTTGCCGAATTTTTACCGATGCGATCGCGCATTCGATTTTTGATTTTTTCTAGAGTCCCACTCTTACCACTTCCGGCAAAGGGATTACTATCAATTATCTCTACACTGAGACGGGTTAATTCTTCTAACTTTTCCTTGGCTTGAGGAGATGTTAACCCTGTCTGGCTAACTTGCTCTCTTAACGCATCTACTTGCTGTAAATAATGTTGTGTTTCTCTATGCGGTTCAATACCTTTAATTGGATCGTAAATGTTAGTAATTTTAGGAATTTTTCGCAAGTAGAAATCACGCCACGGTACGTAACTCAAATCAAATGCTACTAAACCTAAGTTGACGGCGGCGATTAATGCCATCAATCTTTCAAACCACAAGTTTCTCCGGGTTGTTGCTTTTTGAGTAAACATTTTTAGTCTTAAATTATACAGGCTTTAAATTTTAACTTATAACCTAAATATTGAGTCTGAGTGTGACTATTTATCTCAATTCATGGGCTTTAGTTCCCTAACTTCTTGCAGAAACAGGGGATCTTTTTGTTGAGATACGGAAATATCGGCATCCAGTTTGATTATGGAAATTATCTGCGTAGCCTGGAAGTAGGGAGTAGGAAAGAGTGATTTTGGGGTACGGATTTTTTTCAAAAATCAAAGATGAGTCCTATATATCTAGAAAAAATGTCAAAAAAATGATTAGTTAAATTTAATTAACTGAATAATAATTAATCACAAATGATTAATCCTTGATAAAAAACACTTAAAGAAACGTAAAATGCACCTGTTAATATATTTACGGCTGATTTAACCCCAAGGAGTTTGAAATATGTGGTGTGGGTTTAATAAAACCAATGCGATTATTGCAGCGACTTGTGTAGTCACAGCTAGTGTAGTGATTTCTGACAGTACCTTTGCTGCTCGTCAGCGTAACTATACACCCCAAGAATTTCGTGCTGTCTTGCGAGGGCTGGGTTATAACGTCAAGGTAACAAATGGGCCACTCACTGATGATGCCACTAAAAAGGCAATTCGTGACTTCCAAAAAGGTTACAAACTTGGTGTTGATGGCATAGCTGGCCCCAAAACCCAAGACTTTGCTGCAAACATCGTCCAGATTTTACAAGCAAACTTAAATGTGGTACTCAAACCAAATCCACTGCTTCCCCGCGATCAATTTTATGGCGATCGCACAGAACAATTAATCAAGGAGTATCAGAAAAAACATCAACTTCAAGAAACAGGAGTGGCTGATTTAGCACTTCGCCAAAAATTAAATGCTGAAGCTAAAGAAGTTCTAGGTAAGCCAGGAACTCAGCCATCACCAAAACCAACGGCTTCACCTACAACAAAACCGACGGCAAAACCAACGGCAAAACCAACAACAAAACCAACGGCAAAACCGACAACTTCACCAACAGCATCGCCAACAGCTTCACCAACAGCGACACCGACAGATACGCCAGCAGCTACGCCAACAACAACACCAACGGCTTCACCAACACCAACACCCTAAGCTTTAGCTAGCCCTAACATTTTAAATTCTTTGGTTAGGTTCTTCTAAAGGTCTGCCTTTGGGTGTGGGTAGAATTGGGCGGCGGTCATCGTAAGGCATAGGAATGTACTGTACAGTTGGCCGTCCTCCCTGTGGTTGGGGATACAAATCCATAAGATCGTAAATTGAACGGGGTAGTCCGACGGTGACGGGCAACCCCATTTCTGTTGCTTCCTCAACGGTTATTGGATAGTCGTGAGTCACGCGTCCGGTTGTTAATGCTTCAATAATTGGTTCAATATTTTCTGGCTGAACCTTTTGTTTGGGGATATTATCTTTGAGCAGAGTCCGCACAAAGCGTTGTACTTGTTGAATGGCTTTGCCTGCCAAGTCTGCCATGATTAAAGTTTGATCGTCAACTTCACCGATAGGTTTATCTTGGACGACTTTTAGAATACTAGCGGCTGGATAGTTACCTAATTGCGGATCGACTGGCCCCAAGACAGCATTAGCATCCATAACAATTTCATCAGCAGCCAAAGCCAGCATTGTACCGCCACTCATGGCGTAGTGGGGGACAAAAACGGTGACTTTGGCAGGGTGACGAATTAATGCCCTAGCGATTTGTTCGGTAGCGAGTACCAAGCCACCAGGAGTGTGCAGAATTAAGTCAATAGGAACATCAGCAGGCGTGAGGCGAATTGCTCTGAGGATTTGTTCTGAGTCTTCAATTGTGATGTAGCGGGAGATGGGGATTCCTAGTAAGCTGATAGATTCTTGACGGTGTATCAGCAAAATCACCCGACTTTTGCGTTCTTGCTGGAATTCTTGCAAGCTGCGAATACGCCGATATTCTACTTGTCGCTTTTGCCAAATGGGTTGCAGAGAAGAAAGCAGGAGAAAAATCCAGAATAAATCACCAATACCAAAGCCCATAGGTTTGATTGTCCAAAAATAACGGTTAACGTCATTTATTGTGACAACCTTTGAGTAATAGCAAGTCTATCTAGGGGTTTATCTCAATTTAAAAAGGGGTGTAGGGGAGAAAAACTCATCATTGGTAGCGTGTGCTTTGTAGCTTTAATGGTTGCTTGACTTGTAGGAAAAGTCTTCCCTGACACCCTACACTTTTGCACCCCTACACCCCTACAATTCATCAGGATTCACACCCAATTGGCGTAAACGTTCTGCTAATAGTTCTGCTTTTCTTCTTGCTTGTTCTGCTTCTTGTTCAGCAATTATCGCCCGTTCATTAGCCGCAGCAACTTCTTCTGTAGGCTCCAGGATTAATTCTCCTTCTAGGGTGAACCAGCGTAACCATAACCTTTCAATATCTCGAAATGTGCCTTGCCATACACCTAAACTTAAACTTAACTCTGGTATGAGTACACGTCCTTGAGTGAAATTCATAGGTTCATAATGACCGCCGACTAATTGAAAGGCTTGGAGTTCATTGGTGTAGCGACTAAAGACAATATAGTAAGGAATCCGCAAAATTTGTTCATAAACTTCCCATTTACTGGGTGGTTTATCTTCTGCTTTTTCACCTGTGCCTAAATCTTCGGCTTCTGTTTTGGGAGATAATAATTCCACAATCACAAAAGGATTTGCAGGTTCTTGCCAAGTCACATAACTTAAGCGCAAATCTTCACCTTTGTAGAGTTTTTTTACACCAACAACCCCAAACCAATCTGGGCGTTTATACCATAAAGGATGCTGCACATCATAATAAAGATTCAAGTCAGCAGCACTATAAACTAATTCGGGATTCCAATTAATAGGTTGAAAAGTTAAATATAAAAGTAACGGCTGTAAAAAATGAAAATCGTCTGGCAAACCTGGTTCCTCTGGGTTATCGCTGGGTAAATCATACATTGTTGGCAGCGTTTCGCAAGGTGGACGCGGCGGCTCGGATTGGGGAATATAGTTATAAGAAGTAGTCATAGTGTGTAATTCGAGATGTTTAAATACTCGACTTGTTGAAGAAGTCGGTTATCTTGATATTTAAGCATGATTTAGGATTGCTATATTTTAATTCAACAATTCAAGGTGCGTTAGCCTCTGGCACAACACACACTACTTAATTAAATTAAAAAAGTGTTGGTTGGGGAGCCACTTGTGTGGGCGGTTTCCCCGACTTGAGCAAAGTGGCGTTGAAGCGGAGCGTAACCCAACAAAATTCTAAAGCGTTGGGTTTCACTGCGTTCCACCCAACCTACTTTTAATACACTATTTTAGTTTAGACACGCCACTACAGCACAACACCCGCTACTGAATTAAAGCTCGTAATTACCGAGAATTACTTGAGTAATAGTATAAAAAAATTTTCTTAATTGCTTATAAGTAACTATAATTGCCTAACTGACTTGGGGAACACTGAAATTAAGTCCAATTTAGGGTGTATGAAAAATGCCAGAAGTAAAAGTCAGTGCTAAACTTTCCTCAGCAGATCGGGAAGCGGTGATGCAAGCAATTGCCACTATTAAAGACAAGTTACCGTTTTTGGTAGATTTAACAACGGAGGAGCGTAAATCTTTACCTAAGCTGGGTGATAAGAGTCGTGCGTTTGTGAGTAAGGCGTTGGAAATAGCTGCACAAAACCCTGACTTTTTACCACGTTCTTTTGATGTGGATGAAATGCGCCGCGATATTGAATTATTTGAAGCTTTGTATCCTATTTTGCTGTCGTTGACTCAACTGCAAGAACTGGTGGATGATACATCTGTGGCTGTGGGTAGTGAAGCTTATGCTGCGGGGTTGCTGGTTTATAACTATGCAAAAGCTAGTGGTAAGGGTGCTGGTTTAGAGACAATGGTTGATGATTTAGGGCGAAGATTTGCCCGGAAAGCGAAAAAAGTGCAGCCGCAAGCTTTGTAAGTAGAGAAATTAACTCGACATTTGAGCTTCTGAGCCTGGATGTTTTAGTTTAAAGTGAAAAACTCCGAGTTCAAAGCTTAAATTTTGCTGTTGTAAGTGAAAACGTTCTTGTTTTAAACGAGAACGTTTTCGTTTTAGGTGAGAATGTTCTTGCTTGAAACGAAAACATTTTAGTTTGAAGTGAGAACGTTTTCGTTTCATGTGAAAATTTTAGTGTTTGGAACTAGACAGTTGAGGGTTAAAGAGTAATCACGCAGAATAATCTTGATAATTACAAAGTTCATGAGTTAACAGATACCCGACTTCTTTAAGAAGTCGGGTATCTAAGCCCTTTCATTTTGGCAAACATAAAAAATTAAGTCTTTCTAAATCCGAATTGGCTAATGCGTACTGAGTAGTTATCTTGGATGTATTAGTTCTGACACCTAAATCTTTTAATGAATCCCCAAAATAAGCCCAAGAGTTTACAGGATATTCTCAAACAACGGCAGCAATCAGGGTTTGTTGGTCGTGAGGAACAAGTTAATCTATTTCGCCAAAATCTAGAATTACCTTTAGACGATTCTCGACGGCATTTTTTATTTAATGTTTGGGGTCAAGGAGGTGTGGGTAAAACTACATTGCTGCGCCAGTTTCGCCAAATTGCGTCAGGTGCAAAAATTATTGCGGCTTACGTTGATGAGGGTGAAAAAAGTGTCCCGGAAGTTATGGGGCGTTTGGCGGAAGAGTTGGAACAGCAAGGTCATAAGCTGGCGCAGTTTACGGAACGCTACAAAGTTTATCGCCAGAAGCGTCAAGAATTAGAAACTGACCCTGAAGCACCGCAAGGTTTCTCGGCTTTTGTGGGGAAGACTGTAGCGAAAGCGGGAATGGGGATGGCTAAACAAGTTCCCGGTTCTGGTGCGGTGTTTGGCTTGATAAATGAAGATGCTGTGGCGACTCAAGCGGGGGAATGGACAGCTTATGTAGCGAAAAAGTTAACGAATAAAGATGAAATTCTCTTAGTCCAAGAACCAATTGAGGTTCTGACTCCGTTATTTTTAGAAGATATTTCTAAAATTGCCCAAAAGTCTGCTCTTAGTTTGTTCTTCGATACCTATGAACGCAGCGAGGAATTTCTTGATAGCTGGCTGCGAGAAGTTTTAGATGGTCGCTATGGTGAAGTACCTCTCAATATATTGATAATTATTGCTGGTCGGCAAGAATTAGATAAAAACTATTGGGCATTTTATGAGGGGTTAATGGTTCGTTTCCCTTTAGAACCATTTACAGAAGCAGAAGCTCAACAGTATCTCACCCGCAAAGGTATTACTAACAGTCGAGTTATAGAAGTAATTTTACGTCTTTCGGGAAATTTACCCTTGTTAGTCGCAACATTGGCGGCGGAAACTCCTACTGACCCCAGTCAAGTAGGTGATCCTAGCGGTACAGCAGTAGAACGCTTTTTAAAATGGATTGATGACCCCAAGCGGCGACAATTAGCTGTAGATGCTGCCCTTCCCCTTTGTTTAAATCGAGATGTGTTGGCTAAATTGCGCGGTGAAGAAGAGGCGGATAGTTTATTTAGCTGGCTAAAAGAAATGCCATTTATTGACGAACGCACCGATGGTTGGGCTTATCATGATGTAGTCAAAACGCAAATGCTGCGCCACAAGCGGCTTATATCTCCGCAAAGCTGGGCTGATTTGCATGGCAAATTAGCCGACTATTACGACACCTTGCGGAATAATTTACACTTAGAAGAAGACAAAAAACAGCGCGATCCTGCTTGGCAAAATTACACACTGAATGTTTTGTATCACGGTTTATGTCAGTCCCCACAGAGAAGTTTACCTGCTGCTTTAAATCAATTCCTCGCTGCACTGAAAAATCAACGTTCTTTTGCCAAACCCTGGGCAGAAAGAATGATACAAGCAGGTAAGGATACAGGTGTTGCTGAAATTCAGCGTTGGGGTGAAAAGTTAGCCAATGGTTTAAAAGCTTATGAGGAAAAACAGTATGAAATTGCTGTTGAAATGTTTACAGCGTTGTTGAGTAATTCCTTTCTTGAAGTCAAGTGGCGTGCAGTAGCTTTAGACTGGCGTGGTGATATTTACACCCAATCAAATCAATACTTAAAAGCTTTAGAAGATTTAACTGAAGCTATAAAATTAGTCCCTGATGAACCTGAATCTCTATCAGCTAGAGGTCGAACTTACAGGGCAATGAAACGTTATGAGGAAGCACTGCAAGACTTTAACCGTGCCATTGAACTTAATCCTAAATATGATTGGGCAATTGCATATCGAGGTCGAACTTACAGGGCAATGAAACGTTATGAGGAAGCACTGCAAGACTTTAACCGTGCTATTGAACTTGACCCCAAATACTATTGGGCAATTGTAAGTCGAGGTAAAACGTACCGCTTAATAGAGCGTTATCAGGAAGCAATACAAGACTATAACCTTGCCATTGAACTTAATCCCAAACTTGACTGGGCGATCGCACGTCGAGGTCAAACTTACCATTTAATGGAGCGTTATGAGGAAGCACTAAAAGACTTTAACCGTGCTATTGAAATCAACCCTAACCTTGACTGGGCGATCGCAAATCGTGGTGAAACTTATCTTTTAATACACCGTTATCAAGAAGCACTACAAGATTTTAATCTCGTTATAAATTTAGATGCAGATAATGATTGGCCTTTATATACTCGCTCTTTAGCATATAAAGCACTTCAGCAAAAAGACAAAGCACAGGCTGATTTAGCACTTGCCATAAAGCTTGCTCAACAAAGATATGAAAAAGATGCTCAAAACTGGCAAAATATATTCAATCTAGCCATCTACTGTTTAGCTGCTGAAAATATAAAACCAGCAGAAGATTTATATAATTACGCACTATCACAAGCTGCTTCCTTGCAGAGTCAACGTAATGCAATTCAAGACCTAAAGGACTTTTTAACAATTTTCCCAAATCACGAACCTGCCCAATCTATGCGTCAGCTATTACAATCTTCCTTAAATATTTAAGGTACTATTCAATTACCATAAACCTATGAAACCATCAGCTAAACCCTCATCTTGGCTAGAGAAAGGTATCCTAATTGAAAAAGTCAATAGTGTAAATCTGTTTAAATTCACAGACGAACTGCACGCTCGAATGCAAGAACTTATAGATAAAAAACAAGCTGATTCTCTAACACCAGAAGAAGCGGCTGAACTAGAAGCAATTGGCGAATTAATTATGATTGTTACTTACATGAATGGCATGATTGCTGCTGCGGCACAAAAACCCCAGGAAACTGAAACCTGGGAACAGCGATTAGATAAAAACTAGGCGTTGTCAAAGCAATTATTTTAGAGGCAAAATTTATGCGAACCATACCGATACATTTACCAGAAACAGTATTTTCTGCACTTCGCAAAAATCCTGAAGAATTTATCCAAGAAATGCGAATTGCCGCAGCCGTTAAATGGTATGAACTAAGTGAAATATCACAAGCCAAAGCAGCAGAAGTCGCAGGGCTAAGTCGTGCAGAATTTATTAGTGCTTTATCACGCTATCAAGTAGACTTTATGCAATATACTGCCCAAGAGTTAGTTGAAGAACTAGCCAATGTTGATTAAGCGTGTAATTATTAACTCTTCACCGTTAATTGTGCTTTTGAAAAGTCAACAAGCACAATTAATTCCACAACTATTCATAGAAATTTTAGTGCCATCAGGAGTTATTGAAGAAGTCACTACTAAAGATGATGCTGCATCAACGCAATTACCAAGCATTTCTTGGATACAAATAATAAAAGTTGATAGCATTGCACCTGAAATAGCAGCTTGGGATTTAGGAAAGGGTGAATATCAAGTATTAAGTTTGGCACTAAAAAATTTAGACTATGCTGCCATTGTTGACGATAGAGCAGCACGGCGTTGTGGTCAAGCCTTAAATATTACAACTATTGGCACAGGAGGATTACTGATATTAGCAAAAAGACGCGGATTAATCCCTAGCATATCTCCTGGAATTCAAGCTTTGCGCGACGCTGGTTTGTGGTTATCTGACAGTTTGGTTAATGTGTTAAAAAAACAAGCAGGAGAAGATTGATAGCAGGTGTTTTATCCTAAGGTTTGTTAGATGTCTAAATACCAGACTTTTTTGAAAAGTCTGGTATCTAAACTACTACATCAAAATTTGCCGGATTAAAATACTCATCACTTCATCAGCATTTCCGGTTGATTGCAGTGGACTCCAATCTCCCACGCTGGCGTAGCCAATTACTTGCAAATAGTGAATGGTACTTGTAACAGCTTTGGTAGAACCAATCAGTAAATGCTTAATCGGTTCTCTAGTGGGAAATTGCATCTGGGTTGATGCAGTGGGTGTATCTAATTCTTCGCCACGGAAATCTTGTTCTAATTTAGACTGGGCGGAATTTGATGATTGTGTCATGATTGATTTGTATTCCTCGTAGGTTTACATAAAGGCGATCGCAGACTCTTGCCGGAGAGCGATCGCCTTTATCATGCTTTTATATTAAAGTATAAAATTATACTTGTCAAGCATGAGTGCAAAAATTTTTATTATTAATTTTCAGTTTGTTATGACAATAATTTAATAGCAACTTGTGATTTATAAAGGCTAATTGGAAATAATCTCTAGCATTAATAATTAGTTTTTAAATAATAAAATCCCCGGCTTCTCAAAGAAGTCGGGGATCTGAGGATTAACTAGTCTAAATTTTTTGCAAAAATCTAATCTTGTGGTTCAATACCTGCTGCGCGTAACTGTGCAGCTAGGCGTTCAGCACGTTGTCGTTCTTGTTCAGCGCGTTGCTTTTCTAGTTCAGCGCGTTGCCTTTCTTGTTCAACTAATTCAAAACCCCATAGTAATAATTGCTCGTTTCCATCCCACCAGCGCAACCAGTTTCCTGTGCGATTTTCATGAGTACCTTGCCATACACCCAAGTAAAGATTCATCTCGGCTATCCAATAATGTTGATGATTATTGGGTGTTTGTAAGCTATATCTACCTGTATTTGCATCTAAGCGATAGACTTCTAAATTACCGCTAGCTGGTTCAAAAATAGCGTAATTTGGTACTTTTAAAATGCACTCATAAAAAAACCATTTACCAGGGGGGTAGGTAGGTTTAATAGAATATTCTCCGCCATCGGTATCAGACAAAAATTCTATGACAATTACAGGGATGTCTCCTTCTAATTGCGGGGTGTAACTCCGAATTACTTCTTTTCTATCAACGCTAATGTTGGGAATATATGCCCAGTCTGGGGCTTTAACTACTGTTTGCCCATTCAAAGTAGCGCAGATGCCGTAATTTGTGGGAGTAAGCGCATTTGGTGGTAGTTTTCCCGCTAATTCTAGGCTTTGGGTTAAGGCTGCGGCTAAGGCTGGTTGATTGATGTTATCCACAGGATCATCTGGAAGAATGTAATCATCGGGTAGTTTTTCCCAAGTGATTTGGTAGTTTTGGGTGACGGTGGATGTCATGCTGAGTAGGGGTGTGAGGGTTTAGGGGAGATTTTGTAACCTGTTACCTATTCGTCGTCTGGATCTAAGTCGCTTTCTTCGATTGTATGATGGGGGATGGCGGCGATAATTGCATCGATTACCTTTGAGACTTGTAAAATTTCCAGATTCATATCGGTGAATTTTGTCCCTTTTGGCACGATCGCTCTTTTAAATCCCAATTTAGCAGCTTCTTTTAACCGCAGTTCCATTTGGGAAACTGATCGCACTTGTCCACCTAACCCGACTTCCCCAATCAACACTGTACCTGGATCAACGATGCGATCGCGGAAACTGGCAACAATGGCAATAGCTATCCCTAAATCAACCGCAGGTTCTCCGACATTTAAGCCACCAGCAGAAGCTACATAAGAATCTAGCTTAGACATGGGAATGCCTACCCGCTTTTCTAATACGGCAAGAATTTGGACTAATCTGTTGTAATCTATACCCGTTCCTGCCCGTCGAGGTGAGGGATAACTCGTAGGACTAACTAAAGCTTGTAACTCAACTACAATGGGGCGTGTCCCTTCGCAAGCTACAACGATAGCTGTACCGGGTGCGGGATCATCTCGATTACCTAAAAATAACTCTGAAGGGTTAGAAACTTCTCGCAGTCCTTGTGCCACCATTTCAAAAATGCCGATTTCGTGGGTTGCACCAAAGCGGTTTTTGACTGTTCTTAATAAGCGGTGGGAGGCAAAGCGATCGCCTTCAAAGTACAATACTGTATCTACTAGGTGTTCCAATACTTTCGGCCCGGCGATCGCACCTTCTTTGGTGACGTGTCCGACAATTAACATAGTGATGTCTTCGTGCTTCGCCACTTTCATCAAGGCTGCTGTACATTCTCTCACCTGTGCCACAGAACCAGGTGCAGAAGTCAACGCCGGGAAAAATACAGTTTGAATACTATCAATTACTGCCACATTTGGCCTGAGAGAATCTATTTCTCGTAAAATTTCTTCCAAATCTGTTTCTGGCAAAACATACAAATCTGCACCTATACCCTCAGTGGGGACTACTTCTACTGGGGCTGGCAATACTTCAGTATTTACAGGCAATTCCGATTCTTCTGTATCTTCTGCTGCTTCCGTTTTTTTACCATTACCATTGCCAACTACACTCACAGGTTTAGATACACCTAAGCGCAAAGCTCGTAATTTGACTTGTTGTCCTGATTCTTCGCCAGAAACGTAGAGAATGCGGTATCTCTGCGCGAGTTGATTGGATACTTGCAACAATAATGTCGATTTCCCAATTCCCGGATCACCCCCGATTAATACCATCGAACCGGGAACTACACCACCGCCTAAAACTCGATCTAATTCTCCGTAACCGGATTCCCAACGGGTGACTTGGCGATCGCTAATTTGATCAAATGTAAGAGAAGCTCTTGGTTTTGCTGGTTTTGCAGTAGATTTTCCACTATTTTGCTCTTTATGCCAACTACCGACTCCCCCCCTCGTGGGTACATCAACTGATGATTGAATGGCAATTTGTTCTTCTAAAGAATTGTAAGTACCGCAATTAGGACATCGACCAAACCATTGGGAAGATTCTGCCCCACATTCGTTACAAATGTAAAATGTTTTCGGCTTTGGCATTCTTAAATCTTAATTAAGTTAATTAATCTTAATTTTTTCTTAATTCTCACAAAATTCTAAAATCCAAGAATAGTGGTTTTTACGGCATTTTTCAAATCAAATGAGAGAATGATATCTTAATAATATGGTATTAAAAATTAATCATGAAAAATTTTAGTTAAGGAGCGTTGAGAAACTTGGAAAGTCATAAAGAAAAAATCCTGGTAGTAGACGATGAAGCCAGCATTCGCCGGATTTTAGAAACGCGCCTTTCAATGATTGGCTACGATGTTGTCACTGCTGGCGATGGCGAGGAAGCGTTAGACACTTTCCGCAAATCTGATCCCGATCTAGTCGTCTTGGATGTGATGATGCCAAAGCTAGATGGTTACGGTGTGTGTCAAGAGTTACGTAAGGAATCTGATGTTCCTATTATTATGCTAACAGCCTTGGGCGACGTTGCTGATCGCATCACAGGTTTAGAATTAGGCGCAGATGACTATGTAGTTAAGCCATTCTCCCCCAAAGAGCTAGAAGCACGGATTCGCTCAGTCTTACGCCGCGTAGATAAAACTGGTGCTTCGGGAATTCCCAGTTCTGGGGTAATTCACGTAGGAAATATCAAAATCGATACCAATAAACGACAAGTTTACAAAGGCGATGAGCGAATTCGCTTAACAGGAATGGAATTTAGCTTACTAGAATTGTTGGTAAGCCGTTCTGGCGAAGCTTTTTCGCGTTCGGAAATTTTGCAAGAAGTTTGGGGATATACCCCAGAACGCCATGTAGATACGCGGGTGGTAGATGTGCATATATCTCGATTACGGGCAAAATTAGAAGACGACCCCAGTAACCCAGAATTAATCTTGACTGCACGCGGTACAGGCTATTTATTTCAACGCATAATCGAACCCGGAGAAGAGTAAAGGAAAGTATGAAGTATGAAGTGTGAAGTATGAAGTGTCTTCTTGCAGGGTAGTGTGAAATTTGAAGAGTTTCCAGCCTGTTTCTCGTTGTGTACTATATTTTTCAGACTTCAGACTTTAGACTTCAGAATTTAGAAAGATGACTAAACCTGATTCCAATCAAGTTCTGCGCCGTTTACCCATAGTCGTTGGTGGGTTAGGCGCTATACTTTTGCTGATTAACCGTGTATTAACACCAGAACTCACAGAGTCTCAATCTCGTGGTGATGTGTTGGGTGTAATTTTAAGTGCTGTGCTAATTTTAACGGGTTTAATTTGGCAACAAGTACAGCCGCGATCGCCTGATGCTGTCGAACTGATTGGAGAAGAAGGTTTTATCTTAGCCACAGACTTACCAGAAGCCGTGAAAACCGAACTAGCCTGGGCATCTCATTTGATATTAACTAACACAGTTACGCGATCGCTTGTAGTTGTATATCAAGGCAAAGTTTTGTTACGTCGCGGTATTCTGGGACTTAAATCTGAAGTAGTACCAGGGCCAATCTTAAAACGGGTTCTCGAAAAACAACAGCCAATTTATTTAGTAGCTTTAAACGTCTATCCCGGCAAAATTGAATTTGATTATTTACCCGAAAATACTCAAGGCTTAATTTGTCAGCCAATTGGCGATAAGGGTGCGATGATTTTAGGAGCAAATGCGCCCAGAAGTTACACAAAACAAGATGAAAATTGGATTGCTGGCATTGCTGATAAATTAGCTGTAACTCTCCAGCAATTGGGAGTAGAAGCTGAATAATTATAAATTACAAATTATGCTAATTATTTATTGGTTACTAGTGGCTGTAATGGTTGTGGGAATTATTGGTGCTGTAGTCCCAGCAATTCCTGGTAGCAGTTTAATTTTAGGTGCAATTATTATTTGGGGAATTGTGAGTGGTTCTTTTGCAGCGATCAAGATACCTTTAATAGTGACAGTGATTGTTTTGCTTTTAAGTGTCGGAGTTGATTTTTTAGCCAGTTACGTAGGCGCAAAACAAGCAGGTGCTAGTAAATGGGGGCAAATTGGCGCAGTTGTTGGTTTAGTATTAGGAATATTAGGATTATTACCAGCTTTACCTTTTGGTGGGCCATTATTAGGAATGTTATTCGGGCCGCTAATCGGTGCAATTATTGGTGAATTTATTTATCGTCGAGAATTATGGCCAGCAGTAAAAGCTGGTATTGGAATTGTCGTCGGTACATTAGTCGGAAATTTGATTCAAGGTTTGTTAGCAGTTGCAGCAGTCGCAGTTTTCCTCGTGACAACTTGGCCGCAAGTATTTGGTGGTTAGGTTCAATTAAATTAGAAAAGCTTAACCTTGAGAATCTTGCTTTTTTTTATCAGCTTGCTGAATACGCTGCCTAATTGCTTCTTCTGCTATGCGAATATTTTCTTCAATTGGTTTACCATCTTCAGTAAACATTGGCCCGTACCATGTAGCTTCTGAGTCAGGAGTACGGCGGCTATATAATATACGTAAAGGCTCTACATCCTCCCGATGTGTAAGTGCGTAAGCTATCAATTCTTTGTTAGTCATAGCTTCAAAATTCGGTTGCATTGAAAAACCTCCAATTTCCATCAGGGGGTACAATGATTTGAATTTCCTCATTGACGAAAATAAACACAATTCTAGTTTGCTCGTCAAAACGGAATAACTCTATACTGCGATAGCTGTTTGATAACATCTGGCAGACACGCACACAGGCTTGTGCTTGTTCGTTGGTAGGATTTATAGTCTGTTCCTCAATTTTGACATAAATAATCATAAGTCCTACCAGTGGGTTGCGAGAAGCGACAGCGTAATATTGAATAAGTAGCCCTCTTCTGTCACTTTCCGGGAGAGCGATCGCTAGAAGCCTCATGAGGCAATCAATACAAGCTATACTATTAGAAAAAAATTGGTCTTGTATTTGTTATTAGAAAATAATCGCGCGATCACAGGCTATACAAAAGCTCCAGAATTCAGAAATGGCAAAAGTTTTCGGAAAGTGACAGAAGAGGGGTAGGCTGTTAGTTTGGCTTACCTCAATCCACTCTTCAAAATGGGTTTACGGCTTCTACTCAGAATAGTTTGTACTTAAGCCATAATGGATACATTTTCTGGTAAGTGTATAAGTTATGACCTGCTGCTTAAATCCAGGTTGCGATAACCCACCCTATCCCAATGGCGTAAAGTTCTGTTCTAAATGTGGCTTTTACTTAATAGTGCTGAGAAACCGCTATCGTCCGATTAAATCATTAGGTGGTGGAGGATTTGGCAAAACATATTTGGCAGAAGATATCGATAAACTTAATGAGCTTTGTGTTATCAAACAATTTGCACCACAAGCCCAGGGAACTGCATCACTCAATAAAGCTACAGAATTATTTGAACAAGAAGCAAAGAGACTCCACCAGTTAGGCAAACATCCCCAAATTCCCACGCTGTTGGCGTATTTTAATGAAGATAATCGCCTGTATTTGGTACAGGAGTTAATCGAAGGACAAAATTTACTAGAAGAATTACAACAGCAGGGAACTTTCAACGAGCAAAAAGTTAAAGAATTATTGCTGGATTTGTTAGGGATTCTCAAAACAGTTCATCAACATAAAGTTATTCACCGTGATATTAAGCCAGATAACATTATTCGTCGGAACGATGGCAAGTTGGTATTGATTGACTTTGGCGCATCCAAGCAACTGACAGCAACGGTAATTACTCAACTAGGAACTAGCATTGGGACTTTTGGTTATGTGCCACTCGAACAGATGCAGGGAGGTGAAGCTTACCCAGCTAGTGATTTATATAGTGTCGGTGCAACTTGCTTTCACTTGTTGAGTGGAATTCCACCTTGGGAGTTGTGGCAAAGACAAGGTTATGGTTGGGTTTTTAGTTGGAGACAGCATTTGCAGCAAAGGGTAAGTGAAGAATTTGGGTGTTGGCTAGATAAATTGTTGCAAATAGAACAGCAGCAGCGTTATCAGTCGGCTGAGGAAGTTTTACAAGCATTAAATTCACAGCCAATACAAGGAACTCAGCCTGTTTCACCTTCAGTAATAATTGAACATAAAAATGCTGAGGCTTACTATCAAGAAGGATTAGACAAATACAACAACCAAGATTTTCGTGGTGCAATTGAAGATTACACCCAAGCCATCAATATTAATCCCAACTTTGCAATGGCTTACTTCAACCGAGGTAATGCTCACGATGAAATAGGACATATCAAAATAGCAATTAAAGATTACACTCAAGCCATCAATATTAATCCCAACTTTGCAATGGCTTACTTCAAACGGGGCAATGCTTACAATGAATTAGAAGATAAGCAAGCTGCAATTGAAGACTATACCCAAGCTATCAACATGAATCCTAATTTTGCAGATGCTTACTTCAACCGAGGTATTACTTATGATGACTTAAAACATAAGCAAGCTGCAATTGAAGATTTACGAAAATCTGCTGATTTGTATAATCAACAAGGACAAGAAAATGACTCTCAAGATGCCATAAAATGCATTAAAGAATTTGAGCAATAACTAGGTTGTCGGCTTGTTCAAAAAGTTAGCAGTATTATTCACATATAAAAGGAAATAATTTTAGTAATAATGGTTACTCTAAATTATCTAAAGTTATGATTAGCGATCGCGTACATAATCAAAAATATACCAAAAACACAGCATTACTTATCCTGATTATTATTATCTTGCTGGACTCTTTGAGCGATCGCCTCAAATCCCATTACGCGAAATTGCACCAGTCTACGCTAGGGTAGAAATGAACACGCTATCCATCACTTCCTGCTTGTGCTTCCCTGTAAACGCCCAGCCGTCTTTGTCAGTTTGGCTGTTTTACTTGCTTCCTTAACAGCCTGTAATAATACTCCAGCCGCCAAAAACCTGGAACAATCTTTGGCAGCTGATCCTCGGCTGCAAAACAATTCAAGTATCTTTGGGGAAGCAAATAATAAGCCAACACAACCACAACAAAACCAATCGACAGTTCAGCTACCTGCTGATTTTCCCAAAGAGATTCCTTTATATACAAATGCCACACTTCAGGAAGTGACACCTGCTAGTGGTGCAGACAATAAAGTATCAACTCGCTGGCTAAGTTCCGATCCCAGCAATTTTATTACTAGCTTTTATCGCAGCCAATTACAGGATAATAACTGGCAAATTGTACAGCAGCCAACTGATGATGTTGGTAGTTTTGCTGCACGTCGCAATAATTTGCTGCTCAATGTCTCGATTCAAGCTCAATCAGTTACAAATGCTGCACCTAATCAACCACAAACAGCAACCAGTTTAGTAATTGAGTACGTTCCTAATAGTAGTACAACGGCACAATCAACGCCAACCACTGATACTCCGCCAGCAGGAAACTCGCAGTTTATCGGCCCAGTCGCACCTAATAATACAGCAACTCCGCCAAATAATACATCCAATAACCAAACACCTGCTGCTTCTATTGAATTTACAGATTTAAATAAAACACCTCAAGAACTACGTCAACATATTCAAGATTTAGCTGCATTAGGTGTTCTATCTATTGAGCCACAAACAACTAAGACAAACTCTAATCCCACAACCCTATTTGAGCCAAATAAAGTTATTACTCGGCGAGTATATGCGCGTTGGCTAGTTGCGGCGAATAATGCGATGTATGCAAATAATCCAGCCAAGCAAATACGTTTAGCATCTGAAAGTACGCAGCCAGCTTTTAGTGATGTAGCAAAAACAGACCCAGATTTCCCCGTAATTCAGGGATTAGCCGAAGCAGGTTTGATTCCCAGTCCCTTATCTGGCGATTCGACTACAGTTTTGTTTCGCCCTGATGCACCTTTGACACGGGAACAATTAATTTTATGGAAAGTACCTTTAGATACTCGCCAAGCTTTACCTACTGCTAGTTTAGATGCAGTCAAGCAAACTTGGGGTTTCCAAGATGTGGGTAAAATTGACCCGAAAGCATTACGGGCTGTTTTAGCTGATTTTCAAAATGGCGAACAATCAAATATTCAGCGAATATTTGGCTATACAACGCTATTTCAGCCGAAAAAACCAGTTACTCGTGCTGAGGCGGCTGCGGCGTTATGGTATTTTGGTACTCAAGGCGAGGGAATATCGGCGGTGGATGCTTTAAAGTTAAAGCGATCGCCTAATTAAATTTTACTGCTGTAACTATGCCTTGCTTCTCTAGCACTGCGGCTACCCGCAATATCAATGCTTCATTATAAGGTGCTGCTATTAACTGCACACCTAAAGGTAAAGCATGAGGACGCTGAATTGGTACTGATAAAACAGGTAAACCAATGAAAGATAATGGTTGTGTAAATAACCCTAAGTGGGGACGCACCAGAATTTCTTCGCCATCTATGATCATTGTTTGTTGACCAATCAATGGTGCGGAAATTGGTGTAGTGGGCGCGAGAATGATATCGACATTTTGAAAAACTTCTCGAACACGATCTCGATACCATTGGCGAAACCGTTGTGCTTGTAAATACCAATTATTAGGAATTAACGCCCCAGCCAAAAAACGATCGCGTGTTGCAGGATCAAAATCTTCAGGACGCGTTTTTAATTTATCTAAATGCAGATTTGCACCTTCACTGGCCGTAATCACAAAAGCTGCTGCACGGGCGCGTTTAGCTTCTGGGATGGTGACATATTGGGTTACACCTAAAGCATCTGCTACGGTTTGGACTGCGGCTAAGGCTTCTGGTGTTGCACCTTGGCGAAAATAATCATCTGCAACGGCAATTCTAATATGAGAGATATCTTGATTGAGTTGCGGTAAACAAAATTCTACAGGACGTTTTGTACAAATGCGATCGCGCTGATCTTCACCTTGCAGCACATCAAAAATCGCCGCAATATCTTGCACAGAACGGGCAAACGGCCCAATGTGGTCAAAACTACTAGAAAATAAAGCGACACCAGCGCGAGATAACCGCCCGTAAGTTGGTTTTAAACCAAATACACCACATAAAGCCGCAGGTACGCGAATCGAACCATTAGTATCTGAACCTAATGTAAAAGGAACCAACTCAGCCGCCACCGCCGCCGCCGAACCACCAGAAGAACCCCCCGCTACTCGCTGCAAATCATGGGGATTATGAGTCGCACCATAATGGGAATTTTCTGTAACAAACCCATAGGCGTACTCATCCATATTTAAAGCCCCAACCAACACCGCACCAGCTTGTTTCAACCTTGCTACTGCGGCTGCATCTTGGCTGGCGAGAGGATTTTCAGCATTAATTTTTGAGCCTGCTAAGGTTGTTAAACCAGCAATATCAAACAGATTTTTGACAGCAAACGGCACACCAGCTAGTAAACCGGGATTATTACCTTGGGCGATTTCTCTATCAATTCGCGCTGCATCTGCTAAAGCCGTTTCTGTAGTGATAGCTGTAAAACAATTCAGTTCATGATCTCGTGCGGCAATTTTCGCTAACGCAGCTTGTGTTACTTCCAGTGCGCTAACTTTACCACTTTGCACAGCAGCTGCTATCGAGACAGCATCATTCATGGTTCAAATGTGGGTGCAGGTTCGATTTCTTCTGATATGGGAAAAGAGTTTACTATTTGAGCGATCGCTTTAATTCTCTCAAAATTTGCTACCACCCCATCCCGATACTCATCTTTGATTTCTAATTCCAACAACAAAGACATTTGCTCAACATATTCACCCACATCAAAACCCTGACTTTCCATCTTGATTGCTTTGCGCTCTTTGCGTACTTTGCGGTTTAATTTAAGTCTTTGTCAACTTTAATTACTAACAATCGCACCCACTGATATAGCTATATCTGGAAACGCTATTGGGTAGATTATCCCATCTATTAATGTCAATTTTGAAGTGTATGCCCCATCTTGGGGCTGCCGAAATATTATAAGCTGCCTATTTTTTAAGTTAACTACCCAGTATTCTGGAATGCTAACTTCAGCATATATTTTACTTTTGACTTCTAAATCCTTTTCTAAGCTGGAATTTGCATATTCAATTACCCAAAAAATATTTTCTGGATAAGGATGATGGGTTAAATATTCACGCCCTAACCTTTGCACAATCGCAATATCAGGTTCAGGTTCAGAGTTGTCAGGTAAAGTTATTGGTTTATCTAGCCTAATCATGGCGCGATCGCCCAATAATTTAATTAGATATTCTCCTGCTTCACTGCTGAAATATGCGTGTGGTTCCCCTTCCGGCGACATCTCAAAAATTTCTCCCTTCAGTAGTTCCACACGTCGGTTATCTAAAATACCCGCCGCAATCATACGATGATATTCGTCTATTGTCCATTTTGCTGTAGTTAGACTCATAGCGATCGCTTTTCTATTGCCTTTGTTATTTGCATATCAATCTAGCCGATTATCAAAAAAATATTAGATTAGCTTGTGATGATTTTTTTCATAATGCAGCCAACCTCACCATAGCCAGGATTGCCAACTAAACCTTGTAAATTGTTATGTTCAATATCTTCATCTTGACCAAGCTTACTTGTCCATTTACCATCAGGTAATTGTCTAGCAACATGGGTTGGTACTCTGCTGGAATTAACGTATATTGAAATTTTTTGAAATCCTAGTTCTAAACTATCATCTTGGCAGACTTCATAACCGAGTGTCCGAAATGCTGCTTGAAAAGCTTCAAGTGTTTCTTCTCTAGAAACCCCAGGCGGCCAGTATTCTTGATTTTGGGCATCTGGCCACCACCAAGTTTGTTCATCTTCTGCTACCCAAGCAACACAGTTATAGTCAGTTGTATCTGGACTTGTCAGTTTGTAACCGTGGATAATTAGATTGGGATAATCACGTTCAATAAAAGATTTGACATAATTAGCCCAATTGTTATTACCTACCACTGATATCCCCTTTGCCTACCCCATTCGAGCCAAGCTTTAGTCATTTCTTTTGTATTTCCTCTATATTCCGAAGATACAGGATCTTCTCTGGAAATAGATTTTAATGCCCAAAACCAGCGTCCTGATTTTCTTTCAAGTTCTCTCAGCAGTACAGGTATTACGGCCTCACCCATTCCTATTATTTGTTGATATGCAGGGTGCATCGACATTTGATTAGTAGATGATACGCCACGAGTTTCTTCACGCCATTGCTGGGCTAGTGTCATGAAAGTTGATTCTATTTCTGCTTGACTAGAAAGATTTTGAGAGAAACTAGAATTATTCTCATCAAAAATTTGCAGTTCTTTTCTATTTGTTAGTTGTGCGGCATAAGCAACAGCCGCTTTGATATTTTCTAATGTTAGTGCTGGATAATCTTTGACTATTTCCTCAAATGTTAGTCCTTCTGCTAGGTTATCAAGAATAACTGAAACCATCACCTGTGTACCTGTAATGTGTGGCTTACCATGACAGACTTCATGATTAATAGTGATTTGTTCTTGCCAATTTATCATTTGTTTCAATGATTTTGGTTAAGGTTGTTGATGGGCGATCGCTTTTCTTTTACCTATTTTTATACCATTACCAAAGATTCATCTTCTTGCCAAGTAAACAAGGGTTCAAGTTCACCTGATTCAGCAAATGTGATTGCTGCTATTAAGCATTGGGGTAAAGTAACACAAACTTTCTCAGAATAATTTCCCGCTTGTCCACCTACAACTAATTTTTGATCATTTGCAGAATTGATATTATTGATTTTTGCATTTATTAATGCTTGATAAAAAACAGCTAAATTAATTTTTTTAATAGAACTATCTGATTTGGGTATTTCATAATCAATTGGATGCAAAAGATAATAAAAAGTCTCGTTATCTAAAGTTGCAGTCACAACATATTGACCATCATTGCCTCCACCAATCATCATATAACTTTGATCATCAGCCTCTAAACTAACTAAAGTTTTACTTTTACCATCTAACTCACAAATAGCTATTTTAATTTGTTGCCAATTTGGATTTTCAATATATGTTTCTTCATTTCTGTTTCCTATCCATTTATCTGTATATAACTTAGATACAAACATTATTTTTTCCTTGTCTTGGGAGCAGTAACTTTAGTTTTTTTACTTTCACTGGGAGTAATAATTTCTAATTCTTCTATACCTAATTGATAAGCCATAGAATTAACAGCACCTTGTAAACCACAAGCACGACATAAATCCCTATCTACATTCAAACGCACTTTGGCTGCTTTAATACCTGCTTCTAATACTTGCTGAAAAGCATCAGCTTCTGCATGAGTTCTAGAAATATTGTTAACTTTCAGAGTGATTTGCCGACGGTAAGGATTACTACTAGAATTTATACCAAAAAAAGTTTGACCATTTATTTCTAGTTTAGCAATTGTTGATCCGTCCGTTTCACTATCAGCAGGAGGTAAACCCAGATGCTGTCTATATTCAGCCAAGTCATCAAAAACACTGTCCATTATATTCCTCTAATTCCATTCACGAAAAAATCCCCCACCTTGCGGCACGGGATTTTTTGTTACTATACCTACAAAACTAGCTTAAAATCTTTGGGTGCGTTACGGCTTACGCATAACAGGGCATGATTCTTGCTGATCAGAGCTTATGAATTATTTTCGCTACTCTTAATGAATTTATAAGCTTTATATCCGCCATAGGTTAATAATGCTCCTACTGTGATCACCCCGGCCATCAGCGAAAATAGTCTATTTAAGCTTTTACTTAATTACTAACCAACAAAAAATCCCCCACCTCGTGGCGGGGGATTTTTATTACTTACCTACAAAACTAGTAGCCAGATCAACCGAACTTACCAGCAGTGGAGGCGATGAGGAACGCTGCGTAGGTGAGGACATAGCCAACGGTGAAGTGAGCTAGACCAACCAAACGAGCTTGAACGATGGAGAGAGCAACGGGCTTATCTTTCCAGCGAACTAGGTTAGCTAGAGGAGTGCGTTCGTGCGCCCAAACCAAGGTTTCAATTAACTCTTGCCAGTAACCTCTCCAGGAGATGAGGAACATGAAGCCAGTTGCCCAAACTAGGTGTCCGAAGAGGAACATCCAAGCCCAAACAGACAGGTTGTTCACGCCGTAGGGGTTGTAACCGTTGATCAACTGTGCAGAGTTAGCCCACAGGTAATCACGGAACCAGCCCATCAGGTAGGTAGAGTTTTCGTTGAACTGAGCAACGTTGCCTTGCCAGATACCTAGATGTTTCCAGTGCCAGTAGAAGGTTAACCAACCTACTGTGTTCAATGCCCAGAACAGAGCTAAGTAGAAGGAGTCCCAAGCGGAGATGTCGCAAGTACCGCCACGACCAGGGCCATCGCAAGGGAATGCGTAACCGAAGTCTTTTTTGTCTGGCATTAATTTAGAACCACGAGCATCCAAAGCACCTTTGACTAGGATGAGGGTGGTGGTGTGTAGACCTAGTGCGATCGCATGGTGTACCAAGAAGTCGCCAGGGCCAATTGTTAAGAAGAGGGAGTTTGTGCCAGCGTTAATGGCATCTAACCAACCAGGCAACCATACGTTTGCATAGTTGGGGTAAGCTGTGTAGGCTACGCTGTCAGGGTTGGACAACAGAACATCCAATCCGTACAGTACTTTACCATTAGCAGCTTGAACGAATTGAGCAAATACTGGCTCAATTAGGATTTGCTTTTCAGGAGTACCGAAAGCAACTACTACGTCGTTGTGAACGTATAAACCTAAGGTGTGGAAGCCTAAGAAGAGAGATACCCAGCTTAAGTGAGAGATAATCGCTTCTTTGTGCTTCAGTACGCGATCTAATACGTTGTCTTTGTTTTGTTCGGGGTCGTAGTCACGTACCCAGAAAATTGCACCGTGGGCAAACGCACCAACCATCAAGAAAATCGCAATGTATTGATGGTGAGTGTATAAAGCTGCCTGGGTGGTGTAATCCTTAGCGATAAACGCATAGGAAGGCATGGAGTACATATGCTGTGCTACCAAAGAGGTAACAACACCTAATGCAGCTAAGTGCCAGCCTAATTGGAAGTGCAGCGAGTTGTTGTAGGTGTCATAAATACCTTGGTGAGGTAAGTTGAACGGCCCTTCAACTGGTTTGCCAAAGAAAGTTTTGGCATTCAACGCTTCTTTGAGACTATGACCAATACCAAAGTTGGTACGGTACATATGACCAGCAACGATGAACAATACAGCGATCGCTAAGTGGTGGTGAGCAATGTCAGTCAACCACAGAGCTTCTGTTTGAGGATGGAAACCACCCAAGAAGGTCAGAATTGCTGTACCAGCACCAGTGGATGTACCAAAGATGTGGCCTGCTGTATCTGGGTTTTGGGCGTAAACGTTCCAGTTACCTGTAAAGAATGGCTGTAAGCCTGCTGGGTGGGGAGCAGTGGTTAAGAAGTTATCCCAACCTACGTGCTGTCCGCGAGCTTCGGGGATAGCAACGTGAATCAAGTGACCAGCCCAAGCCAAAGAGCTAACGCCGAACAAACCAGCGAGGTGGTGGTTGAGGCGAGATTCAGCACTCTTGAACCAAGCAAGGCTGGGACGAAACTTGGGTTGCAAGTGCAACCAACCAGCGAACAATAACAGAGCAGCAAATAGGAGTAGACCTAATGAGCCGATGTACAGTTCTTGGTTTGTCCGCAGACCAATGGTGTACCACCAGTGATAAACACCAGAGTATGCAATGTTTACAGGATTACTAGCACCAGCTTGGGTAAAAGCTTCAATTGCAGGTTTACCAAAGTGGGGGTCCCAAATTGCATGAGCAATTGGGCGGACGTGTAGAGGATCTTTAATCCACTCTTCAAAGTTACCTTGCCAGGCCACATGGAACAGGAGGCTGGAAGCCCACAGGAAGATGATTGCCAGATGTCCGAAGTGGGTAGCGAAAATCTTTTGGTAGAGACTTTCTTCTGTGACACCATCATGGCTTTCAAAATCGTTACCTGTAGCGATCGCATACCATATCCGACGAGTGGTCGGGTCCTGTGCGAGATCCTGGCTAAATTTTGGAAATTTTGTTGCCATAGCTTTGATATTTCCTCTGACCCTTAGCCATCAGGTTTCAGCTTTGGGAGTTCTGAGCTTTGAGTTCTAAGTTTTGATTACTCAGCACTCAGCACTCACTACTCAGCACTCCGTATAACTGATTGCTATCCTACTGAAAGAATATGTGCGTGGAAGAATGCCCAGGTTGTTGCAATTCCTCCTAGGAGGTAGTGTGCTACACCAACAGCACGGCCTTGAGTGATGCTCAGAGCGCGGGGTTGGATTGCAGGTGCTACCTTCAGTTTATTATGCGCCCAAACAATGGACTCAATTAGTTCTTGCCAGTAGCCACGACCACTGAACAGGAACATTAAGCTGAATGCCCATACAAAGTGAGCGCCCAAGAAGATTAGACCATAAGCAGATAACGCACTGCCGTAGGAGTTGATTACTTGAGAAGCTTGCGCCCACAAGAAATCACGCAACCAGCCGTTGATTGTGATGGCACTTTGGGCAAAGTTACCACCAGTAATATGAGACACATTACCAGCTGCGTCTACAGTTCCCCATACATCAGATTGCATTTTCCAACTGAAGTGGAAGATCACAATTGATAGGGAGTTATACATCCAGAACAATCCGAGGAATACGTGATCCCAACCAGAAACTTGGCAAGTACCGCCACGGCCAGGGCCGTCGCAAGGGAAGCGGAAACCTAAGTTGGCTTTATCGGGGATCAAGCGAGAGCTGCGAGCGAATAGTACGCCCTTCAGCAGAATCAGAACTGTTACGTGGATGGTGAAGGCATGGATATGGTGAATCAAGAAGTCGGCTGTACCTAAAGCAATAGGCGCAGCTGCAACTTTACCACCGACAGCCAAAATACCACCGCCAAAAACGTAGCTAACTGGTTCTAAAGCGTTTGGTGCAGTGCCACCAGGAGCCAAGGTGTGTAGGTTCTGCACCCATTGGGCAAACACTGGTTGCAACTGAATTGCATTGTCAGAGAACAAGTCTTGGGGACGACCCAACGCACGCATTGTGTCGTTGTGGATGTACAAACCAAAGCTGTGGAAGCCAAGGAAAATAGACACCCAGTTCAGGTGGGAAATAATTGCATCCCGGTGACGAATCACCCGATCCAGAACGTTGTTTTGATTCACAACAGGATCATAATCCCGCACCATGAAGATAGCAGCATGAGCCGCACCACCGACGATTAAGAATCCACCAATCCAAATGTGGTGAGTAAATAAGGTCAGTTGAGTTGCGTAGTCAGTTGCCAAGTATGGATAGGGGGGCATCGCGTACATATGATGCGCGATGATGATGGTCAGCGAACCCAAGAAGGCAAGGTTAGTTGCCAATTGAGCGTGCCAAGAGGTGGTCAGGTTTTCATAAAGACCCTTGTGACCTTCCCCGGTGAAGGGGCCTTTGTGGTTTTCGAGGATCTCTTTGATGCTGTGACCAATGCCCCAGTTTGTGCGGTATTGATGACCAGCGATGATGAAGAGTACAGCGATCGCTAGGTGGTGATGAGAAATATCAGTCAACCACAGACCACCAGTCACAGGGTTTAAACCACCCTTGAAGGTTAAGAAGTCAGCATACTGACCCCAGTTCAAGGTGAAGAAAGGTGTTAAACCAGCAGCGAAGCCGGGGAATACATCAATCAACAGGCTCTTGTTCAGGATGAACTCATGGGGCAAGGGGACATCTTTAACAGCTACCCCTGCATCCAAAAGCTTGTTGATAGGAGCGGAAACGTGAATTAAGTGTCCAGCCCATCCCAAAGAACCGCAGCCTAACAGTACTTGCAAGTGGTGGTTCAGCATCGACTCCACATTCTGGAACCATTCCAGTTTGGGAGCGCGCTTGTGGTAGTGGAACCAGCCAGCAAACAAGAACAAGCCTGCTAATACCAAGCCGCCAATAGCTGTTACGTAAAGCTGGAAGGAGTTGGTAATACCCCAGCCACGCCATACTTGGAACAAGCCAGAGGTGATTTGAATACCGTGGAATCCACCACCAACATCACCATTTAAAATGTCTTGTCCCACAATGGGCCAAACGACTTGAGCACTGGGCTTCACGTTCAACGGGTCGCTTAACCAGGCTTCGTAGTTAGAGAACTTCGCGCCGTGGAATATCATCCCGCTTAACCAGATGGTCACAACGGCCAGGTGTCCGAAGTGAGCCGCAAATATTTTGCGGGAGATTTCTTCTAAATCGCTTGTATGTGTATCAAAATCGTGGGCGAGAGCGTGGAGGTTCCAAATCCAAGTGGTGGTTTTGGGGCCTCTAGCTAGAGTTCTGTCGAAGTGTCCGGGTTGCGCCCATCTTTCAAATGAGGTTGGTACCGGGTCGTTATCGACTATCACTCTTGCTTTCTTTTCCTCTCGCTCCGGAGGACTAATCGTCATTCGACCTCCTCTCGTGATAAGGAATGAGGAATCATGAAACCACAAAGTGATCCTTAGTCGCCTTCTCCAGGGTTGTGGCTGGAGCAGCGATAGAAGACGCTATGTGGAAGTTTGTTTCTGTTGAATTATAAAGTCTTTACTTGTACATTGTTGGAGAGATTTTAACAATAATTCAAATTCCTCAGATTAACTGTCTGATCTTGCTTTTAACTTTAAACTCCTGAGCAAAAAGTCAATACTTTCCCTATTTAATTTACAAAGAATAACAATTCGTTAAATTTATGATTAGTGGGTATAATTCTTGCAAACTCAGTATTCAAGCTCTTAATCTGCAATATTTTAGTGCTAGATAATAGCATCTGTTTGCGAAAATTGTAAAAAATATCACCGCTTTACTAGCACTTCTAAAAAAGCAAACTCATTAGCTAAAATATTACCTTTTGGGCTATGGTGTCCGATGGCTACTTTATTTCAAAATACTTTTTAGTTTTTACAGACTATAGCTAGGTATAAAGCATGAATTTGTGGTATGTGAATACTTTAAAGCAACTCCTATCCAGGAGTTTTAGCATTTATAGGTGGTTATTCATACTAGTGTTGGCTATAGGGTTAAGCAGTTGTGGTGATCGAGCTGCTAGTCAAGATGTATCTGTCGTCTCTACAGAAAGACCTCCACAGATGTCGCAACAATTTAATGAAGTTGCACCACCAGACGTAATTCAAGAACTGCGCCAAACTTTAGAAATTTATCGACCACAAGTTACAATCATTTCACCTCAACCCAACGAATTTCTTCAAGACACTACAGTTACCGTTCGCTTGCAAGTAAAAGATTTACCCATATTTAAAGACCCACAGTTTGAATTAGGGCCGCATCTCCACGTAATTCTGGATAATCAACCTTATATACCTGTATACGATCTAAATCAGCCATTGATTTTACCAGACTTAGCTCCGGGTACACACACTTTACGAGTATTTGCTTCCCGTCCTTGGTATGAAAGCTTTAAAAATGAAGGTGCTTATGCCCAAACAACGTTTCATATTTTTACCAAAACGGATGATAATAACCCTGATCCTAGCCTTCCTTTATTAACTTACAGCTATCCCCAAGGCAGTTATGGAGCCGAACCCATCTTACTGGACTTTTACTTGACTAATGCTCCTCTGCGGCTAGGTGCTAAAGATAATTCTGACGATCGCTTCAGTGATTGGCGGATTCGCTGCACAATTAATGGTGAAAGCTTTGTGTTTGATCGCTGGCAAGCAGTTTACCTCAAAGGCTTTAAACCTGGGAATAATTGGGTAAAGCTAGAATTTTTGGATAACCAAGGTAACGCTCTCAAAAATGCTTTTAATACTACAGTGA
Source organism: Nostoc sp. FACHB-110 (assembly GCF_014697425.1). Lineage (GTDB taxonomy): Bacteria > Cyanobacteriota > Cyanobacteriia > Cyanobacteriales > Nostocaceae > Nostoc_B. Next base: position 103,816 of record NZ_JACJRU010000008.1, read on the forward strand.
GATTGGTTAACTACCAACCAAAGAGCAAAGATACCTTATCCCGCATTATCAGAGGTGAACTTAAGACTGATGAGGTACGCAGCATTGTAGATCAAAATTACACAGCCAAGCCACCACTTCCAGAACCGACACCAGCACTAGAAGAACAACCAATTCCCACACCGGAAATTCCAGAGGTAGTTGCACCACAGCCAGAGGTAACGCCAACACAGCAAGCTACTGAGTCGCCATCACCACAGCCAGAGGTCACACCAACACCAGAACCTCAACCGACAGTTACGCCGACACAGCAAGCTACTGAGTCACCATCACCACAGCCAGAGGTCACACTAACACCAGAACCTCAACCGACAGTTACGCCGACACAGCAAGCTACTAAGTCACCATCACCGCAGCCAGAGGTAACACCAACACCAGAACCTCAACCGGAAGTTACGCCGACAGCGCAACCGCAGTCGGAGGTAACAGCAACACCTCAACAAACAGAAGTTCTGGGAAAACAAGAAACGGAGTCTTTAAAATCTAGGTTGGGTAAGTATTTTCAGCGTCGTCCGCGTCCAACGTCTCTGCCGAGTTTAGTTCCTGGGCTACCAGAGGTTATTGAGTCACCTGTATCAGAACCAACATTAGAGGAGTGAGAGATGGAGATATTTTTTTAACGCAGAGTATCGCTGAGGTAAGCGCGGAGGTACGCGGAGTTTTTTTTAGAAGATACTCAATTCTAATTTTGTTGCTAGAGATTCGATAAAAGCGATCGCAGCTACAGAATTTCCGATGCTATCTAAGGCGGGACTGTAGCAGGCGATCGCTCCAACTTTTGGTACTATGGCTAAAAGTCCGCCACTTATGCCAGATTTCATCGGTAGACCAATTTTGATTGCGAATTTAGCAGAGTCTTGGTAGAGTCCGCAGGCTAACATGACTGCATTCACTATCTGGTAATGGTGTAAATTATTGCCAGTGGCTAATGATTTTCCTAATAGAGCTAAATCTTCAACTCGTCCAGATATACAGCATATTTGCTCGTATGTGTCAAGAGCTATTTCGGGATTTTCGAGACGGTTGTTTTCGGCTAGATAATTGGCTATCGCTTGGTTAACACTCGAAGGTGAAGCGCGCACTGAAGCTAGCATGACTTCATCTAAATATAGTTGAGAACCTGTTAACTGATTTAACCATTGACAGAGATTATAAGTGCGATCGCTTGCTGTCTTTCCTGGTAATTTATCCGCTAGAGTAATTGCACCACTATTAATCATGGGGTTGCGGGGATGTCCATCATCGGCAATCAATTGATCTAAAGAATTGAAAGCTGCATCGGAAGGTTCAACTCCAACCCACTGTAAAACGGTGTCTACACCGATTTTTTCTAGCAAATACAGAAATGAAAAAGGCTTGATTACACTCATCAATGGAAATACGCAATCAGTATCTCCTAAGCTGTAAGTTTTTCCGGAAACACAAAAGATGTGAATGGCGAACCAAGCAGGGTTAGCTACAGCTAATTGCGGGATGCGATCGCATACTTTTCCATATACAATCTGAATCTTAGCTTGTTCTACCCAAGCAGCTAAATCAGTGGTAGTGATATCTAGACTTCTCAAACTTGATACAGCCTCAAGATAATTTTTCAGTAAGGTATCGCAGTCAGCAGACTTCCAACTTTTCTTAACAGTACACCTACACCCTTGTTTCTTTACAGGAAAGAATACCTTATGACACCACGAGTCAGAGCGCCAGAATTACCACAAAATTATGCTTGGCTAAACACTGACAAACCATTATCCTTAAAAGAACTTAGGGGTAGAGTTGTCATCCTAGATTTTTGGACATACTGCTGCATTAATTGTCTGCACATCCTCCCTGACTTGAAATATCTCGAACATAAATATAAAGACAGTCTGACGGTTATCGGCGTTCACTCAGCAAAATTTGACAACGAAAAAGAAACCGAAAACATTCGCCAAGCTATCTTGCGCTATGATATCGAACACCCAGTTGTTGTAGACCAAGAGTTTCGGATTTGGCAAGAGTACACTGTGCGCGCTTGGCCAACTTTTATGATTATCAATCCACAAGGTTATGTGATTGGTAATATTTCTGGTGAAGGTAAGCGCGATGTTTTAGATAAGTTAATTGCCAAAGTGATTGAGGAACACCAGCAAAAAGGCGCAATTAACTTCCAACAAATCAGCCATATCTTAGAAAAACAGCAACAACCAATAATCTCACCCTTAGCTTTTCCGGGTAAAGTTTTAGCCACACCAGCAGGTTTATTCATAGCTGACTCTGGACATCACCGCCTAGTCATGAGTAGCTTGAATGGCGAAGTGCTGAATGTAATTGGTACAGGTAAGCCTGGTTTAAAAGATGGCAGTTTTAGCGAAGCCCAGTTTTCTGCACCCCAGGGAATGGCATTTGATGTCGAAAGCCAAAGTCTTATTGTTGCTGATACCGAAAATCATGCTTTGCGAAGAATAGATTTAAAACATCAAGTAGTTGAAACTATTGCTGGAACTGGTGAACAAAGCCGCAACATTTATCCTCATGTAGGTCATGCTTTAGCCACAGCACTCAATTCTCCGTGGGATTTAGTGAAAGTGGGAAATATTTTATTCATTGCAATGGCTGGTTCCCATCAAATTTGGCAAATGGATTTAGAAACTAATATTGTCAGAACTTATGCAGGAACTGGTGCAGAAGGTTGCGTTGATGGCACATTAACTGAAGCTGCTTTTGCTCAACCTAGCGGTATGACTACGGATGGGCAAGAATTATATATTGCTGATAGTGAAATTAGTTCAATTCGTGCTGTGGGAATTGTTGAACCTTACCAAGTCAGAACTGTTTGCGGTAGTCAACAATTATTTGGCTTTGGTGATGTGGATGGACAAGGTACTGATTTAAGGCTACAGCATTGTATGGGGGTTGAATATGCTCAGAATTTTCTGTGGGTAGCAGATACTTACAACCACAAAATTAAATTAGTGAGTCCTAATAGTGGTAATTGCCAAACAATTTTGGGAGACGGTGTAGCTGGTTTGCACGATGGCAAAGGACACAATAGCCGCTTTTTTGAGCCTTCAGGATTGAGTGCTATGGGTAATTATCTATATATTAGTGATACCAATAACCATGCTATTCGCCGCTTAGATTTAAATACCTTTGAAGTCACAACGCTGAAGTTTGCTGGGTTGTGTGCGCCAGATATTTGTCTTCCTGCTGAAAATTTTTGATCATAAGCATTTGAACCATAAATCTACTATGAAATTAGTAATTTTTGATGTTGATGGTACGCTCACTAATACCAACAAAATTGATGAACAATGTTTCGTTAGTGCTTTGGCGTTAGAATTTGGCTTTGGGGATATTAATACTAATTGGGATGAATATGAAAATGTTACTGACGCGGGAATTACTCAGCAGATTTTTCAAGATAGATTAAAGCGTATTCCTTCACCAGCAGAAATTGAAAAATTAAAAAAGTCTTTTGTCAATCTACTTCAGCAGCTAATTACTACAAAAGAGTATTTATTTAGCAGTATTCCTGGGGCGGCAAAAATATTAGCAGAACTACAAATTGATTCAGACTGGTGTGTAGCGATCGCCACGGGTGGATGGTATGATTCTGCTGTATTAAAACTGCAAAATGCCGACGTAAAAATAAAAGGTATTCCTGTAGCTTCCTCAGACGATGGAGTTTCACGACAAGATATTGTTAATACTGCTATTATCAAAGCTCAAAATACCTACAAGGTTGAAGACTTTCAAAAAATTGTGTTTGTAGGTGATGGAATTTGGGATGTCAAGACTGCTAATAATCTAAATATAGCCTTCATTGGCATAGCAGAAAATCAACAAGCTACACAAGAGTTAATCAAAGCTGGTGCTATTACAGTAATTCCTGACTTGCAAGATAGCGAATTCTCAAAAATCTTAAACAACGCCAAAGTTCCTCAAATGAAAAGTCCATACATTCTGCATATTACACAGCGAACACAGTGGGAAAATGCTAAACATAATCATAGCTATGTTCCAGATTCGCTAGCTAATGAAGGGTTTATTCACTCTTCAGAAATATCACAAATTATCAAAGTAGCTCATAGATTTTTCTTAAATCAAAAAGAATTAGTTATACTTGTAATTAATAGCAATAAAGTTAAAGCTGAAATTCGCTACGAAGCGGCGGAAGCAGGAGAATTATTTCCGCACATTTATGGAGCTTTAAATTTAGATGCTGTTGAGCAAGTTATAGATTTTGCACCAGGAAGTAATGGTTATTTTGATTTACCGCCACAACTAAAAGATTTAGTGTAAAATAATAAAATATATTAGCTAAGTTATTCAAATAACTGCTACCAAGTATATTTAGCAATACGGATATTGATTTAGTTGAGCTTCTAATCAGACATAGAGGATAGCATCTGTACTGACAAGATACAAAATCCAATTTAAACTATAATTTAATTTGATGATTAGGATAGATTCTTGGGTGGTAGTTAGCTGCTACGCTTCTTTTAAGCTACTTTTACTCAAGAGTCAGTCTATGCCAAAGACATAAAGGTGAATGCAACTTTGGTGATGAACAATAGATAAAATGAACAAAGTTAGCCTTAATGTCTAATCGCCAAAACCTATATATCTCTCATGGATTTTGCTAATCTTGCATCCCAGTTAAATGCTGGAACAATTCTGCCAGAGGGAATTGTCATTGTTACCCTCTTAGGGGTTTTGATTGTTGATTTGATTTTGGGGCGTACATCCGCACGTTGGATTGGATATCTAGCGATCGCAGGTTTACTAGCCGCAGTTGTCGCCCTAGTCTATCAATGGGATAAAATCAATCCCATTTCCTTTACTGGTAGCTTCACTGGTGATGACCTCAGTATCGTCTTCCGCGGTATCGTTGCTTTATCTGCCGTTGTCACCATATTGATGTCAATTCGCTACGTCGAGCAGAGTGGTACTGCTTTAGCAGAATTCATCGCTATTCTGCTGACTGCTACCCTAGGCGGAATGTTCTTATCCGGTGCTAGTGATTTGGTGATGATTTTCATCTCACTAGAAACCTTAAGTATTTCCTCCTATCTGCTGACAGGCTATACCAAGCGTGACCCCCGTTCTAACGAAGCAGCGTTGAAATATTTGCTGATTGGCGCTGCTAGTACCGCCGTATTTTTATACGGTGTTTCGCTGCTATATGGACTATCAGGCGGTCAAACAGAATTAAGTGCGATCGCAGATGGTATTGCCGCAGCTAACGTCAGCCAATCCTTAGGTTTGGTGATTTCTCTTGTTTTCGTAATTGCAGGTATTGGCTTTAAAATTTCTGCTGCACCCTTCCACCAATGGACACCAGACGTTTATGAAGGCGCGCCCACTCCTGTAATTGCCTTTTTGTCTGTTGGTTCCAAAGCAGCCGGATTTGCTTTAGCCATTCGCTTATTGACCACAGCCTTTCCCCTTGTCGCCGACGAGTGGAAGTTTGTCTTCACAGCCCTTGCTATTCTCAGTATGGTTTTGGGTAACGTGGTCGCCCTAGCACAAACCAGTATGAAACGGATGCTAGCTTACTCATCCATTGCTCAAGCTGGCTTTGTCATGATTGGGATGATTGCTGGTACTGAGGCAGGATACGCCAGTATGATCTTCTATATGCTGGTTTATCTGTTTATGAACCTGTGCGGTTTTACCTGTATCATCCTCTTCTCGCTACGGACAGGAACCGACCAGATTGCAGAATACTCAGGTTTGTATCAAAAAGATACCTTGCTGACATTAGGGTTAAGCATTTCTCTGCTGTCTTTAGGTGGTATTCCACCCCTAGCTGGATTTTTCGGCAAAATTTACTTGTTCTGGGCGGGTTGGCAAGCTGGTCTCTACGGATTAGTCTTGCTAGGTTTGGTGACTAGCGTTGTTTCTATCTATTACTACATTCGTGTAGTCAAGATGATGGTAGTCAAAGAACCCCAAGAAATGTCTGATGCAGTTAAAAACTATCCTCCAGTAAGCTGGAACTTACCTGGTTTAAGACCTTTACAAGTTGGACTAGTGATAACTTTAATTGCTACTTCCTTAGCTGGCATCTTATCTAATCCACTGTTCACCTTAGCCAACAACTCTATCTCTCATACCGCAATTCTACAAGCGACAACTGCACGCGTAAGTTCAGTTACTCTAGAGCAACCTGAAAAGCTTTAGTTTGCCTGTAATTACATTAATGGCTAATAGCTAATCATCTGTTTGTGAAAGGCTATTAGTCATTTTTTATTTACTGAACTGGAATAGTAATCACAAACTCTGAACCTTCTCCTGGTACAGAATATACATCTAGACGACCTTCATGCTTGTCTACAATAATTTGGCGAGCAATTGATAATCCTAAACCTGTACCTCTGCCAACAGGCTTAGTAGTAAATAAATGCTCAAATATTTTGTTTTGAATATCTGCTGACATTCCTATGCCATTATCTTTAATGCGAATAACAGCATAATTTTCATCCTTGCTCAAAGCAGTCTCAATGGAAATTTTGTTAGGTTTTTTTTCAATTTCGCTATAACTACGCCCTATATTAGATTCTTCTAAAGCATCAATAGCATTAGCCAAGATATTCATAAATACTTGATTTAATTGACCACTAAAGCAAGTTATTGAAGGTAAGTTCCCATAATTTCTCATAACTTGAATTTCTGGGCGAACTTTAGAAGCCTTTAAGCGGTGTTTAAGAATCATAATGGTACTATCAATCCCATTATGAATGTTACAAAAAACTTTATGATCGCTATCAGCACGCGAAAAATTTCGCAGGCTAGTGCTAATGTTGCGAATGCGTTGTACGCCTTCTTTCATCGAAGTAATTAAATATGGTAAATCAGAGCGAATATACTCTAAATCAATTTCTGCCATTTCTTCTTGAATAGTTGGCACTGGCTGGGGATAATTTTGCTGATAAAGGTCAATAATTCTAAATAGGCTTTGAAAATAATTAGCCGTATGACCAAGATTTCCGTGAATGCAGCTAACCGGATTATTAATTTCGTGAGCGATACCAGCTACTAACTGACCTAAAGCTGACATTTTTTCTTTTTGGACTAGCTGGAGTTGATATGCTTGTAAATCTTTGAGTGCTTGAGAAAGTTCTCCTGTTCTTTCTGCAACTAGTTTTTCTAGAGTTTTTGTTAAATAACGTAATTGCAGATGGGTCTTAATTCTGGCTAAGACTTCTTCTTTTTGACATGGTTTAGTAATATAGTCTACTGCGCCGAGACTTAATCCTTTGACTTTCGTTTCTGTATCGGATATTCCTGTCATAAAAATAATAGGAATATCTTGTGTTTCCGGATTTTTCTTGATTTTAATACAAGTTTCAAATCCATCAATTACAGGCATCATTACATCTAATAAAATTAAATCTGGCTGTTTATCTTGAATTTGTTCTAATGCCTTTTCGCCATTTCTAGCTGTAATAACATAAAATCCCGCATTCGTTAAAGCATCAGAGATAATTTCTAAATTAGTAGCAGAATCATCTACGATTAAAATTAATCTGTTGTCTGGGAAACTTAGCATTTGTATGTGTTGATTTGAGTTTGGCAAACAGGACTTAATGAGTCAACTACAGGTAAATTTGGGCAAAACTAAGTAAATATACTGAAAAATTATATATAAATATACATTTTTTGCCTACTATAGCCTTTTAGTTATGTTTCCCAAACTCGTAGCAGCTGTTACCATTTTGAGAAAAGTTAATCCCAGCAGATTGGTTAGTATACTAAATGTTTAGAGGTGTTACATTTATAGTCGCTGTTGACAAGCTGAGTAAGTAAAATCCCTGATGTAGTTTAATGATCGTATTCTTGACGAATGGGAAGAGAAATTGCAAACTTAGCACCTTCGCCTGGTGAACTTTCCACCTCCAGAGTACCACCATGCTTATCTACAACAATCTCACGCGCGATCGCCATTCCCAAGCCAGTACCTTTACCTAAAGGTTTAGTGGTAAAAAACTGCTCACACATTCTTTGTTGTACTTCTGGAGACATCCCAATCCCATTGTCAGCAATCTTGATCAATACAGATTGTTCGTCATTTGTGACCGAAGTTTGAATCAAGATTGTTGGTTCTTCTGGACTCTCGGAACCTTCTGCTTTTTTAATTCCTTCATCAATAGCATCAATCGCATTAGCTAAAAGATTCATCAAAACTTGGTTGATTTTGCCGGAATAACACTCTATCAAAGGTAAATCACCGTATTCTTTAATAATATTAATTGCCGGTCGTGTGGCAGTATCTTTTAAACGGCTACCCAAAATTACTAAGGTGCTATCAATGCCTTCATGTAAATCAACTAACTGACAATCACTGTCATCTAAACGCGAAAATAAGCGCAGCGATCGCACAATTTGTTCAACGCGATCGCTCCCCATTCTCATAGAAGCTAAAAGTTGTGGTAAATCTTCTTTTAAGAAACTTAATTCAATTTTTTTAGCAAAAGCTTCAATTTCGGGAATCGGATTTTTTGTATAGATTTCGTAAAGATGTAACAAGTGCATTAAATCATTAATATACCTTTGAGCATGGATTAAGTTACCTGCAATAAAATTCACTGGATTATTAATTTCGTGGGCAATTCCCGCAACTAATTGCCCTAAAGATGACATTTTTTCTTCCTGCGCTAGTTTTAACTGTGTTCTTCGCAGTTCTAAATGAACATTAATTCTTGCTAATACTTCCTCATGTTCAATCGGCTTAGTAATATAGTCTACTGCTCCTAGCTGTAACCCTTTCACCTTATTGACTGCATCAGACAAAGCCGTCATAAAAATTACTGGAATATCTTTAGTTTTAGGATTGGATTTTAAAATCCGACAAGTTTCAAATCCATCCATCCCTGGCATCATTACATCTAATAAAATTAAATTTGGTAATGATTCTTCTACCTTTTCTAAAGCACTTTTGCCATTTTTGGCAACAGATACTCTATATCCTGCTTGCGTTAATATTTCTAGTAAAATTTTGATGTTAATTGGTACATCATCAACAACTAATATTGAATTATTAGGTATATTATTCATCTAAAAAATCTATCTAGTAATTGCATTTTTAAGGTAATAACGGCTTGATCATTTCCACAATTGCTTCATCTTCAAATTCCTCCAGTAAAGTTAAAATTTGATTCGTAAAAATTGTATATTTTATATCTAGATTTTGAATGCGCTGGGCTTCTTCTTGAATGCCAATAACGTAACCAGATTTAGCTGCTTGATATAAGTTAACTAGTTCCATTGCTGGCGGGAATATCATGTCATTAACTTGATATTTATTTGGTTCTAAATCTTTTTCAACATCTTCATAAACCCAATCTATTTTTAAATAAACTTGTAACTGATTAAATAATTCATCTACTTGTACTGGTTTCGGCAAAAAATCATTACAACCAGCATTTAAACTTTGCTGACGGTCTAAATTAAAGACACTAGCAGAAGAAGCAATAATAACCGTCTCTGTAAATTCTGGAAATTGGCGTAAAAATTGTGTCATTTGAGAGCCGCTCATTTCCGGCATCTCTAAGTCAGTAATAATTAAGTCAGGCTTGTAGACTTGTGCTTGAGATATACCTTCTTGTCCATTACTTGCTTCTATTACATAAAATCCAACTGGTTCTAGCAAATTAACAATCACCGCCCGATTATCCCAAATATCATCTACTACCAAAATTGTTTTTTGATTTCCTTTGTATCTAATGATGTGATTGTGATCTTTGTCAAGATGGTTAAGGATAGGTGATATACAATTTGTAACTTTTGGGACATCTAAGTCGAACCAAAATTTACTACCTTGACCATAGATACTTTCAACTTTAATTTCACTACCCATCATTTCTATAATTTGTCTGCTGATGGCTAGTCCTAAACCAGTACCTTCAGCTTTACGAGAACTGTCTCCTACTTGTTCAAAAGGTAGAAAAATTTTCTGTAATTGATCTGGCGACATACCAACGCCTGTATCTTCAATTTGAAATCTAATTTTGTGATTGACTAATTCTGCATCTAAATTACTGATCACACTCACTATCAATTTGACTTCGCCATAGTCTGTAAATTTAATCGCATTTCCTAAAATATTAAGTAATACTTGGCGTAGACGTTTTTCATCAGCATAAATATTAGAGGGAATATTGTGATTTATTTTGTAGTTTAAAGCTATATCTTTTTGTTCGGCTTTGATTTTGCATATATCATAAACACTTAAGATTAAATCTTGAAGATTAATGTTACTGGGATATAGTTCTAATTTTTGAGATTCAATCTTAGCGATATCTAAAATATCATTAATTAACATCAATAAATGTGAGCCACACTGATAGATAATTTTGATACCATTTTGTTCTTCTGGTGTACCTTTAAAACTGCGTTGGAGAATTTGTGCGTAACCTAAAATTCCATTCAAAGGAGTGCGTAACTCGTGACTCATGTTAGCCAGGAATTCACTTTTGGCTTGGTTAGCAGTATCGGCTAATTCTTTAGCTGTTTTTAATTCTGCTGTTCTTTGTTCAACGCGTATTTCTAATTCCTGATTTGTGTTTTCTAAAAAAGTAAAAGATTCAGCTAGCTGAGTTGCCATTTTGTTAAATGATTGCGCCAGAATACTGAGTTCTTGAACATCGGGAAGTTCTACAGTTTGTTCAAGATTACCTGAGGCGATCGCACTACTAGCTTGAGCTAAACGTAAAATGGGTATTACAATCCAGCGGGAAGTATATATGCCTAGAAATATCGCAATAATTAATGCTCCCAAACACAACAAAATAGTTGTCCGATTATTAATGTCAATTTGTGCTGTAAAATCACTTTCTGGCACAATTACTACAACTAACCAATCCAAACCTAAATTGTCTTGCCAAGGGGTAACTTTAATAAATTGGGGTTCACCTTTAATTTGTAATTTAAAACGTTGACTAATTTGAATTTTTTTAAACCCACCAAACTTCTTTTGTAAATAATTAGCTGTATCTTTAATTAAAGGATTATTACTATTTAAAGCAGAGATTCTCTGAGCTTTGCCATAAATAACATCGTAGGGTGGCTCGTTAGTTGAAGAAGCTACAATTAATCCTGACTTTTCTAAAACAAAAATTTTTCCATTTTTACCAAATTTGATATCTTTAAGAAAATTGCTGATTTGTGTTAATAATAAATCAACACTAAGCACTCCAGCTAAACTATTATTATTGTTATAGACTGGGTAACTAGAAGAAATAGAAAATATCTCTGGCTTATCTTCCCATTGATAAATTTCGCTCCAGACAGGTTTACCAACTTTGACCGCATCTGAATACCAAGCTTCGTCACGGGGGTCGTAGTCTTTAATACCTGTTAGTTGTTTACGATTTCCTTGATGATCTGTAGTATAAATATAGAGTTTTCCCAAACCAATTTTTTCAGAAACTTCATTAATTAACAGGTTGCCATCATTTAAACGTTCAACGCCAATAAATTCGCCCTGAGGATTGGCAAAGCTAATATAGCCAATGTTAAATACCTGCATTTGTTTCCAAAAATAATTGCCAGTGACTTGAAAGTCCTGCAAATTCAGTATCTTCAGTTTAGTTGCATCTAAATTAATCCGATTAACTTGATGAGGTGTTGCTAGGTATGTATCAAGGTGCTGTTCTACCAGTGCATTTACTTTGCTAGTCAATTGATCAGCGAGATCGTTAACTGCTTTTTGACTATTTTTAAAAGATAAGTATCCTACTAAACTGACTGCGGCGAAGATTTGGATAACAAAGGGAACAATGAGAATTAGGCGCAAAGGCAACTTTGAAGAACGTAAAATACCAAGATGCTTCATATTCTCCAACCCTAAAGTGCTGAAAATGCTAATCTACATACCTGGCATTAGTTTTCCCATTCTCTGTGCTGTAATACCACCAATTGCAACTATCTCCAGATAGGTAAAAGTGTAAAGAGCAAGCGATCGCTATAATTATAATTAGTGTGTTTCTGAGCAATACTGCTCTCAAACTTGCTCAATTAACAATGGTATTTAACTTAGTTTACTGAATAAATATTAAATCTGGGCTGAGAGGAAATCAAAAATTATTAGGGGCAATAAAATAGGCTAAAAAAATCAAGCTTATACATTCTAAATAACTGCTTATATTGCACTTATCAAGTTAATACATATAAAAATCAGGTTTAATTATTGACATTAATTGCCTATAAAGGTAACAGATAATAGGCAAAAGTAAAAACAAAAGAAAGAATAAAGTTATATTGACTTTTTCCAAATCAGATATGAGTTCTATATTTGTAAGTCTTCAGGAGCCAGAATTCAGGATTCAGGAGGGTTAAAGCATGAAGAGGAATATTTGATAAATTAATTTACTTATTCTATTTATATACTTCTCAATTCTGACTGCTGACTCCTGGATGCTGAATTCTTACCTATATTTAAATAATAAAACTTTTGATTATTTGTCAATAACTAGCAAACGAAAACGGTCTTAATATCAATATTAAAGACCGTTTTTGTTTAACTTGGTCAACAAAATTCGTTCCAATCAATAGCGATAGTATTCGCTGAATACTTTTAAAACATCTTCTTATACCAATTGAAAGATGATGAAGATAGACAAATTAAACTGAAGGCACACACAAAGCCATTGCCAATTTAATAATCCCTAATCTAAAATTCAAAATGGTATGAGATAGTAAATGAAATTCTGGTCGTTTTGACTATTTCAATTTACTATTTAGAAGCAATATTGCATGAGTAATATCTGAAACAGAACTATTAAATACTACAGAAAAAAAGTATCTATTAAAACTACTTAATTTTCTGCTTAATAAAAGTTACTACTTGAGTTAATTGTTTTTTCAAGCCTTCTATTTCAGCTTGCATTTTAGCAATTTTCTCATTCAAAGCTTGAATCTCGGCAGCAGCAGAAGTGGTATCAGTATCAGTAGGTTTGGCAAATGCATGACTTTCTGTAGTGATTTTGACTACTTCAGTTGCGGTTGCTGTTGCTGTGGGACTTGTACTACTACTATTTTTAGCGGCTACAGCCCCTACCAAAGCTGGCTCTGGACGTGGCAGCTTGGCTTTAGACATTGCTAGCTTTATCGAGTCAATTAATTGCTTTTTATCAAATGGTTTGCCCAGAAACTCAAAATATTCAAAAGGTTCAGAAATTTTTTCGGTCACTTCTTCTTTGCGACCAGACATAATTACCAAGGGGATTTTTCTTAACTCAGGATGAGCTTGAATTTGTTGAAAAACTTCCCAGCCACTCATTTTCGGTAGCAGGAAATCCAACATAATCAAACTGAGCTTTTCTTGACGGATAAAATTCAGACCTTCTACCCCGTCTTTAGCTTCTAAAACATCGAAATTACCCGGAGGTAACATGTCCCGTACTTTTACCCTGACAACGGTAGTGTCATCGATAACTAAAATTTTGTTGCTGGCCACGACTGATTACTCTAACAGAAACTTTAAGTTTGAATCGCGGCTGATGCCGCTTGACCATACCAATTTTAGATTTTGGATTTTGGATTTTGGATTATTTTTACAACCGCTCCAGAAGAACGGAACAAGTCTCAAAGACGTGCCTAGGCTCGTACTTCACTGTATGCTCTTCAATCTAAAATCGCTAATCTATCATCCAGAATGGTTTGACCTTGAGAGTCATCCCACTATATCCAAATTTATTGTGAATTGGGGGATAGTATATTTCGGTATAAATAGACTGATGGGCTGTGTTACGTAAAACTTGTCTCCGTAGGCTGGCAATTTGTGTCATGGTGATAATTAAGGCTCAAATCTTGCTTGATGTAGCAAAACCTACTTCATACTGTTTTTGGATTTACCTGAGATACTTATGACTTCGCTACCACCAGCCCAACTCAAGTCAGAAATTATGGCTATGCCTAGCTGGTTACGCCGTCCAATTGGCAAAGCCAGCGAAATTTCTACGGTACAGCACATCATTAAACAACGACAAATTCACACTATTTGCGAAGAAGGGCGTTGTCCTAACCGGGGAGAGTGTTATTCCCAAAAAACAGCAACTTTTTTACTGATGGGGCCAACTTGCACCCGTGCTTGCGCTTTTTGTCAAGTTGATAAAGGTCATGCACCGATGCCTTTGGATTTAGAAGAACCGCAAAAGGTGGCAGAGGCTGTACAGCTTTTAGAATTGCGTTATGTAGTTTTAACTTCTGTGGCGCGAGATGACTTACCCGACCAAGGTGCAGGTCATTTTGTCAAAACAATGGCAGCTATCAGGCAATTAAACCCACAAACTCAAATTGAAGTTTTGACTCCAGATTTTTGGGGGGGTACTGGTGCAGGTGAAGCAGGACAACGCCAACGAATTGAGTTAATTGTTAATGCCCAGCCAGCTTGTTTTAATCACAATATTGAAACAGTGCAAAGGTTAACAGGGGTAGTACGTCGTGGAGCGAAATACGATCGCTCGCTGCGAGTCTTGGCTATAGTTAAAGAAATTGATCCGACTATTCCTACTAAATCTGGTTTAATGTTGGGACATGGAGAAACAGTAGCAGAAGTTCTCCAAACAATGGCCGATTTAAGGTCTGTAGGATGCGATCGCTTAACTATTGGTCAGTATATGCGTCCTTCCTTAGAGCATCTACCAGTACAAAAATACTGGACTCCAGCCGAATTTGAGGAGCTTGGCAGCCTAGCATGGGAAATGGGATTTAGTCATGTCCGTTCTGGGCCACTGGTTCGCAGTTCTTATCATGCAGGAGAAGAAGCAGGTGTGAAGGCTGAATCTTAACTCAGAACTCAGCACTTATCCCTCGCTAGACAAATATTTTTAACGAATGTGGGTAATTGGTGCAGCTATTTGGTATTTCTGAAAAAGTCATGACATTTAGGAGACCCCTCTATGGCTAATCAAAGCAAGAGTTCCGCAGTTGCAGATAGTGGAGCAAAACCCCCCTATCCATTTCGTACAGGTTGGGCTTTGTTTCTGTTAGCTATCAACTTTTTGGTAGCCGCTTACTATTTCCACATCATTGAATAGTTGAAGTGGAATGGTGCTGCTCAAATCGTACCTTTGAATAAACCTTTGGGACGAATGAGCAGCACCAAAATCATAATTAGCAAGGCAATACCTTGCTTGTATTGCGAACCCAACCAAATAGTGCTGAGTTCTTGCGCAATACCAATGATAAAAGCAGCCGCGATCGCTCCGTAAGGATTACCAATTCCGCCTAAAATTACAGAAGCAAACAAAGGCAAAATCAAAAACCATCCCATATTGGGGCGTACTCCAATTGTTAAACCGTACATACTCCCACCCAATGAGGTGAGCGTTCCCGCAATCAGCCAAGTCCAGAGGATAACTTGCTCAACATTGATACCAGAGACTCTCGCTAAATCTAAATCATCGGCTACTGCTCGCATCGCTTTACCGATTTTTGTGTTTTGCAGGAGATAGTGTAGCCCTACAATTGCTAAAACTGCTAAACCCAGCACTAAAATTTGATTTTGTGGGACTTTCACACCAAAAAATTCCCAAGCAGAAGTTACAGGCACATCGTACTTTTGGTTTTGTCCACCCCAGATCAAAATAATGCCATTACGAATAAATAATGCTAAACCAATTGAAATAATCATCAACGTTGTGGAGTTAGCACGAATTAAGCGCATTTTTGACCACAGAAGTTTTTCGGATAGTATCATCGCACCGACTGTGCCGACTGGTGCCAAAATCATTGCTAACCAGATGTTTACACCAACTGCATTGATCAATAAAGTCAAATAAGCACCTAATGTGAGGAAATCTCCATGAGCAAAATTAGATAACCGTAATATCCCGTAGGTCAAAGTTAGGCCAGCAGCTGGCAAAGCAATAATGCTACCTACCGCAATCCCAAAAACGATGAGTTGTATAACTTGTGTATCCATTGGTTTTACCTAAGTAAGAGCATCTCCAGAAATTTTGATTGAGTGTTTTTGTCTAAACCGATTGTTACGCCCTTTACCATTAATCATAAAAATTATGGTTTGTGAACAAAAAAGATTTGTGAGCTAATATACATAGAATCTTGTTCGCATTTTTGCGCCAGACTAACTTTGTTCAGCGGTCGAGTTGACCATGCAGCAGTATTCAAGCTTACCAGAACAAAACTCACAGGTAGATGCAACGCCAACAATGTTGGCAACAATTCAACAACTCCATGCGGAGTTGTGGTTGGAGCGCAGCTTGAACAAGTTGCAAAATCGCCTGAATGATTATTTACTTTCTGCTGGCGCCAATACTTTACAGGTAGAAGCAACAGAAGCAGAAATTTTTCAAACAGTGGTCAATGAACTCGATATTGCTTTGAACAATAGTAGAGTAGCGATCGCTTTGACTCAACCAGCCAACAAATTTGCTAAAGTTTGTTACATTTCTGCCGCAAAATCTCTAGCGATCGAAATCATGCCTAAACCAGGCAAAAAACGACGCTGGAAACTCGCAGAAGTAATTGCTATCGAAGATTTACAATATCTCGCCAATCAACAACCACCCAGTGTCTGCCCTATAGCTAGTAATTCGGAAATTATTGGCTGGCTAATTATTGCCAATACACCACAGGAGATACTGACAGTAGCCCAAGTACAACTTAAATCGCAATTATTAAGTAGATTTGCTCAACAGTGTGCGAGCGCTTTAACACAGCTTCAACAAATAAAATATTGGCAGCAGCAGTCTCAAAATCTAGGTAGCTGTAACCAAGAATTAGAAAGAACAAATCAACTCAAAAACCAATTTCTGGCTAACACTAGCCACGAAATTCGCACACCTTTAAGTTCTATTATTGGATTTACTCATCTGTTGTTAGCCCAAGGTTACGATCCAACCAGAGAACGCCATCAAGAATATTTAAATATTATTCAGTCTAGTAGTAAACATTTATTAGCACTAATCAATGACATTTTAGACCTCTCTAAAATTGAGGCTAATCAATTAGAAGTACAGCAAGAAGAAGTCGATGTTCCTGAACTGTGTCGGAATGTTTTGGCATTAGTGAAAGAAAAAGCTGCTAATAAAGGTTTGAAATTATCTATAGAATTAGACCCCACAGTTAAAACCTTAGTTGCTGACCCTTTACGGCTCAAGCAGATGTTATTAAATTTGCTATTTAATGCGGTTAAGTTTACCCAAAGTGGTTCGGTTGGTTTACAAGTTTTACCTCAAGATTCATTTGTATATTTCACAGTTTGGGATACGGGTATTGGTATTTCTCCCACAGACCAAACTCAGCTATTTCAACCTTATTTTCAGATTGCCAACTCTGTAACATCTCGGGAAGAAGGCACAGGTTTAGGTTTAGTTGTCACTCGCAAACTAGCAGAAATTCATGGCGGCTCTGTAACGGTAGAATCTGAAGCTAACAGTGGTTCGCGGTTTACAATTATTCTGCCGATGAAACCTGTCGAAGCCATCAAGGAAAATCAGGATAATGATGACGAAGATAGTACTTCTTTGACTTACACACCCATTACCCCGACTTCCAATTTGAGCATTTTGTTAGTGGAAGATGATTTACCTAATGGCCAGTTCATGCAAACTTATCTTGAGCGGTTGGGTTATCAAGTAACTTGGATCAAAAACGCTACGGAAATTTGGACAATTCTCTCACAGCAAAAGCCAGGACTAATTTTAATAGATGTACGATTGCCAGATGAAAATGGATTGAATGTTGTGCAGCAATTACGTCAAGAACCTGAATATCAAACGATTCCCGTCATTGCTCAAACGGCAATGGCAATGAAAGGAGATCGCGAAACTTGTTTAACCTCAGGCGTAAATGAATATATGTCTAAACCGATTGATTTACCATTGTTAGGCAATCTGGTAGCTAAGTATATTAAATTGCCAAAGCCAGAATCTGAGGCGAAAAATAGCCATAGCAGGGAACAGTAAACAAAAAATAAGTACCATCAACACGGGTTTGTATCAGACATCTAAAATGGGAGTTATGGGAACGGTAAAGTTTTAGCCAGGATGGGGAAATGACTCTAACAGAAAAACTTGAGCAACTAAAAGCCTTATTTGGCGAAATGGAACGTGCTTTGATTGCTTATTCAGGTGGTGTAGATAGCACTTTAGTTGCCAAGATTGCCTATGATATACTGGGCGATCGCGCTTTGGCGGTGACAGCTGTTTCGCCTTCGTTGTTACCAGAAGAGTTAGAAGACGCAAAAATTCAAGCTGCTACTATCGGGATTCCCCATCAAATTGTTCAAACCCATGAGATGGAAAATCCCAATTACACATCTAACCCTGTCAATCGTTGTTATTTTTGTAAAAGCGAATTACACGATACTCTCAAACCACTAGCTGTAGAGTTGGGCTACCCCTATGTAGTTGATGGGGTCAACGCTGATGATTTACATGATTACCGCCCAGGAATTCAAGCAGCCAAAGAACGAGGTGCGCTGTCGCCTCTAGCAGAAGTTGGCGTATCAAAATTAGAAGTCCGTCAACTTTCGCAACACCTTGGTTTACCTTGGTGGGATAAACCTGCTCAACCTTGTTTGAGTTCTCGCTTTCCTTATGGTGAGGAAATTACTGTCGCTAAATTACAAAGAGTCGGGAGAGCCGAAATTTATCTGCGAAAACTCGGTTGGGAGAATTTGCGTGTCCGCTCTGAAGGTGATACAGCACGCATTGAATTAGCACCAGATAAAATTAAAGATTTTGTTTTATCCGTGGATTTACCATCTGTAGTTGCCACATTCCAAGAATTTGGCTTTATTTACGTCACCCTTGATTTAGAAGGTTATCGTAGTGGCAAATTAAATCAAGTGTTACACCAAAATTTAAAAGTTACAAATTAGATTTCAGGACTTACGCAAAATTATGAAGAAACGAACCACAAAGGACGCAAAGAACACGAAGTTATAAGAGTTTGAGAGAGTTCTTGCGTAAGTCCTAGATTTAACTGATTAGTGTTGACTGACATTAAATAATTTCTGCTTCTACTGATACCAAAATACAACCGTTGATTTTCCAGCTATCATCGGGTTGTTTTTCCATAAAATATAATGCCCGCAAGGGAACTCCATGAGGACTCAGTAATAAAACAGGCTGAGTTACATTGCCTTGAATATTAGTAATTTTTTCAAACACAACTGAGCGAGGACGATAAACTGCTGGGTAATTCAGCATGACCATCCGCATAAAGTTTTCTGCATTTTGAAATTGCTCTTGAATTCCTGGACTAGCTACAGCAAAAGCAGCTTCAGCATCATCTTTTTGAAATGCTGCCAGTTGTCCTTCAATTACAGCACGAATAGTAACACAATCACTATCATTAACTTGCATACATTTTAAAATTGCGATCGCAATTTCTCTGGTTCACGCTGAGAAAGCTTGAACTCTATTTGTTCAAGTGCCGAACGCCAAACATCATAACCTTCACGAGATAGATGCAATCCATCTGTGGTTAATTCTGGGCGCAAATTACCTTCAAAATCTGTAAACCAACCATGAATATTTAAATAATTAGCTCCTTCTTGTTGAGCAATTAAAGCAAGTTGTAAATTAATTTTCCGAATTCGCTGATTAGAAATCGTTGGCAAGTTGGTCGGTAAAATTGACTGTACTATTATTTGAGTTTTGGGGTGAGCTTTTCTTAAGTTACGGATAATCTGGCGATGATTATTTAAAATTGTTTCATCACTAAGACCTTTACGTAAATCATTAATACCTGCCATTACATAAATCATTTCTGGCCTTGTGGCGGAAAATGCACTTAACCTTTTTAAAATTCCCCCAGAAGTATCACCAGAGATACCTTGATTTAACCAGAGTTTACCACTGGGCAATTTTTCTGGCGGGAACCACATACTTAAAGAGTCCCCAACCATAATACTTAGATAGTTTTTACCTTGTCCTTTAGTAACTGCTTTTGCTTCTAAAGCTAATAAACTTTTCCAATCTTCGTAAGTTAGCTGGTGCTTTTTATTTGCTTCAGCCGAAGATTTTCCATCCTCATAGGTACGCGTATATATCTGACCAGTTTTTAAAGCGGCTAATCTTTGATAATAAAGTTGATATCCTGAAACTAACGGCACATTCGGCGATTGATGGCTATGCTCCAAGAAAGATTCTATAGGTGCTAAAAAACCTTGTTCGCTAATTCCTGGAGAAGACGCTTCTGGGCGCGCAACTTTACTTTCCTCGACTATAGGCTGTGTATCTTCTACAGGCTGCAAAACTTGAGTGCCAAATTCTGATGAAGAAATCTCAACACTGGGAGTATATCTTGAGTTCAAATCTTTCCAAGATTGTAAAGATTGGTAGTCAAACTCAGGTAAAGGTTGATGGACATCCGCAGCGTTTTTGAGTTCTCCAGTAGATAAAGAATTATGTCTTGAATACAACAGGGAACTAGAATTTACTGCCAGAATACTCGACAGATGTGGAATAGTCGATGCTGGTATAACAAATCCTGTTAACAAGCTAAAAGTCAACAGATAATTGTGCCTCATCGCGTTATATTTCCTCATACTTAGTACTTTTCCTTATGACAGCATCAGTTACCTGCGTTCAGGATAAATTTTGGTAGTTAAGTTATTATTTTTATCTACTCTACGTAGTACTGTAAAGTAGTTTATCAAGTTTATATTGCTTTTTCATAATCTCTTTAAAACCTTGGTTCTGGCAATCAATTAGTCCAAATAATTATCATAGTTTTTCGTAACTACTGTTCAGGGTTGATAAATTAGTTAATTCAGCAGATTTAGCCAAATCTCAAACTGCAAAAAACTTAATTACTCAGGGTAATATAATTTAATTTCTCCCGATTTTTCTCTTTGCAGATACTTTATATTTTGACTTAACGTGTCAAAATATTTACGGAAGTCAGTGGTAATATTTTAGCAAGTTACTTAAAATACACAAGGGTTAGTATTGTACGTATGTGCAGGCTGAATATTTATCGGCAATATTTCCCCTAAGTCGATTGATACTCAGTAGTTGAGAATTAAGAGGATGGTAAAGTCAAGCAAGCGATCGCTGTTTTTGTACTGAGTTAAAAATTTATCTCAGAACAAGCTATGTCATCAAAAATTTATCAATCAAATCCTAAGCGACAAAACAGCTGAAAATCAGGGTAAAATTATCTAAAAAAACAAAAATTACGCTTACATAAGTAAATATTCTTTTTGATAAAGTTAAATTGAATGTAAGTTATTTACAACTATTTATAGGGAAGTGCTAAGATTTAGGCGGTGTCTTGAATGTTTATATTTGTTCTGTGGCTAGAGCTAGTACAGCAATCGGTGTTAGTCCGATTATTAAGGAGATTGTGCAGAAACAGGCACATTCAACTCGTTTAACTCTCAAAGAAGTCATCCTCATGGGGATGTTAGCGATCGATAAACTTGACGATCAGCACCGTCAAGACTTAGCAGATCAGGTTCATCAAATGCAAGTCAATGGAGAAATTTAAGTAAAAATTTCTCACCTTTACCTTTAAGTCTCAATTAGATTTGGCTACTCAACAAACCGACAACGACTCCCCACAACATAATTCTGATTAATTTCAAAAGAAATCCATTGGCGTTGTAACGTCTCAGCAACAAAACCAGTTGTGTTTGAACCAGCAAATGGATCTAATACCAAATCATCTCTATCAGTCAGAAACTTGATAAAAAATTCAGCAAACCCCTGAGGGAACCGTGCCGGATGGGGCTGAATTCCTAAGGTTTTGCAGCGGCGTAAATAAGCACTATTTGATTCGGTATTAGGGATTTCTAATAAATTTGGTGGAATTGCACCTTGATTATCTTTTTGGAATTTAGCTGAAATTTCATGCCCACTCGGACGCATTTTAGCTTCATAACCATTTTTGAGTAATCGCTGCATACTTTGGCTATAAGGCTTTAATACTTTTCTGTTGTCTGCTTTAGGGTTGGGCGTTTTAGACAACCACCAAACAACATTAACTGCATCTTTTACCCGCACTCGTCTAATAGTTACCCACTCAGCTGGGGTAGGTAAGCGTGCTGGGTTGTAATGATAAAATTCTTGCGCTAAAAAAAAGCCGACTTCCTTACATAATCTCAGCAATAATTCGTATTGATAAATACTCCGTACAGGATTACCAGGAAGATAAGCCCCACCTAAGTCTAAAATAAATGAGCCATTCTCCGTCAGCACTCTTTTAAACTCATAAGCAAAGGGCAGAAACCACTCAATATATTTTTCCGCGCTTTCATTGCCATATTCTTTTTTGCGCCTTAAAGCAAACGGAGGCGAGGTCAAAATCAAGTTAACGCTGCTTTCTTTAAGAAATTTAATTAATTGCAGACTATCGCCTAAATAAATTGAGCCGTAATTTTGAGTGTAGTAAGGCGTAAAATCAATAGGTTGTGGTTTATTCTCTGGTTCAGTTGCCAAAATTTATAAATATTAAAAACAAAATTACCCATCTTTAGATCCCCCTAAATTCCCCTTAAAAAAGGTGACTTTGAGATAAATTTCCTCCTTTTTAAGGGTGGCTAGGGGGTATCAACAAGTGCTTATAATCATAACAAAGCACTTTTAAAAAAACCTTCAAGTTTCTATTATAAAATCATCTGGCTCAAGCCCCCAATTGACCCAGCGAATTGCGTCACGGGCTGACACCATATTTGAAGGAACACGCAAAACATGAATAAAACCTGTACTGGGACAAGTCATTTTTAATAATAGAATCGGTTCAATATCAATAAAATCATTATCAATTCTTAACAGGGTATATCCAGCCCAATTATCTAATTCAATAGCTTGTAACTCTTGGCAAATGCGACTGTAACCTACGCCTTGAATTAACACGCGCCGTAGTTCAGCATTGGTTTCTGTTAATAGCCATTGAGCTTCCCATTGCTGTGGATGAAGTTTACCGTATCTTTCAGGTAAAGTGACACCATGATAAGAGTAAAGGCTATAGCCATCAGTATATTCTATTGCTGGTTCACCTTCTGCGTGCAGGCGGCTTTGGTTATCGAAGCGGATATGAATCGGGCGATCATATACAATTGCTATATGCTCATCAGGAAATATCCAACCACAATTTTTAATTAGATTTTGGTAAACAAACCATTCTTGCAGATGGGAATTACAATTCAACTCAGATATACAAAAATCAATATAACTAGCTTCAGCAACCCGTGATTCTGAGGCTATACAGTTTAAGTCAAAAACTTTAAATTCTTTATGATGAAGATTATAAATATCTTTATTCAATTTATCCAATATGAATACACTAAATATTGGACTTGTATTTATCTTTAAATAATTAATAATTTCTAGATAAAGTGAAAAAACTATTTTTTTATTTTCTATTTGAAAGTGTATCTGATTTCTGATTGAACGAAGTATTATGTTGTCTATTTTATAAGCTTTTTGGTTAAATGAAGATTTATATAATTGTAAAGAAAATTCTTTCAAAGCTGCATAAGGACTATCGAAAAACAAAATTTCAGGCTCATCGAAATCCATAAATTGATAGACAGCTTTCACAGCTTCAGCCGCTTTTCCTCTATCAATTCGCTCAGTGGAAAGCGCAATCTTTCGCCACTTCTCTCGATAAACCGGAATCAAAGCATTTTGCTCAGGCGTGAGTTTTTCAATCAGCGACATATCGCCAACCTTCCGGCTCATACTCACGCTGAATTTTAACTATCCAGTTACCTTGAGGGATAGGAATTGCCTGATGTTCTTCGTGGGTTAGCAATGCTATATCTGATAAAACGCGAAGATATAGCGTACTATCCTTTTCATATAACTCTGCTTGTCCCTCACTAATTTGATGCTTGTGTCCTGTAACTTCGCCCTCCGCCAAAATTAAATCACGTTTTTTTTGCCCATCAATTTGCTGCACAGGTAGTAAAATAACATCACCTTGACGAATTGCTTTCATCGTTTTATCTAGTTGTTGACTCGATTTTGATTCAATTTTGGCACAACCGAAAAAGTAGCCCAAGCAATTAGCGATCGCGGCTGCATAAATTAAGTTAGACTGCACAGACTAATCAAAAATCAAGCTATATCAATCGCACAGGCGAATTTTACCTATATGGCTGTAACTTCAGTCGCAGGCGTGCAAAATCTTTTGATTCCCTCACACCGCACACCCTTGCCCCCCAACATCCATATAAAAACCAGCATTTTGCTAACTGTAGTCGCCAATTTGCCCTAGATAAGTTAAAGATTGAAATAGTTGGCAATTCACAGCCAACGTTCTACTATCCTATGCTTTAGGAAAGGCTGTGCCTGAAGTTTGGCAATTTTCGCACTCCCAGGCAGTTTGTGTAAGGATGAAATCACAGCTTACTAGCTCGAAATTTTCTCTTGACATTTCACAGAACTTGCCTCAATTTGACTGTTTAGCTTAACAGCTATCTTTTTTTAAAAATTTCCATGTCAACTCTCGTCATCGTCGAATCTCCCACAAAAGCTCGTACCATTCGTAACTACCTGCCAAAAGACTATCGGGTAGAAGCATCTATGGGTCATGTCCGTGACCTACCCCAGTCAGCAAGTGAAATTCCCACGACTATTAAAGGGGAAAAATGGGCGCAGCTAGGGGTAAATGTAGATGCAGACTTTGAACCGGTATATGTTGTCCCCAAAGACAAAAAGAAAATTGTTACCCAACTCAAAGATGCTCTAAAAGAGGCAACTGAACTCATTCTGGCAACTGACGAAGACCGCGAAGGAGAAAGCATCAGTTGGCATTTATACCAGTTGCTCAAGCCTAAAGTCCCTACCAAGCGGATGGTGTTTCACGAAATCACCCAAGAAGCTATAAAAAAAGCGTTGAAAAATTGCCGCACTATTGATGAGCAGTTAGTACGCGCCCAAGAAACACGGCGAATTTTAGACCGCTTGGTAGGCTACACGCTCTCGCCTCTACTGTGGGAAAAAATCGCCTGGGGATTATCTGCTGGGCGAGTACAGTCGGTAGCAGTGCGGTTATTAGTCAGCAAAGAACGCCAACGCCGAGCTTTCCGTGAAGGGACATATTGGGATTTAAAAGCTTACCTAGAGCAAGGAAAAGCACCTTTTACATCGCAGCTAGTGACCTTGGGGGGCACAAAAGTAGCCAATGGTAGCGATTTTGACCCTAACACGGGACAAATTGCCTCTGGGCGGAATGTAGTGCTGCTGCAAGAAGCCGATGCTGTCGCCCTCAAAGAACGGCTAACAGGTAAGACCTGGAATGTCACCGAGATGGAGGAACGGCCAGTTACCCGTAAACCTGCGCCACCGTTCACTACCTCCACCTTGCAACAAGAATCAAACCGAAAACTGAGGCTTTCGGCACGGGATACGATGCGGATTGCTCAAAACTTGTACGAGCAAGGGTATATTACCTATATGCGTACAGACTCGGTGCATCTGTCAGAACAGGCGATCGCAGCTGCCCGTGATTGTGTAGAAAAGCTGTACGGTAAGCCATATCTCAGCCCCCAACCCCGGCAATACACCACCAAATCCAAAGGCGCGCAAGAAGCCCACGAAGCCATCCGCCCCGCCGGCAACACCTTCCGCACACCTCAAGAAACAGGTTTAAGCGGTCGAGAACTTTCTGTTTACGACTTAATTTGGAAGCGGACCGTCGCCTGTCAAATGGCCGACTCTCGCCAAACTCAAATTACCGTGCAGTTGCAAGTGGAAGATGCTGGTTTTCGTTCCTCTGGTAAGCGCATTGACTTTCCTGGTTACTTACGCGCCTACGTTGAAGGTTCCGACGACCCCGAAGCCGCGCTAGAAGACCAAGAAATTATCTTACCTAACCTGAAAGTTGGGGATCATCCAAATTGTCAAGAACTAGAAGCAGTTGGTCACGAAACTCAACCCCCCGCACGTTACACCGAAGCTACCTTAGTCAAAACCCTAGAAAGTGAAGGGATTGGTCGTCCCAGTACCTACGCCAGCATCATCGGCACAATCATCGATAAAGGTTATACCCAATTGGTGAATAATGCCTTAATTCCTACCTTCACCGCCTTTGCCGTCACCAGCTTATTAGAAAAACACTTCCCCGATATTGTTGACCCTAGCTTTACCTCCAAAATGGAGCAAACCTTAGATGATATTGCCGAAGGTGAAGTGAATTGGCTACCTTACCTCAAGGAATTTTATCTTGGTGACAAAGGCTTAGAAACCTTGGTCAAAGAGCAAAAAAGTCAAATTGATGCAACTAAAGCCAGAACCGTAGAACTCGAAAATTTAGAGGCGAAAGTCCGCATTGGCAAATACGGCCCTTATATCGAAGTCGAGAATGGTGATGGTGTGGTTACAGCTTCTATCCCCAAAGATTTAACCCCATCTGACCTCGACCCCAAACAAGTGGAAGTTTTGTTAAAGCAAAAAACCACAGGCCCAGACGAAGTTGGTCGTCATCCCGAAACCGGGGAACCAATTTATATCAAAATAGGCACTTACGGCCCTTACGTCCAATTGGGTGACAAAACAGAAGAAAATCCCAAACCAAAACAAGCCTCAATTCCGAAAAACTTGCCCAAAGAAAATGTCACGTTAGATATAGCGGTTGGGCTTTTAGCACTTCCCCGCAGCTTGGGAACCCACCCAGCAACAGGTGGCAGAATTCAAGCAAGTATTGGCCCTTACGGCCCTTATATTGTTCACGACCAAGGCAAGGAAGGTAAAGATTATCGCTCGCTTAAAGCTGCTGATAATGTCTTAACAATTTCTTTAGAACGGGCTTTAGAAATATTATCAGAACCTAAAAAAGGTCGCAGTTCTGGCAATAGCAAGTCTAAGGCGGCTCTGCGCGAATTAGGTTCTCATCCCGAAGACGATTCACCCATTAATATTTACGACGGCCCTTATGGCCCTTATATCAAGCATGGTAAGACCAACGTAAGTATTCCTGAAGGGCAATCGGTAGAAGATATGACTCTAGCTAAAGCCTTGGAGTTGTTAGCTAGTAAAGCATCAGCTTCTAAAGCTACGCGCAAGACAGCGAAGACCAGCAAAACAACTAGCTCACGCACTAAATCAACTGCAAAGTCTTCTAAGACGACAGCAAAAAAAAATGATGAGTAAAATGGGTTAAATTTGTTGTTCATTTGTCATTAGACTATTGACTAGTAACCATTGACTATTGACTATTGATACAACATACCCATCCATCGCTGGATGCAGTTCAATCGGTTGCTGATGTGATACTCTAAAAAGTAAGGGAAATCACAACATTAAACTTTCCGAAGGGCTAGCACCAAAATTTCCCAATTTTGGAATAGTCTGGTTAGCAGCCAAACGTGTAAGCTTAAGCCAATTTCCGTGTAGCTGTTAATTAAAAGAGGTAGTATCTCAGGAGCGGTCAGTTCATGGACTATATAGAAAAGGTACTGGAAAAGCTGAAGGAAATGGCGCGCAAGCTGATTGAGGCTCTGTTAGGGCCAGAAGCCGAGCCGGAACCGGAACTTATTCCGATTCCAGTCAATGAACGCTCCCGTCGTCGCTAAACCTAAAGGGACTAAATTTGACGGTGCAACCTTTAAGCATTTTGGTACTGCATGGGCCAAACTTGAATTTGCTGGGACAGCGAGAGCCTGGAATATAT
This sequence comes from Nostoc sp. FACHB-110, assembly GCF_014697425.1. GTDB lineage: Bacteria > Cyanobacteriota > Cyanobacteriia > Cyanobacteriales > Nostocaceae > Nostoc_B. The sequence goes on from NZ_JACJRU010000008.1 coordinate 131,431, forward strand.
GGTGCTGTCACTTTGGCAGAAATTAATCGCTTGTTACAAGAAGCAGCGTCGAAGTTGCAAGCGAGTGTTTTGGGCATGCAGTCCAATCATGAAGGGGCTTTGGTAGATGCAATTCATGAAGCTTTGGGGAAGCACCAAGGCATTTTGATTAACGCTGGAGCCTATACCCATACTAGTGTGGCGTTACGAGATGCGATCGCTGGAGTTAATTTACCCACGGTCGAAGTACACTTAAGCAATATTTATCGTCGAGAAGATTTTCGTCATCACTCTTATATCGCTCCTGTAGTGATTGGGCAAATCAGTGGTTTTGGCGTGGAAAGTTATTTATTAGGTTTGCAAGCTTTAGTACATCATTTGAGAAAAGCTCAAGGATAAAAAGTGATAGGTGGCTGAAGTTGCGTTTAAACCAACTTACTTCAATAATATTAATTTTGCCTCAGTTGACGTAGCTGAACTAAATTGTGTAGTAACTAATTACTTTTTAGACTTCAGATATGCACTACTCACTTGTCAGCCGATTTCGAGGCACTTTATTAGGAGCTTTGCTAGGTGCAAATTTAGCTGCTACCAGAGAACAACCTGAAAATTTCTCTGACATGGGTGAATTAATGCTTTTGGGTGCTACCAGCCTGCTAGAGTTAGGCAAGTTAGATTTAAACGATTGGCAGCAGCGACAAGAACAAGCATTGCCTCATTTTAAAACCAGCAATAAAATTTATCCAAAAATAATTATTGCCACTTTACCAGTGGCACTTTTTTTTCAGGAAAATTTGCTGAAATTACGCCAACAACTACTGCATACTGGGGAAATTTGGAGTGACGATGCAGTTATACAAGATGGAATTTTAGCAATAGGATATGCTATTGCTCAGTCTTTAACAGAAAAACTAGATTCTCAAACTCTGATACCCCAAATAATTGCTTTCATTGGGGAAACACCCTCATCATTACCCAAAAAATTATTACAAGTTCATGATTTGTTAGCTAATTATGCTGGTTCAGATCAAGTAATAACCGCATTAGGCACTCAAGAACAAACTAGTACTGCGATCGCACTGGCGTTTTACTATTTTTTAAGTACCTTAGAAGACTTTCGCTTGACACTTTTGCGGGCAACTCAGCGTCAAAAATTATCACACTCTCTCATGATAAGTGCGATCGCAGGTGCTTTATCAGGAGCATACAATTCTACATCTGGAATTCCGCCGCAGTGGAAAGTATTACATTCATTAACCGATTCTCCACCGGAGAAACCAGTCTATTTTTCTCAAGTGCTAGAATTAGCTGATGCACTAGCAGCTATGTGGTCAGGAGTGTACAATCCAACGCTACATCCTAGGGAATTGCAGCCAAAAGGATGTATTATCCACAACCAAAAAATTTCTGTATTCGCAGCACCACGCGTTATTGGTTTCCGTTAATGCTGAGTACATATCAATATTTTTTGAGAACTTATTTCTGTAGGCAGATATTATAGTTAGCCGTTGTCAACTACTTATAACTAAAGCTTGACTTTTGAGGATTGTCTTGTTTTGAGCTATCAAAGTAAGCAACCAGAGGTGATGAAAAAGCAGCGATTTTGTCGGTCTTTAACTCAAAAATTTACTTACTGGCGACACTACATATTAGGCCGCTCAGAACATTTCTTGGCTAAAAAAATTCTCAGCAATTCACTGCTGTTTTTGTTCAAAAATCCTCACGACAGCAAACACCCCAAACGAGCAACGGTATCCAGATCAATGGCAAAATCGGTTAATACTCATGGTGGAGTTCATGCAGTCGTTTTAGGCTGGATATATAAGAAACGTTCCTCAGTGTTATTTGCGATCGCAATCGTATCTTTAACTGGGGTACTAGGGCATAAATTATATAATCAACCCCAACTGCAAACAGGAACTCGCGCCCCGCAAACTTTTAAAGCACCTTACGCTAGCAGTATTGAAGATAAAAAACAAACTGAAGCCCAACGTAAAGCTGTGAGCAAAAGTTCGGTCACAGTCTTAATGATCGATACTCAAACAACAGAGAAGATTAAACAAAGTTTGCAAAAAATTCTCGCCCAGGGTAATGAACTTCGTAATACTGCAGGGTCTTTTCCTTTTTTTGACATCTCAGTTTTATCGTTAAATACCCAGCAATATTTACGGGCTTGCTCTGATTTAGAATGGCAAGCCATATTATTAGCGTTAGAAAATAGTAGCAAACAAAAATTAGGACTTTTACCTAAAAGCAAAACAAATCTTCCTCAACAACAGGCTGTACAAGAAGAATTTAGAAAAAATCATACTTCTCAATACCTGCCGTTATTTCCCTTATCAAAGCATTCAACTATTCCCGAAAAAAATTCACCTTCACCGAACATCGATTCGGTAAATGTGATGTCACCTTGGTCATCAGGAGCAGTTCAATCTGTAGAAGTGCCGCAAACCAATAGTTTCAAACAAGCAGTAGCAGAACTCAATACTTACCGGATGAGTACCTCAGTAGAGAATTTAAGTTCTTTATTAGAGCAAATATCTCAAGTCCGCCAAGCTTATTCCCAAGCCAAAGCGCAACTTTTAGATTTAGAAAGTAATAATCCAGAAACAGTTTACAAAGAACCTGTAATTTTAGATTTATCAGATGATGATTGGGCAAAAACGCACACAGAAATTAGCCAAATTGCCGATCGCATCCTGACCCAAGGTATCCCAGAAGGATTACCGCCGGAGATTTTACAAAATGCTGTCAATCGCCATGTTCAAACAGTTGTGCCAAATGATGCAGAAGCGTTGGCAAATAAGCTGTTATTGGCAGTTCTACAACCGAATTTAAAAAAAGATCAAGCAAAAACTCAACAACAAGCAGAACAAGCAGAAAAAGGTGTTTCACCTGTGATGGTGTCAGTCAAACGAGGAGAGGTAATTGTTCAAAAAGGTCAAAAGATTACTGCTTGGCAGTTTGATGTACTAGAACATTATCAACTCATTCGGCGAGAAAATAACTGGCAAGCTTTAGGAAGGTTAGCAGTCTTAGTGACTGGCGCAATTGGGATTTTTATTTGGGTAGAAAAACGCATTAAGTACCCGTTGCGACAACGAGATCGCCTGTTAGTCTTACTGCTAGCACTGAGTACCCCCGGGGCGATCGCAATGGGGATAATTCACACTAGTTGGAGTGCTGTTGGTTTATTGTTAGGTAGCTTTTACGGGCCTACATTAGGTACAACAGTTGTAGGCTTGTTGTTACTCACCATACCCACAAGTTTAGAAATTAGTAAGATTGTCTTGATCGCTGGGACAGCCGGGGGGATATTAGCTAGCTGTACTGCCCAAAGACTGCGATCGCGTGAAGAATTAGCACTATTAGGTGTCGCTGTTGCCGCTACCCAAGGCAGTGTTTACTTGATTTTGAGTCTTTTAATGGGGGCAGCATTTGGCGGTAGTTGGTACATCGTCTTTCAAGAAGCAGGTGTATTTGCTCTATCAGGTTTGGCTTGGAGTATTGTTGCTTTGGGTATCAGTCCCTATCTCGAAAAATTATTTGATTTGGTTACGCCCATTCGATTAGCTGAACTAGCAAATCCCAATCGCCCTTTATTAAAAAAACTCGCCACACAAACCCCAGGAACATTCCAACACACTTTATTTGTGGCTACCCTGGCAGAGGCGGCGGCTAAAAAAATAGGGTGCAATGTGGAACTCGTCAGGGCTGGTACTCTTTACCACGATATTGGGAAAATGCACGATCCTTTGGGATTTATTGAAAATCAAATGGGTGGGCCAAATAAACACGAAACAGAAATTCAAGACCCTTGGAAGAGTGCAAAAATTATCAAAAGGCACGTCAGCGAAGGGTTAGTCATGGCTCGCAAACATTTATTACCGACAGCCATTCAAGCTTTTATTCCCGAACATCAAGGGACAATGCTGATTGCTTATTTTTATCATCAAGCGCAGCAGCAAGCCCAAGCCGACCCCAGTGTGAAAGTCGATGAAGCAGATTTTCGCTATGATGGCCCGATTCCCCAGTCAAGAGAAACGGGGATTGTGATGTTAGCAGATGCTTGCGAAGCTGCATTGCGCTCGCTTAAAGATGTTACACCCGAACAAGCTTTAACTACGTTGAATAATATTCTCCGCGCCAGATGGCAAGACAATCAACTCGTAGACTCCGGTTTAACACGAGATGAAATGTCGCAAATTGCAGAGATTTTTGTCGAAGTTTGGCAGCAATCTAATCACAAGCGCATCGCTTATCCCAAGTTAAAGACTAGTAACGAAAAAATCATTAAATAAATTGTGATAAGCCCCAAAGCATTAAGATTGTTCCTAAAACACAAATGATTCCGGCTACACCAGCCAGGGGTTTTTTATACTTACCAGTCACCCACTCGGAGACTTTACCTGTGTAAGTAATTAGTTGGGCTGTATCTATACTAGCGATCGTCCAAACTAAAGCTGCGTGTAAACCCCAAGCAATACCCAAATTGCCGTTGTCTGCGATTCTCGCCATCACTAGCATCATACCCATCAGCCATAGCCCTGGTAGCTGTGGTAAAGTTTCCTGCTGTTCCCACACCAAGTGCAACACAGCAAAAATCAAACTAGAAATTGTTGCAGCTACCCAAACTGGATAATCTCGCTCTAATTCAGATAAGAGAAAACCTCGAAAAATTAACTCTTCTACCCCACCGACTAATAACGCTACTAATAAAATCGGCAGTGAGATAGATGGCAGTAATTTGAGATTAGACCAAACAAAATCATACCAACCCAACCAAAATTGCACTGCCAACAACAAAGTTAGGCTCAACAACCCCAAACCAAAACCCCATCCTAAACCACTGAGTAGAGAAAGATTAGCTATTAAGCCATATTCACTCCAAGACCGTTGGCATAACAAAACAACCCCCCAAAGAACCAGGGGAGCTAATAAGTAAAGTGAAACAATTAAAGGTAACTTTTGTTCTGGTTGCAGAGATTTAGTTGGTTGCCAATGCAGTACAAAAGCCAATATTGCGGCTATAGGTATCCAACATCCTACCCAACTTATAAAAAATGCCATCAAGACAACTGAAACTGAAGCATTTTCTAGAAATGACAGCGATGTGTTGACTGATGGCTGAAAAAAATTTGTCCAAATAGATAAAAAAAACACGTTAGACTGCTTGCACAATAGATTTTTAAGTTTTTTGTCAAGACGTTGCTAAAACTTGTAACTTTAGCAACTTGATCTAATCGTATCTTTTTATTAATCAAGCATTTGGCTAAGAGTTCTTTGTTTTGTGAGTAGGGATAAGTAGTACAGGCTTTAACTGCAACTTTTCCCTACCAATTTTCAATTACTCTTCTTCTTCCTCGTCTAAATCTTCATCTATCTCATCTAGGTCATCTGGGGAAATGCCTTTTTTATCACTTTCACCTAGTTGAATTAGATGAATATGCTTGTATCCCAGTCTAATTTCAAACTCATCCCCAGGTTTTAAACCCATTGCCTTGGTGTAAGTTGCACCAATGACAATTTGACCATTTTGATGAACGCTAACCCTATATGTCGGTTCGCGGCCACGGCCATCTTTCGGTGCTTCTGGACTTAAAGGAATTCCTCTAGCCGATAGCAACGCGTCATAAAAATCGGTAAGATTGACGCGTACTTGATTATTTTTAGTAACGGTGTAATAGCCACACTGCTTTGCTCTTTCTCTTCTTGGTAAATTAGAAAGTTCTTTTACTTTAGCAAGCAGCGCTTTTCCAGTTAATGGTGCGGTTGCAGTTTCAGTCATTACGCTCAATTTTTCCTTACTCTCTCCAAACTGATAAACAATGTTGTCTGATGCCAGTATTTCAATTTTGAGTATCTACACCAAGGTACTCAAAATACTGGGTTCAAGGATGAATTCCTGCTAGTCGAGGAGCCACAAGCGCCTATATTAGGATTACCTGCAACAGATTAGAGTCAGGCTTGTCACAGGTATTTATTTTGGTGATTTTACGGCACTTTTAAGCGTGATTCGCCATTGAAAACGAAATTATTTTTTCTTTTGGCACTACTGTAGCGGTGTAACTTTAAGCCACCTTTACAAATGAGGTTGTTTCTACTCTCAATAATGTAGTAGACCCAAGAAATTGCAGGTTTTCCACTTTCAGTGCTAGCCTTTATTGCCCTTGAGTTGTAGGCTTTACCTACTCTTCCTCGTAAGCTGAAGACAGCATAGTATTTGAATATGGACTGAGAACTACATCCTTTTGTCCCAGTAGTAGAGACGTGAAATTTCTTGTCTCTACATTACGAAAATACAAAGCAATAGTAACCGCGCTTATACGGCGATCAAGATTGGTTTTGTTACTTCGTAATTGTATATTAAATACTAGCATGGACTAATAATAGCAAAATAGTTGTTTAATTTTGAATTTAACTTGCAAGCAAATTTTTATTTAAATCATCTAGCTCAATGACGCAAAAAGCAGTAAGGAAAATCCTTGCTGCTTTATTAGCTAGCTTGAGCATTGCTGGCTTGCTTTTATAAAAATTTATCTAAATTTAGAACGGCAGTTTTGAAGAATCAGAGATATTCTTTAATATTAGAGTTTGACCCCAGACAAAAATAGTGCGATGTTAAACCTAGCTGGTGATTGTCGCGTGCCATCACTAGACAACTAGTTTTTGAGTATATGTCTTTAGGAAGAATAAATATGTGACACTTCTGTAAGCTGGTTTATCCTCAGCGTTAGAAGTTTATTATCAGCTTAAACACATCCATATCAGCAAATGACTAACGTTTTATCAAGATTTCTGATATTTCTCCAATCAGGCAGTCTTGACTCTGGTGTATGTTGTTATAAAGATGTATTAAGCGTCTAAAGTATATTTACTGGGGATATTCTATCGAGACTAGAAATTAAGTTGAGTCTTTACCAGGAAAAATATTTTTATTTTCAGTCCTAAACAAGAAAATCGCCGACTCAGATGCGATCGCTTGTTATATAGTAAAGCTCAGAGCTTAACATAAATCTTGACCAAGTTGCTAATCCAACTAAAATTTTAATAGTTATCCTTGAACAAGAATCCGTAGCTCTTGGTTCATCAGCTTATTAACACCTAGCAGTGAATTAAGAGCCACAAAAGTATAGCTCAATTTTTAGACTTACCAGCCTTTACTCAAGATTTATCAGGCTGGTAAAGCAATTTTAAGACTTTGGTTAGTGGTCATGGAAATTATTTTTAAGGTGATTCGGCAGCAACAAAATTCTACTCCTGTAATCAAAACTTACAGTTTAGAGGTAGAACCAGGCAATACCATCCTCGACTGTCTCAACCGAATTAAATGGGAGCAAGATGGCACATTAGCATTTCGGAAAAATTGCCGCAATACTATTTGTGGCAGTTGTGCAGTCAGAATCAATGGGCGTTCGGCTTTAGCTTGTAAAGAAAATATTGGCAGCGAAATTGCCAGATTACAAGCAATACAATCTTCAACAAACACAGCAAATTCTCCTCCAGAAATCACAGTTGCACCTTTGGGTAATATGCCTGTGATTAAAGATTTAGTGGTAGATATGAGCAGTTTTTGGAATAATCTAGAGGCAGTTGCACCTTATGTCAGCACAGCAGCCAGGCAAGTTCCCGAACGAGAATTTTTACAAACACCACAAGAGCGATCGCTCCTCGATCAAACTGGTAATTGTATTATGTGCGGTGCTTGCTATTCAGAATGTAATGCCCGCGAAGTTAATCCAGATTTTGTCGGCCCCCATGCTTTAGCCAAAGCTTATCGAATGGTGGCAGATTCTCGTGATAGTAAGAAAGAAAATCGCTTAGAAAATTACAACGAAGGTACTAAGGGCGTGTGGGGTTGTACTCGTTGTTTATATTGCGATGCAGTTTGTCCAATGGAAGTCGCCCCTTTAGAACAGATTACTAAAATTAAACAAGAAATTCTGACTCACAAAGAAAAAACAGATTCTCGTTCAATTCGTCACCGCAAAGTTTTAGTCGAACTAGTCAAAGAAGGTGGTTGGATTGATGAACGCCAATTTGGTTTACAAGTTGTCGGTAATTATTTTCGTGATCTCAAAGGATTACTCAGCATCACACCTTTAGGCTTAAGAATGCTCGCCAGAGGTAAATTCCCCTTGTCTTTTGAACCTTCCGAAGGGACAGAACAAGTGCGATCTCTCATCGAATCTGTACAACAAACTAAAGAAGTATGAAGGCTAAAATTTCAGACTTCACACTTGAGACTTCATACTTTATTTCATCTGGGGTCTTGGGGTATATCTAAAGGTCGCCCAAAACGGTCGTAAACTAAAATATCCCACTGCCCGTTATTACTCGATTCAAACGCAATCCTACTACCATCAGCACTAATAGTAGGATTACGCACTTCTGCTGCTAAATTATTGGTTAAATTGCGTGATTGGCGGGTTTCTCGGTCATATAAAAAAATCGCCGAGCGCCCCTGACGACTCGCTGCAAACACAACATAACGGCCATCTTGGGAAACACTAGGGTGAGAGGCGATCGTATCTAGTGAATTTAAACCCGGTAAATCAATTAAATTACGTGTCAGGGTATCAAACATATAAACATCTTGACTACCTCGGCGATCGCTAGTAAACACAATATATCTCCCAGAAATTTGGGGATTTAATTCTGAAGCCAAACTATTAATACTTCGTCCTCCCGGATCGAAAGGATAACTCACCAATCGGGGATAACCAAAACAACCACTCAGCAAACTACAGCAAGCAAATATAGGAATAAAAATAGTGCGTTTGGTCATTTGTCAAAAGATTTCACACTTCATACTTCACACTTAATTAGGTGGCGCATCTACCGTTGCACCATTAGGAATATCTAATTCAACATTGGGGCCACGGTCTAAAACCTCAATATCCCATTGACCACGACTAGCAGTTTCAAACACAACATAACGTCCGTCAGGGCTAATACCAGGATTTCGCACCCAGCCGCGATAGACAGGCGTGAGAACTTGGGATGTTTGGGTAGCGCGATCGTAAAATGCGACTACTGGTCTGCCTTGGTCACTAGTTAAATAAACAATATAACGCCCGGTGTAGCTTAAACTTGGACTTTCGGCGATCGTCTCTGGTCTATTTAAACCTGGTATCCTCACAAATATTTGCTGTTGTAAGTCATACACCAATAATTGGTGACTACCGTTACGATTTGATACAAATGCTAAAAAGCGCCCATTTCCACTCAAAGCCGGTTGTTCTTCGGTGTAGCGGCTATTGAGAGAAGTAGGCCCAAAAGGAATATCACTCGAACCACAAGAAACAAGCAAGCCTGTTAAGCTAAAAACCAGGCTCCAATGAATTGGTCTTTGGAGCCAAAAAGTAGGGGTAAATTTTTTCACCTCAACTGCTGTTTTTTACATCGCCTCTAGCTTACATCTATCCCAACAATTTTATACATCATCAAAATTTGTCGAATTATTCGATTCATCATCAGAAGAATCAATTGGCTTATATGGGACATAATCAGCCGGAATTACATCATCATCCGCACTGTCTCTGCGAGAAGTTGTTTCTGCGGGAGGACGGCGTTTTCTCGGTCTGGGATTAACATCATCTTCACGGCTTTCAGGGCGCGGAGTACCATTACTACGACGAGAAGGTTTTCTTGTCTCATCACTAGAACTTTCCCAATCATCAACCTGCCTAGGAGATGAAGAACCCCAACTTCCTTCATCTTCATATTTTTCCACAGGACGGCTGGTTGAACGCCCAGAAGTGCGGCGACGATTTTTATCAGTAGTTTCTGTGCGTTCATTGCTAGTGCGGCGAGTTGAACGACGGGGTGGTTGATCCTCGTAGTAGTCATCACGAGTGGAGCGTTCATCTCTGCTACCCCGAATTCTGGGGCGTACAGGAGGTTCTTCTTCGTCATAAGGTAATGGCTCGTACTCGTCTTCTACTTCAGCCTCATAGTCTCTGCGTCTCTTATAGGAATAGTTATCGCTGACCTCTCGCTCCCGATCTACAATTGGCGTGTTACGTTTAGCTTGCTGAGTAGCAATACTCCGCAGACGAATACTCTCAACTGCAAAAAACACAGTTGTCCCCACCAAAAGTAACTGCCCAAATTGCAGAATGGGGTCTAAACGCCAGCCTTGGAAAATCAAAATAAAACCACAGAGTAGACCAACAGCAGCAAAAAAGATATCTTGATCTCGTGACAGTTCTGGGCGTACAGTCCGCAAAAAATACAGTGCTGCCCCAGCCACAGCCAGGAAAATTCCGAGAATACTGGCTGAGTTTGTCCCTACGTTGACCTGAGCCAGAACACTGGCTGAGTTCAGCCCTAAATTTAGCATTGTTCTTTATCCCAATATCACAATCTATGTTAGCGAGTCACAATTAAAATCACTACTTTAATTAATCACAATATATTGAAGCTTCCAAGCTTTTGGCAATGAAAACCTAAAGCTGTTTATTAATCACCAGCCAAAAAATTTATATCTGTCAGCTAAGTATACCTTATCCCCACTAGGAGGGTTGTTTGCTGTTATGCAATTAGGTAAATAGCTGACAGACAATCATTGTATGAGCCGTAATGACCCACCAAAGGATTATGAACGTTGAATTTTATCTTTTTGGCTAATGAAAATTAGGCCAACAGTAGCAGGGATAACGACAATCAATGTACCCCAAAGTAGGCTCCAAAGAAAATTTGCTAAAGATGGTGTCATTGTTCTCAACCTTTTTTTACATACTTCATCATAATTCTAATGGTGTAGCAGTTTCTTGAGAAGTATCTGAATATCAGATGTAAAGCCAGGGGATAGAGGCTAGAGACTGGAGGCTAGTATGTTAGTCGCCGTATTTCTTGAAACTAGGCGGATGTTTTTTCGCTAAAACCTTTAAATATCCTAATATTTACAAGCAATATTGCTTCTGTGTTATTCAGAACTGGCATTTGAAATAAAATATATATAGAGAAAGCTTTACAAAGCTTAAAATTTTCTCACTTTCGTCTGAAGAATTTTCTTTGTTTAAAGATAGTAGCTAAAAATGATGACTGGCGTTAACTTGGCCATTTGGATTCTCGGCCCTTTGTTGGGGCTAATGACATTTCTGTTTATTTTCCGCATTATTCTTACTTGGTATCCGCAAGTAGATTTAAATAAGTTGCCCTTTAATCTCATCGCTTGGCCGACTGAGCCATTTTTAATCCCTTTGCGTAAGCTAGTACCGCCAATTGGTGGCGTAGATATTACACCGATTATTTGGGTAGGTATTTTCAGTCTGTTGCGGGAAATCCTGCTAGGTCAGCAAGGGTTAATTACCATGATGTCTCATGTCAGCTAGAGAATAGCGTATGATGCGATCGCACTTCCGTCACCAACTTTATCATGCTTGGGGCGATCGCTCTCTGCACACAGAAGAACGGAACGGATTACGGTTGGAATATCGATAAAATCGATGCCGTGTTTACGAAGATTAGCAAGACGTTTTGCTTCATCCCATTCATATTCCATAACTGAACGACAGTTACAATAATCAATTGTAGTTACAAATTGTCGTTACAGCTACCATACCAAGTAATTTTGATTGTGATTACCCCGCAAGTAACTTCCAACTACTGTCCCAACTGCTGACACGAGTTAGCTAGGGAATAGGGCATGATGCGATCGCATAATTATCAATCGTATAGGAAGGGCGATCGCTACAAAGCCGAGTGTAGCCTATACACATCCGTGATTACGGAATTAGCGATAACACTAAAAAATTTTGCTGCAACCGAAGTTTTGTACCGCTGTCAACGTTACCAATCTTCAAGTTTTACGTATAGCTTCACTCCTCCCAGAGATTGGGATCAGGAATACTATCTAAATCGTGATTACCTAATGAAGGTCTGCGATGTACCTGCTGACCTTGCGATTTTAGATAGTCGCCATATTCCTGAGTTACTTGCTTTCTCAGGGCAATGCAAAACTCAATCTCATTTTTAATCTCAATATATTTTGACAATTTCTTCTTAACAATATCTTTTCTTGAGGAAAAACTCTCAAGATCAAATAGTTCTTCTGATGTTGCCTCTATGACATTCTCTTGTAAGTAATCTTGCTCAAGACTCTCAATTCTGCCTTTGAGCCAATCTAACAGGGATTCAAACCTTTCATCGATACTTTGCTTACTTTTTTGCGACATTTGTAAACCTCACTCCAAAAATCAACATTGATTTATGCTTCCTGCCAGTCAGTATTCCCTAACTTTTGGAGAGGCTACCAGCTTAATCCTGAACTATTCTCCTAATGATGCCTCTAGATTGTTTACCTAATACCAATAGACCGTGAAATTGAAAAAACTCTGAAATTAACAGATAACAAAGTAGTTTGCAAAAAGCTTTAGAACAGGCGGTTTGTCAAGCTGGTGTTCAAAAAAAGGTGAGTTGTCATACGTTTCGCCACAGTTTTGCTACCCATTTATTACAAAATGGCTATGACATCCGCACAGTACAGGAATTACTTGGACACAAGGATGTGAAAACTACAATGATTTATATCCATGTACTTCACCGTGGTGGTAAGGCTGTTCGTAGTCCCCTTGATTAACCAGGATTCTTTATTTAATGGGATTTACGATTAATTTAAATTAACCTAAGTACAGGCTCAGGAAAGGGACAGGTATTTAGCTGAAAATTCAAATATTTCTCAGCCTTTTACGCTTTCCCTTTACCGTTCTACTTCCTGATTCCTTAAAGTTTCATCTCTTGAATGAAATTGGTGTAAACATTCCCTTGTAAGAACTGTGGGTTTTCCATAATTCTTTGATGAAAACCAATAGTTGTAGGTAGCCCTGTAATAGCACACTCCCTGAGAGCGCGCTTCATCCGGTTAATAGCAGTGGCACGGTCTGGCCCCCAAACAATTAATTTGCCGATTAAAGAATCGTAGTAGGGTGGAATTTGGTAATCGGTGTAAACGTGGGAATCAATTCGCACACCAGGGCCGCCAGGGGGAAGATAACCACTAATCCGTCCTGGGGCTGGACGAAAATCATGATCAGGGTCTTCGGCGTTGATGCGGCACTCTATAGCATGACCACGCAAAACTACTTGGTCTTGAGTCAGCTTTAACCTTTCGCCTTGAGCCACCCGAATTTGTTCAGCTACTAAATCCACGCCAGTAATCATCTCGGTTACAGGATGTTCTACTTGAATGCGGGTATTCATTTCCATAAAGTAGAACTTACCAGACCGATCTAAGAGAAACTCAATTGTCCCTGCCCCTGTAAAGTTAATAAATTGGGCAGCTTTGACAGCAGCTTGTCCCATTTTCTCGCGTAGGTCAGGGTCAAGTGCCGGGCTAGGAGCTTCTTCTAATAATTTTTGGTTACGGCGTTGAATTGAACAATCCCGTTCGCCTAAGTGGATAACATTACCGTAGTTATCTGCCAAAATTTGAAATTCGATATGGCGGGGACGTTCAATAAATTTTTCGATATAAACACCAGAATTCCCAAAGGCTGCGCCTGCTTCCCCTTGGGCGGCCAAGAAAAGTTTAGTAAATTCATCTTCTGAACGAACCAAACGCATCCCACGCCCACCACCCCCAGCAGTAGCTTTAATCATTACTGGGTAGCCAATTTCTTTAGCTAGTGCTAGTCCTTCCTGGTCTGACTCTACCAAACCATCGCTACCAGGTACTGTGGGTACTCCAGCTTTTTGCATTGTTTCTTTGGCTGTGGATTTATCTCCCATCAAGCGAATTGCTTCTGGAGTTGGGCCAATAAAAGCAATATGATGGTCGGCACAGATTTCGGCGAACTTAGCATTTTCTGATAAAAAGCCATAACCAGGATGAATGGCTGTAGCATTACGCGTTAAAGCGGCAGCAATAATATTGGGAATATTTAAATAGCTTTTACTGCTGGCGGATTCACCAATGCAAACTGCTTCATCAGCGAGTTGAACATGGAGAGCGTTCCGGTCAACGGTGGAGTGAACTGCAACTGTCGCAATTCCCATTTCTTCACAGGCGCGGAGAATACGCAGAGCAATTTCTCCCCGATTAGCAATTAATATTTTGTCAAACTTCATGTTCTAGCGTCGATATTTTAGTACCAGTAGATTGACATTTTCTCTTATCTAACTTGCACCAGAGCTTTTACTTGTGACAAATTAAGATGAGACTTTCCCCAAAACCAATAGTGAGCCGTGCATATACGCTCTTTGCTGGAGCCTCTACGGGTCTTTACTGGACTAACAACATCACATTTGCCTGTCTTTTGTCAGTTTCCCGTCCTAGGCTTGATTGAGTGCAGAGCATCCTTAATAGTAGCTATACCCTTTTAATATCACTTGTGGCGCTATTACATTTCTGTTAGTCTGATATCCACCTTCGGGAAATTTGTGAATATGTTCATCTAAATTTTTGGTAAATTTTGCAAAATTAAATATTACCTTACTATAATCACTTTTTTGTGCTATATTAGTCATTCAGTGAACTCTCGCGGATGTGGCGGAATTGGTATACGCGCACGCTTGAGGTGCGTGTGGCTTTGCCTTGCGAGTTCGAGTCTCGCCATCCGCATTTTTTTGTGAATAGTCAATTGTCAATAGTCAACAGTTGAAGGTACAAAGCCCAAAACGGTTGACTATTAACTTTTGACTTTTTTTTTGCTTTTATAGAGATAGATGAACTTTTGTAAAGAACATTGACTGTAACTTTTACTCTGACAAACAACTCAAAAACGCCATCAGCTTGGCATCGCCTCAATCCGATTTGGCAAGGGGGAGAGGAAATTGTGCAACAAAGTTTGCCACACACGCAGTTAGCACCAGCTTGGCAATTGCTAATGTTAGGTGACGGTTCTCCAACTAGGCATTTAGAATTGCTGACGGGTGAGCGAACTGAAGTGGATGTGATAGATATGTCATTGATTGGGATGGATTCAGATGATGCACCCGATTTAATTCAAGCAGTACCTGGCCCCAGATTGCGGCGGCAAGTGTGGTTGCGGACTGCTTCGGGTCAGAGATTGGCTTATGCTACATCGTGGTGGGAAGCTAGCCATGTAGATGAGTATTTACAAAATCGTTCATTGCCAATTTGGGCAAGTTTGGCGCGTTTACGTACTGAATTGTATCGGGATGTGCGCGGAATTTACTATGGCAATTCAGTAGCCTTAGAATCGGGCTTTGATGTGTCTGGGCCATTTTGGGGTCGTCACTACTTGTTTTGGCATCATGGTCAGCCTCTAACTTTGATTTATGAGGTTTTTTCACCTTATTTAACTAAATATTTGGGGCCGATGCAGCTAAGTTCTGCTAATGGCAAAGTATAAAATTAAGCTGCGATCGCTAATCCTAATTCTATGAATTATTGATTTTGCTATTTAAAGCTAAATTTTCGAGAATTTAATTCAACAAATCTAACATTATATCAGTAATTAAAGTTACAGATTACTGATGACTTGCAGCTTTTTGCAGTTAGTTATATCCTCAGAATGCTTGGAAAGATTTATCTCTGATGCCAAAACTTTCCTGCCAAATAAAACAAAGCGTGCTAAAAAGGTTAACTAACAAAAGCACTACTTTTATATAGCTAAACTCGATCGTCGTAGGATTATCAAAAGTTTAGAGTAGAGAAATATATTGCCGCACTGCCCACAAGAATGGGACAAGCTTGAGTTGACTTAACCAAGCAAGTAATGAATTAGCAAGTATGAGGTATTGGTTTCAATGGCGCTGCCTATTGTGTCTGTTCCAATGAAAAGAAGAAAACAGAAACCGTCTCTGGCATTGACGCTCTCAGCTACTGGGTTATTAATTGTTGGTGGGGGTGTTGCCTATCGGTTGTTAAACCAAGGACACTTATTTTCGCAAAATTTGTTAGTAGGGGCAAATATTATTCCCGATGATGCTTTATTTGCAGTTTCTTTAACCACAGATACCCAACAATGGCAAAAATTACAGCAGTTTGGTACTAAAGCATCCCAAGCAGAATTACAGAAAAATTTATTACAGTTACGCGATCGCTTTCTTACTAGTAATGGTTATAACTTTGAGCAAGATATTAAACCTTGGGTAGATGAAAAAATCACCTTTGCTATTTTAGCTCCAGAACCTAATCAAACTACCAAGCCAGTTGCCACTGATAACACTCAACAATCAGTGGTGATGGTTTTACCAGTCAAAAACCAGGAAATGGCGCAGAAAGTCTTAGCTCAACCCAAAAGTTTAAAAACAGGCCAGTGGATTGACCGCACCTATCAGGGAATTACGATCAAACAAACCCAAGGACAAGTCGGAACAAAGCTTTCAGCCACCTTACTAGATGGTCGTTTTTTAGTAATTACTGATAATCCTCAAGCCACAGAACGAGCGATCAATGCTTATAAAAATAAAACATCTCTAGCAACAGTTGGGGGTTTTGCGGATAATTTTCCGAAAATATCGGAAAATCAACCTTTTGCTCAGTTTTATGTGAATGTACCCACAGCTGCCAAAATTGCTACTACTGCTCCTAATCGCCGCTTACCAGCGCAAGTATTAACACAACTGCAAAACAATCAAGGTTTAGCAGGAACCATTACTTTAGAGGCAGAAGGCATACGTTTAAAAGGTATTTCTTGGCTCAAGCCGCAAAGCCAACGCCTACTATCACTAGATAGCACAAGCGAAGATATGCAAGAACGGATGCCAGCAGAAACCTTGATGATGTTATCTGGTAGTAATTTGCAAAGGCTTTGGGGAGACTATGTTTTAACATCCCAAGGAAATCCACTTTCACCTGTATCACCAGATCAACTGCGGAGTAGCGTCAAGTCCCTGACAAATCTGGACATGGAAAGAGATTTGCTCAGTTGGATGAAAGGAGAATTTGCTGTTTCTTTGATTCCCAACACACCAAAAAACAACACCTCAGGAGATTTTAGAGCCGGGTTAGTGTTTATGGTGAAGGTAAGCGATCGCAAATTAGCTGAATCCTCCCTTCAAAGGCTGGATGATGTCATCAAAACTCAATATCAATTCCAAATTCAACCAGGAACCGTTGCCGGACAACCTGTGGTGAATTGGATTGGGCCTTTTGGGACTTTAACAGCCAGTCACGGCTGGTTAGATAATGATGTCGCTTTTTTAGTCTTAGGCGCGCCTGTCACCGACAAAATTGTTCCCAAACCTAGTAAAACTCTGGCAAGTAATCTTTCATATCAACAAACAGTTGCAACTCAAACCAATTCCACCAATGGTCAATTTTTCATAGATGTGGAACGGATGGTTAATAACTTTACACTAAATACTCTGTTTCCAAAACAAAAAACTTTTCTCGAAGCAACTCGTTCAATTGGTGTAACAACAGCTGTGAGTGATAGTCACAGTACGCGCTATGATATTTTTCTCTCCCTTAAAAAAGCAAGCGAATCAAATGCTTTAAATAATTCAACTACCAATCCCAACATTAAGTAGTTCAAACCGCTAACTTTACACAAATTTAATTGCAATGGAGAAAAATGTTTATTTTTCTCCGTGTTATTGTGTCTATTTTTATATACCTTTGATTTATCTATTTATCCTTAACCTATAAACAGATAGGATCAAAACAGTCAAAATCAAAATTTTCAAGAATCAACTTGGGAGAACGTTTTATGAATCTGGTTTTACTCCAGAATTGGCTCGACAATGCCTCCTTTGCTGTCCTATTTGTCACCCTATTGGTTTATTGGGTAGGAGCAGCTTTTCCAAGTCTCCCAGCGATGGCTGCTTTAGGAACAGCAGGAATGGCGATCGCCAATCTTTGCATTGCCACTCTTCTCGGTGCAAGATGGATAGAAGCAGGTTATTTTCCCCTCAGTAACTTGTATGAATCTTTATTCTTCTTAGCTTGGGGAATTACAGCCGTGCATTTAATTGCTGAAAATGGTAGCCGTAGCCGTTTGGTGGGAGTGTTTACGACTCCGGTGGCAATGGGGATTACGGCTTTTGCTGCTTTGACTTTACCATCAGATATGCAAGCAGCAGAACCACTAGTACCTGCCTTAAAATCTAACTGGCTGATGATGCACGTCAGCGTGATGATGTTGAGCTATTCAGCTTTAATGGTAGGTTCAGTATTAGCGATCGCTTTTTTGGTTGTAACTCGCGGTCAAAATATTCAACTTCAAGGTAGTTCTGTCGGAACTGGTGGCTATCGCAGTAATGGCTACCGCTTACACAAAGCAGGCGAACTAGTTACACAACCAGCAACACCACCTGTAGAAAATAATGGTTTTGCTCACCGTTTTGAAACCAACCCTAGCAATGGTAATGGTAGTACTGCGGTTTTAAATTTAGTAACCAACCCACAACCAGAAACCTCCACCCAAGCCGAACCCCTATCTCCTCAACGCTTGGGTCTTGCCGAAACTTTAGATAACATCAGCTACCGCATCATTGGCTTAGGTTTTCCCTTGCTGACAATTGGCATTATTGCCGGTGCAGTTTGGGCAAATGAAGCTTGGGGTTCTTATTGGAGTTGGGACCCAAAAGAAACCTGGGCATTAATTACATGGTTAGTTTTTGCCGCTTACCTCCACGCTAGAATTACTCGCGGTTGGCAAGGTCGCCGCCCCGCAATTTTAGCCGCCAGTGGTTTTGTAGTAGTTTGGATTTGTTATCTGGGTGTAAATCTTTTAGGTAAAGGTTTACATTCTTACGGTTGGTTTTTTTAATAGCGTGATCCCCTCTTCAGTCAACAATAGGGTGTGGGGGGTTGGGTGTGGGGTGTAGGGGAAAATCAATGGGGGCTTGAACCTAGTTGGCTACGAGGCAGGGTGTACAAACCATAGCTTTCTCTTCCCCCCACACCCTACACCAAGCACCAATAACACAGTTTTGCTCAAGGAGAGGGGTATCTTGAAATTGATTTTGAATTATGAAACTGACTGAACAGTCTGGATTTAGGTACTGTTCTTTGCGTTTTAGCATAAGAAAAAAAATATTTATGCAAAATGGTATGGACTCCTCTACACGCAAAAATCCATCGCACTATTAGAGCGCGCCAATTATTTAAACATAACCAACGCCTATTAGTTGCTGTTTCTGGTGGACAAGACTCTCTATGTTTAATTAAATTACTATTAGATTTACAAGCCAAATGGTCATGGCATTTAAGTATTGCTCACTGCGATCATTGCTGGCGAGATGACTCCCAAGCTAACGCTTATCATGTAGAAAAGTTAGCAAAAAATTGGGGTGTAGATTTTTATTTAGAAACTGCCAAAGAACCTGTAAATAGTGAAGAGAAAGCGAGAAATTGGCGATATCAGGCTTTAAATGCGATCGCACAACAGTATAACTATCAATATATAGTTACTGGACACACAGCCAGCGATCGCGCCGAAACTCTACTTTATAACTTAATGCGTGGGACTGGTGCTGACGGTTTACAAGCTTTAACTTGGCAACGTCCTCTATCTGAAAAAACTACGTTAGTGCGTCCACTTTTAGAAATTACTCGTCAAGAAACTGGGCAATTTTGCCAAGATTTTCAATTACCTATTTGGGAAGATGCTACCAATCAAGATATCAAATATGCCCGCAACCGCATCCGTCAAGAAGTAATTCCCTATTTGCAAACCAACTTTAACCCCAAAGTAGAATCAACTTTAGCCCAAACAGCAGAACTTTTGCAAGCTGATGTGGAATATTTGGAACAAGCAGCCCAGCAATTGCGAGCAGAAGCAATGATGGGAAATCAAGATTTTGTTAAATTAAATCGTCAGATATTAAAAAAAGCACCGTTAGCTTTACAACGGCGGGTAATGCGACAGGTGCTGCTAGAAATTTTGCCAGATGCACCTAATTTTGATCACATTGAAAAATTAACGGCTCTAATTATAGCTCCAAATCGTTCGCAAACCGATCCCTTTCCTGGTGGTGCGATCGCTCAAGTCCAAGAGGATTGGATTTTAATCATAGATAAAGTATGAAGCCTAAAATATTTTCCCACTTCAGACTTCAGACTTCATACTTCAGACTTCAGACTTCATACTTCAGACTTCATACTTCCTAAGATGCTACTAATTCAGGTTGAGCTATCAAATGTTGCAGAGCTTGGCGCATCTCACTAATAGTTTGCAATTGATAATCACTAACTTCTTGCACTTGAGCTAAAGATTCACCTACTCCTTGCAACTTGTGTCGCAAACCATCCAAACAATCTTGAATCGGTTGTAGAGCTTCTTGATATAAATTCACGCGGCTCCAACATTCAGCAGTGGCTATTCGCAAAGACTGTAAATTAGCTTCCAAATCTTTAATTTCTTGCTGCTTTTGTTCTAAATCATGTTTTTGGTTATCAATCATCCCCTGATCTAGGTCATGTGCAGAGCGCAACTGCTCAATTTCTTGCTCAAGTTTTTGTAATTCCTGAGATTGTTGTTGTCGCTGACTATCAATTTGGAGCAAAATCGGAGCAAAATCAATTTGATTTTCTTCTTCTGGATGAGGAACAGAGTGTCCTTGTCTGCGAAGCAATATATTTTGATGCTGCTTTAAAACCTTCTCACGCTGTAACAAACTACGGCGTTGACCTTCTAAAGTTTTATTGAGCATTTGATAATGGTCTTTCTCATCTGCCAGTTCCATTTCTAAATTGATATGATCCTGGTCAGAAGCTTGACTAAGTTTTTTGTGTAATTCTTCTATAGCTTCTTGTTTATATTGCAGTTCTTGTTCCTGCTCGTCAACAAAACTAGAGTCGATTTCTAATTTTTTTGCTAAGTCTTGAACTATTTTATTTAGTTCTTCTAGCGGCATTTTTTCTAAAGCTTCTAAATCAATTTTCTGGATGGTAAAATTACCAGAACCAGGTGCTAAAGAATTAATTTTATGATATAAATCTTCTTGATATTGCAACTGTTCTTTAACTAGCCGAAAATACTCTTGCTTAGTAGTAAGAGTTGCCAGATTGATTTTTAATTGAGCAGTTTGCTGTTCTAAAAAATTATGTGCTTGTTGCCATTCATTTTGGCGATCGCTTAAAGTTTGAGCTAGACTTTCAACCTCTTGTTGTTGTTGCGCTGCTAAAGTTTTTTGCTGTTCTAACTTCTCCCAATGGGGATTCAACTTTGCTTGCTGCTGTTCAACTAATTCCAAAGCAAAATGTAAATTTTCTCTCACGGTTTCCGTCGGTGCAACTCTGCTAGACAAGCGATTTAACAATTCGCTCATCACTCGACTTTGCTCTTCATCTAAAACATTGCCTTGTTTTAACTCGGTTTGACGCTCCTCTAAGCGACGCTGCTCACCGCGCAAATGCTCCCAAGCACCTTCTAATTCTTGGCGGTTACGCTCAATTTCAGCTTGTAACTTTTCAATATCCTCACGGGATGTATCAACTTCCTGTTTTTGCTCCTCTAAGCGTTGACATTCATCTTCCAATTGTTGTAACTGTTCTAAGCGTGCTTCCATTTCCATTTCCCGGCGATTCATCTCTTGCGCCTGAAATGTTAGCGACTGCTTCCACTGATCAATTTCATCTTCCTTCAGCTTGAATTTTTCTAGTTGTCTAGAAAAATTTTGCAGTATATTTACGAGCGGCCGTCCGGCTTCTTGAATCCGCTGCACTTGACGATTGGGATTCAGTTCTACTAGCACTAGCGCGCCATCATTTAATTTACTTGCTTCCTCAGCTGCGATTACCTCTTCCGACACAGTACTCCAATTCTGGTCGGTTCGCTGACAAGCTAGCAGTTTCAGTTCGGTTTTAGAACCACCACTAAGTAAGCCGCCTTTCTGCTTTTGTACTTCTGCTAAATACAGCACACCGTTCGTCCTTTTGCGTACTTAATGTCCGTGTTTTAAGATATACCTATGATAATTCTGTAGCTTGTCTGATTTTCAATTTAGTGTAGAAAAAAAGACAAACAAAACTACTTATAGACGTGAAGTTTCACGCCTTAACATTTATAGAAGCTATTTGCTCACGCCTTTATATTCTGTACTGGTAACAGTGATGATGACTTCCGTGTTATCACTAACTTTATCAAGCTCTATTACGAAGATTTACGGTTTGTAGCTAAATGTATCTCCTGATAGACATTATTTGTAGGAGAAATGATATTGCGATGACAAGTAACTAATAATTTAGCTTACCAAATGAAAAAATCAACTAACAAACTAAGCCCAGAATACAACAAGGAGTAAAGTTGAGTTAAATGCAGGGAAATTTAAATGAAATTGATATTCGCAGTATTTTGCAATTGATTGAGTTAGGCCAAAGAACTGGGCAACTTTTAGTCGAAGCGAGCTTTTCTAAGCAAGATGATCTGACACAAGACGAGTCTATCAGATATCGCCATAGCAAAAATAGCAGAAAACAATCTTGGTTTGTCTTTTTTTTAAATGGTCAAATTATTTATTGCCAAGCAGGTGAGAGTAATTTATCAAGAGTTGATGACTATTTACGCTATTACCAAGTCGAGACAAAACTCGATCAAAAGCAAAATATTTCCTTAGCCACCCAGAATGTCCCAGAGTATGGCTATCTTTGGACACTGTTAGAACGAAATATTATTAGCCCCAAGATAGCTCATAGTATTATTCAGCGTTTAGTGCATGAAACTCTGTTTGATTTACTGAGTTTACATCAAGGCAGTTTCATTTTTCGGCAAGGAGCAGCCCTCGCCCCACAACTAATTAGTTTTGAAATTGGGCCTTTAATAGCTCAAATTACCCAACAAGTCCAAGAATGGAAGCGACTATATCCGCAAATTCAATCACCAGAACAAATACCAATCCTCGTAGACACAGCAGAATTAAGTTCCTCACTCTCACTAGCAACGCTGCAAAAGTTACAGCATTGGGCTGATGGCAAAACTACCCTACGTCAACTTGCACGCTATTTAAACCGAGACTTATTAACCTTGGCTAAAGCCATATCTCCTTACGTACAGCAAGGCTGGTTGCAGTTAGTAGATTCAGCAACTACTTCTTTGGCATTAACACCAGACTCAGCAGGGCAAGATCATGATCATCCACGAATAGTTTGTATTGACGATACCACAACGATTTGTGAGGCTGTAGAGTCAATTTTAAAATTACACGGCTACGAAGCGATCGCCTTAACTAATCCCCTAGAAGCACTAGGTTTAATGTTTCAACTGCGACCCGATTTAATTTTGTGCGACATTGCCATGCCAGAATTAGACGGATACGAAATTTGTAATATGTTGCGGCATTCTACAGCATTTCGGCTAGTGCCAATTATTATGCTCACTGGTAAAGATGGCTTCATCGATCGCGTCAGAGCCAGAATGGTGGGAGCTACAGATTATCTGACCAAACCCTTTGATGATTCAGAATTAGTGATGCTTGTGGAGAAATATGTTAATTATAAGTCTTTTATGGGTACACCAAAGAAATACAAGACTTGTTGATTCCATAAAAGATGGGGTAAAAAATGTTATCACAGAATCAACTAACCCCAGTGCCAAATTATTATCTAGTCAATTAGTTAAATAATAGCATAAATTTATACAAGTAATTTTAACGGGGAGTCAGGGAATGTTCCAAAGAGGAACGTCTACATCAGGAGGTAGATAGGCATTTATGAGTACAGTTCTGATTGTGGAAGACAGTCTCGCACAGAGGGAAATGATTATTGACCTCCTGAAAGCCACTGGTTTGACAGTCACCTATGCCAGTGACGGAGTAGAAGCACTGGAGGCAATTCAAACTGCTCCTCCAGACTTAGTGGTATTGGATATTGTCATGCCACGGATGAACGGCTACGAAGTGTGTCGTCGGTTAAAATCTGACCCAAAAACCCAAAATGTCCCCGTAGTTATGTGTTCTTCTAAAGGAGAAGAATTTGACCGTTACTGGGGGATGAAACAGGGCGCAGATGCTTATATAGCCAAACCATTTCAACCAACTGAGTTGGTAGGAACCGTCAAACAACTGCTGCGAGGATGAGGATGAAAACAACATGGTAAGTAAACCGGACTTTTTGAGTGGCAGTGGTCAAGACCACTTCCGTCCAGAATTACAAGTAGAAAGTCCTGAAGGTGAGTTACACTTGCGGTTTTATATTCCCTCGCATCAGGAGTTTGCATTACCAGCCACAGGTATTCGTGAAGTCATGGAATTAAGTCCTGACAGAATTACACCAATACCTAATGCTTCTCCTTTACTTTTGGGTACTCTAAATTTACGAGGTCGAGTTATTTGGGTGGCTGATTTGGGTCAATTTCTTGGCGAGGCAACTGCGCTAAATACTGATAGAGCAGAAATTCCTGTGATTGCGATTGAGGAGCAAGAAACAATAGTTGGTTTGGCAGTAGAAGAAGTTGGCGGTATGGATTGGCTAGATGTCCAACATCTGATGCCACCAACAAATCTACCAGATACAATGGCTCCCTTTTTGCGTGGCGAGTGGTTATTAGGTGCTAAAAACAACCAGTGTCTTCGACTGCTCGATCAAACGGCAATTGTGCGGAGTGCGAGATGGGCAGGATGATATTGGGAGGGAGCAAATGGCAGCTAGTATAGAAGATTACCTGGAAACATATCAGCAGGCTTGTACAGCCTACGCACAACAAGACTATGAATTTGCCGCTACTTTAGTCGATCAGGTAGTGCAGAATGTCCCAGATGACCCCAACTGCCATTTGTTGAGGGGTCACGTCTACTATGTTTTGCAGCAGTACGATGTCGCAAAAGCAGAATACCAAAAGGTCTTGCAGTTAACTGATGACCCCGAAATTACCAGTTTTGCCGAAAATGGTCTGGAAACTATCAGTCAATACCTACAACCCCTGGCAGGCCCAACTAATGCTGTTGAGCTAAATGGTGCAATCAATTTTGCTGATCATGATTCAGAACTAGATACATCAGATTTACAAGATTTAAGTACATTTGCTAATCTAGATAACCCCAGCTTTGACTTAAATGGTTTGCAACAAGAGTCTGTTTCATCTTTAAATCCGTTTGATATTCCTACAGACAGCATTGCCATTAAGCAAATGACTGAGGGAACATCATCTTTTATTGATGATCCCTTTGCAATAAATCACAATGAAGATAACCAAGAATTAAGTACTAACACTGATGCAGCCGAGCAAATAGCATTAGATTTACCTGCTTTTTGGCAAGAAGACATATCATCTTTAAATTTAGAAGAGTCAGAGATTTCTAGTAGCTCCTTTGAAAGTAACGCCCATTCAAGCTACGAAAGTGCAAATTTGGATAGTAACAGTGCCGATTCTCCTTTTGCATCAGCCAACTTAGCATCAAGTCAAAGTTTAGATTCGGCATCAGAGTTTGTAGAAGAAAAATATTCCGAGCCAGATATGGCAGATTTGGGATTGAAAGTGGGTATTCTGGAGGAAACTTTACCGCCATCCCTAGAGGATATCCAGAATGTGACAGCCCAAACAAATGAATTGAACAGCCAACAAGAAACATTATTTGCCGCCAAACCAAGCAATTGGTTAGAACAAATAGACTTTCCCGAAAATTCATCAGCAGGAAATGGCACTGCGTCTTTTCATGAGGATTTTGCATTACAAAATCCGCTCAAAGCTGGCACTACCTTAGATACCAACTCCTTTGAGGGAGACGACATTGACTTTGAAGCCTTTGAGTCTGCCTTCGGCTCAGATGAGTTTAGAGCCGATGAAGAGACAAACGGGATGCTCAGTAATGCCAATTCCAAGAGCAATATCGAATTTTTAGATGATTTTGATGAATTTGACGATTTAGGGAATATTCCTGGATTTGATTTAGCCGATGCAGATGCTAGCTTTGGAGACGTAGTTTTATCAGGGCCTTTGGAAACTGGTAGCAGTCCCCGGAGTAAATTTACAGAAACTAGTGATAATACCGCAAGCGATCGCGATGAGGAACTATTCACCATCACAGGTTCTCAAGAAGCTGTCCCCATATTTACGCAAACTGATGTATCAAAACTAGAACCAGTAGCTAGTGTGGAGCAAGGTTTACTCGCACCCTTGGAAAATGCTTCTTTAGATATGAAGCCTTTATTGGTGGCTGGTACTGTTGGTGTTTGTTCAGCTTTGGTTGTAGCCGTTGTTAGTTTTGGGGCTGCCTCTTTTTCACCTCCACAACAGCGAGAATCTATTCGCAATACAGGTTGGGCAATGTCTCTAGCTGCGGGAATTTCGGGATTTGCCACCGCCGCTTTTATGGGCAATCTTACCCTCAAGCAAATTCGCCGCACTACAAAGGATCTGCAAAATCAATTTGATGCTGTCCGTCAAGGCAATCTCAATGTTCAAGCTACCGTATATTCCGAAGACGAATTGGGGCTATTAGCTACTGGCTTTAATGAAATGGCACGGGTAATTTTTACAACCACCAATGAAGCCCAACGCAAAGCCGATGAACAAGAAGAAGCCAAGGAAAACTTACAACGTCAAGTGATTCGCTTGCTGGACGATGTAGAAGGTGCAGCCAGAGGTGATTTGACAGTCCAAGCTGAGGTGACAGCTGACGTACTCGGAGCCGTTGCCGATGCTTTTAACCTGACAATTCAAAACCTGCGCGATATTGTCCAACAGGTAAAAGTAGCCGCACGGGAAGTAACCAAAGGTGCAACAAATTCTGAGACCTTTGCTAGAGCATTATCTAGTGATGCTTTGCGACAAGCCGAAGAGTTGGCTGTTACCTTAAATTCTGTGCAGGTAATGACCGACTCGATTCAACGGGTGGCGGAAGCAGCGCGGGAAGCTGAAGCTGTGGCGCGTGATGCCAGTAGCATCGCTCTTAAAGGTGGGGAAGCAGTAGAAAACACCGTGGCTGGGATTTTAGAAATCCGGGAAACTGTAGCAGAAACTACCCGTAAGGTGAAACGACTCGCAGAATCTTCGCAAGAAATTTCTAAGATTGTGGCGTTAATTTCGCAAATCGCCTCACGTACCAACTTACTCGCCCTTAATGCCAGTATTGAGGCAGCACGGGCAGGTGAGGCGGGAAGAGGATTTGCCATCGTTGCTGATGAAGTCCGCCAGTTAGCTGACAAATCTGCGAAATCTTTAAAAGAAATTGAACAGATTGTGATGCAAATTCAAAGTGAAACTGGCTCAGTCATGACTGCAATGGAAGAAGGCACACAACAGGTAATTAAAGGCACAAAACTTGCAGAAGAAGCCAAGCGATCGCTCGAAAATATTATTCAAGTAGCAAATCGCATTGATATTCTGGTGCGTTCAATTACCAGCGACACCGTAGAACAAACGGAAACCTCCCGTGCTGTCGCCCAGGTAATGCAATCTGTAGAACTCACAGCCCAAGAAACCTCCCAGGAAGCACAAAGAGTTTCTGGCGCACTCCAAAATCTCGTAGGTGTATCCCGTGACTTAATCGCTTCCGTTGAGCGTTTCCGCGTAGATACCTTGGAATCAAAGTAGTCATTAGTCATTAGTCATTAGCAAAGACAAAAGACAACGGACAACGGACAAAAAACATCAGACTCAGCACTTAGCACTCAGCACTCAGAACTTTAATTATGCTGCCGGAACAACAACAGCGGATTTTGGGTTATTTTATCGAAGAAGCGCGAGACCACCTGAACACTATTGAGCAGGGGTTATTGAATCTTCAAAGCACATTGAACGACCCGGAAATGCTCAACGAAGTTTTCCGGGCAGCACACTCTATCAAAGGCGGAGCCGCGATGCTGGGGCTGAGTAGCATTCAGCACACAGCACATCGTCTAGAAGATTGCTTCAAAGTCCTCAAAGAGCATCCAGTCAGAGTTGATGAAAAGTTAGAGTCTCTGTTTTTGGGTGTAGCAGACACTCTCAAAGCTTTATTAGAACATTTAAGTGGGCCTTTTGGGCTATCAGAAGAAGCCGCCAGTACTTTGATGTCGGAAGCTGAACCAGTGTTTAAATGGCTAAATGAGCATTTAGAATTGCTGGTACAACAAGGACATCATGGTGCAACCGATGAAGGTGAGAAGACAATATTACAACCCCCAACAACAGAGCGCGTCGGTTCGCTGACAGAAATTTTCTGGCGGGGGGACACTGCTGCACCACCAGAGAGTTCCCAAAACCCAGCACCATTACCAGTATCAGCTGCTGCGCCAGTAACACCTGCCGATAATTGGAGCGAGTTTCAAAATCAGGTTCTACAAGTTCTGCGAGAGATGTTGCAACTTTTCAAGCAACAAGCAACATCAGAATCAAGGCAAAGTCTTCAAAAGTGTTGTCGTCAATTGGAAAAGTTAGGACAGCAATGGAATCTTCCCCATTGGTGTGATTTATGTCAAGCAGCCGCTAATGCAATCGGCAATTATGAAAATACCTATCTCACCTTAGCCAAGATAGTTATTACGGAAATTAAACAGGCCCAAGAATTAATTCTTCAAGGTAGAGAGGCTGAGATTGCAGTTAGTCAGCAGCTAGAAGCACTGCTAACTTTACCAGAACTAGATTTATTTGACTTAACTTTGGGTTTATTTGATTATGAACAACCATCTGTAACAGCAGAAGCTCCAGCTACCAGAGTTAGCACACCAGAGGAAGATGAAGTACTGGCTTTAATTGAGACTGTACAACCAGCTGACAGCGTTACTAGCTTAAGCGATCTCACCGAGCAACTTAATCAACAGCCAGATGCGATCGCCAGCGATAATATTGATAACGCAGCTAATTCCTTCATCAGTGGAGAAGATATACCACTGACAGTTAGCCGAATTGACCATCATGGCCCAGAAGTTGGATTAGCAGAATTAAATACTTTAGCTGATTTATTTGAAGGCGAAACCCAAGAATTAGATGAAACTTGGGAGCAAGTAGAAATTCTTGATATTAGTGCTGTCAATGAATTAGAAATTGATCTCACCGAGATTCCTACAGAAGATAGCGATAGTGATTTAGCAGATTTTCTCTCGCTCGATGAAGCAGCCACAAACGATCAAACAGCAACTAACTTCAACCAAACAGAAGACCTGGGATTGTTATTTGGCGATCATTTCTTAGAAAAAGAAAACATCGCGGCAGAAACTACCATAAACGCAGCCGAAGACTTACCGCAATTTGCTATACAATCTAGCACGCAAGAATCAGTAGAAGATTTATTCACACTGGATCAGCAAAAATTAGATTCAAGAGAAAGTGAGAGTGCTGCTGTTAATCATATATCAGCTACTCAACAAAGTATTTTAGATGAATTATTCCTAGAAAATCCAGAGACAAATTTACCTGGAGAAAGTCATCCTCAAGAAGATATTGAAGATTGGCAGCAAACAGTTTTTCAGCCTTATACTTTCGAGAACTTGTTTACTGATAGTGAAGAAAATGTCTTAATCCCCACAGATAACTTAGAAATTGGAGATTTATTTGACACACCGACTGAATTAACTACAGATTTTGCTCAAGCAGATGAAGATTTGAGTAGCTTCTGGAATTCTTCAGAGGAAGGGGAAGCACAACCAGAATTAGATGTTGTATTGCCAGAAGATGTTGCTAAGGCTTTAGAAGAAAGCTTATTTGCAGCAGCCGCATCAGGAGAGATTTTTGTGGAGTTACAAGAATCTAATTCTTCTATCAGTGAAGATTATAGAGATGATTTTGAACTGACTTTTCTCCAACCTGATATTGAATTTAATTCGGAGAGTCAAGATGATTTATTTGGGGAATTAATGGCTCCAAATTTCGGTAAAGAAAGCAATTTACCTTTACCAGAAATGCCTAATTTAACTCAACCAGAAGCCTTGGAATTGGCTCCAGAATTCACTACACCAGAAGCTTCAATAGAAGAGCTAGAACTAAAAGTTGCAGAAAAGCAACAAATTCCATTGAATGAATTGGAGATGCCGATTCATGGAACATATATTCAGTTAGACAGTTTTGATAATCCATCTTTAGATTTCTTAGCAAATGTTGGTTTTGAAGAGGGAAATGTACTATCAACAGAACCAGAAATAGAAGCAGTATCAGTTAATGAAATCGCCGCATTAGAAAATATAGATATTGTTTCGTTAGATGAATTATTGTCTACAGATATTAACCAACAAGATGTAGATTTGGAACAGTTAATTGCCGAAACAGAAATTATTGATTTTTCGCAACTATTACTACCGGAAGATGATACCCCAGCTTTATTTGATAATTTGTTATTAATAGACAATAGTCAAGTTAATGAAACTGTAGAGTCAAAAGTTGACGATAACTTTGAATTATTTTTAACAGAATTCACTCCGCCGCCAGATGCTAGTTTGGCAGAATTAATAGCAGAAAATAATACAGAAGACCAAGGAATCAAACTGGAAATTTATGAAAATATTAATGAAACTATTGCGGTTGATGTCTTAAGAGAAACAGCAGATTCACCAGAAATATTATTAGAAACTTCAGATATACCAAAAGCTCAAGAAGAACAAGCTAATAGCATCTTGGCAGAATTAGCAGTATCAGAGCCAGAAGATATACATCAAATATCTGAGGAATCAGAAAATCAAGATGAATTTGCTGATTTAGAAGCATTGTTAAGTGATGCACCGCCACTAAGTAATAGTGGGGCGATCGCATCTGAAGATTTCGCAGCCTTGGAAGCATTATTAGGTGGTGCTAATCATAATTTACCTCAGCAACCATCGCCAGAAATTCACAACACTTACATCCAAGAATTTCCCACACCCACAATTAATCCTCTTCCTGCCAAAAATACTAATTCATTACCAAAAGTAGAAGATGAATTTAGTGATTTAGAAAAATTATTGGCAGATGCCGATCAAAATATATCTCCCACATCACCAGTTAAACCTAACGCCAATAAATCGCCCCGTCCGGCAAATCGCCGCAACGCTAGATTTGAAGAGACAATGAAAGTTCCAGTCAAACAACTGGACGATATGAGCAATTTAGTAGGGGAATTGGTAGTCAATCGCAACACCTTAGAACAGGATCACGAAAGATTGCGACAGTCCCTAGATAACTTATTAATTCAAGTGCAGCAGCTTTCAGATGTGGGAGCAAGAATGCAAGAATTGTATGAGCGATCGCTATTGGAAGCATCTTTGTTAGCTAGTCGCAAAACTCGGGAAGCTTTTGTTCACAGCAATGATTCTCATACTGACAGGGGTTTTAGTCCAGAAGAAATGGATCGGTTTACACCTTTCCACACCCTATCCCAAGAAATGATTGAATTAATTGTGCGAGTTAGGGAGTCAGCGAGTGACATTGACTTTGTAACGGAAGAAACCGAGCGTGTAGCCAGACAATTCCGCCAAGTGACAACCCAACTCCAAGAAGGACTGACAAGGGCGCGCATGGTTCCGTTCTCGCAGGCGATTGACCGCTTGCGACGTGGTGTTCGAGATAACGCTATTAAGTGCGGTAAACAAATAGAATTGGTGATTGAAGGTGGCGATACTTTAATCGATAAGATGATTTTGGATCATCTCACTGATCCTCTAACGCATATGCTGAATAATGCGATCGCTCATGGTATTGAAACACCAGAAGAACGCCAACTAAAAGGAAAACCACCTGTAGGAGAAATTACAATTCGTGCCTTCCACCAAGGGAACCAAACAGTAATTTCTGTAGGTGACAATGGGGCAGGTATTGACTCAGAAAAGGTCAAAGTCAAGGCTGTGAAGGTTGGGATGATTACACCAGAACAGGCCAAAACCATCTCCAGGATGGAAGTTTATGATTTGCTGTTCCAGCCTGGCTTTAGTATCAAAGATAAAGCCGACGAAATTTCTGGTCGTGGTGTGGGGATGGATGTTGTTCGTTCCGAGATTAGCGAAATTCGCGGTACGGTCAATACAGATTCAGTCCTTGGTAAGGGAACGACATTTACCATTCGTCTCCCGCTCACCTTGAGTATTTGTAAGGCTCTTTGCTGTGTTTCTGATAAAGCGCGGATTGCCTTCCCGATGGATGGTGTGGAAGATACTTTAGATGTTCCCGCCAAAAATATTCAACATAATACTGACGGACAATCATTTATTTCTTGGCGTGATACAGTACTACCATTCCGACCTTTGAAAGAACTTTTATCGTTTAATCGTCAGTTGAGTCGTGGTAACGTTTATGGTGGTACGCGCGATGACGATACGGTTTCTGTTGTAGTGGTGCGATCGGGAAATACTTTAATTGCTTTACAAATTGACTTAGTACTTAGCGAACAGGAAATAGTCATCAAGCAATTTGAAGGGCCAGCACCTAAACCAATTGGTGTAGCAGGAGCTACAGTCTTGGGGGATGGTCGCATTATGCCAATTGCAGATGTACTAGAAATTATCGACATCTTCCAAGGACGGATATCTAAGAATACTGCTGGCTCTCCTTGGCAGCAAAAAGTTCCACCTACTATTACAGAAACACCAGCAGAGAAAATTGATCCAACTGTGCTGATTGTTGATGACTCGATTACAGTTCGAGAATTATTATCGCTGACCTTCAACAAGGCGGGCTATCGTGTAGAACAAGCTCGTGATGGTCAAGAAGCTTGGGATAAACTGCGTTCTGGACTGCCTTGTGATATCGTCTTCTGTGATATTGAAATGCCTCGTTGTGATGGACTGGAGCTACTTTCCCGCATCCAAAAAGATACCAGCCTAAATCATCTACCAATAGCGATGCTGACATCTCGCGGTGCTGATAAACACAGACAAATGGCGATTCAGTTAGGTGCTAGTGGCTACTTTACTAAACCTTATTTAGAAGAAGCTTTACTAGAAGCGGCTGTCAGAATGCTCAAGGGAGAAAAACTAGTCAGCAGCATTTAGTCAATTTAATTGATTAGACTTCTTGCACGAATGTTATAAAACACGAATTTTCAACCTCACGCAGAGGCGCAAAGGCGCAAAGAGTTATGGAAAATTAACTTTTTTAATAGGCACAATCTGATTCATGCAAGAGGTCTATTGATCAACCAAATTTAGAAGATGGTTTTCAATCCAACATTCACTATATTTTACTGTTGGCTGAATATTAAAAAGGCTGTCTGGAATAAACCAACAATCACACCTAAAACGCCTCCTAAGGTGACGATCGCCTGTAATTCATTTTTGACAATCCCTTCAATTGCTGCTTCTAAATCAGCAGGTGAAGTTGATTTTACTCTGTCAACAATTACCTGATCGATAGACAAAATAGGAATAGCTTGAGCTACGATTTCTTCTAAATCTTTTTCTAGATAACGCTCTAAAATTAAAGCTAATTCTTGACTGACTACCTCTAAAGAAGAGTTAACTACAGGAGAAGTACTGAGTCGATTTAAGAGCAATGTGGCAATATGCTCCCAATTCACGGATTCAGTTAATCCTTGTAACAAATCACTGCCACTAGTTTGAATATAGTGTCGGACAGTTTCGCGGGTTGTTTTACGTAACTGCCGGACTGTACCTATAGGTAAGTTTTGTAATGATAAATTTTGGAATATCTTTCTCAGGCGATCGCGCAATTGTAAATCTTGGGTTAATTCTTGTAAACGGGCATTTGTCGCTTCTTTTTCGTCTAAACAAAAGGTTCTTAGTCTTGTGAGAGTATTGCGTAAACCAAACAGATTCGCCACGACCCAATAAGTACCACTGGTTTTTTCCCGAAAGCTTTCATCGATAATTTGAATAGTATTATCGGTTAAAAAATCTATGATTGCCTGACGCAATATATCTGGTGGTAATACTATTTGTAATAACCAGTCAGCTAATCGATTAGCTTGTTCATCACTAAGTTGGATTTCCAAGAGTACTTGGTCGAATACTTGATTGATTTGCGCTTCTAAAAAGTCGTCTCTTCTCGCTAAAACTTTTAGCAAGCGTGGCAATGATTCTCCTAATAAATCACGCAAGATGCTCGCCACAATTTTTGCACTTTTTTGGTTTTGATCTGCTTTGATTTGTTCAATAGCCAAGCGTAATAACCAGAGAATCGCCCCTTGCACTCGTTCTGTTTGCAACAAACGCCGCGCCAGATTTTGTAATTCTTCTGGCGTGAGCAGCGACCCCATAATTGTATGAGAAATATTTTTTGCCAGACGTTCCTGGTTGCGAGGTATCAAACCAGGAGTAAAGGGTATTCTTCGTCCCCCAATGTATATGGCTCGGTAGGGACGAAATAACATTTTGATGGCTATATCATTTGTGAAATAGCCGATTACTCCACCTAAGATGGGAGGAGATACATAAAGCCAAAGGTGAGACCAATCCACGAGATTTTGGACTTGCCAATTTTGAGTTTGGAAATTTCGACTCAGATGTTATTTTCTGGATGAAAAAGCTCCTGCTGTTTTACCAAGAGATTTAATCCAAAATCTAAAATCTCAAATCTAAAATTTACTGACTACCAGCACTCCCATCATACCGTTCGCAATGGGGTAGTGTGTAACCGATGCAAAACCAGCTTGCATCGCTAATTGTTTTTGCTCGTCTCCTGTGGGGAAACGATCTAAACTGGGGCTGATGTAGGCATACTCTTCCTTTAAGCCCATACCCTCAGCCATTGGGACAACTATAGAATTTAAGTACCACTGCTGAAAAGCGCGTAATTGCTGATTATTTGGGCGATGAAAGTCTAAAATTGCTGCTTTCGCGCCAGGCTTGAGAACTCGGTAAATTTCTTTGAGGCTACGAGGAATATCTTTAACGTTTCTTAATCCATAACCCATTGTGGCGGCATCAAATTGATGATCTTCAAAGGGTAAATCAAGCACATCAGCTTCTATCCAAGATACTGGAGGTTGGGGATATTGTTGTTGAGAGCGTGCTTGAGCCGCAGCAAGTAAGTTAGGTGAAAAATCTACACCATACACCTGTCCTGTTTTACCTACCTGTCGTGCCAAGCGCAAGGCTAAATCACCGCTACCACAACAGAGATCAATACAAGTGTCTCCGAATTTAGCACCACTCCATTTGATAGTCATTTCTTTCCAGATGTGGTGTTGTCCTAAACTGAGCCAATTATTTAGCTGGTCATATACTGGAGCAATCCGGTTAAAAATAGCACGAACATCTTGATTCATTGGTTGCAAGTCAAAAGTCAAAGCCTATAGTAAAGAGTCAATTTAACTTCACTCTAAACTATAGACTATGGATACTTGACTAAATTTTTGCTCAATGGCAACGACTACTGTTAAGAGCGATGGCTACTAATTGGGCCGATAAATTGATCAAGTTAAGTTCATCTTCCCGTAAAGAGCAAGGATGCTTCCATTGGAGTGACAATAATCCTGAAATCCGATGGCGGTAGGTAATGGGAATCACTAGATGTGCTTGTACGCCTGTGTCTTGATAGTGTGACAAACCAGCTAGTCGAGGATCTTTAGCGATATTTAAAGCTACCTGCATTTTGCCAGTGGCGAGTGCTTCAGTCGCCAAAGTGTCTTTTTCTAGCCAGTTGACTAAGGTTCCGACACGGCTATGAGTACCTTGAGAGGCAATTAATTGATTATTTTCAACTAATTGCAAAATACAGCCATCAGCGGCAAAGCTATCACTAAAGGCTGTAGCTATAGGTTCTAGAATCGATTCTAAGGTATCTGCGGCTTGCGTCACTTGAACTAAAACCGCAACCAAAGCCATTTGTGCATTGGCGCGGCGTAGCTCCTCTGTACGCTGCTTTAACAAGTCATAGGTTTCGGCTGCTCTTTGGACTACTGCCTTGAGTTCGCCGGGATCCCAGGGCTTGGTAATGTATTTGTAGACTTGTCCGGCATTAATCGCTTCCACCAAATCTTCAATATCTGTAAACCCAGTCAAGATGATTCTGACTGTATCGGGAAACTGAGGTACAGTTTTACTGAGAAACTCAGTTCCTTTCATTTCTGGCATTCGTTGATCCGAGATAATGACTGCTACTTCACCTTCGGTTGCCAAAACTTCTAGGGCATTGATCCCACTATCAGCTTTTAAAACTTGAAAGTCACGCCGAAAAGTACGATACAGTAAATCAAGATTATCTGGCTCATCGTCAACTACTAGTATTTTCAGTTTTTTTGCTCGTTCTAAAGTAGCCACTTGACGACTTGTATTTGTTTCATGTGTGGGATTATCCATGAGATAATGCTTGTAAATATTTACTATAGTTTTATACTCCAACCAAACTAAGCTTAGTTGATATATAGTTACTAAGCCTTGCGTGAAGCTACTGATATAGTTCAAAGCAAAACTTGTGTGTATTATTCATAACCTATAATTTAGTTTGGCGGTAGAGTGTAGAGTGATTTTGCTGTTAAAGATTACAATAAGACTTGCTAATCAACTATCAGTAGTTTTATCAACTTGAAGTTGTCACTTTAAATTATGACTGACTTACCACCTAACACACAAAATCCTCAATCTGTGGACAACAATCATGCACAAGAATTACTTCGCAAGCTGAGGCAAAAACAAGGTAATTGGGTGGAGTGGGGAGTCGCTATCGCTACTTTGCAAAAATCTGGTTACAATCCCCAAGAAATTTTTGAAGCCACTGGATTTGAACCGATTCAACAAAATCAGGTGGTGGTTGGTTCTCAAGTTTTTAATTCTATGGAAAAAGCAGGGGTATCGGAGGCGACGCGATCGCATTACAGCACCAGAGGTAGTGATGTATTGTATGAATTACGTTCCTTGACTCAAGAAGAACGAGCCGCCACAGCAGAATTATGTTTTATTCACAAACTGGATTTAGATGGCGCCAGAGAAATTGCCAAAGCCATTAAGGATTACTCTTGGTTGCGTAATTTACCAGAAGGATTTTCGGCTCATGTCGGGGATGCTGTGGCTTACCAAGCCTGGAAATTAGCTCGACAAAATTCTGATTTGGCAGAACGTTCGCGTTTGATTGCCAAAGGATTGCGTTTTGCTCACACCGATTCTGCCAGGAAACAACTAGAACAACTTTTGGTAGATTTTACGGTGGTTCCGAAGCGTCCGGCTCCCCTGTTGCCTTTCTACCGCCTAGATTCGGAAGAAGAACTACCGCGTATTCTCCCTGTAGTTGGGAAGTTTCCTTTGACAGCGCAAGACTTACAAGCTGTACCACTGATTACACCAATAGAACCATTTCAGATGGTGAAGTTTGCAGGCGAACAAGCTTGGGTTCCCTTACCTGGTTGGCAAGTATTGTTAAATGCAGAAGATCCGGTGGTAATTTTAGCAAATAGCGATCGCTTGCCTAATCAAACACAATCAACTAAACAAGAAGTATTAATAGTTGTTGATCGCGCTCAAAGACAATGGGATGCTCTGAGTTATTTTGTTGTCGATCAAGGTGGGGAATTAGGTATTCAATGGTTGGAGACTGAATCAGATATTTCAATACTCGCAAAATTGATTGTAATTGTCCGTCCAAAGAGAATTTTGGATGAAGAAGTCACAAAAGAACCTTGGCTAATAGATGAATAGTTGGAAGAGGGAACAGGTAACAAGTGACAAAGTAAAAAATTTTATACTCATATAGTTTTTAACCCTGTTTCCTCTTCCCTATTCCCTCTTG
The DNA here is from genome assembly GCF_014697425.1 of Nostoc sp. FACHB-110. Lineage (GTDB taxonomy): Bacteria > Cyanobacteriota > Cyanobacteriia > Cyanobacteriales > Nostocaceae > Nostoc_B. The sequence goes on from NZ_JACJRU010000008.1 coordinate 168,828, forward strand.
CCTCGTAGATATTTGACTACAGCGATAAAGTTGATAGGGAATGCCTAAACGGTAATGTTGTGTTGGGTCTATATTACAAACAGTTTGCCCAGATAGTTTGATTTTAGGTTGATAATCTCGTCTTCTCATACCAGGGCCAACTATCCATAAATTCAACTTAGGTGTAGCGGGAATAGTTAATTGTGAAAGCTGATGCCAAAAAGCAGATAAATTTGGTTTGTTGTCAATAAAAGCCAAGCTATCTGATTGGCTAACTAAATTATCTGTATTTCGCAATGGTTTTAATGCTAAAGCAAAACTTAATCCTAATGCTACATCTTGATAACTGCCATAACCTGTAACTAGCATCAAGGGAGTAGCAGGTTCTAAATTCATCTTTTGAGCAACGTTGTCTGGTTGAAATGGTTTTTGGAAAGCTAAGTTAGCTACAACAAAAATACAACTAATAATACTAATAATTATAATCTTTGAGACTAGCTTTTGATGTTTAAAAGTTTGTTTGATGCTAATAATAGCTGCTAAAAGCGTGCAAAAGCTAGGATAATAAATAAAGTGATATCTGGGAACAACAGTAATATCTTTATTAAATAGATAAGTGATAATAAAAAATTCTAAAATTACTAAACTAGTAAATATTAAAAGTGTTTTTGTAGATAAGTTAGTTTTATTTCTTTTTTGTAATATTTTGAGTCCTGTAAATATTATAGGGACTAACCAAATCAAGCAGAGTATCATTAAACACACACTAATTATGGCGATGATTAACTGCTGATTTTCTACAGGTAAGACAATTAGCATTAACACCAAGTTAATAACAGTTTGATATATGGGTGAAATAATTGTAGGGGTAGGCAACCAATTTGTTTCTGAACGTTGAACATGATTAAAAGTGATGATTAACCAAGGAGTAAAGCTAATTACAACAGTACTGATAGAAATAAGTAAAGAAAGATAGATTTTTTTAGTAATAAATATATCGATTTTTTGTTGATGAATGACTAAAATTAATGTAACAACTTCAGCAATCAAAGCTAGCGCAAAAAAGTAGTGTATATAAAGAGCAATACTATTAATAATTGTCCATAAAAACCAAATGGGTAAACTGATACGCGATCGCTCTAAGATATCCCGTTGAATTTGCATTAAGCCTATCAACGATAAAGTGATGAAAAACATTGGTGCGGTGTAGTGTCGCGCTTCTTGGGATAGGTAAACTGCGAAAGGAGAAGTAGCCATAATCAAGGCGGCTATAATTCCAGTTGACTTGGAAAAGGAAATGCGAGTTAACCAATAAATTGCGGGAATTGTAGCGACACCAAATAAAGCCGGAAGCGATCGCAATTTAGCTACCCACTCTGTTCCTAAAGGACTCATCCAACTTAACCATCCATACATTGCACAAAAAAATAATGGTGGATGGGTAGACTGGGTACTAATATTTGTGGCAATCTCTGAACAACTTACTCCTTGATTGAAGGTAAAAATTTCTTGCACCTTTTTTAAAGGAAACACCACATCTAATGGCAAATCATGATAATTTTTACCTAAACTAAATATAGAAGTAATTACTTCATCCATCCATAACGGTTTTAAATCTAAATGCCAAAAGCGCAAGATAGTTCCTAGTGCGATCGCTCCTGCTAACCCCAGATAATGTAGAGAAATTCTATTGTTTGTCATTATTGAGTTATGAAAATTTTTTTTCTAAAATACAGATGAATCCAAACACTAATTCGGATCTATCGCTGAAAAAATCTAGATAAATTAGTCAAGATAAATACCTAATTTTTTGTGAGATACGATACAAGAAGAAAAAAATTTTTATCCTTTATTTTTCTTAACATAATTCGCTGGTTATTTGTCTATCAGCCCAAAGTATAAAGTTCACCATGTCAGATACAAACTTTACTGCTACTGTTCCTTTGCAATCGGTATCATCAGAAATCACACAACCATCATCCATATTGTCCTTACAAGCCAAAATATTAGCGATACGTAACGGCTTGCGCCAAGGACAACAACAAATGGCAGACTGGATATCTGGGCCTTTGGCGGTTTCTGCTGTTCCAGGCGCGGGTAAGTCTACAGGGATGGCGGCAGCGGCGGCAATCGCGATCGCGCGTCAGTATGAAAGTTTAGCCCTTTCGCGTTCGGCTGTTCATCGGCAGTTAGTAGTTGTGACTTTTACTCGTTCTGCGGCTGCTAATATTAAAGCGAAAATTCGTAAATATTTACGGGAAGATTTATCTTTACCACAAACAGGTTTTGCTGTCTATACATTACATGGACTGGCATTAAATATAGCAAGTCGTTACCCTGATTTGTCGGGTTTAGAGTTAGAAAATCTCACATTAATTACACCTAGCCAAAGCCATCGCTTAATTCGGACAGCCGTAGAACAATGGATTAATAACAATCCTGAAAAATATTTTCGTTTATTAGAAGGACAACAATTTGATGGTGAAGAAACCGAAAGATTGCGCCGTCAATCTGTGTTACGGACAGAAGTATTACCAGACTTAGCAACTACAGTAATTCACGAAGCAAAAAGTTCTGGTTTATCACCAGAACAATTGCAAAAATGGAGTCAACAAACTGCCGATGAATATGCAATTTTAAGTATTGCCGCCGGATTATACGAACAATATCAAAACTTAATGCGATCGCGCGACTTTATCGACTACGACGATATGATTCTTGCCGCCTTGCGCGTCTTAGAAAATAACAGCGCGCGCCGCATAGAACAAAACCAAGTATTCGCCGTTTTTGAAGACGAAGCCCAAGACTCTAGCCCACTCCAGACAAGACTTTTAGAAATTTTAGCTTCTGATTCGGTAGAAGAAGCAGGGGAGCAGGGAAAGAATATATTATTAAGCACTCAGCACGCTGCTCAACTCCCGCTACCGCTAACAGCACTCAATCTCGTGAGAGTTGGCGATCCTAACCAAGCAATTAACTCTACTTTTACACCGGCCGACCCAATTTATTTTCGGCAATTTTGTGAGGAGTGCGATCGCAGTGAAAAATTAGCCACAATGAATCAAGCTGGTCGCAGTACAAGAATTATTATCGCTGCGGCTAACTTTGCTTTGGAATGGGTAAATAGCTTTTATGGAGCGAAAAACCAAAAATCTGCTCATCTGGTTTCTTCTCCCTTCCGTTCGCAGACAATTTACCCAGTGAGTAGCAACGACCCACAAAAAAATGCCAACCCCGCACCAGAAGGTAAAGGGCTAGAACTCTACACACCCCGAGATATTCATCACACAGTCGAATTGCTAAGTAAAAGAATAGTTGAGTTATTTGCACCAGACCCTACAAATACTCGTGCGGCGGTGTTAGTCAGAGAAAATCGCCAAGGTCGATGGCTAGCAGAAATGCTGGCTCCTGTATGCAAAGAGCATAAAATTACACTTTACGATGTGGGGGAACGCGATCGCCGTTCTCATGTACCGCAAGAAATTTTGGCATTATTGCAATTTTGCGATCGACCCCACTCACCAGATTACTTAAAAGCTGCCTTAGAAGTATTGGTACAACGGCAATTAGTTCCTACCCAAGACCTCAACGCCTTGGCTAGTTTACCCGAAGAATTTTTATACCCAGGCCCTTTAGCAGCAGCCCAAGCAGAACCCGTAGAAAAAGCCGCTCACCTTTGTCGTAGCCTGTTGCGCGCTCGGCTAGAACTCCCGCTTTATCAGTTAATATCCTTTCTAGCTTTGACATTGAATTATGACCAAGCCGAATTAGCAACTGCTGACAAACTTGCAGAACGAGTCAATCAGCAAATAGCTGGTAATAGTTCAATGGGTGCAATGCTGTCAGCTTTAAGCGAAATTGTCAGTTCTGAACGCTTTGAGCCTGTAGAAACAGAAGATTTAGAAGCGCACTACACCCGTACTAATCAACTCACCATTATTACCATGCACAAAGCTAAAGGCTTAGATTGGGACTATGTTTTTATTCCCTTTCTGCATGAAAATTTGATTCCTGGGCGGTTTTGGGTTCCGCCACAAAGCCAGTTTGTGGGAGACTTCACCTTATCAGAAGTGGCACGCGCTCAAATTCGCGCCGCACTGCATGGAGAATTGGGCATACCTGATGTGACGCAAGCTTGGGAACAAGCCAAACACTTAAAAACGGCTGAAGAGTATCGTTTACTTTATGTGGCGATGACAAGAGCCAAGCGTTTGTTATGGATGTCTGCGGCACAAAAAGCACCGTTTACTTGGAGTAAGCCAGATAATTTACAAGAACAAGCTCCTTGTCCGGTGTTTCCGGCGTTAAAGCGGCAGTTTCCAGAATCAGTTGAAGTATGAAGTGTGAAATTAAACTATACGGTATGTCTTATGTCACTGACAATCAAAGACTTAGAACAATTACAGTCACAAAATCCTGATTTGCGGATGGAGCTTGTAGAGGGGAACATTGTTGTTATTGGGCCATCCGATTATGAGTCAGACGAAATAGGTTCTCGTCTGCTGACATTTTTGAATGTTTGGGTTATGCCACGCAAATTAGGCAGAGTTACGGGTTCTAGTGCTGGTTTTATCTTGCCAAGTATGGAAACTGATGAAACTTCTGGCGACACTGAAAAAAGAAACTTACGCGCTCCTGATGTTTCCTTTGTGCGAGCCGAACGACTCAAGAAAACTAAGCGTGACTTTGTGGAGTTAGTACCCGACTTGATGGTTGAGGTAAAATCCAAAAGCGATCGTCTCAAACCATTAGAAGAAAAGATTAAATTATTTTTAGAACTTGGAGCTACTGTAGGTATTCTTATTGATCCCGACAAACTTTTAGTCAAAGTTTATCGTCCTCACCTAGAACCAGTCGTTTTAACAGATAACGATAAATTGACAATACCAGAACTAATTCCAGGTTGGGAAATAGCGATCGCCGAACTTTGGCCCCCAGAGTTTGATTAACTTAACTTTAGCTATCTGTGCAATTTAGCAACAATCAAACTGTTTCATCCGTCAACCTACTTAGTCAAAAAGACTGACATATTGATTTTTATAATTTTTGAGGTATGACGGTATGAAATCAAATATTCATTCTTCAATAACTAATATTACTAGCAAGCCTTCAACAAAGGTGGCTTTAACTCTGGCTTTAGCAAGCTTGCTATCTGTTGGACAAGGATTTATTGGTGATTACTCGGTTGAAGCTGCTCCTCGTGGCGAATCACTACAACTGTCGCAGCGCTTACCAGACCACTTTCGCAATCGTACCACTCGCCTACCAAGGGGAATTGCTAACAGTATCATTAGCGATGCCGCGAACCGTGCAGGAGTAGCGAACAGTCAAGCGAGAATTACCCGAGCGACACGCAGAACTTTTAGCAATCCTTGTAACTTTAACTTTGGCGAAGTTTGTACAAGGGAATACAACCCTATCCAAGGTTGGGAAGTAATTGCCCAGGTACGCGGCCAATCTTGGACTTATCATGTTGATGAGTCTGGGTCGCAGATTGTTTTAGATCCGCAAATTGACGACTCAGGTACAGTCACAAACGATACTCTCCCAACCGCGATCTCTAATAAAATTTTACGGGATGCCGCTCGCCGTTCTAACACAGACACTAGTGATTTAAGAATTACCAAAACTACACGCCGAACTTTTAGCAATCCTTGTAACTTTAACTTTGGCGAAGTTTGCACTAGAGAATACAACCCAATTGAAGGATGGGAGGTAATTGTGAGAGTTAATCGAGAGTCTTGGACTTATCATGTTGATGAGTCTGGGTCGCGCATTGTTTTAGATCCGCAAATTGACGACTCTGGTATAGTGACAAACGATACCCTTCCAACCGCGATCGCTAATAAAATTTTACGGGATGCGGCTCGTCGTTCTGATGAAGATGAGAGTGATTTAAGAATTAACCAAGCTACCCGCAAAACTTTTAGTAATCGTTGTAACTTCAACTTTGGCGAAGTTTGCACCAGAGAATACAACCCAATTGAAGGATGGGAAGTTGAGGTGAGGGTGCGCCGTCAAACTTGGACTTATCACGTTAATGAATCTGGTTCTCAAATCATTTTAGACCCGGATATTGAACGGTAAATTTGGTTATTAGAGACGTGGCAATGCTACGTCTCTACGTTTTGGCAAAAATCAAATCTGAGAACCATATTGGCAATTCAAGAAATTAAATAGTATATAATGATGGATCGTGTCGAATTGTCAAATTTAAAGCCAGCCAATGCCTAAATTAAAGACCCGTAAAGCAGCAGCGAAACGGTTCCGCGCTACTGGTAGCGGTAAAATCGTCCGCCGCAAAGCTTTCAAGAACCACTTGCTAGAACACAAAACCACCAATAAAAAGCGTAAATTTTCTAAAATGGCGATTGTCAACGAGCGTGACGAAGAAAACGTACGCTTGATGCTTCCTTATTTGTAATGTCAACTTTTCAGGTTTTCAGGAATTAAAATATGACTCGCGTAAAACGCGGTAACGTAGCTCGTAAACGCCGCAACAAAATTCTCAAATTAGCTAAAGGTTTCCGTGGTTCTCACTCTACTTTGTTTAGAACCGCTAACCAGCAAGTAATGAAAGCACTCCGCAGTGCATACCGAGATCGCAAAAAACGCAAACGCGATTTTCGCCGTCTGTGGATTACTCGGATTAACGCTGCTGCTAGACAACATGGTTTAAGCTACAGCCAGTTGATTGGTAATTTGAAAAAAGCTGATATCCAACTCAACCGCAAAATGTTGGCACAGTTGGCAGTTTTAGATCCTGCTAGCTTCAGCAAAGTAGCCGAGTTGGCCAGCCAAGCTAAAGCATAAAGGTGGTAACGGATGAATAACCTTTGAAGGATGAAGTTTAAAGTATGAAGGCTGAAGTTTACCCCAACGATAAATCTAGGGGTTTAGAGAAAAATGCCTCGTGGCTGAAAAAGTCGGCAATGCAACAAATCTCTGTTTCATCCTTTATCCTTTATCCTTTGTCCTTTATTCGGTTACGTTTGGTATTATCCGTTACCATTGCTCTTTTGCTCTTTTTGACGTTAGTCACAGGATTACCTGCATCTGCCGCAGAAATGCCTGAAATTGAGCGGCGGGGTTATTTTAATATCGCTGTTAAAGATAACTTGCGTCCCTTAGGTTTTAGGGATGCTAACGGCAATCTCCAAGGCTTAGAAATTGAATTGGCGCAACGCTTGGCAGCCGACTTGCTGGGTAAAGCAAATGCTGTCAAGTTACAACCTGTAGCCAACCGCGATCGCTTATTGGTAGTCTTAAATCACAAAGTTGATTTTGCGATCGCTAGAGTCACGGCAACTGAATCACGCGCCCGTTTAGTTAGTTTCAGTGTGCCTTATTATTTTGATGGCACTTATTTAATTACCAAAGATGCCAGCATACAGCAGCTGCGAGATTTAGCCAAACGAAAAATTGCTGTACTCAACCACTCCAATACAATTGCTCAAGTACGTTATTACATTCCTAATGCTGGGTTAGTAGGTGTAAATTCTTACCAGGAAGCACAAGAGCAATTAGAAAATAATCAAGTTACGGCTTTTGCTGCCGATGCCAGCGTTTTAAGCGGTTGGCTGCAACAATACCCACAATATCGACTGTTGCCAACCAAGCTATCGACAGAACCTTTATCTGTAGTCATGCCCAAGGGATTGCAATACGACGAACTGCGACGTAATGTAAATGAAGCGATCGCACGTTACACAGTTCAAGGTTGGTTAAAGCAACGCGCCCAATATTGGGGATTACCATAAGGCAAAATGCAAACGGTAAAAGTTAAAAGAGTTATTGTACTTTTGCCTTTTAACTTTTAACTTTTAACTTCTCTAAGGTTGATAATAGATAGAGAAATTAGTTTTAATCTTTGTCTTAGCAGGCGATGAATGATAATTTAGCTGTTGTTTACCTCTCGATTGTAGTAGCAATTCTGACATTTGCTGTTGTGAGTATTTTCCGCCAAATTCTCAAAACTCGGAAGTTAGAAAGCGCGTTTTCTAAACTGCAAAAAAAATTGGAGAAAGAAAAAGGTACAACTCAGGAATATTACGAGTTAGCCTGTATCTATTCTGAAAAAAAATTGTATACCCAGGCGATCGCGCTATTTCAAAAAGCTCTCAAAGCAGCAGAAGAAGAAGGCGAACAAGAAATTGCTCCTATTTATAATGGGCTAGGTTATACTTACTTTGCCCAAGAGCAATATGATCTAGCAATTCGTCAATACAAAGAAGCACTGAAACTTAAGCCAGATTATGTAGTTGCCTTGAATAATATTGGTCATGCCTATGAGCGCAAAAAATTAAATTCTCAAGCACTACAAAGTTACGAAGAAGCTCTCAAATTAGCTCCTAATAATTCCACCGCTAAACGTCGTGCTGAATCTTTGCGCCGTTTGGTTTCTGTATAGTTCAGGACTGATACCAATAGGTTAAGGTTCCTATCTTGTTTAGATCCCCGCAACCCACCCTTAAAAAAGGAGCTAATAACCCTCTTTTACCTCCTTTTTAAGGGAGTCGCCGCAGGCGGGGGGATCTAAATTTAGGTTCTCTAATGAGTACTCGACAAACCGGACTGGTCGCTATATCATGGTTATATTAACTTGATGATTGACAAATCAAAGCGGGGTTCAAAAACCCGGGGTATTCGTCAAAATCACCAGAACCTTGACAACAAAATACTTACAGCGTTTCATAGATTGGGAAAGTTGAGAATTAGTCGCAATTATGACGGCTGAAATTGACCTATTTTTGAGATTCGTCAAATCGCTTCCCAGGAAGCTTGCTCTGTAACAGTTTCAGAACAGCGCAGTTTCTAACCACTAATTCCCCTCACGGGGACTGAAACGTAACCAGATTAGAACTATCACAGCTAGGACAATCTAAGTTTCTAACCACTAATTCCCCTCACGGGGACTGAAACTTTGTGAGTCTTTCCAGGGTTAAAGTGATGTCTAGTAAGTTTCTAACCACTAATTCCCCTCACGGGGACTGAAACATGGATTCCGACGGATCAGCAATGGACACCGAAAAGTTTCTAACCACTAATTCCCCTCACGGGGACTGAAACGCTCCTGATTCTTCTAAATCAATCAGCACTTTATTAGAGTTTCTAACCACTAATTCCCCTCACGGGGACTGAAACAAAATAATTTTGCTTCTTGAGTATAATCAAATAAGTGTTTCTAACCACTAATTCCCCTCACGGGGACTGAAACTCATTTTCTCTTTGATTCTTGATAGGGAGTTACCCATATTTCCTAGTTTCTAACCACTAATTCCCCTCACGGGGACTGAAACCCGCAAGTCTAAGTCTGGTTCTAAATTTTCAATTACGTTTCTAACCACTAATTCCCCTCACGGGGACTGAAACTTATCGTCACTCCAACATCGGAGGTTAATTCACAGTTAAGTTTCTAACCACTAATTCCCCTCACGGGGACTGAAACGTTACTCATGTTTAGCGGCAACGCGTCTCATACGTTTCTAACCACTAATTCCCCTCACGGGGACTGAAACTCGGAAACCTTGTTGCGTACCCACTTGTTGTTTTTGGTAGAGTTTCTAACCACTAATTCCCCTCACGGGGACTGAAACCTAAAAATTCACTTCCGACATCGGAACAGTTATGAAAGTTTCTAACCACTAATTCCCCTCACGGGGACTGAAACATGAAGATTACCGGGCTAAAGCGTGGAGAGTTGGATGTTTCTAACCACTAATTCCCCTCACGGGGACTGAAACATTGAGGTAGGAGAGAATTCCAAAGAGGACTTATATGCGTTTCTAACCACTAATTCCCCTCACGGGGACTGAAACTGGCACTCCTCCAGAATCCTTCCCTGAAAGACGCTGTTTCTAACCACTAATTCCCCTCACGGGGACTGAAACCGCATTACCCCAAATAATCACAGTGGAACCTCAAACAGTTTCTAACCACTAATTCCCCTCACGGGGACTGAAACACGCCACCAGATAAAAGTCTTCCGCGAATACTACGGATTGGTTTCTAACCACTAATTCCCCTCACGGGGACTGAAACAGCGATTATTTATCGTCAATACAATGGTTTATCAAGAGTTTCTAACCACTAATTCCCCTCACGGGGACTGAAACTTACGATCCTGAGACTGGGGAGTGGAGCGATCGCCCGTTTCTAACCACTAATTCCCCTCACGGGGACTGAAACTCAAGAAACTGGAGGTTAGTTAATGGATGAAATCTCTGTTTCTAACCACTAATTCCCCTCACGGGGACTGAAACATAGCATCAGACAATCTATCTAGCAAGTCTTGAGGGTTTCTAACCACTAATTCCCCTCACGGGGACTGAAACATAGTTATATGCAACCATGCCGTTGTCAGCAAGAGCGAGTTTCTAACCACTAATTCCCCTCACGGGGACTGAAACCAGTGAATTCGAGATATAAAATTATTGCCTGTAATGTTTCTAACCACTAATTCCCCTCACGGGGACTGAAACAGGAATCACAGAAACTTAACCTCAAGCTGGCGGCAATGTTTCTAACCACTAATTCCCCTCACGGGGACTGAAACCAGAAGAAGAATTATTTATCAATAAGCGATCGCTAGTTTCTAACCACTAATTCCCCTCACGGGGACTGAAACACCTTACCGAATGCGTTCCTTAAAGACACGCTTGGGAGGTTTCTAACCACTAATTCCCCTCACGGGGACTGAAACCTGACGGTAGCGCAGTTTACCAGACAGTTGAAGTTAGGTTTCTAACCACTAATTCCCCTCACGGGGACTGAAACACCTCTCGTGCCATATATAACCACGTTCATTATTAAGTTTCTAACCACTAATTCCCCTCACGGGGACTGAAACTTTTGCGTCGTATCTCTACGGTCGTACTCGCAAGAGTTTCTAACCACTAATTCCCCTCACGGGGACTGAAACACACGAACATGTGGTTAACACTTCCACTACTAGTATTGTTTCTAACCACTAATTCCCCTCACGGGGACTGAAACTACCTAGTGTGATATATGATGGGTGTTCTTTGATAAGTTTCTAACCACTAATTCCCCTCACGGGGACTGAAACACGCCATTAACAAAGAACTGACCATACAAAGAAACGTTTCTAACCACTAATTCCCCTCACGGGGACTGAAACGATGATATTTGCCTTAGCAAAGTTTTGAGACAGAGTTTCTAACCACTAATTCCCCTCACGGGGACTGAAACAATCCTAACCATTCGCTCATTAAACTATTAGCGGGTTTCTAACCACTAATTCCCCTCACGGGGACTGAAACTACTTCTCAACTTTTATCAAGATGCCCGACGCTGACAGTTTCTAACCACTAATTCCCCTCACGGGGACTGAAACAGGTTAGGGGGAACTAAAAGCTATTAAACAATAAGTTTCTAACCACTAATTCCCCTCACGGGGACTGAAACAACCAATGATGTGGCAGCTTTGGGTTATCCGTGGCGTATTTGGTTTCTAACCACTAATTCCCCTCACGGGGACTGAAACAATGTCTGACGTGCATATTCAACTGCTTAGATTATTTTGTTTCTAACCACTAATTCCCCTCACGGGGACTGAAACCTCAACTTCAGCGAATTGTCATCTACCGCAGTAAGGTTTCTAACCACTAATTCCCCTCACGGGGACTGAAACTCGACATCAGCCAGAATTCGCCAAACGTCACCGCTAGTTTCTAACCACTAATTCCCCTCACGGGGACTGAAACTACGAAGATACCCACTGCCAACAGTCACGCTGAGTTTCTAACCACTAATTCCCCTCACGGGGACTGAAACATCTTTTTCATTTATCCACACGATGCCGAGCGATTCAGTTTCTAACCACTAATTCCCCTCACGGGGACTGAAACTTTATGAGTTGTGCCAATAACGCTTGACCTTGAAGGTTTCTAACCACTAATTCCCCTCACGGGGACTGAAACCAACACAGAAATAGGTGTCTCTTGGCTATTTGAAGCGTTTCTAACCACTAATTCCCCTCACGGGGACTGAAACTCTCATAAACCCCCTTTCGGAATTCATCGACATCATATAAGGTTTCTAACCACTAATTCCCCTCACGGGGACTGAAACCTTACCAGTCCCAGGCACATCTTCAAAAGGTAGAACTCGGTTTCTAACCACTAATTCCCCTCACGGGGACTAAAAGAAATTGTCCGATGGCAAAATCTATGGGTTTTTTATAAAACTAACATTTGTGCATACACAACTACATTCGGAAATAAAACCGGATTTATATAGTTAATACTGAGAAATAAATAGAAGTTATTTGTTTACTAGTGACAGATGATGAAGAAACTGCGGTTTGCTGTTTTAGCCATTAATATTATTATCTGCCTGAGTATATTTTTTGGAATAATAAGTAAAATCTCTGCTCAACAACCGCAGATTTTACACCCTTTAACGCCCTTAACAGAAACAGAACTTACTACAGCCGTGGAGGTAGTTAAAAAAGCAAAATCGTTAAGCGATATGGCTATTTTTTCGATTGTGGCTTTAAAAGAACCAGATAAACAGGAAGTTTTAAATTTTACCCCCAATCAAGAATTTCAACGGCAAGCTTTTTTAGTAGTATACGAGCGCCTACAAAACAAAACCTACGAAGGGATAGTAGACTTAAAAAAGCAATCGCTGAATTCTTGGCAAGAAATAGCCAATGCTCAAGCCGCTTTAGGTTATACAGAATGTGCGTTAACATCTCAAATTGTTAAAGCTGATGAACGATGGCAAAAAGCCATGCAAAGAAGGGGAATTAAAGATTTTGATGATGTTAAAGTTAGTTGTTGGGCGGCGGGAATCTTAAGTAAACAGGAAGAATCAACAGGCGATCGCCTAGCTCGTGGATTATCTTATTATCGAGGCAATAACTGGAATTATTACGGTAGTCCTATTGAAGGTGTATTAGCGACAGTTAATTTAAATACAGCTAAAGTCGTCAGTCTAATAGATAAAGGAATTGTACCATTCTCCAAAGAAAACTGGGACTATGATCTAAAATCTTTGGGTAAATTACTCACACCACCAAAACCGTTAAGATTTTTTCAGCCTTATGGTAAAACCTTCCAAATTAACGGTAATGAAATTAGTTGGCAAGGTTGGAAATTTCGCTATTTAATGCACCCGCGTGATGGCTTAGTGTTGTATTTAGTAAATTATCAAGATGGAGAAAATCTACGACGAGTTTTATATCGTGGTAGCCTATCAGAAATGGTAGTACCTTATGGTGATCCTGATCCTACTTGGTCATTTCGCAATGCTTTTGATGTTGGTGAATATAACTTTGGTGTGTTAGCGAATGCGCTGGAGTTGGGTAAAGATATCCCCAGCAACGGAGTTTTATTAGATGCGATATTTGCCAACGAACAAGGCGAACCTGTGACTATGCCGCGAGTTGTTGGTATTTATGAGCGTGATAATGGTATTCTTTGGAAACATTATGGATATGATACTCAACGTAATGATGTCCGCCGCAATCGGGAGTTAGTGTTAACTATAACGGCGACAATTGACAATTATGATTACAGCCTCAATTGGATTTTTCACCAAGACGGCACTTTAGAAGTGCAAAACGAGTTAAGCGGAATTGTTCTAGCCCAAGGGACAAATTCAGTAACAGAATCTTTTGATAATTCCTATGGACGGCTATTAGCTAAAAATATTTTTGGCGTAAACCATCAACACTTTTTTAATTACCGCCTAGACATGGATGTAGACGGACAGGCAAATTCTGTCACAGAAATGAATGTTAATTCTGTACCAATTAGTGGTAAAAATCCTATAGGAAATGCGATCGCAGTAGAAAACACAGAATTAACAACAGAAAAAGCTGCCATCCGTGATGTTGATACCAAACATAGCCGAGAATGGATGATTAGCAGCACCGATAAAAAGAATACTCTCGGTGTGGGAACTGCATATATGTTAATGCCAACTGGCAATACAATCTTTTTCCCAACCGAAGGTGCAGAAATTCGCAAACGAGCCGAATTTGCTACACATCACTTTTGGGTAACAAAATATAAACCAGATGAACTTTATGCAGCTGGTAATTATCCTAATCAAAGCCAACCAAAAGAAGGTTTACCAAAATATATTGCTGACAATGAATCATTAACAAATCAAGACATTGTAGTTTGGTACACAATGGGAATGACACACGTACCCCGTCCTGAAGATTGGCCTGTAATGCCTGTTCATCGCGTTGGTTTCAAGTTATTGCCTCGTGGTTTCTTTAGCCGCAATCCTGTGATAAATTTACCCGAATAACTATCATGTCCCCGCAGATCCCCGACTGATTTAGGACTTAAGCATTGACAAAAAAGACAAAAAGTGTGTAAGGAAAATTCAGCTAAAACAGCAAGGAGCCTCTCACCTACCCGAAGGGAGGTGATGAGAGGAATGGTGAGATAAACACGAAACGTCCCTTGACCACATCAATCCGCAGGATTGAGCGGGAGAGGGACAGTTGAGTTGTTATCAATATCTGGAATTTTTAACGAGTCTACAAAATTCTCAATAATGTGCGTCATAGTTGTATCTTTCATTTGAGCATACAAACGTAATTTATCCATCCTGCGTTTGCTCATCCGTATTCTTAAATAATCTTCTTTCATAAAATGCCCTCAATGTATCCTCGGTTATGCTATCATATCCATAGCCAGAGGTAACAAATAGGTGAGAACGGCATACCAATACAAACTACGTCCAACAAAACAGCAAGCGCAAGAAATAGATCGATGGTTGTCTATGTGCTGCGCTCAATATAACTATTTGTTGGCGGATAGATTTAATTGGTATGAGCAAAATCGTTGTCCTGTCAACGCTTGCCCTCTTGTTTGTCATCTTCCAGAATTGCGGGATAATCCTGAATATTTGGGACAAAAAAGAACTCTTCCTAAGCTTAAAAAGACACATCCACATTACAAGGATGTTTACTCGGATGTTTTGCAAGATGTAGTTAAGCGAGTCAAATTTACATTTGACCGATTTTTAAAAGGTGATAGCAACGGCAAGCGTAGCGGTAAACCAAGGTTTAAATCACGCAATCGTTATCGAACTTTCTTGTATCCAAGGGTCAAGCCTGATTGCGTTTCTAATGGTAAAATCTCTCTACCTAAGCTGGGAAATATTAAAGTCGTTTTGCATCGTCATATCCCAGACGGACTTAAAATAAAAACCGCATCTGTTACCAAAAAAGCCGATGGATACTATGTAACCCTAAGCCTGGAAGATTCAACCGTTCCAACGATTAAGCCTGATTTCAACGCTGATTCAATAACCGGGGTTGATGTTGGTCTAAAGGAATTTTTGACAACATCTGAAGGTGAAACTGTTGCAATTCCTCAACATTATCGCAAAGCGCAGAAACGGTTAAGAGTTACTCAAAAACGTGTTTCTCGTCGCAAGAAAGGTAGTAACCGAAGATTAAAGGCAGTTAAACAGTTAGGAAAACAGCACAAAAAAGTTGCTGACAAACGCAAAGATTTTCATTTCAAAACTGCTAACAACTTATTAAAAAAATATGATGTTGTAGTGGTTGAAGATTTGAATGTTAAGGGACTTTCACGATCTAAACTAGCAAAGTCTGTACTTGATGCTGGGTGGTCAAGTTTTCTGTCAATTCTGACAAACAAAGCCGAAAACGCTGGTTTGTTGGTTATCCCAGTTAAAGCGTCCAGCACTAGTCAAGATTGTTCTAATTGTGGTGTCAAAGTTCCTAAGAAGTTGCATGAACGCTGGCACGATTGCCCCAATTGTGGATGCAGTCTTGACCGTGACCATAATGCGGCTATAAATATAAAAAATAGAGCGGTGGGGCATCCCGTTCTGAAAGCCAAGAGTCTCCTAAGCGATAGCCGGATTGTCTTGGAAGCCTACACTGTATGCTAAGCATCAGTGTAGGAGTATGTCACAAAAAACCAGCTATCGCCAATTACTAGAGACGTGAAAAACAGATAATTTACTTGACTGTGTTTAGGGTTCGGATAATCAGAGCAATAAACATTTCTAGAGAGCAAGGCTCACAAACGATTCGAGGTAGCTTTCAAGAAAAAGCGAGAGATTTAGCGATCTCACCTTCCTATTGCTTAAGTATCTGAACCTTGACAATAAAATAAGTAATAGCGCCGCAGTTTATGTTTTTTTTAACCACTGAACTGTGAAAAATCCAGGGTAGTTTGACTATTGGAAGATAGTCTTGCTTTCTGCCCCTAGTAGCTGCGCACCCTGATGCTAACGACATCCAGTTTGTGAATGTACATAATGACTAAAGGCTGAAACATTTATATAGTAAGATTTTCAAATATGGCTCAGGTCGGATTTGAACCAACGACCCCAGGCTTATGAGTCCCGTGCTCTAACCAACTGAGCTACTGAGCCTAACGCTTTTGCATTAATTCTTAATATAGCATACACATTTGGTCATGACTAGTCTATTTGGCAATTCATTTTTGTAGATAAATATAAATAACCCCAACAAAGCAAAAGAGGGAGTAAACTCCCTCTAGATAACAAGGCAATTACTAAGTTGGATACAGCCAAGGATTGATTATATACGGTTCTGTTGTGGTAGGAAGGCAATGGGGTTAACTGCACCCTTACCGGAGGGATGGATTTCAAAGTGGCTGTGTGGCCCAGTGCTGAAACCTGTACTACCCATCAGTGCAATAGTTTCGCCTTGACGCACTTGCTGACCTACTCGGACTAAAATTTTGCTGTTATGACCATAGCGAGTCATACTGCCGTCAGGATGGCGAATATCGACAAGATTACCGTAGCCACCTTTATTCCAGCCAGCTTTCTCAATTACACCGTCTGCCGATGCGTAAACTGGTGTTCCAGTAGCGTTAGCAACGTCAATGCCTTTGTGCATTCTTCCCCAACGCCAGCCATAACCAGAAGTAAAGACTCCTTTTGCTGGCCAAATGTAGGCTACAGATGAACTAGAAGGTGGTGGTACAGCCTCATCAACGGGTTTTGGTAGATATTGCTCTACTGCTGCTAAAGGTGGTAACTGAGGAGATACCTTAGTTCCCCGCATTCTACCTAAAGAGTCAGCAGCGTTAACACCAATGGGTGGTGTTGCTACACGACTACCAGAGGTATTCTGGTAAGGAGAAAATGTACGTGCTGCTTGATTGGGTAGAAATTCTGGGTTGATTGGCTCGTCAGTGGTGCGAGTAGCACGAAATTCAGGCTTAACTGGTTGGGCTGTGTAGCTTGGCAAAACTGGTGTAGGAACAGGAATTGGAACTGCAAAATCCTTAGTTCCCGACACTGGCTTGGTGACAGACAAGTTACTGGGACTAGCTACAGGAATGGGTATAGCAGCTCGATTATTTTCAATTGCCGGAGTGGGAGTAGCAGCTACTACACTGCCTGATTCTTGGGCGCGGTATTTCTGCTGTAATTTTTGAATTTCTGCTTGTAAACTACGCAAGCGGGCATTATCTCTGTTGAGTGCAGCGTTTTGTGCAATTTGTTTTGCTGGCTGTAGTTCGGCAAAAACTTTGGGTACTGGAGTATCACCACCCACACCATAAGCGTCAGCACTAGCAGAAGGTGTGACTATATCAATTTTCTGCGGGTTAGGTGTGGTAGTAGGGTTGGGTGAAACTGGCGCTAACGATAAATTTGGCTCAGTGCTAGCTGTGCTAACAGGTACAGATGCTACTTTAAAATTATTGTTAGACTGGGCAACAGCTGGATTCATAACTACTGGAATGGGAATTCCAGCATTGCCATTTGTTTTAGCAGCAGGAAGAATTAGTTTTTGACTGATCCGCAGCTGATTTGGGTTGCTGATATTGTTGAGTTTTGCTAGTTCTGCAACTGTGGTGTTATATCTGTTAGCGATCGCAGCTAGCGTGTCTCCTGGTTTAACTTCGTAAGCTGTATCAGTATCTACTGGGGCTTTAATTTGTGGTGTCCCAAGGTTAGATGTGGTTGCTACTGGTTGTGCCTGCTCACTAGGAGACTTTGTTTGTTTAGCCTCAGGAAAGAATTTTGTCTTGTCTTCATCGACAAGAGCGGGTAACTGTGGGGTTGCTTGTTCTGCACTGGTCTGCGGCAATGTCTCTTTTGCTGTTGTTTGCTGCGCCGATGCAATCGTTTTAGCTGAATTTTTGGACTCCCCAGACCGCAACTCCGCCAGACTTGCTCTTAAACGATTCGATTTTTCCTGTAAGCGATATAGGGCAAACTCTTGTTGCGCTTTTAGTTGCGCGTTCACATCTTCGCTGTTGACTGTATTTTCATTCACCGTCGTGGGTAGTTGATCTGCCCCCAAAGCGGTTTGCGTACCAGCATTAAGAGTTTGCTGTAATGCTTGTTTATCCTTAGCTAGTTGCGGTGGCTGATTAATAGAATTTTGGTCTACTGCTGTGCTGGCAATATTCTCTGGTGCTGGAACTGGCACAGACATCCCACTTGCCGCAACTTGTAATTTAGCTTCAAGCCCAGGCAACTGTGAAATTGCTGTTGGTTCCACAATGACAGGATTCTCAGGTATGGTCGCTGAGGATACTAGTTTGGTCTCTAACTTTGTGGGAACAAATTTCATCTCAGTATCAGAAGCGGCAGATATTGTAGAGGCTGCTTTTTGGCTGCCTACGGGGGCCGCTGCTTGGGCTTGATCGCTTTGTCGAGTCACTAGAAGGCTGGTTGCCCCCATTGAGATAGCTAAACCTATCATGGCCGCTTGCGTAGTAACCCGACGATGGGTTTTAGCACTGACCATACTTAACGTTTCGATCGGGGTAGCATCACTGCTGGGGGTATTTTTCAGCACAGCCTTTACTCTTTTTTTCAATGCTCGTTTCAAAGACGACCTCCTATGATCACTAGCGCTTAACTGACCTCGATTTTGCAGTCGGATACTAGTCAATGATTCAGATCACATCGAATGATAGATCGTGATCACATTCATCAGAGATACTTACGCAAGATTAACCTGCTTCTCTGATTTAGACAAGTTCACACCTGTTAGCAAAACATAAAGTTGCTGTGCTTACTTGTCCGCTCCACTCCTCACACCCTAGAACTTTTGCTTTTTATGTGTGTTAGCAACTGTTTCGCGTGTCAGCAATTTAGTTGCTATTGACTTTTTAAAAAGCGATGCTCTCTGCTGTAGATATCTTCAAGGTTTTTATCCCCGATCCGTCTTCCCAACACGAGACTTTACGTTGATTCTTCCCTAAAAGACAACCGTACAAATTCTCAACTACTTTTGTCCTCCTGAAATATACTTATTCGGTGAAAATATTATAAATGCTTGTGATGTAAGGTTTTGCAGCTTTTTATTCTTTATGAGCAGATATGACAAATTCACCAAAATATATCATTCAATTCTGGTGGATGCTCAAAAATCCTATATAAATTTCTTATATGAAATGTCAGCTATCTGATGACATTCCACTGTGTTTACACTGAAAAATATCTTAATATCGTATAAAAATGATAAAAATTTTGCGTAAGAATATATTTACTGATTGCCGTAAGCCTTTAAATAATTAGGCTTTTTAGTTTTTATCAGTATTTGCACTTGTATGATTTTTAGCGAATAGCTAAGATAAGTAACCTAGTTGGCGACGCGATTCAAACAAGCCGACAGCAACACTTACAGAAAGATTTAAGCTACGCACCCCAGGTTCAAACATGGGAATGTATAAGGTTTGATCACAAGCTGATAAGGCTTCTGGTGATAAGCCAGTAGTTTCACTACCAAATAGCAGCCAATCATCAGGTTGATATTGAAACTGTACATAATTAAAACTCCCTCTGACAGAGAAACCCAAGCATCTACCTCCCCGTTGCTGATGCAGGCTTTTAAATGCTGCCAGTGATTCGTGATAGTGCAGTTTTACATAAGGCCAGTAATCTAAACCTGCCCTTTTGAGGTAGCGATCGCTAATTTCAAATCCCAATGGCCCTACTAGATGTAATTCTGTACCTGTTGCTGCACAAGTACGAGCAATGTTTCCTGTATTGGGGGGAATTTGGGGATTAACTAAAACTACCTGAGGCATTGTCTGTTGCACTGAGTAACTGTATAAAAAGTTATCTTGATAAATAAAAATCTATCAAAAGGTATAGCCTATTCATAGGTTTTGTTAATAATTATCACGCAATTTCCATAGATTAGTTTTTTAAAACAAAAAATTAGCCAATTTTCCCATAAAAGCTTGAGGGAATATATTGAACTCTTGGCAAAATTACTTTGTTTTACCTGAACCAGTAATAGATTAATTGCGCATAAGGCAAAAACTTTTAATTAACTTGCCACATTTCCTCTTAATCTATGTCTTAACTACCTAAGCTACTTTTAACACTACTAGACTACTTGTTGTTATCAATATCGCTATAAATGGGTCAGGTTCTAGATAGTTAGAACCTAAACCCAATTAAGCTAATAAAGAAGAACACAATTTATTTTCTAATTCGATTTCTCGTTCTTGGGTGGCTACAATTGCTTGAGTAATGACGCGTTGAGAGTCAAAACCCACGCTGTGTAATTGAAGCCATTGTTGGGCTTCGTTACCTTCACGGAGAATTTTATGTAAGGGAGAAAGAAAACAGCTAAAGCCTTGTTGTTTAGCGATCGCCCACACTTGATGATATAGTTCAGCAATCCAGTCTCTGGCTAAGATAGTTCTGCCATCTTGCCAATGCTTGAGTTGGGCATCAAGACTAGCACTAGCAGCTGCTATTTCGTTGTTAGTGGTTAAAGATATAAGTTCTTCAGGGGAGAAGGTGCTTTGAGTAAGCGGATCTAAATCGGGATGCTCTATTATCTGCAATAAACGCGCTTCTAACAATGCGGTAATTGCTAGTAATGCGATGGGATCTGTTACTAAATCACAAATTCGTAGTTCTAAGCGATTGAGATCGTAAGGGCGGCGATCTCCATTTGGTCTGACTGATACCCATAAATGCCGGACATTTTGCATTGTCCCAGCAACTAATTGCTCTTCTACCCATTGAATATGATGGGCATGACTTTCAAACAAAGGCACATATTTAGGCGTTTGAGGAAAGACACCCCAACGAGTAGAGTGATAGCCTGTAGCTTTGCCATTAAAAAAGGGCGATGAAGCACTCAGGGCTAAAAATAAAGGGGCTTCTAGGCGAATGACGCGACACGCCCGCATTAACACTTCTGGGTCGCTAATCCCTATATTGATATGAACGCTAGCGGTAACTACGTTAGTGCCGTAGGTTTGCTCAATATAGTCATGATAAGGGTTAGTAGGATCAGAACGATAGAAGCGATCGCCCCCACTCAAAGATAGGGTACTGCCAGGAATTAATGTGTAGTTACCTAAACGCTGGAGGTACTTTCTCAAGTCACGGCGGGGACGAAGTAACGCACACAAAAGCTTTTCGTAACTTGTGAATGGACTAGTTACGTATTCTACATTGCGGCTGTCTGGTTCCCGCATAAACCCATCTAAGTCTGCGACAATTTTATCGGAGAGACCAACAATTTCACCTTGAGGTGTGCCAGTATACATCTCGATTTCAAAGCCTTTTGATAGCACCACTGAGTTCTCCTTGGCTCTCCTAGCCTATTAATTGTATCGAATTAGACGATTTTCTGTGTCTTTTTGCCTGTTATTAAACGTTAAGAATCATTGATTAGGCAATTTCAAAGACGGTTTTTTAGCCTGATTTCTTAGTTATCACTTAATCGTAAAAGTATAAATTTTCTTTCTCTCTTAATAGGGAGATTTAGATATAACATTAGGTTGAAAAATAAGAGTGATGGTTCTAAGCTGTTGTTTAAAGTCGAAATTGCTGATATGTCTGGCTAGCAGCACGATGTAATAGAGAATGTCGCCAAACTAGCGAATTCATATCGTCGGCATAACCACCACCAATGACGCAGGCGACTGGATAACCTGCACTGACACAGGTAGTTAAAACCTGCATTTCTCGACGGAAAAGCCCAGTATCTGTTAAGGCTAATTTTCCCAAGCGATCGCCTATATGCGGATCAACACCTGCATCGTAAAATACTAGATCAGGCTTGACATCTGTTAACAAATCTGGCAAGTAACTCGCCAAAATTTGCAAATAGGCATCATCTTCTATCCCTACAGGTAAGGGAACATCTAGATCGCTTTTTTGCTTTGTACCAGGAAAATTGACTTCACAGTGCATTGAGAAAGTGAAAACACTTTCATCATTTTCAAATATGAAGGCTGTACCGTCTCCTTGATGGACATCCAAATCTACAATCAGGATTTTTTGGACAAGCCCCTGCTTTTGCAAAACACGGGATGCGATCGCTAAATCATTGAAAATACAATAACCAGACCCATAACTGGGAAAGGCATGATGAGTACCGCCAGCCGTATTGCAAGCTAAACCCTGACTTAAAGCCAGCTGCGCAGTAAGTATTGTACCACCAACTGCTACACAGGTACGATTCACTAAAGCAGGACTCCAAGGCAAGCCAATCCGACGCTGCACTTTAGGGTCTAGAGTTCCTTCGCAATAGGCGCTAACGTACTCTGGGGTATGTATTAGCTCAATTAACTCTTGAGGCGGACGCGTTGGAGTGTGAAACTGTTGGGCTTGTGCCACACCATCATCTACTAGTAATTGGTACAGTTTACGAAACTTAACCATCGGGAAACTATGTCCTTCAGGTAGTGGTGCAACATAATCTGGATGATAAATAATTGGCAAGTCCATTTTAAATAATATTTTTCTCGGGACTAGTACAAAAAGGCAAAAGTAAAAAGAAAGAATAACGATACCACAAGCCTTTTAGCAATTCTAGATAGTCTGTTTATTTACGCCGACCTGTACTAGATATCAATTAAATAAAAACTATGTTTTAAATGGAAAATTTACGTCGTGTTATTTACATAAACTAATATCAAAAGTAGTTATGATGCAATGGATTTTACCAATCACATTTATTCTGGCTGGGTTATTAGCTGGATTAATTTGTGAAAAATTTCTGTTTCCGAAAATCAAAAAATTTACGGTTCAAAAACATATACCGGGAACCAGGATTATTTTTCAAGCATTACTATAGACTACCTTTTATTTGGTTAGCCTTGGCTGGGATTGCTGCTGCTTTAGTTGTTGCGCCAACAACAGGGTGTAGGGTGTAGGGTGTGGCTGAGTGTGAAGACGGTGATGTCAGGTTCTTGTATCCTCTACCAACACAATTGCCCTCAAGGGCAGGGCTTGTACGAGCGTGGTTGTTGGGGCTGTATTTTCCCTACACCCCTACACCCCACACCCCGCCCCAACGGGGCTTGGTCAAACTTATCTGCGGATTTAGCTATTAACTTCTCAAAAGAGTTTAAAAATCGCATTCTGCCCTAAATTCTCTAGACTTTAGTATATAAGGCAATAGTTTAGGAATCTTAATAATGACGTTAACAACCCAGCAGTTACCTTCAGTGACTTTAGAAAAACTAATTTGGACTTGGCAGGGACACAAAATTCAATACACTGTGATGGGTACGGGAAAGCCTTTAGTGTTAGTTCATGGCTTTGGGGCTTCTATTGGTCACTGGCGAAAAAATATTCCTGTATTAGCTGATGCTGGCTACCGAGTTTTTGCGGTGGATCTTTTGGGCTTTGGTGGTTCAGATAAACCACCTCTGAATTACTGTGTAGAAATTTGGGTAGAACTGCTGAAAGATTTTTGGACGAAGCATATTCAAGAACCTGCGGTATTTATTGGGAACTCGATTGGCGCGCTGATAAGTTTGATAGTGTTAACAGAACATCCAGAGATTTCTGCTGGTGGGGTTTTGATTAATTCTGCGGGTGGTTTGAGTCATCGTCCCCACGAATTGAACCCGCCGCTACGCATTGTGATGGCGACTTTTAACCGAGTTGTACGATCGCCTCTTACTGGTAAATTTGTCTTTAACCGCATTCGCCAAAAACATCAAATTCGCCGCACACTCTACCAAGTTTACCGCGATCGCACTGCCGTTACAGATGAATTAGTTGATTTACTTTATACACCATCCTGTGATCCAGGCGCGCAACAAGTTTTTGCATCAATTCTGACTGCACCGCCTGGCCCCAGTCCCGAGGAACTTTTACCTAAAGTAGAACGTCCATTATTGGTAGTTTGGGGTGCTGCTGATCCTTGGACACCCATTACTGGGGCAAAGATTTACCAAGAGGCGCGTGATAATGGCAAAGATATCAAAATTGTTCCTATCCCAAATGCCGGTCATTGTCCTCACGATGAGGTTCCAGGTATTGTCAACGCCCAAATTCTTGATTGGTTAGCACAAGTCTGAAGTATGAAGTATGTAGACGCGTAGCGGCTTGCCGCAGGCGAGTGTGAAGTATGAAGTAATCATTTCAGACTTCATACTTCATAATTCATCCTTCATTTACCGGGTGAGTACCTTTTGAATTGCACCTTGACAAAATCAAACTCAGGTGGTGTTTAATGGAGCTTGATGTGCGGAATAAAGGGACAATTCCCGTCAGTCAACATCCCGATTTCTCGACGCAAGGCTATCAAGTTGTGCGAGAACTAGGGCAAAACCAGGAAGGCGGACGTATTACTTACCTGGCTAGTGTTTGTCATTCTCAAAAACTAGTAGTAATTAAAGAATTCAGCTTTGATAATGCCGCTACAGACTGGTCAGATTTCAAAGCGTATGAACAAGAAATTGCTATCTTGCAGCAACTTAATCATCCGCGCATTCCTCGCTACGTTGATTGTTTTGTCACTGCGGCAAGTTTTTGTTTAGTCCAAGAGTATAAAAATGCTTCTTCTTTAGGGACAAAACGTGATTTTTCACCAGCAGAAGTTAAGCAGATAGCAATATCAATTTTAGAAATTTTGGTGTATCTGCAATCACAAATTGACCCCATTATCCATCGAGATATTAAACCAGAAAATATTTTAGTGGATGAGCAATTCAATGCTTATTTGGTTGATTTTGGTTTGGCTAGTAGACAGAGTACAGAAGTTGCTTTTAGTACTTTATCTACAGGCACACCTGGTTTTTTACCACCAGAAGAACAGTTTGGTTATGTACTCACCCAGGCTGCTGACTTGTATAGTTTAGGGGCTACATTGATTTGCTTACTTACTAATACCCGCGCGAGCGATATTAGTAAGTTAATGGCGAATGGCGATCGCTGGCAATTCCCTAAATTATCACAGCAATTAAATCCCCGTTTTCGGTCGTGGTTGTTGACAATGGTGCAACCTAACCCCAAAGACCGCTACCCTAACGCAGCTGTCGCTTTAGCAGCCCTGGAACCCATTCCAGTGATAGGGAATGCTACTTTGTTTGAGATTTTACTTGCTACTATCCAATTAAAAAAACGAGCAGCAATGCTAGGGTTAGCAGTTTTTGGGATGTTAGCAGTAGCAGGTGCAACTTTAGTCTTTTCTCAACAGGGTGGGGCAGCCCAGCAATTTAAAGAAAGCAAAGCTTTAATTGATTTCCAATAGTCCTGGAGGCGGTGTAATTTCAATCCGCTTAGTTTGTAAGTCTACCACTGGGGCAATTTCTCGCACAAAGGGAATTAAAACTGTTTTTTGTTTTTTCTCACTGGCAATTAACTGCACTTCTAATAAATCATTGCCAGCAGGGATAACATCTACCACATTACCCAACAATTCCCCCGACTCTTGAAGAAAAACTTCCAAGCCAATCAAATCGACCACATGATATTCATCTTCACCTAATTCGGGGCGATCGCTTGCAGGCACATATAATTGACAATCACGTAATTCTTCAGCTTGGTTGCGATTGTCTACACCAGCTATTCTAATTACATACAAATTTTTGCCATCTAAATAACGACCACTCAATAATTCTATTGGTTGCGGTTCTGTCTCTCCCGGACGCAACATCCATCGTTTTCCCGGTTCTTCAAAGCGTTCGGGAAAATCAGTCTCAGGATAAACCCGCAATTCCCCCGCCAAACCTTGAGGTGCAACAATTTTTCCAATTGTTAACCAATCATCTAAGTTTAAATTTTGGATTTGAGATTTTGGATTCTCCGGGGATTGAGTCTTCACTTTTCCACCAGCTTTCTTCCTTCCCTGCTGTTGACTTATTTGTTCACGATTCATAATCTTTGATTCAAGTTATTAAACCACAGCAGAATTAGCAGAGTAATTCATAATTACGAATTACGAATTATGAATTACGAATTATCAACTAAGCACTCACAACCGCACGCTGATAAGCTTGTTCTACGGCTTTGGCTAGTCGTTGCATACCAGATACGATTTCATCATCGCTACCAGTCAAACTAATGCGGAGACATTGGTGTTTGTGTTGCCATTCTTCTTTCAAACCGGGGAAGAAGGTACTACCAGGAACAACAATGACACCAACTTTTTTCAGTTCTTGATAAAATTCCCAGTCAGTCATGGGTAAATCTTTCAACCATAACCAAGCAAAGATCGCACCTTCTCCACGGTGGAGGAACCAAGGTAAATCTTTAGGCATGGCAGATTCTAGGGTGCTTTCGAGAACTGTAAATTTCTGCTGGTAGAAAGGACGAATAACTTGTTCCGAGATTTGTACCAGACTACCAGAATTGATAGCACGAGAAGCGATCGCCTGTCCATACCGCGAGGGATGAATGCACATATTTGTCTGGAAGCACTCTAGAACTTGAATCAACTTCTCATCACCGATAGCTACACCGATGCGTTCTCCTGGTAAGCCAGCTTTTGACAAACTCATACAATGAATGATGTTGTCGCCAAACACTGGCTGCATATCTGTAAAGTTTAATGCCGGGAAAGGAGGCGCGTAAGCCGAATCAATCAACACAGGTACATTGTAAGCCGCAGCTAAAGCAGCAATTTTCTTCACTTCATCCTCAGTCATCACGTTACCTGTAGGGTTGCAAGGACGAGAGAAGATAATACAGCCAGTATTTTCTGTCACCGACAACTGGCTAAAGTCAGGGCGATATTTAAACTTGTGGTTAGCTGCATCAATATCGAGAGTTGGTTTGTAGGCGACTAAAGCCTCTGGATGTAAGCACACACCACCATAGCCTGTGTAGTCGGGACTTAAAGGTAAAACAATTTGTCTGAGTTCACCGTTGACTGTGTAACCACCAAAAGCGTTAGCAGCGTAGAAGTAGAGAGTTTGGCTACCGGGAGTAATTAAGATATTGCGTGGGGTTAAGTTTAAACCATAGCGTTTGTTGAAGTCATTTGCGATCGCTTCAATTAAAGGCGCGTAACCTTGACTTGAACCATAACGACAAACTACTTCCCCATATTCAGAACTCGCCAACAGTTCGGCTGTTGCATCTCGCCACAGCTGTTCCACCTCTGGCAAAATCAACGGATTTCCCGCACTCAAATTAATTAATTCCTGCCCTTGACTTGCTTGCAACGTTTCTACAATGTCCTTCATAATCGCGCGCACACCAGTAAGGTTGGACATTTGAGCGCCAATTTTCGTTAGGGCAGGGTTCATAAGCTTTGTAAAATAAGGAATAACTCAGGGGTTGACAAAATTTAGAAATTCATGCGGCGGATAGATATCATCTTCCTGCTTTGCCGCCTGTAACTAATGTACCAATCTCACAAGAAAATGCAATTTTAGTTCATATCCAGTAGTGTATCTGTCAACCCTCGAAATTACTTAATAGTCTTTTTCAAAATTCTAAATTTAGATCCCCCCGCCTACGGCGACCCTCTTAAAAAGGGGGTAAAAGAAAGTTATTAGCCGCCCCTTTTTAAGGGGGGTTGAATGTTTTGCTGCCAACGAGAGGACTTTTAAAACATCCTCTAACACACCCTAATGGTTAGACTAAAATAGTGCGTTCAAGGTAGGTTGGGTGAAACGCAGTGAAACTCAACACTTTCAGAATTTTGTTGGGTTACGCTTCGCTTCACCCAACCTACAATTTTTTTGCTGCTTCGGCTTTAACTTGCGCTTTCTTTGAAGTAACTTCTGTTTTAACATTTGCGTGTTTCGCGCAAGCTGTAGCAACTTCTGTTTTGATGTTATGCCAATTTGTAATTGCGAATTGGGGCGTTGGATAATTGCAGGATAATTTTTGTTGTATCATGCTGAGTGCAGTAACGCAGAACGTAGATGCGATCGCCTCTACCCTACACTTTGTTACGCTCAGAATGATAATTTATTCCCAATTTATATAGGAGGGCTAACGCGTGGAAGTTAAAGCCGCAGTAGCTTACGGCGCGGGTAAGCCGCTAACTATTGAAACTGTGCAATTATCAGGGCCACAAGCTGGAGAAGTTTTAGTAGAAATTAAAGCTTCTGGAGTTTGCCACACCGATGCTTATACCCTTTCGGGTGCTGACCCTGAAGGTTTGTTTCCGGCAATTTTAGGGCATGAAGGTGCTGGTGTGGTAGTTGAGGTGGGTGCTGGTGTCACCAGCGTTAAACCTGGAGACCATGTAATTCCCTTATACACCCCAGAATGCCGCCAATGTGAATATTGTCTCAGCTTAAAAACCAATCTTTGTCAAGCAATTCGTTCTACCCAAGGGCGCGGTGTCATGCCAGATGGTACTAGCCGTTTTAGGATTGGTGGAGAGATGATTCACCATTATATGGGGACATCTACATTTGCTAACTATACAGTGCTACCAGAAATTGCCGTTGCCAAAATTCGAGAAGATGCCCCCTTTGACAAAGTTTGTTACATCGGCTGCGGCGTAACCACAGGTATTGGTGCAGTTATTTATACAGCTAAAGTCGAACCAGGGGCAAAAGTTATAGTTTTCGGTTTAGGTGGTATTGGCTTAAACGTCATCCAAGGCGCGCGAATGGTAGGAGCCGATATGATTGTGGGAGTAGATATAAATCCCAGCAAGCGCGCCTTAGCCGAAAAGTTTGGCATGACACACTTTGTTAACCCCAAAGAAGTTGAAGGTGATTTAGTTAGTTACTTAGTTGATTTAACTAAAGGCGGTGCTGACTACACTTTTGAATGTATTGGTAACGTCAAAGTCATGCGTCAAGCCCTAGAATGCTGTCATAAAGGTTGGGGTGTGAGCGTCATTATTGGTGTAGCTGGTGCAGGACAAGAAATCAGCACTCGTCCATTTCAACTAGTTACTGGTAGAGTGTGGAAAGGTTCAGCCTTTGGTGGTGCTAGAGGGCGGACAGATGTACCGAAAATCGTTGATTGGTACATGGATGGCAAAATCAACATCGATGATTTAATCACCCATGTTATGCCAATTGAGCAAATTAACGATGCCTTAGACTTGATGCACAAAGGCGAATCGATTCGCACTGTTGTGACATTTTAGGCTTAGAGTGAATGAATTCGCGGCTATACAAGCACGCATCCGCCTGCGCGGACTAATTAAAATTAACAGTTTACTAACCCGCGCAGGCGGGTTTTGTCTGTGTATATGCGGTTTCTAACCGCCCAATTCTGTGGCGTAATTACCGAAAGACCGATGAAATTTGTAAATAGTTAAGGTGATGCTACTGGATAAAGACGTGAAGACCGATCCAAACAGTTGCATTTTTCTTCATATAATAACGATATAAAAACAAAACTGACTCTTCTGTAAATCACTATCACTAACAGCTTGTTGCAAGCGATCGCACTCAAGATAAACAACGCAGAGAAAGCCCTATAGTTAGCATAAGATTGACTACATTCTGGCAATGCTATCTTTGAGGAGTATAAATCATAGTCTGATAGGAGGCTTACATGGACTTATTGAGAATTCTAGCGGCGATTTTTCTACCGCCTTTGGGAGTATTTTTACAAGTAGGTTTAGGGAAAGATTTTTGGATTAATATCCTGTTGACATTTTTTGGGTATATTCCGGGGATTGTACACGCAGTTTGGATAATTGCTAGGAAATAATCGCGATCGCTTGATGATCACCAATTGCAGATAGTACGTAAACAATAGTGGTTTTCATCAAGCATTGTGACAATTTTGGCAAAACCTGAAGGTTGCGCCTCGATGTGTTGGCAAAATATTCATTGTTCAGGTAATAATACTACTTCTCCAAGACGTGAAGACCGATCCAGTTAGTTGCGCTCCGCTTCATACAATAACCATATAAGAATTTGTTTTCTCTGCGCTTCATATTTGGAGTGGTTATTCAAACGGCCTATGCAACCTACTAACCCTAACCAATTTACCGAAAAAGCTTGGGAAGCGATCGCCCACACACCAGATATTGCTAAACAATATCACCAACAACAAATCGAAAGCGAACATCTGCTAAAAGCACTGCTAGAACAAGAAGGGCTAACCAGCAGTATTTTAACCAAGGCGGGTGTGAATCTGCAAAAAATCCGCGATCGCACCGATCAATTTCTCCAACGTCAGCCAAAGGTATCGGGTAGCAGCAGTTCTGTCTTTTTAGGACGCAGCTTAGACACACTGCTAGACCGGGCTGATAATTATCGCAAAGAATTTAAAGACGAATATATTTCCATTGAACACTTATTGCTTGGTTATGCCAAAGATGACCGTTTTGGTAAGGGTCTACTGCAAGAATTCGGTTTAGACGAAGGCAAGCTGAAAAATATTATTAAACAAATTCGAGGGAACCAGAAAGTGACCGACCAAAATCCAGAAGGTAAATACGAAGCACTGGAAAAATATGGACGCGACCTCACAGAAGCGGCGCGTAAAGGTCAACTCGATCCAGTGATAGGCCGGGATGATGAGATTCGCCGTACTGTGCAGATTCTCTCGCGCCGTACCAAAAATAACCCCGTATTAATTGGCGAACCTGGTGTAGGTAAAACTGCGATCGCAGAAGGACTCGCCCAACGCATCGTCGCTGGTGATGTGCCTCAATCCCTCAAAGACCGCAAACTCATTGCCTTGGATATGGGAGCTTTGATTGCTGGGGCAAAATTCCGTGGTGAATTTGAAGAACGCCTAAAAGCAGTCTTAAAAGAAGTTACCGAATCTGGCGGCAATATAGTTCTATTTATTGATGAAATTCATACTGTTGTTGGTGCGGGTGCAACCCAAGGGGCGATGGATGCGGGTAACTTATTAAAACCAATGTTGGCGCGGGGTGAATTGCGTTGTATTGGGGCGACAACCTTAGATGAATATCGCAAATATATCGAAAAAGATGCCGCCTTAGAAAGACGTTTCCAACAAGTTTACGTCGATCAGCCCAGCGTTGAAGATACAATTTCGATTTTGCGTGGCTTGCGGGAACGCTATGAAAACCACCACGGGGTGAAAATTTCCGATAGTGCTTTAGTAGCTGCCGCTACATTGTCTGGGAGATATATTAGCGATCGCTTTTTGCCAGATAAAGCCATCGACTTAGTAGACGAAGCCGCCGCCCGGTTGAAAATGGAGATTACCTCCAAACCAGAAGAACTCGACGAAATCGACCGCAAGATTCTCCAATTAGAAATGGAGAAATTATCTTTGCAAAAAGAAAGCGATGCGGCTTCCCGTGAACGCTTGGGAAGATTAGAAAAAGAAATTGCCGACCTCAAAGAAGAACAAAGAACTCTCAGTGCCCAATGGCAGTCTGAAAAAGACATTATCAACAAAATTCAGTCCATTAAGAAAGAAATTGAACGGGTAAATTTAGAAATTCAGCAAGCAGAACGCAACTACGACCTCAACCGCGCTGCTGAATTAAAATACGGCAACTTAACTGATTTGCATCGCAAACTCGAAATCGCCGAAAGTGAATTAGCCAACGCCCAAAGAAGTGGTAAATCATTACTGCGCGAAGAAGTCACCGAATCTGATATTGCCGAAGTTATTTCTAAATGGACAGGAATTCCTATCAGCAAGTTAGTAGAATCGGAAAAAGAAAAACTGCTGCATTTAGAAGATGAATTACACCGCCGGGTAATTGGGCAAAATGAAGCCGTCACCGCCGTTGCTGATGCGATTCAGCGATCGCGTGCTGGACTTGCTGACCCCAATCGTCCCATTGCTAGCTTTGTTTTCTTGGGGCCGACTGGTGTAGGTAAAACCGAGTTAGCGAAAGCCTTGGCGACATATATGTTCGACACCGAAGATGCACTGGTGCGGATTGATATGTCCGAGTATATGGAAAAACACGCAGTTTCTCGCTTAATCGGTGCGCCTCCTGGCTACGTCGGTTACGAAGAAGGCGGACAACTCACCGAATCAATCCGCCGTCGCCCTTATGCAGTGATTCTGTTTGACGAAATCGAAAAAGCCCACCCCGATGTCTTCAACATCTTCCTGCAAATTCTCGATGATGGACGCGTCACTGATGCCCAAGGTCACACCGTGGACTTCAAGAACACAATTATCATTATGACCAGTAACATCGGTTCACAGTACATTCTCGATATTGCTGGGGATAATTCTCGCTACGACGAAATGCGCCATCGTGTCATGGAAGCCATGCGCAATAGCTTCCGGCCAGAATTCCTCAACCGAATTGATGAACTGATCATCTTCCACAGCTTGGATAAAAAAGAACTGCGGCACATTGTCCAGTTGCAAGTGGGAAGATTAAGAGAAAGGTTGAGCGATCGCAAGATTTCCCTCAAACTCGCCGATGTTGCCCTTGACTTCTTAGCAGAGGTAGGCTACGACCCAGTATTTGGGGCGCGTCCACTAAAGCGGGCGATTCAACGCGAGTTAGAAACCCAAATTGCCAAAGCCATCTTACGCGGCGAATTTAATGATGGCGACACGATTTTTGTCGATGTACAAAATGAACGTCTGGCTTTTAGCCGTTTGCCTGTTGAAGTATTCAGCAGCTAATTTCAGATTGTTTCACTAAAAAACGCAGAGATGTGTCTTTGCGTTTTTTTATGGGTTGTTATCGGGTTCTGTTGCCAAGAAAGCTGGATTTCGTTGTCTTGGTGAGTAATCCGCAACCAATTCTGCCCCATAACTACCTCTATCACTGGTTAGCTAATCTGATGCTAACTTAAGTCAGTAATTTACCTAGACAGTGGCTGACGTTGATTTGCGTTGAAGTCACAAAGCTATGACTTTTATACTTGAGAGTTTAACCATGTTTCCAAATCTGCGATCGCAGAAAAATCTAGCAAAGCTTCAGCTAAAGCTTCTATTTGTTCTAGCGACAAAGCCTGAATTTGGGACAGCAATACATCAGAAATCTTACCCAATTTACGATTCAACAGTCGAAGAACAAGTGTTTGCCCTTCTTCTTGCCTTGCTTCTTCCTTAGCTTCCCGAATAGCCCGTGGTTCTTCTTTAATTAGTCCCAACATTGCGGCAATCTCCTCTCGGCTTAGATTAGAAAACTTGTAAAGTATTATCAAGGCTGAAGTCTGAAGTATGAAGTCTGAAAACTAATATAGACAACCTATCCTCCATCATTCCTTTTTTACACTTCAGACTTTTTTCATCCTTGATTGTACTTGAGAGACTAAATTTTAGCGATCGCTTCCCAGTCCGCGATAAAATTCTCAAGCACAATAGCGCAATTCATTCTCATGCAAGTCAACTGGCAACCTGTTAAAACTTACGAAGACATTCTTTATCACAAAACTGATGGCATTGCCAAAATTACCATCAACCGCCCTCACAAACGTAATGCTTTCCGTCCAAAAACTGTCTTTGAACTGTATGATGCGTTTTGTGATGCCCGTGAAGATACAAATATTGGCGTAGTTTTATTTACGGGTGCAGGCCCCCACACTGATGGCAAATACGCCTTTTGTTCTGGCGGCGACCAAAGTGTGCGCGGACAAGCTGGTTATGTAGATGATGCTGGTATACCTCGCTTAAATGTGCTGGATTTGCAACGCTTGATTCGGTCAATGCCAAAGGTGGTGATTGCCTTAGTTGCGGGATATGCTATTGGTGGCGGTCACGTTTTACACTTGATTTGCGACCTGACTATTGCTGCTGATAACGCGATTTTTGGACAGACTGGGCCGAAAGTTGGGAGTTTTGATGGTGGGTTTGGTGCTAGTTATCTCGCCCGCATTGTTGGACAGAAAAAAGCCCGAGAAATTTGGTTTCTCTGCCGCCAATACAACGCCCAGCAAGCCCTAGAAATGGGTTTAGTTAATTGTGTTGTGCCAATTGAACAATTAGAAACCGAAGGTATTCAATGGGCGCAGGAAATATTACAAAAAAGTCCGATCGCAATTCGCTGTCTTAAGGCTGCATTCAACGCTGATTGTGATGGCCAAGCGGGTTTACAAGAACTCGCTGGTAATGCAACTTTACTTTATTACATGACCGAAGAAGGTGCGGAAGGAAAACAAGCATTTTTAGAAAAGCGATCGCCCGATTTTCGCTCTTTTCCTTGGTTGCCTTAAAATGGCAAAAATCGCACCTTTAAGCAGCACCAATTTTTGCTGAGATAATCTTGTTTAAGTGATTTGGCAAAATCTTGTCACGCAGATTGTCTATTAGCAATCACACAGTTGGGATGAGGTGCGATTTTTCAAGATGTCAATTGGATAGCACTGAAAATTTCCAGCCAAATTTTTTTTAAACAACTAACTAAATACACTAAAAATAACAGTTAAATTAGGACTGTTTTAACCTCAGTTTCTTCAGAAATCAGATTCACAGTTTCCTCAACAGGTAAAACAGCAATATTTTCCGTCCCAGAAACCAAAGAATGAGAAGTTCCTAAAACAGGGGTTGCATCTGGCAAACTCCAAGAATCCTCCAATGTTTCCCAAGAAGGCGCAAAAGGTGGAAGTGCTAAAGAACAAGCTTTCCATGTTGCTTGTACTGGCGCGCCTAACTGTTGACACATTCCGCCACGACGACCCTCTGGCTTGTAGTGACGGCAATATCTACAGGCAGATGTTAAAAAATTAATCGGTTTCATTTGGGTTCATCTTTAGTGCCGTTTCGGGCTAATTTGCATCTTTATATTTTGCGTCTAGATACAAATACGGATTATTGCCAACAAATGATTATTTGATATGTGTTCTAGCGATCCCAACAGAAAAATAAACTTTAGGATGTTTTTATAATTTCGTCATATTTATCAAAGATTGGTAGAGCAAATACCTACAGATTTTTGCCTTTAACTGGCTAGGGATCAAGGGGAAAGATAAAGTTTTAGATGCAGCCGACAATTTACTTTATTAGTTTATATAAGCTCAGTATAGCTATTTAACGATAAAATACTGTATATAATTTAGCTATTATTACCTAATAAATACCCTAAATATTACTGATACATCAAAGGCAAAAATTTATTTATATCCAAATATG
Source organism: Nostoc sp. FACHB-110 (assembly GCF_014697425.1). Lineage (GTDB taxonomy): Bacteria > Cyanobacteriota > Cyanobacteriia > Cyanobacteriales > Nostocaceae > Nostoc_B. The sequence continues at coordinate 203,988 of NZ_JACJRU010000008.1, forward strand.
GAGTTATAATAAACACCAAAAATTCAGCAACTCAAAAGCTCAGTAAGGCTGAATAATTTTTGAGCATGAAAAGAACTTATACCAATTCTTGATTAAGACTTATAGAGAAAACTCTACTGTCTGCCTCACCTACCCTTGCTAAGGGGAGGTTGGGAGGAGTGAAAATAATGTGCAATTTCACGGAGAATTGGTATTAAAATCATGGCCACAAAGGAAATTTCTGACTCAGGCAAAGTTATTAGATGTTAAACAGCCCTCAACCAGCAAAATTATATATATCCTCTATTCTGATATGTCTGTATCATAAGTATGATTTGTGCTTAATTATGTAGTTATGCCCGTTAGTAGGTAAATCATCAATCTCTCAAAAAAGCACTTTGTTTATACGTAGTGTTTAGGCAAATCTTGATTTTTAGGCAAAAATACTTTTACATCCTTATTTATTAATTCCTAACTATTTTTTGAGAACTGAGAATTTAACCCTATATTTCTGAATAATCTTGTAAATATCATCATAAAATGCCCCAATAATTTAAACATCACCGAAATTATTCTCTTTTCATGAAATAAATTGATATTTATTTAACAATGGCAACGTCGTAGACAGCAAACGAAAAAATGCTGATCTGAACTATATTGCAATACAGTTCAGTTAAGGCAACAACTTAGACTGGTGTAGGTTGGGTGGAGGAACGGAACCCAACATTGACGCATACTTTGTTGGGTTACGCTATCGCTACACCCAACCTTGTATCTTAACTGAACCGTATTGCTCTAAAGTTGAGTAAATAATTGTGATTCTTACACAGAGTAATCTAGAAATTGTTTTCAGGAGAAATATCGAAAAATTAAAGCCGCAGTTTATATAACCACGGCATTTTTCACCAAATATTCAAAATTATTTTCGGTATTTACTGAGAGTCAACAGCGTAATCAATTAACTGGCTAAGACGCAAACGCAAGGTTTCTAGCCCTAAACGTTCACTAGCTGAAATAAACACAGCTAAAGGAAACTCTTCTTGCGCTATGGCTAGTCTCTCGCTGTCTACTTGATCTATTTTGTTAAAGGCAACTAGCGCAGGGCCGGGAGTTACAGGCATGGCTGCGAGAATTTCCCGAACTGAGCGAATGTGCATCAACCAAGCAGGATGAGACAAATCGACTAAATGCAGTAAAGCATCAGCTTCTGTGACTTCTTCCAAGGTGGCGCGAAAGGCATCCATTAAAGATGCAGGTAATTCGTGGATGAACCCTACAGTATCTGTAATGAGAATTTCTTGGGGTTCATTAGTGTCAGCATGGGGAATTACCAAGCGGCGCGTCGTGGGGTCGAGAGTCGCAAACAGCTGGTCGGCTGTATATACTTCGGCATTGGTCAAGGCATTTAGCAAGGTGGACTTGCCTGCGTTGGTGTAACCTACCAAAGCGACTGAAGGAACTTCTTGATGTTGTCGCCGTTGGCGTAGGCGCGAACGATGGGCTTGCAACTGGTTGACTTCTTGTTGCAGTCGAGAAATGCGTCTTTGAATAGCCCGGCGTTCTGTTTCTAGTTTGGTTTCACCAGGGCCACGAGTACCAATACCACCCCCCAACCGAGACATTGCCTGCCCTCTACCAGTTAGTCGCGGCAGCATATATTCTAGCTGCGCTAGTTCTACCTGTAATTTACCAGCACGAGACTGGGCGCGTTGGGCGAAGATATCTAATATTACTTCTGTGCGGTCAACTACCCGAACACCAATTTGCGCTTCTAAGTTGCGGACTTGGGCGGGTGAGAGGTCACGGTCAAAGACAACGAGGTTACATCCCAGGGTTTGGGCAGTTAAGGCGACTTCTTGCACCTTACCTTCACCAATCACTGTTTGCGGATGAATACGCGATCGCTTTTGTTGTACTGTTTGTAGTACATCACCGCCAGCAGTATCTACCAACCGTCCCAACTCTGCTAGAGTGTCGTGGAATTGTTGGAGAGTCAACCCATCAGTCATTACTCCGACAATTAGCACGCGGTCATGATCTGCATCTACTTCTTGGGCGACGAATTCCCGACGGAATTCTTCTTCTAGTCCTTCGACTAAATCGATAAAGTCTTGTTCGGCTAGCATATCTAAGCTCATCGGCGGCGATATGCTGGAGTAGATTGCTGAATCTTGAGCCTTGAGCGCTAAATTTTGGGCTGCTACTAGCTGTTTATTACGCGATACTAAATGAGCTAAATAAACTTCTTTGACGTATCCTGTAGCACCACCACCACGCCGAGTAAATCCTGTCCCAGTAATATTTAGCATCACCAATGCGTCTAAGCGTTGCATTGCCATAGCTGTCAGGGCCACTTCATTTGGTGGTTCTGATTTCAGATGTGTGGCAATACAGCGAATACCGCTAAGACGTTCTGCACCGTAACGGGGCAGTTCTAGCGGGGGAATTTGGGTCTGACGCGGTGTGCCTACCCCAACACGAATCACTTGTCCGCGACGGTTGAGATAGGCACACACAGGTTGATTGATTTCTGTGCTAATTGCTGCCAGACGCTGGGAGAATTCAGGCGTTGTGATGCGATCGCCTGGTATACGCTGGTGGTACAGCCGCTGTAGTTGTTTCAGCTGGCTGGACTTTAAACCTTGGAGATTTCCGAAGATAGTCTCTATAGGCGTTTATGACCAGATAACTGGCCCTCCGAATCCATCTATTGTTTATTTTACAACAGTTTCTAGGGTGTAAGCTCTGTCTTGTGGTAGGTGCATTCTCAAATGAGCTTGGAGAATTTAATTTATCTCCACCGTTGCACAGCCCCTTGCAATTCCTTTGATAACCAACCATCGAATTGCGGATAAACAGGCAACCGAGGCAATAATTTCCATCCTGCAGGTTCTAAAATATTTCTCAATTCTTGCTCTTGAAGATGAGGATAATCGGGATTTACTTCATCTTTTGGCCCAATTCCACCTAAATCTCTTGCACCAGCTTCGATACAAGCAAGTAACCATTGCTCATCTTTCACTAAATTTGGTGGAATTTGAATTATTATATCTGGTGGTAAAATCTGACGTGCTTTGGCTATGACTTTTGGTAACTGATTAGGGTCAAAAGCTTCTGCATCAAAGGTTTGCTGATTACCTGGGCTGTGGGGTTGCAAAATAACTTCTTGAATATGATGATAGCGTTCGTGAATATTAGATATCGCTTCTAATGTTTCCCAGCAATCATCAAAAGTTTCGCCAATTCCTAACAGTAACCCTGTGGTAAAAGGAATTTGTAACTCTCCCGCCCACTTTAATTGTTGTAGCCTGAGTTCTGGTAATTTACTCGGTGCATAGCGATGAACAGTTTCTAATAATTTTGGTGTTAACTGTTCTAGCATCAAACCCATTGATACATTGACGCTTTTTAGTTGTTCCATCTCTGCAAAACTCAAAGGCCCAGCATTGGTATGGGGGAGAAATCCCAGAGTTAGAGCTAATTTACATAAATCGTAGATTCTTTGAAACCATGCTTGACGCTGTGGCGAGTGAGGGTGTACTTCTCCACTGAGAATGAGGATTTCGCAGACTTTTTTCGTTTGCAGCCGTTTTAATAGTGTTTCTGCTGCTAATAAACTCATCCAAGGGCTTTCGCCAGGGTTGGTACGAAAGTTGCAGTAGGTACAGCGGTTGAAGCACTCATAGGTGGGAACGATTGTGTAAGCAGGGCTGTAAGTCACGCTAAAAGTGTTGGCAACTGACATAAGATCAAGATTTTGAAGAATTGTAAATAACAGCTACTTATTAAAAATGCGGCACTCTGTATTGTGAAACCTTCGCTGTAGCTCAGTATTAGAGCTTTCCCCAGGACAGGTAAAAAATTTTTTTCTCAGAATGCTTTACAAATTGCAATGTTATTGTTTAAGATATGTAACAACAGGTAAAAACACCTGGAACATACATAACCAAAGCAATCATAAAGACATGACAGCAACCTTACAACAGCGCAAAAGCGCCAACGTATGGGAGCAGTTCTGCAACTGGATTACCAGCACCAACAACCGCCTGTATATTGGCTGGTTCGGCGTGTTAATGATCCCCACCTTGCTAGCTGCAACCACCTGCTTCGTAATCGCCTTCATCGCTGCACCCCCCGTAGACATCGATGGTATCCGTGAACCTGTAGCAGGTTCCTTACTGTACGGAAACAACATCATCTCCGGCGCAGTAGTACCTTCCTCTAACGCAATTGGTTTGCACTTCTACCCAATTTGGGAAGCAGCTTCTTTAGATGAATGGCTGTACAACGGTGGCCCATACCAATTGGTAATCTTCCACTTCCTGATTGGCGTATTCTGCTACTTAGGACGTGAGTGGGAACTATCCTACCGCTT
>NZ_JACJRU010000080.1 GCF_014697425.1 Nostoc sp. FACHB-110
TCCTCTTCACTCTCGGCGATCGCAATTTTAAATGGACGGCTCATGGTTGGGTTAACTTACCAAGTTTGCTTTTCTCCATTATATGCAGCTTCATTTTTAATTGGTATAAGCTACAATATGCTACCTGTGCAACTTTCTAATCTGGGAGATGGGCGAAAAGGCAGAAAAATATCTGTTGATTTGCTGACTGAAAACAATATGAACCCAAGCTCTTCAGCTAGCTTTATTGTGGATACGGTAGATAGCTATATAACTATTATTGATGATAAACAAACTGCATATCTAAATGAAATTGAGGCAGCTGATACTGATTCTCAAATTGTCGAGGTAATTGCAAAAGCATTTGAATATAATTCAGATGCTAGATTATTTGAAATTGTTTCTTTTGGATTACTGTACTTACATTTTGCAAAAATAAACATCTTTATTTCTATAAATGGTAATGAAATCTCAGCACAGTTAACTTTGTATCGTACAGGGCGGACAAATGCTAATGATGGAGGAATTGACTTTGTTTTAAAACCATTAGGAAATTTCTTTCAAGTGACTGAAACATTAGATGTCAAAAAATATTTTCTAGATTTTGAAAAAGTTAATCGGTTTCCAATAAGCTTTGTTATCAAGACTGATTTAAATCCACAGCAGGTTAAGGAGAAAATTAAAAGAGATGCTCTTAAGTTATATAGTGCTAAACAAATTGAAGTATATATGAACCTCTTTGAAGAAATTTACACGTTAAATGAACTTAGGAATATTCTTGAAGAAATTAAAATTTCTCCTCATTTGGTATCTAGATTGAAAGAGATTGTCATTCAATGTTTCAAACTAGAGTACGGACTATTGGATTAATGAATTTTTTTTAGAATGTTCCTCAAGCAATGCTCTCGATTTCTTAGAAAGATTTTTTGTTTTTCTTTTTTTCTCCTTTGCCAACTCTTCAGAAGTGTAATTTGACGGTAAATTTAAGCGACGAATTCCTATTTTTACATATTCTTCGTTTATCTCTATTCCAATAGATTTTCTTTGTAGATGTTTCGCAACTGCACATGTAGAAAAACTACCAGAGAACGGATCTAATACTGTATCTCCCATATTTGAAGAAGCCAAAATAACACGTTCTAAAAGTGCTTCTGGTTTTTGGGTTGGGTGATTTTCATATTCCTGCATTTTAAAGCGTACTCGCGCAAAATCCCAAACATTACCTGGTACTTTCTTAGTATTGTATGGCTGAGGAGGTTCTTTTCGATAATCCATTAATTGACGCTTTGCACCAGTTTTTGCTTCCACCATAATAGCGTCGGCATTAAACGTATAGTTCTTTTCATGCTTTGTTAGCATCAGTATAGGCTCATACATTGAACCAAAGTAATTTTTTGCTTGTACTCCTGAGCTATCGTAAGTCCAAACTATTCTACTTTTAATATAGAAAGACTTACGGCATTTAATATCAAGATATGGCATATTCTCTGTACTGTTCATCAGGTAAAAAGTCCCATAGGGCTTTAAAACACGATGACATTCATCAATCCATTGATATGTCCAGTTGAGAAATTCTTCTTCCGACCAGTTTTCAACCAAACCATCGAAATTTTTACCAATGTTGTAAGGCGGATCAGCAAAAATTAAATCAATAGATTCTGATTCCAGGCGTTTTAAGTTTTCCAGAGCATCGCCATGAATAATAGTATGAAAATCGTCTTTGTATATATTGATATCTAATTGAGCTTTTGCTAACACAATTAATAACTTTAGGAAGCAATCTTATCAATGTGACTTAAAGTCTACAACATTAGTTTAAATATTGCAAGGCTTGGTTTTACTGAGGTGCAACTAGGATAGAGCGAATAACTATAACTTTAGTGTAGGTTTTGTAAATATTTTGGTAATACTCTTATCCTCAGCAGCCTCAATAACCGATACATTAACTCTTATAAGTAATCAAGAAAGTTTTAACACAAGATATTATGTTACAGGTGAAGCAGCCAGTGTCAGAAAACTTTACCAGAAAAGGCTTAAAAACTGACCCTACACTTTTTGAGAAAGTTGAAGCACTGGCGCAAGATTTTGCCACCCGTGCAGCAGCACATGACAAAGATGGTTCATTTCCTTTCGAGAATTTTACAGCATTGCATCAAGCAGGATTGCTGAGTTTAACTATTCCCCAAGATTTGGGAGGTGAAGATTTAGGGCTGACTAGTATCTGCCAAGTTATTGAGGGGATAGCCCGTGGCGATGCTTCTACGGCTTTAGTATTGAATATGCACTACCTACAACACGCTAAAGCTAGCCGTCAACGTTGCTGGCATCCTGATGTGTATCGAAAGGTATGTGCTGAGTCGATTGCAGATATTTCCCTAATTAATGCTGCCCGTGTAGAACCAGAGTTAGGCACACCAGCTAGGGGCGGTTTACCAGCGACAATTGCGGAGAAGACATCAGATGGCTGGCGGTTAACAGGTCATAAGCAATACACCACAGGTAGTCCTATTTTGCGTTACTTTGTAGTTTGGGCAAGGACAACTGAGAATGAACCGCAAGTAGGAAACTTTTTGGTTCCGCGTGATTTACCGGGCTTGCGAATTGTGGAAACTTGGGATCATATGGGTATGAGAGCCACAGGTAGCCATGATTTAATTTTAGAAAATGTCTTAATTCCTCATGAATATGCTTTAGATATTCGCCCTGTCTTGGCTGCATCACCACCTGATCCGATGACTGCTGTTTGGAATAGCTTGACATTGAGTGCTTTGTATTTGGGAGTTGCGACAGCTGCGCGAGATTGGTTAGTTGAATATTTAGGCGATCGCACTCCAACTAATTTAGGAACACCACTTGCTAACTTACCACGTTTTCAAACAGCTGTAGGTGAAATCGAAGCACTGTTATATGCTAACCGCAAACTAATTTATGGTTTGGCGCAAGAAGTAGACGCAGGCGAAGATGAACCTAATGTAGGATTGCAAGCACAAGCTATTAAATATCTTTCTACAACCAATTCAATTCGTGCTGTAGAGATTGGTTTAGAACTGATTGGTAATCCTGGATTAACAAGAAAGCATCCTCTAGAAAGACATTATCGAGATGTTTTATGCAGTCGAATACATACTCCTCAAAATGATGTGATTTGCAAATCTTTAGGAAAAGCAGCACTAAAAATTAAATAAAACCTCTCCTCATAAATGAGAAGAGGTTAAGGGGATGGAGTTTTATGAAAAAATTGGCGAGTGAGAGTTATTTATTAAACTATTCCTTGGCCTCTACCACGGCTATCACCTTCTTCTGTTAACTCGCCTTCTTTATCTTCATTGACATCTTGAAGCTCGTCGATGCGTTGTGCCTGATCTTCTACTATTTCTTGCCGCGCATCACCTGGAACTTCGTAATACATTTCTGGTTCTACTGCGTAGTTGTTCAATAAACCTTCTTGGTCTACTGTATAACCATCTGTGGTGTGAATACTTCCTGCATCAGTTTGGTCATCAGTTGGTGCGTCTGCTTCTCTTTCTTCTGTGGGTTTTGTCTTGTATAATTCTCCTTCTCTTTCCTTACGAGCAGCAGTTTCAGCAGGAACAATATGCCTATCATACATATCTACTTTTGCCCGGTCAGATGAATCTACTGCTTTATTAACTTTTTCATTAGCCATAAATAATGTCCTCTTTAAAGAAAAGTATTTTTTCAATAACTTCGAGAACTAGATTAGGCTGTTTAACAGCAAAGAACTACTATCTTGAGATGAGATTTTAGCTAAGTTATTTTAATTATTTTTATGTCTTTAGATGTATTTCCCATTGAAATAAAATCTTGAGAAATAACTCGAATTTATTAATTATAAGTTTGATTTTAATCTAAAAAAATATATATATGAACAACTTATAAGACTCTTATTTGATTTCTGAAAGAAAATCTATACACCCAAAAATAACTTTTTCCTACTCTCCACTCTCTACTCCCAGGCTAGGCAGATAATTTCAATAATCCAACCGGATTCCTATATAAATAATATTTAGGGCGATCTCTAGCTTTGTAATGAAACTATATTTTTTGCTGCTAACTCATAAACTTATGTAGCTTTGGTTAAACAATAACGTAATTACTCAAGTATTTGGGGGTCATCTCCCTCTCAGGGGAAATTCATTTAAATGATAGTTAGTTATATTAGGATGCACACAGATGAATCCTGACGACGAAGCACAATATTAAGACTGGAATGACCTATCTAGAAACAGCAGCAGAATTTTACCGTGAAGTAGCCCAAACGCCACAAATAGGACTTTGTTGTGTACAAAGTTCACCCTTACAACTGCCGGGGTTGAAAGTTCCTTTGCCTATGCAAGAAATGAACTATGGTTGTGGCACTACTGTTCACCCTACAGAACTGAGTAACCAACCAACTGTACTGTATGTTGGCGTTGGTGGTGGCTTAGAAGCACTGCAATTTGCTTATTTTTCTCGCCGTGCTGGTGCTGTAATTGCCGTTGAACCAGTTGCAGCTATGCGAGAAGCCGCTACCCGGAACCTAGAACTTGCAGCTACAGAAAACCCTTGGTTTGATACTAGCTTTGTAGAAATTCGAGAAGGTGATGCCTTTAACTTGCCTGTAGCTGATGCTTCTGTGGATGTTGTTGCTCAGAATTGCCTGTTTAATATCTTTGAGCCAGAAGATTTAAGTTATGCCTTAAAAGAAGCATACCGAGTGCTAAAACCAGGCGGACGTTTACAAATGAGCGATCCCATCGCTACACGTCCTATCCCTGTACATCTTCAACAGGATGAGCGACTCAGGGCTATGTGTTTATCAGGCGCACTCACCTACGAAGAGTATACTCAACGTATTATCAATGCTGGCTTTGGCCAAATTGAAATTCGCGCCCGTCGTCCTTACAGGCTACTGGATACCCAGACTTATAACTTGGAAGAAAACCTACTTTTAGAAAGTCTCGACTCAGTTTCTTTTAAAGTTGGAATTCCAGATGATGGTGCTTGCATTTTTACTGGCAAGACAGCAATTTACTGTGGTACAGAATCCTTATTTGATGACGGAGTAGGCCATCTGCTGCAACGTGGTATACCCGCGGCTGTTTGTGATAAAACAGCTGCTAGACTGGCAGTTTGCCAGCCAGGAGAAATCATCATTACTGATTCAACTTGGCACTATGACGGTGGTGGTTGCTGTTAAATCTTAAGTCAAAAATGTTAATTATTAGTTTATTTTTAGCTACGCTATTTTTAGCTTACTCTAATGGAGCAAATGATAATTTTAAAGGTGTAGCAACGCTGTTTGGGAGCGGTACAACTAGCTACCAAACAGCGATTTTATGGGCGACCATTACAACCTTTTCTGGTGCGGTAGCTGCGATTTTTTGGGCTGGGAAATTAGTGCAGAACTTTACTGGGCAGGGAATTTTTCCCGACAATATTGCTAACGTTCCCGAGATTCATTTAGCTGTAGCGATCGCATCTGGTATGACTGTCTTGATTGCGGCTTTGACAGGATTTCCTGTTTCCACTACTCACAGTTTAACAGGTGCGTTACTAGGAGCCGGATTAGTGGCGATCGGGCTGAAAGTTAATTTTGCTGTTTTGTGGCAGGCTTTTATTATACCACTAATTTTTATCCCGATTATTACCATCTTCTTAGCAGCAGGAGTTTATCAATTAGTCAAATATTTTAATTATCAATTAAACCTGCTAGCGAATCAAAAAGTCGTAGATACTTTACATTTTATCAGTGCAGGAATTATCTGTTTTACTAGAGGGCTAAATCACACTTCTCAGTTAGTTTCGATTATTCTGATTATTGAATATTTTTCGATTCAAGGCGGAATGCTGACTATCGCAATGGCAATGGGGCTTGGGGGTTTGCTAAATTCCCAAAGAATTGCAGCAACTATGAGTACAAAAATTACCTCGTTGGATGCTATTCAAGGTTTATCGGCTAATATGACTGCTGGTTTTTTAGCGATCTTAGCTAGCTACACAGGAATTCCTATTTCCATAACTCACGTTGCAGTTAGCTCAATATTTAGTGTAGGTTTAATTGAAAAGAAAGCTAATTGGCACATCTTTTCGCAAATTTTTCTTAGTTGGATTTTAACGTTACCAACTGCTGCCATTACCAGTGGCATAGCTTATAGATTATTGCAAGGTTAGAAAACCAAGTTTTTTAGATTAAGTAATTTAATTAGTAAATAAAAATTATGTACACTCAACCAATCAATCAGCAAAATAAAAAAATCATACCCTTCAACGAGAAATTAGATGCTCCTCTCACCAAAAATAAAATTACTGTTTTACAAATTAATCTAGGTAAACGTTGCAATCTCGCCTGTGTTCATTGTCATGTAGAAGCTGGGCCAAAACGTACAGAAGAACTTTCACCAGAAATTTGTAATCAGTTGATTGAGTTAATTTGCAAATTCCCAGAAATCCAAATTGTTGATTTAACTGGCGGCGCACCAGAAATGAATTACGGCTTTAGGCCCTTGCTGGAAGCAGCTAGAGAAACTGGTAAACAGGTAATTGTTCGGTCAAATGTAACTATCTATTTTGAAGATGGTTTTGGTGACTTACCAGAATACTTTGCTCATAACCAAGTCAGAGTGGTCGCTTCTTTACCTTGTTACCTAGCAGATAACGTTGATAAAATGCGTGGTACAGGTGTTTTTAACCAATCTATTAAAGCTTTGCAATGGCTTAACCAAGTTGGCTATGGAAAAGAAAAAGACTTAATTTTAGACTTGGTATTTAATCCTCAGTTACCTATAGATAAAAAATTCTCTTTAGCCCCAGAACAAAATAATCTAGAAAAAGCATATAAAAGTTTCTTAAAAGATAATTTTGAAGTTGTATTTAATCATCTTTTAACCATCACTAATTTACCAGTTGGTAGAACTAAAATGTATTTAGAGCGGAAAAATTTATATCTTCCATATTTAAAGTTTCTAGAATCACACTTCAATGCCAACACAATTCCTCATTTAATGTGTCGTAATGAACTTTCAATTGATTATTTGGGTAATGTTTATGACTGTGATTTTAACCAAATGATGAATATCCCAGCTAAAAATACTGATGGGGAAAACCTAACAATTTCTCAACTTCTTACAGCTAGTAATTTAGACTTAATTACCGAAGTACAAACCGCTACTTATTGTTACGGTTGTACTGCTGGTAGTGGTTCTAGCTGTGGTGGCACTCTCATCTAAAATTTAGCAAAAGAAGAATAAAATTCTTCATCACTTAGATTTATGTCATCAAACAATCACCTTGCTGCAAATTTTATTAATTATGTCACACTAACAATCAAAAGAGTTATATGATGAGATTAGTTAAGTCTCCTCACACCACACTATAAAACCGTAGAAATTGTTAATTTCTACGGTTTTTATTTTTTAGAAAAAGAATAGCTCGATAGATTACTCAAAAATTCTGTTACCAAAATTGCTACGAGTGCGTAACTAACTAGTTAGCTACCTTATGATGGTATGTAGTTAAGCTCCTCACACCACACCGAAAACCGTGGAATGTTTAATTCCGCGGTTTTTTCTTGTAAAAATTAACATCACAAAGCTTGTAACGGTTTTTGAAGTTGAGATTGCAGTTCTGATTCACTTTGTACAACAATGCCAGGGTAATCTCTATTAACCACTCCAGATTTTTGTTCGGCAAGGTTATTGTTTTCCCATAAAATCCAGCGACTACCTTGAGGCAAAGAAGATAAGGTTAGAAAATTTTGTGTCAACCAAATCAAAGGATAGTTCTGTTTTTCCTGAGGACTAGCTTCTTCTTGAAATGTGGTTGCGGCTAAAATTTCTAAAACGACCCGATCACCTTTAACTAAACCTGTAGAAGCTGTCCACAGTTGTACAGGTATTCCTATACGTTGTGTATAAAAATATAAGCTTGCGGCTGTAATGACTGCTTGCTCAAAATTCTTTTCTTCCCAGATACCAGCAGTATCTATGGCAATAATGATTTCTTGTCCACCAGTAACTATTTCTAACTCCCTAACGCGCAATTCACCATAGCGTGCGCTTGTTCTCCAGTGTATCAGCCGAGTGGGATCGCCAAGCCGATAGGGACGCAGCGATCGCACTAATCCTGAGGTTGCAGTCTGTAAAGGTCGGTGGCGCGAATCTCCTTTTTTGCTTTCTTCTTGTCCCATTTCGTCCACTAAGGGGCAAGTGGTAAGAGGTAACACAGTCGGGTAAACAATCGCTGTGGCTTCACAATGTCGCTGACGACGACTTCTAAATAAACCTAAAGGTGCGCCACTAGCTAATTCAACAGTATGCCAGCGATAAATACCCCGACTTTGAGTAGGTTGATAATATACCCAACGATAACTATCTTTGCTGTTAATAATGTCAATAGCCTGTTTGATTGGTTTTCCCAAGACGAAAGGCAAGATATCCTCAATTTGTACTAAGCTAACAGACTGCTTCGTGTGATTATGAATTTCTAACTCAACTGCTAACTCATCTCCAGTTGAGACAGGTTGCAAAGGGCGACGGGTGACAGTTAAGCCGACCAGCGATCGTGGCGGCAAAATTGCAGCTATGGTTAATAGTGCAACATTAACACCGCTAATAGCGTATAGCCATCCTGCCATTGTATTAACAGCAGCACCGAAAAAACAAATAGCGATCGCCGCAAGTACCCAACCGCTATATGTTGGGACACAAGCACGATTTTCTAACCAATTGGTGATGGGTTTAATGATTTTCATATGTTTCTTTTGTAACCCAACACCAAAGAAAACTGAAAGTAGTTAAAATAACCATACTAAAACAAAAACAGCTCCTGACTCATCAGGAGCTGTTTGTTTTCTATGTATAAACCTGGCGTCGAGCAATTGTGGCAGGAGGCGACCCTCCAACTATCGTAGCCGCAGCAGCGTTTCACCTCTGAGTTCGGGAAGGTATCAGTGTGGTTCCACCGC
>NZ_JACJRU010000081.1 GCF_014697425.1 Nostoc sp. FACHB-110
GAGATTTTACCGCAGACCCATGAAACATTTGTGCAAGTTGCAATGATTCGGTTAATGCTGAGAAGACTGGCTTAATTGATTCGTTTAATACTTTCCAAACATCCTCTTAGCGTCTTCTACTTCTTTTCTTGCTTGTTGTTCTTGGTTTATTGCTCGTACAGCATTATTATTGGCTTCTTGTTCTTTTGTTTGTGCTTCTCTAATTTTTATCTGGGCTTGTTCTAAATTTTTATTAGCCTTAGCAACTTGAGAGTTAGCAGTTTGAACTCGTTTATTAGCTGTATCAACCTGAGCATCAGCAGTTTTAACTTTTTCATTAGCTTTATCAACCTGCGAGTTAGCAGTCTTAACTTGCTCATTAGATTTATCAACATTTTGTTTAGCAAATCCAGCTACAGTTGCTGCCCCCAAAACTGCAACAATCAAAACAACAACACCAACGCTAATTCGCCGTTGAGCTTTTTTATTTGCCTCACTAAGCAATTGATTTCTCGCTTCTGCCGCCTCCCTATCCTGTCTCTCTCTTTCCAAAGCAGCTTCTTGTTGCTTGACAGCAATCTCTTCCTCTATTTCCTTTTCTTTACTAGCTGCTAAATATTGTTTATCCTGATAGCCTAAATTTTTATCTCTTGCCCATTCTTCTGCTTTTTGTAACGCATTGCCTCGCAGCAACCGAGATTCATCAGTTCCACCCGAAGCTAACCAAAAGCGAAAATTTTCCGAGTATGGACGTAATTTACCTAACTCAGTATTAATCCACTGCTCGTTAAAGACTTGTTCGTAGATGGGATTGTAAACGATTAAGTTGTCATCTCGCTTGACCACTAACCCAGATAATTGCAAGTCCCGTTCTTCGGAAGTATTCTGAGACTTGAGTTTTCCAGCTTGGCGAATTTGCCGATACAACTCTAGCAAGTATGCTGCCTTCTGTTCGTTACTCAACAGGCGATTTCTAATGGTCTTCAAATGCTCCTGTTCGTCCTGAGATTCCCAATTGTCAATCAAGCAATTGTGCGCCAACTTGTCAATAAACTCAGCTTCCTTTCCCGCAGAGATGAACTCTGGGTTATCTACAACCAACTGACATAACCTCTGGGTTAAAAAAGGCTGCCCTCCTGTCCACTTGAGGATTTCTGCTAAGACTGCCTGGGGATTGTCGGCTTTTGTTTCCAACCCCTGCACCAAAGGTTGCGCTTCCTCAAACCCAAAGCCCTTAAGGTCAATCGCCTGACCGATATTGAAAGGAGTTCGTTTCTTGTCGCTAATCAACTCAGCCGGAGCCGCCACGCCCAACAGTGCAAAGGTCAGCCGCTTGTAGTTAGGATTGTCGGCTCGTTTGTTGTAACAAGCACGAATCAAAGCAAAAAAGTCATCAGTAAAAGGTAGGTTGAGGGTGCTGTCGATTTCGTCGATGAAAATAACGATACGCTGGTTAATTCCCGGCAGTAGCGCCGTTTCAATAAACTCTTCTAAGCGTTCTACTGGCGAGAGAAAATCCCTTTCTTTGAGCCAAGTACGGGCATTATCAAGTAAGCCAAAATGACGATTGAGTTGATTAATGATCCCGTTGTACCAGCGTTCTGCTTGCTCAACTTGGCTGTCCTTAGCTGAAAAATCCAAGACGATCCCCTCCCAGCCTTCTGACTTTAGCCGAGCCAAAGTCCGCACCATCAAGCTAGATTTTCCCATCTGGCGAGAGTTGAGGACGTAGCAGAATTCTTGCGCTTGCAGAGCTTCATAAAACTGGCGATCTGCTGCCCTTGTGACGTAAGAGGGAACGTCTTGACCCAAGGCTCCCCCCACTTGATAGCCATAGCTGCCGTTGGTTGAGTCTCTCATTCCCTTATCCTCAAGCGCGATTGGAAATAAGGACGGTACAAAGACTCATGGCGAACAATCACTTCATTCCCCTGCAAGCTGACTAAACCCATCCCATTTAATTTAAAAGCTGACATTGTGGGCAAACACACGGGTTTATCTGTTGCCACCACTTTTTGGAATGCTGCGGCTAACTCTGGGTTTTGCTGTAAATTCCACAAATGCCGCCGCAGGTGTTCGCCATAAATACCTGCATCAGTCGAGGCTGTAGCTAGAAGTTGAGTTAAGGTCAAATCCCCTTGAGCAATATGATAAAGAGCAAGGCGCACCAAGTAAGGGTGTCCGCCCACCATCTCCATCAGTTGTCTGGTTTCTTCTTCCTCCCAACTCAGCCCGTGTCGTGCTACTAAATCTAAAACTTGCTCCTGGTTGAACTCTGGCAACTCTACAGCCAGCCCCACATTAAAGGGAGATGAATTGGTATCCATCACCACATAAGATTCTGTGGAATGGGCGATCGCCATCCGTAATTTAGCCCAAGTTTCATTTACTTTGGCTTTTTCATTCCAAGAGCGCAACAGGGCTAAAAATTCTTTGGCCACTGCATTGTAAGGAAACAGCCTATCTAGTTCGTCCAAGCCCAAAAATAAGGGAACCGTCAAATCTACCAATATGCACTGCTCAAAGTAATCATTGCAGTTTTCCTTGGGCCCGAATAATTCCTCATCCCAAAATTCGGACACTTTTCGGGGCGAGATCCCCAACTTGCGACTGATTAACGCACAAAACCGTTTTAAGAAAACAGTTAAATCTTCAAAAATTGTCTCATCAGTTTCCAAAAAATCTAAGGTAGCCGTGCGATACCCTTGCTCTGTTGCGCGGTGGCAAATCCGGGCTAAAAGGGAAGTTTTTCCCATCTGTCGCGGGGCTTTGATCCGAATCAGCCCGGCGTTTTTTTCCATCTGCTCTAAGCTGCGTGATTCCCAAGGCTCTCGCTGAACGTAAAACTGAGAAGCTAGTTGTATCGTCCCGCCTGGGAGTTCTAATTCTGCTACGGGCAACGGTGGGCGATCTTGTTTTCCCACAATTGCTGTAGGAGTAATTTCTTCGGCTAGGGGTTTAGGTGCTGATCCTGTTGATAAAAGTGAAAGGATTTCCGATAAGATAACTGGTGTGTCTGCATCAGATTGCCATTGCCGTTGCTGAATAGTTTGCAAGAAACTTCGCAATTCGTAATTGAGCGGGTCATCAAAAGGTAAATTGATCCTCACTGGCAAAATGACGGGCTTGCCCAGTTTCGCCTGCAACTCCCTCGCCGTCCTGACTTCTCCTGCCACCATATCACTGCTTGCTGATTGTTCCGACAGCAGCAGTAGGAAATAATCACAGCGTTTCAATTCCTCATCAATGCGTTCTACCCAATTCTGTCCCCAGCTAATACTTGCCCCAGCCATAAAGACTTCGTGTCCGGCTGTTACCAGTTGGTTGTAAAATTCTTGTGCTAGTCCGGCATCTGGCTGTTGAGAGCGATAACTGATAAAAACTCGTTGGCTAGTTATTGGTGTTGTTGAGATAGAAGGCAACGCTCTTTGAAGCGGTTGAGCCTTCGCAGACATTGGCTCAATCTGGGCGGCTTGCAAGAAAGTGGGAATATCCTGTTCTAATATTCCTGCCGTTCTAATCGCGTTACAGCCGAGCTTATAGGCAAACTCATAGGATTTATTAGCTCCTAACGCATCATAAAACCCTACCGCGAACTCAATCGCCGCCCGATCTCCAATCGCTTTCTTCATACCAATAACGCAAGGAATATGTTGTGCGATCGCTTCTGCTTGCACCTGGGAATAGCAAGCATTGAGAACTACACACTCCACTTGCTTTGAAAACAACTGAAACAATCCGGCTAATGCTTCTGCATCAACTAACTTTGCTGCTCCCGTTTCATCTTCAAAAACTAAACCTTCTTCTCCTGCCCCATGTCCTGAAAAATGAATGATTTGCGGTTCGTGTTCCAGGATTGCCCGATGAATATCTCGGTATCGCACTGCTTGGGCTGTGACTATGGAATATCGTTCTCGATTTCTTGATCTTTTCAACCCCTCCTCAATTTCTCGCATCTCTTCACCCAAACGCAGATATCTACTGCCGATGGGATTGGCAGCTAACAGTAGAATTTTCTGAATGGAACCATTATTCATGAATTTGGGCTAGAGTTTGCCAACACCACTGTTTTCTATCAAGCTTACATCTTGAGTATGTGCTTTTACGCAAATGAGCGCAATATTTCTCTTACAAGATGTAAACAATTAGCAATATTACAGATGTGGTGAATTTCCGCACTTGGGAGATCGCTTAAAATAGTAAGTTCTTAAAATTCCTTTAAGCTTTCCCGTAGAGTTTTTTTAACCTATGGCGAGTAGTGTAAAAGTACTGGTATTTCAACCTGCCTTGTTAACTAATATCCCAGAGTACAAGTATTTCATTAGGTTTTGCGAGAAATTCTACTCTTATCAAAGTACTAAACCGTCAAAGAAAATCGAAAGTTACCATGAACAAACAATCATTTAACCACAAATACTCAATCATTCCCCTAGTAGGTGCAATAATAGTCGCCAATGGATTTTTCACCAAAGTATCTGCTCAAGATATTTTGGCTCCACAAACTACTGATTCTGTTGCTGTCACTGTCGAAAATCAAGAATTTCCCCAGTGGGGATATTACACAATACGGAGAGATTTTCGCAGATGTGCTTCGCCAATATGTGGTGGATATTTCATCAAGCAGGTTAACTTGAAAGCTACTCCTTGCATCGATGGTGTTTTTCGCTCCGAATGCTATGTATCTGCAATTGATTTGAGTTCGCTAAAAGTTTCACCTGACCAATTGGCAAAAATCCAAAATGATGATGGTAGTCGTTTGCTTCTCAGAGGTAACATCGTGCCAGTGGCATTTCCCGGCATTGGGGAGTTTGGGAATTTGCGAGTAAAAGAAGCATTCATAGCCGCTACAAATGCCCCAGCGAAAGGTACTTTTGCGGGACTAAAAGACAATGGTATTCGCTGTATCACAACTCCTTGTTTCTCCACAAATCAACTAGTTTTGAATAAACCTTATATTTCTCAAGTTTCATCAATTGATTTGAGCCAAACGGGTGCAACACAAAAACAACTTGACGCAGCAACCAGTGAAATTTTTGGTCAAGGTTTGATTGCTGTAGGTATAACAAAGGTAGTCGAAAACGTAGATCCAACAAGGAGAGATACTCAGTTTGTCGCTACACAGTTTTATTTGAGAGTGGCACAGAATTAAAAAAAATTTGGGCGCAGATCGCAATTCCCTATACTAAATATTTGAGCATTCCACCTTTTGGGGAAAGAGAAAATGAGTTATTTAGACATCTCAACGAATATCCAAACAATTTCTACTACCCCTTTTGCCGATCAAAAGCCCGGCACTTCTGGGCTGCGGAAAGCAGTAAGTATATTTGAGCAGCCCCACTACTTAGAAAATTTCATTCAATCTATTTTTGATACGCTAGGAGACTTACAAGGGCAGACATTAGTTTTAGGCGGTGATGGTCGTTATTACAATCGCCAAGCCATTCAAACTATCCTGAAAATGGCTGCGGCTAACGGTGTAAGTAAAGTTAAGGTCGGTCAGGGAGGAATTTTGTCAACTCCTGCCGTATCTGGCATCATTCGCAAGTACAAGACTCTTGGGGGCATTATTCTGTCGGCCAGCCATAATCCGGGTGGCCCAAAAGGTGATTTTGGCGTTAAATACAATATCAGTAACGGGGGGCCTGCACCGGAAAAAGTAACAGAAGATATCTACGCGCGCAGCAAAATAATTGACCAATACCAAATTTTAGATGCACCAGATGTAGATTTAGAAACTTTGGGTGAATCTCAACTGGGAGCATTGGTTGTCGAAGTCATCGATTCCGTGCAGGATTATGAAAAGTTAATGGAGTCTTTGTTTGATTTTGAGCGCATACATCAACTTTTAACTTCTGGTAACTTCCGGCTGTGCATAGATTCGCTTCATGCAGTGACTGGCCCCTATGCCCATACTTTGTTTGAGTATCGCTTAGGCGCAGCATCTGGAAGTGTGCGTAACAGTACACCTTTGGAGGACTTTGGCGGCGGACATCCCGATCCAAATTTAGTGTATGCCCACGAATTAGTTGATATCCTTTATGGAGAAAATGCCCCAGACTTTGGTGCAGCTTCCGATGGCGATGGCGATCGCAATATGATTTTAGGGCGGAGGTTTTTCGTTACCCCCAGCGATAGTCTAGCGATTTTAGCTGCCAATGCGAAGCTAGTTCCAGGATATCAGGCGGGTATAACAGGAGTAGCACGGTCTATGCCTACAAGTCAGGCAGTAGATCGAGTAGCAGCACGGTTGGGAATTGACTGCTACGAAACACCCACTGGTTGGAAGTTCTTTGGCAATTTATTAGATGCAGATAAAGCTACTCTCTGTGGAGAAGAAAGCTTTGGCACTGGCTCCAACCATATTCGAGAAAAGGACGGGCTATGGGCAGTGCTATTCTGGCTGAATATTTTGGCAGTACGACAACAATCTGTAGAAGAGATTGTCCGCGAACACTGGCAAACCTACGGACGCAACTACTATTCTCGCCATGATTATGAAGAAGTAGATGCCGAGGGAGCTAACACCCTAATAGAACAACTGCGATCGCAAATCCCAAACCTGAAAGGAAAACGATTTGGTAAGTATGAAGTTAAGTATAGCGATGACTTTAGCTACACCGACCCAGTTGATGGCAGCATTAGTCAAAAACAAGGGATTCGCATCGGCTTTACTGACGGCTCTCGCATTGTCTTCCGGCTATCTGGTACAGGTACACAGGGTGCTACTTTGCGAGTTTATCTAGAATCTTACGAACCAGATACGGCTAAACAAAACCTCGATCCGCAACAAGCACTAGCAGATTTAATTACAATTGCTGATGAAATTGCTCAAATTCGCACCTTGACAGGTAGAGAACAGCCAACTGTGATTACATGATGGGTAAAAAAATTAAGGAGATTAGACGCTGTGAGCTTACCAGGAAGATAATTTACAAAGCAAAACAAGACCTGGGAAAACAATGGGGAAAGGAAGATTAGAAGCATTTAGCGATGGTGTAATCGCCATCATCATCACCATCATGGTGTTGGAATTGAAAGTCCCTCATGGGGGCGATATAGCTGCACTCCGCCCATTGCTACCAATATTTTTGAGCTATGTCTTAAGTTTCGTAAACGTTGGAATTTACTGGAACAACCACCATCACTTGCTACAGGTAGCCAAGCAAGTAAACGGGCGAACTCTCTGGGCAAATCTGCATTTGTTGTTCTGGTTGTCCCTAATTCCCTTTGCTACCGCTTGGATGGGCGAAAATCACTTTACTGCTTTACCAGTTGCCTTTTATGGCATAGTTCTATTGATGGCAGCGATCGCATACTTTATTCTGAGTCGTACCTTGATTTCTCATCACGGTCGAGACTCAATGCTGGCTCTGGCTGTTGGTCGAGACTTTAAGGGCAAAATATCGGTGTTGATTTATGCGGCGGCAATTCCCCTTGCTTTTGTAAAACCGTGGTTTGGCTGTGCATTGTATGTTCTGGTTGCAATTATGTGGCTTATCCCTGACCGCAGGATTGAAAGGACGCTTAAACCTTAAACAGTAATCAGCAGGTCAAGTTTGGTGTGAGCGCCCTTCGAGTGGGCAAGGCGGCAGAGGATTGTGATTGCGATGTCGGGTGAGGTTGTGTATACGCCGGATGGTGAGGCTGTTGCGGTTGCGGAGATGATGCGGCGGTTTCCGATGATTGAAGATGGCAGACTGCGGGAAAATCCAGGGGTTGATTTTCTGATTAAGTGTTGATCTGATGACCCTGCTTTGAGAATCGTGATCAAGAAATTGGTGGCAAAGTGTCCGCATTGTGGGCTTGTGGCTGCGGATGGGGTGTTGGTAAAGTGGAATAGTGGAATAAGCAGATCATCTGAGTTAACTGAATATTTCAGCAATCGCTCTCAGGTAAAAGTATCTTAATTTTAGTAGACTGAAAAGTCGTAGTAGAGAAGATACTATAACGGGAAAAGTCAGGCCATTCGATAACGCCCCGCTACCGCTCTAAACGCAGCCATACCCGCAGGACTTTACAGCACTCAGCACTCATTCCAGCTAGAGTTCTTAAATATTGAATTTTGAATTTTTTGTCTCGCCTATACTCTTATCCTGAGTCAACAACTGCTGAATCACAGTAACCAGATGCTTTAGTTTCACAGGTTTGGGCAGATATTCATCGGCCCCAGCTGCGAGACACTTTTCTCTGTCTTGAGGCATGGCTAACGCCGTGAGAGCAATGATGGTAATCGAGGCTAATGATGGATTGGCGCGAATCTGGCGGATTGCTTCTAAGCCATCTATTCCTGGCATCTGAATATCCATGAGAATCAAGTCAGGATGGTGAGTAATGGCGATATCTATTGCTGCTCGTCCATTTTTTGCCAGGATTAATCGATAGCCTTGGTTATGGAGATAGCTAGCTAAGGTTTCAATATTCGCTTCATTGTCTTCTGCCAATAGGATTAGAGGTTGCTTTGGGGGCGGAGTAGTTACCACAGCCTGAACTGGAGAAAACTCTTCAGTCAGATCCTGGTGAGCGTTCAAGAGCGAACTAGTGGAAATCTGGCTAAATAGAGAAGCTTCCGAGTAAGGTAAGCGAACGGTAAAGCAGCTACCTTTGCCGACTTCACTATTAAGTAAGTCGTGGGGAAAATTCATAAGTATGTAACAAAAAATTAAGCGGAAGAAGCAACGTTAAATTTTACACGTTGTGTACTGTAGTTTCCCTTTTCTCCTCTTG
>NZ_JACJRU010000082.1 GCF_014697425.1 Nostoc sp. FACHB-110
ATCGGCACGACCTTAAACGGGCGCAGAGGACAGGTAAGACTGGTTCGCCAGCACAGTCCGGTGAAGCGTCAAGAATCACCGCACCTTTAGGTCGGTGAGTATGTCAAAGTATTGGTATTACCACGATCAGCATTAACATTTGTTGTCAGCACTACCAATCCAACTAGAACAACAGCCAAAAAACGTTTTGCCTGAAGACTATGAATTAAAGAACTGATGTGAGAAAATGTTCTAGAGATTAATCCTATCATGACTAGACTGTACTCCATTATTTTTACGTTTTGAGAACTCCTTGGCTGGCTAGAATCTAGATATTATTAGGGAAATTAAGTCAAATTCCAACTTAATTCTCTAGCCAATTAGCTCTTTTTCGCACATAACCAGAGTATCTGTAAAAATATCAGTGTTCCTCTAGCAGAAGTCAGAGGTTATTTCTCTCCAAGAGAAGCATATTTTAATTCACACGACCCAACATACAAGACTATTTAATTGGTCAAATATCTATCTACAGAAGTATTGCGATCGCTATATGAATCTGGTTTGATTTCCAAATTTACTTGTGTGGTGCGCGAAGCACGATCAGCAGAAAGTAAAGCATGGGGAGGAGCCACTACATTGTTTTGGTTGGCAAAGTTCTAGCAAATAGCATTGGGGAATAGAAAAGATACATAATATGGGTCTACTGATTTCGTAAGAATTAAGCACCTAGGAGTTAGAAGTCAGAATTTAGAATTATATAAATAGAATAAATTAATTAATTTATAAACTATTCCTCTTCATTCTTTAACCCTTCTGAATCCTGAATCATGGCTCCTGACTACTTACCTGATTTCTTTCCCAAATCAAATATTAATCCTAGAGAATCTATTCTTAATTAGTTTAACTTATGACTAGTAAAAATAAATTTTTATGACGTTAATACTCAATGTAAGAATCAGGTTTGATTATTGAATTTAATTGCATCGGTAGGCAACAGGCAAAAATAATCAATACATACTGAGTTTTTTTCAATCAAATATGAGTCCTATATGATTAATACCTCAGTAAAAAAATAATCATAATTACTCAATGAAAATAAATTTAAAAACCAATTTATTCAGTTAAAAATGTGAGATAATATTATCTAATCTAGGGTTTATTTCTAAAGTAAATTTATATGAATATTGAAATCAAAAAAATCAAGGAAGATACTAATGAACAATTAAATTCACATGAAAAATTATGTCAGAGTAGGTCATTGATAGTAGGTTCAGTAGCAGAAGCAATAGTCAAAGTCCTAGAAGATATAGGAGTAGAATACGCTTTTGGAGTATCAGGAGGAGCGATCGCTCCTATGTGGGCAGCCCTAAACCGCAGTTCTGTGCAAGTACTTCACTTTCGTCACGAAGCAGGAGCCGCTTTTGCCGCAATAGAAGCTCACTTTGCCAGCGATCGTCCTATTGTCGTTTTTACCACCACAGGCCCAGGAATTACTAACGCACTCACCGGTGTATTAGCCGCTCGCTGGGAAGGAGCCAAAGTAATTTTAATATCAGCCGCAACTGCCACATCACAACGGGGACGTTGGGCTTGCCAAGAAACTAGCACCTACACAATGCCCAGTGCAGGAATTTTTACATCCGGTGAAATATTTCATTATGCAGCCACCCTCGAATATGGTGAGCAACTGCCAGAGATTGCCGATAGACTAGCTCTTGGCATAGCCCAACCAGGAGGTTTTGTCGCTCATATCAGTATTCCCACAAACATCCAAACCAGTCCTTTTACAAGCCTATTACCTCAAGTCAATGTAGTATTTCCCCCCGCCTTCACCATCAGTGCGGACACCATTCAAGAATGCGCGCGATTGTTATCTGAAGACTCATTTGCTATCTGGGTTGGCTTTGGAGCGCGCAATGCAGTAGCAGAAATTCACCAACTAGCCGAAACAACAGGCGCAGCAGTCATGTGTTCGCCTCGTGGCAAAGGCATTTTCCCTGAGGATCATCCTCAATTTGTAGGTGTTACTGGCTTTGGTGGGCATGATTCAGTGTTGCGATATATGCACAATCAACGTCCGAAACGCATTTTAGTACTAGGAACACGCTTGGGAGAGTTTACCAGTTTTTGGAACCCGAATATGATTCCCTCTGAGGGTTTTGTGCATATCGATATTGACCCCCAAGTTCCTCGTAGTGCATATCCGTCTGCTGATACTATTGCCATTCAAGCTGATATCCGAGAGTTTCTCAAGGCATTACTGAATTATTTGCCAGCAAAGTCCGTAAAATTAAACAACATAGGGCTATCTCAACCGAGGAATCATCTGATTCAACCACGAGATTTTGGTTTAGTCAGGCCTCAGTTACTGATGAAGATGATTCAAGAAGCGATCATAGATGGTAGTAAAGCACTAGTAATGGCAGAGTGTGGTAACTCTTTTGCTTGGGCAATTCACTTTCTAAAATTTAATACACCCAACCGTTACAGAATTAGTAATGGATTTGGCGCAATGGGGCATTTTGTCACAGGTGTGGTAGGTGCGGCCTTAGCACGGCATAAAAAAGCAGTAGCGATTGTCGGCGATGGAGCCATGCTGATGAACAACGAAATCAGTACAGCCGTCAAACATCAAATTCTAGCTGTTTGGATTGTCCTCAACGATGGACGCTACAACATTTGCGAACAAGGAATGACTTATTTAGGGTTTAAAGACGTAGATGCAACCATTCCCCCAGCAGATTTTGTCAAGATAGCTCAAGGGATGGGTGCAGATGGGATTCGAGTGGAAAAAGAGACTGAAATCAAAGCAGCATTGGAACAAGCACTCTCCGCAAGTGGGCCATTTGTGGTTGATGTAATTATCGACCCTACGGAAATTCCCCCAACCCAAACTCGTAATCAAAGCTTAATTTTACAAGGCGCTACAAATTATTAATAGGAAATCAGAAATGGTACTTTCTCCAGTCGGTATTCGCTCAATAGCCTTAAGCCTTCCCAGTATTAAACGCACCAATGATTATTACATAGAAAAATACCCTCAATTATTTGCTCAAGCTGAACAAAAGAGTTTGGCAAAGCTGTTTTCCCTGGCTGGTGCTACACCCAAGAATGAGTTTGACTTGGAGATGAAGCCCTATCTCTCAGATCCCTTTCGTGGTACTGTTGAACGATGGGTGCTAGGGACTGGTGAATCATCTCTTTCTCTAGAAGAGCGCGCAGCCAGAGAAGCTCTCCATGCAGCCAAGCTTTCTCCTGATGAAGTGGAACTGATGATAGTTGCCTCAGTCTGGCCTGAACAAATAGGATTTGGTAATGCCGCCTTCCTGGCGCGCCAATTAGGTTTGCAAGGTGCAGCTTGGAATGTTGATGCAGCATGTGGAGTTACACCAGTTTTATTACAAAATGCTTGTGCTTTAGTCCGAGCAGGAGAGTATAAAAATGTTCTCGTAGTCATCTCCTGTACGTATTCTCGCTTTTTTGATGAAAATGATACTCTCTCATGGTGTATAGGTGATGGAGGCGGAGCTTTTGTAGTCGGCTCCCTTGAACCAAACCAAGGAATCTTAGGAACTAAGACAATTAACACTAGTATTTTATGTGACAGTCTTTTTTCTCAAATTAGTGAAGATGAACTTGGCAATCTCCGAATTCGGATGCAGATTGAAAAAAGTGCAAACAAGCTCTTCCGCGAAACATCCGCAGATTTACTACTTACCTGCTGCCAGGGTGCTGTTAATGCTGCTGGTGTAACTCTCGATCAAATCGACTGTTTTCTTTTCCATACAACAAGTGCTTGGTTTGCCAATTTCTGCACACGCGTTTTAGGTATTGAACCAAACCGTACTATCAATCTCTATCCGCAGTATGCAAACTTTGGGCCAGTAATTACTGTTGCCAATATGTACAATGCTGCACAAATAGGCAAAATTCAAGAAGGCGATTTGGTATTAATATATGGATTTGGCGTTGCTGGTGCGGCTTCTGCGAGTGTGATGCGCTGGGGTAATGTGGCACTAGGCTCTGATCCTCTCCAAGAAAATAATTCAACAGTGACAAATTCAGAAACAGATACACCCCTTTCTTGTTAGAATCTCTAGGTAGCTTTTTAGCATATTTAAAACTTAACAGGAAACAAAGAATAAGGAATTCTTAACGCGACTGTCTGCGGTGGAGGGCTGTCACCCCACCAAGACTTTCCGTCTCTAGACTCAAACCCAAGGGTGGGGAGAGGAAACGGACGAACTGTTGCTTGTTACCTGTTCCCTCTCCCACAGGAAGTTAACAATGCAAAAACAAACTTTCGCCACTGGGCTGTTTCTTTTATCTCTCTTATTTCCGCTTAAAGTCTCCGCACAAAATTATGAAGACATTTATATATTCGGAGATAGTTTCTCTGATACAGGCAATGTCTTTAATGCCACAAATCGATTTCCTCCACAACCCTACTTTAATGGACGTTTTTCCAATGGCCCTGTTTGGGTAGAGTATCTTGCATCGGATCTAGGATTAACATTCAAGCCAAACAATAACTTTGCTTATGGTGGTGCGACTACAGGATATCAAAATATTGGGCTATCCACTTTACCAGGATTAAAACAACAAATTGACCACTTTACCGCCGGAAATCAGTCTGCTAATCCGAATGCTCTGTACATTTTATGGGCAGGTACCAATGATTATATGAATGTTTTTTTTGGTGGTATTCCTAACCCTAGCCAGACAACCTCAAATTTATCAGCAGCAGTAAAATCGCTCGCTGCTGTGGGTGCTAAAGATATTATGGTAGTTAATCTACCAGACTTAGGCAATTTCCCAGTCACTGGTGGTGATAAAAACATTTCCAGTTTACTTAGCAGTTTTACCTCTGCCCATAACTCAAGCTTGAGTGCCAAGATAAACTCTTTGAGACAGCAACTAAATCCTGATATAAATATTCGCTCTCTTGATGTTAATTCTCTATTCAATAGAATAATTGCTCACCCAGAAGAATTTGGCTTTACAAATGTCCAAGATTCTTGTGTTGGCAGTTTATCAGTAGTACCCATAAACATTCCGACTCAGCCAATTGATTGTACTCCCGATCAGTTTTTATTTTGGGATCAAATTCATCCGACAACTGCTACTCATAGGCTCATAGGAGAGTTAGCATTTTCAGCATTACAGTCAAAATCTGTAACAGAATCTTCTGCTGTATTAGGAATATTATTGTTTGCTGCATTAAGTAGAGTTTCAAGGCGAAAAAGTCAAAAACTACAATCCCGAGCAAAGTGAGATTGGAAACTTAGGTTTTTATCTATAATGTTACTGCTCCTAAATGTTTGAGAGAAGCTCTCTGAGCTTGAGTAAGACCTGTAACTTCAGTAATGTTAACGCCTTCGTATGGTCTCTCATTTTTAAGAGTTTTTATACATTTGTAGGTATCCAAATCCCAAAGCTTAATAGTATCATCCTGACTACCACTAGCTAAAGTACAGCCATTGGGACTGAAGGCAACTGACCAAACTAATTGTGTATGTGCTTCCAACGTTTTCAGGCATTGACCACTGCTAATATCCCAAAGCTTGACTGTATTATCCTCACTACCACTTGCCAGCATTTTACCATCTGGACTAAAAGCTGCGGAGTAAACGGAACTAGTATGTCCTTTTAAAGTTTGAAAGCATTCCGCAGTTTTAGCATCCCATAACTTTATTGTTTGGTCACTGCTAGCGCTAGCTAATATATGACCATCTGGACTATAAGCAATTGACCAAACTAAGTCATCGTGTTCTTTCAATGTCTTAAAGCATTGTCCAGTTTTTACATTCCATAGTTTTATGGTTTGGTCAATACTAGCACTGGCTAAAGTTTCACCGTTACGGTTAAAGGCGACAGACCATACCTTATCACTATGTCCCTTGAAAATATGAATGCATTGTCCGGTGCTGACATTCCATAATCTCGCTGTATGGTCATCGCTACCACTAGCAATTATCTGACCATCTGGACTAAAGGTAACTGATGTCAGCCAATTACTGTGTCCCCGCAATGTTTTTAAACATTGTCCACTGCTAACATCCCATAACTTTATAGTTTGATCTTCACTGCCACTGGCAAGTAATAAGTTATGAGAACTGAGGCTGACAGATGTAACACGATGACTATGGCCGCGTAAAGTTTTGATACATTCACCAGTGTCAGCATTCCATAACTTAATCACTTTATTACCACTGCCACTGGCAAGGATGTGACCATGAGAACTGAAAGTTACACTCCAGATTCCACTACTATAACCCTGTAAGGTCTTCAGGCATTCTCCGCTCTTAACATCCCACAACCTGACTGTTTGGTCACTACTACCACTAGCAATCATTCGATTGTTTGAATGAAAAATAACAGACCAAACTCTGCTAGTATGTCCCCACAGTGTGGCTGTACAATGACCTGTAATTACATCCCACAGCTTTACTGTTTTGTCATCGCTGCTACTTGCTAGTACAGTACCATCTGGACTAAAGCTAACTGAATATACACAGTCAGTATGTCCTTGTAAAGTTTTCAAGCATTGACCAGTATTTATATCCCACAACTTTACTGTTTGGTCATAGCTGCTGCTAGCTAAAATTTGACCATCGGGGCTGAAGCTAACTGACCATATACCACTTTTATGTCCTTGTAAAGTTTTCAAGCATTGACCAGTATTTATATCCCATAACTTCACGGTTTGGTCATGACAGCCACTAGCCAAAATTTGGCCATTTGGACTCAAAGTAATAGACGAGACTCGACTACTATGCCCTAGTAAAGTTTTGAGGCATTGACCAGTAGTAGTATCCCAAAGTTTCAGTGTTTGGTCTTCACTTGCACTAGCCAGTATACGACCATTCGGGCTGAAAGCAATTGACCAAATGCCTCCATTATGACCATTTAATCCATTTAATGTTGCCAAACATTGCCCTGTCTTAACATCCCAAAGCTTAACTGTCTGATCCTTGCCACTACTAGCAAGAATCTTGTTATCAGGACTGAAGACGACTGACCACAACCAATCTGTATGTCCTGTGCAAACAAGCAGTTGTTTACCATCAACAACTTGGTATAGGCAGACCTGACCATAGCTATCCCCAGTAGCTAAGAGTTTTCCATCTGGGCTGAATGCGACTGAATGAATACCTCCAAGGGTTTCGGCAAAAACACACTTGTCTAAATCAGCGTGAGTAAAATCTACATTGTGTAAATTGACATTCCGCAAATCTGCTTGCCAAACAACTAAATTAGAAAAATCATAGCCGCTTAAATCTGTTTCTAGATGACACAGAAGGTTAAGAATATTACCTGCTGTATACCCTGGTTCTAGGGGAGATTCTGCACGTAAATGGGTTAATATCTGGGTTAGTTGCTGTTTGATAGTTTGTCTATTTTTGAATATATTGAGCAAGCCATCTATGACGGGTTTGATGATGAGGCGCGCTTGAGTGTCTTTAATATAGTCTTTACCCGTTGCCTTAATTAAAGCATGATTTCTGAATATATCAAGATTTTGAGTATGAATTTCTTGACATATTTGTTCGATTAATCTGGTGGTGACATATTCCATAATCACCGGTTGGATGGTGAAGAGGGACTCGTTTTTTTTGAGTGTTGGTGTAGCTTTTTCAATTAGCGATCGCCTCAACAAAGACTCCAGTGCTTCTAGTAATTTGGCTTGTGGTAAGGGTGAGACAATATCTGAACGCAATTCTGACAATGTGATTGGTTCTCGGTTAATTGCTAACCAATACATTAGCTCTTTTTCTAATTTTGATAAGCGTTCAAACTGCTGCTCTAAAACATCATATATTTCTCCAAAAACCACAGTATCTTGCTGTAAAAATTCAGTTATATTACCATCAAAAATATCTTGAATTGTTGTGGACACTATCTTGATTGCTAAGGGATTGCCACCATACTGTTCTATCATTGCTTGACATTCATCTTCGGTAGCTGAGATTCCCTTAAGTTTTAATATTTCCTTACCTTCTAGTAAATTTAATCCACCTAATACTACAGAACGTACAGGTAGAGTTTCTCCTTCTAAAAAAGCTATTTCTTTAGGTTTTTCCCGACTAGTGATTATTAAGCAACTCTGGTGATTAGCTTCTCCTATCCGCTTGAACAATTCACCATAACCTTCATATCCTTCTCGATAAATTCCTGTGCGAGTTCCCCCGCGCAGAATTGACTCAGCATTATCAAGTATTAGTAAACAGCGATTATTTTGCAAATACTCTATGAGGCGAAATATTCTATCGCTGAAGTTTTGAGGTAATACCAATTAAAAATGAAGCTGCATATAATGGAGAAAAGCAAACTTGGTAAGTTAACCCAACCATGAGCCGTCCATTTAAAATTGCGATCGCCGAGAGTGAAGAGGA
>NZ_JACJRU010000083.1 GCF_014697425.1 Nostoc sp. FACHB-110
ATTGCTACGGTATGCTTTAGACATTCGCTCATAAGGTGCTGTTTTCTACAAATTTCAGCATACGCCTTGTGAGCTTTCTTACAATAGTCCCCTACTTTTAAAACATCCTCTAAGCAAGATACCGTGAGTAACCTTTGTTTCAAAAAATAGGGCTGTATTACTACAGCCCCAGTAAAGAGTTAGAGTTACTGCACCACAATCGGTCTGTTTAAAATGCTCATTACTTCACCAGGATTAGGGCTGGGTAGTAAGGGACTCCAATTACCAACATCTGCATAGCCAATAACTTGGAAATGATAAATTGTGCTGGTTACAGCTTTAGAAGAACCAATTAAAATATGTTTTAGTGGTTCTTTACCTTGCACAATCTGAACTTCGCTTGAATTGTTGGTTTCTGTATCCGTTTCTTCGATGCTGGATAAAAAGCTTTGGGTAATCATAATTCACCTATGTGAGGTGGAAATGGCTATGACACACAATAAAGCTCGTGTTGTCACCCTGACAACTAAATAATGCACTGATGACAACTAATCATTACATTTCTTATCTTGTTTGCGCCGTCGTTTTCTTGCCCATATCTCTCGGAGGTGGGCAGGTTCATTTTCAAATTGAATCCACAAAGCATGAATTTCTGCTAATCGCCGTTTGTCAGATTCTGAAGGTTCCCTACGATGCTCACCTTGGGAAAACCAATGCGCTACCGTGCTTTTAGAACGACCACACAATTCGGCAAGTTCTTCGTAGTTGACTGTCCAGTATTTTAGGAACTCTTCAGGCTCCATTTTGATAGCAACCTTAGCTTTGTAAACCTCAAACAGTTCCCAGTGTCGTCTAGTGGGTGTTTTGGCTGCAATCATATCGATTATTCTAATAATGCACGGATGACAACATATAAGGTTATCATAGCGAAAACAAGCGATCGCAGATTCAATTGTCCCAGAACTAGATTTGATAACTGTTTTAGGCAGAGGCTAATGCCAAAAAGCGATCACAGATTCAATTGTCCTAGAACTAGGTTTGATACCTGTTTTAGGCAGAGGCTAATGCCTAATGTATAACGAGAATAATTAAATAAACTGAACGTGGCTGGGATGCTAAGAGTTTCCGGAGCGATCGCACTTATCTATCTGTATATGGCAAAAAACCATTTATGATATTGACAAATTTAGCTTTATGTGTATAAAAATTTAAATCTTTACAGAGATAACGCTCGCCGTGTATCTACCTTTTGGAAACGCCTAATAGTATGCGCGTAACACGGAAACGCGAAGGCGGAAGTTGTTACTGTGTTAAAAGCTTGGATTGAGCGATCGCTTTCTCCTTATAAAGAACGCTCCCTGAGCGAAGCCAAAGGGAACAGTCAAAATCACCCCGGAAGTTCACCAAAAACCGCAAGCCCTACTTACTCTTTACAGAAATACCATCGCAGAGGTGCTTGTCGCTCACATTGGGAT
The DNA here is from genome assembly GCF_014697425.1 of Nostoc sp. FACHB-110. GTDB lineage: Bacteria > Cyanobacteriota > Cyanobacteriia > Cyanobacteriales > Nostocaceae > Nostoc_B. The sequence continues at coordinate 1,455 of NZ_JACJRU010000083.1, forward strand.
TTGATTGTAAATATCCACGTAGCCTAGCGCAACTATAGACGATTAAATCCTCTAGGCTATTTGGGTACGCCTTCCAGAGTATGACGCTGTTGTCAGTACCACCAGAAACGATAATTTTGCCATCTGGGCTAAATGCTACGCCTCTAATCCCATCAGTATGTCCGTTAAGGGTGGAGATGGGTTTACCTGTAGCCACATCCCAGAGTTTGACACTCTTGTCAGTACCAGCAGAAACTATGGTCTTGCCATCTGGGCTAAATGCTATGCTAAAGACCGCTTGTCTATGCCCGTCGAGGGTGAGGATGGGTTTACCTGTAGCTACATCCCAGAGTTTGACGCTGTTGTCATAACTAGCAGAAGCAATAGTCTTGCCATCTGGGCTAAATGCTACGCTACTTATTCCCTCTTTATGCCCGTTAAGGGTGAGGATGGGTTTACCTGTAGCTACATCCCAGAGTTTGACGCTGCTATCATCACTAGCAGAAGCGATGGTCTTACCATCTGGGCTAAATGCTACGCTACTATGCCCGTTGAGGGTGAGGATGGGTTTACCTGTAGCTACATCCCAGAGTTTGACGCTGCTGTCATCACTAGCAGAAGCAATGGTTTTACCATCTGGGCTAAATGCTACACTCCAAATCCTCTGGCTATGCCCGTTGAGGGTGAGAATGGGTTTACCTGTAGCTATATCCCAGAGTTTGACGCTTCTATCATCACTAGCAGAAGCAATGGTTTTACCATCTGGGCTAAATGCTACGCTATTTACCTCTCTGCTATGCCCATTGAGGGTGGAAATGACTTTACCTGTAGCCACATCCCAAAGTTTGACGCTTTTGTCCCAACTAGCAGAAGCGACAGTCTTGTCATCCGGGCTAAATGCTACGCCCCAGACCCATCCGCTATGACCGTTGAGGATGGAGATGGGTTTACCTGTAGCCACATCCCAAAGTTTGACGCTCTTGTCATCACTAGCAGAAGCAATAGTCTTGCCATCCGGGCTAAATGCTACGTCTCTGACCGCACTGCTGTGCCCATTTAAGATGGAGATGGGTTTACCTGTAGCCACATCCCAAAGTATGACGCTCTTGTCATAACTACCAGAAGCAATAGTCTTACTATCAGGGCTAAATGCTACGCTAAAAACCCATTCACTATGCCCCCTAAGGGTAGAGATGAGTTTACCTGTAGCCACATCCCAAAGTTTGACCCTTGTGTCACCACTAACAGAAGCAATGGTCTTGCCATCTGGGCTAAATGCTACGGGGCTAAATCCGCTATTGAACTCTCTGCTATCCCCATTGAGGGTAAAGATGAGTTTACCCGTAGCCACATCCCAGATTTTGACGCTGCTGTCATCACTAACAGAAGCAATGGTCTTGCCATCTGGGCTAAATGCTACGGGGCTAAATCCGCTATTGAACTCTCTGCTATCCCCATTGATGGTGGAGATGAGTTTACCTGTAGCCACATTCCAGATTTTAATACTGTTTTCATTACTAACAGCATTGAGGGTTCTGCCACTGGCAGAAGCGATGGTCTTGCCATTGGGGCTAAATATTACGCTCAGTATCGCATTTCTATGCCCTTTGAGAGTGGAGATGAGTTTACCCGTACCTACATCCCAGATTTTGATGCTGTTGTCATCACTAACAGAAGCGCTAGTCTTGCCATCAGGGCTAAATGCTGAGCTTGCGCTCTGAGCGTTGAGGGTGGGTATGAGTTTACCTGTAGCTGCATCCCAGAGTTTCACGGTGTTGTCATTAGTAGTAGAAGTAATGGTCTTGCCATCGGGACTAAATGCAACCCTATAGACCGCAGCACTATGCTCTTCCAAGCGGTTCCGCTCCTGCGTATTGTAAATTGCTCGCTTTAGTGCCACTACAGCTTGCTGTTCAGCCGTTTGTTCTAGCTTGACATCCTTCCTTAGTGATTTACCTAAAATTAGTCTACCTGACTGTATCGCTGCAACCACAGCCTCAATTTGCCTGTCCGAAACCAGGGAAGCTTCAGAAGTTTGAGCCAGCGCAATGGCAGTTTGTAGTGCTGCTTCCCTGGCTTTGTTTTGAGCGTTATACCATTGAAAACCCGCAAAGATAGCTACTCCAGTTAACCCAACACTAAACAAGGTGACAATTCGATTTTGCCGCCGTGCTGCATTCAGCTTTTCTTGTTGACGTTGTTTCTCATCTCGCTCAAGGTGATTTCTTAATTCTCGACTCGCCTGAATGTACTCTTCGGCTAACCCATTTAGCATTTGCCAATCGCCAAACCTAGCTAAATATGCTTCCGCTACTGCTAACCTGTCATCCTTGCGGAGAAACCCTGGCTTTTTCTCATTCCTCTGCCAGTCTTGGGCTTCCGCTTCAATCTGTCGCTCAATGAGTATGCCCACCTTATATTCCTCTTTCCAATCCCGCAACTGTTTCCAATAACGAATTAAGGCTTCGTGGACAACATCTAAAATTACATTTTGAGTATCTGGCTCATCTGTTTTAGTAATTAAGCGTGCATCTTTATCGGCTAACTTCTCACTCACCTGTTGCAACAATTTCCAAGAATGCTGAGAATTAACCAACTCACGTAAACGCACGCGCCGCCTAACATCTGTAGTTTCTCCAATTTGCGTCAATTCCAAAAAAATCCGCCGCGCCACAATTTGTTCTGTTGTTGAAAGGCTTTGAAAAACTGCATCGGCACGTTTTTGTAGTGTTCCTTCTACGCCACCTAAATCTTGATATGTTTTCAACCGCAAAAACTGGTCGCCTTGATTTCTCGACTCGCGCCACAATTGGGTCAAGGTATATTGCAGCAAGGGCAAACTTTCGGGGTAATCTTCAACATCATTAATTAATTGTTGTATTAACCTGCCTTCAAGTTGTAATCCTACCCAGTCAGCCGGTTTAGTGATCGCTTCTTCAATTTCCTCACGTTTGAGGTGTTCGACGTTGATGTAAGGTTTATAAATTTTGCTGGCAAATTCAGGATATTCTCGCCATCTCCCCCGAAAATCAGATCGCATCCCAATAAAAATATACAGGTTATCTGTACAGTCAATTAATTGGCACAAACAGTCAAAGAACTCTTGACGCTGGCTATCATCGCTCATCGTAAAGCATTCTTCAAACTGGTCGATAATCAAAATGACTGGTGTGTTTAATGCTTTTAACCCTTCGCCAATGACATAAACAAAATCACCCCACCCCAACCCTCCCCTTACCAAGGGGAGGGAGTTAGATTGCTGAGTTTCCCCCCTTTCCAAGGGAAGCCACTGCGTTGGGCGGCTCTGCCGACTTGAAGCATCTGGCGTGGGATTAAGGGGGGTAACTTGACTAAAAGCCTCCCGTAAACTCTCAACCGGATTTTCTTTCGGCGTAAACGGAGTAATATAAGTCCAGCCATTGCTTCCCGGAATCTCTTGTCCTAGCTTCATCTGATAAAGTAACCCCGCCCTTAACAAAGATGATTTCCCACTCCCAGAAGCACCCAACACAGCCACTAGGCGATGCTGTTCCCTTATCTGTTGAATCAACTGTTTAGTCAGCGCACTCCGCCCATAAAAAACCTCAGCATCTTCCTTTGTCTCACTAAAATACGCCAAAGAACGATAAGGACACTTATCCTGAAAGCTTGCTGGTGGAAAGTTAGTTGTCAGCAGAATTGCGCGTGGAGAATTGGTAATTAACGGACGCTGGACTGTATCAGGCATTCGACGGAGAATAAAATCTGCCAATTTGTGGCTATTAATAATTCCATCTGCGTCATTTTCTGGGTTCAAGCCTGCAAGTAAAGTCTGCGTCAACAACCCTTGCGTGTGGGGAATTTCCACTCCAGTTTCGTAAGAACGAGTGGCAGTAATGAAACAGTAATCTTTATCTGTGGGAATATATCTGAGTAATTCACCGCTATAGCAGCAATCTAGCCAAACAACGACTCGTTTAGCACGACTGATTTGTAACTGCTCTCCCAACCAACTTAAAGGAATACCATAGATTTCTGCATCCGGGTAGACATCACTAGTAGCGAGAAATACTTCTTGCTCCCCCGCCAAAGTTTTACACCACCCATGCCCAGAAAAGAAGAATAACGCGGTTTCGGGTATGGGGTTAGGAGGAGGAGGATTAAATAGATTACTTATGGCTTCTCGTAATTCTTGCACCCTTACCGCCCCCAGGGGATTTATTTTACTTTCTCCCTTCTGGTTGACATTTCCCGGTAAACAGCTAACACGAAAAGGACGATAACCATATTGTTCTAATTGTGCAGCCACTTTTTCTGCATCCTCTGCTGCTGCTGTTAGCGGCTTAAGGGTGGTGTACTCTGGATAATAATTAATGCCAATAATTTGAGCCGCCCATTCTGCCATTTGCCCGACCTAACTACCCATGAAAACTTGTTTATTTAACTGGAGACAGGATTTATTTTATGCAGAAAAAAGGTATATGTTGATAAAGTTTTACTTCCTAAATTATTCTTTCTATAAATAGAAAATCTCAGGCCGTTCGCCCCTGCAATAATCTGTACTTCACAAGATTAGGAAACGCTATAAGTGGTTTCGTAGGGTATGTTATAGACACACCAAAATAACAAATGTGTTGGCGTAGCCTGCACTTCGACAAAGCTCAGTGACCACCGCAGGCATCGCCATCTCTAAAACATCTTACCCAATATGTTTATACTATTGAGTAGAGAGTTTGATATAAAAAAATATGACAACAAACACTGACAACACTATCATCGCTTTTCTCCTGGCATTACAAGACTTAAACACTTCCCTCAGCACCCAAGAAAAACAAAATTTGCAGGAAGTCGCCAAGCAATTAGACACTCAACCCAAAGCCTGGGAAACCCATATTAAAGAACTTTTATTAGAAATAATTTCCGCAAATCCTAAATTAAATCAAGCCTACCAAATTTATCAATCTCAATTAGATAACGTCACAGAAATTCCTCCTAACCTACTACCTACCGAAGCTGAAATTACTAGCCTCACTCCTCCTGAAAAAGTTGCTATAACTAGAGGCTATAAACAAAAATCTGAACCTACAGGCTACGAAAGCCAACTCAATAATGTTGTAATCATTATTGGTAATTCTCAAAAACCAGAAGAAATAGTTAAAAAAGCTACGTTTTTGGAAAAAATAAAACAACATTTAGCTCAATTCAACTCTGCAAATTAGTTCTTATCTTGTCATGACCGATTTAATTTATCCCACACTCGATTTATTTTTATATGTTTTAAAAACTTCTCTAAACACAACCGACGCAGAAACCCAAAAAAACAAAGCAGCTTTTTTAGCTCAATTACCTCCTAATACTCAATTCAACGATCCTGACATTGAAATTGAGTATTTAGAGCTTACCCCTAATAAGGAAATTGACTTCCTTTCTCACAATAAAGCTCTAGCAGGATACTATTATCCAGTTAGATTAAATGACACTTATGGCTTACAAATAGATTGTTCTATTAATAATCAAACTGAACCTCAACCAGTTAAGTCTTTTAGAATATTAAAAGAGGAAATCGAACAAAGACTAAATCCAGAACTAAAACCAATTGGACAAACCTGGATGGTTTCTGGTAGCCAACCAGAAAATTCCTCTCAAAATCCTGAAGATATTGCTAAAGATTGTTATTATTCTTTGTTTAAAAATACTGCTTGGCAACCAAACAAAGGTAGCTTTTTAGACGGAAATATTTTTGAAATATCTCATTCAGAAACTACAAATAATCACGAACATCATGTAATTATTGCTATTTATCCTAATCAAGATATTGCCAAACAAGCTGCGGAATTTTATAAAGATTGGATGGGTTTATTTTGTTATCGCAGTAAGATGGAATGGGCGTATTTACAAAGTCGTTTAGTCAAGGAATCTCTGCTGAATCATTATAAGCAGATTGAAGAAAATAGAAAAATTACAACTCTAATAAATTCTAAGCAAGAAAAGCAGAATATTACTATTTCTCGCAAAATTTTAAATAATATCGATATCATTCTCCAACAATACACAATCGATTTACTCAATCTTTCTTTCCAAAAACAAATTATTGAAATTAATTTATCTAATTATCAAATACGCTTGGCTGAGATTAAAAGAAAAGCAGGTCAAAACAATCAGTTAGATTTTTTTGAAAAATTTAGTGAACTAGCAACTAAAAAATACATACCACAAATTACCAAAGATATCGAAAATATGCAGCTTGGCTTGCAGCTTTTAGAAGATACTATTAATGCTACTCGCAGTCGTATAGAAGTGGAGAAAGCAGAACGCGATCGCAACTTCCAAGAGCTTGTAGCTGCTACTGGTGCTGGGATAGCAACCGCATCTCTAGTAAGAGAAACAGCAAAAGATTGCAAAGATATTTTTCAGCAAGTTCGCTTTTCTTGTAATTACCCTTTTCTTTCTAGTTTGATGGTTGGAGTTATTGTTGGTTTTGTGGTTTGGTGGCTGAGAAAAAGATGGCGATCATAATGTAGGATTATAAGTTTTGGATTACTGTTTGCATTTAATTTTCTGTAGCTATTTGACGTTTTAGCCTATAACCTAAGTCCAGCTAGGTTTAGTTCTCTTTAGGTTCACTTTACAAATTAACAGTCCTTCCCAAATGGTATGAAAGTTAGGTGTAGATGACAGATTATGGACTAGCGAATTAATATACTACTGCAAGGTGCCAGAAAATTAGATATGGCCATTCGCCACAAGTTAAAAATAATTGAATTTTGTCAATACATCTTTGTAAATAAAAATCCCTGCATAAGAATAATAATTGGTGGTAAGGGGAAGGAGGAAGGCGAC
>NZ_JACJRU010000084.1 GCF_014697425.1 Nostoc sp. FACHB-110
AAGGCGATTTTTGTGACTGCTCTTCCTGTGTCTATTTTTAATCTTTGTTTTTCTTTGCCGTTTTCTGGATTTAGCAGTACTATTTCACCATTTTTTTTGCCGGCTGCCAGTGTCTTACCATCTGCACTGAACGCTATGGTTTCTATTCCTGCTTTGGTTGTTTGAACTGCTGTTTGCTGCGCTACTGTGTATTCTGCTGTGTTTCCCAAATATATGGTTAATATTATCGTGCAGCAAAAAACAAGCAAGTATTTAAATTTTTGCTTCATAAAATTATTTTGTTATTTGATATTAGTTAATCAAATTGATTTATCAGAACTTTTGTAACAGCATACTTGCTATAATTTTATTTACTAATATAATCACATTAAAATTCATCAAAAATTGATTGTTCTATATAAATAAAATATAGAAAATTTAATTTAAGGTAAATGAGATTTGACACTCATATTTTGAGTGCTTGATTTTTAACTGTTCATCGTTAATTAATTAAGAATAATTAACGATGAAAGACAGTGATGCTAATTATATCACTTTCTTTTACTTAGTACTTTTGATAGTTAGCTAACAAAAAAATTTACCTGCTATCATCTGCGGTTAATTATTTTCATCTTTACTTTACTGGCTCAAAAAGTACTAGAATATAGTTTTTTAAAAGAACTAGTCCCTATTTACCAAGGGTAGCTTAACTACAAAATTCGTCCCTTGGGAGATTGTATTGTCTAAGTAGATTGTACCTTTGTGTAAATCTACACATCGTTTAACAATTGCTAGACCTAATCCTGTACCGGGAATAGTAGCCGCATTATTAGCACGCTGAAAAGGTTCAAATAGTTTAGCTTGAAATTCTGGCGGAATACCTATCCCTTGGTCTTTAACTTGAAAACATACGCTACTTTCTTCACAAGTGAGTAATAATGAAATCTTGCTACCTTTGGGAGAATATTTGACGGCATTAGAAAGTAAATTATTCAGTAAATGCCATATTAGTTGTTCATCTAAGTTAGCAGTGAAATTTGTCGTATTTGTCAAAAATTTCACTTCATACTGCTCTTTAAGGCTTAACCGCCAAGAATTAATTATTTCTTCACAAAAAGATACTATGTTCATTAATTTAGGGTTGAAGACAAAACTCCCGGATTCGGCTTTACCTAAGGTCAGTATATTCTCTAAAAGATTGGTCAAACTGTCAGTGGCTGAAACAATTCGGTTGAGATGATTTTGTTTTCTTTGTTCTGACATTTGCTCGCCATAAGTTTTTAACATTTCACTACTGAGCCTAATTGTCGTTAATGGGTTACGAAACTCATGGGCTGCCATATAAAATTGCTGGGATTTAGCGTGGCTTTTCGACTCAGTAAGTTGTTGATTATTTTGAGCAGCCATCAATGCTTCTTTGACTTTGAGTTCGGTTTGATGCCGAGCCAAGGCAATCTCGATTGTTGTAGCTAATATTCTTTCATCAAATGGTTTGACAATGTAACCAAAAGGTTTGGAAGCTTTTGCGCGTTCTAAGGTGGCGCGGTCGGCGTTAGCAGTTAAATAAACTACAGGTAAATTGAAGCGGGACTGGATGGCAAAAGAAGCTTCAATTCCATCAATTTTTCCCTCTAATCTAATATCCATTAGCACTAAATCCGGTCGCAGTGTCTCAGCTTTTGTAATCGCTTCTTCTCCTGAAGCTACTAATGCTGGGACAATATATCCTAGATGTTCTAGGGTTTCTCTCAAGTCATCAGCAACTAACTGCTCATCTTCAACTATCAAAATTTTGACCGAATTCATAATTATATAGCAAGCCTATTTAATTTCTAAATTACTAACGGATGTAGGAAATAGGGATGAGGAAAACAAAAAGAAAAAAATGATGATAGAGCTTTTTTAAAAATCAAATATGATTTTTATATAGCAATCATACTTGATGACACATGAACAAGTGAGAAAAAAATAAATATTTGGGAGTTATAACACTATTTGTCGGTAATTTATCGATGGACTGCTACATAGAACTTCAAACTAAATTAATCAGTTATTGATGTATATGTTGTTTTATGTATGGATCTGATATTTAATTTGTTGATGTAGCGAGACTAAAGAATTTTCTCCCGACTCCTACGCTATTGAAAATACCTGCTGCACCTGGCGGTATGTTGATGGTTTATGGTTAACTGATACTTAATATCAAGTCAATATATTTATATTTATAGCTTATTTGTAAAATTTTTAATAATTTTTAAAAGTAAATCTCACGTTTTAGGGTGGTGAGTTGTTGATGACAAATATCACTGGGATGGGTTAAATACTGACAAAATCAGCTTGATCAAATATATTCCTGCAAATAATATTGGGCTGAATTTTTTGAGGATATGTTAATTTTTGTGTAAAAGCCCTTAACGCTACCACAATGACAAGGAGTTGAGGCAAAATTTGAGAAATTATTGTGTAAAGATTAATTATTTTAGGAATTTTGTTTGTGCTGTTTTAAATGGCAGATTGAGTCTGAACTTGATTTAAGAGAATTTTAGTCTGGCAAATATGAAAATTTTGGTTTTTTGATGAAATGCGATCGCCTGGGTAAGTGGAATTTATGAAAAATGGCTCTCCTCTCAGTGTCTTACTGATTGATGATTGCGAAATTGACTGCATGAATTATTGTCGGTATTTGTTACAGGATAAACTATACACTTATAACACTTCGGTAGTGGCAACAGCAAAACAAGCTACGACATGGTGTCAACAACAAACACCCGATGTAATTTTGCTGGATTATCGACTACCCGATAGTAACGGAATAGAATTTCTCCAAGCACTGAGACAAAGCTTAAATAACAATCAATCTGCTGTGATCATGCTCACGGGAACAGGAGATGAGACTATCGCTGTCAACGTCATGAAAAATGGAGCGCAAGATTACTTAGTCAAAGATCATCTCACAGCAAGCATTTTACAAAGCGCAATTCATCAAGCAGTAGAACGGACACGCCTGAGTCAGCAGGTAGAACAAACTCAAAAACAGCAACAACTGATGGCGGCGATCGCACTGAGAATTCGTCAGTCTCTCAACTTAAATGAAACTTTAGCCACAATCACAAAAGAAGTACAGCAATTTCTCCAGGTAGACAGGGTATTAATCTATCAATTAAATCCTGATATAGGTGGCACTGTGGTAGCAGAGTCAGTGCTAGAAGGTTGGACAGTAACCTTAGGAACGCAAATTGAAGAGCAGTGTTTTCTCCAAAACTATCAAGCTAACTATCTTCAGGGAAAAAAACGCGCCATCAATGATATTTATCAGGCAAACCTGACAGACTGCCATTTGCAGCTATTAGAGAAATTTGAGGTCAAAGCCAATTTAGTAGTGCCAATTGTAGTCACAAATCAGTTATGGGGATTATTAATTGCACATCAATGTAGCGCAGCGCGGTGCTGGGAAACGTTTGAACTAGATTTATTAGACCATTTAGGTGGGCAAATTGCGATCGCCATTCAACAAGCAACTGCATATCAACAAGCACAACAAGAATTAGTCCAACGGCGACAGACAGAAAAAATTTTGCGCCAAAATGAAGCTCGTTTTCAGGCGTTTATGAATAACAGTCCGTCAGCCGCTTGGATTACTGATGAACATGGTCAAATACTTTATTTGAGCCAGACATATTTGCGGACTTTTCAACTGCCCTCTGATCAAGTAGAACATTTAATTGGTCAAACATTATATGATATTTATCCACCAGAAATTGCCCAAAAGTTTTTGCATAACATTCGTCAAGTTGTACAAACACAACAAATATTAGAAACCATTGAAAAAGTACCTAAATCAGATGGGACAATAGGAGATTTTTTAGTCTATAAATTCCTGTTACCAGAAACAACTGGGCCGTTACTAGTGGGTGGAGTAGCTTTGGATATTAGCGATAAAATTATCGCCGAGCAAGCATTACAAAAACTCAATCAAGAACTCGAAGCCAGAGTAGCAGAACGGACAGCAGCTTTAAAAGAAAGTGAAGAACGCTGGCATTTGGCATTGCGGGGTAGCAATGATGGGATTTGGGACTGGAATATGAAAACAAATGAAGTTTTCTTCTCGACGCGTTGGGAAGAAATGTTAGGCTTTAACCCTCATGAACTAGCTCAAAATGAGGAATCATGGTCAAGCCGGATTCATCCTGATGATTCTGAGCGCGTCTTTATGGCAATTGCTGACCATTTAGCTCACAAAACAGCCTTTTTCCAAGAAGAATATCGCGTGCAATGCAAAGATGGCTCATATATCTGGATCTTAGACCGGGGTCAAGCATTGTGGGATGACGCAGGTAATCCGATACGGATGAATGGCTCGGCAACGGATGTTACTCAACGCAAGCAAACAGAAGCTGAATTATTAGCTGTTTCTGGATTGCAACAGGCAATTCTCGCTAGTATCGATTATGCAATTATTACTACCGATTCCGAGGGGATAATTCAAACTTTTAACGCTGCTGCTGAAAAAATGTTGGGTTATACAGCAGATGAAGTGATTGGTAGAGTACAAATAAATAGTTTTCACGATCCCCAAGAAATTAAACAACGCATTGATGAACTGGGCAAAGAATTAGGTAGACAAGTTTTCCCTGAAGATTTAATGGCCAAATTTCAGCAAAATACTGGTGAGTCAGAATGGACTTTTATTCGCAAAGATGGCTCTAGTGTACCTGTGGCTTTGTCGGTTAAACCCATGTTTAATTTAGAAGGACAGATGATTGGTGGTGTCGGTATCGCCAAAGATATTACCCAGCAAAAACAACTAGAAGCTCAATTGCGGAAAAATGCCGCTAACCTGAATGCTGCACAAAGGATTGCTCATTTAGGCAGTTGGGAATTGGATTTGCCGACGCAAAATTTAATTTGGTCAGAAGAGTTATTTCGCATATTTGGCCGTAATCATGAGACTGGGACACCCAGTTACTCCCAAATACTCAGTTGCATTCATCCAGAGGATCGAGATCGCTACTATTCGGTGTTGCAGCAAGCAATTAGCCAAAAACAAGCTTATGAAATGGAATATCGCTTTTATCGCCCCGATGGTAGTTTGGGTTATTTGCTATCTAGAGGTGAAGTCATATTTGATAATAATAACCAGCCATACCAGTTAATTGGCACTATCTTAGACATTACCAACCGTAAACAAACTGAAGAAAAATTACGCAATCTTTCCGATCGCTTAACTTTAGCACTGAAATCTGCCAATATCGGCACTTGGGACTGGGATACAGTGCATACTGCAGAATGGGATGAGCGAATGTATGAATTGTATAGTCTCAAACCCGCAGATGGGATTGATTTATATCAAGATTGGCTCCAGCGACTCCATCCCGAAGACCGCCATCTGGCCGAAAGTGCCTTAAGGGATGCTATACAGGGAATCAAAGAATTTGATGCAGAATTTCGGATTATTTTGAATGATGGTAGTATCCGCTATATTAAAGCCTCAGCCATTGTGCAACGCAATGAGCAAGGTCAAGCTCAACGGATGGTGGGGATTAATTATGATATTACCGAACACAAACAAGCAGAAGCCGCTTTACGCGATAGCGAACATCGTTACGCGACTTTAACGGATACCGCGCCAGTTGCCATTTTTCGCTTAGATGTTGCTAGTAATTGTATTTATGTCAACGAACGTTGGAGTTTGATGACAGGTAGACCAACACAAGCCGCATTAGGCAAAGGCTGGCTAGAAAATATTCATCCACAAGACCAAGAACAACTGCAAAAAAACTGTTTGATTCTCTATAAACAAGCATGTGAGATATCTGAAGCCTGTCGGCGAGAAGTGAAATATCTCCGTCCTGATGGTCAAATCACCTGGTTTTATATTCAGATAGTGCCAGAAACTAACCCTATCGGTACAGTTATTGGTTATATCGGTACTTTGACAGATATCACCATCCGTAAACAAATCGAGTCAGAAGTAATTCACCATCGAGATTTGCGAGAAGCCATCTTTAATGAATCAGCCGATGCTCTGTTTTTAGTAGATAGCCAAACACGATTGACCTTTGATTGTAATAGTCGGGCAGTTGAGTTGTTTGAAGCTAGCAGCAAACAGGAATTAATTAATATTGAAGGCAATTTACTGCAACGTTATCAATTTACAACCGAAGAATTGGCAGAAATTGTTGAGGAAATCGAACAAAAATCTTATTGGAGTCGAGAAATTGAATATGTCACTTGTAAAGGAAATTTCTTTTGGGGTAATTTAGCTACTAAACAAATTACTGTAGCGGGCAAGAAAATTAATTTGGTAAGATTATCTGATATTAGCGATCGCAAAAAAGCAGTACAACAAATTCAGCGATCGCTCGAAGAAAAAGAAACATTACTCAAAGAAATTCATCATCGCGTCAAAAATAACTTACAAATTATTTCTAGTCTGTTAAGGATGCAATCTCGCCGTTCGGAAGATGAAGCTACCTTGTTACTATTTACGGAATCTCAAAATCGCGTCCAGTCAATGGCTTTGATTCACGAGCAACTTTATCAATCAGCCGATATTCATCAAATTAACTTTAGCAGCTATATCAAAACACTGACCGATAGCTTATTTCGCTGCTACGGTGTCAGTCAAAAGAATATTTGTCTGCATATAGAAACAAATGGCATTAATTTGAATTTAGATAATGCTATCCCCTGCGGATTGATCATCAACGAATTAGTTTCTAATTGTCTCAAATATGCTTTTCCCCTCAAACAGACCGGGAATATTATTATTTTGTTGAAAGAAGCCCCAGAAAGCAAATTGATGCTGATTATTAAAGATAACGGTATTGGTATACCTGAAAACTTAGATTGGGAAAATGCTAGTTCCTTAGGCTTAAGAATTGTCAAGAACTTAGTCAGACAACTCAAAGGTAATATTATTTTAGAGCGCGATCGCGGTACTTCCTTTTATATTCACTTTCCGCAATCAGTTTAAGTGCTGATCTTGTCTAGCCCTGATTTTCACAAAATCAGTAATTGTCTTTGTTAGTAGTTGAGCGAATCGCTTTGTTTAAATCGCGTAACAAATCTTCTTCTAAATCGCGTTCTTGCTTGAGTTCTCTCACCATTTCTTGACTAGAGCCAATTAATAAACCCGCAACTCCACCAATAATGGCATATTTTTGAGTTAAATCTTTATACATTGAACTTGTATAAGGTGAAGGAAGTAAATTGGCAATCACAATACCAATTCCTGCACCCAAAAATGCAGTCACAATGCCAGAGAAAGTGATCAGTTTGGCGTTCATTTGCTTTGTTTGAATTCTCAATACCCTGGCAAGATAATCAGGGTACATTTTCATTGTCTCAATCTATTTTGCCGTTCAACCTGAATCTTTAAATCTTTTAACTTTTCAGCCCTAATAACGTGTTAATCAATTAATTTGCTTGTTTAGACTGCAGGGGTGCAGGGGTGTAGGGGAGAAGAGTTTGCAGCTTTTACCAACAAGGGATTTCCAAGAAATAAATTATTCAATCTTGTAGCGACTGTCTTGAATGTCAAGCGATCATGAACAAAAAAGTGGAGGTAGAAACATTGACGCAACTGAGGATCGCTGCGCTAGATTCGGCGGTGTCTGGCACGGGCGACAAGGCTTGTAACTATGTAGTCTAGATAGTCAAAGCCCGCGCCA
>NZ_JACJRU010000085.1 GCF_014697425.1 Nostoc sp. FACHB-110
GTTGCACCCTTCCCTGATCAACAACGAGGCACACCTGAATTTTTCTTTCAGCCATCTTCTCAAACCCCCTTGACAACTGCCTCACAGCCTTAACTTGTGACAAATGGATATGGCAAGCCTAACAACATCTAGCCATATATCACAAATTAACCTTGCAGCAAAAAGCGATCGCCTATTTTCAACCAACCTTACTCAATTCAGGCGATCGCCTCAGCGGTCATAAGTTATGTTGTACAGTGATTATAATTTTATTTACTCGAAGCCTTAGTTGATGATCGCAATGTCTGACTGAGTGCGATCGCACATTTACCCAACACAAACGCGGAACTGCGATCGCATTTTGCCCCATTACTTTCTGTTGCTGAAGCTCTACAAGCTTCTTTTTGTTAACTGCAACTCTGAATCAAAACAAGAAAATCAATTATATATAGGACTCATATTTGATTTCTGAAAAACCAAATTGGCTAGAAGCTTGCCATACAAAGGTTCGTTTCTCAGTATACTTAGCAATATTCAAGTACGATTCCTATAAGTATACGTAAAAGATTAATTGCTACTACAAAACCTACCTACACTAGTTAGTTTAGAGTCAAAATATGGTGTTTTCACATAGGTAGTAGCTGACTAGAACGGTTATTATGTAGCGAATAATGCGTCCGCATTAGTTTTTAAATTTTTATCTAATCAGTTCTGCGGAAAAGTAAGCAGATTAATTCAATCTATGCTTACTCAATTTATTATGTGCGATCGCAAGCAAATTTAACAATGGCGATGCCTGCGGCGGGCTGCGCCTACGCAGTTTTGACGTGCAGTTTTTAGGACTAGCGAAGAAAACGAATGTAATGAAAACTTTATTTGAAATTTGTAGCCCTCGCCCTGACATATTAAAAGGTAATATTCGAGAGTCTGATTTCGCAGCAGATTTGGCTCAGGTCATTAATGGTACAGCACCACCAGAGTATGCTTTACCAAATAAATTCTTTGCCAATACTCATCCCACCCAAGGGTTAAAAGCATTATTAAAAACTGTTTGTCAAAGACTGCAAGGCGTGGGCGGTTCTGCCGTGTTGCGTTTGGATACTCAGTACGGTGGTGGTAAGACTCATAGTTTGATTGCCTTGGCTCACGCTGCACAAGGGATGCAAGGCGTAGAGAATGTTCAGGAATTTATTGAGCCTGAACTCGTCCCCAAGACCAGGGTAAGATTAGCTGCTTTTGATGGAGAAAATGCAGATCCGGTAAACGGTAGACCTCTGGGTGATGGTTTAAGAGCTTACACTCCTTGGGGAGAACTTGCTTACGGATTAGCTGGGGTAGCTGGATACGAGAAAGTACGTAAAAGCGATACCGAAAAAGTTGCACCAGGGGCAGCTACAATTCAAGAATTATTTGGTAATGAACCAGTATTAATTTTATTAGACGAATTATCTATATACTTACGTAAAATTAAAGGTAGAAAAGAACAAGACCAACTTACGCCTTTTCTAACTGCTTTATTTAAAGCTGTGAGTTCTTCAGCAAATGCTTGTGTAGTTTTCACTTTAGCAGTTGGTAAAGAAGGAAAAGCCACAGATGCTTATTCTCAAGAGAATGAGTTCGTAGCAGAAAAACTTGATGAAGCTACTAAAGTTGCAGGGCGAGTAGCTACACTTTTAAACCCAACGACAGAACAAGAAACTGTACAGGTTTTGCGTCGCCGATTATTTTCGTACATTGATGAAAATGCAGCCCAAGAAGTAATTCGTAATTACGAACAATTATGGATCACCCATCGCGGTGATTTACCAACTGAACGGGTGAATGCAGATAGAGTGGCTGATTTTCGGAATGGTTTTCCTTTCCATCCAGCGTTGATGGATTTACTTACAGATAAACTCTCAACCCTAAGTACCTTTCAGCGTGTTAGGGGAATGTTGAGGTTACTGACACGAACCATTGCTTATCTTTGGCAAGAACAACCAGCAAACACCTACGCTATTCATTTACATCACGTTAATCCAGGGTATATTCCTATTCGAGATGAGATTACTACTCGCCTCGAATTAGGGCGATTTGACCCTGTAATTCAAAATGATGTAGCAGCAACCGAAAAAGAAACTTCTCTAGCACAACAGTTAGATGCTAAATGGTATGCGGGTTTAGCTCCTTATGCTTCTTTTGTTGCTCGAAACATTCTATGGAATAGCTTTGCGTTTAATGACAATTTACAAGGTATAGACGAAGTAAATCTGCGTTACGCTATCCTCGCCTCTGGTTTGGATATCAGTTTTATTAATGATGCGCGTCAAAGGTTTATTGCTGAATCGGCTTATCTTGATGACCGTCCGGCTGCACCCCTACGATTTTTAACAGAAGTCAACCTTGGTGTACTCATTCGCCGCCAGACAAAGCAGGTGGATCTAAACGAAGCCAGAAATCTGTTGCAAGACCGTATTCGGACTATTTTTGCTGCTGGGAAAACCTTTAATTTAATTCCCTTTGCAGGTGGAGCCTATGATGTGTCTGATGATGCGGGGGATGGCAAACCCAACTTGGTACTGATTAGCTACGATGCGGAGACAGTACGTAATGAAGCGGTAACAGTACCGCCATTAGTTGAAAATATTTACCGCCATCAGGGAAATCAAGGAAGGTTTCGCCAATTACTGAATAATTTGGTGTTTTTGGTTGCTGATGATGCCACTCGTGATGAGATGAAGAACAAAATGCTTTATCGCTTGGCATTAGACGCGATGCGATCGCCTGACCGTTTAGCGCAATTACCAGAACACCAGCAAGAAAAGGTTAACGAACTTTACAAGAAGTCCGAACAAGAGTTAGCCATTATTATTCAACAGTGCTATCGTCATCTTTTTTATCCGTCTCGCAATCGCCTGGATGGAGCAAGCGTTGATTTAGCTCATACAGCTTTTGATTTACCTTCCGCTTCTGAACGTCCGGGGAATGGACAGCAGGAAATTATTAAAGCCTTGCATGTTTATTCAGTTATTTAAGGGAACTACGCTGCTAGGATTGCGCTTATGGCTTGGGTATCAGTTGCCCAACTAGAACGCTTTGTGGTGTCGCAAGGCTGGGATATCCAAGCTCCTTCAAGGTTTTGGTAGAAAGTGCCAAGTAACTTAACTCCCCTGTCGCCACCCCAGACACGGTAAAGTGTGCCAAAGACATCATCGGTTGAGTCGATTTCGTATGAAGTCTGAAGTATGAAGGGGAGCGAGAAAAATTCCCGGCTTTCCGTTTACTTCGACTTGGGGAATTGCTTGAACGTCAATTGTTGCTTGAGGCATAATTAGTTAAGGTTCCGTAGCTAACTGGTTTGGGACTGTTAGGCGATCGCAAAGTTTGCCAGGCAGAGCGATCGCCTTAACATCTCTATCTTAGCCAAATCTGATTAGCTACGTCAAATTAGTTAGCTAATTATTTTGGGCTAAACATTAATGTCTAAAGAAGCAGATAAAGATGAAAAGGTGGTTTCAAAGCTTGCGGACTATAGAAAGCGCAAGGGTTTAAGCCAAGATGACCTAGCTAAAATGTCGGGGCTAACTAAAACCACTATTCAGAACTGGGAAAATGGCCGAAATCTCGGCGCAGTGATTAGGGTTTTGAAAGTCTGTCAGGAACTTGAAGTAGACATTCGGGAACTTTTTGAATTTGAATAGCGCGACGCAGTGTCTATGAAAATTTCCCAGTATCTGCGATCGCACTTCAGACTTCATACTTCACACTTCAGACTTCAGTGCGATCGCACACCTCAATTACCTATGAAATATGAAGAGTGAAACTGAGATATTACATAGATAAATAAGTAATGCGATCGCGGGTAAACTAAGCAAAAGAACCCAACAAGAGCCAGTGTGAAGATTTCCCAGTCACCAGAAGCCAAGCTTAAACAATGGCTTCACCAAAATAGAGATATTGTTAATACTCAAGTTCGATTGTTACAACGTAACGGAGTAAAGCCACCGTATTGCTTGCGTGTGTGTATTGATGGAGTTCAATTTGAAGTAGATATTACCAAGTCAAAAGATTAACTGCTCGTTTCCTTGCTGCTGCACCGCGCCTATCATAGGCAGTAGTCGCCGGGTCAGCGTGTCCCAGTAACTGCTGGACAATCACGATATCCACACCAGCGTCCAACAATTCACCAGCGAATGTCCTTCTAAAATCGTGTGGGGTGAAGTCTGTAACTCCGACGGCTTTACCCCGACCAGACATAATTGTCAGCACACTCTGATCAGAAAGCCGCCGCTGCACCAAATTAGCAGATTTACTAATTGGTAGCAGCAACGGGCCAGGGTCATCGCCTCTAGTTTCAACCCATTGCTGCAGATGCGCGACGTGCGTTCCGCCCCGCTTCGCTAACGCACTTTCAGGAAAAGGCACGATTCTATCCTTGCGCCCCTTGGCCCCTCTGACCTTGACGCATCCCTCAACCAAATCGAGGTCAGACAAATCCAAATTTACAACCTCGCCGCGGCGTAACCCAACCCGCAACACCATGAGCATCGCCGCATCTCTAATGCCAAATACCGACTCATCATCAGTGCAGGTGTGAAGTAATTTTCCCAATTCATCAGCAGATAAATGTCTACCCTTGGGCAACCCACTAGACTTAACTCGCTTAAGGTCAGTAGCTTTGGCGTAGTCTTCCGCCGTCATCTGCCCCAGGCGTTGCGACTCCTTCAGCACCCGCCGCAACGCCGCCAGCATCTTGTTAGCCGTAGCTGGTGCGTACTTATCCATCAACTCTGAGCGAATTGCCATTGTGTGCTGGTATCGCAGCAGCCCCCACGGACAAGTCATCGCATCGCAGGTTTGATTGGTGGCGAGAAGTGCTAGAGCGTCTAATGCCTGTCTCATGGTGCGGCGGCTGCCTTTACCCAGTGAGGCGAGGTACACAGCAGCCGGGTTGTTGGTGAGTGATGAAGTGGTTTCTTCTACTTGAATTAGGGTCATGCCCTAAGTTGCCCTAAGTCAAGTAACTACACTGAGTTAGATAAATAACTCACGCTCACACAATTGAATATTAAAGAATAATGAAATTTATATGGAAATCAACGACGATCAGGGCTGGGCAGCTATTAGACTGATATCTGCAATCTGCAATAAAAATAGAGAAAAATTATCCGTCATCAGCGAGGCTCTAACTGCCTGTTACGAACAAAAAGAGATTGTTGATATATGGCGGAAAGTCAAATTATTACTCACCGACGAAGACATCTGCTGGCTAGAAACCACACTCAATGACTTAAGCCTGCAAGCAGTGAGTTAGGGCAACTTAGGGTATAGTTCATTACCCTACAGCAGTGGAGTCTTTCAAAAGCGACGAACAGCAACCAAATCCTAGCCCCAAACGAGATGGGGTTACTTTAGTTTTTCGCAAAGACAGCAAAATTCATCTCGATCCATTTGAATTATTGCTGTGGCTTTTGCTTGGTCTGCCAGTTGGCATCACACTCAAAGATGCTTGGACAGGCAACTTAGCTTTTCGAGAATCGATAGAGCGAATTGCTATGATATCTGGGCTGGGCGGAGTCATCAGGTTTTCTCCTACCGAGCAAGTCAGTCATTTCTTGTCCAACTTCTATATCGGGAAGAAGTAGAATGTGGTCAAATGGCTGGAGCAATTACGGCGATGGATTAAGCGACTGTTCAGACAACCGCAAAAACGCTCATCCTATCCCCGCATTATCAAGCGATGGGACAGAAATAACACCGCTGTCCTCCGAATTGAGCGCAACACGCCAGGCGAAGTGGCAACCTATCGAATTACATCCTTGTATGGGAGTTACGATTTTTTGCTCACGCTTGACTATCTCCCAGAACTCCATGCAGAGTTGGTTGGGGAATTCGACGGAACCACTATCAGGCTGGGACGCTTTGATCATCCGTCTAACCCTGCTACGCACCGCTTTGCTGTATGGTGTGTGTGGCACAATGGCTATAGTAGGCCTATTGGTATTTGGGATTGCGACCTACAAGGCTATGCCCGTTCAGCCCTTAGAGAAATCGCCCCAAAACGCGCAGTATTCGGTGTGGCGCTGCGAGCATTACAAGTGATTCATAGTACCAAAACACCAGCTATGAGTTGGCAAAGTCAGATGGAACGCATGGATTGGTTGGGCTTGCTCGAAGAAAGAATCAGAGGTGAGTTGAGTTCACCCAACCACAATCTCAAGTCAGCTGTTGTTCTACGCCAAACTTAATACTGCATTCAGCAGCATCGGCTTGATATCCTTTGCTTTGATGCCAGATGCTCTAGCACTCCGGCGAATTTCCCTGAGTGGCTGGTTTTTAAAAAACAGCATCTCAAGTAATTTACGAGTTGACTCGTCTAAGCTGGCTAGTGGCAATGGTTCTATGACGGCATTCTGCATCTGTTTATCGCAGACTGATAGCTGTTCTTCTATTAACAACAGTCGTTTCATGTATTCTGTGGAATACTCAGGTGCTTCCTCTGCTGTGTTTCTAAGCAAGCTGTCAATATTTACTGGCAGACGGTTAAAGCAAATTGAAGCGGCTTCTCGCCATTTCTCTTCAGTTGTGCCAAGTGCAGTAGCAATCTGAAGAGGACTTAATACTATTCCCTGCTGCATAGATTCATCCTGCAATTTTCTCCCCTTCTGATACAAGCTCTGGAGACTGCGGGGAATGCGAATCGTGTTGGCTTTGTCCCTCAGGTAGTGGCAAATCTCACCTTTAATATATGGGCAAGCGAACGAACTAAAAGCATTGCCTCGCTCAGGGTCAAAGCGTTCTATTGCTGTCAATAATCCCATCGTTGCCAATTGCAGTAAATCCTCAAACGGTTCACTGCAACATAATCTAAATTGATGGGCAATCTCGCAAGCTAATTTGTGATGCTGCTTGAAGATGCGATCGCGTAGCTGCCGTGTTGGGGTATTGCGATACTCTCTAAATAATTCTGTTTTGACATCCTCCTCAGCCTGAAGGCGTGAGGATTCCAATCTAATCAAACAGACTGAACTGTATGAATTCTTGGCGGGTTGACGCTTCACAGGATGCTGCTACC
>NZ_JACJRU010000086.1 GCF_014697425.1 Nostoc sp. FACHB-110
AATTAGAGTCATTCCCCGCAATTGAACGTGTTGCAGTAGTTGTTGAACCAAGACATAACAAGATTTTGCCTGTACATTTAGAAGATTTGCTAGGAGAGAATCAAGGATTAGCCTCTGAAAATATTCAGCCAGATCCCCAAGCCAATACACCTATTCAAAAGATAGAAAACCAGATTGTTTCTTCATCCAAAAAGTTAGCAATTAGTTACGGAGAAACTTTAAAATACTCAGAAAAAACTCCAACAACCTTACAAGAACTATTGCAAAAAGTCGCTCAAAATTCAAACAAAGGTATCATCTATATTCAACCTGATGGCAGCGAAAAAGTTCAATCTTATCACCAACTATGGCAGGATGCTCAAAAAATTTCATCTGGCTTGAGGCAGCTAGGACTTAAAGCGGAAGATAAAGTAATTTTTCAATTAGAAGAGAATCAAGATTTTTTGAGTGCTTTTTGGGGCTGTGTGCTAGGGGGCTTTGTGCCAGTACCTGTATCCATCGCCCCTGCATACGAGCCAGGTAACAGTACCGCCAGCAAATTACAAAATACTTGGCAGATGTTAGAAAAACCTCTGGTATTGACGAGTGCGGCTTTAGCTGGAAATATTGATAATTTTTTCCAACTTTTAAATTTAGAAAACTTGCAAATTGCCACTATTGAAAATTTGCGTGAATGTGAAGTAGATTTGCAATTGCATCAAAGTCAGCCAGAGGATTTGGTCATTTTGCTTTTGACTTCTGGTAGCACTGGTATACCCAAGTGTGTGATGCTCAATCATCGCAATATATTGAGTATGACAACTGGCTTAATTTTAATGGGTGATTTCTCAAGCCAGGAAAGCATTTTAAACTGGATGCCTTTGGATCATGTGGGGGCGCTAGTTTCTTTGAGTATCATGGCTGTAAGTCTAGGCTGTCAACAAATTCATGTACCCACTAACTTGATAGTGCAGCATCCCTTGAAGTGGCTGGATTTAATTGAGCAACATCAAGCGACAATTAGTTGGTCTCCTAACTTTGCCTTTTCGTTGATTTGCGATCGCGCTGCTGATATCAATAGCCATAACTGGGATCTATCCTCTATAAAGTTTATCATCAACGCTGGAGAACCAATTGTCACAAAAACAGCCAGGAATTTCTTAAAACTGCTGAGTCGTCACGGTTTACCAACTAGTGCTATTCATCCAGCCTTTGGGATGTGCGAAACTTCTTCGGGAATTACTTACTCTAATAGTTTTTCCCTGGAATCTTCATCAGATGATGCTTCATTTGTAGAATTGGGTTTGCCAATTGCTGGTGCGGCACTGCGAATTGTGGATGAAAATGAACAAGTAGTAACAGAAAATATCATTGGGCGTTTACAAGTCAAAGGTGCATCTGTTACTAGTGGTTACTATCAAAATCAACAAGCAAACCAAGAAGTTTTTACTACTGATGGTTGGTTTAATACAGGTGATTTAGGATTTCTGCATCAAGGGCGTTTAACGATTACTGGAAGAATCAAAGATGTCATTATCATCAACGGACTAAACTACTACTGTCACGAAATTGAAGCCGCCGTTGAGGAACTAAAAGGAGTAGAAGTTTCCTACACAGCTGCTTGTGCAGTCAGACAGCCAGGAATGAATACTGATAAACTAGCTATCTTTTTCAATACTGCTGTTGCTGATGATGAGAGTTTATTAGCTTTACTGAGAGAAATTCGGACTAATGTTGTGAACAAGGTGGGTGTAAATCCCGATTATTTAATTCCAGTAGAACCTGAAATTATCCCGAAAACAGCGATTGGAAAAATTCAGCGATCGCAATTAGTCCAACGCTTTAAAGCAGATGAGTTTAAATCAATTATTAAACGCATTGATATCTTACTAGAAAATGCTAACACTATCCCTAATTGGTTCTACCGTCAAGTATGGCAGCCCAAACTACCAATTACTTTTAGCACTTCCTTAACTGTCATTAATTCCACATTAGTATTTCTCGATGCTGGTGAATTAGGGGCAGATTTATGTCAAATGTTTTCACAAGATAAGCTGCCCTACATCACGGTTTCAGCCGGAAAAGATTTCCGCAAAATCAATGCTTCACACTACACAATTACACCAGGACAAGCTAAAGACTACCAACTTTTAATCGCATCCCTAGCAGCAGATAATATTATCATTGGGCAGATTCTCCACCTATGGACTTATGACCAGTATGTTGGTGAAATTAACAGCCTTGATGCACTTGAACAAGCACAAGAATATGGAATATACAGTTTGTTGTTCCTAACTCAAGCTTTAGCCAAAATTCAAGGTGCTGATAATAAAGTTCAATTACTCTTTATTTCTTCTCATAGCCAATCTATTGCGGCAAATGACCCCATAGCTTACGAAAAATCAGCAGTCTTAGGGCTACTCAAAACCATTCCTCAAGAATTACCTTGGTTGAACTGTCGCCACATTGATTTGCCTTTTGCTGATAGTGAAATTAATGCAAATTACATCTTACAAGAGATGCAAGCTGACTCAAAAGAACCAGAGGTAGCTTACAGAAATAAACAGCGTTTTGTTCCTCGCTTAGAAAAAGTTGATTGGCAAAGCGAACCTAAATCTCCAATTCCCTTCCAGCAACAAGGCATTTATTTAATCACCGGGGGACTTGGTGGTATAGGGATTGAAATTGCCCGGTATTTGTTGCAAAATTACCAAGCTAAATTAATTTTGGTCGGGAGAACTCCCTTAGCAAATCAAAGTAGTGGGAATCAGCCAACAGACAATCTGATACAACGATGGCAAATCTATCAGGAATTACAACAGCTTGGGGGAGAAATAATTTACGCAGCCGTTGATATTTGTGATTTGCCACAGTTACAAATAATAGTTGAGAAAGCCCAATATAAATGGGGTAAAACTTTGGATGGAATACTGCATCTAGCTGGAACTTCCCATGAGCAACTGCTATTAGAAGAAACTCGAGAGAAATTAGCCGCAGTGTTGCGTTCCAAGGTATTGGGTACTTGGGCTTTGCATCAATTGGTAAAAGAAAATAAAGGCAGTATTTTTATTAATTTTTCTTCAGTAAACGGCTTTTTTGGTGGTAGTGCTGTTGGGGCTTATGCTGCTGCTAATAGTTTTCTTTGTGGCTTTTCTCATTACCAAAATTCTCACAGTAAATTAACCAGTTATTGTTTCAGTTGGAGTATGTGGGATGACACAGGTATGAGCCAAGGTTATCAGATGAAAAATCTGATTCGTGCCAAAGGTTTCTATATTATGTCTGCTTCCCAAGCCATATCTTCAATGCTTGCCAGCTTAAAACATCAACAAACTCATCTATTAATAGGTTTAGATGGCAGCAATCAAAACATTCAACGTTGGCAATCATCAGCGTTTAGTTTACAGAAATTAACTGCTTATTTTACTAGTAGTAAAGATGTAGTTTTAACAGAATTTCTGGTACAAGACCGCTTTGGCGTTGATTGCCGCTATAACTTAGTAAAATTGCCCGAAATGCCTTGTCTAGAGAATGGCGAAATTGACCGCGTCAGCCTGATTAATAGAATTAACAATCAAGAAATTAAAGAGCGCATCGAACCACGCAATGAAACAGAGCGAAAAATTGCTCAATGTTGGCAGCAAGTGTTAAAAATATCATCTTTAAGTATTCACGACAACTTTTTTGAGTTGGGGGGAAATTCGCTATTAGCTGGTCAAGTAATTGCTCTATTACAGAAGGATTTTGCTTTAGATTTATCTTTACAACGCTTATTTAAAGCACCCACGATCGCTAGTTTAGCCGAAAGCATTGAGGTAATTCGCAGTGTCACTCAAGCTAACGGTGAAAATACTGAAGAAGTTGCAGAAGAATATGAGGAAATCATGATATGACGGTAGAACAGTTTTTAACTAGCCTGCAAACCAAGGGTGTAAAAATCTGGCTCGAAGGAGAGCAACTAGGCTGTCGCGCTCCCAAAGGAGTGATGACAGCAGCTATCCAGCAGGAACTCAAACAGCGTAAAACCGAAATCCTGGCGTTTCTCAAAGAAGCTCAAGCCGCCACACAATCTACCTCTATCCCCCTAGAGCCAGTCGCTAGGGATGAAGAATTGCCTCTATCCTTTGCTCAACAAGGAATGTGGTTTCTTCATCAATTAGACAAAGCCAGCCCATTTTATAACGAAAGTTTGCAACTGCGGATTGTGGGCAAGCTCTCTGTAAGTGCCTTAGAAGCGAGTATCAACGAGATTATCCGCCGTCATGAAGCTTTAAGAACTACCTTTGCGGTGACAGAGGGCATTCCTGTTCAGGTAATTGCACCCAAGCTGACAATCAATATACCTGTGGTAGATTTGCCAGATTTACCACCAGCCTCATTACAACAAATAGTTACTCAAGAAGTTCGCCAACCCTTTGACTTGAGTATCTCTCCTTTGTTACGAGCCACTTTAATCCGTCAACAAGCCGAATCCCACTTGTTGATATTGACCATGCACCACATTATCACCGATGGCTGGTCAATGGGAATTTTCCTGCAAGAGTTAGAAATCCTTTATCAAGCTTTTACTCAAGGTAAACCCAATCCCTTACCAGAGTTAACAATACAATCCGCAGATTTTGCCGTTTGGCAACGCCAATGGTTAACTAAAGGAGTTCAACAACAGCAACTAGATTACTGGAAACAACAATTAGCTGGCGCACCGCCACTGTTAGAGTTACCCACAGATTATCCGCGCCCATCAGTGCAGACTTTTGTTGGTGCTAACAAAAGATTTCAACTTGACAAGGATTTAACTGATAAATTAGTTACCCTCAGCCAAAACTCAGGTGTCACCTTGTTTATGACCCTGCTGACAGCTTTGGCGATTTTGCTGCATCGTTACAGTGGTGAAGATGATATTTGTATTGGTACACCATTTGCTAACCGCGATCGCACAGAAATTAATCCCTTAATTGGCTGTTTTATCAACACATTAGTATTGCGTACCCAGATTGCCGAAAATCCCAGTTTTTCCCAGTTACTCGCACAAGTCCGGGCTGTTGTGTTGGATGCTCACGCCAACCAAGACCTACCATTTGAGCAGGTGGTAGAAGCACTACAACCAGAACGTTCTCTTGGCCATAACACCCTATTTCAGGTGATGTTTGTGCTAGAAAACTTCTCCCTCGAACCCATCGAGTTAGCTGAGGTGAGTCTGACTCCAGATATCGTAGAACGGGGTAGTTGTTTATTTGATTTGAACCTTTCGATTTGGCAGACAAACAACGGATTAATGGGGTCGTGGGAGTATAAGCGCGATTTGTTTGCGCCACAGACAATTGAGCGGATGACGCTGCATTTCCAGACTTTGTTAGCCACAATAGTCAGCAACCCACATCAGAGAGTTGGAGAATTAGCTTTCCTTTCTGAGTCCGAACTGCATCAATTGTTAGTCGAGTGGAACGACACCCAAGC
>NZ_JACJRU010000087.1 GCF_014697425.1 Nostoc sp. FACHB-110
GTCAGAAATACCCTTAAACGGCTGCCCATACCCCTGTTACCCTAGTAGACACATTTATGTATTTACTTATCTTTACACAGTTTGGTTTTTTCACCTTGTTCTACTTATGTTCGCCCAATTCATCGGCTGTGTCCCTAACTTTCTTAGCCCCTAAGAGTTGGTTAATTCTCCGATAGCCACCCCAGGCGGATAATTCGGCTTGGCAATATTCCTCAAAACTTTGATAGCCAACTTCACGGTAAAGCTGCTGTTCCCTCATCTGTAATATTTCATCAACAGCTTGCCATTCAAAGCGATCAATAGCAGTGAAGGTTTCTTTAATGCTGTCGTTGAGAATTTTATAGCTGGGTGCTGATGTTTGTTCGCGGTCTAGTGTCAGCATGGCATTTTAGGGATAAGACAAGCAAATACTTGTCTTTGTCTTGTTTACCTTGCGCTTCAAGTGCGGATAGCAAATGTTATTCGCATTCGGGCGATTGCCTAAAAAATTAAGTAGCCGCAGATTGAACGGCTACTTAAAATCTAACACCGGGCTAGATAAAAATCAAGAAAATTATCTAGAATATTAGGACAGACCTTAAAAACGCTTCACCCCCTGTCAAGAGGGGGTGAAGTTTTCATTATTTGTACTAAGCTGTCGATTTGAGATGACATGGCTTTTAACTGGCTTTTAAGCTGCTCATTCTCTCTTGCCAGCCCGGTTGTAACTCCCCCACGACTTTCTTTAAGGCTTCTACATCCTCAACTAGCTTGACTATATCCACTACATTACTTTGGACGATCATCTCGCCTATATAATTCCTCATGTGGTTTTCGATATCTTCCGTTATCGATACCCCATCTTCTTTCAATTTTGTTTTGTACTTCTCATATAAATCGGCATCTATCTTGATACCTAACTGGGCAGTTCGCCCTTGTGTCTCTGGCTTTTTGTTCGCAGGCATATTTTTCTGTTGGTCTTTATCAAAAATATACTCTTTATCCAGACTAATAGCTGTAAAGCTTATTGTAAGCCAACTTAACAATCTAGATTTTTATCTTGACTAAATCTAGATTATTTGCTAGATTATATCTAGAAAACAAAAAGACGACCGCCCTCGCCTGACAAACTTGCGCGATCGCCTTCTGTCCCTAAAAAGGTGAACTCTATTATGAACCACTTCACATATTCAACGCAAGCATCAAGAAGCTTCAACCGCAACACAGTAGACGAACAAGACTTAGCCCAAGCCGAACTCGCGCAGTACATGAACGAGCAAGCGCAAGCGGTAGCACCAACCGCAGATCCGCTTACATCCCGTGACCGCCGCATCATTGCCGAGATTATCGAAGTAGAGCCAGAATCAATCCGTACCATGTGGATTGAGGGTGGCATCACCGTATGGGTGCAATTGGTGAATGGTGGACGGCTACCATTTGATCGCAACTGGTTCGCCAAAAGAGTTGCAGAAGTTAAAGCAACACTAAGAGAAACCCCAAGAGAACGCAACGACCGCCTCAGCGACGAACTTGAAGCCGCTTGTCACAGATACGGCTTAACTCACGGAGAGATTGACTGGCTTTCCTTCAGCACCACCCTATACTTCAACAACCGACGAGTAGGCTTTGTGGGATACAACCGCGCGGATCAATGGTACAGCAGACAAAGGCCATTGGGGGGCAGTCGCACAACTGACAGTATTGATGCAGCGATCGCACTATTGGGCATTAGACAATCTGTAGCCGCATAGTCCCGCAAGTAAAAAAGGCGATCGCACATCTTAGCTAACAGCGATCGCTTTCTCACCACGATGAATGCAAAATACAGCAACTATGTCATTCGTTCAAGATCCTGACTGGGGTGATTGCTGCGAACCGATACTTTTACCCCCGACTCATCCAAACGCAGAGTTAATTGAAATTTCAGGCTACACGCTGGTCTACTGTAATGGAGCTTGCCCCAAAATCTACCGTGTCTACAAGGGTGATTCAATGCTGGGTTTGGTGTTTCAACACATCACGTATTGGACAAACGAGATAGACCAGAAACAGTACACCCAGCCGTTGAACGCAGCAGTGGCACTCGATAATTCGGCTGTAAGTATGACCAACGCAACACCCGATATTGCAGCTTAACTCAGTTTTTCAATCTCAACAAATAACCATTCACTAACTAAAACAATGGAACCTACGATCTCGATTCCTCCGGTTTGGCATTATCCTCGATTTGGCTTTGGACAACGGACAGAACGTGGTCAAATTATAGGCATGAAGTATTACGCCGAAGACACATATCTAGCTGACGAATATGGTGCAGGTTGGCGTTACATTCTGCTGCCAAACAAGAACACTGAAGATGATGAAACACGGATTGAGGATAATATAAAACTGCTTTCACCGCAGGAATTAAAAACAGTTTTAGAGACAGAAATTAACACCTGTCTACGCCAAATTCAAATGCTGAAGCACGAATTAAATGCAGTTGGTGTCAGTGTTGTGTTAACTGAATCCACTGATAAAAAACTCACCCAGCTGCCTTATCCATCTCTGCACGATTTAGTTGATGCGGGTAAATTCATCCTCAAAGAAATTGCTAAACACCCCGATTATCTAACACTTGGATATCAACCCGACCTGACTATTGGCGATGCTGAAACTGCGCTTTCTTATTTGGAATTGGAACTCGAACCTCACGAAAACAGCAGATGAACTCTGTGGTGGCGATTCATCTAAGAGTCGCCATACAAAAAAAATCAAGCTTACTTGACTGAGAATTTGGAGATTGAATTATGGGCATTAGATGGCATGAAAACGAATTAGCAACATTGTATGAAATGGCAGAAATGTACACTCCAAACCAAATAGCTTTTCGACTAAAAAGACGGGGTTATCATCGCACAGCATCAGCAGTTAGGAGAAAATTACATTCGTTGGGGTACTCTACACGCCCAGTTCTTGATAACTACAGTTGCCGTGAAATTGCCAAGAATCTTTGCTTACACCCGACTACTGTTACTTACTGGGTGAGACAAGGTTGGCTCAAAGCTAAAAAGCGTTGTACCAGTTGTTATCAAGTCAAAAGTCGGGATTTGAAGCAGTTTTTCAAGAACCCTCCACAATCAATTAGAAAACGGATTATGGAGATAGATCCGCAAGTGGTTCGCTATTTGGTTGGGTAATCAAAAATTAGAAAAAACTCGGAGATAGTTCAAGTGTTTCATCTGACTTACGAATTTAAGCTTAAACCAACTCGCGTCCAAATTGCCATATTTGAAGACTGGTTAGAACAATGTCGCCTTGTCTATAACTACGCACTAGCAGAGCGCAAAGACTGGATTAAATCTCGTAGCTGTCGGATTAATGCTTGTTCGTTGCATTCTGAGTACATAATTCCTGCCGATACCCCACGACCAACCTATTTTAATCAATCCGTAAGATTAACCCAAGCCAGAAAGAAATATCCTAAACTTAAGAAAGTTTCAGCACAAGTTTTACAACAAACACTTTTAAGGCTAGAAAACGCTTTTGTTGCAATGTGGGAACAAAAACACGGTTTTCCTAGATTCAAAAAACCAGGAAAGATGCGCTCTTTTGTATTTCCACAGTTAAAAGGTAATTTAATTCAAAAAAGAAGAATAAAACTTCCTAAAATTGGCTGGATAAAATTTCATCAATCACGCGAAATACCTGACAGTGGTGTAGTAAAACAAGCTCGTATTGTTAAACGTGCTTCTGGATGGTACGTGCTGCTAATTATGCAGTGGGATGTAAATGTACCACAGCCAATACCACAAGGTAAAGCAATAGGAATTGATGTAGGATTAACAAGTTTTATCGCAACTTCTAATGGACTAACTATCAAACGTCCGAGGTTTTTTGTAGATGCCCAAAGCAAGCTTAAATTGCTGCAACAGCGTGTTTGCAAAAAACGTATTGGTTCTAATAATTGGCTTAAAGCCCAAAAGAAAGTAGCAAAATTTCATGAGTACATTGCTCGTTGTCGCAAAGATTGGCACTCTAAACTGTCTCATCAAATTTGCAATGATGTCGGAATGGTGTTTGTTGAGGATTTGAATTTAGTGGGATTATCTCGCTCAATCTTGGGTAAACATTGTTTAGACGCTGGATTCGGTCAATTTTTCAAAATCTTACAACAAACTTGTTTTAAGCGTGGTGTTTATTTCCAAAAAGTAAACAGCTATAAGCTAATCGGCATTTAAGCTGCAACATAGTCGCTATTACCTTTATTTTTGATTTTTCGATGCCACTTAATAACTAAATCGCCTTGATTTAATAGCTTATCTAGCAGTGACTTTAATTCATCTACTGATTTAAACAGACGATGGGCAATATATTCTTTACATGAGTGCCAGACTAACTCGATAATGTTGTAATCAGGACTGTAAGCAGGTAAAAATTCTAGGACAAAATTAGGAAATTCTTCAGATATTTTAGCTAGAATATCTTTACGTTTATGAAAGCTTGCATTATCTAAAATTAAAATAATCTTCGGCCCAGATTTTTCAAAATCTTCAAAACGGTTTCCTTTATTTATCCATTCTTGCTTAATTAATTCATTTAATTGTTGTAATTGCTCATAAAAAATATCTGCGTTTCCTTTTTTAACGAAAAAGCATACTCGTTTTCGGTCTAATTCTCTGATTGCTCCCATGACATTAACACGACCACAACGTCGTTGTCCTGGAACATTTTTACGTTTTCCTTTTTTACCCCAACCCTTACGCCGAATCACACGTAAACTGAACCCGCTCTCATCCCAAAACCATACCTGTAAACGTTCTGGTTGTTCTCGCGCTATTAATAAATATTGAGCAAGTTTTTCTTTAAACTTTGCTCTTTCTATTGGGTTTTGTTTATCTTCTAAATCATATTTAGCCCAGATATAACTATACTTTTTTCTCTTTAATATCCTCCTCACTTGAGAACTACTTAAATCAATCCCTGTTTTCTCAGTTAAATACTTGGCTAGTCTTTCTGCTGTCCATTTCCCAAATTCGTAACCTAATTCTGATGGGTCTTGGTCAACAGTTTTTAATAATAGTTCAATATATTCAGGAGTCGCTTTTCGATAATATGCGTACTCTCTTTTATTATGTAGAGTTTCTAGATCATCTGGATCACCGTGCATACACCAATATGCTACTGTTCTGTGCGAACAGCCCAAAAACTTTGCAATTTCGTGTTGTGGTTTCCCATCATTTTGCAGCAGAATGATAAGTATTCTTTCCCTAACGTGTGGTAGCTCGCTTTCTTTTAGAGCTTCTTGTAGATTGCTTACTTGCTTGCGGGGGGACAAAATGGTCTAAAATGCTTATCTTACAAAGAATGTAGCAATTTGTGGTAAAAGAAAAAGAGCATCCATTCGCAACAAGCTCTAGTTAATGATAA
>NZ_JACJRU010000088.1 GCF_014697425.1 Nostoc sp. FACHB-110
TTCGAGTTCTGTCAAAGAGATTGTTGTAGTGACCCATGCTACGAAGCGGTCTATGATGACCAAGGTTGGGACGGTCTACTACTTCTCTTAAGATACAAGGTTGGGTGGAGGAACGGAACCAAACATTCACGCATACTTTGTTGGGTTACGCTATCGCTACACCCAACCTACTATTCTCTTAACTGAACTGTATTGAATTTTAGGGTTGTCACAAAGACAAATTATCTTGAATGAGAGTAATATTTGTCATATCAATTAACAAAATTGTTTGAGAGTTTGTATTCGAGCAAAAATTATATCCCCAACTTCTTCAAGAAATCGGGGATATTTTTGTGAACAGAAATTTTGGCTGGGTTATTGCTTACAATTAAAACAATCTATGAAAGTAAATTTAGGAGTTTTCAACTGTAGTATTAGGGGTTTCTTGTGTGCTGGCTTTTAAGCGACTGATAGAACTTCTGCGAACACGTTCACTTTTGCGAACACCGCCTGCCATTTCATATTCAACACTGTCCTTACCGTATTTAAAAGCAACCCCAATCAACATCTTATCATTTAATTCACCTAAAAGTTTTTCTAACTTTTCCATTTCCAGCTTAGTGGAATCTATCGCAACAAGAGCAGTATTATAAGCATTAAGTTTAGCGCGATATTGCTCAATTAATTGAATCATATTTTGTAGATTGCGATTATCGCCAAAATCCATGTTAGGGTCAATCGCCTTCAATCCAGATACTCTCAACTCAGCTTTTTCGACAATGCGAGATGTGCGTCTTTTTTGAGACATAATTATTTGCTTAATAAATCTTACTAAAGCTAGTGTGTCTTAATTTGCCTAAATTCCGCGTCAGTATATTTGACAAAATCTGGTGGTGTTTAAATTTTGTCTATCAGTAATATCTCTACTCAAAATAAGTGCGAGAGTAGAGAGAATAAAAGCTAGAAATATATATTTTGTTTAGATGTCAATGACTGGATTTATTGTCCTAACGACGGAATCTTTTGTCCTAACGACAGAATCTTTTGTCTTAACGACAGAATCTTTTGTCCTAACGACGGAATCTTTTGTCCTAACGACAGAAACTTCTGTACTAACGACAGAACCTTTGTTGATTTCGTTCTTCTCGCATTTGATAAATTATTTGGTCAATATCTGGCTCAAAGGGTTGACCATTATATCTTTGTTGGATAGCTTGAGCATTAGTTAAAATTCTGGTACGTAAATCTTGCCAATTAGATTTATTTGCTAACTTTTGCTTCAGTAGTTCTTGTTCTTCAACAGATAAAGCTTTGATGGCATTAACTAAAGATTCAACAAGCTGAATGTTCATAAAGTTCTGTACTACACTACTAAAGTAGTTATTTTGTTGATTAGCATTTTTCTGCTGATTGTTAACTAAATTAACACATCTTGATTATGGACTGGCGACAATATATTCATTCTGACCCCAAAATCTTATTAGGCAAACCTACAGTAAAAGGTACGCGATTATCTGTAGAATTTATACTTGGTTTACTTGCTAATGGTTGGACGGTACAGCAAGTTTTAGAGAACTATCCAACTTTGACACCACAAGCGGTGCAGGCTGTGTTTGTCTTTGTGGCTGAGTGTATGCAAGAGGAATCTTTGTATATGCTACCTTTTGTATCTGAGTCAGCATGATGCGATTTTTAGCAAATGAAAACACCAGAAGAGCCAGCACAACTTTTATTAGATTTATTGAATGTTACAGGATTAGTTTTAGAAGGATATTTTACAGTTTTTGAGCGTACACAATTGCGTCAGCGTCCTTTGCCTTAATAGGATCAGGACTGACGCATGAAAACAAAAAATCAAGGGTTTGGATAAGGGGGCAAAGGTTTAGGGGTTTGGGGTGTATTTATCTAAAACCTTTACACCCCAAACCCCACACCCTTACATCCAGCCTCCACAGACAATCTTTGTGCGTAAGTCCTAATTTAAGTTAAATTGCGTAATTTAACGCTAAAACCGTGTATTTCTAAATAAATAGGATGCACCTAAATTAAAGTAGCACATGGAACCTTTAACCACTGCGGCGATATCTGACAACCAGCCGCCTCACGTCTACGCACTTGGTTTTGTAGCCACCACTAAAACCTTAAAAAAAACGGGTAAGAAAACAGTTAATAGATTATTAGCTGTGGGTGCAGTTTCTTTCT
The DNA here is from genome assembly GCF_014697425.1 of Nostoc sp. FACHB-110. Taxonomy (GTDB): domain Bacteria; phylum Cyanobacteriota; class Cyanobacteriia; order Cyanobacteriales; family Nostocaceae; genus Nostoc_B. The sequence continues at coordinate 2,182 of NZ_JACJRU010000088.1, forward strand.
CTTGCCTGTGGTTGTCTGTAGTGCCAATGGGTGAGGGATGGGCGCAAACTAGCAAAGATGTAAAAATTTCTACCTATATTCAACAGTTAAAAGACAAAGATGCAAGTGTTCGCTACACTGCTGCTGATGCCCTGGGGAACATGAGAGGAGAAGCAAAGGCGGCGATTCCCGCTTTGCTCAAGGCTTTGCAGTCTGACACAGATGCAAATGTTCGCTACAAAGCTGCTAATGCCCTGGGGAACATGAGAGAAGAAGCAAAGGCGGCGATTCCCGCTTTGATCAAGGCTTTGCAGTCTGACACAAATGCAAATGTTCGCTACTATGCTGCTGATGCCCTGGGCAAGATGGGAGGAGAAGCAAAGGCGGCGATTCCCGCTTTGCTCAAGGCTTTGCAGTCTGACACAGATGCAAGTGTTCGCTCCAATGCTGCTGATGCTCTGGGAAACATGAGCGGAGAAGCAAAGGCGGCGATTCCCGCTTTGATTAAAGCTTTGCAGTCTGACACAGATGCAAGTGTTCGCTCTAATGCTGCTAATGTCCTAGGAAACATGGGAGGAGAAGCAAAGGCGGCGATTCCCGCTTTGCTCAAGGCTTTTCAGTCTGACACAGATGCAAGTGTTCGCTCCAATGCTGCTAATGCCCTGGGCAAGATGGGAGGAGAAGCAAAGGCGGCGATTCCCGCTTTGCTCAAGGCTTTGCAGTCTGACAAAGATGTAAGTGTTCGCTTTTATGCTGCTGCTGCCCTGGGGAGGATGGGAGGAGAAGCAAAGGCGGCAATTACCGCTTTGATTAAGGCTTTGCAGTCTGACAAAGAAGCAAATGTGCGCTACACTGCTGCTGCTGCCCTGGGAAACATGGGAGGAGAAGCAAAGGCGGCGATTCCCGCTTTGCTCAAGGCTTTGCAATCTGACAAAGAAGCAAGTGTTCGCTTCTCTGCTGCTGATGCCCTGGGAAAGATGGGAGAAGAAGCAAAGGCGGCGATTCCCGCTTTGCTCAAGGCTTTGCAATTTGATCAAGATCAAGATGTTCGCTACTATGCTGCTGCTGCTTTAGCAAGAATAGGTGAAAGCTTTCAAGACAAAGCTGGTACTATGCCTTTTGCAGAGTTAGACAAAGCCATAGCAGATTTAGAAAAGATACTCAAAGCTTTAAAAAATAGTAAAGATAAAAATTTAGAAGACAGCATTGCCTCTATCACTCGCTCGCTTGATGCCTTAAAAACCAAAAGACAATCGCGCCTTCTTGACAGAACTTTAGAATGGATGGCAAAACACCCTTGGGTAACAGGCGGATTAATTTACATTATCTTCTTCCCTTCCCTCTGGCTCATCTTATTACAAGTGCGTCCTTTGTGGATATTAAACGTTAACAACGCCCTCAAACCTTTATCTAGTTTTAAATTACCCGATGCCTTTGGCGGTTTAACTTTCCCTATCCGCACATTATTATTTATTGAGTTCTTTAACTATCATCCCAAAGTCCTGGATGCTTGGGTAGAAAAACGCCTCACCTCTGCCAAGCAAGGATTTAACAAAAAGAAAACAGTCACAGAACGTTCTGTTTACGTTCCCATTCCCGTAATTTTAGATAACAACAATCTCGCACAATTCACAGCCACAGATTTACAACCAATATTTAACCAAAAACGCGCAACATTATTAATTTGGGGAGAAGGTGGTGCAGGTAAAACTAGTCTGGCTTGTACTTTGGCACAATGGGCAATGAGTGACAATGAAACTCAACGCCTTGCTAAACACCGGATGTTACCAGTGTTAATTGAACAAGAATTAGAGCATCCCTTAAAAGAAACCATCGGCGGACAATTACAAGCACTAATTAGTGAAGCTCAAGCAATTGACAATGAATTATTAACAAACTTACTCCGTCAACGCCGCATCTTAGTTATAGTAGATCACTTGTCAGAAATGGGTGAAGCGACACGCAACAAAATTCATCCAGCCGAAACAGATTTCCCAGTAAACGCTCTCATTGTTACTTCTCGCTTAGAAGAAAAACTAGACGAAGTACCTAAAACCACAATTCAACCGTTGCGCGTTGCTGGTGATAAACTCTCATCTTTTATGGAAGCTTATTTAACCCAACGTCGCAAACGTGATTTGTTTACCGATGTGGAATATTTTGATGCTTGTCGTCGTCTTTCATTAATGGTAGGACAACGCAATATTACTGTATTGCTGGCAAAACTCTACGCCGAACAAATGATTGCGACAAAAGAAGGAACAGCGATTGATTTACCAGAAAATATTCCTGATTTAATGCTGGCATATATTAATGAACTAAATCGAGATAGATTAGCAACTGAACCAAATAATCGCATTGTTCAAAGAGATGCTCAAGTAATTGCTTGGCAATGTTTAAAAACAACATTTCGTCCTACATCTGCCAAATTAGAAGATGTTTTAACCGCCCTTGATGACAGCGACACAGCGCCAGAACGGTTACAATTTTTAGAAAAACGTTTGCGATTAATTCAAACAATCGGTGCAGCCCAAGATAAAATCCGCTTGGCATTAGATCCATTAGCAGAATATCTCGCTGGTTTATATTTAATAGATACCTACGCTTCAGATACAACATCTTGGCAAGATTTTCTCACTCAAGTTAACGCGATATCAGATATTGAATTAATTAAAGGTTTTTTGTTAGCAGTGCGAGATTGTTGTTTAGCAAAAGGTAAAGAAGCAGGAGTTCCTGATTTTGTAGCGGATGAATTAGCATTGAAGACTGGTTTAACTACACCAACACCTGCGGTATTAATTAATTCGTAGTTTAGGTATAGGTTGGGTGCAATGAAATGGTATAACCCAACATCCGAGCATATTTTGTTGGGTTACGCTATCGCTACACCCAACCTACTATTCTTTTAACTTTGAAAAAGATGAAAGTATTAATATTGTCCGAATTATCTATGCAGGGCAAGATATAAAAAATATTTTATACCAATTTAATATGAAGCTGCATAGAATAGAGCTTCCAGGATAAAGTTATAAGAAGACACAGAAATTACCTGCTCAAATGTGAGTTGGTCAAAGATTTCTTGGAT
>NZ_JACJRU010000089.1 GCF_014697425.1 Nostoc sp. FACHB-110
CGAAATACCCACTAAATCGCCAAACTCAGACACTTTCCACATAAACTTACTCACTATGGTTAGCTATGAATAAGTTTAGATAAGAATTTGGCTACTTAGTCAAGCTCTCATCTTCGTCGCCTTGAACCAGATAAACTACCAAAGATAATTTATAGCCAAGTTTAAAGGCTGCTACGAGTAAAACGACTAAAGGAGAGTATCACAAAATTAACCACGCTTCAAAGTTGCTGGATGTAGCTACTGTTCGCCAAGCTTCACCGTATTGCGTTCACCGAAGGTGTTGGCGTAGCCATCGCCTATTCTCTATAATTACAAGCCAAAATAGAAACCTAAAAAAATCTTGAGCGATCGCAAATCAACCTAACATCACGCTATTATCGAGTATTGTGGCTTTTGCGTGCGTGAATCCTGGCATCTATCTATGACCGCTTCTGACTCTGAAAACCAGCCAATGGAAACCAATCAACCCCCTGCGCCTCACGCTGATACGCGATTGGTAGACCGCAGTAAGCTGAGTAAAATGTACCAGCATTATGTGGAAGTTAAAGATAAGCATCCTCACGCACTATTGCTGTATCGGGTAGGCGATTTCTTTGAAACTTTTTTCCAAGATGCGGTGACTGTTTCTCGGGAACTGGAATTAGTTCTTACTAGCAAGCACGGTGGCGAAGTTGGGCGGGTGGCTATGACTGGTGTGCCGCATCACGCTTGGGAACGCTATACAACGCAGTTGGTAGAAAAAGGCTATGCAGTTGTGATTTGTGACCAAGTAGAAGATGCGTCAGAAGCGGTGGGTTTGGTGCGGCGGGAAGTCACACGCATCCTTACCCCTGGCACATTGTTAGAAGAGGGAATGTTGAAATCTAGCCGCAATAATTATTTGGCGGCGGTGGTGATGGCGGGGAATCATTGGGGTTTAGCTTACGCAGATATCTCGACTGGAGAATTTCTCACAACTCAAGGTAGCGATTTAGAACACCTCACCCAAGAATTAATGCGCTTACAACCTTCGGAGGTGTTGGTTCCCACCAACGCGCCTGATTTGGGGGCTTTGCTGCGTCCGGGGGAAACTTCGCCGCACCTTCCGCAATGTTTACCACCATCATTTTGTTATAGTTTGCGATCGCAAGTACCTTTTTCGCAAGGTGAAGCTAGAAGTAAATTATTGCAGAAATTCAAGGTGCGATCGCTCGAAGGTTTGGGTTGCGACCATCTTCCCCTAGCTGTGAGGGCGGCTGGCGGACTTTTGGAATATGTGGAAGATACCCAAAAAGAAAACGTAGTCTCGCTGCAAAGGCTACGCACCTATACCCTCACAGACTACTTAATTATTGACCACCAAACCCGGCGTAACTTAGAAATTACCCAAACAGTCCGTGATGGGACTTTTCACGGTTCTTTGCTGTGGGCGTTAGATAGAACTAGCACGGCAATGGGTAGTCGGGCTTTGCGGCGATGGTTGCTGCAACCGCTACTGGATATTAAAGGCATTCGCTCACGCCAAGATACAATTCAAGAGTTAAAAGAAAATACACCACTACGTCAAGATTTGCGGCAGTTATTACGGCAAATCTACGATTTAGAACGTCTTACAGGAAGGGCGAGTTCTGGTACAGCTAATGCGAGAGATTTAGTAGCTTTAGCTGACTCATTATCTCGTTTACCAGAGTTAGCCCGCTTAGTTGCCGATGCCCGTTCTCCTTTTTTGAAAGCATTACAAAAAGTGCCGTCTATATTAGAAGAATTGGCACAGAAAATTCAAGCCCACGTTGTCGAAGCACCGCCTTTACATTTAAAAGAAGGCGGCTTAATTCGTCCGGGTGTGAATGGTTTGTTGGATGAAAGAAAAGCCACAGTAGAAGCAGACCATCAATGGATAGCTAATTTAGAAGTTGATGAAAGGGCGAGAACTGGAATACCCACGTTGAAGGTGGGATTTAATGAAACCTTTGGCTATTACATTGGTATTTCCCGCACGAAAGCTGACCAAGTACCCGCTAACTATATCCGCAAGCAAACCCTGAAGAACGAGGAACGCTACATTACCCCAGAACTAAAGGAACGCGAAGCGCGTATTCTCAGTGCTAGGGATGATTTACATAAGTTGGAATATGAAATTTTTGTCGCCTTACGGGAAGAAGTTGGTGAACAAGCAGAGGCTATTCGCCAACTTTCACGCGCTGTGGCGGCGGCGGATGTGTTGTGCGGTTTAGCTGAGTTAGCAGTGCAACAAGGATACTGCCGTCCGGAGATGATTCCAGGGCGAGAACTAGAAATTGTTGACGGTCGCCATCCGGTGGTGGAACAATCATTACCTGCGGGGTTCTTTGTCCCTAATTCGACACAACTAGGGAGTAGTGAAACAGCCCTACTCCCTGATTTAATTATTCTGACCGGGCCAAATGCCAGTGGTAAAAGTTGTTACTTGCGGCAAGTAGGCTTAATTCAATTGATGGCGCAAATTGGTAGTTTTGTCTCGGCTAAGTCTGCGAAGTTGGGAGTATGCGATCGCATTTTTACCCGTGTGGGTGCAGTAGATGATTTAGCTACTGGTCAATCTACCTTTATGGTGGAGATGAATGAAACTGCTAATATTCTCAATCATGCCACATCTCGGTCGTTAGTTTTATTAGATGAAATTGGTCGCGGCACGGCAACTTTTGATGGGCTTTCGATTGCTTGGGCAGTAGCAGAATATTTAGCAATGGAGATTCGTTCGCGGACAATTTTTGCCACCCATTATCACGAATTAAATGAATTGGCAGGGATGTTACCGAATGTGGCAAATTATCAAGTCACAGTCAAAGAATTACCCGACCAAATTATCTTTTTACACCAAGTTCAACCCGGTGGCGCGGATAAATCTTATGGAATTGAAGCGGGAAGATTAGCAGGTTTACCAGCAGTTGTGATTCAACGGGCAAAACAAGTTATGGGGCAAATTGAGAAACACAGTAAGATAGCGATCGGTCTGAAAAATTTGGAGTAATATCAAAGAGATTGAATTCCATCTTTTAGGTCAACATACTGTTATTTTATTATCCAAAAAGCAAAAATGACTAATCAAAAGCTAACCCTTGAAATACCAGAATTACTCCTTGAGGAATTGCAACGTTTTGCTGAATTAACAGGTCAATCTGTAGAATCTTTGGCACTGCAAAGTATTAAAAATAGTCTATCTAGGTTTAGAGAGAAAATATATGACCTTGATGAATTACTGTCACAGGTAACAATGGATAATTTACATGGTGAAATCGATAGTGGAGAACCAGTAGGCCGTGAAATCTTCTAATTCACCAATTTACATTCCTCAACAAGGTGATATTGTTTGGATAGATTTTACACCCCAGGTTGGACGAGAACAAGCAGGTAGAAGACCTGCAATTATAGTGTCTCCATTTAAATATAATCGCAGAGTTGGATTAACTTTAGTGTGTCCAATTACTACAAAAGTTAAAGGATATCCTTTTGAGGTAGCACTTCCAGAGGGATTAGTAGTATCAGGCGTGATTTTAGCAGATCAGATAAAATCATTTGATTGGCGAGAAAGAAATGCAGAGTTTCTTTGTAAAGCACCACCCGAAGTAACTATTCAGGTAATTACTATGCTTAGAACGTTAATACCTCTGCCATAAATAAATCAATTTCTCCCTACAAGGCTGGCAACAACTGTGGCTAATTCTGCTGGTTGAACTGGCTTAGGTAAATGGAGTTGAAAACCTTCTTGAATAGCACGCATTCTATCTTCGGCGCGTGCATAGGCTGTTAAGGCGGCTGCGGGAATTTTACCACCTTGTTCTGGAGGTTGCGATCGCAATTTCCGAATTAACGAATAGCCATCTTCTTGCGGCATTCCAATATCGCTGACGATGACATCTGGTTTCCACTGGGGAATGATTTGCAATGCTTCTTGCACTGAACTGACTGTCTGCACTTGGGCTTGGCATTGTTGCAACACGGTATTTATATAGTCGCGGGTATCGGCTTCGTCGTCCACTACTAATACGCGTATTCCTGCTAGTGAAGGAGACACAGGCATTTCTTCAAAATCTGCATTAGTGCGCTTAGATGATGTAGTAGAAGTCTCTTGACTCGGCAATATTAACGGTAATTGAATTGTAAATGTCGTGCCTTGCCCTTCTCCGGCACTGTCAACCTGCACAGTACCGCCATGTAACTCAACTAAATGACGCACGATCGCTAAACCTAATCCTAACCCACCATGCGCCCTAGTACTAGAACTATCAGCTTGGCGGAAGCGGTCGAAAACATAAGGCAGAAATTCCGGTTTAATTCCCATCCCTGTATCAATTATTTGGATTTGGGCAGAATAATTGCTTTTGCTAGTAGTTATTTCTTGATTACTATCAGTATTGTGAGATAATTTGATTGTTACTTTACCGCCTTGGGGGGTAAATTTAATAGCATTGGATAATAAATTCCAAATAATTTGTTGCAAGCGATCGCTATCACCAGAAATTAAAAATTGCGGCTGAGAATTAGCTTGATTAATTACTGAAAATAGCAATTCAATTTCTTTAGCTTGGGCAGCAAGACTGACGGTTTCAATTGTTGATTCAATAATTGATACTAAATTACAAGTATAGACATTCAGCCTTAACTTACCTCTAATCATCCGGGAGATGTCGAGTAAGTCTTCTATCATTTGGGTTTGGCTGATGGCATTACGCTCAATTGTTTCTAGGGCTTTGGCAATTTGAGTTTCGTTGAGTTTTCTTGCTCGTAGCAGTTGTGCCCACCCAAGAATTGCATTGAGAGGCGATCGCAATTCATGAGAAAGTATAGCTAAAAACTCATCTTTCATCCGATTGGTTTCTTGCAACTGTTCGGTTTGTTGGCGCAACGAAGCAATTAATTTTGACCTTTCCATTGCGATCGCAATTTGGTCACAAACTGCCTGCATCATACTTCTTTGATTTTCGGTGAAGAATGACCGCGTGCAGCTACCGAAAGACAATGTACCTAAGAGGATGTTTGGAAAGTATTAAACGAATCAATTAAGCCAGTCTTCTCAGCATTAACCGAATCATTGCAACTTGCACAAATGTTTCATGGGTCTGCGGTAAAATCTC
>NZ_JACJRU010000009.1 GCF_014697425.1 Nostoc sp. FACHB-110
TGGAAAGCTACTGCCCGGCGAACTAGTGGCAATACACCGCCTTTAGTCAGGGTATTAGAACCAGAACAAGAACAAACCTTGATTATTTTATTAGATCGCGGTCGCTTAATGACGGCGCGAGTTCATGGCTTACAGCGATTTGATTGGGGTTTAAATGCTACTTTATCATTAGCGTTAGCCGGATTACATCGGGGCGATCGCGTCGGGGTGGGTGTATTCGACCACCAAATGCACACATGGGTTTCTCCAGAACGCGGACAATCTCATCTGGGTAAATTAATCGATTATCTCACCCCCATTCAGCCAGTTTTACTCGAATCTGATTATTTAGGGGCTGTGACCAATGTAGTGCAAAGGCAAACTCGCCGCGCCTTAGTAGTTGTCATTACGGATTTAGTTGATGTCACTGCTTCTACAGAATTATTAGCAGCACTCTCCCGGTTAGCACCAAGATATCTACCATTCTGTGTCACTTTGCGAGATCCCCAAGTTGATCATCTAGCGCACACATTTACTCAAGAAGTCACAGCAGCTTACAGTCGTGCTGTGGCTTTAGATTTATTAGCACAACGCCAAGTAGCCTTTGCTCAATTAAAACAAAAAGGTGTTTTGGTACTCGATGCACCAGCAAATCAAATTACTGATCAGTTAGTGGAAAGATATCTACAACTTAAAGCCAGGAATCAGTTATGAATGGTCAATTGCACTATTTTAGAGTTTTACGCCGATAAATAGAGAGGCTGACTTATATTAAAAATATGCCCAAATTAGACATTATCCACAACTCTGTAAAAAATGCACTGATAAAAGATGGCTGGGTGATTACAGATGACCCTTACATAATTCAGTATCGTAGACATAGAAGCAGAGGAGATTCAACAATGGATAAATTAACGGAGTATCCTAAGTTAATTAAGCGAATTTTAACTGAGTATGTAGAACTGAGTAATAGTAAACCAAACCCAGATATAGAGAGATTTTTGATTGTGGATGAGTCAAAAGCTAATTATATTTGGATGAATCTCGGTTGGCAGAATGGAGAACGCATTTCTGGTATAACAGTCTATGTGCGGATTCGTGATGGCAAATTCTGGATTGAAGAAGATTGGACTGAAGAAGGCATTGCAACTGATTTAGTTCGTGCCGGTGTTCCTAAAGATGATATTGTACTGGCATTTCATGAACCGCAGATGAGGCAGTATACAGACTTTGCTGTAGTATCGTAATTTTTTTCATCTTTGCCCCTACTCTGCGAGTTCCGCTTGCGGTATGTGCGAGACTTAAAATTCGTGTTTCATAACATTCATGCAAGAGGTCTAATAATTACTGATTGAGACTGAAAAATTATGGGGAGTGCAAATAATCAGGGAATTTGCTGGTGGTTTCTCGCACAGTTTACCCGCTACAGTTTAACTTTATTGCTAAGTGCGGTAATGTTTGCTGATGTTGTGGCGGCGACACCGAAAAACCAAGGGTTGCAGATAGAACAGCAAACCACTCAACAAGATACCACTCGCGCTACTGCGAAACGCCTTTTTCAAGAGGGAATGCAGTTTTATCAACAAGGAACAGCAGAATCACTGCGACAAGCAATTAGTAAATACCAAGCAGCTTTGAAGCTTTGGCAAAAACTTGATGAGCAAAGCCGGGAAGCCGAAACTCTCAATCAACTTGGCTTAGTCTACGACGATTTGGGAGAAACACAAGAAATACTCAAATATTACAACCAAGCTCTACCAATACTCCTTGCAGTGGAGGATAGAACAGGGGAAGCCACCACCCTCAACAATATTGGCAAAGTCTACCTCTCATTAGGAGAAACAGAAGAAGCACTAAAACACTTCAACCGAGCTTTACTTATCAGCCGTGCAGTGGGGGACAAAAAGGTGGAAGCCCTGACTCTCAACTATCTTGGTGTTGTCTATAACTCATTGGAAGAAAAGCAAGAAGCTCTCAAATACTATAACCAAGCTTTACCAATACTTCGTGCAGTTGGGGATAGGGAACAGGAAGCCAGCACCCTGAAAAATATTAGCTTAGTCTACGTCGCTTTAGGAGAAAAGCAAACAGCAATCAAATACCTCAACCAAGCTTTATCCATAGGCCTGGCTGTGGAAGACAAAAGAATTGAAGCTCGTACCCTCAATGATATTGGCTTTGTCTACGCCTCATTGGGAGAACCGCAAGAAGCTCTCAAATATTTTGACCAAGCTTTACCCATACTCCGTGCAGTGGGCGAGAAAAGAAGGGAAGCCACTATCCTCCACAATATTGGCGGTATGCACAAATCATTAGGAGAACCGGAAGAAGCCCTCAAATACTTCAACCAAGCTTTATCTATACGCCGTGCCGTGGGGGACAGAAAAGGGGAAATCCTCACTCTCTCTAACATGGCTTCCCTAGAATACAGACGGGGTAATTTACAACCAGCCCAAACACATATTCAAGCAGCTATTGAAATAATTGAAGATTTACGCGCCAAAATCACTAATGCAGAACTACGTGATGCTTATTCTGCATCAGTGAGAGGCTATTATGAGTTCAACACCTATCTATTGATGGAACTGCAAAAAAAGGATTGATAAATTGGCAGTAAAAGTTAGCGATCGCTCTTATCTTCTCATCAAACTACTTGGTTAAAGTGTTTGAAAATTCTCAATTGTCAAGAACAATTCCTCGTCAGCTATTTGAAAGCTGTAGTCGATGCTAATTTGGGTGGGATAACCACGCTGGCCGTTATACTGTACATCAATTCTGTCTGCTCTACGAGCGATCGCATCTACAATTACATTAAACAGTTTGGGAATTGTTCTATATCTTTCAAAAAATTCTGGGTTACTAACCGGTTCACCTGTAGTTGTGGTGATAGATGTTGTAATCCCATTTCTAACAGTAATAATTACTGGCCCTCTGGCAGCAGGCGCACAGAAGCAACTATTACTAAGCGTATAGCGGTAATTGCGGATATTTTGCTGATTCCACAAAAGATAATTTTTTCGGAAATTAGCAATCGCTAACTTGTTTTGTGTTGTCTGTACATTGGTTTGAGAAATGGCTGGTGCAGTCAAATTTATCGGCATTAATAATCCTGCACTAATCACCACAGCCCAACGCAGAAGCATCCTTTGAAACCTAAAATTTTTCAGCATTAATAATCTCCAAGTGTTTATGCTGTTCACTTTTCTTGGAAAACACTTAAGAATTTAAGGCTTATGAATCAGCTTGTCAAGTTCTCGGGTATACATAATAGGACTTACGCATCAAAACGAAAAATCAAGGGTTTTAGCGAGGGTGTAGGGGTTCAGGGGTATACTAATTCAAAATCCTTACACCCCATACCCTTTCACCTATTAACCCAATCTCCACAGATAATCTTTGTGCGTAAGTCCTGATAGTGATTCTATGAGTAAAAAGCTATGTCTGAAGTAGCCCCTCTTTCCCCAGAAATTATCCAAGCTGTGATTACCCAATATTTTGCCGCGACTCGTTCCGCTAATAAAATTGAGTCTGATGTTTCTTGAACATCCAGTACCTTAATTGTTTCAGTATGTTTGCGAACTCTTAAAAGTGCTTGGAAAGTAGTCGAAAGCTCGGTATACTTCGCAGTGATACCCAGAACTCAATCACTAACTAACTCTGAATGGAGAGTTTATTTACTACTACCGATGTTTTACTGATCACCAAAATTGCCCAAAAAGACCAATCTGCGTTATCTGCTCTCTATGATCGCTATAGCAAAATTATTTATGCGATCGCCTTTAAAAGTCTGAAATCAGCAGAAGAGAGTGAAGAAGTGGTATTGGATGTTTTCGCTCAAGTATGGCGAATTGCCGAGCGATACGATACACAAAAAGGTAGAGTCGATACTTGGTTATTTACCATCGCCCGTAGTCGCATCCTTGATCGCTTACGCAAACTGCAACGCACTCACGTATCTACTACATTTTCTTTAGATACAACAGAAATTCAGCCCAAAGCCGATAACATAGATTTGTTTGAGTCAGTATTTATTGCTGAACGGCGGAGTCGGGTAATCGCAGCCATGAAAAAATTACCAGATGAACAACGACTGGTAATTGAATTAGCATATTATCAAGGATTGACTCAAAGTCAAATTGCAGAGGCAACAGGTGTATCATTGGGAACAGTCAAAACCAGAATTCGGCTAGGATTAAAAAAGTTACAATCTATTTTTGTCACTGAGGAAGAATTTTAAGTTAGTGTCTTGCCAGATATATACACGACTTATTTAGTATTAAATCAAACTAGAACTCGATGATGCACAGCAATTCTGAAAACTACTGCTTTTGTGAACTAGCTCCCTTGTATGCTCTTGATTTATTGGATGAACAAGAGCGAAATTGGGTTGAGCAGCAAATAGCAGAGTATCCAGAATTAGCCGCAGAGTTAGCAGAGTATGAGTTAGCAGTGACAGCAATTCCTTATACTACTCCTACTGTGCCAATGGCGACAGATTTAAAAAATCGCTTGTTTGAGCGTTTAGGTTTAGATACTCCAGCACCAACCCCAGTCAAGGAAGCAGTAACACCGCCAGGATTTTTTGCAGTGCGATCGCAAGATTTGAATTGGCAACCACATGATGTCCCTGGTGTTAAAATCGCCATCTTACACATTGATCAAGTCAAGCGCGAAGTCGTCGGATTATTTCACGCCGAGCCTGGTATTCATTATCCCTGTCACCGTCATGCAGCAATTGAAGAAATATACATGATTTCTGGGGATTTGATGGTTGATGAGCAGGTTTATGGTGCAGGAGATTACATCCGTTCTGAACCAGGTTCAGTGCATAGCCCCTATACGAATGGTGGTTGTATGTTTTACTTTCATACCTCAATGGATGATGAATATCCTAGTACAAAAAGTCTGAAGTCTGAAGTCTGAAGTCTGAAGTCTGAAGTCTGAAATGAAGAAGCCCTGATATTTAGCTTTTCAGTAATTTATAATGGGTGCTTTATTTCCACCGACCTGTAATAGTTTGAAAGTGCTGAGTGCTGAGTAGAAATATTCGTTTCTAGTCCTGCTTTCATGTTTGGTTGTGAGTTTTTCCCATGAGAGACTAGCTTGCAGGAGGGTGTAGGGGAGAAGGCTAATAACTAATTTTCCCAAGGATAAATCCAACAGTAAATATTTGGCGTATACCTCTGTAGTTCAACTAATGGAGGGGTTGGATTTATTGGTATGAATATCCAGTATGTAGTTTCCCGAAAGAAATCATCACAATTATCTGACAATGCACAAATTCACTGCTCAACTTTGAAGGAGTATGACGTGACAAGTGTTTCTCAAAAAGTGGTTAAAAGATTTTCTTGCTTGGGCATTGCTATATTTGCTATTTCAATAGTTTTGACTGGCCATCCAGTTTCGGTAAATGCTTCTGAGTCTGTACCTCTAAAAGAAGATTTGGCATTAACTCCAACTAAAATAACGCAATTTACTCTACCAAGGGCTGGACTGGCTCTGGGTCGCCTGATCAGCCGAGGTCGTAGTTTTCAGGACACTGAAATTACCGACTTTATCTCAACCGCCATAGGCTCATTTAATAATGATCTTGGTGCTGCATTTGATTTACGCCAGTCTATTCCAGATGCTCAGTTTATTTATTATTGCGTTCGTCCTAGACGCATTGGACTTCGTACAGCTGACTTTCACTTTTCGACTTCACCAATTTGTCAAGATAAATTTGATGGTGGTCAACGGGCAACAAATCCCCAAACCCGACAGGTTTTAGATCCGATCCAGATATTTAAAAATCCACCTCCTGCATCACTCCTTGTTCAGACTACTCCTCTATTTGCTTGTCAAGCATTGATTAGTGGTGGTATAGAACGAGATTATTTCACCTCTAAAACTCCTAGCTGCAATGATTTTCCAACTTCTTTTCCAGTTGCGCCAGTGATCATCTCTCCAGGTAGTTCCGACCCTTCTTTGATAGGTTTTAGTGTAATCCAGCAATTCTAAGTTGAAATGTAACTGTATTCTTGATGGACACAGCTACATTAATGAAAGCGCACCAATTGAGGCGTAGTAGCGTGGCAAACTTAAAGGATTGGGTTGTTCAGTATGAAAAAGTCAAAACTTCATGATGATTGATTACTTAACCCAAAAAACTTAGACTAGACGCGCTACTACATTCATTTTTCTCTTTTTCAAGTGATAGAAGAGGGCTAATATCTAATTTTCCCAAAAATAGATCCAACAGCCAATATTTAGCGTATACCTCTGTAGTTAATCGAACTCACGTTAAATTTATTTTTTAAATTGATAGATCCAAGTTGCTATTCTTGACGTATTTAATATTGAAAACCAACAAAACAAGTATTCTGCATCAACAAAATACATAGTAAGGTGGAGTATTTACTAATATGAAAAGTCAAACAACGACCAATCAAAAAAATTGGCTACACTTTAGTTTTGCTAATATCAAAGTTCTTATAGGTGTCAGTTTATTAGCTTTAGGTTTAACAGTAGGTTGGACAACCTTAACACCAAAATCTGTAACCGCTTCTGACCACGATGATGGGGAAGTAGATACAAAAGGACGTAATTTAAATTTGACTGATTTATATGTCTTCCGTGAGCAAGACCAGAACCCAGCCGCGCGTCAAGATGATTTGATTTTAGTGATGAATACAAATCCGCGATCGCTAGCTCGGCAACAGTATTATTTTAGTACGAATGCTCTATATGAATTTAAAATTAGCCGGGTTACTGATCGAGATGCTACCCCTACAGGTCGAGAAGATGTGATTCTGCGCTTTCAATTTGATGAACCCAACAGCAGAGGCGAACAACCATTTAAATTGACTGTAATTGCTGATCGTCATAGAAGTAGCGATCGCGGTATCACTACTCCTTTAAGTGTTAATCCCAACAACCCTACTATTAACAACTTAGATTTGCGTAAAACCCCAGTCACTGTTTTTGCTGGACTGCGTGAAGACCCCTTTTTCTTTGATGTTGAACAGTTCTTCCGAGTGCGTGCAGGTGCTTTAGGTATTGGCCCGGCTGTGGGTTTTCGTCCGGCGGATCAAGCCATTGACTTTGCCAAAGGCTATAACGTGAACTCCATTGTTGTCAGAATACCCCGTTCTCTGATTGCGGGACATACCAACGCCACAGTATTTGATGTTTGGCAAACCATATCATTTAAAAACTATGCCTATGGTAAATTCCAACAAGTTGAGCGTCTAGGAAGACCTGGAATTAATGAAGGTTTAGTAGTCACTAACGATTTTCTTAACGCCTTTAACAGCATTCCCCCAACAGCCGATTTAAGCCAAGCCGCAGCACCTGTAGGAGCAGAAGCCAGGAAGACACTTAAAGCCTTGGGTAATAGTGACCAACGTGCTGACGCACTGCTGGCAGCATTTCTTCCCGATGTGATGCGAATAGATACTAATGTCCCTAGTGGTTATGCTAATGCTCTCAATGCCAAAGGCAGTCCTGTTACTGGACGTAAGCTAACAGATGATGTCATTGATACTACACTCAGCGTTCTGACTAACGGTGCTGTGACTAGCGATAACGTATCCTATACAGGGACTCCCGGCAACCCATCCCAAGGACATCAACCTTTAGTCTCGCAATTTCCTTACCTAGCATTACCAAATTAAGGCAAGGGTGCAGGGTGCGGAGAGCAGAGGGGAAATATCTCTCCCTGCTCCCTGCTCCCTGTCCCTTGTCCTCTTCTGTTCTTAGCGTATGTCTGCGTAAAAAAATGCAAATACAGCTTTTCCACTACAAATTCCCCGGAAAAATCCTTTGGGTATTGATTACCGCCCCTATATTGTTCATCATTCCTCTTCATCTCAACTCGCAACCAAATTCGCCCTACCGCTATAACTTTTCTCTCTCCTTACCTGGTACTGAAAATAGCCGTGCCACATTACAACAAGAAATCGCCTTTTACCAAACGAAAGTACGGCAAAGCCCTGATAGTGGTTTGAATTTAACTGCTTTGGCGCAAGCCTACTTAAAAATGGCCAAAGCTACGGGCGAAAGTAATTGGTATTTATTAGCAGAACAGGCAGCCAATCGCTCTCTATCTCATTTACCATTCCATAATCAAGGTGCAATTCTGGTTCTGGCTCGTGTTGCCCAAGCTAGACATGACTTTGCCGCCGCGATTCGCCTATCTGAGCAAGTCTTACAATCTCAACCCAATAACGATCATGCTCTGGCTATCTTAGTCACATCAAATCTGGCGACGGGCAATTTAACTGCCGCTAGAACCGCCGCCGATGCCTTGGTGAACAAAATTCCCACCCAAGGTAACTTAACTTTACAAGCTTTGGTATTAGTTGCCCAAGGGCAAGATAAAGCTGCGATCGCCACTTTTAAAAATGCTTTAGCAACTGAAGAGCCGGGCGAACTCGGTACTTCCGCTTGGACAAGGGTTGTATTTGGTCAATTTTATGACAAACGAGGACAGCGAGATTTAGCCGCAAGTCTCTACAACGAGGCTTTACGCATTATACCGAGGTATCCTTTAGCATTGCTGCATCTAGCAGAACAAGCAACGCGCCAAGGCAATTATCAGCAGGCGGAAAGTTTTTACGCCCAAGTTTTACCTAATTCGCAAACATCATTCACCATTTTTGACCATGCTGTGTTGCGAGGTAGAGCCAAAGTTCTGCAATTACAAGGTAAAGCCGCAGCCGCACAAACACTATTAACTCAAGCAGAAAGCTTACTGCGACAAGAAAACGCCGGACACACTAACGGTTCCTTTGGACATCGGCGAGAGTTAGCCAGGTTGTTATTAGAAAAGAATCACCCTCAAGATACGGCTGAGGCTTTATCACTGATGCAGGCGGAAATTAAGATCCGCCGTGATGCTCAAACATTGGATACCTTGGCTTGGGCTTTATTTCGCGTCGGACGTTTGCGGGAAGCGCAACAGCAAATACAAGCCGCCTTGCAATTGGGTACGCGAGATGCGGGAATATTTTACCGGGCGGGGATAATTGCCAAAGCCTTGGGAAATCAACAGCAGGCTTTGAATTACGAGAAGTTAGCCCAAAGTGTCGATCCGACTTTTAACGCCAAGGCGCGGCTGATATCAGGACTTGGTTTGGAGAATTTGGGAATTTAGGAGCGATGACAACTATGTGGCGCAGATACCGAGTGGCTTTCATCTGCTTGATTGCAGCATTTTTAGTAGTAATTGGTTGGGCTAGTCCTAGTCAAGCACATTGGGCTGATTTGGCGGTGGCGGAGGTGACGGTAGAACAGACAAAAACAGCAATGATTTTGACCTTTCCGACAGCTTTAGTACCTGGGGTTGATGATAACCGTGATGGACAACTCTCCATTGATGAAGTTACCACCAATCAATCAGAATTAGAAAAATTTTTTGGCGATCGCATCCGTCTGATTGACGCACAAGGAGAAACAGGTAAACTGGCGGTGGCTGCAACGAATAATTTACCTGGGAATATTGCGAGTAATATTCAAACTCACAGCACTTTAGAGCTAACTTATACTTGGGCGCAACCAGTCACTGGACTCGTAATTAACTACAATTTATTTCTCCCCAATGTCGCTACCGCAAGATGTCTCGCCACCGTGATGCAAGGGGGACAAATTCGTAATTTAGTCTTTACTCCCGAACAACGAGAATTTACTTTGATTAACCCTCCGATATGGCAACAAATTAGTAGCTTTGTATGGCTAGGAATTGAACATATTTTGACAGGTTATGACCATGTTTTATTTTTAATTAGTTTATTAATGCTAGGTGGTGGTTTTGGTTATTTAACGAAAGTAGTTACAGCTTTTACTATTTCTCATTCTGTGACTTTGACTTTAGCTGTATTGGATATTGTGACTTTACCAGTCAGGTTTGTCGAAAGTGCGATCGCTCTCACGATTGTTTATGTAGCGGCGGAAAATTTCTGGCGTACCAGTTTACGCTGGCGTTGGTTAATCACTTTCATTTTTGGATTAATTCACGGGCTAGGTTTTGCTGGGGTTCTCAAAGATATTCATCTGAATCAAACTAATTTGGCTTTATCCTTAGCTAGTTTCAATGTGGGTGTAGAAATTGGTCAAATAGCGATTGTCACTATTGCCTTTGTGATTTTTAGTACCATTAAAAAATATCCTGGGGAATTAATGCTACGTCGTTGCTTATCTGCTGGTGTTGTGGGCTTGGGATTAATTTGGTTTGTGCAACGAGCCTTTTATTAAATGTCTATGTGTCCTTTGTGGTTCGTTTTGTTGTTACTGGTGCATAAGTCCTGTTTTAAATATCCCACACCCCACACCCTGTTCAAAAAATTGCGTTGCTCCCCTTTATACTTAATTTATCTTTGCGCCTACATTTTGATTGATAATGTATCAAAAAAATGCCTCACATCAAATCATCTAAATTGATTATTACAGCTTGTGAGAAATTCGGGTGTAACCATGAACTGTTAATTGGGATAAATATATGGCAGGTAAATTAGAAAAAAAAGTAGCAATTATTACTGGTGCTTCTGCGGGTATTGGTGAAGCAACAGCGATCGCCTTAGCCGCAGAAGGAGCGCAAGTAGTAATCGCAGCAAGGCGTTTAGACCGTTTAGAGGCATTGGCAAAGCGGATTATTGAAAGTGGGGGTCAAGCCTTACCGATAGTAGCAGATGTGACAGATGAAGTGCAGGTAAAAAATTTGGTAGATAAAGCGATCGCAACTTTGGGAAGAATCGATATTTTAGTTAATAATGCCGGAATTGCAGTTATCGGCAATATTGACGGTGGTAATACTGCTAATTGGCGCAAAATGATTGATGTTAACGTCTTGGGAGTGTTGTATGCAACTCACGCCGTTTTACCTATTTTCAAAGGACAGAATTCTGGACATATCGTTAATATTTCCTCAGTAGCGGGGCGTACAGCTAGGGTGGGAATTGGGATATACAACGCTACTAAATGGGGCGTGAATGGTTTTTCAGAAGCTTTGCGTCAAGAAGTCTGCAAACAAAATATCCGCGTCACCATTATCGAGCCAGGTTTGGTAGACACAGAAATCAACAACCAATATATAGATGATCCCATTGTTCAGCAGCGTAGTGAAGAACGGCGTAAAACAGTCACCCCATTACAAAGCGAAGATATCGCTACTGCTATTGTCTATGCCGTTACTCAACCGCCACGGGTGAATGTTAACGAAATCCTCATCCGTCCTACCGCACAGGAATGGTAATCAAGTTGAAAATTGCAGATAAGTTTAGTTTTGATGAGATATGCTGTGACAGCGTTCTGATATTATGCCATTCGGTAGTATTGTGTTGCACAAATTAACAGAATGGCTATTTTGAATGTTCTGATTTTTTGACGCTTTGCTAAGATTTGCACGACTGAGATTACTATTTCTAAAAGCAGCCATTTCTAGATTAGATGCTTCCAGGTTTGCGCCTTGTAAATCCGTCTCCACTAGTAAAGTAAAGCTCAAATTTGAACCAGTCAAATTTGCTCCCTGTAAATTTGTATAACGTAAGTCTGCCCATTGCAAATTGGCATCTTGAAGATTGGCATTTGTCAGGTTTGCACCCTGAAGATTTGTTGAACGTAAATCAAATTCTTGTAAGTTTGCTCCTGACAAATTTACTCCCGATAAGTTACAGCCCACACATCGCTTAGTTGCTTTCATCTGTTTGAGCATATTCTGATGGAGTAAGTCATTTACTTGAGTCACAATAGTAGGAGTTAATATTAAGAATACAGGGAAAATATGACGTAACAAGTAAATCATCATCTTGGTTTTCGCTCGCTACTTATAGAAACTAATCTCCCCCTTAAATTCTGCTGTAAGATGCTTAGTTTAACTCAAAAACAGAAGTATAACTATTTGTTGGATGAGATTCTAGCAAACAAGTATTCAGCGTATAATAAACAGAATGAATTTTTTTGAGTGTCACTTTTAAAGCCGGAACCATCATAGGATGTATAGCTATTGCTAAAATGTAGTCTCCTGAGTAAATTTCAGGATTTTCTTGCGCTGGTATCACATTTTCTTTTCTTAAAATTCCTAAAAATTTACATTTTTCAGGTAATTTGATTTGGTTTAAATGAATACCACAGTAGATACTATTAGGTTGAATTAAAACTCCAAATAGACTTGGATTTTTCATATTAAAAATATTATTTCGTTAGGGATTTTATTTAGCCGATCGCAATTTGGTAGACAAGAACTTAAAAATTGTGATCGCTTTGATTGCACCATAGTAGCGACTACGAGGATAGAAAAAGCTATCTTTGTTTTCAGCATTAAGCTTTGACATAAACTATTTCCACTGTTTTGATCCTCAAATATTTAAGCAATCACTTCTCCAGATTTAAATCCGTTTTTTGACTTGACTTTTTTATTTTTAACTCTGACTTGAGGCAAATCTTTTTTATCTTTGTGTAAGTAACAAATTTCCACCAAAGTCGGCCATATTTCTAAAGAAGCATGAAATTGGCTAATGACATCATCAACTATTCTAGAGACATTCTGTTGAAAGAAATCAGGTTCAAAGCCATAAAATACCCTCGATAAATTATTTGCAAACAATTGCAAAGACTGTTTACGTTCTTCATTTTGCGTAGACAAAGAAGCTTTAATTACTTCCTGGTGAATGGCAGATATTTTTGCCAAAATCTCTTCCGAGTCAAGTAGAGTCACTTCACCAGAGTAATCAAACTTGATTCCCAAATCATCAATATGATAGACGCTGCTTTTAATTTTCTTTTTGAGTAGGCTGCATATTTCCTCATTAAAAATCTCACTGGCTAAAGGATTACGCATATAATTGTTGCGAATATGATTTTGAACGGCATCAACGTGTGCAGCTACAACACCCTCTTGTTGTATCCAAAGCCTGTAAATATAATCTTCAAATCTGAGTCGAGTGGGAAAGAAAGGTGGTAATCCTAACTGATTATCATATCCAGCTACACCACAATCCATGCGCCAATTTTTGTTAGTCACAACAGGTCTAAAATTGGTGAGAATATAATAATCATTCAGGTCATAAGGACTGATTTGATTTTCATCGTTGAGATACATATGCACAAAGTCAAGTGTATCAATATCGTTAGTGCCTGTGCGGAATGTTTGAGCAATTTTGACAATAGAATTATTTAATACTCTGCCTTTTTGTAGTAACAGAGAGTTTTCTGTAAAATAACCTTTTGTTGTATTAGTTTCTAAATCCATTGCTGTATCAAGTAAAAACTCGCCAGTTTCGTAATTTTCTGGTATATGACTAGCTTTTTTACCTAAAACATCATTAAAAGCAGTCAGTAAATCAAAAGATTTATGAATGTAGCCACCTTCTTGATTAGATTTGACTAATTTACCGCGACAAATTTCATCTGGTGATAGAGATTCTGGACTAGTTTCTATTAGTGCATCAGGGCGCATATCATCATCTGCACTAACCATTAAATGTCCAAGAGTGTACATCAGCGTAAAGTTCCGGTTTCCGCCGTAACTAGGGCGAAATAAATTCTTCACAAGTGATTCTAGTTTTTTATCTCGCAATCTGTCGTTTAAGAAAGTGATAAACTTTTCTTTTTCGTGAGGGCCAACGTAAAATACATCGTTGACTGTTTTAGTTTGTTCTAGGAGTGGATAGTATTTTTCATAGTTTGCAATGCTGGAATCATCAAATATCATGATTTTGGTTGCATGACCATTAGCCCAGAAATTTTCGTCATATTTTTCGATGGTTTGGGCTACATCTCTTAAGCGATGGGTAGGGATGACAAATACGGTTTCTTTATGTTTCATAAATCCTTTAATTTGTATTTAATAAAACTGTGATTTGTCTCAAATTTAATTAGTTATAAAAGGCGTAGGTTGGGTTGAGTAACTACACCCAACATTCACGCATACTTTGTTGGGTTACGCTATCGCTCCACCCAACCTACTATTCTCTTAACTAATCACAGCATTATTTCTAAAAATCACTGCAACGGTTTTTCGTTATGTCCAATGTTCATAAATTGCTGTATGGTTCTGGATATTTCATTTTTCAAATTGCTAGAAATTGAGTTTGATTCAACTACTAGAGCAAGACAAGCAATAGTAAAGGCGATCGCAGTTACAAATATCTGGTAAATCTTGTATAGTCTGCGCCTAGTTCTTGGCTTCATCACAACCCTTGTTTCTTCTGCTTCAGGTGGTGTTTCAACTACCAGGCGTGGGGCTAAAAACGCCGCTACTTTTTCGGCTAGTTCGCTACCTTCGGTTTTCGCCGGTAAGTAATGCCAAGTTTTTGTTTTTGGGTCAAAGATAGTAACGGATGCTATGGAACCATTTAACTAGCAGATTTTAAAGCATCTAAGGCGAGGTTTAATTTCAAAACGTTTACCCCAGGTTCACCAAAGAGTCCTAAAAAGCGACTGTCTGTATTTTGACTAATTAAAGTTTCTAAATCTTGGGGTTGGAGTCCTCGCGCTTTGGCGACACGGGCAATTTGGGCTGTGGCGGCTGCTGGGGTAATGTGGGGGTCAAGGCTGGAACCAGAGGTGTAAACTAAATCTGCGGTGGGCTGTTGGACACCGGCTGTTTTGAGTCGGTTCAAATCACCTTCAACTCGTTTACTGGGGTCAGGGTCGTCTTTACCTTTGATGCGTTCTATTAATGCTGAATTGCTGGGTGCTAAATTGCTTGCACCGGATACTCCTGTTTGTAAGACTTTAGCATCATCTTTTTTGGGGTCGGCGGTGCTGTAGCTGGTGGTGCTGGGGCGAGAGTTAAAATAGCGATCGCTATTAAATGGTTGACCAATTAAACTCGAACCTAACACTTGACCTTGAGCATTCTTAATTAAACTACCATTAGCTTGAGATGGAAATATAATTTGTCCAAAAGCAATCATCACAAACGGATAAATAATTGCCCCAATCACCCAAAGTA
This sequence comes from Nostoc sp. FACHB-110, assembly GCF_014697425.1. Lineage (GTDB taxonomy): Bacteria > Cyanobacteriota > Cyanobacteriia > Cyanobacteriales > Nostocaceae > Nostoc_B. The sequence continues at coordinate 14,912 of NZ_JACJRU010000009.1, forward strand.
CAAAGGTAGAACGAATTGCCCTGCTGGCTTCTTTTGCAAAACTCATTAGAATTTCTCCGGTACAAACATCACAAAAAATAAATAAGTAGAAAGGCTTAAGGTTGCTAAACCTAAAAGTCCAATAGACCAAGCTTGAAAGTGAGAAAATTCTTGTCCAGTAGTCGCATAAACAACAGGCGCAACCACCAAGTTGAAACACATTGCCAGAAATAGGTATAACGGCAGTTTTTGTTTACGCCATTGCAACCAAATTTCGCTAATTTCTGCAAATACTTGCGGTAAAAGCATCGAGAAAATATCTGTCCGAGGAAGTTTCATAGTATTGCGATAGTTATTAAAATTCACAAGGTTTAATACTCAACACTCAGCACTCAGCACTTTCAAGACAAAGGCAAAATTACATCGATGATTTTGATCGCAATAAAAGGTGCAATAATACCGCCTACGCCATAAATGAAGATGTTGCGTTTTAATAATTGGTCTGCTGTTAAGGGACGGAATTTTACACCTTTGAGGGCTAGGGGAATGAGAACAGGAATAATTAAAGCGTTGTAAATTAACGCTGAGATAATTGCAGATTGCGCGCTTTTGAGTCCCATAATATTCAGTGCGCCAATACCTGCGGCGGCAAAGATAGTAGGAATGATGGCGAAATATTTAGCAATATCGTTGGCGATGGAAAAGGTGGTTAACGCCCCACGAGTGATGAGTAATTGTTTACCAATGGTGACTAAATCAATTAATTTGGTGGGGTCAGAATCTAAGTCCACCATGTTAGCTGCTTCTTTGGCGGCTTGAGTGCCAGAGTTCATGGCTAACCCGACGTTAGCTTGAGCTAATGCAGGTGCATCATTAGTACCATCACCTGTCATGGCGACTAGTTTACCTTGAGACTGTTCGTTACGAATGACACTAATCTTGTCTTCTGGTGTGGCTTCGGCGATAAAGTCATCCACTCCGGCTTCTTCGGCAATTACGCCTGCGGTAATGCGGTTGTCACCTGTGAGCATAATTGTTTTGACACCCATGCGCCGCAGTTGGTCAAATCTTTCGCGTAAACCAGGTTTGACAATATCTTTGAGATAAATGACTCCGATAATTTGGTCGTCTTGGCAAACTGCTAGGGGTGTACCGCCTAAGCGCGAGACTCGCTGATATGCTACATCGACATCATCGGGAATGCGCCCACCGCGAGAACGCACAAAACCTTTAATTGCATCTACCGCCCCTTTACGAACTTGCTTTTCGTTAGGTAAATTAGTGCCACTCATCCGAGTTCTGGCGGAAAATTCCACACCTTCGGCTTGTTTGAGGTCAAAATCAACTTTTACGCCAGAATTTTCGGCTAGTTTAACAATTGACCTGCCTTCTGGTGTTTCATCAAAGATACTCGCAGCTAAAGCAACTTGCGCCACATCTTGCACGGTGTAACTGTTGACCGGAATAAACTCATCAGCCATACGGTTGCCCAAGGTGATAGTACCTGTTTTATCTAGCACTAAGGTGTTGATGTCACCGCAAGCTTCTACAGCGCGTCCAGAAGTAGCAATCACGTTAAATTGTGCGACTCTATCCATACCAGCAATCCCGATCGCACTGAGTAAACCACCGATAGTTGTGGGTATTAAAGCTACCAAGAGCGAAATCAAAATAGCCACGCTCGCACCTGCACGTAAACTGTTTCCCGCTTCTACACCAAACACTGTGCTGATAAAGGTGGCGATGAAATTGACAAAAGGAGGCATGGTAGCCACGACAATTAAAAACACCTGTGTCAGAACGGCGAGTAATACAGTCAGGGCAATTTCGTTAGGTGTTTTAGTGCGTTCTGCTCCCTCTACTAAAGAAATCATCCGGTCTATAAAACCCTGTCCAGGATCGGCGGTGATGCGAATTGTCAACTCATCTGAAAGTAAGCGCGTCCCTCCTGTAACAGAAGAAGCAATATCTGTACCTGGTTGCTTGAGTACAGGCGCAGATTCTCCGGTAATTGCCGACTCATCTACCGAACCGATGCCTTGAATTACTTCCCCATCGGCAGGAATCATGTCATTGGCAATGACTTTGACTAAATCGTTGCGGCGTAATTGGGTAGAATTAACTTGCTGAATTGTGCCGTCGGGGAGGACTTTACGGGCAACTGTATCAGAACGGGTTGACCTTAAAGAATCTGCTTGGGCTTTACCTCTTCCTTCCGCAACCGCTTCGGCAAAGTTAGCAAATAAAACTGTGAAAAATAAAATTAAGGTAATTAATCCATTTAACAGGCGTTGCTGATTGACATCTACCTGTAACGTACCAAATAAATTTGGGTCAAGAGTGACTAAAAAGGTAACAATTGTGCCTAGCCACACGACAAACATCACGGGGTTTTTGACCGCAATGCGAGGATTGAGCTTGACAAATGATTCTTTAATAGCTCTTTGATAGATGCCCCGCATATTTGCTTTAGGCGTGTGTCTGCGTGAGTCACGCGTTCCTTGAGGCACACGGGGCGGGTGAGGTGAAGGGGATGAGTCTATATTGGTGGTCATAAATTATATAAGTTTTTATCTCACGCAAAGGCAAGGCAGCGCGTTGGGCGGCTCTGCCGACTTGAAGCGACTGCCGCGCAAAGGCGCAAAGAAGGAGTTTTGCAAGAAGTGTATTGAGGCTTTGAGATTGAATGTTGAGGTTCTGAGGTTGAACGTTGAGGTTTTGAGCTTGAACTTTGAGGCTTTGAGGTTAAACGTTGAGGTTTTGAACTTGAACGTTGAGGTTTTGAACTAAAACGTTGAGGTTCTGAACTAAAACGTTGAGGCTTTGAACTTGAACGTTGAACCTTTGAGGCTGAACGTTAAGGTTTTGAACTAAAAATTTCAAGCTCGACCAATGACCAATGACTCATCCAATCCCTTTGGCTATCCAAAACGCTTCACCGATGGGGCCAAATGCGAGAACGGGAAAGAATGTGAGTGCGCCGAGGATTAAAATTACGCCTGCGGTTACGCCTGTAAATAGTCCAGTGTCGGTGCGTAATGTACCAGCCGTGAGCGGAACTGCTTGTTTGCGGAACATACTATCTGCGAGTAATAGCAAACCAATAATGGGAATGTAACGTCCTGCTAATAGGCTGAAGCAAGTACTGAGGTTCCACCACAAAGCGGTGACAGTGGTTTTTGCACCAGTAGCAATAGCAATGGGTGAGGGTTGAGAGTCACCTAAACCTTCAAAACCCGAACCGTTGTTAGCCGCAGCCGAGGCATATTCGTAAATAACTTGAGCAAAACCATGAAAGCCGGGGTTACTTATTCCTGCTAGTTGGTCGGGAAATGCTAAGGCGATTCCCGCAGGAATCATAATTGAGATGGGGTGAACTAAAAGAATCAGAAAACTCGCCAGCACCACCTCACGCTTTTCAATTTTGCGTCCGAGAAATTCTGGTGTGCGCCCAACCATTAAACCTGTGACGAATACAGCCAAAATTAAATAAGCAAATAAATAAGCTGTTCCCGTACCTTGTCCACCCCAAATGATTTGCAGAAACATATTCGAGAGGGTGACAAAACCACCGTTAGGCATAAAGGAATCATGCAGACTATTTACAGCACCGCACATGGTTCCGGTTGTACTGACGGCGAACAATATAGACTGCGCCCAACCAAACCGGACTTCTTTACCTTCTAAATTCGGTTGTGTGCTTCCGAGTAGGGCATTGACGGCGGGATTACCGTTATATTCGCCAATGGCAGTGATAATAATAAAGCCAATATAAATCACGCCCACCATGCCATAGACTAACCAGGCTTGTTTAATGTTGTTAGCAAATACGCCATAGGTGTAAATCAAGGCTGTGGGAATTGATAACATCGCCACAATTTGAATTAAGTTAGAAAATCCGTTGGGATTTTCAAAAGGATGGGCTGAATTGATGGCAAAAAAGCCGCCGCCGTTTTCGCCTAGTTGTTTGATGATTTCAAAATGGGCAACAGGGCCGCGCGCGATCGCTTGACTAATATTAGGATCTTCTAAAGTGGGGAACACAACAGGCCCGGCTAAGGTTTCCGGTACACCCGCCGCCATCAGGGCAATCCCACCGACAATACATATAGGTAACAAAACCCGTGTAATTGAGCGAATCAAATCTACATAAAAATTACCCAACGGTCTACCAGTCAAACCGCGAATAAAAGCAATCCCCACCGCTAACCCAGTCGCCGCCGAGGTGAACATATGATAACCAAGTCCCCACATTTGGCTGGCATAGCTGAGGTATGTCTCACCAGAGTAGTGCTGTTGGTTAGTGTTAGTAATAAAAGATATGGTAGTGTGCAGTGCTGTATCCCAAGTTGGCGCGTCTATCTGCGTAGGATTAAAAGGCAACCATCCTTGATTCATGATAATGAAAAATATCAGCAACCCCATCACTACGTTGCTGTACAAAATAGCTCTGGCATATTGCCAACCTGTCATATTTTCTTTAGCAGCAACGCCCACCAAAGAGTACAGCACGCGTTCAACTGGATTTAAAATTGAGTCGAGAAATGTGCGCTGTTCTAGGTAAACCCGCGCCAGATATCGCCCAAAAAAGGGAGTAATCGCTACGACAATGAGTAGCGTTAAGGTTATTTGAATCCATCCTTGGAGCATGATTTATACCATTTTTCAACGCAGAGGTTTTATGGATTTAATTAGATCGTCAATTGATTGGCTAATAAAAACAAGATATAGAATATATAATTTGATGTTTATTCTTTCTATATCTAATGTTTAGTGTGTTTATATATCAACTAAACGCCAGTAAATTTTCATAAGATTAACTTAGGAATTTAACGTCTTCATCACCAACAGACTGTAAAAATACTCTGCGTTACTCCGCGTAAACCTCCGCGTTACTCTGCGTTTAAAAAAGTTACTAATTTATGCAAAGCAATACAAAAAACACACAATTGAGCAGATTAGCAGTCATATTTAGCCTATTTGTGGGCGTGATTTTGATGGAGTTTGAAACACCAACGGAGTATGTGTTTGGCTATTTATACACAGGGCCAATATTATTAACTAACTCCTGGTTTGGAGGCATTGCGACTTTTCAAGCAACATTAATTGCTGTGAGTTTAACAATGTTAAATCTTTTTTGGCCTGCTGGTGAAGTGATTAAGACATCAACATTTGCCAGTCGAGCGATCGCCGCAATGGCTTTGATTGTCACAGGGGTATTAAGCGATCGCTTGCGTCGTTCTCAAGAAGCGATCGCCCTCACCCGTGCTAAACTAGAATCGCAAGAAGAATTAGTCAAACTCCGCGAAGATTTTGCCTCGACACTTACCCATGATTTAAAAACGCCATTACTAGGCGCAATTGAAACAATCAAAGCTTTTCAACAAGAAAAATTTGGTACAGTTTCACCCACTCAGCAACAAGTTTTAGATACAATGGCACGCAGCCATAAAACATCTTTACAACTGTTAGAAACGTTATTAGATATCTATCGCAACGATACAGAAGGTTTAAAACTAGATTTAGTAGCTGTAGATTTAACCGAGTTAGCACAAGAAGTGGCGAGTAGTTTAATCGGATTAGCCGCCAACCGTCGAGTGCATCTTGCCGTGAGTTATGGTGATTCTGATTGGCGACGTGCGTTGTGGGTACAAGGCGATGCACTACAACTACAACGAGTTTTGAATAATCTGTTGGTGAATGCAATTAATCATTCGCGGCGTGGTGAAAGAGTAGAAGTAGTCTTAGAAGGACAAGCCTCTTATCAGGTGGTGAAAATTTTAGATACAGGCGCAGGAATTGGGATAGAACAGTTTCCCTATTTATTTGAAAGATTTTACCAAGGCCATAGCCAGCGTCAAGCCAAAGGTTCAGGGTTAGGGCTTTATCTGTCTCGCCAAATTATTGAAGCTCATGGAGGTATAATTTGGGCAGAGAATAGAGTACCCAGTGGTGCGATGTTTGCTTTTAAATTGCCTGTTTATCCATTTCAATCTCTAAGTGTGTGAAATGTCCTCGAACCCAATTAAAATTTTGCTTGTTGAGGACGATGAACTGTTCCGCTTAGGTTTGCGCGTGCGATTACAGCAAGAACCAGATTTAGAGATTGTCGCTGAAGCTGAAGATGGTGAAACCGCGATTGAATTAATCAAGCAAATTCTTGTAGATGTGGTGCTGTTAGATATAGGTTTACCGGGAATTGGCGGAATCGAAGCTTGTCAACAAATTAAACAGCAAAATCCGCAATTACCAGTTTTAGTTTTGACTTCTCACTCACAAAAACCTTTAATTACGCGGTTAATTGAAATAGGCGTACAAGGCTATTGTCTCAAAGGAATTCCTGCCGAAAAATTACTTTTAGCACTGCGTTCTGTGGCGGCGGGTGCTTCCTGGTGGGATGCAACCGCCACACAAGAAATTCGTTCTTCTTTAGTTGGGGAATTAACATCACCTGAGTTAGAAACTACCCAACTTTCTCATCCTTTAACACAGCGCGAACAAGAAATTTTATCGCTGTTAGCCGCAGGTAAAACTAATCAAGAAATTGCTCATGCACTGTATATTGCACCTGGCACAGTACGGGTACATATTCATGCCATTTTACAAAAATTAGAAGTGAGCGATCGCACTCAAGCTGTAGTTGTTGCCTTACAAAAACGCTTAATTAAAGGAAATTCGCCAAGCACACATATTTGATTTGTGAATCAGTAGTAGTGCAAAATATTTGGGATATTTTCTCACTTCTGGAATCTTAGGCTGTATGATCAAAAAATAATCCAATACGGTTCAGTTACGGGTATTTGTGATGTTTGGTGAATCTGTAGAGACGTTGCATTAGACTTATCCGCAAAACGTAAATGCTTACTGTGAATGATTTTGAGCAATTACTCAAAAGCCAAACACAAAAATTAGACGATAATCATTGCAAAAGCGAAGCATCGGCAACAAATGTTCATCGTAAAACTCAAGTATTTCCTCGCGGCTCACTCTACCGCGTGGTACAAAATCAGCTTCATTATATAAGCTGTCTCGCCATTCGGTAAAAGCAGCAAGATGTTGCTCTAATCCCCCTACCCAAAAGTCTTTTAAAGGGGTAACGCAAAAGTCTTCTAACTTGATTCGGGAGTATAGTAGTTGTTGTATAGCCTCTGTTGACTGTACTCGTTTACCAAATCCAGGTATCAAGATGTCCGCAATTAGATCTGGCATTTTAGAGCAATATTCATACGGCGCATAATCTACTGTTTCCACGTTTTGAATGGCGGTGAGAATTGGGAGAGCAATTCTATCGGGTAGCTCACCCCCACTATTAATACTAGATGCAATCACAGTAGGTCTGTCAGTAGGTTCTGCTCTAGTGTACAAATCTACACCAGGTTTCATAAGAACTTCACGAATTTGTACATCATCAGCTAGCTCTGATTCCAGTTTATCAACGAGGCGATTGAGGATTTCGTCTGGATAATAGTCATCGTATTCCTTGGGAATAAGTTGCATAATACCGATGCCAAACCAAAAAGTCATAAGCTCTAATTATTTAAAAATATTTTATTTCACAAATTGAATGTTTCTGACACTTCCATATCCTGCACTCATATTGAATCCAGCAACTTGATGAAAGTCATCATGGACAAACTGCAAAGTGATGTCCGTACCTTTCAGTAAATCCTTGTTAATTGGCTTGAGGGTTTCTCGAAGAGAATTTCTTCGATTTAGCAGCAACTCTCCGTCTTCTATACTGATTCTGTAGGTGACATCTAACTCTTTGCAATAATACTCTCCTGTAAAATCCATCCACTGTTCAGAATCAGGAGGAGCAAAGTCTAGCCGTTGGAAAACGTCGCGTGTTTTGCCCTCCCAACAAACGTAAAGATGGGAGGGTTCATCTAAACCTGCCTCTTCAAATTCAACATCGGCATTAGAAGGAATATCCATTATTACAAAATGATTTGAACTCACAGGAGAAAGTGTAAAGCTCATTCCAGCAAATTCCACGATTAATTTCCCGTTCTTTACCAATAACTCCCAAACAATTCCTGTTTTTGGGTTTTGATAAAAGCCAGTCTTGCTCTCTAAATCAATCGATGGAATTTCTCTTATTTGGGTTTGGCGGCGTACAGATTCTCTGCTTTGCTCAGTAAAGTCATCAACTAAGTAGATATCTGCGACTTTTCTGGCAAGTTCTGGCGGTTCAGGGCTGCCCAAATTTGACAAGCAAATTACAGAGAATCTCTGTTTGGGGAATCGAAGCATCTGTGAGCTGTAACCCATCCATCCACCACTGTGGCTGATGGTTTCTAATCCTCGGTAATGCCCTATAACTAAACCAAAGGCATAATCTATCCCTTCGCTGCTATTCAATCTTCCAGGTGTAATGATTTCTTCGATCAGGTCTTGCCCATATCCTCCTAATTTGTTTTGGTAAAAATTCTCATCCCAGATACATAGATCCTCAACTGTAGTATAAATACCACCGTCACCCACGACATCAAGAATAGACATATCAATCCGAAAGCTACCTTCGTCCCTCACAGAGTAACCAATCGCTCTATTCTTAACAATCCTTGTGAAATCATCGTGAAAGTGAGTTGTCTTCATCCCAAGCGGACTGAAAATATGCTTATCAGCAAAAACCGCCAGAGATTCTCCGGAGACACGTTTTACAATTTCTGCCAAAAGAAAATATCCTGAGTTGCTGTACAAATGCTCCTCTCCTGGCTTGAAGTTCAATTCTTTTTGACGAGCTATTAAACCAATGATTTCGTTCTCAGGATACTCATTCTCACATCGCATTCCTGCCAACCCCATGAGGGTTAGGTAATCACGAATGCCGCTTGTATGGTGAATCAGATGCCGCACAGTAATGGGATACTCATATCTGGGTATCTCTGAAATGTAGATTTGGATCTCGTCATCTAAAGAAAGTTCCCCCTTTCTTGCAAGTAAAGCAATGCACATCGCTGTAAACTGCTTGGATGTTGAGGCAATATCAAAGACCGAATTTGGAGAAATCGTTACGTTGTGTTCTAAGTCAGCGATACCATAGCCGCGCTTATAGACAGTCTCACCATCTTTGATGATGGCTAAAGCAAAACCAGGAGAGCCTGGTTTATCCCATTCAGAAAATAATTCATCGACTTTATTTGGCGATGGGAGTGTCATTATTAAAAGCTTGAAAGATTACTTATTTACTTATTATTGTACGAAGCGTCGATTATTAAGCCATTTTCTTACTTATAAGCACCTGTGTAAGTTTCTTAATACTGTAGAACTCCATCACCCTAGTAAAACAGCATTCACTGTCCTGGGCGAATGCTGTTAAGGCAGGATGTAGCTCATAGCTCAATACGGTTCAGTTACGGGTATTTGTGATGTTTCCGAATCTGTAGAGACGTTGCATTGCAACGTCTCTACAAAGGTTATCGGTAGGCTAATTATCTTCTTTGAACTGTATTGAACAATAATTAGCAAATTTTAAGTTTTTACTAGCAATTTAATTTTATTAACCTGCTTAAGCGAATTCATCTCTATAAATATTTGCATAGCTGTTTGAAAATACATCTGACTTTCATCAGTATTGAGCATTTCTTGATAAGTAAGCCCTAATTGAAAGTAAGCCTCAGCTAAATCGCATTTAGCACCAATATTATCTAAAATTTCAATCGCCTCTGCATGATTAACAATTGCTAATTCAAATTCTGCTTGTTGTCTATAAATTTCTGCTAAACCATTGAGAGTTTTAGCTTTCACTTGCAGATAATGACTTACTTCGGCAAAATGCAAGGCTTTGCTAAACATTTCTTTAGCTTTGATAAATTCACCTAAATTAATATAAGTTTGTCCTAAAAGCTGGATGAAATAAGCAAACCTACCTGTATGTGCGCCAAGATTTTCAGCAATGATATTTTTATAAGCAACGTTAGCTAAAGAGAAAGCTGCTTCATTTAAGCCTAAATAAGAATTGACTAAGGCTAAACATACGCTGGCTTTTTCAGCCCAACGATGATGTGCAGTATTTTGAGCAAGATAAATGACTTTTTGAAATAATTGTGCAGATTCTTCTAGTTCCCATAAATCCATTTTGTAGAGACCAATGCTTAAGAGTGAATCTACCTCTAGCATTCGTAGATAGTAAACTGTATGTTTATTTTCTGGTTGCGGAACAAGTGATTTTAAAGCATTAGTGGCTAAATTAATTGTTTTTTCTTGACAAGCGATCGCCTGATTTATCTTACCAGTTATCCAATACAAATCACCTAAAATATTGTAGAGTTCTATGAGTTTATTTTCATCTTGAATATTACTCAAAACTTGATTAATTGCGCTCATCACAGGTTGAATCAAACCCATCCGATATAAAGTGCTACCCAGCGGTAAAAACTGTTGCCATTGGTTATTGCGACTTTGAAGAATTACTTTACCAGCTAATTCAAATTGATTAATTTCAATATAATGATAGTAAGCTTCTAATGCCTGTAAAGCATCGGCAAAATTCGTAATTTTTTGAATACTATTTGTCCAAAATTCTGCGGCTTGATGGTTAGTAATTTCCCATTCATCACTTTGGCGTAAACGTGCGATCGCTTCAGCACGAATTACCGGATGTAACCAGTATTCACCTTTATGACATTCTACCAGCGATCGATTTCTTAAAGACGTAATAATTTGCCGATGTTGTGCCACTGGAACATCCCACAATAAAGCAACCATCCCCAGCGATGAAATAGTGGCGACATCTTGATAGCGATAACAACCCAAGCGACAAAGCAAGCGATAAGCTTGAGTATCAAGTGCTTGTAAGCGATTAATTTGACTAACTGCTAAATTTTTTAAGTCTGTGACTGCTAATAAATCTGCATTATTTTCTCGCCAGTAAGCAGTGATGTCACCGTCAAAATCTTCCGCAATTGCACCACAGAGAATTCCCATTGCTTTGGCATTTCCGCCGTAAGCATGGTGCATCATTTGGAGAGTTGACGCATCAATAGTTAAACCACGACTGCTAAAAAATTCTTGCCATGCCGCTTGCGCCAAACCAGGAAGGCGATAATGATGAATATTAACACTCGGTTCACACAAGCGATCGCGGCTAGTAATCAAAGTCACAGACTGCACATTCGCATCAGCTAAAACCCGCAACAGTTCTACATAGCTACGGTGTTCGCAAATCAACCGACCTTCACTATCTAACGCTGGTTCAAGGTTGTCAATTAACACCCCAATACGTCGAGTGTGTAGTTGACGTTTTAGCCTTCCTAAAGTTACGCCAAACTCTACCCCCGGTTCTTCGTGAAAATCCTGCTTCAGCCATTCTTCTACAACGCGTTCTGCTGAGGTGATATTTTGTGTTTCCTGCGCCATCAGCAGTTCTAAAACCAAATCAAACTCTTGATGCAGATATTGTTGTGCTAGGGTAGTTTTGCCTAATCCTCCCTCACCTTGAATGACAATGACTTTTGCACCTTGACTCACCAACGCATTCAAATGTGCGATCGCATCTTCTCTCCCTATAAAATTAGTATCTACTACTTTTGCTGGGATAATCGGCGTAGAGTAATCTAATAAATGAGAAATTCGGCTAGCTTTTTTGAGACAACGTTCTAAAGTAGCGCGACAATTACCTTTAGTAATTTTCTCCCGCAGAACTTTTGACAGCAACTTCCACAACTGCGAACCAACATCCTTGGCGTGTCCTTCTGTACAGCCATAGTCATTGGCAATATCCAGATATTTTCTACCCAACCAAACCTGCTGAAGAATAACTTTTTGCAAATCGCTCAACCGTTCCCCAGTTTGAGCCGGAATTATGGTATCTAACCAAGCCAATGCTGCTTCAGCATCCATTATGTAACGACGAGGGTAGCCTACATTTTAGTCTACAGCGTCAGTGCCACAATTTTCGGAAAATTTTCCTCAGGCAACAGAAAACAGTGAATAGTTCTTACAAATGAAGTTTATCCCCCTGCCCCCTGCCCCCTGCCTTCTGCCTCCTGCCTCCTTATCAACGCCTAGCAACGCGTCCCAACAAAAATAAACCAATACCCAAGAAAATAAAATTAGGCAACCAAGCACCCATAAAAGGAGAAAGAACACCTGCTTGTCCCAACGCACCGCTAATAAAGAACAATAAATAATATGTAAAAATAACAATCACGCATACCCCAAAACTTGTACCTCTACCTGTACGTTGGGGGATAGTTCCCATCGCTGCACCCACCAAACCAAACACTAAACAGACAAACGGTAGAGAGATTTTTTGATGAATTCTCACTTCAAGTTTACGAATTTTTTGGCGATCGCCACCTAACTTTTCTACTGTTAACTGTTCTAGAGATTCAGAAATATTCATTTCCCCGTAATCGCGGCTTTTTTCTGCCAGACTTAACGGGGTGCGCGGTAATTTTAGTTGTTGTTGTTCAAACCTTAAAATATTTCGATAAGAGCCATTAGGAGCTACTAAATAAATAGTACCATTATAAAAATCCCAGACACTTTGTGCGCCATTCCACTTAGCTGACTCAGCTACAACCACTTGATTTAAACCTTGGGTAGAACGGTCAATAATTGTTAGACCTTTCATCTGTTTACCATCAAACTGGTCAGCATAAAATAACCGTGCCAGCATTTTACTTTTAGTGCCATCAGCTTCTAAAATATCGCGGTATTCTGGATAAAAAATATTTTGCTGTTTGAGAATTGGCTTTTCAGATTTGAGGGCATCTTCTAAAGTCTGGTTTGCTTGATAGTTAGCCGTAGGTGCAATTTGCTCGTTAAAAACAAACGTCATCCCTGTGACTACCAAACTTAACATCACTGCTGTTAAAACCATCCGATAAACACTCACCCCACAACCACGCAGAGCAATTAACTCACTCTCACTTGACAGTTTGCTGTAAGTCATTAACGTTGCCAACAGCGTAGACATCGGGAAAGCTAAAACAATAAAATTGGGCATTTTCAACAAAAAAACTTGAATAGCGATGCCCACAGGTAGCCCAGATTCGACAATTTTTCTTACTAAATCAAATACAGCATCAATAGTGACACCAATTGAAGAAAATGCCCCGACACCAAATAAAAATGGTGGAATTAACTCACTGAGCAAATAACGATCCATGATCGTAAAAGGCAGCAGAGAATTAATACTATAAAAAGACTTCTGCTTTTTTGAAATCATAAGTAAGTAACAATCAATATAGGCAATCCAACTGAAGTATGAAATACTTAGGACTTACGCACAAAGATTGTCTGTGGAGACTGGATGTAAGGGTGTCGGGTGTGGGGTTAATGGGTTTTGGATACATACACCCCTACACCCCTACACCCTTGATTTTTCGTTTTCATACGTAAGTCCTGATACTTATAACTCCTAAGAAAATACTTTCAACTTTAATTACTGTTTGAATATTTAAACCTGAAAATTATCTCCTAAGTAATATTGCCGCACAAGCGGATTGCTGTAAAGTTCGTCAGCCGTGCCGGAAGCAAGAATTTGTCCTTCACGCATGATGTAGGCGCGGTCAGTGATGGCGAGAGTTTCGCGGACATTATGATCTGTAATTAAGATACCCATACCGCGATCGCGCAAACCAGCAATAATTTGTTGAATTTCTGCCACAGCAATAGGATCAACACCCGCAAATGGTTCATCCAGTAATAAGAATTTTGGCCCCTCTCGCCCCGAGGCCAAAGCTCTAGCTAGTTCTGTTCTGCGTCGTTGTCCCCCTGAGAGTTGAATACCTTTAGTCTTAGCGACTTTTTCTAAACCGAACTCGCCCAATAAAGTTTGTAGTCGCCTCGGCCACTCCCATCTCGGTACATTAGTTTGTTCAAATACCAAAAAAATATTATCCTGTACGGAAAGCTGACGAAATACACTTGCTTCCTGCGCCAAGTACCCAATACCTAACCGGGCACGTTTGTGCATAGGCAATTCCGTAATATCTTGAGTATCTAGCCAAACTTTCCCTTGATTTGGTTTTTCTAAACCTGTGGCAATATAAAAAGTCGTTGTTTTGCCAGCCCCATTCGGGCCTAATAAACCAACGACTTCGCCCTGAACCACAGAAAGATTGACGCGATTGACAATAACTCGCTTGCCGTATGATTTGTGAATATTCTCTAAAACAATTTTCACTATCCGCGTTGGTAGTAGTAGATGCTAGTTGGAAGGTTTCAAAGCAGGTGTTTTGGGGGCAGATACATTATTTTGTCTATCTAATTCTGAATCTTCCACCATATAAATAGACTCTACCTGACGGTTGGTCTGGGGTAAAGCTACAAACCGCCCCTCATCTATTAAATAAGTCACCTTTTCTGCCCGAATACTATTATTGCCCTGTTGCAAAATATAGACATTTCCTGTAAAGTCTATCCGGCGTTCTTTGCTAAAGTATTGTGCTTGAGCCGCCGTTGCTTGCAGCTGACGCGCTGGATAAACCATTTGCACATTGCCACGCGCCGTAATGACTTGAGTTTTAGCATCATATTCTTGCACATCAGAGCGAATAGTCAGAGGGCGATTTCCACTAGCCGCTTGTGCAGTGGCTGTTTGCAGTTGACTAGGAAAAGTCAACGCACCCAAAAGTGTGGCTGGTAGTACCAAGGCTAAACCAAAGCGGCGCATTTGTGATATTGGCGATTTGCAGGGCATCATAACGATTTAAAATTTAATATTCAGCTTTTATACCAATTATCTCAAGTACTTTATCCAGAGATAACCTCTACAATCTGGAACAGCTTGGATAACCAATGGCTAAAATACTGACGCTTTGCCGAACGTGGAAGTTTCACAGAAAATTTACATTTATTAAAAATCTGTAGCTTGCCACGCCAGTAATTTGGGTGAAGCGGAGGGTAACCCAACAAAATTCTGAAAGTGTTGGGTTTCACTACGTTACACCCAACCTACCTTTAATGCACTACTTTAGTCTAGACAGTCCACTACTAACTTATCTATTCACCATTTGCTAGCAAAATCCTTGGTATAGGCAAGGATGGATTTTCACTCAAATCACCTACGGGAACTTTATTGACTCCCATTTGTTGGATTACCTTTAACAATGCTCCACTTTGGCTCAACAATGCTTCTACGTCTATACCCGCGTAAATATCTGGGTAACGCCGCAAGCGATTACCACCTTCTCCTAGTAAGATTGCTGCACCCCGTAAATTATCATTACCCAGATGATACAAGCCCACAGCTATTTGTAAAATCCCTTGATAAAAAGTCTTTTCGGGTTCGCTGGCTTCGATCCACAAAGCTTCTAAAGTGTCATGACAGGCGTAAAACTGTCCAGAATTGAACTGTTCTACACCTTGCCAAAACTCCTGGGGCATTGCCTCGCTCATGCCATACTGTCTCTTACTTCTTTGATTGTGTCTAAGGTGATTTCTTGACTTTCACCTGCAAACTCATTTTCTGGAGTCAGAAACAACATACAATGACACTCTTTGCGCTCTCTCATGGGTACGCAAGGACAATTCCAATATGAGGCCTTAACTTCAGCTTCTTTATCTTCGTAGTGACGGCAGGGACATAAAGGCGCACCTAATTCATCTTTGTGTTTGGCTAACCCTTCAATTACCACCGCAGTAACCGAAGGTTCACTACAGAAGTAAGTTCCAGTGCGCTTGGCGTATTGTTCGGAAAAATGCCGCATTGCTTCTAGGCTTTTATCGCTGGATTTTGCATTAGCTTCTGATGTGATCATGTGGATCTGCCGCTCATAATTTAAATATTTCTTTGCATTGTACCTCAGCACCAAGCTGCTATTACTAGGGAGATTTCCCCAAACTAGCTAAAACTCTACCTGAATAGTAAAAGCCAGCAGCTGGATTTGAACCTGCGACCTTCCGATTACAAGTCGGAAAGAATTTAAGGCAGAAGGCAGGTGGCAGAAGGCTAAGAGAATAGTTAAAAATTTAGCGCACTAATTTTGAGCTAGTTTGGTTTATGAAAAGTTTTTCAGGAACTACCTAAAATTTTGTAACCCAACTCTGCATCACCCTGGATTTTTTCGAGCCTTATCAACTCCATTAATGCACCTCTGATTATCTCGGTCTTGGGTGGCGTGCCGTTCCATTTGCGGGATTTTCTAATTGATTCAAAGCTTACCGGCTGATTGCCTGCATTGATAATTGCCAAAACAGCGTGAGCCATCTGTGACATTTCTATGGTTGGTACATTATCAAGCACACCCTCAAACGGATCTGGTTGTTTGGGCCGCTCAGTTGGGGTAACTGCTGTAGACCCCTCTGGCCTAAAATCGATTCGCTTGTGAGTTAATGGTGGTAATTCAATTGGCAACCATTGACCATGCCCAGGTAGTTTGATTGCTCCTTTGCCACTGGCTTTTGCTTCTGCTGTAACCTCATCAATATCTGGGATAAGTTCAATCTCTAACAAAGATGAATCCCTTAATCTAGATAACCCTTTGGCTTTAGCTAAAATTTCCATCGTCCGATCATGGGCGACAAACAAGGGAATCATCAACTGTTTACGAGATTCAGTCATGGCACAGCGAAACCATTTACCAACAAAATCAGGGTCAGGCTTCCATTTTTCATCCTCACAATTATCTGGCATTGGCTCAACAATATTATCAGTCCAAGTTGTAAACTCCTCAGCAACTACACAGAAATGCTGATTGGTATCCCTTAAATGTTGTGTCCACTGTTCCTCAACCATGCCCGATTTACGATAGGCTTTATAGCGATCGCGCATCTCTCCCAAATACCACTGCATGAATTGAGAGATTTCTTCATAGCCAGTAATCAACTCAACACCCTGCCACTCTACAGGTGTGCCGTGAGGGTCAAGAGCAATAATCCGATTCCACCCAGCTTTACGCTTATGCCAGATAATTTCTCTGGTAGTCCATGATTTACCCGCACCCATGCCACCAAAAATTAGGGTAGGGTAGCCGATGGTATTTTGCATCCACTTATATTTATCTGCTGCGGCAATTGCTGTTTGGTTTGTGCCTTCTACCTTGTCACCAGGGTTAACTATCTGCTCAAGTGTTTGAGTTCCTTGCAAGTAAGGTGTTTGTGATGAGCGCAAAAAGTTAATATATTCCTCTTTCTGTTCATCTGTCATACCTGCTGTCTTGGCTTCAAATAAAGCGTCTGATGCTTCTAGCTTAATTACTTCAATTTCAGTCTCAGCTAGTATCTCAGCTTTTTGTAGGTCAATAGAGCGATCGCCTGCAATAAGTTCCAGGTCAGCTTGTAATTCAACTTCCTTAATGGCCAACTCCCTGTAGTTATCCATCAAACTAATCTTGGCTTTAAGTTCAGCTTGGGCTATATCGTGTTTATCCTTTATCGCCTCAAACTTCGCTAATTTTTTTTCTGTATGCTGCAAGTGCCGCAGCATCCACCCAGCTACAGCAAAGCTTAAAAATGCGCCACCTGCCCAGTAAGGTTTGTAAGGGTTACTGGCAATGATTGTGCGATTCATTACTACTGCTTTTGGCCTACCTTCCATGCCCCACTGCTGCCATTGCCAAGCTGTCATTCGGTAGGGTCGATTGCTGAGGTCTTCGCAGATAAATTCGTGGGTGGGAGATTTTAAGCAGAAGTACACGCGATCGCTGCTTTCTCCTTTCCATGCCATTGCAGATGCACCAACCCCCAATACCAAGCCCAAACCAATAGCAGCAACTTTCAAATCCATTGCTGCTGCGTCAAAGTTTACTACCAAGTCTGATTGTTGAGAGTTAGTTAATTCTTGATGCGCTTCGCTGAGGTAATCCATATTGCTACCAAACCTAAGACAACGGCAATCACTACCGGATTGACCCAAACTGAAGATTCTTTTTTCACGGGTTCATACATCTGGGTAGTTTCGGCAATTGCATTATTCTTTGACTGACTAGCTTCCCACCATTCCCCTATCGGTTCACTAACAGCACAAACTAGAGCGAGTGATGCTGATGCCCCAGTCATAAAGTTAGTTACTAATTTATCCCTGCTCTCACCTGCCGCTGTCGCACTCAAGTACAAGTGAGCTACACCCAAGGCTAGTATGATGCCAGGCGGATGAACCTGCATTAAGTGGAAAGTGAACACTACGGCTGAATTTAAACAAGCTCCAGCCGCAATCTCGCAAACATTACCAGCACGACGGAACGAACAAGTTTTATTGTTTTCTGGGGGGTCTTTCTGTTCCAGTTCCTGTGGTTCCTGTTGTTGCTGCACCAACCCAAAAGGATTGGTGTTAGTAGGGTTTTGTTCGTTCCTGGCTAACACCGCATTTGTTCCTTATCGCTCGCCTAATTTATCCCACAAATTACCCCAGCCTCGATTCTTCCCTGTCGGACTAACACTATCAGCCACCGGGAATGACCGCATCTGTACTGGTATAACTTCCTTAGGTGCGCGGTTCATGTCAAATGCTCTATCCCCGTATCTCGCACGATTGAGCAGAAGTTGACGCTGTTCATGTAACCTGTTTTGGACAGTCTGCCTCTCGGCTTGAACTGTGTGCCGATTTTCGATGCTGCTGATTTTATTTTGATGGCGGAACAGTTCAGCCTGTAAGTCGTTCCTAAGCTGTACCGCAACCTCATTTAAAGCATTCTTTCTGCGCTCCTCAATCCGCAGCATCTCTGCTCTATCACTAGCGTCAAGCAATTCCATGTCAGCGTTAAAGCTGGCATTTAGCTTTCTGATTTTAGCGATCGCGTTGGCTACATGATTGCCATACTGCTTTCTCAATTCAGTCCAGGTGACTTGTCCGTTGTTTAATTTCTCCAATGCCTCAAACGCAGTTTTGGCATTTTCTAAAAACGGGTCTAGTCTTTCACTCAATTCAGCCGCATTTTGCGCCATGTTCGCAAATGCTTGCAGGTTATTGATATCGCTGAGGTAGCTAAGAATATCAGCCTCAAACCCACCCCAGGACTTAGCTTTCTCATCGATATGAGAACTGTGTCCCATCACTGGGTTGTGTATTGCTATTGCTCCGAAGTCCATAGTTGCTGCTTTCTTTGTTCTGGGCATTGGAAGCTATTAAGTATGTGGTGAAAAACAAAGTTGAGAATAGGCAGGCGATCGCCACAAATTTACACGCTCTTTCTACACGGGCGATGCCTTCGGCGAGCTTCGCTAACGCTGCCACAATCATTACGAAGCTATCGACTCGCTGCTCGATGGCAGCAGTAATTTTGGGTCATTATCCCAAGCTTCAATTTGTTTGATTTCTTCAGTCAGGTGGCTTGTTGCAGAACTTTTGAACGACATCAAAAGCTTGGGCGCAGTTGTTCCTAAGTCTCCGCGAGAAAGTCGGGACATGACACCTTGGACAACTTTAGCCCCAATGTAATCAATCATTTTGTCTTCAAGGTTAGTAATAACAGAATCGAAATCACCTGCTATTTGTTGTCCTGTATTTTGTCCGGCTGCTTCACTGGCTGTAGTTGGTTGCTTTTTATCTTTGTTGTTGATTGCTTGCTTGTAGCTCATAGTAATTCTCCATGTGTTTTTTAATTTTTGGAACAGCACCCTCATACTGAAATCTCTCTACAAGTTGCTGGAACTGGAACAAAGCCTCAAGTGTTCCGCGACTCAGATATTGATTTCCTGGTATGTAATCGAAGTATTTAGGACGTTCCTGTAATAGACAAGTTAAGTATCTGTAGCAGGTCGTTCTGCTAATGCCCAGTTTTTGCAATACCAAATCCCTTCTCAACCCATCTATCTCGGTTCCAATTACTTCTGATAGCGATTTTGTCTTGATCTGGCTAAAATCTGCGACGGTCATGAATTACTTATGAATCGTTTCACTTTTGGTTCTGAGTTGTTTCATGGCTCAATAATAAAAAACCCGCTCAAGGCGGGTAAATAAACTTGTAATTTTTCCAGCAACTTTTTTAGGCGGCGATTCTTTGATTAGTGGCGTGGTACAAAGCAGCGATCGCCCACTCTGGGCATCCAGAGTAAAACCAGCTGCGAATAGCAGACAGCTGCGGCTCTTTTGCACCAGTACCTTGATAGTATTCTTTGAGCTTTCGCTGAATTAATCGTGTAGCCGTGCCAACGTACATATTTTCGCCTGGATAATATCGCTGGCTTGGTGGTAATTCTTCTATGAGTTTTTGTGCAAATGTGTCGATTTGAGTGAGTTTTCTTGGCATGATAGACATTGCCCTCCATAGGCCGTAACTGTGGATGGGTGGAAAAGTCCTGCTGGTGGTGACTCACTAGCAGGCAATTACAAAAATTAATTTGTTCTCTGCATGGTATTTTACACCAAAAAATTACCCTAGTGACTGTCACTAGGTATCCCTATGGTAGACTAAAAATCGAATTGACCTACCAAGTAGTAACCACTAAGGCGAAAATTATGGAAACAGAAGCCGTTTATCAAGTGGAAACCATGCCAGAAACAAACGCACCAAAGATGATAAAAATAACCTTTGCTGTGCCAGAAGAAGTTCACAAACAAGCATTAGATTTAGCGGCTGCCGAAGGGTGGAAGCCAGCAGAATTGCACAGGTTAGCATGGGTGCTTGGCTTAAGTGAATACGCAGAACGCAGTAACAAGCTTCTGGTGAATGAAAGTCTTAGAAACAAAAAGCGGTCTTAAGTCAACAATTCATAAGCTCTAGCCCCAACAAAAACGCCACTAAGCCAGTGGCGTTTCGTTTATGAAAAATTTTTCAGGAACTAGGCAGCGTAACGAGTAATAGTAGGAGAACCTTGACCCATAAACGTACAGCTAAAAGTAATGATGCCTTGTGATGCCAAATTTTTGTTCATGTTCATAACTACTGCTGCGCCTTTTAGCCCATCGCCTGTAGTAGCTCCTGCGGGTGCTGGATCTTCTTGCCACACGTAAACTTCGCGGCCTGAAACACCATTAGCAGCTGCATAGAAAATTCTGCGAAACGCTTCATCACTGCTGAGTAAATTCGCAGTCCAAGGCAATTCCCAGCTTTGCCCTGTAATCGCCCCGTCCTTGTAACCCAGTGGGTCTTCAAACACTAGGACATCGGTGCGATCGCTGTTGATATTCGCATTCAACTGAGTACCGCCGAGTAACCGTTTCTTGGCAACGTACTCAGCAGTAGAACTGCCTGTGAGTGCTGCGTGTGCTGCCTCAATGTGCAGGGTGGTATCACCTTCTTTGGCATCAGCAGTTAAGTAAACCGTGAGTTCTGCGGTTCCATTGTCAAAAGTCAGTGGCGTTCCACCAGCAATAGGGCCATCCAAAGCAGCTACGGTTACGCTAGTTGCATTGTTGGTAATGCCACTACTGGCTGTAACTTCTACGTCAACGGGTTCGGTGCGATCGCCCAAAGGCAACAACGCAACGTAGAGCTTGACCTTATTCCCTGCGCCGACTTGAAAAGTCTTCGACATCTTTGAAATCTCCGGAGATTGATCCGAAAGCAGGATTCCCTATATTCGTCGCAAGAAAGGCAAATATGTTTTAGGCTCTACTATAAATTCGCCCCTTCTGATTCTTCGTTTGTAATTGTAAATAGTCCAAGTAGATACGCCGTATTTTTGAGAAATCACGTTGGTTTTCAAACCTGCTTCGATATCTTTTTTTATCAACCTCTTTGTTTCGTAACTGATCGCGTTTCCTTTTCCTACAAAAATCCTGTCACTATTGGTTAAAAACCAGATAATTATTTTTGAATCTACATTTGGTCTGAAGTCGATAACGCTACTGCAAGTGAAATCGTAAATAATGGCTTCAACCGTCTTTTTGGTAACATAAAGTTTTGCAGAAATCTCTTGCCTTGTATAACCCTGTGCTAAGAGACTAAAAACATCATATTGTCGCTTACTAACTCGATACATTTGCTTTTTTCTTAATAATCCAGCCCGCCTCTCGCCCAACCTTACCACAGCGACTAATTTGAAAACTGCCATAAGCCATTCCTAATATTCTTGGCTTGATTCCAATAATTGCTTCGATATCTGAGGTTGACAGAACCCATCCATTTTGTGCAACTTCTTCTAATTCTCTGTATCGGTCAAGCGGAGATTTTCGAGAAGTGAATATCAGTCTTTCAACTACATTCATTAGCCAATTTGTTGTGAAATTAGCTGGCTCATTTTGTAGCATAGCTATGCTGCTAATTTCCTCGACTGGTACAATGGTTGGGCGAAATTCCGAGAGAACGCCACCCGTTTTCAAATAAGAATCAAGCCCATCAAGTTCTTCCAGTTCTTCGGTTGAAATATAAGAGCGTGTTCCCTCTTTAATCGGTTTTATGCCAGCCGCTTCAAATCTGGCGTAAAGTGCCGTTTTGCCAATGTTGTAGCGATTCGTTAAATCCTTAACTGGGACTCTGTTGACACTGTTCACAAGCGTTCACCGAACGTTCACCGAACGCTATTATACCGGAACCGCAACAGCCCATTCCTGAATAAATATCTTGCATTGTTCGACGGTTAATAACTTTTCAGAAGGGGGCATGAAACTCACTCTTTCTATTGAGTAATCCCCTGGTAAATCGCCTGACAATAGCCCAATAGCCTCAATCAAACTATCTTGAGTATCCCACTGCTTGAGGTGAACTTCCCAGGTGTAAGATAAAGTGCGATCGCCTCCTAAATTCCCCTCAGCTTCTGGATATGGTCGCTTAATTACAACTTCCAATCCTGAAGTTTTTGTGCCGTGTGGTGGGTATTGGTAGCCTAAATCTGGATCAGGGAGAGTGGCGATCGCTGTGGTTGTTCCGCCATCAGGAAATGTGTAATTTCCTAATTTATTACCAAGAATTGCAAGAATATCATTGCGAAAATTAATAGGGTCAATCATAGTAATATTTTTGTAGTAGTTAATAAATATAGATTCCTGTGTGTAGCCGAAGTATACTCATTGAAGCTGATAGTCGCCACTCGCAAATCTCTTTTTTTATCAAAGGTGGCGCATCAGGACTTTATCGCACACTACTTAAGAAAAATTATCGAATTCCCAAAACCTATACTCAGTGGCAAGAATTAGCAGCCTTGATCGCTTTAATATCGCCAGAATTTAATAACAATGTATTTGACCTAGCACAGCGATTCGCATCACATCGCCATGCTTTGTGGTTGGTGCAAGATGCGCCGATTTATTGCTTAGATAAAAATTTATTAGAACTTTTTAGGCAAACTGATATTGGTGATGAAAGCCTAATATTTAATGATTTGGTGGCACATCTACCAATTCATTCATTGATGTTGTTATTGCCATCGGGGGTGCATTCTCCTGATGGGGGTTGTGTTGATTATCTCAATATTCATTGTTCAAACATCCATCACCCAGAGTGGTCAACTGGTGAAAAATACGGTTTGGAAGTTCCCTATTTAAAGCATGAACATGATGTAAATGTTCATTACTGTTGTGTAGACACCCAAGGAACGGTTTGGTTTTCTGGATGGGGGATAAATAATGGCAAACTTGAACAACGGGATGGGGATTTAGGGTGCGATCGCTCAACTCAATTAGACAAAGCCTTTTTGCGAGAATTGCGAAATTTGGCGATGCAAAGCCTCATGTTTTTGTCATTTGAAAGGACTGAAATTGAGACTGTTAGCCACAGAGAAACTATTGGCAATGGCTTTTCTCCAAATAAAGAACCAAGGGAAAAGTGCTTATATCCCCGTTGGCTTAGACTTCAGGAGTCCAGTAAAACCAGAATTGACAAGGGTGGAACTCACGCTTCCCCATCTCCTCACTGGAGGCGTGGACATTGGCGACGTAGTGCAGTGGGTGAAGGGCGGACTGAAAGAAAGTGGAACTGGATTCAACCAACGCTTGTGGGTTCCTGAAAAATTTTACAGAAACCTCAAAGCAGTTTATTCAATTGTTTCTGCATTACCTCAGCCACATCGCAGTTCTCAATACCAACCTTTGTCCAGGGTCTAGCAGGCAAGTCTGTGCCGCTTTTGGTAGTTGCGCCATCATGCACAATGGCGGCGTGGTCAGCCTCCCAAGTCAGTTCGGCGGCGTTGGCACTTCTGCTAATTACTAGGGAATCAATCAATTCCTCGGTGTCTACGATGTCTCTTGGACTGCCTACGATGTCGGAGTTTTGGCGAACTGTTTCTCTTGGCCATTCCCAGATTTCGGATGCGATCGCATCTTGGCAAGAATCAGCAAGTGCATCCACAGCCACATCGAAGGCTTTATCAATGGCGGCGTTGATTTGAGAAATGTTGATGTTGTTGCTCATTTCAATGTCCTGGCGTAATCCTCGTAGCGAATTTTGGCGATTTGCGATCGCGTTTTGGTTCTAATCACAATGCCTTCTGGCTTGCCTGGGGCTTGTTCATCAAGGCAGGATAAGCTTTTGGGCAACAAATTTTTCAATTCCTGATACATCGATTCGATGTCTTTGGGTGGTGTCCAGTTGGTGAGGATGCGAGGGGTTAGGGTTAGATTGTGGACTTGGGCAAATCCAACTAAAGCTTGCTCATCCCAGAAATGTTGACCACTGCCTTCTCTCCATAGGGCAATTTTTTCTATTTCATGGGCGATTATTCCAGAAGGAATTTCTGCTATATCAAAGAGTCTGCAATCTAAACTTGAATTTGTGGTGTATTGCTTGGAAGCTGATGTTACTTTTCCGCCATAAACTTCAAAATAAATTGCGCCGCAATTGAATTTAAATTCACTAAGTTTGTCTGCTATTGGTTTTAATGTTTCTACTATCCCAAGGGTAGGATTAATAATTAAATCACCCTTGGCGTAAAGCAATTCTTCTCTACTGCCAATAATGTAGCCATCATCCCACAAAATAATTCTGGCGTTTGTACCGTCGATTTTTTCGGTGACAATACATGGTTCTTTAAAATCTATGTATTCAGAGGTAAGCTTGCCTTTTTCTCCTAGTTGATGATAGGTAGGAATTGAAGGATATTTTGTGGCACTATTGATTTTTCTTAACTGTTCTTGGGTTAACTGCATAGCTTCAAAGTATGTTCAACTTATACAAATTATCTACAATCTGCCGAGTGCAGCTACCAATGCAGTAGGCTAATTTCTCCTCAATTCCTCCGAAATATCCCTTTAATCGGCGTAACTATATCAATCCCCATTCCCACAACATAAGGGGATTGAGTAATAGGCAGTAGTTTAAATCTCCCAGTCTCTGGCTTGCCAAGTGCCACCATGATTTCAATATCGGCTTCCATCAAAAATTCCACACCTTGGGGATAAGTCGTGGGCAAAACCAGATACCCTTCAAGCAGCGAAGCAAACCCATCAGCCCCGGCGAATTGTTGAATTTCCTTGGCATAGCGTTCAACCGCACCACTGTCAGTTACTGGCTTGAGTAGTGCTTTGATGATTGTGGGGATAGTCGCAGGTATGCGATTGCCGAGGGTGTTGGTTGTGTAAGTGCCGCCAGCAATTTGGAAGGTGAGAACGCTATTATCAAAACCAGTAAAAGGTGATGTCATTAATGAATCAAGAATCTGAGTTTCTAACTGTTAAATCATTCCTTGACCTAGAAACTTTTGAGCCACTGGTCAAGATTGAATACAAAGGTAAAAAACTTTCTATCAGCGCAACAGAGTCCACAAAAAAAGCGATCACTATCATCAATGCTGCTGCCTACGCTGAATCGGAAGGTGCTTTATTTAAGGCTTTGTGTCCAGATAAACCAAAAGGTTTTGGTAAACCTAGCAAGGATGAACAAATGGCGATCGCGGTTTTAAGATTAGTACGCGAAAAAAGACAACCCTTGCCCGATGATGTCAACCCAATTTTTGGATTTAATACACAAAAACCATTGATAGAGTTGGATTATCAAGTATTTAAAACTACCTTGCATTTAGATGAAGCAAGAAACCATGCAGCTATTTTGCTACAAGCATCTGAAGCTGCAAGATTTGATGCTTTTTGGTTTAGGTTTGGCAAAGAATTGCAAATGAACGAGGGAGAAATTCAAGAGGTAATAAATGAATACAGACTCTACAAAGAACGATATTCAGTTGAGTCTTTGTTTAGGCTATGAAGTTGAATTAGAGATTGCCTTGCTCCTTTTTAGCTCCTAAGTAGCATCCCCCCGCTTCCGCCTGTTGGATCTGGGCTTGGTGGCAGATTCAAAAAATATCTCAGATTTTCAACATAATTGTCTCTTTGGGCAAACATCCCCGCGCTTCGTCCTCCGCCGCCAACTTCCCATTCCAAAACATCAGCACGTTTCAAGGCTGAGTTTGGGCTGCTGCGTTCAGATGCGATCGCGCGCTCTTGTGTCTGTAACCCATCAAGAACGCCTTGCACCTGTTCAACCAGATATTCAGCCTCATTCTCAATTGCGTCCATCCTCGCCCAAATATCATCTTTTTGAAATAGCAGTGGCACAGGGCGATTTTTCTGGTATTCAGTGGGGGTGAGGGTGGCATCGAAGCGGTAAAAGTCGCCTGAATAGTCTGAGGATTGCGCCCTCATCTGATCGGTGCGGAGCAGGGCTTGATTTAAGAAAGTTAATGTTTGATATCGCTGTTCTTCGGTGAATGGCATAAAAGAAGTGTGAAGTGTGAAGTGTGAAGTGTGAAATTTCAGAATTCAGACTTCTTAATTCAGACTTCCTCAAACTCTCCGAAATACTAACCGACACCGACAATTCCCCCCGCACTCACAATCAACCCCAGGCGGGGTAACATTCTGAATGGGTGTCCAGGTTAATCGCTGGTAGCTAATACATGATTGGCAGTGCCTTGCTTGGGCATCCAGTAAGCGTTTGGCATAAAACCCAACCTTCCCCCGACTTGTAAACTCCGCCTCAAAGAATGATGTCCGCGCAGATTTGGCATAGCTTCCAGCCCGTTTAATTGCCTGTTCCTTGGTCAGTTTCCCCTCGGCTAAATCCTGCCCGAAGCCATGAAGATATTTGTATTGCTTCTTGAGTTGCGCTCCGACCTTGCCATAATGCGTAGAGGTCAATTGTTGCACCCCGCCTGCACCAAAAGCCGCGTTTCGCAGGTGGGATTCCTTCAAGCTTTGCGCCATCCGAGTTTGAAATTCAGCGATGTCAATTTTGCCTTGAGTTAACAGCCTCGCGTGTCCCTTCAATCGCACCTCAAGGCGGCTAATTTCAGAGTTAACAGTCTCAAGAACTTGGGTGTACTTTACAAATCGCCCAGTCTCGGCATCTCGGTATCTATGGCTGCTTTGGTCGAATTGGTAGGGCATTTATGAAAAATTTTTCATGAGGTCGGCTTCGCCTCACCATCTCATCCACATCAGATTGGCGGATAGTGGCGAGGTTAAAAAGTTGGGCTAGGGTCAAGGGTGTTCCCTTGGGTTGGAATGTTTGCATCGGCTAATACCTGGTCGTGCTGTTGTTGGGTTGCTGCTACTTCCTCGTCGATGTCGAATTGGCGTGGCAAAACCTTACCTCGCTGTAGAAGTAGCAGCAGTGTGCGTTGGCTGATAAATCCACCTGTGGCAAGGCTTTCAAGCTTGTCTACTTGCTCAGGAGTCATTGGCATTGAGAGTAAGTCTTCATCCATTGCAATGCTTCCGCCTTCCGCTTCCCCGGTGTAGGCAACCCAGAAGTCAAATATCTGTTGCATCGCTGATTCTTTGCGACGGGACACGCCTTTGAGATTGGCGCTGGTTTTGGTGGAGTCCAGAACAACTTCAGTAGCAGTTTTTTGATGATCGCCACTGGTCAAAAAGTCCAGCGTCATTCTGTCCATCGCCGCTTCAAGGTCTTTCAAGTCTTCTTTTGAAGCTGCGATCGCACTTCCTGAAGGCTCGGCAAAAAAGAAGTCGCCATTAACTGGAACATCTAAAACTGTATTCGGGCCAATTATCATCGGCGGCTTGGGGTCATTTGCTGTTGTGATGTATCCCTTCCGCACAGGTACAGGTAAATTACACTTTCTCAATACCTCATTAAGTTGGCTACGCTTTTGGTAGTGTTCGATATTGAGCTTGGCCAAGTTGTAGAAAGGTGCTTTGGCTGCAAATAGTTGGCTTTCAGTGACCGAGTAGTAAACCAGTGGGATTGAGTTTAAGCTGGTTGTCCCTTGCTCAACCAAAATTACCTGCGCCTCGCCTGTCTTCCCTTCAATAATCTGAAAAACAAAATACTCGCCTGGGCGTAACACTCGGTAATATATCGCCTCTTTCTCTCCAAAATCACCATCAGGTTCAAGGCGAATTTCTCTAATGGTGACTTGCACTAGTACAGATTTACCATTTACCTTAATTGTTCGCCAGTTGAGGATATCGCGGCGGTCAATCAAAACGAGGTATGGGCGGCGTAAGCTTGCCAACAAATCTGCTTGGGAAGCAATGTTTGGATCTTCAGGCGGGAATTCAACCATAATCCCGCACCAACCATCTCTCAGGCAGTATTGGTCAGCTTCGTGGAAAAATGTCCAGATGTCATTGCCGCATTGGTCGATATTGTCTTGGCTGTCAACTATCGATTGGGCAACGTCATCATTTAAGCTAAAAACGCTTAAAAGCCCTGCGTAGTCTTTAATTGCAGGTTCAAAGCGATTGTCAAAAGTTGTGCGGCGGATGCGATCGCTCCAAGCTTGGGGCGGTTCTTTCGCTTCTCGCGGTAAATAAGCTTTTTCTCTGCCCTTCAAGCCATTCCAGCAGTCGGACAGCAACTGCAATTCTTCCAAGTATGCAGCAGCAGCGATGCTCAAGGTTGAAGGTAGGCTGGAATTGGGGGAAGGCAAGCAACGTAAGGGGTAAGGTACGTAGCCAAAATTCCCGAAAGGCAAAGACAGGACTTGCACCTGCATTTCCTACTGTCCGGATAGTGTAGGAGCGATTGCGTGCGGTAAACCACGTTCGCGCAATTACTATTTCTGCCACTTTGCCAAAAGCGATCGCACTATTCAAAACCATTTCGTAAGTGAATGCGATCGCTATCACCCGTTTATTCGCTATTCTCGGCTCCAGTATGCTAACGGGAAACATCAACCGTCTGCCAAGGCATATAAGATGCCAGCTTGCTTGGCTCTTAGGGCTTACACATATCGCCTAAGCTACTTCGCATCTATATATTACTGCTCGTTCGCCGTTGCTGTCATAGCCTCTAGATGGGCTTTAGCCCCATCAATCAGCCTAGCCTCAACCTCTTCCATATTTGGCTTAGTGGCGAATTTTTTGTATGCTGCCAAAATTTTCTTTCTCAAAGCAGTTCCAAATTCGCTTGTCCCTTCAATGAATGCGGAAACCGCGTCAACTTCAGTAGTGTCATCGAGCTTCACTTTACCGAAAAAGCTCTTCAAGGTCTGCTCAATTCCCTTCTGGGTGAGGTTGGGCGAGCCTGCGCTCTTTCCAGACTTGACTTTGACAATATCGTCGGCAACCAGTTCAGAGGTCAGAACTTTTGGCGTTGCTTTGCGTGTTCTAGTTTCCGACTTTTGAGCTTGTCCTTCTGCCTCCTGTACTGTTGAACCACTGCCCTCTGCCTTCAAAGATTTAGCCCAGTCAGAAAGAACAGTATCAAATATTACTTCTTCGATTGCTTCGCTTCCGTCTAACTGGGGGTAAATGGGCGATCTTGATTTAGCAAGCAAAAGCTTAACTTCTTGGGTGGTTGAGTGGGTTGCTTTTGCCAGAATCTCTAAGTTAAACAATCTATTTTCGTTGCTTGTGGTGCTGTTTTCAACTCTATCCGCAACTGCAATCATATTTGCTTCTCCAACTGCATCCTCACCACATTCTAAACAAAAATCAAAACCAAGAACTGATTTCAATCTAGTAGCAATTATTTGTCCAGAGTTAAGCATCAACGTGGTTGTGAGTAGATCGCGGCAATGAATTATCAAGCAGGGATTTCCATTGATAACTGCTACGTAAGCAGTAGTGTTTGCAATTTGTTCTGCAAATTCTGGAAAATCTCGGAATAGCAAGGATAATAGGAACGCATTGTTAATTTTCATAGCACTCTGGCTGACTACTGGCTCCAGTTAGAGTGCCTTTGTTTACAATATGCTCGTAAATGACTACAACCGAGACACAGCAATGAATAAAGGTGAATTAGTTGATGCAGTAGCAGACAAGGCTGGCATTACCAAAAAGCAAGCCGATGCAGTATTAACAGCTGCAACAGAAGCAATCATTGAAGCGGTTTCTAAGGGCGATAAAGTGACGCTGGTGGGGTTTGGTACTTTTGAAAGGCGCGACAGAAAGGCCCGCGAAGGGCGTAACCCCAAAACCAATGAGAAAATGGAAATTCCAGCAACTAGAGTACCTGCCTTCTCTGCTGGTAAACTTTTCAAGGAAAAAGTTGTAGGCGAGAAAGTGACGACAGTATAAAACAGCAAAACAATTCTTTTGTTATGGAACTCTAAAAGCACCAATTCTCAAGGCTTTCATGAGTTCCCTGTCCCGCGTCTCTACTGACCAAAAATTAATAGAAATGTGGCTGCACGGAAGGCCCCTTTCTACTCAAAAAGAATATCGGCGTGATGTGCAAGTTTTTTTAGGATTTGTGGACAAAGACCTACAAGAGTGTAAGTTGGAAGACTTGCAGGGCTACTCTAGCTATCTGGATGAGCAGGGCATCAAACCCACCACCAAAAAGCGCAAGCTCAACTCCCTCAAGTCGCTATTCACCTTTGCCACCAAATTAAATTACATCCGCTTCAATGTCGCCGCGGCCTTGAGGATGCCCAAGGGCGATACATCCCTAGCTGGCAGGATTCTCAAACAATCCGAGGTGTTGAGGCTAATTAGTCACCCTCAATTATCCGTGCGCGATCGCTCTTTCCTCAAGCTAACTTACGCCACAGGAGCGCGGGTGAGTGAAGTTTGTCGGCTGAAGTGGGAAGATTTTCAAGAGCGTGATTCAGGTGAGGTGCAAGTCACGCTGTTGGGTAAGGGCGAAAAGTTGCGGACTGTGCTAGTTCCTGTCAGTGTATGGATAGAAATGCAGCAGCTTCGAGGTAGTGAATATGTATTTATTGGTGCTACGAAAAACCCTATTGATAGGGTGATGGCACACCACATAATTAAGAATGCAGCCGCTTTAAGTGGGATAACTTCAAAAGTTTCTATGCACTGGCTAAGGCATTGTAATGCGTCTCATGCTCTTGCTAGGGGCGCATCATTGGCACTGGTACGTGATTCGCTTGGCCACTCCAGCGTTGCCATTAGCGACCCATATCTTCATGCCAACCCCAGCGATTCTACTTCTAACTATTTGGGCTTGTAAATAATGCAAATCCCGGCACTCTAGTTGCCGGGATATTAAAACAGGAAAACTTGGTCTATCTATGAGGCTTTGGTATCAGAGGCTGGACGCTGCACCAAGTAACCTAAAACTGCGGTAGCAATTCCGCCAATTGTCCCCGCAGTCTGCGGATTGATGACGTGGAAATTGCCAAGTAGAGTAGCCCCACCGGCGACAATGCCAAGAATTGTGCTTACCGTATCTAAAGTTCTTTGAGACATGATTCTATTCCTAGGGGAATCGTACGATGCTTGAATTCCCCTAGTCTGTCCACTTGAAAAAGTGCCTCTCTACATCAGAACTCATAATCACTTTCACTACTTTCTGGGAGGCTTCTATTGTCTCTTCATCCTCCCAAACCCTGGCTGATTCCCAATGCCATCGTAAAGGGAAATTGCCGTCTACCTTGCAATATTCGCAAAACATCACTCTGCCTTTGTTGGGGCTTTCGTAGGCAACTAGGGAAGGACGGTTACAGCGAGGGCAATTGATATCATTGCTCATTTTTGAATAATTCTGATAATAAACTTTTGGCTTCCCTGCAACGATAAACCAGATGTTCTAGGGTGCTTTCAATTATGCTTGGTAATTGGTTGAGCATTCTTCCTTCTTGCATCCATTGTTGGTATGTTTTCAGGGAGTCAAGCTCATGCTCCAAAGATTTTAAAGCTCTTGTCAATTCTTGAACTTTATTGGCTTGTAGCCTTCT
Organism: Nostoc sp. FACHB-110; assembly: GCF_014697425.1. Classification (GTDB taxonomy): domain Bacteria; phylum Cyanobacteriota; class Cyanobacteriia; order Cyanobacteriales; family Nostocaceae; genus Nostoc_B. The sequence continues at coordinate 46,763 of NZ_JACJRU010000009.1, forward strand.
TTCCCACTTATCCAACCAAGGGCGAGGTAAAGTATCTGGGTTGCGTCCAAGTATGTAAACCTGCTCTAAAAAATCTATCTTGTCTTCCCAGTTACCTTTTAATGTCCAGCCTTGGTGCTTCTTGGAAAATTTTTCATAAATAATTAATTGAATCTTGTATAGGCTCCATAGCTTTTGTCTGTGGCTTCTGTCATAGTCAACAAGGTGTCCACATCCTGAGATTCTCCTAGTCAAGCAATCTGAGGATATGGGTGAGCGACAATTGGTTAAATATTCGCAGATATCGCGCCACAGCCTTATATCTTCGTAGCTCAAAGGCGCATCCCACTTGTCAATAATCTTTTCACAAAATTTCAGCCCATCATCCACATCCAAGCAGTCGTCTGGTAGAGTTTCATAGGCAATGCGATCGCCTTTTTCGTCATAGATCACATAAGCCCAATACATATTGTGCTGATGATTGCTGCCACCACCTGCATAAATGCAAATCTGACGATTTTGATATGGAGAGCAGCAGCAAAAATTACGGGCTTCTTCAATTCGTTCGGGTGGAAAATTACTCATATTAAAAACTTAGACAAATCAGACAAAATGCTGCAAGCTTTACCAGATGGGAAATCTGCACATGAGCGCAGTAAAAATAATTTCAATATTGTCCAAATAATGTCCAGGAAAAAAGATGGCGACAAAATGAAGCTTGCTGAGGCTAAGTATATTACTGGGGAGCCACCAGAAGAAATAGCCGAATTTCTTGGGGTGTCTCGTCGCACAGTTGATCGCTGGGCAAAAGATGGCAGCTGGGATTTATACCGCCAAAACAATAAACAAGCTAATGTCATTCCACTCCAACCCAAACCCAAGGAAAAGCTTGGCGGGACAAAGCTGCGTGAAGCTGTTAGAAGACGCGACACAACTGATGGACTAGATGATATTGATGTGATTGAAGCTGCGATCGCTGATATCCACTCCAGCCTGCCAGGTTCGGAATTGGGCAAAGGCTCTATGGCGACGGCGCTTGTCAAGCTCATCGAACTCAAAAGGAAGCTAAAACCTGAGACTGTAGCTGATTTAGTTGAACGGGCGATCGAACTTGAGATTGGCCCTGAAGAATTTTTAACTGAGCTTAGAAATGCGTGGCAACAAAGACGAGCGTAAGGAAGCAGTGGCAAGCAGCCGTTCTTGATTTGCCGGAGCCTGAGACGGAAGTTAAGCCAGTCCTCAGTTTTCGTGAATTTGTTGATAAGGTCTATCCAAAGTACAAATGGTATCGCCATTGCATAGTTCTTGCTGATGTTCTCCAGCGTGTAGCAGATGGAGAACTCAAGCGGGTGATGGTATTCATGCCTCCTCGCCACGGCAAGTCTCAGCTAACAACTAAATTATTTACTGCTTATTACCTCTACCGCTATCCCGAACAGTGGGTTGGCATTAATAGCTATGCAGCAGAGTTAAGTTACACATTCAGTAGAGCTTCGCGGGATGCCTACAGACAGAATGACGGCAAGTTGCGAGAAGATGCACAAGCTGTCAAAAACTGGGAAACTCCAGAAGGTGGCGGATTGTGGGCTGCTGGTGTTGGTGGCCCTATCACCGGTAAAGGTTTTCATTTGGGGTTGATTGATGACCCACTTAAAAACCAAGAGGAAGCCTTCAGTGAAACCATTCGCAAGAAGCAGCAGGAATGGTATGAATCTACTTTCTATACTCGCGCTGAACCCGATGCAGCGATCGTTGTTATTCAAACTCGCTGGCATGAATTGGATGTATCTGGCTGGCTGCTGTCCCAAGAAGGACAAGATGAAGAATCAGAATGTTGGCACATTGTCAATTTAGAGGCAATCAAAGAAGAAAAGCCGCCAAAAGTTCCTTCAACTTGCACTCTTGAGCCGGACTGGAGGCAACCAGGTGAGGCACTATGTCCAGAACGTTACCCACTTAAGCGACTCTTGCGAATCTGCAAGCGCATTGGCGCATTTTTCTGGAACGCGCTTTTTCAGCAGCATCCCGCACCACTGGAAGGCAACCACTTTAAGCGCTCATGGTGGAAGTATTACAAGGTTGCGCCCTCTGACTTTGACTTAATTATTCAATCCTGGGATTGCACCTTCAAAGAAACCAAGAAATCAGACTTCGTGGTTGGGCAAGTCTGGGGTAAGCGTGGCTCTCAATTCTACTTGCTCGACCAAGTGCGGGACAGAATGGATATCAACGCGACCATCGCCGCAATTCGCGCACTTTCCATTAAATGGCCTCAAGCAAGTGCCAAATTAGTTGAAGACAAAGCCAACGGGCCAGCAGTAATTAGCTTGCTAGAGCGTGAAATTCCTGGACTCATCGCCATTGAACCAGAGGGTGGGAAGTTGGTCAGAGCAGTTGCGATCGCTCCTTATGTTGAAGCTGGTAATGTGTTTCTGCCTGAGAATGCGCCTTGGGTTGGCGATTATGTGACCGAGTTCAGTACCTTCCCCAATGGGGCGAATGATGACCAAGTAGATGGCACAAGTCAGGGTATTAACTGGTTGCAATCTCGCTTGGGAGTTTGGGGCGAAGATACTGCGGTGTGGGGATAGGTTATGAAAAGTTTTTCAGGAAGCTTGAGCGCGGTTACTTTTACCTCCGCGCAAAGTCACTGTGGGCTTTTTAATAAGCGTCCAAAATGTCACAGCAAAAAATGACTAGATTTATTCTACAACACACACTCTCAGGGCATTGTAGAAAAGCAGCCATCAAGCATTGAAAATGACCTCCCCGCCACCTGATTCCAAAATAGGCAAGGGATATTCTTATCTATTCGCCGCAATCCTAACTATATTAATAGCCTCGCAGACAATCAGTATTGAATTCAAAACTGATAAAAGTGGCGACTATCACTTCAGCGTTGCCAGCAAAGATTTAAATGTGCAGTTGTTCACTGCGGGGGTGGGGATAATTGCCACGATTTTGGGACTGCCCACAGATGCGATCGCTATTGCTATTGGTAGCTTTTTAAGTAGGGAGCGCAAATAATGTGGGATGGTTGGAACAACTACAACGCTGGATTAGGCGATTATTCCAGCCAAAACGCAAACGACGCGCTGCACCAACAATTCTCAAGCGATGGTATGGACAAAACTGCGCCGTGTTGCGACTTGAACGGAATACCCCAGGCGGCATCGCAACCTATAGAATCACTTCAATTCATGGGGTGTGCGATTATCTCATCACCTTGGATTACCTGCCCGACTTACACGGCGAAGTGGTTGGGGAATACGACGGAACCCCTATCAAACTTGGATCGCTGGACTATAAAAATTATCCTGCATCTCATCGCTTTGCAGTTTTTCGCTTGGGTAGGGATGGCAGTAGTCACCCTATTGGCATATGGGATGTGGATTTACAGGGATACGGCAAAAGCTACGCCCTCAGTGAACTCGCACCATCCCGCGCCGTTGCTGGAGTTGCCCTTCGATGCCTGCAAATTATCAACAGCGATAAAACCCCATCTTTAAGCTGGCAATCTCAGATGGATCGCATGGATTGGTTAGGGCTGTTGAGCGATCGCATTCGCCAAGAACTCTCAAACCCCAATCACAATCTCAGGGCGATAACTCTTCATTAAAAAACTATTAATTTTTCCGCAAGTATCCCATTACAATTTGCTCTCTTCTATGACTAATTTTGATTGATAGTCTAGGGCTTGGATGATGTCAAAATGTTGTCAACCAGAGAAAGAAATGCGCTTGCCGAAGCTAATAAAAAGTTAGTTCACAAAGTTGTTCATCGCGCTAGGGCTACCTGTAGAGAACCTTACGATGATTTATTCCAGATAGGATATATCGGATTATTAAAGGCTGCTGATAGATTTGATGCTGCTACAGGAAACGCTTTTAGTTCCTTTGCTATACCCTACATTCAAGGGGAAATTCAACACTTTTTGCGCGACCAGTGGCAATTAATCAAAGTTCCGCGCACAGCACTTGAAACCAAAGCGAAAGTCAAAAGATTGCAGCGAAACTTGGCAACTTTGGGTAGAGAAACTGAGACTTCACAAATTGCTTTGGGATTAGGAATTAAGCATGAAGCTTGGCAAAGTTTAGATGCAATTGATAGCAACTTGGCTGTTAGCTTGGATGAAATGATTCATGAGCCTGTTTCAGCAGAAGAATCAGAGGAAATTGATAAAGAATTGCTATTAAAATATCTTGGCAAGCTACGGGATAAGCAACGCACCGCACTTCTTGAAAAATTTTTCAACAACTTGTCAATTGAACAAATTGCAAAAAAACAGAAGCTTTCTCCTCAACAAGTGAAAGCTTCTGTCAACCTAGGGCTTGCTAAATTGAAATTTTTATTATTACAAGAAGCATGAATAATTTAACTATTTTGGCAACAAATATCAATGAAGCTGTGGAGCGATCGCGCTCACTATACAAAGATGGAATTGAAACTCTAGGGCAAGCATTAACTTCTGATAAAGAAGCAGGATTGCTATTAATTGAAGTGAAAGGTTCCTTGCCTCATGGCGAGTTTACCAAGTGGATTGAAGTTAACTGCAAATTCTCGCCACGCCATGCCCAATTTTTGATGAAAATCGCTAAGGAATGGGACAGGATAATAAGTAGTTGGGAGAAGATGAAAAACGAAACGCGTTTCGTTTTTGATTCGCCTCTACCGTCATTAAGACAAGCAATCTTCTTGGCTTCCGCAGAACCCAAAGAAGAAACTATCCCCAATCAAGTTACTTCAACAAAGTATAAAGTAGCACTACTAAATCATGAGTGTTACGGTGAAGTTGTTGAAGTTGCCAAAACGGTATCGAATGGGGATGTTTTGGTTTGTAAGACCTCTAAGGGTGAATTCCCATTCCTTAAAGGTGAACTGGTAGGCGAAAACGAACCGATTAAGGCAGTAGAAGCTGAAATTATTGATGTTGAGATTGAAGATAAGTCTGAAGAATTGCGGGAAGCGATCGCAACTCTCATTGAATATTTTCCAGAAGCTCAATTGAAGTCGCTATTGATTCAGGCTGTGGCTTTGGGCAAGGACTTCTTGCCAGATGATGTGAAGGCGATGGCTGGTAAATTCCAGGTAGCTGTGATTACTGGCTCTTGATTGGGCATTATCACACTAATGTTTACCAATTATATTTATCAATTATGATTAAGCTACCCTTTAAAACGTCTCCCAAGGGCTTTGAAAAAATCACAGTTGGCAATGCAGAAATAGGCGAATTAGAGTTACCAAGATATTTCGATTTAACTCCTAACGAACGCCTATTTATTGCATCGGCTAACCTAGCGGATATCCGCACGGAAGCTGTGAAAGTAGCGCGAACCATAGCGACTAAATCAGGTAAAACACTGCTGGAAATTTACAACGCTTTAGTCTATGGAGATGCTCAATCTTTGGGTGAATATTTAGAAGAGTTTCTACAATTTCAGGATTTGATTCAAGAAACTCAAAGAGCGCGAAATTTCATTTTAGCAACCACGATAATCAAACGAATCGCGCCTGAATGGACACTGGAAAACACTCAAGATGTTGACCAAATTCCGCCAGCTTTAGTTAAGGAAGTCGCTAACTTTGCCCGTAAGGAAGAATCGGGGTGGGTTGTTGAGGAAGAAACTCCTGAACTGACTGAGGAAGACTTGGGAAACTTGGCGACGGCAGAGAACCAGACTGGAGCGAAATCTACTGGCGATGCCGAAGATACTGGCCGCAAGAAAAAAGATTTAGTAGCCGCAACTTCGGAAACCAACCAACCTGGTTAATTTTACAAGCGTTGCACTACGGGGCGAAATTACATCGTGAGGAGTTGCACTTACAGGAACTTGGCATCGCAACTCTCACTAGCTGCTTTGTCAATTCCAACCGCGACCCCAAAAAGGGTGAGCCTGCCAAACCCTCAGATTTCTTCTACTTCACACCAGCTACAGACGAAGATACTAAGATTTCTGCTGTGGCGGCGAATGCTTTCTTTGCCTTGGCTGATGCAGGGAAGTTGCCTGGGTGGTGTGTTGCGATCGCACCTGTGGATAAGTTGCTCAAAGCCAGGACAAGCGATCCTGTGAAGCCATTGGTTTGGATTGGTGAGGGATTGGTACTATTGCAGCCACGAGTTGAGGATGGTGTGGCTGGCGGTGAGCGAAGCCGAACTGTGCGATTCCCTCTAGGGTTTGTTGATGCGGCGGGTGAAATTGAAACTAGTGGCGGCGTTGTAAAAGTGCCGGACTTGGGCAATGTTTGGATGCTGGATGGAGAATTTGCGCTTTCGGCAGACAGTGTGTGCCGAATCTAGTTCCTGAAAAATTTTTCATAACCACTGTGATTATTCTGTTTTGTTTCAATCCCTGATAGGGATTTGACTAGAGATGAGGACTTGAGGCGATCGCTCTCCATCAAATTTTTGAAAGGTACTTTCAAAAATCCACTCAATGGTGATATCATATTTTTGTGGTTACGAGTTACGTAACACATAACATCTACTACTGTTTTGTAAATGTACTATGTCTCCGTCAAGCAAATTTCCGAAGTACAAGGATAAAAGGACGGAGGAGTTTGCTGTTGGTATAAGGGTAAAAGAGTTTCAATCTTTTGAGAAGCAAGCGAATAAACGATTGTCGATATTAGAAGCCGCCACTAGCAAGGAGGATCTAATGGGACTACCGAGTAATCGCTTTGAAGCTTTAGGAGGGGATAGAAAAGGTCAGTATAGTATCCGAATTAACGAGCAGTGGAGGATTTGCTTTAACTGGCCAGAAGAATCTCTTGAACCCTTCAACATTGAAATCACGGATTATCACTGAGGGAGTAAAATGGCACGCTTACCTATCCATCCTGGAGAAATTCTTGCTGATGAAATTAATGAATTAGGCATATCCGCAAGCGAATTAGCGCGTCTTCTTGGTGTGCAGAAAAATCGAATTACGCAGATAATCAATGGAGAGCGAGGAATCACCGCTAATACAGCTTTGAGATTGGCTCGGTATTTTGGTAATAGTGCTGAGTTCTGGATGAACTTGCAAAAAAATTATGAGCTTAGATTAGCCGAACAACAGACAGGAAAAGAAATCGAAGAAACTGTTCGCCCTCGCGTATTGGCTCCTTGTTCATAGCTATATCTTTCATGCGATCGCCTAAATCAAACGCCACTTGTGATTAGTGGCGTTTTTGTTTATGAAAAATTTTTCATAACCTAGCACAAGTCTTAGGGAACCAAAGCACTGATGTCATGCGATCGCCCTCCCTTCAATGGCCAGTGCAGGTTCTATCTCCCTAGAGTTAAAGCTTTCCCGTACCCAATTCGATAAAGACCTTGCCAAGCTATCTGGTGAGAAACGAAGCATTGCAATCCAAGCCAAGCTTGATGTCAAAGACTTTGAGCGACAAATCAAGGGTCTAACTGGCTTTCTCCCTACAGTTCTTGTGCCAGTCAAGCTCGACATTCAGGCATCCGCAGTCAGACAGCAGTTTCAAGAAATCGGCAAACAGGCGCTTGCTGGCTTCAACCAGGGGTTCCAAGGGGATGATACTGGCAAAGTTGCGGCTGATTCGCTCGTTAAATCGGTCAGGAAGGGGCTACAAATCCAGTCTCCCTCTAGGGTTTTTCGGGATATAGGGGAATATGCAGCCCAAGGGTTAGTTCAAGGTTTGCAATCTGGCACTGATTCGCAGGTCAAGGGCGTTGTCAACAGAATTGAGAATACTTTCAAGAGTGCCAAAATTAGAGCCACTGTCGAGCTTGACATAGATCGCTCTAAAATAAGTGCTTTAAAAACTTCCATCTCCGTTGATGGCGAGATTGGCAAAAATATCACCTCTGCGATTGAACAAGGGTTCAAAAATGCCAAGCCAAAAACTGGGTTTTTGAGTTCTATTTTTGGTGGGATTGGATCGCTCATTACTGCGCCACTCGCTGGGGCTTTTCGTGGTGCATTTGAGGGAGTCGGCACACCTATTGGCAGGCAGGTAGGCTCTGGGGTTGCCAAAGCAATTCAATCCACTTTGGGTGCTGAGATTGGCTCACTAGAGTTGATATCTCAAAAGGCTGTAGAAAAATCATTAGCCGCTATTCCCGGCGCGACTAATGCGATAGTCGCAACTATCAAAGCTAATCCCATAGGTAATGCAGTAGCTAAACAGCTAGAACTATTGCAGCGCACACTTGAACGCTACAGCATTAACCTTTCTCCTAAGCAAGCAATTAAATCGCTCTCTAGTAGTGAAGAAAGGGCAGTTGCCTCCTCTAGTGCCACGTTCACATCTCAAGAAGCAGAATTCAAATCTCGCAAAAAAGCCAAAGCCGCAGCTAGTAATGAATTCATCTCCCTTGTAGATAAGCAAGGTGACGTTGATAAAATCTCCGAAACTATCAAGCAACGAGAAAAGGAATTAGCCGCCAAAGTCAAGAAACTCCAAACCGCTCAACAAGCGATCGCATCCCTTGAAGCTCAACTGGCAAAAATCGCTCAACTACCACAACAACAAAGGGCAACTGCTGAAGCTCCCATCAAAGCCAAAATTGCAGAACTATCTCAAGCGTTGGCTGGAGGAACTGCCAGCATTGAGCAAGATACCAAAGATATTGCCTCACTTAAACAAACTAAATCTGCATATTTTGAAAAGTTAAATAATCAAATAAAAATACTTGCCGAATTAGGAATTGAATCTAATTTATCTTCCCAATCGGCAGATATTTTAAAAGGGATAGAGGTATTTGAGCAGATGGTAACTGCTCAAAAAGCCCTTCAAGAAGCCCAAAAGAACGTTAAAACCAATGCCAAAACTCCTGACGCAATTCGGGGCAAGAAACTAGATAAATTAACGGGTTTGGCAGTTGGTGCGAAAACGGAATTAGACAAAGCGATCGCTTCTCCTGATGCTACACCCGCCCAAATTCAACAACTGCAAAAACGCGCTGCTGCTGCTAATAAAGCATTGGATTTGTACAAATTAGAACTTGCAGATCCAGCCAAAGAAATTGACAAATTAAATCAAAAATTAGCCAATGGTAACGCGGTACTCGCTCAAAATATTCAGGATTTGCAGGCGCGATTAATTCAAGCCATTCCTGCACTGCTTCGGGAGGCTTCGCAGGAAGTTGTTAAGGTTGGCAATTTAAACGAAATTCCAACACCCAGCCCAAGTAAAGGGCAATTAGCAATTGAAAGGCAAGCTTTAGCCTCTGAAAAAGAAAGACAAAAAACTTTAGAACTTGAAAGGCTAAAGCAACAAAAAGCTCAACAAGTAGGCACTCTGCCTAAATTGTATGTTGACGCTGTTCAATCTGTTTCGCGGATTGTCACGGGTAAAAATTTAGCACCTGAAAAAATCCCAAACATTGTGCCATCTAGTGAGGTGGCGGGGCGTGGTGATTACAATGCAGGGCTTAATACTTACAGGATTCGACCTGACTTATATCAACAACTACAACTAGGCGATATTAACCAAGTAGCAGATGAAGTTATTGGCAATATCGTTCATGAAATATTTCATGCTTTTCAGCATGGATTTGGCAAGGCGATCGCAGATAAAACTGGGCAATTAGCTGTTGATATTACTCCTACTCCTGAAGAGCTTTTAAAACTAGGCGACAAAATTGAATCTTCAGTTGCAATTCAACCGGATGAACGTAAACCTTTATCTAGGCAACTAGAAACAGGCGCGAATGTATTTCAACTGCGAAACACTGATCGCGTCAAAGAAGAATTAAAACGTATTCAACTTAAAGACCAAGCCTTGTCTTTAGGTGGCGTTGCTGGTTCTAAAATTGGTCTAACCGATGTCAATAAATTAATTGATAATATTTCTGCATTTATAAAAGAAGCGGGGATGTTGGGTGTTGACATCAGCAAACAAAGAGCTAAATACCTCTCTTTGGTTAAAGATATTCGCACTCAAGCGGATTCGGTAGGTGCAAAGTCTGTCAAAATTGATGAATTGCCGACTGCTGAAATAGAAGAAATAGTCAAGCAATATCAGCAGATTTTACAAACAATTGAAGATGCCAAAACTGAAGTTGCAAGTCTCACTCAATCGCTACCCCAAACCAAGGCACTCCAACAAGAACTAGTAATTCAAAACCAAAAACCTCAATTAGTTAGAGCGGCTAAAGAACTAGGAATTAAAGGCGTATCCGGCAAAACCAAAGAAGAAATTGCCGCTTCTATCGTTGCTTCTGGCGTTGCTCCAGAAAAGATTAAAGCTAAACTTCCACTACCTACGGTGGATACCCAAAAGGTGATTGCTCAGGCTCAAGAGTTGTTGCAGTTACCAACCCAAGAGCTAGAAAAAGCAACTAAATACGCTGTTAATAATTTTGGACTAAAGCTCAAGGGAATAGCTAAAGTCCCAGACGATAAAAGCAAGTTTCAAGAACTGCAAACAGTTCTTGCCCAGATTGATGAATTAGAAAAAACATACATTGCAGCCAAGGTTACAACCCTAGATGAATCTGTAAAAAATACCCTACAAGGTAGGATTCTAGGACTACAAAAACAAAGGGTAGCTGCAACTTATCAACTCAAGCCATTAATTAATCAAAACGTAGCAACTAGGCGACAAAAAACATCTGTAAATCAAGATGTAATTGATGCTGAAATCTCCACTCAAAGAAAAAATTTAGAATTACCACCACCACCGCCCCCGCCTTGGGAATTAATCAAATCCTTGGTTCCTATCACTCCAAAAGCTAAGGGGCGATCGCAATTTCCACTACCTCCATCACCCGCCCAAGTTGATCCAAAATTTGGATTGCCTATTAAACTGCGAGAACTTTTTGACAAAGTTGTTGATGCAGGTGAACTGCAAAAAATTGTTGCAGACATCCAAAAAGACCAAACAAAATCTATTGAACAGAAGCTTAAAGAATACGACCAAATCATTCAAATTTATGATGATTTAAGGGCAGAGCAAGAAAAGCAGCAAGCTCAACTAGAAGAAAAATTCTCGCCTGAAAAAGTTGATTCTCAGCGCGAGACTGTGAGGGGAAGGGCTAAACTCTCGGCTAACTTAGAGCGCAAGTATGGGCTAGAGGGACTTGCACCAGAATTGATGCCCGATCGCATTAAAAAGCTAGAAGAAGTTGCAGACTCTCCTTCCCTGTTCAATGGCATCAAATCTATCTTCAAATCCATTGATGACAGCATCGCCAAACGCGTGAAAAAACGCGCGGCTCGATTAGCACTGGAAACTGAAACGGCGATCGCACCTTCACTGGAAACTGCGGCGATCAATGCCAAAGCCACAGGTAATACAGCCGATGCCAAGCAATTTAACAAGTTAGCTCGACAGTCACGCGCTGCAACTAGGGGGATAGCAAGGATTCTGGAGTCTCCAGATGATTTGACTTCTAAGCAAGTCAAGCAACTCGACAGATTAACTTCTCAACTTGAAAAAGTCTACGACGCGATTGGTAGGCCCTTACCTAGCCAAGGATTTTTAGAATCATTTGGGCTTGGCTTGTCTAGGCTTATGAAAAATTTTTCAGGATTCATCAAAGGGGCATTAGCCTTTACTGCTACTTCCTTCCTGCAAAATTTCTTCCAGAGCATAGCCAAAGAATCCTTTGCGGCTTATGTCGAGCTTGATAAACTTAAAACCGCGCTCAATTTCGCTTCTGGCGGCGCATCGGCAGGGACTCAAAATCTAGCGTTTGTTAGAAAAACCGTTGAGGATCTTAAAATCCCCCTCAAAGCCTCAACCGAGGGCTTTACACAGTTGGCATCAGCTTCTCGTGGTTCAGCGTTGGCAGGTAAAGAAACCCGTGAATTATTCTTGGGGATGTCGCAGGCCAGTACTGTGCTGAGTTTGAGTGCCGACGATACCAAGGGCGCAATTTTGGCACTATCCCAGATGATCAGCAAGGGTAAAGTTTCAGCCGAAGAACTCCGGCAACAGCTTGGTGAGCGCATTCCAGGCGCACTCGGTATTGCAGCGCGGGCGATGGGAGTGACCGAGGCAGAATTCACTCGCTTGCTTGACTCTGGACAAATCCTTTCTGAAGATTTCCTTCCTAAATTCGCCAAGCAACTGCAAACTGAATTCGGGGATGCAGCTAAAGATGCGGCGGATAATGCACAGTCAGCAATCTTTGACTTGCAAAACTCTTTCACCAGTTTGCAACAGGGCATAGGTGAAGGGATTGCACCAGCAGCAACGGCTGGGCTAGGGGCTTTCGCTGCTATTCTTAAAGGTGTGGCTGCTGTATCTAAAGAATTGGGCTTTATCTTGCTGGGTGTGACTGTAGCCTTAAGCGTGAAGATGGTTTCAGCTTTGCAAGCTGTTATCGCTCAATTAATTGCTACCAAGTTGGCAACCGGCACATTAAGCGGTGGGATGGCGGCTCTTGGTCAAACTATCAATAATTCTTTCTCGGTTAAGCTAACTGCTGGCATCTTTGCAGTTTTAGAAATCATCAACCTGCTTAATCAAGCTGTTAACACCGAGTTGGTAGGGAGTTTTGACAAAGCAGCCAACGCCGCCAAACGAGCCGCCGAAGAATCAGCCAAGGCTTTTGAGAAGGCAGGTGGCAAAGGGCAGAACTCAGAAGGGACACCCGAATCATCTAGCGGTGTAGGCAAAGCAATCGATAATTCGCTTATTCGCTATGCCAATTTTTACGCAAATACCAGCACTTTCGGATTAGTTAAAAACCCATTAAAAACTTACGGGGAAGCAGAACGCGATCGCATTACGCAAAATACAGGCGATATCACAAACGCCAATACCAGCTTTTTAAGCAGTGGATATTTGCGATTGGCGCAACTAAGATCACGTACTGGCGATACTGGACAACTGCCTGCGATTGATGCAACCTTGCGCGATGCCGAACAGCAACGGCAGATTCTTCAAGCCCAAGCTAAACGCAACTTTACCGATAAAGGACTAGCAATTCCGGCTGAGGACAAGCGTAGATTGGAGGCACAAAACCTCAGAATCACTGACCTCAACAATCAACGCGCAGATATCGCCAAACCTTTCACACTTGACTTGTCCCGCGCCGATCAGCAAATCAACGCTATCAAAGCCCAAATTGAATCCCTCAAATCGCCTGAAGGGATGGCGGCGGTAGGTGGTGGTGAAGCTGCATTAAAGTTGACTGAGCAACTCAAAGGCTCGATGGGGCGATTGAAGCAATTCAAGGCTGAAGCTGAAAATGCTTTGGCATCACTGCGAGTTGATCCGGTGCTGGCATTTACTCAATCATTGCGCCAACTGAATCTCACACTGGCTGAGAACCAGGAGAAGAATGAACAGGCTTTCAATAACAGAAAAAGCGTGATCGCTTCCTCTCAGCTAGCAGGATTTTCAACCAACAAACTCGCCACCCGTAACGCTGCCTTGCAAAGTGCAGTTGCTGAACGCGATAAGAATCAAATCAACGTTTCTGATTTGGAATCAGCAATTAGTAAAACCGATAAAGCGATCGCCTCTCCTGAATTTCAAACTACTTTGCAAAGGCTTGGGGTATCACCAAATTCATCAGTAGCTAGAATTGACGACTTACTCAAGAACACCACAGATGAAGGCGATAAGGGGATATTAGAACGGCTCAAATCCGCCAGAGAACAGAAAAACAAACTCTCTGAAGCGCGAACAACTCTTAGTGAATCGCAGCTTAAAGTCAAGCAAACGACTCAAGATAATTCGTTATTTAGCTTAGAAGAATCGGCGGCCAGTTCCCGTGCTGCTACCCAAAAAGCAGAAAATCAGAAAATTGCCCTCATCAAGCAAGCTCAAGCAGATAGAAACATTGTTGAGGAAGTCGCTGCTGAAAAACTTTCCAGAATTCAACTTGCTAGCACTCAGTCACAGCGCAAAAATCTTGATAATCAACTGCTTGCACTCCGCCATTACTACACCGAAGGGCAAATTTCCGCAGAAGAATTCGCTAAACGCGAACGTGACCTAACTACAGAACAAACCAACCTTGAACGAACTGAAGCAGAGAATAGACTTGCTGTGCAGCAAACAACACTGCAACGCAAGCTCAAAGAAATTGAGTTTGCCAACAAGAAGGCGGAAAGTGCGATCGCTCTCAACCAAACCACTGGAACTACTCAAGCCAAACAACGACTCTTGGCTTCTGGCTTAACCCAAACCGGACAAGACCAGTTCGCACTCTTACAAAACACCATCGATCAAAAAGCAACCACAGATAAAATCACCCTTCTCAAATCCGAAATCGCCCAAACCAAGAAAATGCGGCAAGATGGGCTGCTGACTGGTAGAGAAGCGGCTGAAAAGGAAATGGCACTCAATCAGGAGTTGGCCCAGAACAATTTACAGTTGGTTGACCAGAAGATTGCGGGTGAGGAGAAATATCGAGAGACGGTTGAGCGCAACATCCAGCGCATCATGCAAGCTGAGGAGAATCGTTACAAGTCGCTCACATCTCAACTGGAAGCTCAAAAAGCTGGGCTTGAACTGTACAGTGCAAGTTTAGAGCGAGTCAAAACCCTTGAGGAAAGTCGCTACAACTTATCTAAGGCACTCAGCGACGCAGCGATTTCCCCCCTTGAAACCAAACGAGATAACGCTAACCGAGCTTTAGAACTCAGTCGCCGCCTCAAAGATGACAATCTTGACCCCACCGTTAAGAGTGCAATTACTTCTCAGTTGGGGGCTTTGGGGTTTGGGACAAACGAATTAGAGATACTTGCCAAACGCTCCCAAATCGAAGATGAGATTGCAGCTAAGAAGCTTGAAGCCCTGAAACTTGAGCAAGACTTTCAGAAAAAATCCCTTCAACTTGACTTGCAACGCCAAAGGATATCGGCGCAAACTGCTGTATACGATGCCCAATCAGCACAGCTATCAGCTGCTAAATCAAAACTAGAAGCGGATGCTGCTTTACGCATTGCCCAAGTCAAAAAAGACCCCGCCGCTATTGAATCAGCCAAGATTGGGATTGAGATTGCCAACCGTGAGGCTGATTTAAGTAATCAGAAATTGGATAATGCTATAGCCAACTTAGGCATTCAAGACGAATTATCCCGCAATGCAATCCTGGCTCAGGAAGTGACGCAACGTTCTGCAATTAGTCAACAGCTTGCAGCAGATGGCGCGAGGAAACAAGCATCAGCACTGGAGAGAGTTGAGGCGAGTGTCAAGAAAACCTCCGAAACTCAGCACTCAGCACTCAGCACTCAGCACTCCAATGTCGAAGGCTGGGAGAATCCCTATATTCAGAAAAAAGGCGAGGGATTATTCGCCTATGAAAGCCGCCTTAATTGGGCGCGGATGACTGGGCAATTGATAGAAACCAATAACCGCACCTGGACTAAGAGCGATGAGGTTATCGGCGGCGGACTACCACCCATCGACAAAACCGCAACTATGGTTGACGCGGCTAAAGTTGTGCCGGCTGCCAGCAATATTGTAGACTCGCTAAAAATGGCGAACCAAGGGATTGAGCAGAGGCTGGATACTTTGAGCGATCGCATCTTGCAACTCGCCAACACACCTAGAAGCTTGAGTGTGACGACTCCAAACCCTGTAGATGATGCGGCTAAGATTATGAACGATGTTTCAAGGGCTGCGGTGAAGGGGGCGGGGTTATGAGCCTTGATTTAGAAAAAATGTTTGACCAGTGCAAAAAACTGGCTGCACAGCCTCAAATATGCGGACTAGTTTTCCGAATAGAACTGAAAAACGCTTTTCTTGGTAAACCGCCACAGGGATTTATTCAAAGTGAAGCCGCAGTTTCTTGGCACTCAGTACCTGTATTTTTTGACGAGCAACAGACAGAAGACTTACTGGTATTTGAAAACCAGGAATTAATGTACGCCTACCTAAACAGGAAAGAAAATCCATATGGATGGATTTATGCAAGAGCTAAAGCCATGTCAAAGGATGATGGTGATCTTAGATTGTTCAAGCCTCTAGAGCCTCGTGTTCCAAAGCATCCAAGATATACAAATCCCTGGTTGGGGCTATTTTAGAAGGCGATCGCCGTTACAGGAATAATCACTATATCCCGCTCCTGACATCCTGAAAAATTTTTCATGAGGCAACTAACCCTCTCAATTGACTCCCTAACCGTCACCCTGAAAAAATTCACCCAGTACGATCGCACCATCCCCGACACTGGGCAAACAGAATACTCAATTGTGGGAACTCCCTTAGATTCTGGCCCTGTGTATGAGCCGAAATTCATCTGGTCTATTGGAGCGATGGTGAGTTGGGAAGAGTGGTTTGCTATTAACGCCATATTCAATCGCAGCGACAAACTACGCCGCAGCCAAGGCAACTACCGCATCTTGATTGAAGATTCAATTGAAAACTTTACAGAAAGTGGGACGCGGACAAGGGGGTTGGCATCTGGGGGGAGTGAGACAGTTTTTGATGGTGGGGTGAGTTATCCGGCTTGCTTTTACGCCAGGATGTTCGAGCCGAAATCACAATGGCAACGCAACGGGCAATATCCTTACATCGCCTCATTCACCCTGCGAGAACTCGACAAAATCGCAGTTGGGGAAGAACCGGGTGGTGGTGGCGAAATTATTACTACTGGATACACAGCTGCAACTTCTTTGGCTGCTTACAGAATGATGACACTCAACACCAGTGGCGAGGCTATCTACGCCGACAATACCAACTCTGACCACATAGCGAGTGTGTGGGCGATTAATAAAAAAGCCGTCTCAACAGGGCAAACGGTTACTGGACAAACGTTTGGGGAGATTGAAAACCTAGCTTGGGCTTGGACACCTCAAGATCCGATTTTCTTGGGGGCGAATGGAACCCTAACCCAAGTTCCACCGACAACGGGCTTTGTCTTAACTGTGGGTTGGGCAATGACACCAAGCAAGATGTTTATTGATATCAAGCAGGCGATCGCTTTATGAAAGTTTTAGTTTTGAATGCCGGAATAATATCTGAATCTGAATTATCAGCTAATTCCAATTATCAATTACTAGAATTTTCTGGAAGTAATAATTTTTCACTTCTTCAAACGCCGACAGAACCCCAAAAAGTTCAGCTTTTTATTAATGGGAATAAAGCAGCCTTTGGAACTGATTTTGTTATTGATGGCTCAACGCTTATTTGGCTTGGAACTTTTAATTTAGAAAATTCCGATATTATTGAGGCTTATTATTAATGCTTAAAAGCAAACAAATTACTAAACTCATTGATGCTGCGATCGGCATTAATGGGCTAACAGCATCAGGAAATAGCACCACTGTGACTTCACAAATTACCAGTGCTTTAAGTAGTGCTGGTGATGGGGGCGTTTCTGTCCCCTTGCAGGTTGCCACCTCGACCACCATTGGCGTTGTTATTAGCAGTAGCTTGATTCTGCAAATATTAGATGCAACTACAAAGCAAGTTTTGGTTGATGGTAGTGGTAATGAAATATATGGAAAGTTAACTCAATCAGGCGGGGTTTATACACTAAGCTATTACAGCTTGGTAAGCGGAACTGAAACCGCTTACAGCTTTAGTTCAACTTCTATTTATTTCGAGTTCGCCTACAGGTTTGATTTTTACAGATTGCCCGTATCCTTTGCATTAAATAAGAATGTCTACGACGACTATCTATCTCCCACTGCGGCAAAAGTTTACACAGAAGTTTTGACAGTTACCGGGACAAATACGCTGTCCAATTTAACCAAAACTCCTAGCACTACCAGCAATGTTTTGTTGTTTGTCAATAATGCGGTTTATAGTGCGATCGCTTCTGATTTCAGTGTTAGTAGTAAAACCATAACTTGGTCAGCCGCAGCAGCAGGTTTTAGTCTTGATACTGGCGATTCAGTAGTTGCTCATTACACTACAAATGAGTAATTATCATGCTGAAAATCAAGCAAATATATCAGTTTGTAGCTAGTCAACTGGGCTTTACTCCTACAGGAAATATAGCGGCAACTAATGTACAAGCAGCCATAGAAGAATTGGACACAGAAGCCGTTCATCTGGCTGGGACTGAAACTATATCAGGCAGCAAAAGTTTCAGCAATCCAGTCAACATTTCCAATACAACGCCTTCAACTTCTACAACGACGGGGGCTTTGCAGGTAGCTGGTGGTGTCGGTATAGGCGGTACTAGTTACACATCAACGGTTATTTTGACTGGTTCGCTTTCTGTTGGCTCTAGCAGTGCCAAGGCTCAGTTTGGTTCTTCTGATGCTTCTAACTTAACTTCACTAAGTATTAATAGAAATAGCGGCAACGGAAATTTGAGGCTATCTATAAGCCCAGTATCACCTATAGGAACTAACGAGAACGAGCTAAGATTACATCAAAATCTATCTAATTATTTATCTTTAATAGGTGCAAGAGGCGGTAGCATATCTCAAGCTCTAAACAATGAATTTCTAATACAATCTTCTGTTTCAGGTGCTAAATATCCGATTAGATTTAGATTGTTGAATTTAACAGATTCAACAAAAATAGATTCATTGATATTGAACAGCACTGGAAATATTTTAATAGGAGAGCCGACAGAAGATAACACAAACAAATTACAAGTAAATGGAACTGTTAAAGCATCTCAATTTCGCCTTGCGGCTTTAAATAGCACACCAGCATCTTCTACTGATACTGGAACACTGGGCGAGATTAGGATTGATTCAAATTACATTTATGTGTGCGTTGCCCCCAATAGTTGGAAAAGAACACAATTAAGTAATATGCTTTGGTAAAAAAGATGTCTGAAAAGATTAATGTCCAATTAACAAAATCAATTCGGTTCTGGCGTTACCAGGGGGATATTTTAAATGGTGATATTAGTCAAACAACCTTAACAGTTTTTCTTCAAAATGTTTGGACTGATGATAACGGAGAAGTGTATAAAGTTGAAGACCTGCCATCAATCACGGGAACGCCAGAAGAACTGGGACTTCTCCCAGAATTCCAAGCTATTCAAGCTAAGTTAAATAGTTTTATATCTTAGATGACTGTAAATCAATCAGCCAGAAATATCAGATTAACCATTGGCGGCAAGGATTACACACCTTGCCTAATTTCGTTTCAAGGCAGTGATAACCATCTTGATTCTTCTGGGCTGATTTCGTTTAGCGGACAAATTCTTCTGGGCAAAGCATTAGACTTTGATGAATCTTTAGACGATCGCAAAAACCCCACTCGTTTTTGTAGGGGTGTCAGCGTAATTCTAGAAATCGCAGATTCCACAGGTACACGGCAACGCCACCCCAGAGGCGCACTCAGGATACTAACTCCTAAATATGATGTCGAGAAGCAGCAGTTAACTTTGGAAGTTGGCGACCTCATATCACTGCTTTCTTTCAAAGAACCGACAGACCCAGACAAAGCCGACAATAAAAGCTATGAAGGGAAAACCGCAGCACAAATTATCACTACACTGCTAAGACTGGCTGGAATTGGGGCAATTGGCGGATCGCTTCCTAGCGCAATTTACAATTATCCTCTTAACCTTTCTGGTTCATACCTGCAATCAGTTGGTAAGTTGCTTTACGCCAACAACTGTTTTGCCTGGATTGATAATCAGGAAATTTTTCAGGTGCGAGTAGCTAGTATTAGCCCCGACGTTGGCATCAATATGATTGTGGGGATTGATGATATTTGGTACAAACGCCTTGATGGGGCGGAAGCACCATGTGAAATTCTCAAAGCATCAGGCACTGAGATGATTGTAAGGCCAACGCCTGAAAAACTGGAAGATACTACAGAGCAGTATGGTGCGGCTTCCACTGTTAGCAAGGATTACGGCAACTTCACCATAGTTATCAAAAAAGTTGAGCGCGCTCAGGAATGGAGCGAAGATTTACACAGACTCAGGGTGAAAACTGCAACTTATCAACCCTACGGTTTGTGCATTCCTGAAACTTTTTGGAACAAAGCTTCTAGTGGTTTTGTGCTATCCCCACTACTGCAATTAATTCAGTCAGAAATTGTAGTGGAAGATAGTTATTTTGAAAGCGATAAAGAATGTAAGCTTAAATATAAAGAAACTAAAACTTATCGTCCTAGAGCGACATATCTCAGCGAATTCAAAGACGCAAAACCTAATTACTATTTGGGCAATATTCTAGAGCTTAATATTAATAAATGGACTAAAGAAACCTACGAATACGACAAAAAAGACCGACTCAAAAAAATCGTTACCGATACCGCAGAACTAGAAATAATTATTCTCAACGGCACGAATGAAGATTGGAGTGCTTGGTTTTTCCCGCCTGAAGATGCGCTTTCTAATCTGCCAAGGTCTGAATTAAACAATCAGACTTGGCGAGAAATTAATAAGGACACTTGGGAGTATTACTCTTATAGCCTTAAATCTTTGGTGCGAGTAAATCAAGATTTAGTTAAATATCAAGCCGACTCAAAAATTATTTCAAATAAACTCGATTTAATAGATGCAGGGGATGGAGAACGCCGCATTTCTAATTCTGGACAAGAAGTACCACAAGCAGCAGAAAGATGCCCCAGCAAGTGTACTTTTGAAGAAAATAACATTGAAGAAAAAGTAATTTTTGGGGATATCTGCAACAGTAATTTAAAGCAAAGAGAGCGCACGTTTACGATTGATATGTTGGCTGGAAGACTTGAGCCAAGTTTGCAGCCTGGGGAAGTCGCTACTTATTCAACTACTGGGAGCAATAGTGCGGCGGCGAGTCAGTTAATTGCGATCGCATCCCGTGAAGGGCGATTACTGCGAGGACGGTACAAGGGACAAGAACTAGCGATGCGGTTAGTGGATGAAATCTTCAACTACCATCCCCTCTACCCAGTTCGGGCCACTGAGCTAGACGGCACAATTCAGAATTACTTGGCCGATGGCTGCTCTTGGGTAGTATCGCAGCAAAAAGCCCTGTGGAGTTGCGATGGCATTTGGGTTAGCACGAGCATCGGCGGGGTAGATGTGCCACCATATACGGAAACTCACATAAAGTATTTGGGTTTAGGGTTAGGGATAGAGGTTTACTCTTATCCCTATTTACTTGGGACAACCACTGCTCAGATGCAGCTTGGCGAGGGGTTGGGGATTAATGTTTCTCGCCTCACATGGGAGACGATTGAGTGGGATGAGGTGAGTGATGATGTATGGAACAACGTTGATAGTTTGTTTTAGTTGTTGAAAAATTTTTCAGGATGCCAGGAACTTTTACCAACGATTGGATAACCAGAACCGCAGAAGTTTTGTTCCGTGGTGCTACTCCCCCAAATAGCACCAAGTTTCGATTAGCATTGGCGAACACTGCGACATTGACCCGCAGTAGTTCCGCAGCTGATTTCCTAAGCAGTGAATTGCTGCCTAATAACGGCTATGCTAGGCAATCAGCCAATTTCTCCGGCGATGGCAGCTACGACACGACCGACCAACGCCACGAGATGCCGACGCTTGCCGCAAGTTTCACGGCTTCAGGTGGTTCGCTGCAATTCCAAACAGCATTTATCATTGCTGACAGCGTTGCAACGGCCTCAAAATCTTTCACCAATAGCAATGTGAATGCTGTCACTAATAAAATTGCGATCGCATCCCACGGATTTAGCAACGGCGACAAACTCCTTTTTACTGCCGATGCGCTTGCTACTCTTCCCGGCGGCATCGTTGCTGGCACAGTTTACACAGTTGCCAACGCCACGACCAATGATTTCGAGATTGGCATTGATATCACAGATACAGGCTCAGGCACGTTTCGCGCTCGATGTGCGAATGGGTCGATTGTCGCTTTATTTGTAGAAGATAACCCCATCACTGTGGCTGACGGACAGAGTTACAGCTATCAAATCCCAGTTGTCGCGCTCAATTCAGGCTACGTGAATGGAAGCTGAGAAATTATTGCAACAGACATCCACCGCCAACCGCCATCTCTACCACAAGCGGCTTGTAGATGCGGTTGAGGCACAACAGGAAATGCAGCAATCGACCAGCTATCAGGAATATGACGCTGAAACAGGACTGGCGAGGCTGCGCGAGTCCGATGGCTCGATTAGCTATGGTAAAGCGCAAACCAATGGGGCAACAGGAAAAGGCGAATCGGTGAGATTAAGAGGCAACAAATATGACAATATGCCACACCGAAAACCTGAACCCATCGTGCCAACCATCCCGCCCAAATTCACTGGAGGAATGATTTGCTTTCTTGATACCAACTGGTTAAACATCAATCCTCTTAGCAATGCGCCAGTATTTGCGGCAATTGTAGATTATTGCGTCAAAAATCAAAAAATTTACACCATGAATCCAGACAGTAGAATATCCACGGCCTCCTTTGGATATGCGGGATTGCTGCCCACACCTGGAGAAACAGGCGTATTAATTCCTAATCTAGTTTTGGATCAAAAAAATATTGAAATAATTGGAATAGATTTATCTCAATTTAGTGAAGTAAATCAAGTTAATAGTGCTTTTTTTGTCCCACTGATTTGGACAGATCAGCGCATAACCAATCAAGAATTTAAAGGCTTAAAAAAAATAGCTAAAAACAATTTTCTAATTGTTTGCGGGGAATTAAGAAGCGTGAATACCCGAATTGAAACTGAAGAATTTTTAATTGAAGCTTTATTAAAAAGTAGCAGAATAAAAATTGAAGAAGAAGTCGAAATTGATTTTAATAATGAGAGCTATTACACCGCTACACAAAATAATAAGCTTGCTAAATCAATGCCTTCCACCCCCGCCTACGCTCCAGGAACTGCTAATTTCTCAGGACTTTATCAAAGGGAAATAGTAATGACAAACACTAGTGGATTACCAGGAATGGCCTTGATAGAAGGCAGTTTTTTACAAACATGAACGAACTATCAATACTCCAGTCTTTATCTTTAATGAATCGCGCCTCTTACCAACAAAAGCAGGTGCAGATTCAAAAGCGTATCGATCGCACCCAAGAAGCCACTGTAAAAATCATAGGATACGATAGCGAAACTGGACATTACAGAGTCAGCAACGCCGCAGGACAAATATTTTCAGCAAGGGCAATTTCTAATGGAGTTTTAGCCAAAGGCGATCAAGTAAGCTTAGTTACCCCTATTGGGGGGATACCTATTATTGATGCAATGCCGAGGTAAAAATGGTTCTGGTAAAGTACGCTATTGCTGATATCGATGCCCTCAAAGCCCTGACATCATCGCAACGCACTGACGGCTATGCAAGGCTAGTCAAAAGCAATCCCGCTTGGTATGTTTTTATAGCCGCCTCTACTGCCGTAGCAGATGATGACCTTGTACTTGAACCTGACGATGGCATCGGCAGATGGCTCAAAGCCAGTGGTGCTGGCGGCGGCGGTGAATCCTTTGGGGGGATTATTGCTTGTACCAGTGGCTGTGCAGTCGGCGGCAAAGCTTTCACTTTCTACGCGCCACACTCCTCAATTGAATTAAAAATTGAAGTTGGCTTTGATATTTCAATTACTTCTGGCGCAAACTCTATTCAGTTGCACAGATGGAGTGAAGAGCCAAATACTGCCTTAACAGGAAGGGAATTTGTAGCTGAACTTCCCCACACCGGGGGCAATACTTCTGTAACCATTGATGGTACTCATCGCTGGATTTCAGTATTCGCCAAAAATCCTAGTAACAGCAATTATTTCGATGGCGCGTGCTTTACCATCTCAGGAAACACAATTACTTTGCTTGGCTTTAGCTAGTAGGTCAATTGCTGCGCCAAAAGCACCAAGTATCACTCTAATTTGCCATTTAAAGGTTAAAAATCTTGGCTGGGGATGCAGTGAAGATAATGATTTTTTCAAGCAATCAACTTGCTTGATTTCATCGTGGAGAATTTTGAGGGCGATCGCATTCACAGCGATGTCATTAGTTGTGGATAGTGCTTTGTAAAAGACAACAACAATTTCCTCAATTACCGTCATAAAGCCAAGAATATCTGCCCAAGCAAATTCATCAGCCGTTTTAAAGCCAAAAAATAATCTTGCTGACCAATATCTTTGGCTAATCCCATCAAAAGGCGTGTATATCCGTGCTTTGGCATCCCAGTTACCATTGTTGCCATTGCGTTTGAGGCGTTCTTTACCGTCAATTAAAGCCCCTAGCATCTTAGCGTGAGAGTTTTCTTCCTCGTATTGCTCTTTGAGATATTTCGCTAAATTCAACAACCCTTCATTTTCTGCCCTAATTGATAATTTAAAGCAAAATATAGCCGCCCCATATTCTAATTTTGAGGCAGTTCTGAGTGTTCCTGAAAAATTTAACAGGAGCGCGATTTTAAATAATAACTTCAGCATGGATTTAGTTTACTCATATCGCTGATTTCCCGATCGCTAAATTATGCTTGAAATCTGTATTTTTTATAAAAAATTAGCATTGGGAAACCTGAGCGTGATGTTAGCGTGATGCTGATTTATGACAACTGAATTTGACAATCCACAACCTAAACAATATTCAGACGAAGAAATTACAAAAATTCTTAATACTGCCAAAGCCACTCGTGACGAGAGAGACAAAGCAGCTTCTAGAGCCAAAGAACTAGAAACTCAAATTGGCGATTTATCAAAGCAATTAGAACAAATTAAAGGCATTGACCCTAAAAAATACCAAGAATTAGAAACACTTGCTCAAACCTACGAAGAACAGAAGCTTGAAGATCAGCGCAAGTTTGGCGAACTCAAAGAGCGCTGGCAAGGGGAAAGAACTACGCTTCAGCAGCAAATTCAGCAACTGCAAGGCGACCTCAAATCAACTCGCGTTACCAATGCCCTAGAAAAAGCCTTCTACGCGGTTGGGGGTAAAGCGGGCAAGGATGATGACGGTTTGACCTATTTTGATTTGCTACGCGATCGGGCTATGCAATATATCGAAGTCGATGAATCTGGGAAGTTGGTTGTCATTGACCCACGCGATCGCACCAAGATGGTCACAGATAAAGGAACTCCCTACGCCATTGAAGACTTGATGACTAGATTCAGAAGTGCTGGCCCTACCACATCACTTTTTGAACCTGTGGGTAATGGTGCAGGCGGCGGAATGCAACGCAGCAATGGCAATGGCGGGACTGCGATGCAGCGAGAGCAGCTGATGAAACTCCCCAGAGCCGAACGATTAACTGAGTCCAGGAAACGGGGAATTTAATAGACAGCAGCAGCATGAACGATGAAGGCTGAAGTGATTTTGGCTTTATCCAAATGCAAGGCGTGAGGCCCTACGATTCACACTTCATACTTCACACTTCATACTTTCTTTTATGGCAATGACGCTACTAGAGGCGGCGAAACTCGCCCCCTCTATTGAAACTGGAACGATTATTGAAGAATTTGCAGCCCAATCTGAAATCTTACGAGTTCTGCCCTTTGAAGATGTGCCAGGCACAGGCAAGCACTACAACAGGGAAGATACACTTCCTGGTGTTGGCTTTCGTGGGATTAACGAGGCTTACGATGAATCTGTTGGCGTTCTCAACCCCCAATCAGAAGCCCACAAAATCGCAGGCGGCGACCTCGATGTTGACAAATTTATCATTGACACGCAAGGGGAATCCGTTCGCTCTGTCCATGAACTGATGAAGGTCAAAGCATTGTCCCTGATGTGGACACGCAACTTTATCAAGGGCGATTCGCGTACTAACTCTAGAGTTTTTGATGGTTTGCAGGTTCGCCTCACAGGTTCGCAATTAGTGAGCAACGCATCTGCTGGTGGGGCTTTAAGCTTATCAAAATTAGACGAAACGATTGACTTGGTAGATCAACCAACTCACGTCCTTATGTCTAAGGCAATGCGGAGAAAATTATCTAAAGCTGCTCGCGCTGGCATTGCTGGGGATATCAGATACACCTTGGATGAGTTTGGCCGCCAAGTGCAGATGTACAACGACTTGCCCATCCTCATTCTTGATTACGATAACAACGGCGATCAGATATTGTCATTCACCGAAACTTCGCCAGACGGCTCAAGCTCTACAGCTTGCAGCAGCATCTATGTGGTGAGTCTCCAACCCATGATGTTGGTTGGTATCCAGGGTGCTATCGATGGCGTATTCGGCATTTCAACCCGTGATTTGGGCGAATTGGAAACCAAGCCTGTGTATCGCACGCGGGTTGACTGGTACTCTGCGGTTGCTTGTTACCACGGCAGAGCAGCTGCTCGTCTTGCAGGTATCACCGATGTTGATGCGGTTGCGTGATGAATCAGGGTGTAGGGGGCAGGGTGTAGGGTGTAGTGAAAAATAATCCCCACACCCCACACCCTACACCCCACACCCATTTCTTTATGAAAAATTTTTCAACAAGTAACTAACTATGCCAAGATCAACCATTGCCAACCGTCGCGCCATCCCTTTTGACAAGGCCCTAGAATTGCGCGATTATTCCGCCTCTGCTATCTCTGCAACTACTGCGGGAACTGCAATCTCTCTTGCTGCCACTAAACTAGAAAGCTTCAAGTGCGTGGTCAATGTAGCGGCCCACACTGGTTTTTCTGCTGGCACTGCTCAGTGGGACATCACGGTTGAGGCTTCTACCGATAACTCCACTTTCAAAACCGTGGGAATAGTGACCCCACAAGGCACAGCCAACCAATTTGATTTACCACTTTCTGGTGAGTGGATTGAGGATATCGTCTCAGGTGCAATTTATATTCGCTCCAAAGCCTCGAAAACTGGTTCGCCTGGAAACCTCACATACGGAGCTTTCCTCACGCCATCATGTTAAAACCTCAAGACCCTTTAACTTTGTATGGCCCACTAGGGCAAATCAAGCGCATCCCTGCTGTTGATGCGGCAGGATGGTTGGCGAATGGGTGGTCAACCCAGTCAATCCCAGAAAGCTCAGAAACCATAGGAGTAGAAGGCGAACCAGAAAGCTCTGAGCTTCCTAGTTCGCCAACCAAACGCCGTAAAGCTGCTGTTGAAACCGTAGAAGAGGTGACTTCCTGAAAAATTTTTCAGGAACCAAGCATACCAAGTGCCTGAGAATGACTCATGCCTTTCTGCCGTAGCTGGCGATAGGCGAAGCGGAGTTTTTCAGGCACTTCGCTTTCTAATTTGCGTTCTAAAATAGGCTTAATCGCAAACAAAATATCAGTTACCTCTGCTGGGATGATTCCGTTACCCAGCATTTTTATTCTCTGGGTTTGAGAGATCGCAATTTCATCCCCTTCCCTATTAATGCCAGTTGCGGTTGAGTGAACTTCCCAGCCCATCAACTGTTCGGCTTCAGTGGCATTGATCGGTCTTTCAAGATACTGCTCACCGTTGTACTCGCGGATTTTGTAGGCTCCGGTTCCCGCATCCTTTTGACTTCTCAGGCATGGGGCAAGCTCTGTGTAAAGGCGATCGCCGTCAGCAGCCCTGTACAACACAGCAAAAGATGAGCCAGACTTGGTTCTATTTTGTGGTGGTCTGCCCTGCCATCCAGCAGGGCAGATAGTAGGAGCTTCATCAGTTGGCTCAACGCCATCTTGATAAACCCTGACCGGGACTTTGACAAAAGTATTGGAATGTGACTCATTGCCCACACCAGCTATAAAGCTGTTGGCGCGAATTGTGTAAGCTTCATCAATCTCATCGCCGATGAACTCGTTCACCGGCGAAGCGTCAAATATTTCGGCTAACGACTTCTTCCCTAGTTTGGGCTGTATTGCTCTCACATCTGCCGTGATAGCCCACGATGAAAATCCTTTCTCGGTTTTGGGGGACGTGGCGGTTTCCATTCCTAAGTTGCCAGGTGCAGCAATACCCCAAACTTGTAAACGCTTGGATGACTTGCGGGAAGGCAGATCCTTTATCTGCGCTAAGGAGTCCGTCAACATTTTCAAACAAGAATGCGGGTGGACGTTGGAGGCGAATACATCTGAGTCCTTCAAAAAACAGTTGTCCGCGAATTCCAGCAAGTCCATCTCGCTTACCAGCCACGGAAAAATCTGGACAAGGTGAGCCGAAAATTGTGATATCTGGTACTGGGAGGCTGAGAATAAATTCGTCTGTGATGGTTCTGATATCTTGCTCGATGAGTCTTGTTGTAGGGAATCGCTTTCTGTACACAGCTGCGGCGTAGGGGTCTTCTTCAATTCCCCAGATTGGTCGATATCCTGCGGCAATGCTTCCTTCTGTATCGCCACCTCCACCACAGAAGATGTGTCCTGATGTGAGCATAATTTTATATTTTCCTTATTAACAAGCTTAAACTTCCTAAAAAACTCAATATCAACTTGCTGTTCTTCATCGGGGCCAAGCGTCCACTTAATGTGGTATGGGGTTTTCCCTTTGCCAATTTTCACCACCTCGAAGTGCTGGGTTACGCCTGGCGTGATGGCGAATCTATCGCCAACTTCAATCACGGGAATCAACTGATCATCTTGACAGGCATGGTCTATACCTTCATCCCAAATCACCCACCATCCACCAGTATGGGGATGCCAGCGATCAATTACGCCTTGTTTGTCTTTGGTTAAATGCCTGACTTTCAAGCCTTCCCATCTATTAGCTGACCATAGGCTATTAGGGTTTGCTGTGAAATGTTTGTGTTCGTCGTCTATGAGTTCAGCAAAACTGTCTGGTGCTTTATTGACGAATTTGCCAAAGCGATTAGATTTAGAGTCCCAATACCTGCAACCACTCTTGAGTCTTTTGAGAGAATCCAGGCGTTGCTCTAGTGCCTTATCAACCTTTGATTGCTGTGTACATTCGATTGGAGTGTACCAACTATGCTTGAGAGTGAGGTATTTTTTCTGTTCTCCCTCGCCAGTCAACACGCCAATGGTTTTGTCATCAATGCTTGTTACTTCGGCTTCGTATCCTATCCAGTGGCTGAGATTTTGGTTTCTAACTTGAGTGATGCGAACACGTTCTCCAATCCCGATAGGCTTGGAGTTGCCGGAGGCATCGCCCAAGCTCAATCCCGATCCTGACGATTCTGATTCTGAATATTTGGAATAGCCAGCTTCTTTTAGCTCTTTGTAGCTAAAAGAGTCCATACAGCCATTGTGTTCGCGGCGAAAGGTAATTTCGCCTTTTGCTACTGCAATTACAGTAGCTAAGTGAATATGGATTCCTTTGTTATTGGTGGAGTGGTGAATGAGGCGATCGCCTACTTTTAGCTTTCCGAAATCTGTGGATATCTCGGTTTGCTTTAAATTGCGCTGTTCTAACTTCCTGAAAAATTTTTCATAAGCTTGATTTTCCAAAACTTCAACAACCATCAACAACTGACGCGGAATTAAAAATTCTTTCCCCTGCCACACACCAACTGCCATATCACCATCCCACTTTTTGAAGTGATAGCACCAGGGATTTTCTCTCTCTCTTATCCAGTCCCCAGGGGCGAGAATGGCGATGTCTTCATCTGTAGCAGTCCTGGCTGTGCCGTTGAATACTCTGCCGAGGTTGGGTGCTGTTGTGGTCATACGATCACCTCCACAACTGCATCAAAAATAGACTGCGCGGTTTGCTTCCACTTAACCACATTGGGGTCATCGGGCGACAATTCTAATTCTTGTCCTAACGTGTAACCGTCATAGTGCGCCAAGATTGTCACAATGTCTTTGATGATTTCTTCGCGTTGCGTAGTGGTGAGTTTATCAGGGTGAATCATTGCCTTCCTCCTGTGCCTTCCACTGCTCAATACTTATCCCATAAAGCTCTTTAAATCGCTTCTCCACTACAAGCTGCCACTTCCTGAAAAGTTTTTCATCAGGTGGGTTAAGCTTGCGGCTAGGTTCATCCTCGAAGGGCTGATTTTCGAGTCTCATCAGCAGTTCGCCAGCTTGGGCGGTGAAAATGAAGGCTTGGTTGATGTTGCGATTTTGATATTCTGGTTTCTCTAGAAGAACCCACAGCCGCCCGAAGGCCCATTGCTTTTCCATATCGCTGTTACGCAGGCGAGGAACGTATAGCTCCAAAACCTCAATCAGCTCTTCATTGCTCCCATCGTCGCCGGGTGGTCGATGTTTGAGTTCGCAATAAAAACTGCGAAGTGGTATTTTGACTTTCTTGGTGAACATTTAGATATTCACTCCTTCAGGCATAGACAACCTTTCAAAAACATCTGGATAACTGCGTCCTTCTCTCCGTAACAGGGAATCCAACTCCAGCCACCGGATAATATCTTCTGACCTAACTCGCTCCCAGAATAATTGAGCAGCAATGCCAGCACGTTCTTGTTCTAATGCTGCGGCTTTTTCCCAATCGCCGCCGCTCAAGGCTTCGTTGATTTGCTTTTGAATGGGTTCACAAGATTCCATCATCTTGCGGCTAAATTCAAAAAAGGCGCACATCCGCAAATATTGATATTCACCGATATCTAACTCCATTTTTTTATTCCTATGGCTTTCATATTTTGCTTGTAAAAAATCCGTACTCGGCAATGCAGGCGTACAAGTAGTAGTAGCCAAAACTATCTCCGTTTTGCAGTCTGAATCTTGAGCCAATCATTGATTGTGTTTGTCGGTTTATCTTGATGAGTCTGCCACTTACAACTCGCAGGTAATTGTCAGTATTGAGATGGAGAACAATGGCTGTCTCTGAACTCCAAGGGATGGGTTTAAGTTGATGAAGGATTAAATTTTTCATATTTATTCAGACTCCGTCCTTACAACTTGGTTATCAACGATTATGTAGCCAGCGTTCGTTGCTTGGCGTTCCGCTTCTGCCATAACAGATGGCATTCCAGTTGCTAGCAAATTGTTCCAATACTCAACCCTGGTTTGCGCCCTTTTTTGCTCTTTCTCCTTTTGCCTGTCCCAAGTAGGCATTGATTTAGCGGCTACCAATTCCGTTATTGATGTGGATGTAATTACGGGCTGAACACTGTCGGATTTAGGTTTGTGCAGATTAGCCCAGAAATCTCTGTCTTCTGTCCTCACGTTATTCTTGTAGGCTTCACCATTCTCTGTGAAACCTGATTCATCAACAGGAATATCAATCTGTGTTTTTTCCCATTCTTCTGTCTGTTGCTCAAGAGCATCCCAATCAATTTCTTTCTCAGCAGCAATCATTGGGATAGTTGATTGGGAGTTTATGAAAAGTTTTTCAGGATCTACAGAGGGGACATATTGTTTGACTTCTTCATATTGCGATCGCACTACAGATTTATCTGATGGGTGTAACGCTGCTTGATGTTTGAGAATTGCTGTTTTTTCTTGCTCTGGGACATTTATCCCATTGGATTGGCGAAGGGCGATATTTGTGGCCTTATGCAATGTAGCTTCATGATATTCCTGCCAATCATCAGCTAATCGACGCGGATCATTACGATAGTAGGCCCTGACGTTCTTCCTAGCTTCGTGAATATCAATCGCGCCGTATTTCTGCATCCAGCGTCTAGCGTGCCAATCTACAAAATTTGCATCTAGTTTGCCATCAACCTTCCATTCACCTTCAGGAACCCAATCCCATTCAATTTCTTGGGGCTTGGGGCGACGGGCGTAAAACGGGTCATTACGAGTAGGTTTGTTTGTTTGCAAGGAATCCTTTTGATTTAACAACGTAGTCCGTTGACTTTCAGTGGCATCCACATCATCTTGTTTTTGACTTTCGCCATCTGAGAAAGTCTGAATTAAATCTGGAGTAGTCTTATAAGTCTGTGTTTCGTCCTTTTTGAAAGCCTTGTCAGTTAAAGTTTCTGGCGGTTGGTCATTCCCAACTTTGGGATTATTTTCCCAACTTTGGGAATCTTGTCCCAATTCTGGGACTTCATTCCCAAAGTTGGGATTTTCGTCCCAGAATTGGGAATCTGTCCCAGAATTGGGATCTGACCACAGCAAAAAAAACTTACCCTTGCTTGTGATGATAATGTTGTCAGTTTCAAGCCTGGAAATTGCTCCATAAAATCGGCTACGCGATACATCCCACTCTTTACAAAAGCGATCTGCATCAATTTCTATTTCGCCATCACACCAAGGGTTTTCGTAGCGTAATGCCAGATGCACGTATGCAGTGCTGGAAATATATCGGCTTTTTCTTAGTGCTAGTAATTCAGCCTTCTGTAGCGGGTAAAATTCGCCAACAATTTTACCTTTTTCGTTTCTAGTGGGGCGCGGTATGTTTATTTGTGTCATAATTATTAGAAGTATTCAATCAGATATTTATCAAAGGCATCTTGTCGGGAGATGCCTTTTGCATTTCAAGAAATCTTCTGATTCGCAGCATCAATGCAAAGCTTGGTATATTCGAGCCGCTCTTTTATCCAGTTGTCCGCCATTGGGCTGGCTGATTCTCTGGTTGTGATGAAGCTGGCAACTGCACCTACTGTTACCTTCATCTCCAATACCAATGCTAGTAAGTCGTAATATTCAGGCGGTGCGTCAGTCGCTTGTATGGTTGTTAATTGTGTTTTCATGTTGCTTATTTGTGAAAACTACTGTGTCGGGTGTAAATGTGTCGGACTGGATAACTTTGCGGACGCGGCAAATTGCGTCAGTATCACTCAATTTCCTCCATACCCCGTAACCAGTGGTTACGAATTCACCGTTAATCGGTATTTCTCCAAAAGTGGTTTTGAAGGTATTTAGTGATGATTCAATTTCACCAGCAGCAGACAACAAGCCTGCTGAGATTGGCTCAAAAACCTCTCGTTCTTGGTCTTCTAGGGATTCGTCAATATCTTCTGCTGCTAAATAAATTTCGCTTCCCAAGCCCGAGATTCTGCGAATTATTGCGGCTAATGTTTGGTTGCTCATGTCTAAAACATCCCCCCATATTCCTCATCCTCGGCTGACAATGGCTCGCCTTTGAGTTTTTTATTCTCAACTTCCAGTTCTCGAATCCGCTCTATGTAACGCCTGAGTGGGTAATCAGATTTGAATAAATCGGGTTTGTCCCAGTGGTTGAAAATGAACTTTTCTTGCTCATTTCTAATGGTTTGGATTGATGATTCAATCAACTCAATCAACCCGCGCAGTCTTGCTGCTTTTTCTGCATGAGTCGCAGCATTGCCAACTATCGTCGCCATCAATGCGATCGCTCTCAAGTAAGTCAAAACATCCTCTTTGAAGGATTTGAGCTTGGATAAAGCCCTAGTTTCTGAATTTCTGTAACCGTCGATGGCTGTTTGTACAGACCAAGATAAGTTGAGGATATGGGGGCGTTCAAAACTGTAATCAGGTTGGTGTTTGTCAATTAGTTTGAGTAGTGATGGGATTTGGTTAGAATCGCCCAAAACCCTAACGCCGTCTTCTTCAAAGCTGACCAGTTGACCTTTGAATTGTTCAAGAACCGCTTTTTGCACTGATTCTCCGATTTGGCGATCTACTTCCTTGTAATGCTCCTCAAGTTCGTCCCAACTAATAAGCCAGCTTGCTTTGGGATTTTCCTGCTTCTTCGCCCAGCGCACCCAAACGCGGCGAACAATTATTCCTAATTCTTCTCTGTTCATTGCTCTATAAATCAAATAGCTGTAATTGTCCTGGTACTGTGCTGTCACAACCGATCGCTGGCTTTCTATTCGGTGCTGGCATCTGGGCCAATCCGTATCTGTAGAAAGCCTTGCGCCGCTCATCTAGCCACATTTGGTAGGGATGATTTTTTCGCAAGCCGAATGGGTATGAAGCATCTATGCTTGCTCTTAAATCGCGTTTTTGGGCTTCGGATAAATTTTCGAGATTTATTCCTTCAGCCACCGCGTTGGCAATAACTTGAGAAATCGCTTCACTTGCCTTGTCTCTCCAATAGCTCATATCAAGCTGCCTTGTGTGCGAAGTGATTGTGTAGGGCTTGCCAAATTGCCTCTAACTGCTGCGTTGATAAATCATCCTCAATCTTGGCGAATACTTCACCCATCTGCTTTGGCGTGAGGCGGGTGAGGGCGATCGCAACTTCCGCCACCAAGCCATCACCCGCTACCGTGAGATTAACAGCACTCGATTGCATCTGTTCAGTTGGTGCATTGCCAATGTTACGCTTCACCTCTGGCAAAACTTGATTACGATTGCCAAGCCCCAAATCTTTTTGCTGCTGCTTGTTTTCTTGCTTAACGGAAGTGACTGGCTTGACTTCCTCAACTGGCTCAACTAGCTCCATCTCGGTGAAGGAAATTTGATCGCGCTTGGCTTCTGGATTGCCCTCAACATGGCAAAGAGCGCACATCGATAACACGACTGTCACTGTCGCCAGTTTGTCTTGATATTGTCCTTTGAGGATGCGAACCTTGTCACCTTCTTTGGGTATCCATCGCTGTTGTGGCTTCTGAGTAGGTTGGGTTGGCTTGACGAGTTTATAAGCCGCATCCACACCTCGCGGTTTGGAAAGAGCCATTTTTAATTGCGATCGCTTCACAGGGTCTTTGGCTTCATCCATTGCTTTGAGTGCAGTTACCGCGTGTTCTGCATTCACCCCACTTCCTAACCCTACGCGCTTGGCGATGATGTCGCGGGTTGTTCCTTGGCCCTCACCTGGGCGGCCTTGGCGAGATTTGGCTTTTTGCTTTTCAAGTTCTTCCCAAGCTAGGTATTCTCTGGCCTTCTGCTCGATGCTTTTTTCGCGGTATTCGTTGCCTGAGAGTAACGCAGCGATCGCATCTTCACTTGTTGAAAAATTTTTCACTTTCGCTGGCACTTTTGTTAATCCAGCTTTGAGGCAAGCCAGCCGCCTTCTGTGTCCGTGAATGATGGTGAATCTACCATCATTTTTGGGAGTTACTGTAAAAGTTTCTTGTAGTCCGTGGGTGGCAATGGATTCGGCTAAGTCTTGTACGTCCTCATTTTCGCCGTATATTTGAACGTTGATTGGGTGCGGGTCAAGTAGTTCGATTGGTATCCACTGAATATCAATTTTCTCTTCAGTGGTGGCTTTGGACACAGTTGCAACAATTAAGTCTTGTCCTAGCCTTTTGGCTGCTTCTAGGGCATTTATCCCATCAATTAGCAGCCCTTCCTCAGTAACTGTTATGTCGGGAATACTGCCATCAGCGTTGTAGCTGTCTATAACTTTCGCTACTTCGCCCTCGTCAAAGTTTAAATGTGCTGGAATCTCTATCTCGTAGGGGTTTCGAGAAATTAAGTTTTGTGGCATAATCGGGTTCTTGAAAAGAATTAATTTTTATTGCGCGGTCTTGGCGGACTACGCAATTTTTTTACTTATTTTTCGCTTCTCTGGCGCAATGAGAAGCTGTTTATCGCACTTTTCAATGTGGAATTGATAGCGCGGGATCTGAGAGTTGGGACTTCTCACATCGCGCACTTCAATTCCAATCCGCAAAATTCCGCTTCGTACTAAATCGCGCAATTGATCTGGATAATCAAGTCCCAGCAGCGAATATGCCTGGTCTGTGTCGTACCACTGGCGGGTTGGTTGGTTGGTAGATTGCATCCCTAGCATTTCGGCAAGAATTTGCCGAACTAGCGGTTCAATAATCTCTTTAAGCTGACTTTCGCTGATCAATCTTTCCATCTGTCGCTGTTATGTGAATAATTTGTCCGCTAGGCATTTTCATTGAATAGGTTATGTTGTCGTGATTGAGCCAGCTTTGAATAGCAGCAAGAATTATTCCGGTCATGGGGATGCCCGTTCTTTCTGATTCTTCCTGTAACTTTTGGTCAAGCTCGTTTGGCAGTCGTAGACTTCTTGTAGTAGTTTTAGTCATTACTTTAGTAACTGAACTTCATCAGTCTGTTAATAAGTGTATACCACGTATCCGTTGATGACAATAAAGTGCAAAATTTTTACAAGTAGAATTTGCACTTTTCAATGGACAGGAAAAAACTGGCTCAAATAATTCGGGAAGCTAGAGGGGATAGGAGCCAGGGAAGATTTGCTAGAGATTTGGGCGTAAATCCTGGGACTCTAAGAAATTGGGAATTGGCCGATAGTGAGCCTAGCCTTGATAATTTGAAAGCGATCGCGGATGCTACAGGCAAAAATTTACTCCAGTTAATCGCAGAGATTACGGGAGTTGACACAGAAACATTACCAGAACCTAAAAAAGCTGAAGATGTAATGGCGATCGCATCCAGACTAGACAAAGCTGAACAATTCCGGCTCATTCAGTTGTTGGTTGCTCAGATGGCGATTCATGCTGGGGTTGAGATTGCGGAGGATTAGCAGCTTGCTCTAGATAGTAGGCGGAACCTTGCCAATTGGGATTGGATTCTGACCACTCAGCTAGAGCAAGCAAGAAATCATGAAAGGTGAAGCCCTCGGCTTCCAAATCAGATATTAAACCAGAGGTAAATTCTGAGAGGGCTGTAACTTTAATTTGGGCTAAAAGAGATCGGAAGCTGGTGTGCATTTTAGAAAAAAAGCCGTAGTAACTCACTTATTTTAAAAAAGGGTTAATCACGGAAAAACGCGCAATAGATAGACCACAGATGATCTGTGTATATGAAAGTAGTCGCCATTGTATATATAGATAGTCAAAAATAATACATCCCTATTTCCGTATGATTGGAAGGGAATTTATGTTGACTGTTGATGGACGCGGCGGCCAAAGGAAGACTGACAACCTTAATCAGCGATTTGCAAGGGCAACGCAGTTTAAGGAATTTTGCGCGGGATTTGGGAGTGAGCCTCAAAACCGTGCAAAATTGGTTAGAGGGCGATAATTTGCCTTCTACACGGAATTTGCAAAAGATTGCGATCGCCGCAAACATGAACGTAGAGCAACTGTACGCTTATCTCAACGGTCAACAGATTAAGTACGTGCCAAAAGTAGCAGAGGATGTACTGCGATTGGCTTTGCAGTTGAATGATGATGAGCGTCGAAGACTAGCTAAGTTGTTGATAGACAATATTGGTTTGAATTGAGTTCATGAAAAATTTTTCATGATGTTGTGTTCACTCTTCGCTTACTTTTTCTATCGCCATAGTGCTTCTCGTAGGAATTAGAGAAAAATTCACTCAATGGCGGCGATTTTTCATGTCCTCTTCGTCCTCATCTTCGGCATAATCAGGCCTGTCGCCCATAAATTCCTCGTAAGCGATTTCCGCCATGCGATAACACATTAGCTCTTGGGGATGCTGGGAGGCAGAAAAGTCGAATCCTTCACGGGCTACATAGCCCATTTGGGCATAGAACTCTTTGGCGAGTCTGTTTAATCTGTCTCGAATTTTCATGATTTTGATTTATGAAAAATTTTTCATAAAGCTGCGATCTGCTGGTTGGTTTTGGGTTCTCTAGTAATAGAATCGCAGTGGTGTGTCAAATGAGTAATGAACAGCCCCCAGAGCAGAAGAAAAACAATACTCTTCTGTTTGCATTAATTTTGATTCCAGTTGTCATTGGTTTTTGTGTTTACATCAACGAGAATGTCCTCAACACTCCCTTAACAAGACAGTTTGACGATGCAGCAAGGCAAGCCCAAATCGCTGCTTGTGAGTCCGAGAAGGGATACAAAAACACTGAGGACTGTTACAAGTAAAAATATTTAGTTTTCAAGGTTCTGTTTGCGATGCTGCTTTTACGGCATCGCTTTTTAATTTCCATCTCCAAAAAGGTGCGGAAGGATTGAGCTTATAGATTCTGCTTCTTCAATTGCTTGCCGTGCGTGGCCTAATAGTTGAATAATTTGTTTGTCTGCTTCTGGAGTGGCATTCTCGCACTCTGGAGAGGCAAAGTATTGCAATAGTTGTTCAAGTTTGGCGTGGGCTTGAGTGGCTTGTTGATAAATGGCGTAATAGTCCCAAGCGGGATCTGGGTCAGGATAATTTCGCATAAAACAATGTTTCTAGTATGTGGGGACAGCTTGGTATTTGAACGCGATCGCCTCTGAGTTGCCCCAATGCGATCGCTTACAGTTAGTTTACCATGTTTTCCTAGTTTACCAAGCAAGGGAATAAAACAATAAACCCGCCTAACTGGGAGGTTGAGGCGGGTCTTCTTTGGCTATTTGGATAATCTGGCTAAGTTTGTGTCTCAGGAAATTTATCTGCTCCCTGAGACTGTTAACTCCCCCTGCCGCGATTCTTTAAGGCTTGCAAGCTCTCGTCTCAACTCATCTATCTGAGTCTCCAGCCGATAAAAACGATCGCCTCCATTCTTTGGCTCAACTGTAATTTGCCCATTAATAAATTTTTCGGCTAAAGCGACCAGCGCATCTGATTCGTTTAACCCTAGTTCTTTGGCCTTGTCGTTGAATTTATCTTTTAAAGTTTGCGTTACTCTGGCGGCCAGTCTTTTATCTGCCTTTTCTTCTATGTTCATGCTAATTGACCTTTTTGGTTTGACCGACTGAGTTAACCCACAGTGTTAACCCACTTGGTTAACACGAGCATAGCACCACTAACTAGGACTATGGTAGCGTATTGGTTAACATGGTTGACGTGGTAAACAAACAAAGTTAAAGTAGATTCATCCAATCAAAAAGCGATCGCTCCTGAGTCTGGAAAACTAAAGCGATCGCCTCAACCAAAAGGTTTAACTAATTATGCAACAGATTTACACCCGCGACATCCTGAAAAATTTTTCAAGAACTCAGTTACACGAGATTTGCGACAAACTTTGTATTGCACACCGCCGCAGTAACGAAGATTGCATCAACGACATACTCGCCAAGCAACCACATTTAGTGGCTCAAGTTCAACCTCTAGCGCAACAAGAATTAGAGCAATACATCGAAGCTCAAGCCGAAGCCATTGCACCTGAGCAACAGCGCATGAAAAACAACTGCCAAGGTTATCAAGATGCTATTGCTGGTTTAGGGATGCAATCAAGTGACCCTTGCTACCGACTAGGCTGTGAACGTGGACTGCGTGATGTATCGCCGACACCAAAAGAAGATACAGGAAGTCAGGCGATCGTTTTTGAAAAAGTTGGCTCGACAGTTCACGGTGGTTTGTGGGAAGCAAACGTAAATGGGACTGTAGTTCGTATAGCTGCGGTCAATAATGGCTACAAAACTAATTTGACAGGCGATATTCTGCTCGTTGATTTCGGTATTGCTGTGAAAGAGTCGTTGTTAGCAGTTGCGAGGCTGGCCCCTAAAGAAGACCCATCCTTTGAAATTTACGCCACTGACGAGCCAGAAGTTTATGCAGTGTACAGCCACAAACCAGGGCAAGAAACAAAACGGTATGAGGTGAACTTAGCAATCAATTCTTGCACCTGTCCTCACTACGAACATCGACATGAGCAAGAAGGATTTAGAGACAAACATATTGAGGCGGTGAAATTAGCGATCGCAATCCACACCGCACTGCCACAAGAAAGAGAAATGCTGCTTGATAAGCCGTTTGATGAACTGACTGATAGTGATTGGCAAGTTCTCAATCAATTGGTAGCAGCTTAAACCACAAGTTTTAGACTTCCGCACCTTGCGGATGATTACCTTGTTCAAAGCGATCGCCCTGGACTGGACATCTGAAGCGATCGCTATTCACCACTACATGAGATGAATAACATGAAATATATTGCACTTTCCTTAATTCTGCAAACAGCTTTGATTGGTGGGTTAGCCCATTTTGAAATCAATGCCAGAGATAAAGCACACATTTTTATCAACAGCAGCAATAATGACGACTATGTTCCACCCAATAATGGCAACCCAGAAACGGGCAAAGGAACCGGGACACGGATTAAAGATTGTCGAGGCGGCGGCAGGCGTGATGGCTGCTCAGTAAGCTAGTAAACAAAAGGGAGGGTTTTCCCTCCCAATATTCCCTTAAACTCTTTAAGAGCATTAGCTAATAGTAACAAAAGTGAATTATGGACTTAGAAAAATTAATTGATAACGCTTACGGTAAGTACCAAGCCGAATTGAAAGCTGAGGAAGAAGCAAAATTGGCTGAAGAAAAAAAGTTGATAGATAAGTCAATATCCGTTTTTAAGGCAAATTTTGATCAGGTGATTTCATCTGAATTACAGCAAGCACTTGGTATTGAAATTATAGGCAGTAAAACTCAATCGGTTCATGCTCGATTCGGTTACATGGGTTACTACTTCAAAATAACTAAATACGACGAAATTAGATGGAGAGTTGATAAAGGTAAATCAAATTTTGCTGCGGAGTGTCTTTTTGCGGAATGTTCCAATAATTTGATTAATCGCTTGTTGATTGCTTTAGGAGAAATCAAAGCGTCAGTAGAGCCACAGCATTCATCCATTCCAATTGAGGAACAAATCAAAAATATTCAAGACACCCTTGATCGCTGCTATGCAGATATTAAGGCGATTTCAGAATCGCAGTCGTGGAAGCAGTTGTGCGAAAAGTCAGGCGATCCAGAAATGAAAACTCACTTAGGCGATGCACGAAATTATCTGAGTGAGGCGATGGACTGCGTTGACAGACTTTGTATTGAAGATATGGAGAAGCACTCATGATCACTCCAGAAATCAGAGAAGAACTATGCCGCATTCAAGCCGAGCTTAAAAAGCCCCTCTCTGCCAAACTTCATGAAGTTAGAGAGCTACCAGGAACCGATAAAAAATGGGTGTTTTTGCCTTGGCAAGTGATACGCGATCGCCTTGATGAAGTAGCCCCCGAATGGCTAATAGATCACTCTGAGATTCAATACATGAACAACGATGCTATTTGTCGCTGTGGTATCACAATTTTAGGGGTAAGAAAAGAGGCGATCGCATCTGTCCCAATCTCGTTAACAAGTGCCAAGGGCAAAGAAATGACTCGCGGTTCTGCGGCTGACAGATTAGCGGCAGAATCGATCAAGAATGCAGCTGAAGCTTGGGGTGTAGGACGCTATTTAGATGACCAGGAGTTCACTATCAAGTACCTCTGGGACAATAGACACCATCTGTCTGATGACATGAATCGAGAGTTGCAGTTGCTTATCAAGCAATACAAAATCGCCACTGGAATGATGCAGCCGCGTCCACAGATGCCTGCCAAAAAAGAAGCCGGAATATTGCCAACGCTTGCAGGGACACCAGATCGTAAATTACTCAACGCTGAGATTGAATCGGTGATGAACCGCAAGGGTATCTCCCTTGAGCAAGCTAAAAGTGCTTTGTCTGAATTGTTTGGGGTGAAATCCCGTTCTCAGTTAAGCGATAAGCAACTGCAAGAGTTTTTGGAGTATTTAAGGTCTAGTCGTGTGGAGGTGATTAAATGACCACCAATATCCAATGGACGGATGAAACCTGGAATCCAATAGTCGGTTGCTCGCGCATAAGCCCTGGCTGCTCAAAATGTTATGCAGCCACCGCCGCCGCATCCGCGAGACTTCAACAGTTTCCCCAATATCAAAAAGTGAAAGACTGGGATGGAACTGTAGAGTTTGTGAAAAACCAACTGCTCAAGCCATTGAGTTGGAAGAAACCTAAGAAAATTTTCGTCTGCTCAATGAGCGATTTATTCCACGAGAATGTGCCTGACGAGTGGATTGATAAGGTGATGGCTGTAGCTGCTATTTGCCCTCAGCATACTTTTCAAATCCTTACAAAAAGGCCAGAACGTGCGCTGGAATACTTCACCAGCGAAAACCGATTTGCTTGTATTGATTACCAAGCCTATGAAATTTTGAGGGCAGATAGAGCGCCTTACTACAGAGAACATCCCGTAGTTAAATTGCCTCTCAAAAATGTTTGGATTGGCACAACAGTAGAGAATCAGGCGATGGCTAATAAGCGCATCCCTTTACTTCTACAAATCCCCGCAGTTATTCGATGGTTAAGCGTTGAGCCATTACTGGGCGAGATTGACTTACGTGAAGCAGGAATGATTCAGAGGCTAATTAGCGATAATTACGAATGGGAGAATATTTCCGAAGAAATTAGCTGGGTCGTGGTTGGCGGGGAATCTGGCAGTGGTGCGCGTCCTTGCAACCTTGCTTGGATGCGATCGCTTGCCCGTCAATGTCAAGATGCTGAGGTTCCTGCGTTTGTAAAGCAGTTGGGGAGCCGTCCATTTTATCTGAAATGCGGCGAGAAGTATCCTTACAA
This sequence comes from Nostoc sp. FACHB-110, assembly GCF_014697425.1. Classification (GTDB taxonomy): domain Bacteria; phylum Cyanobacteriota; class Cyanobacteriia; order Cyanobacteriales; family Nostocaceae; genus Nostoc_B. The sequence continues at coordinate 88,447 of NZ_JACJRU010000009.1, forward strand.
AATAAGCGATAAGAAGGGTGGGGTAATCACTGATTTTCCAGAGGATTTACAAATCAGGCAATTTCCAAAACTATGAAAACAAAACTATTAATTTTAGATATGGATGGGACTGTGCGCCGCCCCAAATCGGCGCGAAGCAAGTTCATCGACGACCCACTCGACCAAGAAGTTATTCCAGAAGCACAAAGAGCGATCGCGCACTACAAAGCTCAAGACTGGATTATTGTTGGCGCAACTAACCAGGGCGGGGTGGCAGCCGGACACAAGCAGCTTGAAGATGCTATTCAAGAGCAATACCAAACCTTGAAACTTTGCCCCCAAATATGGTGCATATATTTCTGTCCAGATTACGAAGGGCTATTCTGTTGGCTTTCTACTCTCAAATCAGAAGAGGTAAGTTCTCCAATTCATTTAGGGTGGGGTGCGAAATATCGCGGTTCTTTCCGCAAGCCAGGGGCAGGAATGCTTTTAGCCGCAATTGAGAATGGCTTGGGGTATAGAAAACCAGAGCATCAAGTTTTGTATGTGGGCTAGTGATTGGTGGAATTCGTTGCCCCAAGAGGAAGAATTGGGCATTGATGATTTGCCTTATTAAGCTTGGAAACGCAGGCTTCCAGCCACAAATATAATTAGACAACTTTGGAGAAAAACCATGTATAAACTCGAACTCATTCATGACAAAAACTGCCAACGCCTAGAAGTTGGCTTTCTAGAGGGAGTAACCGCCACTAACGAAGAATTGGTCAAGTATGTTGGCGAAAGACTTCCACGATTAATCGAAGACGAGTCAATGGCAGGACGTTTGCTCAAAATCAACGGCTCTCAATCTCTTCCTATCGCCTATCACATCGCTCACAAGGTCGCTCACTTGTACGGGGCAATTGCGGTTTTCGATCCTAAATTAAGCGGCTATGTGGTCAGCATCAGCCATGACCCAGGATATAAATTGGGTCTGGTGTTGAGTGATGAGCCGATAATTATTTAACTTGTTGAAAAATTTTTCAAGAACCCTGAGTAAACCGTTCAAATATCTCCCGATGATCGCCTTGCGTAATGTGTCGTTGATACTCTCGAAGATGAATTAAGGGGGAATGCCCCATCCACTGGGCAGCGACAGCAGTCGGGATTTTATATTTAGTAGCAGCGCGAATCGCCCAGGCGTGGCGTAAATCATAAGTCGGGAAATCCACGCCGTAGCGTTTTAAAGCCTTATAAACTGTATTTCCTAAATCCTTCCAGGTTCTACCCTCCACATTCACCTTGGAGGGCTTTTTATTTTCCCATAACTGCCAATCAGTCGCCCATTCAGGTGGTAGTGGAAATGCAATTCTAACTCCAGTCTTGCCATCGTCAATTGTGCAGGTGCAAGGATACTGAGGACTAACAGTGGCAAAAAATATTTCATGGGGCCGACAGCCAAAGCAAGCAATTACACTAAATGCCCATTGCCATTCAGGATGAGCGATCGCATCCCTTACCGCTACAATTTCCGAATCTGAAGGTAGCTGGCGAATTATCTGCTTGCTGCTGGAATACTCGCCTTGATATTTTTTCAAGTCCACCTTCACTTTAGCGAACTTGGCGAGTTGCTCAAGCTTCTGGCACATCGTCCGCCGCGTCCAGGTATTGGCAGGGGTTGATACAGCTATGGCAATTAAAATTTCAGGCGTTAAATTTTCACTCAATGGCAACTTATTAAAGCAAGCTTCGTAATGTCGCTTCCATGTCTGTTGCTTGGTCATATCATCACCCTTGGAAGCAAAGTACTCTTGCTTGAATTTCTCGATCCAATAAGCGCAATTTTGGGCGGGTTCCTTCTCTTCTCCCAGATACCGCCCCCAGTCAAATTCACCTTGCGCTAGTAGTCCGCCCACAATCTTGGCCTCAGCTTCTGCCCGTTGCAGTCCAGCGGGGTTGGCGTAGATGCCCAAAGGTAAATATTGCTGGTATGGTTTATCTTTGCCACTCCCTGGCTTAGGCGGAAATGTGGCCCGTAATGAGAGGCGATCGCCACGGGCCTCAACCTTCACCCCAATCTTGCCAGCTTTTAGGCGATCGTTAACCGCCTCGATAGTCCATTTCACTGTGCTAATCTTGCGCTAAAACACTTCTGTATTTGAGCATAATTTGAGGTAATTTAGCACAGTGTTATTATGCTAAATCGCAACAGTCGCAATAAGCAAAAAAGCCGGAATTGGCTCCGGCTCTTGAAAGTATTGATTTATTGTAAAAGCCAGCAGCTGGATTTGAACCTGCGACCTTCCGATTACAAGTCGGATGCACTACCACTGTGCTATGCTGGCAAGGTGACCGCGCTCTTTGCACTCACCGATTTATTATTTTAGCATAAGCAAAATATTTGTCTAGAGGTTTGGCAAAAAATTAGTGATGGGAATAGGGAATAGGGAATGGCAAGACCCTTACACCCTGTCTTTAGCGCCAATCTTCCCAGTTTTGATTAAAAATTGAAGTGTCAGGAAAGGCAGTTGGGTTGCCATTTTGTTGTAACAAGCGTTTAAAAGCTTGGAGTTGCGGTTCTGGTTTTGGCAAATCATCTACTAATTGGTAGGGGGCAACATTATTTTTGAGGGCAAAAGCCGCCACAGTTCCCGCAGCTGCACCAGAAGACCATTCAAAGGAGTGTACCCGATAGGCAGCAGCAGCAATATGGCTAGTAGCAATACTTTTACCACCGACTATTAAATTGTCAATTTTTTGGGGAATCATTGCCCGCAGTGCAATTTGGAAAGGATAGGCTTGTCCCGCACCGCGCCGTTCTCCTGGGCGTTCTTTATTACCGGGTGTTTCTGGTGGACTTTGAACCATGCAAGGGTGAAAGTCAATGGCATAGTGACCAATACCCACAGCATCCGGGTAAATTGTCGAACGACTGCGACGTAATGCTTTATCTGGCGCAACTTGCCCAGAAATCACCGAGGCTGCTTCTAACCCAGCCAATGTTGCTTTTAACTGGCGATACATATCTGGTGTCAGTGTTTTGCGATAATACTCATCGTTGTAGTTGCGGCGAGAAATATCAACTTCCCAAATAGTAAAGCCTTGGGGTTGTCCCCAACTGGGACGGCCAATTATCCGCCGGGCTTCTCGCATATAGGGATATTTTGACAAGCCATGTACTGTCCCCATTGGGGATTTTAGCCCAGTTAATAATCTGTTGTTAGTTCTTGGTTGTTTAACACCTTTACCTAACTGAGAATCTGTGGTTCCGGCTACTAACCAGTAATAATATGACAGGGCATTTTCTTCGGCTTTGCGTAGGGTTGCTGTTCGCAGTCCCCCCATCCAGCCACCTGGTTTTAACTGCCCAGTGCTTTGTAATTGTTGGCGAGTATAAACTAGGTTATCGTTGGCCTTTCCAGGGCGGTAGTCGTTCCCCCAAGTCCAGTTTTGCATAGAAATATCTCCTGGGGTGACTGCATTAAATCTCACACCCTGAAATTGTGTTGCTTGCCCTTGTCTGGGACTCCAAATGCGACGATAGGTAAAAACTAAGTCAAAGTTTGCGAGTCGCTTTAATTCATAACTGAAATATGGTGAATATTGTAAATAGAATGGGGGCATTGTTTGGGGTTGTGGTTCTTTGGTTGCCTCCATTGCAAAGGTATAAGTAAAGCCTTGAGTACAATAAGGATCGTTGCTGCTGCTAGATGAAGATGGTTCGAGGAAGGAACGCCCATCAATACCAAGGCGATAGGGAACGTCAGCTAGGGCAACAATTTCGCCTGTTTCACTAGCATCGATAACATACCAGTGGGGAGAGTTGCTGGTAGTTGATTTTTTAGCAGTTTTGGGAACAAAGCGAATAATATTTTTGGTGAAGCGTGATGAGTTTTGATAGCGATAGCTATCTTCAATGGTTGCAGATAGGGGAAAGGTATTGAGGGGAGGTGCGCCTTTAGCTGGTTGATGTTGAATAGCGATCGCCCTATCGATGATTTTCCCATTAGAATTAATATTCAGTTCTTTAATAACTGTGTTGGGAAACCAAGCCAACTTGCCTTTGCCTTTTTTCTCGGCATCTTTTAACATTTGGAACAAAACAGTGTGAGCATCGTGGGGTAGAAAACAAGAGTCACTTACCCAGCAGTCACCAGGATTTAGCTTACCGTAATGGCGTTGAATTCGGTTACGTAATTCTAGATAACCACGAGAATAGAACTGGCGATCGCGTTGAGTTGGTCTTTCATCTAACGCAGATGTCCCTTGCGCAGAAATTTGTCCTCCTACCCAGTCGGTAATTTCTGTCAGACACACTGTTCTCCCAGCTAGTAACCCCTCGTAAGCTGTCGCTGCTCCTGATAATCCACCACCAACTACTAAAATCTCACAATTAACCGTTTTATCCGGCGTTCTTGGTGGTGCAGCAATCATAGTAGAGTCAGGAATGAGATAAGTTGAAATTAAGCTAAGACTGAAGAGTGTTGCTTGAAAACTAGCTACTTTGTGTCCGCGCTCCATGATTTGAAACTCTTTCTACTCTTGTGCCAACTTGTAGACGGTAGCATTGGGCAAATGTTCACCACAAGACACTCAAGATAGTTAACCCAAACTTTCACCCCGATTATAAGGTGAAGCGATCGCCCACATAAACAACCGATAACTAATTTCTGTTATAGATTGGAAAAAGGCACACCGCCTCTATAACTGACCAACAAGTTGAGATGGTTGAGATGATCAGCAAGAATCAATTTATCTTAGCCCTAGTTTTGAAAAGTGCGATCGCTTTTTCGCCCTTGCTGCTGTCTGCTAGTGCAGTTAGTGGACAAACTACACCATCAATCACTAGAGAACAAGCTATTGCTCAAGCACTCTCAAATCAAGAGCGGGAAGAATTAACCCAACTGCGCGCTGAACAGAAAATTAGACAACAAGTCCCAGCTAATTTTGACAGTACTTTTAATCGCACAACTGTCTTAATGAATGTTTGGTTAGTGATATTAAGTCTATTTCCGGTAGCGGTTATTGCTTTATTTTGGCTGTTACGCCGGGTAGCAATTAAAGAAATTGTTGACCGAGCTATGTCTCAGTTACAAGGTTTAGAAAAATTACAAACTGAGATAACCATTGTTAAACAAGAAGCGGAAACTATTATTCAAGAAGTTAAAAAAATTAGTCGTGACTTAGAATACGAATCTACTGCTCTCCAACAAAAGATAAAACAAGAACAAGAAAATTTATCTATTTTTGAATCTGATATATTGCAATCTAAAAATAATATTCTCTCAGGTTTAGAAATTGAAATCAATAGTCTCAAACAAAATATCGAGAATTTAGAATCAGAATTTGCTAACCAATTACACCAATTGCAACTAACTGCTCAACAGCGGCGAGATAAAACTGTAGAAAATCTAAGTAGTTTAGAATCAGAAATTGCATTAAATATATCGGAATTTCAGCTAGTAAATGAGCAACAAAAAAATCTAATTTGGGAAGAGTTAGCACAATCTAAAAATGAATTTATCGTTAAGATATCCACTTTAGAATCTGAAATTAATTTGCAAAAGGATAGTTTAATTGAAAATTTATTCAAATCACAAAATGAATTTATAACCCAGTTAGCTGGCATCAGAGTAGATGCTGAACAACAAAAGGATAAAACTAGAAATAATATTGAAGAATTAGAACAAAGTTTTAATTCTTATATATCATGTTTGCAATCGCAAAGTCAGCAGCAAAAAGATAATCTGCTGAGTGATTTAATAAAATTACAGTCAGAATTTACAACTCAACTAGCACAACTCCAAGCAGAAACTGAACACCAAAAAGATAAAACTCACGGTAATATCATAGAGATAGGGCAGAGATGGGAAATTCAAGTAAATAAATTAGCAAATGAAAGTCAACAGCAAAAAGATAATTTATTAGAAAATTTAATTAACTTACAATCAGACTTTGCTAATCAATTATCTGAAGTACAAACAGAATTAAAAAAGCGGAAAGATTTAATTATTGAGAATTTAGAAAAATCAGGTTCAGAATTACAATCACAGGCGCAAAAACAAAACTTATTTATTTTAGAAAGATTAGAAAAATTAGAAACAGAATTTGTTGCCCAATTATCTGATTTGCAGGTAGATACAGAAGAACGCAAGAATTTAATTTTGCAAGAAATTAGCACAAGCCAAACTCAAGTTAATTCAGAAGCAGTACCTCAGCCAACCACAACATCAGCAGAAATTGACCTCCAACAAGGTGATGATTTGTTTGCCCAAAAGCAATATGAAGCAGCACTCACCTACTACAATCAAGCAGTTAAAATCCAGCCAGACAATGCTGCTGCTTGGTTAAAGCATGGTATAACCCTTAGCAGATTAAAACGTTACAAAGAAGCGATCGCATCTTACGATCAAGCTATCAAAATACAACCAGATTATCATCAAGCGTGGTGCGATCGCGGTGTAGCTTTTGGTAATCTCCGCCAGCACAAAAAAGCTTTTGCTTCTTTTAATAAAGCTACCCAAATTAAACCAGATGACACAACCGCTTGGTTAAATCGTGGTCTTTCCCTGATAGAGTTGGAAGAATATGAAGAAGCCTTAGCATCGTTTGATCAAGCATTGCAACTCCAGCCTAACTCTCCTAAACTCTGGGACAAACGCGGTTATACCTTGGTAAGATTGGGGCTAGATGATGATGCGATCGCTGCATTTAATAAAGCACTCTTAATTAAGCCAGACTATGCCATTGCTTACTATAATAAAGCAACCTGTTACGCACTTCAAAAACAAGCCGAATTAGCCGTTGAATGTCTGCAACAAGCAATTGAAATCAATCCTCGATACAAAGAAGATGCAGCATCTGACATAGATTTTGATGAGATTGCTGATAATCAACGTTTCAAACAATTAATTGCTAGTTAAAACAAGACTTAGGCAAGTGTTTTTACCGCTTCTCCTGCCTACTCATAACCTTTGTAGAGACGTTGCATGGCAACATCTCTACAAATTCGGCAACATCACGAATAACCTTAACCCAAGCGTATTACCTTATGGATTTCGGGTAAATACAACATCAACCCAATAGTTACTAGACTGATAACTATTAGTTGGAAAGATGCTACTAGTAGCATAACTGTAGACACCATTATTTCCACTTTCCCCATCACGTAAAGCGTGTAAAGGTGGACTATCTACTCCCGCACTAGCAAAGAAACCATCATTAACAGCGTAGTTACCGCTACTAGTAAAATAAGACGCTACGTAGATAGTGTTAGGAGTAATCGCTACTGGAGTAGTAAAGTTAACTTGTTGCCAACCAGAAGCAGTTTCATTGCTAAAAGTTGCCGTTGCTAATTTTTGGCCATTGATATCCCATAAATTGCCGATGTGAGTACCCGTATTATTAATTAACTTGTAAAAACGGATACTACTAATTAAGCCACCAACATCAGAACGGAACTTAACTCCCAACTCAGCAGCATTTAAGTCAGGTGTTGATGGTTCTGCTGGAGTTACTGAACTATCCCAAATACTTTGCGGAGGTAGTGTCGATGCAGTGGTAAAAGTCCAATTTAAGGTAGTTAAGAGGGCGTTACCCGCTGTATCTTTCACCCGTGGATCGAAAATGCCACCTTTAAGTGTAGCTTTATAAGTAGTGGAAATTGCTAATGTGCTATTGGGTGTCAGCTTGGCAGTACGGGTTGCTGCATTATAAGTAACCGTGCTACTGATCAATACATTGGCTGAGTTGCGTAACTGGAAGGTGTCAGTATTAACCGTTGTGGGATCTAGTGCCTCGCTAAAAGTCGCAGTCACACTAGTAAAAGGATTAACCTTTGTGGCTTGGTTAGTTGGAGAAGTAGAAGTTACTGTTGGGGGTGTTATATCTAGGACATATTCAGCAATGTAAGTACCTGAATTAGCAGCAAAGAACGCATACTCAATCCCTTTAATTGCCTGTGTTGTCCGCGTCACCGGGCTACCATTAAGTTTAATACTGTTCAGAACCAAGTTGCTAAAGCGAGTTGGCAACATTGCTTGTAAACCATTGGTATTCGCACCTTTAGTAATATTGAAACTTAACTTATTGCCGCTCCATACCAAAGAGCCAAAAGATGAGCTATTGCGCCCGTCAAGCCACTTTAACAATTGAGCAGCAGAGATAATCGGTACGCTTCGGTTTGTGGCAGAAGTGACTACCGCATCAGCTACAGGTGAAACATCTGTATCGGTATGAGCGTTGACGTTAAAAACACCGTAATAACCTTCTTCTCCAATTGCGCGATCGAGTAAAGAATTAATAGAAGCAGGATAAGACTGTCCCGACTCATCAGTTAATTGCGTAGCTGCATGATAAACATCAATCATTGTGCCGTTCTGGTTGGCGAAACGCATTGGCATACCAGAACCTGTAAAGAATCCCGGTCTGTCATTTATCCAAGTAGGCGGCCAATAGTAATAAGTTGTGTCCAGTCTGATACCGTTATTAAGTTCAACTTGTGGAGTACTAAACCAATCACTCCAAACTAAGCAATGGTGTCTTTCGGTGACAGGGGTAGGAATGCTTGCATACTTAGTAGTAAAGTCGCTCAGTTGAGTAGTATAGAAACTCGCTAATGAAGCAGGGGTAAAATCTGCACAGTTAGTATTAACGTGTAACGACACTTCAAAACCATCATTTGTATAAGCTGCTGCTTGCAGGCTAGTTAATGGCGAGTTCGTGTAAATATAAGAAGTTCCACGAATACATTCCCAATCATCGACAGAACAACCAGGGTTACTTTTAGCTTTAAACTGGTCAAACCTGGCAGCAGTTCCACCGTTAGCATGATCATCACCAGTCATGAGGACAACGGCTTTTTTCCCGTGTGGAAAATACCAAAAGCGCGGCAAAGGTTTTTTATTCTGATTCATTTTGAGAATCAAGTTGGCGAGTAAGCGTTGTTGCTCATCAGCCTGGGGAATCGCCACTTTATTTAAGTTGACCCAATCGGGTTTGGGATCGCCACTAGCAGCACCAAAAAATAAATCATCAGAGCGAATTGGCGGCAAATTATCGCGTTCTTGTGTTGCCCAGAGGGGATTACCTTGACGTGTGTAAACAATTGAACGTGCTAGATCGTAGCTAAAAGCCGCCGCTTTACCGCCATAAATCCCAACGTTGCGTAGAGTGACAGCGGGATTGGTCGTTGCGGTGGTGGGGTTGGTATAAAGTGTTGCAATGCTCGCAGCACCGTTAAGGTTGTAAAGGTCAGCAGTTCCGTGGAACTGAATAGTTTGGTTGACAATGCCATAGCCGACATCTGATGCAGTATTCACCAGCAAATAAGCATCAGGCAGGGTAGAGGTCGTAGTTGTCAGCCCCAATAGACTAGCTAGCTTTTTGTCAGGGTGCATGGCAATCAAATTACCACCACCATTCACCCAAGTAGTTAAGGTTGTCACCTGATTAGAAGTTAAAGTTGTCTCAGCCAGGATAGCAACATCATATTTAGCTAGTGTGGTTGCCGAGATTGAGGAGATATCGCTGACATTGAAGCTATTAAAGCCTTCCGTTCGCAAAATTTCAGCGTAGTAGTTAGTAAAGGGATTAGAGCTATTAGTGATTAATAAGATTGGCCCGCCTGGTGGAGATGGGATGGCGGCAATTAGTTGTTCATCTCTAGAATTAATGTTGCTGTTGCTGGAGTTAATGGTTGTTTGGTTTTTGAGGCTCTTTTGGGTATCTAGGTCTGTATTTAACTGGTTGAACAATTGAAGATTTTGCTCTAGCAAGTTATTAGATGCGTTCCACTTTTTCAATGCACCTGTTTTGTCTGCACTAACAAAGCTAGTTCCATCGGGATTAGCCGCCACCACATCAACAACACTATTATGTCCAGCTAGTTTTGCTAACAAATTACCGCTTGCCACATCCCAACGATAAACATTTCCATCATCACCCGCAGCAATCACGGATTTTCCATTTTTGGCAAAGGCAACTGTGATCAGTTTTTTATCAGCTTGGCCTAAAACTTTGATTTGCTTACCTTCTTGGACATTCCAGAGTCTAACTGTGGCATCATCGCTCGCACTAGCTAGGATAGTTCCCTCTGAGTTAAAGTCTACTGCGTTGACTTTAGCCCCATGACCCAGCAAGGTGCGCAACTGTTTACCTGTTTTGGGACTCCATAATATTATCCATCCTTCATTTCCTGCACTAGCTAAAGTTTCGCCATCTTCGCTGATGGCGACTTGATTAACAAAGCCTTTATGTCCTTCCAGGATTTTATCTAGTTTGTTGGTTCGAGTATCCCACAAGAAAATTTTAGTATCTTCACCTCCAGTAGCTAATATATTGATTTTCTGGTTGACAGTCAGGGTTTTGATTGGGTGTTCATGACCTTGCAATATTGTGGTTTCTTGATCATTTGCTAGATTCCATCGACGGATGACGGAATCTCTACCACTGCTATTGATCTGACCATCTGAAGTGTATGCTAACCCTGTGATAGGAGTTTTTTGTTTTCCCGATAGAGTCTTTTTCGGCTTACCTGTCTTTGCGTCGTAGAGTTTAATTTCACCATCGGCAGTACCACCGACTAATGTCTTTCCATCTGGACTGAATGTAATTGCAGTTACGCCTGTCAGTTTTTTAGTCAGAGGCTTTTGTGCGATCGCATAGTCATCTATCTGACTCAAAAAAACTAATGTTAACAGCGCGCAACAAAACAATACAAAATACTTAAGCGTTCTTCTCATCGCTTTACCATTCCCATCTTTCATTCAAGCTTTGTGTTCAGTTCGTGCCGCAGATTTATGCTGACGGCAGAAGTTAAATTGTGCGAAATTCTGATGATGATTTTGGCTGTGACCAGCTGATGTAAGCAGTAGTTTGGTTGCTGATTCAAGTCTTGACAAGACTCTCATACCATTTCACGAAAAATATGATACAGATAAAACCCTGAAAGCTTTGCTGTATCTAAGTTTTTTAATTGCGTTAGCGCAGCGTTAGCGAGCCTGCGATAGCGAAGCGTTAGCGAGGAACGAGCGTCGCGTCATTGCGTTAGCGCAGCGTTAGCGAGCCTGCGATAGCGAAGCGTTAGCGAGGAACGAGCGTCGCGTCATTGCGAATTGTGAATTGGTATCAGCCGCTATAGCTGTTGTACAAACAAACGAAATCAAGCAATCAATTTTTTGTTTGTGGATTTAAGCAGCCATTTTGGTAAGAAAAAACTACTATTACCTCGCTGATGTCTTTGATGTCACACGAATGCTCTTGTATGAGCTATCACCGATTTTTTGCTGAGATTTTTTACCTAAGCCTAGTAGTATACCGAGTTATGTAGGAAACGCTAAATTAGAATATGCTGTGAGCAATAATTTACTCAGCTAGTTTGGTCAATAATCAGTTTTGGCTTGTGTTAGTTTTGAATATCCCTGTTGATCAATAAGTTCGCCTGTTTTATCAAGCTTCATCAAGATGCTACCCCTATAGTTACTATAGGATTGTTTCTATATTAAATCTAACTATCTTAATGCCGTAAATATACCTTAAGAGTGATGATTTTAAAAGAAAATATGCACTTATTATCTCTATTGTTTTGTTTAAACTGGCTTAAGTCCACTTGCGAGAACACTTTAGTCATCGTTTCACCATCAGGTCAAAAATGATGAATTCATACACAACCTGGAAAAATGAGGTTCATAATTCGACATATTGACCACGTAATCATTAGGGGTTGAGTCACTCTGTCAAAAACCTACACCTGTGAGACACCCCAAACCCGCCCCAACGGGGCTTGGTCAATCGCAAATCTCAACTCCAAAATCTAAAATTGTTTGACCACTATAGATACTGGTGTTAAAAATGATTAATTATTTTGGTGCATTTTGCCGTTATGACTAAGGTTCAAAGATTAGCGCACAAGATGTTGCAGTGCCAGGAAGAGTCTGTGAGGTTTGCCGTTACACTCCTTCCCAGCGACAACTTACGCCTGGAAAAACTAGCGCAACTGATGGGATATACAAAAAGTGCCTTTTGCAGTGAACTCATCGCTGCGGCATTAGATGATATGGAAGAGGTAATTGATACTCCTGACGCTCATATTGATCAATTTCTGCCATCAGCAGAGGAGTATGCAGATGCTTTAATTGCTTTGGAAGCCAATCTCACCGCCGGACATCGAGCGATGTTAGTGGCTCATTATCAGTTACCTAATCGGACTGCAACTACTCCTGAACTAGCTAAAGCAGCTGGTTATGAACATTACGGTGCGGTGAATTTGCAATATGCCAGACTAGGGTATTTGTTAGCAAAAAATTTCAATCGTTCTTTGCCAACTCATACTGATGGTTCTCCATTTCCGACTGCTTTGTTAGTTGAGTGGAGTTTTGATGATGTTTGGTATTGTACGTTGCACCCACAGGTAGCTGAAGCATTAGAAATTGTGGGTTTAGTAGGTTGGCAAAAATCGGCTTAATGTGGTGTGGTTAAAGATTGGTTGTCAAGATAGTACAAAGTAGGGGAGAGCTTTTAAGATTTTGCGTGGTTTGGAGTTGCTCGTCAATCAAAACTACGATCGCATGACACAACAGATAAAAGCTACTCCTCTTCTTTCGCAAATAGTTCGATTAAGCCAACAGTGCCAACAAAAAAGGTATAAGCTGCATATTTGATTGGCATTTTATTTTTTGCAGAGGCATAAAAAGCTGCGATCGCCGCCTCAATCAGATGAGCTATCATAGCAAAACGTTCAAACCAAATAATCAAATTCAGGCTGCTGGGGATTTGATTGTGATTTAATACTGCATAAATATTCCACAATTCCAAACCAATTGCACTAGTTATAAGAATCGTTGAGATAATTTTGATCATCTTGGCAAGGGTTTTTTTGATGTTGGAATTCATGCTTATAGATAGGTTACAGGTTAAATTTGAGAGAGTTAAAAGTATTTTGGTGTCTAAATTTTATCATCTATGAACCTCAGCAAAACTGTATTATCTCTATAGCTAAGATAAATGAGCGATTGTTTGATAATTATTTTTTGCTGCAAAACTGGTATATGCAGAATCCAATTGAGCAACTTTTAATCAAGCCAATTATCCGCTTGGTGATTGGCGAGCAAAAACTCCGGTTTTATGAAAGTATTAATTGGGAGGAGGAGAGCGATCGCTTGCGACAACCACACTTGATTTATCCTAGTTATTACACCAATACAGTTTAGTTAAGGCAACAACTTAGACTGGTGTAGGTTGGGTGGAGGAACGGAACCCAACATTCACGCATACTTTGTTGGGTTACGCTATCGCTACACCCAACCTACTATTCTCTTAAAGGAAAAAAAGCAACTAAACCAGCAGATATAAATAAGTAAATGGCTTGAAAGCGTCTTTTAAAAGCAAGTTTACGAATGTTTTGACCTGCGGGATGGTGCAATTTTGGCATTCAATAATGGAAGGTAGAGGAAGTTAACTAGCTGTTTTAGCAAGTTTTACTTTTATCTACTTGAAAGTACATTAAAATTAGCATAAAAAATTATAGCGATCGCCTAGTTTACCAAAAGCGATCGCCAGTCTCACTCAACCCAACCACTCAGGATTGTGGGCTGTACTATCAAATTGGCTAGTAGTTTTAAATAGTTCGTATTGTCCTTTAAGTGCTGCTTGGCGAGTGCGATTGAGTAGTGCTTGCACTTGCTCTTGACTCATCGGCTTAAATGTGCGTGCAGCTTCAAAAGCTTGGTCTAAGATTTCCATTCTTTCAATGCCTGTAATTACGGTTGAAGTTGGCAGATTCATCGCATAATGCAGACATTCGATAGGTTTAACAACATTACTTTTGAGAATATTTTGGTCGCCCATTGATTTCATCCCCAAGACCCCAATTCTATCGTTGACTAATCTGGGTAAAACTTGGCGTTCAAAACTGCGGAAGTGAGCATCCATAACGTTTAACGGCATTTGCACTGTATCAAAACGAAAGTTGTTTTGCGCCGCAACATCTAACATTCTCAGGTGAACTAATGGGTCTTTGTGGCCAGTAAAACCGATATAGCGGATTTTGCCTGCTTTTTGGGCTTCTAATACTGCCTCCATCGCACCCCCAGGGGCAAAGATGCGGTCTGGGTCTTCCATCCGAATTACTTCATGATGCTGCAATAAATCAATGCGATCAGTTTGCAAGCGTTTGAGCGATTCATCAATCTGCTTGGCTGCTTCTTTTTTGGTGCGTCCGTCGATTTTGGTCATCAAAAAGACTTTTTGACGATAGCCATCTCGCAGAGCTTTACCCATCCGCATTTCGCTACCACCATTATGATAGTCCCAGCTATTATCCATGAAATTAATACCGCGATCAATCGCAGCACGGATAAGCTTAATACCTTCTGCCTCATCTTTGGGTCTACCAATATGATGACCACCCAGACCAATCACAGATACCTGTTCTCCTGTCTTTCCCAGAGTGCGATAAATCATTTCACCTTTTTTGGTCTGATTTGGAGGGGTTTGATTTTGAGCTAAAGCTGATTTGGATAATCCAGATGCAGCAGCCATTCCCACTGCACCCAAACCTGAAGCTGAAGCCGCTTTGAGTAAATCTCGTCTGCTGATATCCACGAAATGAATCCTTGAAACTGTTACGCCCTCTTAGCTTTGCACTCTCAATACTTAGCTGCATCTAACTGGTGAAGGAGAACAGTAGTGCGAAAGAAAGAGGTTATCTCGTGTTCGGTTAAAGACTTATCATTAAGGCCGCAGGGGTGCAGGGGAGATGGTTTTGTCGTTTCTGCACAAATTTGTCGAATCACCGTTGATGATCATTTCGTTTGAAAGATATTTTGCACCATGACTTTATCTGAACTCGCAGCAGCTTGATCTAATTCGGCAATCTCTTGTGAGTCGAGATACCAACCCAACGCACCAATATTATCTTGTGCTTGTGTTACTGACTTTGCCCCAGGGATAGGGATAGTTCCTTTACAGATGCACCAGTTAAGAGCTACTTGGGACATGGTTTTGTGTCTAGTTTGGGCAATTTCTCGCAAACATGATAAAAGCGATCGCGCCCCCGGCAATAATTGTCTAAATAATAAACCGCGTATACCTTTGGGAAATGGCCCCTTTTGGGAGTATTTACCTGTTAATATTCCCAGTGCCAGTGGACTGTAAGCAATTAGTTTAATGCCTAATTCATCGCACACATCTTTTAGATGTAGTTGGGTCAAAGGATATGTAGACAGTAATGAATATTGCACTTGCAAAGTCGAAATCGGGACACCTCGTTCTGCAAATCTTTGATGCACAAGTTTCAACCTTTTCGGGCCGAAGTTAGATAGACCAACTCCCTTAACTAATCCTTGTTCATACAAGTCAGCTAAACCATCTAACAGTCTTGTTTCTTGCCAAGGTGCATAGTTACCTGTAGACCAGTGCATTTGGACTAAATCAACATTTCTGCCTAAGCGTTTAGCAGAAGCACGACAAGCTTGAATCATAGATTGGCGTGTCCATCTCCAAGGATAAGCCGCCAGTTTTGTAGCAAGACAAATATTTTCTTGATTTAATCCCTGATATTCTTGGGAGAATCGCCCCAAAAGTAACTCACTGCGTCCATTTAATCTACCTGTGCCGTAAGAATCACCTGTGTCAAACAATGTGACACCGTTGCTCACGCACAGATTAAACACAGCTTGCAACTGTTCATCCATGCTTTCGTTGTATCCCCAAAGCAGTTGGTTTCCCCAAGCCCAAGTTCCACAACCCATTGTAGACAGGGATATTTCTCGACTCTTATGCATTTTTTTATAGATTTCCCTAATATCAATGTTCATTATCTAACGGCATTTGATATGCGATCGCGCTGTGAAACTTCCATCAAAAAACCTGATTTCCTGTCATCTACCTTAAATAATTAACCACGCCACTAAACCCCAAAAAGGCACAAATCTCAACCAACGTTTGCGGCTTTGTAGTGGTTCAATGTCTCCCATCAACACAGCTTGAAACACGCTAAAAAACACTAAATCCACACAAAAGGCAATTGTAATGCGATCGCGACTCAAACTCTGCACAAAATATTGCCCTCTAGCACTTAATTCGCCAAATTCTGGTCTGCCGATAACGCTCCAAATTCCGGCAATTATGCCGATTATTAACCCTATCCAGCCAAATATGCGCCCTAGCAAACTTTTATTTTTTGGTGGGACTGCTATTGGTGGTTTGGTGGCTCTAATCGCCATATAGGGACAAAGAAAAGTATTAGTGAGAAACATTCCTAAACCCCAAATCAGTAATTTCGGCAATCCATACCCGCGTGGGTCTGCTAGCAATAACGGTAAAAACATCAACATCCAAGCTAAAGCAAAGTTAAACAGAGATTCTATTACCGGATGGGCGATGGCATCTGGGATAGCTTTGATGCCAATCACATTGAGCATCGGCAAGATGAAAAAGAAATTAACTGATTCATGCCAAAGTTCTTGTAAAGTCTGGGGTTGAATTGCCCAAATTGGTTCTCCTGGTAGTATCTGTTGTGGTGGAGATAACAGCAGAACATAAATGTAAGCGGCGGAAATTAACCAGAGCAGTCCACTCATGAGACGCTGATATTGAGGTTGTTGCTGTGGCTGGTTTGATATTGTCATGATAGAGCTTGACTTTTGGCTATCTTTATGTTCTTAAACATACAATACTTTATAGGTATTATTATGGTTATAAATAAAAAAAACCTATGAATATTAAAGTCTTGATAAATCACCCGCAAAGCAAAATATTTATTGGGTACTAATAAATACTAGTTACATCAAAAATGTTTAACAGTGTTTAGTTTGCTCGATAATTTCCGGTGCAAAAATTCGATGTGCTGCATTGAATGAACAACTACCAATTAACCATTTATCTCATAAACAACACAACTTAAATCTGATATGGCTAAGAGATTCCATCACAAAAGTATGCGATGGCGTGTGTGGGTAGCTGAAAAATCATTCAACTCGATGACTCTAGTTACTCTTGTGCAAAGTTGGCGGCGCAGGCTCAAGGGTTTTTTGCCGTTACTCGCGTTAATATCTTTGTTAACAGTCGTCTTGGCAGACAGTCTAACACCTGCGATCGCCCAAATACCACGCCAAGAAATTCGTGGGGTTTGGATGACCAACAATGATTTCAATACTCTCAGAGAACGCGCTAAAGTCCAAGAGGCTGTAAATCACCTCAGGCGGCTCAACTTCAATACGGTCTATCCTGTCGTATGGAATTCTGGCTATGTTATGTATCCTAGTGCTACGGCGCAACGTGCAGGGATTCAACCCTTTGTCATGCGTGGTACTGATGGGCAAGATATTCTAGCAGACTTAATTAATCAATCTCATCGCAAAGGTCTGTTGGTAATTCCTTGGTTTGAGTTTGGGTTTATGGCTCCCCCAACATCAGAACTCGCCTTAAATCATCCAGAATGGTTAACGCGCAAGCGCAATGGTCAAGAAACATCTATTAGTGCAGCTGGTGAGGTTGTCTGGTTAAATCCTTTCCACCCGGAAGTACAGCAGTTAATTCGTAATCTCGTGCTGGAAATTGTCACTCAATACGATGTTGATGGTATTCAGTTTGATGACCACATGAGTTTGCCCCATGAATTTGGCTACGATCAATACACAGTAGCTCTGTATACTAAAGAAACCAAAAATTCTCCTCCAGCCAATCCTCAAGATCCTGTATGGGTAAAATGGCGCGCCGATAAAATTACTGCTTTTATGGTGCAACTCAACCAAGCAGTCAAAGCTAAAAAACCCGATGCAATTTTCTCCGTTTCTCCTAACTATTACGATTTTGCTTACAAGTTTCACTTGCAAGATTGGCTAACTTGGTTGCGGCAAGGTATTGTAGATGAGTTAATCGTGCAAGTTTATCGCCCCGATTTGCCAAGTTTTGTCGCTAATATTGGCCGTTCAGAAATTCAAGAAGCCCAACGCACAATTCCTACAGGAATTGGCATTATGACAGGCCTACGCAATAACCCAGTACCCCTACGACAAATTAAATCTCAAGTTAGGGCAGCCCAAGAACGCGGCTTAGGTGTAGCATTCTTCTATTACGAAAGTCTCTGGGACTCGGCCCCAGAACCTATAGCTGAACGTCAAGAAGGATTTAAAACGCTGTTTCCATATCCGATGTTTCGTGCAAAAGTAGAGTAGAAGTTTTTCGCTCTCATCAAATTGGCACACAATGATTATGAAAAGGGTGTAGGGTGTAGGGTGTGGGGTGTAATAGTTTGGCATAACTACACCCCCATCACCCGAATCAACAAAGAAAATTTTGTCAATTGCTTTAAATAAAAATTACGAAAATTGCCCATCAATACTTCAGTATTACTGAGCCGCTTCATCAAAAAACCTTGATAAATATTACATTCTATGTGTTCAGCACTATTGGCTAAATTCGCCAATCAAACCAAATTCCTAGATTAAGTTAACTTCTTGAACGGAATTAAGGGAGACTTGAGAATCTACCAGAGAAAGTGTTGAACTTTAGTTAAGCATATCAATATTTTTATCTTCCGTGGGAATCATATAGGCAATTACGCTAATAACAGCTAGAGGTGATCCAGTCTCATGAATTTATATGAATTTCCCGTAATATTACTTAACTAAACATTACATTTTGTTTGGTTGGGACAAAGCTGACTTTTTTTAAGTGAAAGTACTGAGAAAAAATCTGTTAAATTTTGTTAGTTTAGCAGTATTCTTCCAGAGTCCACGAACAAATACCATTTTGAATTGAGATTTCAGATTTTGGATGGGAAATCGCTTTCTAAGTCTGGCTTGTGGTCAATCCATCTATCGCCATCATTTTTCCAAGTGGTATTTCAATTGCTTTGCCGCAAGTAGGTTTTTTGATCTTGACCTGGGTGGACTTAAATTTTTTAAACACTTAATTATTGCACTATTGTCATAAATTTAACTTTTCAATAGTACAAATACAGAGGTGAATATCTTCCAAATTACTCACATAACATTGCCTTTACCTAAATTTTAGGTAGAGAAAAATGTAGCTTAAATAACAATATTTCATAAATCAGATTTTGATGGGAATGGTGATTAAACTGCTGTACTTATTGCGCTAACTTGCTTTGAATCTAACTGAAGTATATGCAAAATCAAACTTCTATGAGTAGCTATCGGTTAATCCAAAAATTACATCCATTGTCTTTATTAGCACAGCTTACTAGTCGCCGTGCTACTGGTTGTTTACGGGTATATACTGGCTCGATTTCGTGGTCAATTCATTTAGAAGAAGGTAAGCTCACTTACGCTTCTTGTTCCGATAAGATGTTTGAGCGATTAGATAATCAGTTGCGACTATTAAGTTTAAATATTCCGGCTCTGAACAGTGCGACTCGCGTGCAGATGCGGCTGATGTTTGAACCAGCCAGTGAAAGTTTGTCAATACCATATCCAGATTACCAGGCTATTTGTTGGCTAGTTGAGCAACGATATATCAGTTCGATGCAAGCAGCCACCTTAGTAGATGTCTTAGCAAAAGAGGTACTGGAGTCTTTTTTAGTTGTCAAAGAAGGTAATTACGAATTTTATCCCGATAATTCCTGGAATGAACTACCTAAATTCTGTCAGTTAGATTTGCGTTTATTAGTGGAATATTGTCAAAGACAATTACGCCACCGACATCAACCACAGCCAGGAGTTCAGGTTGCTAAAGGTACGCAAGTTTTACCCAAAATTAGACCATTATCCAAAGAAACACAATTAACCCAACAAAAAAATATTGAATCAGTTGATGCTAAAAATTACAAACCTATCTCGCAATTAGAAAAGAAGAGTTTATATACTATCGCCTGTATTGATGATAGTCAAACTGTGTTAAATTCCATCAAATTATTTTTAGATGAGAACACATTTACTGTAGTGACTATTAATGATCCAGTTAAAGCATTAATGCAAATTCTCCGCAGTAAACCTGACTTGATTCTTCTCGATGTAGAGATGCCTAATTTAGATGGCTATGAGCTTTGTTCTTTATTAAGACGGCATTCCGCCTTTAAAAATACTCCCATTATTATGGTGACGGGTAGAACAGGATTGATTGACCGGGCTAAAGCGAAGATGGTCAGGTCATCGGGCTATTTAACTAAGCCTTTTACGCAATCAGAGTTACTAAAAATTGTTTTTAAACATATTGATTAAATGATTCATATTTTAGCATCAAAGGAGATTGAGCAGTGAGTTTAACTTTGGTTGGCACAATTTTAATTGTTGAAGATTCTCCCAGTGAATTAGAACTGATGAGCCACTATTTAAGGGAAAGTGGTTATAACGTCATCAAAGCTAGTGGTGCTAAAGAAGCTTTAGAACAGGCAATTTTACAACAGCCTGATGCTATTGTCACTGATGTTGTGATGCCGGGTATGAGTGGATTTGAGTTATGTCGTTCTCTCAAAAAAAATCCAACCACCCAGAAAGTTCCCATAGTTATTTGTAGCTCAAAAAATCTAGAAATTGATAGATTATGGGCGATGAAACAAGGGGCTGATGTTTATCTAACAAAACCATACACAAGAGAACAATTATTAAGAGCTATTAAATCAGTGGTGATTAAAAATAATGAATACTTCTAAAGTTTTAATTGCGGAAAAAACCAGCCAAAATAACCTAGGAGAAGGTTATCTTAAATTTCAGATAAATCAACAAACATCTGCTATTTTAGCAATGAATCATACGCAAGAGGCGGTGATTTTGCCTGTTGAATTTGTCACTCCCATGCCGAATATTCCTGGATGTATTTTGGGTTTAATGAATTGGCGGAGTCGCATAATTTGGGCAGTTGATTTACCCAGAATGCTGAATTTAGAGGCTATCGATACAAGAAGGCAGCAATATAATGCCATTGTTATTAAAGTTGAATCACTGCTTTTAGGTTTAGTTGTCCAAGAAATTAAAGGTACAACTAAGATTATGCTTGACGATATTCATTCCCCAATTGGACAAGTCGCATCCAGTTTAGTTCCCTATTTACGTGGGTGTGTTGTGCAACAAGAAGAAATATTGCTGGTATTAGATGCACAAGCAATTGTGCAATCTTCTATTCTCCGCAGTGATTAAGTTGTTTGGTAATAGACAACTTGCAAAATTGTGAATTGACCTATGCAGGAGAATTTTCAGGATGTTCAATAAAACTGACATGGCTAAGAGTGGTGATGAGAAAAAACGTAATGCGTTGATGACATCAACCAAAATTTTCGATCGCAAAATCAAACCATTAGCGGGTGCTAACACGGCCACAAATCAGGATAGACAGCATATCTTGGGATATTTTAAACGGCTGAGTTTAGAAACAAAAGCAACAATTTTAGCGATCGCCATCAGTACCATACCAGCTTTAGCGATCGGTGCGATCGCCTATAATTTGGCGAATAAATCTCTCACGAAACAAATTACTCAAGGGCAAACGGCTGAAGCTATCGGTTTAGCAGATAAAGTTAACCGCTTTATGGCGGAAAGATATAGAGATATTCAAATACTCTCTAACTTGCCTTTGTTGACTAATAACAACTTTACAAGAAGTGGCAATATCCCAGAAAAGCAAGCTTTACTAGATAAAATCCTCTCGGCTTATCAAAGTTACGATAGTATTGCTATCTTTGATAATGATGGCGATTTGATTATCCAATCTTCAGGGGTTCCGCTAGATAATCAAAAAGCCAGTACTTATTTTCAAGAAACCCTCAACAAAAATACTGCGGTTATTAGTCAGCCCGATCAAAATTCTAGTATTTATCTAGCAGCACCGATTAAAGATCCAGTTACAGGTAGAACGCTTGCGGTAGTCAGAACTAGCCTCCCAACTAAAGCTTTAGCAAACATCATCAAAAACTCTGGTGTTAATGGTTATCAATATGCTTTGTTAGATAACTCCGGCAAAGTTTTCTTAACTTCCCAAAACCAATTATTAGGAAAAACGGCGAAAACTGAGTATCCTGTTTTAGCTAGAATTGCCGGCACAACTACCAATACTGTAACGACAGGCACACAAAGTCATCAACAACAATTAATTACTTACGTCACACCACAAAAAACTGCCGATTTACCAAACTTAAACTGGGCAGTCTTACTAGCTACCGATACGGCAATTTTATATGGTACTCAACGACAATTGTTGTGGATTGTGAGTATTGGTACAGTTGTCATCGGAATTATTGTAGCAGCGATCGCCGCTTGGATTGCCAAACGCACTACACAGCCAATTTTGAAGGCGACAGCTGCTCTGGCCAAACTCGGACAAGGCGAACTCAACACCCGCCTCGCCTCGGAACGAGAAGACGAATTAGGCGTATTGAGTGCCAATATTGATCAGATGGCAGCGCAATTACAGGTGTTAGTCAACGAAAAAGCCGAAATTGCCCAGAGCAAAGCTATCATTCAACTAACTTCCACAGACGAACAGCCAACACACGCAGCCTTACAATTGCAACTTCTCGAACTGCTAAATGATATAGAAGGTGCAGCCAGAGGAGATTTAACTGTTCGTGCTGACGTAACAGATGGGGAAATTGGCACTGTTGCTGACTTTTTCAACTCTATTGTTGAGAACTTACGCGATATCGTCACCCAAGTTAAACAAGCAGCCACCCAAGTAAATACTGCCATTGGTTCTAACGAAACTGCTATTCGTCAACTGGCAGAAGAAGCACTGGTGCAAGCTGAAGAAATTAACCGCGCCTTAGATGCTGTTGATAACATGACGCGTTCGATGCAGGCGGTTGCTAATAATGCCGAACAAGCGGCAACTGTCGCTAATAATGCTGCCCAAAACGCTTCCAAGAGTGAAGAGGCGATGTATTTAACAGTCCAAAACATCCTCTCTTTGCGGGAAACCGTTGGCGAAACTGCCCAGAAAGTCAAACGTTTAGGAGAATCTTCGCAACAAATTTCTCGTGTAGTGTCCTTAATTAATCAAATTGCCATGCAAACCAACTTACTCGCCATCAACGCTGGTATAGAAGCCGCGCGGGCTGGTGAACAAGGGCAAGGTTTTGCTGTGGTAGCCGAAGAAGTAGGTGAGTTAGCAGTCCGTAGTGCTGCAGCCACCCAAGAAATTGAACAAATTGTCGAGAACATTCAACGAGAAACCAGTGCCGTTGTCCAAGCGATGGAAGTTGGTACTACCCAAGTCGGCGAAGGTGCGCGGGTAGTAGAAGCAGCCAAACAAAATCTCGGGCAAATTTTTGATGTTTCCCGGCAAATTGATTCTCTAGTACAGTCTATTTCTTCTGCAACCGCATCCCAAGTGCAAACATCGCAAACTGTTAGTTTATTGATGAAAGATATCGCTGCTATTTCTCAGCGCACCAGCGATTCTTCCAGCGTAATTTGCCAATCTCTCAAAGAAACTGTAGAGATTTCTCATAAGTTGCAAGAGACTGTTGAGACTTTTAAAGTTAGTTGAATAATTATCCCAATTCAAAAGTCAATAGTAATGAGAATATTGACTTTTAAAAATTAACTATTGATTAAATAATAAAAACAATGTCACCAGATAAAGAATTAGAAATCCAGATGCAATTTCTGGAAGAAGCAACAGATTACCTCAATACTTTAGAGGGAGTCTTGCTGGAAATCGACACCAGCCATCACATAGATTTAGAAAAAATTAATGGCGCACTCCGCGCTGCCCACTCAATTAAAGGTGGCGCGGCGATGATGGGATTTCGGGTGTTAAGTGATTTAGCACACCGTTTAGAAGATGCTTTTAAGGTTCTCAAAACTAGAAAAAGCTCTCTAGAAATTGACCAACAATTGCAAAGTTTACTGCTTTCGGCAATTGATTGGATGCGCCAAATTGTGGATTTGTTATCGACAGAAAGTGTCATTGAAGAACAGTGGTTAACTAGTTTTTGTTATCCAGTTTTTGACGAATTACATCAACGTTTAGGTGATCCTACACCGGAAGATGCGACCACAATGTTATCCCCAGAAGATGGGCAAAGTATTATTCCTTTATTATTTGAAACTGAAGTCGAAGGTTGTTTGCAACGTTTAGAATCTGTTTTAGCAGATAGTCAACAGCCTTGTTTGCAAGAAGAAGTTGCTATTATGGCGGCGGAATTAGGCGGTTTAGGAGAAATGTTGCAATTGTCAGCGTTTACCCAACTGTGTGATTCTATCAAACGCTGCATCGAATTTGCTGCGCCAGAACGCGTTCCAGCAATTGCCCAGATAGCATTGCAAACATGGCGGCGATCGCAAGCTTTAGTATTAACCAATCAACTCGATAATTTACCAAGAGCAATTGAACTCAGTTCAGTTAATACTTCAACAAGTTATAACCAAATTGAGCCATTGTCAACTGCCGAAGCTATTGCTCAATTCCTCGCTACAGATAACGGTGTTAACCAAGAAATAGAATTAGCAGCAATACCTGTTGTTCAGCAAGAAGAAGAAATATATGTTAGTAATTTTCTCCCTTTAGAAGCGGAGATTAATCATAACATTAATTCGGTTAGTTTGCCGGAAATTAACACAATCATTGCCGAACACAAAAACGAACCAATTAGTAACGGCAAAGACCGCGAACCTTCAGAAAATACAGTCCGAGTTCCTAGCAAACATCTAGAACAAATTAATGATTTGTTTAGCGAACTGATTGTTCAAAGAAATGGTCTACATTCACAACTGGAAAAATTACGCAAACTCTCCCGCCATCTTAGCCAGAAGGTGCAAAATCTTGATAGAGAAAATCAAGAACTACGCATGGCATATAACAGAGTTATATCCGCAAATGCGCGCCAAAATAATGGCATATACCAAGACGAAAATCTAGCAGGAAATAATTCATTTTCAACTCAGCACTCTATAAACACTCAGCACTCTCTCGAAGAAATTAATTTGCGATCGCAAGATATAGTTGAAACAATTGTCCAGGTGCAAGAAGTCTCCACCGATATTCAATTAAGTGTAGACGATGCCGATTTAATTGCTCGCAAATTAAACAAAACATCCAAACAATTGCAAACAAAGCTCAATCAAGTGCGGATGCGGCCAATTTCCGAATTAGTGGAGCGTTTTCCTCGAGCTATCCGCGACTTAAATGTAGAATACGGTAAAAATGTCCAGTTAAAAATTGAAGGTGGGAATACTTTAATAGAACGTAGCATTTTAGAAGCATTAAATGACCCTTTAATGCACCTATTAAGAAATGCTTTTGATCATGGCATTGAAGAATCAGCCACACGCCGCAGCTTAGGTAAACCAGAACAAGGATTAATCGAAATTCACGCCACTCACCGCAGCAATCGGACAATTATTACCATGCGCGATGATGGACGCGGTATTTCTTTAGAAAAAATTCGCTCTCGCGCGATCGCAATGGGTATAGATAGTTCATTATTAGAAAGTGCCAGTGACGATGAACTACTTTCGCTAATTTTTGAACCAGGGTTTAGCACCTCCGAAAAAGTCACCGCCTTATCTGGCCGTGGTGTGGGAATGGATGTGGTACGCAACAACCTCAAACTCGTGCGCGGTGATATCACAGTCGATACCGAACCTGGGGTTGGCACAACTTTTACCTTATCAGTACCGTTTACTCTTTCTGTGGCGAGGGTGCTGTTAGTCGAAACCAGTAAAATATTGCTGGCATTTCCTACAGATGTGGTCTCAGAAATATTTTTACTCCAGAGCGATCGCATTATCTCAATGGGAGGTGGCGAAGTTCTCAATTGGCAAGGTACAATGCTGCCATTGATTCGCCTGGGTCAATATCTGCAATTTAATTGTCCCCGCTATGACAGTCCCGAACTAGAAACTCCCGCCGCCATTAACGCTAGCAGCGTCTTAATAGTCAAAGGTAACAATCAAACCGTCGCTATCCAAGTAGACCGTTGCTGGGGTGAACAAGAAGTAGCCATCCGTCAAGTCGAAGGTAATATCCCCCTACCAGAAGGCTTTAGTAACTGTACAATTCTCGGTGATGGTCGAGTTGTTGCCTTAGTGAGTGCTAACGAATTACTCTATTGGATTGCTACCAATCAAAATACCCCGAAAAACAATCAATTACCCTCAGTTAGGTTAAAAACACCGTTCCTGTTTGTTGACAGCGAAAAATTAGCAGCCTTACCTCCCAAATCAAAAGGCAAGATTTTAATTATTGATGACTCAATAAATGTTCGCCGTTTTTTAGCACTCACCTTAGAAAAAGGTGGTTATCAAGTAGAACAAGCAAAAGACGGCCAAGATGCCTTAGAAAAATTAGAAACCGGCTTGCAAATCGCTGCCGTAATTTGCGATATTGAAATGCCTCGTCTTGATGGTTACGGATTTTTAGGAAAAGTCAAAAACAGCGTTGATTTAAAAAATATACCCGTAGCAATGTTAACATCGCGCAGTAGCGATAAACACCGACAGATGGCTATGCAGCTAGGCGCGGAAGCATATTTTTCTAAGCCTTACAACGAGCAAGAGTTACTCCACACTCTAGAAGAACTCATTGGTAATGTAGCAGAAACAGCCGCCTCTAATTAAATCGACAACCTACTGTCTTGCCATTTTCCGGCATTGCTGATTAGTGGGATGTTTTTTGTTTCGCGCAAAGGCAAGGCAGCGCGTTGGGCGGCTCTGCCGACTTGAAGCGACTGCCGCGCAAAGGCGCGAAGAATCAATATTTTATTTTTGTTAAACATCTCAATTCATCCCGCATTTATGCAACGCCCCATTTTCCCAGCGGATGGCTGGGAAAACTTATTTATATGAATATCGTTAAGATGCATAATACATTACTAGTAAGCTGTTAGATATACAGCAGAATTCAGGAGTCAGGAGTCAGAATTCCAGGGTAAATACTCTCTATACCTAGCTTGGAGGATTAAATTTTGTACTTCACTTAGTTGAAATATGCTGTGAGTAGAACAGTTTTCACCTATATTTCAACTACGATATTCGGGAAGACAGATCACCATAATTAAATCTCTAGCGTTGTTTTTACTAGAAAAAAGTTATGTTTGTTACATTTTTTGCAAGATAGTTAGTTTAAATTTAATACCAACTTTATTGGTATAATTTTTGCTGCATTCTTCCTTCGTTAACATGGTTTCGTAATCCATGTATCTGTGCTTACTTTGTCTTTAAAGTAGATGTGGTAAAGTGTCTAATCTACTAATTAGTGATAAACTTCTACAAATCTAATCTCAGTATGGCAGAGCAATCAGATTTTTTATCGAATTTATCCGATTTTCTGTATCCACGTAGTTGCTATTATGGTCAGTTTAGACCGGAATATTTAGTTTTTAATGCTAACTTACAAGAGTTCGCTCAACGAGTCAGCTACATCAGTAATCTACAAACAAATGGCAAGCTTTCCCCAGAAGAAGCTTATCAGCAAATTAAGGCTTTATGGAAACAGTTGAAACGTGCTAGAAAACAACTGGAAATTAATCCTTTATTGGATAGAAATAGTTCTGAAGAAATCGATATCAGAGACTAGGAACTAAAGGCTAGGGAATAGAGACGAATATTTCTTAATCTGCGTTTTTCTACTCAGTTATTCACCAGAAAATTTTCCAAATCAACATGAGAAAGTCTCTTCTCTAACCTCTAGTCAATAGTCTTTATTTCAACTCAAGGCTAATCTTATCCCAAATAACTAGGTTCTTTACCAGATGTCCATTTAATATTGCATCCAACACTCGGCTTTTGTTCGTTTGTAATCGATTTACCAGCTAATATCGCCTCAATAGCAGCGCGTAAATCTGCACCTGTTACTGGTTTACCATTACTGGGACGGCTATCATCAAGCTGTCCACGATACACAAGTTTAAGTTCTGCATCAAATAAGAAAAAATCAGGAGTACAAGCTGCTGTATAAGCTTTTGCTGTCTCTTGAGTTTCGTCATAACATAGAGGAAATTGAAAATCTAATTCTGTGGCCATGACTTTTAATGAGTCTGGTGCATCATCAGGATAATTTTTCGCATCGTTGGCACTGATAGCCACAATTCCTAAATTACTATTTGTATAATCTTTGCCTAATTGTGATAATTCTCGTTGGATATGTTTAACAAATGGACAATGCCGACAAATAAACATTACTAACAGTGCTTTTTTATCTGTAAAACTAGCAAGAGAAATTTCCTCACCAGATACTACTTCTGGTAGATGAAAATTTGGTGCTTGAGTGCCTAAAGACAACATTGTTGAAGTAGTTAAAGCCATAATTCACCTACAACTTTTAACCAGAAAAATACCATAAAATTCCTATAAATATAGAGGCAGGAAATTTCCCGCCTCTATGAATGTGTGAAAAAAATTGCGTTTTTAAAATTTAATTGTTACAGGCCGGTTAACAAACCAAAAATGCCATGTCCTGTTAATACTTCTAATACTATGAGCGAGATAAACCCAATCATTGCTAAACGACCATTGAGCAGTTCTGCATAGGCTGTGAATCCAGTGCGATCGCCTTGTTCATCTACATAAACTCTCGGCTCAACTGCAAAGTTATTCATTTTGCCCTGATCATCAACAATAGCACCATTACTACGCATGAAAATTTCCCCACTTGCTTTCGCCTGTTAAGAATTGTAACAGTAAAAATAAACTTTTGTAAAGTATATGAGTCTGCCGAAAGATATATCATGAGGGATTGAGTTTTGAGCCGTGTTCCACAAACAGGCTATAATCCTCATTCCCCATCAGAGAAAGACCATGCAGCGATTCCGAGTAGAGGTTATTGCCAAAACACCAAACCCGCAGCAAGTAATTTATGCTGCAATGCACCAGGACTATACCGACGCGTTTGTGGTTGATGAGCGAGACTCATGGCCCTCGGAATCACAATGCGGCGAAGTCATCGTCAAGCGACTATTAGCAGGCGAACGAGGTCACTACGGGCCGCTAGAACATCCGCAAATTGTGTTTAACTGCGGTTATTTTCCTCACAGCGTTATGCAACAAGCGCGTACACATAGAGTAGGTGTATCTTTTGATGTTCAGTGTTTGTCAGCTAATACTGAAATTACTTTCGTGAACTGTAAAGGCGAAGCTAACCAAAAATTGAAAAAAACTATCGGAGAGTTATACGATCTCTGGACTAACGGGGAAAAAGCAATTCGTCTAAGGTCAATTCGCGGTAGAAATGGAGAATTACCCGGAGAATATCGACGCGACTGTAAAAAACGTCTTCGTAGAATGCACTTACGAGTACTTAATGAAGAAACTGGCTTGTTTGAAGTTGGACATATTCAGGATGTGATGTGCAGTGGAATTCAGCCAGTCTATCGATTAACTTTAGAAGATGGAAAGACTCTAGATTGTACTGTTAATCATCGTTTATTTACCTCAGAAGGCTGGCAGACAATGGGCGATGCTGTTGGCTTAGTTACCAATGATGATGGCAGTGTAGTCAAAATGACTAAACAATGTAATTTGATGTGTAATGGTCTGACAGTTGTAGGTAAAGGGCTTTACACGAGTAGAGAATGGCTGGAAACTCAAATTTCAAAAGGATTATCAACATTAGAAATTGCACAATTATCAGAATGTTCTGTTAACACTGTTAGAAGTTGGGCTGCTAGATATGGATTATCTTTAAATCACAAAGATAGTCAATTTCCTAAAGAACACAAGCCTTGGAACTACAACCCTGATCAGTCACTGGCATACGACTTTAATAATCTAGTGACTGTATGTAAGAATTGCCATGAAGATATTCATCAAAATAATCAAGAAGCTGAATTTGCTCAATCTTATAACCCAGTCATAGACACTGAGAATTGGCAGGCTAAACCAAAATCAGTCGGCAAAAAGTTACGGGCGCATCCTGTTAAAGTTAAGGATTTAGAATACCTGGGACAACAAATGACCTACGACTTAGAAGTTGAAGGTGATTGGCATAATTTTGTCGCTAATGGTGTAGTTGTTCACAATTCATTTAGGTATACTGGCAATCAGTTTATACAAGTATTGGAAGGTAAGAAAGATATAGAAGATGTCTTTTACCTGCGGCCTGTCGGACATTACACAGATAGACAAGGCAAAAAATATTACTACTCTCCTGAGCAACGCGCGGCAGATTTAGAATGGTGTCGGGAAGCAGCGAAGCGATATGCAGATAAATTCCAATCTGGGATGTCTGAGGAACATGCTAGAGGGATAGTGCCGTTTGATTATCGCCAACACTTTGTAGTTAGCTTCAATGTGCGGTCATTTTTACATTTTTGCGACCTGAGAAATAAAAAAGATGCTCAATTAGAAATTCAAAAGCTGTGCGAATTAATGTGGCCACATTTTGCAGAGTGGGCGCCAGCCATCGCCATCTGGTATGAAAAGCAGCGTTTAGGCAAAGCTAGATTAGCACCTTAAAACTAGGGGTGTAGGGGTGTAAGGGGAAGAATTTTACTCCCTTACACCCATCTTAATTACGCCGGATAAATCCTTAAGCGACGATTAGGTTCTTCGCCGAAGCTATGGGATTTGAGGCGATAGTGTTCTACCAACTCATGCTGCATTTTGCGGACTTGGGGAGAACGGGGCAGTAACTCCACGGGCTGTCCTTTGGGAATGACAATTTGCTCGACAGCAAGTCTGGCTTCTTCTAGGGCATCAATTTCGTCATCACTACCACTGTGCAAGAAAAGTTGCAATTCGCGGTCATCAGCGATTTCTGGGTCGTCGATGTTAAGCAAGCGTCTCAAACCACGGGTAATTTGCGGAATGGTGCTAGCTTTAATCATGTGGATAGGTACATGACGGGCTTTGGCCATTTGCCTCAATTTAGCGTGGTTTTTGACGTGCGATCGCAACGCTAAAATTGCATCTGCACTATCAATGTCTTTTGTCAAGACTACAGGCAACGTCAACACATTAATTACCTGTTCTAGTTGGTGACGGCTGACTCCATAAGGGTAAACGTGCAACGGCAAATCTTCACCGTTTGGCCCAGCATTCTTGCTAGCAGCAAAATCAATGGTGTCTGAGTAGTTAAAAGATTCATCCAGCAAGCGTTCAAACTCGCTTTGTCCAACCTTTTCTCGCTCTAAAGTTAATGGTGGCAAAGCTACCATTTGTCCTGATGAGCGCCAACCGCCAGATGTGCGTCCCGAGGAGAAAGAATCTTCCCCACCGCTGGCTAATTGCTGTCCACCGCCACGGCCATTGACCACCGATAGCTGCCGAGTAATAGCGACTTTGCCGTTATCGTCCACAGTGCGCGTTTGTGGGCTTGGTTGTCTGCCGCGCAATAAAGTGTCTACCGTGTCAGCAACACTTTCATGGACTACCCAACGCTGTCGTTCTAACATTTCTACAGCAATCTCGAAGGTGGGAGGTGCTTTGCGTTCTAACACCGTCTTTTGCGAACCGCGCCTTCTTGCCTCATCGTCTCCCAAGGTCACAGCCTGAATCCCCCCAACCAAATCAGACAGGGTAGGGTTTTTAATCAGGTTTTCAATTTGGTTCCCGTGCGCCGTACCTACTAATTGCACACCGCGTTCGGCAATAGTACGAGCTGCTAAGGCTTCCAGTTCTGTGCCAATTTCATCAATAACAATGACTTCTGGCATATGGTTTTCCACTGCCTCAATCATGACTTGATGCTGAAGTTCTGGATGAGCTACTTGCATTCGTCTAGCGCGGCCAATGGCAGGGTGGGCAACATCACCATCCCCAGCGATTTCGTTGGATGTGTCAATAATGACCACTCGCTTATGCAGATCATCCGCTAACACACGGGCGATTTCCCGGAGGGCGGTAGTTTTACCTACACCTGGACGACCCAGCATGAGGATGGATTTACCAGTTTCTACCAAATCACGGATCATCCCAATAGTGCCGAATATGGCACGGCCGACACGACAGGTTAAGCCAATAATTTTGCCATTGCGGTTGCGGATAGCACTGATGCGATGCAAAGTTTGCTCAATTCCTGCTCGATTATCTCCGCCAAAGGTTCCGACTCGCTGAATACAATCATCAATTTGTGCTTGAGTTACGGGTGTTTCGCTCAGATACTCAGCTTGATTAGGAAAGCGAGCTTCTGGGCGACGACCCAAATCCAAGACCACTTCCACTAAACTATCTCGTTGAGGATGACTTTCTAGAACTTGTCGCAAGTCTTGGGGCAAGATGTCTAATAACTTTTGGAGATCGTCTTTAATCGTCATGCTTTCTAATGTGACGTTTTGAGAGATAACGAACGAGCGATTACGCTCCTGCTATGACTTGAGCTGGGAAACGAGAGAATGGGCAAGCTCTACAGCTTCCCAGAGTAAGTCTGGTTGTTCTTCCAGGCGGACAGTCGCTTTGACATTGGTGTTACTCACCTCCTTATTCTCTAACTGCTCGAGAATTGGCGACAGCAATACACGGGCGTAGCTTCCGTAGGCGATTCCAGCGATAGAGTGATGAGAATAAGACTCAGCACTCAGCACTTTCAACTCAGCACTTCTGAGGAGTCCCATTGCTTTTAACTTAGCAACGGTGTAGCTATTAGTGCCACCTGCTAACTGCACATATCCCGGTAACTTTGCTGACAAAACTTTCTGCCCTAATTTGACTGCGGCTAGAGTGGTGCCATCTCCAATATCACCACTCATAGGGCGACCGTCGGTCTGCCAAATTAAGGTATGAGGGCGTGGATTTATCAGTTCATAAATCGCTCGTAAATAGTCAATCAGGCCTTCACCATCAGGACAGCTGATAGCTAGTACCTTGAGTTGTTCAGCCCACGGTGCAATTACTTGCCATAATCTGTGAAATTCTGCCAACCGACCTACTTTTGTGTGAATTTCTACGGCATCGACTCCTGCTGACATCACCATTGGCGCGATCGCCTGTGGTGTTGACATATATGAGCTAGTATAAATTCTATCGTATGGACATAGTGGTATGCAACGACCACAACCGTAACATTTCTGAGATTCAACTCCCGAAAAATTATCTTGGCGGCGATGAAATACTATAGCCTGTGCCGGACAAACCTTTTCACAAGGTCTGGGACAATTTACAGGACACAGTGTCGGGTCAAACTCGGCTTTGCGAAAATGGGGATCTTCGCCATCATTCAAGCTGATCATGAGAAAGGGCAAATTACCTTTGTAGCTAAAGCCTCGTTGTTGAGCTTCCTTAGCTAGGGTTGGGGCTACTTGCAGTGCTGCTTGCGCGGCTGCAATCACAGCGGGATCTGCTGCCACATCTATGCAATCAGCACCAGCCAATGTATAGGCTAATGTTAAACTTCTGACGGCGGGCAGATGTTGGTAGCTGGCTCCACAGATGAGCTTGAACCAGCTAGCTTGTTTCAATGAGTGTAAGGGGACGAACAGATCAGTCACATCTCTATTATGCTTTTATGTAACTGAAAATAGTAGTCTTTAATGAATAAAAATTTTAGTTTCATGAATATTTGTCTTGAGTTCCCAGGCTTACACTTTTGAGAGTGGTTGTCAACCTGCTACTGCAAAAGATTCTCTAATTTCTGTAAAGCGATGGAAAAATTTAATAATCTTGATAATTTTTATTCCTCTGGATGGGTTGTCAAGATGGCTATTGAGTTAACTTGACAGGAATGATAATTGTAAACTCTGTACCTTGCCCTGGTGAAGAAGCACAGCTAATTTTACCTTGATGTTTGTGTACGATAATTTGGTAACTAATAGATAATCCTAGCCCACTACCTTGACCGACAGGTTTTGTGGTAAAAAATGGGTTAAATATCTGTGATTGCAAAGATTGGTCTATGCCAGGGCCGTTATCAGCGATCGCAATCTCAACATTATCAGGATCAATTAGTCTTGTGCGAATGTGAATTTTGGGGGCTGGGAGTGGATATTGTTGCGCTATTTTCCACTCGTGATCAACAACACCAGTATTGATAGCGTCAATGGCGTTATTTAAAAGATGCATCAAAACTTGGTTTAGTTCGCTGACATAACAAGTCACTAAAGGCAAGTCTGCATAATCTTTAATGATAGAAATTTCCGGACGATGATCTGTATATTTGAATCGGTGTTGTAACATGATCAAAGTACTGTCAATACCTTCGTGAATATTCACAGTCTTGATTTGTGCTTCCTCATGTCTGGAAAAATTTTGTAAAGCCACTACAATTTCTCGAATGCGATCTGCACCTCGATACATCGCACTCATCAAATCTTGTAAATCATTCATGACATAGTTTAAATCTACGTCTTTCACCATTTTTTGAATCTTCGCAGGCGGTTCTGGATATTCTTGCTGATAGGTTTCGATGATTTTCTTTAAGTAGTCTACATATTGACTAGCATAGAGAAGATTACCATAAATAAAACTAATGGGATTATTCACTTCATGGGCGATTCCGGCGACTAATTGTCCTAAAGCTAGCATTTTTTCATTTTGGATTTGCTGCATTTGTGCTGCTTTTAATTTATCCAAAGCTTCTTGTAACAACAAATTCTTTTCTTGCAGCGTCACTTGCAGTAAATGTAAATTAATTTGATTTTTAATTCGAGATATGACTTCCGAACCGTGAAACGGTTTTGTAATATAATCTACACCACCAACATCAAAAGCTTTAACTTTATCTAAAACATCATCTAAGGCACTAATAAAAATGACTGGGACTGAACAAGTGCGTTCGTTAGCTTTTAACTGCTGACAAACTTGGTAGCCATCCATATCTGGCATATTAATATCTAGCAAAATTAAATCTGGTAAAAGTGTTAAACAGGCAGTTAAAGCCATTTTGCCGTTTAACGCTTTCCGAACTTCAAAACCTTGCGATGTTAACATAGCCGATAATAACCGTAAGTTATCTGGCGTATCATCGACAACTAAGATATTGCCTTTGTATTTATCTTTTGTATATAAATTCATTGGAAAAATTAAAATAAGTTTTATAAATATAGTTTAAAATAAAAAGATGTTTTAAATTTGCTACCACTGCGGTGCTGTGGCTATTAATTTAAGCACAGCTTGTTGTTCTAAAGGTCTAGAAAAAAGATATCCTTGGGCAAAATTACAGTTGAGTTTTTTGAGTTTTGCTAATTGTTCTTGGGTTTCTACACCTTCAGCAATTACAGTGATATTCATAGATTCAGCAATGCTAATGATAGCTGGTACAAGTCCCATATTTTCTTGATTAAATTGCATTCTACTAATAAAAGATTTATCAATTTTGAGCGAATTTAAGGGGAAGCTATGAAGGTAACTTAAAGAAGAGTATCCAGTCCCGAAATCATCCATAACTAACTTGATTTTACGTTTTTTTATTTGTTCAATGATTGTTCTGACTAAGTGATTATTTTCCATAATGACGCTTTCAGTAATTTCTAATTCTAAGTTAGACGGGTTAACTTTAGTTTCATAAATAATTTGGTCGATTTGGGAAATTAAGTTAGGCTGATTAAACAGCTTGGCACTTAAATTAACGCTGATGGTTAAATCTTCTGGTACAAATGAGTGCGTCTGCCAAGTATTTAGTTGATGACAAGCTGACTGCAATACCCACATATCAATCGCATTAATTAAACCTGTTTCTTCTGCAACTGGCATAAATTCGCTAGGGAGTATTAAGCCCCGAACTGGATGTTGCCAACGCACAAGTGCTTCAAATCCAGAAATTTTTCCTGTACGGAGTGAAACAATTGGTTGATAATATATGATAAATTCTTGTCTTTCGATAGCCCGACGCAGGTCATTTTCTATTTCTAGAAGTTGAATTGCTTCGAGATGCATAATTGGGTCAAAAATGTTATATCGAGCTTTACCTAAAGCTTTAGCTCTATACATAGCTGTGTCAGCATCACGCAATAAATACTCTGGTTTTTCATAGTGTTTATTACCCCAATTAATGCCAATGCTAGCATTCATAAATACTTCGTATCGGGATAATTTAAATGTAATAGAAAATTGTTGCAGAATTTTTTCTGCAATTTGAATAGCTGAACTAATATCTGTGAGATTTTCTACAAGAATGCCAAATTCATCACCGCCTAATCTGGCTAAAGTATCACTGGAATTTAGGCAGGATTGCAGGCGGTGAGAGATGGCGATGAGTAATTCATCACCTACAAGATGTCCTAAAGAATCATTGACAACTTTGAAGCGATCGCAATCTAAATACAGCACAGCAAACTGATAATTAGCATTTTGTTTGGCGAGATTGAGAGCTTTGCCTAATCGTCGAATAAATAAAACTCGATTTGGTAATCCTGTCAAAGAATCATGTAAAACTATATCTAGTAATTTATCTTGCAATTGTTGACGGGAAGCGATTTCTCGTTGGAGTTTTTGCAGGGCGTTTTCTAACTCCCAAGTTCGATGCTTGACTCTTTGTTCTAGTTCACTATTAAGTCTAATTATTTCTAGCTTTGCTGTTCTTAGAGCCAGTTGATTTTGCACCCTAACCACAACTTCTTCAAACTCAAAAGGTTTAGTAATATAATCTACTGCTCCTAATCTAAACGCTTTGACTTTATCAAAAACATCATCTAAAGCACTAATAAAAATTACCGGAATATCTGCTGTTAAATCCCATGCTTTAAAACGTTGACAAACTTCATACCCATCGACTTCCGGCATCATAATATCAAGTAAAATCAGATCCGGTAGGACTGTTTGACAAGCCGTCAAAGCCATTTGCCAATTTAAAGCTTTGCGAACGTTATACCCTTCCCTAGTCAGCAGTGAAGATAAAACTCGCAAATTGTCTGGTCTATCATCAATGATTAAAATATCTTGTTTCTCAAGATTTAACTGCTGGTAGTTCATGATGCCTTCGTTCTAGTCAATTCCATAATTTTCTCAAACTGATAATTAGTTGCTAAATCCCTGAAAACCCAGAAAAGTTGACTTTTGTCTGATGGTAGTTCAGCAAGCAAATCTAAAATCAGATCGTCGCTACAACTGGCTGCGGCATGATAAACTCGCATTTGCCAGTCGTATGGCATCTGGGATATGCACCTCAAAATGTCGGAATTGCTGGCTAAAACTTCTAATTCTTGATTAGCATTTATATTATTGTTATTTGCTAGCTTGTTGATATATCTTATCCCCAAATGTTGACTGAGTTTTTCTAACAGCACTTCTGGAGTGAAAGGTTTACGAATAAAATCATCACAACCATTGGCTAAGATTTGTTGGCGTTCTTCGTCAAAGGCACTGGCGGTAAGTGCAATAATCACGGTATGAGCCACAAAAAAGCGATCGCTCACACTCTCCACAACAGGCTTAGTCATTGTTAACGCTTGAGGCAAAGATGTTACCGTTGGCTTGCTGCCACAGGGAAATAGCGGCACAGAACAAAAAGATTGGTGCTTTTGTAAAGTTACTGCTGCATTTACCTGATTGATAGGCAATACTTTTGTATCGTGAGATAAAACCTCAGTAGTTGCCGATTGTTGTTTACAAGCAGGGACTAAAGTTTCTGGAGATGTCTGTTTTAAATTAGTGACTGATGAAATTGGTTGTGTATTAACAAACACAGGCTTGACATGGAAATTTTTCTCTTTGCGATTCTGGGATCTGAATGCTGAGAGTTCGATTTCTTTGGCTTTGATGATTCTTGTAGCTTCGTAACCATCCATCACAGGCATTCGCATATCCATGAAAATTAAGTGTGGTTGCCATTGTTGCCATAATGCGATCGCCTCATGCCCATTTGTGGCTTCACACACCGCAAAACCCATAGATTTAAGTAATTTCATCAATAATAAACGACTTTCAAAGACATCATCCACCACCAAAATGCGATACTCAGCCTGTCCTGGTGCTAAACCAACAATTTGGCGGGGAATTTTGGGAATAGCAACTTCACTAGCTGAGACTAAAGCAACTTCAATATTGAAGGTAAATTTACTACCTACACCAACACCACTACTAACAGTAATATCGCCCCCCATCAGTTGCACATATTTACGGCTAATTACTAAACCTAGCCCTGTTCCCTGTTGCGATTTCCTACCGATTTCTGTTTGGCGAAAAGCTTGAAACAACAAGCCTAGTTCATGGGATTCAATACCCGCACCTGTATCTTGTACCTCAAAAATCAGGGAGTGAGAACAAGAAACAGGACAAGGGGCTGGGGAAAGAGGGGAAAAAACTTCTGTTTGTTCGCCAATGCTGACACGCAACTTTACACTGCCTGTATTCGTAAATTTAATTGCATTGCCGAGAAGATTAAGTAACACTTGACGGAGTTTACTTTCATCTGTTTGTACATATTGCGGTATGTCTGGTGCATATTCAAAGATTAGTTGTAAGCCTTTAGCGATCGCACGTAAGACTAACATCTCCTGAAGGCTGTCTAACATAGCTATTAAGTCAAAACTACTAACATTTAAAGTAGTTTTTTCTGCTTCGATTTTTGATATTTCTAAAACATCATTGATTAAGTTGAGTAGATGTTCACCAGCACGATTAATAATTGCTAAATTTTGCTGATTTTCGCCAGATAGACTATTGTCATAGTTCATCACTTGGATAAAGCCAAGAATGACATTGAGGGGTGTCCGCAATTCGTGGCTTAAGTTGGACAGAAATTCACTTTTGGCATAGTTAGCTTGTTCGGCTACTTGTTGCTTATTGGCTGATATTTCCTGAGATTGAATTAATGACTCCAAAGATGTTGCCGAGGCTTGCAATTGCTGGGACATGACTTGAAATGACTCGGCTAACTCTTGTAGTTCATCCGAGCTTTGAATTGCTGGAAGTGGCTCATATTCACCAGCAATAATTTTTTTGGCGGCTTGATTGAGTTGACCGATTGGTTGAATTAAGCAACAAGTTGTCACTAGGCTAATTAATGTCAGCAGTACAAAGGTAATTACATATAACAGAATATTTAGTTGAGAGTTGACAGAGGTTTTGATTGGTAAATCTGCTTCGGCAACTGCTGTGACAATTAATAAATCCAGCCCTTGATCATCTTGCCAAGTTCTCACCTGAACAAAATAACGCTCTCCGGCATGAGTAAAATTAAATTTTTGTTGAGATTTGAGTAAATCAAGGCTACCAAAGTGTTGAATTAAATGTTTAGCTGTCAGATGAATTAGTTGATCGCGACTATTTAATGCCAGTTGGCGATTAGCAGAAATATGATGAGTATTAAATACTTGCTGATGATGACAAGCAGCAACAATTAGCCCTGAACGTTCTAAAATAAATGTTCTACTAAATCTTCCTAAAGGCAATTTGCTTAAAAAATCGTTAATTGCTGCTAGAGGTAAGGTAATACTCATAACTCCAACTAATTGATTGTTGCTGCTATAAAGCGGATAGTTGGAAGATATGGATAATACTTCTGGTTTATCTTGCCATTGATAAATTTGACTCCAAAGAGGCTTACCTAATTTGATAGTGTCTGCGTACCATGCTTCTAAGTGAGGATAATAATTTTCAATTTGTGGGAGTTGAGTCCAAGTTTGTTGTTTATTGGCTGTATACACAGATACTTTGCCTAAGCCAGAATTTGTTACACCTTGTTTGAGCAAAAGTGAACCGTCTTCTAAACGTTCTACACCAATAAACTCACCGTTAGGACTGGCAAAATTAATTGAACCTAGAGGAAACATCTGCATTTGTTTCCCAAAGTAGTTGCCGGTAGTTTTTAAGTCAGAAGGATTGAGTAAACCTAGCTGAATCACATCTTGATTGCTTCGATAGATTTGCTGAGGGATTTGGAAGTAATTATTTAGGTATTGCTCTATGCGATCGCCGATTTCATTTTCTAATCTATGCGCCAGCTGTTTAACATCAATTGGTCGATTTTGCAGCGATAAATAACTCACTACCCCCATCGCTACACTCATTTGCAATACAGAATTTGCCACTAAAACTAATTTGAGGGGCAGCTTGCCATAAGTTTGTCTAATTGCATTGTTGAGAGATTTGCCCAGATGAAATGTGAATAACATTGTTGTTTAACTTGTCCCCAACACCAATTTTGAAAAACGTTAGATACTTTTAGATGCAGCTTGATTTTAGGTTTAGGAATACTTACAACATTGAATACAACGCCAAAAATATTGTCTTTGTATCAAAATTTGCTTTATTTCGGTTGCATATACACATATCGCTAGCAGATTTGTTTTCGGCTAAATCCTTCAGCTTTGTTATAACACCTTAATTTAATTCCTTTAATCTAGAAATGTATCAAAATATATTTCCAGCACTGGTTTCCCACAATACAAGAGATTGTGACAAATATCACTTAGCTGGAAATTCTAGCCGATGCCGATCGCTCTGCACCGCAATTGGCTATTGTCAGAAACAGGGAACAAGCTTAACAGCCTGTTAAAATCAATCTTTTAGGATGTTTATTACCTAATTTAATAGCCAGAGCCACAGTTCAATTGTGGAGTTTCTTAGTGAGAGAATTACGAATAGAGAATAAGAAACAAAGACTTCTAAATCGGTTTTTTCTTCCCTCAAAATACGTAAGTATTACTATTAACCCTTTAGGAAATTTTTAGTTTTTATTTAATTAAGTGTAATTATCCTATGTCCAAAATTTTAATTTCGTCACCTACTTTTAAAATTTTTTCAGATGCTGATGTAGCTAATCGAGTATTGACGCTTAAGCGATAGAAATGATTAAAGCGTGATAAATTCACCCATGCTGGCAACGAAGCTTGTCGCTGTTGGACAAATATTTTCTGAAAGTTGGGATCAGCAACGGCTGAGTCCGGATGACGGGTGGGGACAACGCATCGCTGACAGGGATTTACCCCAAAAAACAGCACATCTCCAACAGCAAAAGTAACTACCTGATTGGACTGGGCAAATAATTGATCTTCCCAAAAAGCAGGTACATCAGCAATTTCCAGATTGGCACGCATCCGGCGACGCATTTGTTTTACATCTACATCAACAAACCAAGCTGCTACTTCTATTAAACTTGCCGTACTAATCACCGTTGGCCCAGGGGAGTTGGTATCATCAGGAAACCCCATCTGCCGATTCTGCACTAGTTGGACAGGAAACTCAAAAAAATCACTCAAAGTTACGGCAAGTGCTTGTTGTTCATGATCTAGATGAAAAACTTGCGGTACATCTTGATGAGGAATTTGTAGCGATATAGTTCTGTTGCGCAGGTTGAATTGCGATCGCAATACATGAATTTTGGGATGACGTTTGCCATTGACAAACTTGCCTTGTGCGTCAACAATGGCAAACTCGCGATCGCATTCTAATGCACCACTAGATAAAACTCTAGCTTGCGGAACTTCCACACCATCTAATGACTTAATCGGATAAATGACGATTTTAGCTAGGTGTGGCATGGCGCTATTTCAGTAGATCACAAAGTTATCGGTTAAGGCAGGGTGTAGGGTGTGGGGTGTGGGGTGTAGGGGAATAAAAGTTAATTAGCGTGAGTTCTCATCCTCAAAAAGCTATGATTGACCTAATTAGCCTTTAATCACACCAAAAAACGCGTATTTGTCACCTACACCCTGTTTTCACGAAAAAGTTTTCGGTCTACTGCATTTACTTAAGGATATAAAGGCGATTTATCAATGCCACCAATATGATTTAGCGGCCAAAAACGCATTACAGCCCGACCAATAATATTTTCTTTAGGTACTACACCCCAACAACGGCTATCATAGCTACTGTTGCGGTTATCCCCTAATACCAAGTAAGAATTTGGGGGTATGGTTTGCGGTTTGGATAAAAAAGCTGGCTGCTGCCCAGAAGTACAAACATCAACTACTGTACGTTGGTTGGCACTGAGATAATTTTCTTCTTCGAGAGGTTTGTTATTAATAAAAACTTTGCCATCCCTGAGTTCGACAGTTTCGCCAGGTAAACCAATTACACGTTTAATAAAGGCATCATGATATTGTTCTTTTTGCAGTTCATCGGTAGGTGAAAAGACGACAATATCTCCCCGTTGCGGGTTAGCAAACTTATACTTCAATTTATCAACAATAATCTTGTCTGCCTCCCATTGGTTCTGGGTTCCATGTAGAGTCGGTTCCATAGAGCCAGAAGGAATCCAACGCGCTTCGGCCACAAAAGTACGAATGCCTAAAGCTAGAACGATACTTAATACAACTGTTCTACCTAGCTCGGCGATCCAGGAATTATCGGGTTTTGGACTAGAGTTATTATCAGACACTTGATTTTGCATGAAATTACTGAAGTAAGGAAAAGTGTAATTAATTAACTGGCTCAGGGAAATTCTCTTTCCTAATCTTAACGATAAAATTAGATTTTCCTGATGGATGTCGGCATCTTCTCAGGCAGATTCATAAGTTAAAAATAAACTTTTTTTTAGTAAGCTGCAAAAATTTATCCCAGAGAACGCAACCAAGTTTAACCTAATAATCAGAGTTGTGAGTAATATACAACTCCTTGTTAGAAATTTTTTAACTTCATGTCATCTTCACAAAGTTTATTAATTCGCCAAGCTCACATTGTTTTACCCAATGGGGAGTTGATGGTAGGGGACGTACTTACACGCGATCGCGTCATTGTAGAAATTGCACCGGAGATTGCCTCAGCTACCCCAACCACAGAAATTGACGCACAGGGGTTAACTTTGTTGCCAGGAGTCATCGATCCCCAGGTACATTTTCGAGAACCAGGTCTAGAACACAAAGAAGACTTATTTACAGCGAGTTGTGCTTGTGCCAAAGGCGGAGTCACTTCCTTTTTGGAAATGCCCAATACCCGCCCTTTGACTACTACTCA
Source organism: Nostoc sp. FACHB-110 (assembly GCF_014697425.1). Classification (GTDB taxonomy): domain Bacteria; phylum Cyanobacteriota; class Cyanobacteriia; order Cyanobacteriales; family Nostocaceae; genus Nostoc_B. Next base: position 131,067 of record NZ_JACJRU010000009.1, read on the forward strand.
GGCCGCTTTAGACGACAAATTGCAGCGTGCTGCCAACAAGTGTGTGGTCAATTACGGCTTTTTTATTGGCGCAACAGCAGAGGTATTGCCAGATTTACTTACTGCCCAACCGACCTCAGGCATTAAAATTTTTATGGGGTCGATGCACGGTCAATTACTGGTTGACCAAGATGCTGTATTAGAAGCAATTTTCGCCCAGGGAAATCGCTTAATTGCCGTTCATGCAGAAGACCAAGAGCGCATTAATCAGCGGCGACAAGAATTTGCCGGGATTCACGACCCAGCAATTCACTCGCAAATTCAAGACAATCAAGCCGCTTTATTAGCAACGCAAAAAGCCTTAAAACTTTCGCAAAAATACCAACGTCGGCTACATATTCTGCATATGTCCACTGCCGAAGAAGCAGATTTATTACGTCAACATAAGCCGAGTTGGGTAACGGCCGAAGTTACACCCCAACATTTGTTATTAAATACCAGTGCTTATGCGCAGATTGGCACGTTAGCACAAATGAATCCTCCTTTGCGATCGCCCCACGATAATGAAGTTCTCTGGCAGGCTTTACGCGATGGGGTAATTGACTTTATCGCCACCGACCATGCGCCCCACACCTTAGCCGAAAAAGCCCAAGAATATCCGAATACACCCTCAGGAATGCCAGGGGTAGAAACTTCTTTACCCGTAATGTTAACGGCGGCAAAGCAAGGCAAATGCACTGTGGCACAAGTCGCTAACTGGATGTCTCAGGCTGTCGCTAAGGCTTATGGTATTCCGAATAAAGGAGCGATCGCACCTGGTTACGATGCCGATTTAGTGTTGGTTGATTTGAATAATTACCATCTTGTCAAGCGCGAAGAATTGTTGACCAAATGCGGTTGGAGTCCCTTTGAAGGCTGGAACCTCACAGGCTGGCCTGTAACAACTATTGTTGGTGGACAAATTGTTTATGCTCAAGGAAAAGTCAACACAGATGTGCGCGGTCAAGCCTTAACTTTTGTGTAGGCAACACAAAATCTTCAACCAAGCTAAGTATGGGTCTTTCGTGAATGTCTTAGATGCTCGACTTATTCAATAAGTTGGGCATCTAACATTCAATAATGTTGATATTTAAATATCATCTAATAAATTTAAGTTAAAACTTTTAAACTAATTCTCAGCTTAGATTAATCTGCCTTGGAGCAGACAGCTTTAAATTATTATTATATCAAGAATTTGCTCAGTCTACTAAATTTCCTAATTTAAGTCTGACTTTCATTCTTGCTATTTGACATTTTCCCAATTGCCAATATTAGTGATATTTTCCTATGGAAATAGCAGATTTTTTCGGGCTGATTCATCCAGCGATCGCAGTAATTTTTCTCTTTCCTTTGATTGGCAATACAATCAACTTTGCTTGGCAAACACGTCAACGCCGCTTGCAAAGTGCCACCGAAGGTAAGAGTAAAATTCCGCCGATTGTGGGCAAAGAACATAAACAATTTGGTGATTGGCTAGCCAGTACCGTTGTTGGATTAACTTTAGTAGGTTTAGCTTACCCGATTGGCAAAAATATTATCAAAAAGCACCTATGGAATACAGCTAGTTTTCAGGTAGTTTTTATTGTGTTAATATTTGTGGCTACTGTAGTCACTTTAGTTTTACTGTATCAGGCCAGACAAAAGTTGTGGCGCGGTGTTTTTGCGACGCTAACAGGCACAGGATTAATCATTCTCGGCTGTCAAGATGGTGTATATAGGCGAACTAATGAGTGGTTTTGGTCACATTACTACATCGGTATCACCGCAGCTTTACTGATGATTTTTTCCTTGGCAATTGTCCAAGATATTTATCAAGATAGAACACACAAGTGGCGGCTCATTCACACAGTTTTAAATTGTGTAGCTTTGCTATTATTTATTGGTCAAGGTTTGACAGGAACACGCGATTTATTAGAAATTCCTTTAAGTTGGCAGGAACCATACATTTATCAGTGTGATTATGTTAATAAGACTTGTCCAATGCCTAACACCCAAGCACCGAAGTGAATCAGATTAAACAACTATTGCCAAAAATTGATCCTTTTTCATTACGAGTCCGCTTGACATTAGGAGTGGCTGCAGTTTCCGCTTTCGGTTTAGGCAGCCTCTCTATCTATACAAGCTGGAAAATGCAGCAACTATTAATTAATAGCCATAAAAATAATATTCGCCAAATTGCCACACGTTTACCCCAGGATATAGAACTTTATAACGAACTGATGCCATCAAGCAATGGGGTACAAAAAGTCATAGATAGTTTAACTAACGAGAATATTTTTTTATGGATTAAAGGTTTAGATAATAAAATTGCTGCCAACTCTAGTAACTTAAATAAGTTATCGCCAACCACAGCATCTGAGTTAATTTATTCAACTGAGATGTCCATGAAACCCCAAGTTCAAAAAGTCGGTGAACGTTACTTTGTGTTATGTGGTGGTGCTTTACCGTTAAAAGGTAAAGTTGTTGGCAAATTATTTGTCGTACAGGATGTTACCCGCGAACAAACAATGTTTTTGGTAATTGTGCAGAGTTTAGGAATTGGGAGTATTTTGACAATTATTCTCATTTCTCTAGCGATCGCTATTTATATTAAACGTTCTTTGCAACCGCTACGCCAGTTAAGCCAAATGACAGAAGTGATTTCGATTGCAGACTTAGGGCAAGCCCAACTATATTTAGAAAATGCACCTAGCGAAGTGAGAGAATTAGCTCAAACGTTTAACATGATGTTATCGCGCCTGTCCCAATCTTGGGAACAAGAGCGACAATTTGTTAGTAATGTTTCCCATGAATTACGCACACCCCTGACGATTGTACATGGCTACCTACAAAGTGTTTTACGCAGGCAGAACAATTTAACCGAAATTCAACGAGAAGCCTTAACCACAGCCGCCGCCGAAGCAGAACGCACCATCCGCCTTTTGCAAGACTTACTTGATTTAGCCAGGGCAGATAGTGGTTATTTGCATTTTCGCTTAGAACCTTGTGTAATAAATGACTTAGTGACAGAAATTGTGGCTATGGCCAAAAGTTATAGCGATCGCTCCATTACAATTGATTCAGGAAGTCAACCCATCGAAGTCAAAGCAGATTACAATCGGCTGAAACAAGTTTTGCTCAATTTAATTGATAACGCCGTTAAATATTCTGAACCTCATACTTGTGTGACTGTGAAGCTATATCAACAAGCAGACGCAGCGATTATTCAAGTCAGCGATCAAGGTTATGGTATACCGTTACAACATCAAGCTAGAATTTTTGAGCGGTTTTACCGAGTAGATGAAGCACGTACTAGTTCTACTGGTGGCTGCGGTTTAGGGTTATCCATAGTTAAAACCTTGGTTGAAGGGATGGCTGGAAATGTTACAGTGCGATCGCGTTTAGGTGAAGGAAGTACATTTACAATTACTTTACCTGCTTTAACAACTACCAAATAATTAATTTCCCAAAATTAACTATTATTTTCATTCCCGACGCGATAATTTAATGGCAGTATTACCGTTACAGTAGTACCAACATTTTGCTGACTTTCAAGATAAATTTGACCCCCGTGTAAATCTACACACTTCTGCACCATCGCTAGTCCTAAACCAGTACCTTGAATTCGCCGCACATTGCTAGCTCGATAAAAAGTTTGAAATAAATTATTTTGGTCTTTTTCCGGTATACCTATTCCTTCATCTCGTACTTTAAAAGTTGCCATATTATCTCGACAACTGACATTTAACCAAATATTTTTTAAGGGCGGCGAATATTTAATTGCATTCGACATTAAATTACCTAAAATTCGATGTAATAGTTCTTCATCTAGGTAAGCTGATGTACATTCTCCTGCAAAATTCAAGATAATATTATATTGGTCTCCTACTTGCATTTGAAAACTCTCGGTAATTTCTTCGCAAAAGTTCACTAAATCCAAAAGAGCAGGTTTATATTCTAATTTAGCGGCTTCGCTTCTGCTTAAAAATAAAATTTCATCTAATAGTTGCAGCATATGATTAATCGAATCTTGTACCCGATCAAAATAAAAACTTTTTCTATCTTCCGTTAAACCCGCATTATTTTGTAAAATATCCATTGCTGTACGCACAATCGTCATTGGATTACGAAATTCATGGGAAACCATTGCCACAAAATTTGATTTTAATTCGTTCAGTTGCTGTTCTTTTGCTAGTGCTTTACGGCTTAATTCTTCACTTTCGCGCAGCTTGTTTAAAATTTCTTCTCTTTCAATGGCATAGCGAATTGCACGGACTAAACGTTGCACAGTAATTTGGTCTTTAACTAGATAATCTTGCGCTCCTTCGGCTAATGCTTGCATGGCTAATTCTTCATCATCCATTCCTGTTAACACCACTACAGGAATGTCTGTCACTGCGGCGCGATATTCTTTTAAAGTCTCTAATCCGAGAGAATCAGGTAAACCAAGGTCTAATAATACCAAATCAAATTTTACTAGTGGAGAAGAGTTATCAAAATTATCATTTTCTGTTAGTTGATAGCCTGTTAAACTAGCATTGATCGCTTGTGATAAGCGTTCAACATGCTGCATCTTTAGCTCATATTTATCTGCATGGAGAAATATCTGATGCAAAAGTTTGGCATCGCTAGGGCTATCTTCTACTAAGAGAATATAAATCGTGTTTTTTTGCATAAAAGATATTGAGATAAATTTGGCTGGTAATTATCTACATTTATCCTTAGAGAACCGCACACAACATTAATTTAAAAATCATCAAATCTAAGAATATGGGGGCAACTTGACTGCTAATAACCAAAAATCTTTAATTAACTGGATCACCTGAATAAATTGATAAACATCTAAGGGTTTAGTCACATAGCAGTTAGCATTTAAGTTATAAGAGCGTAAGATATCTTGTTCATCTGTAGAGGTAGTAAGTATCACAACAGGAATTAATTTCAGGCTTGAATCTGATTTAATTTCTGTCAAAACTTCCCGCCCATCCATACCTGGTAAATTGAGGTCAAGTAATACTAAATCAGGGCGAGGTGCATTCACAAATTCTCCTTCCTGATATAAATATTTCATGGCTGTTTCTCCATCTTCCACCCAGTGTAAATTGTTAGCAATTTTGGTATTTACAAAACCTTTGATAGTCAAATTGGCATCACTGGGAGAGTCTTCAACTAGCAAAATTTCAATCCGCTGAAATTCTTGAACGTTATTTGCGTAGCTATTAACCATATATTACGCGTCTATTTCTCTAATTTATCAAGAAATGGAATTTTCATGAAGAGTAAAGTAGAACGTTGTTCCAACTCCTACCTGAGATTCAGCCCAGATGTGACCATTGTGACGTTCTACAATTTTTTTACAGATGGCTAACCCAATACCTGTACCCGGAAATTCTCGACGGGTATGCAAACGACGAAAAACTTCAAAAATTCGCTCAAAATACTGAGTTTTAATGCCAATACCGTTATCTTTGACAGAGAACAGCCAAACAGTTTGGGGAGTAGGAAATTGTGAATAATGGGGGAAATCTTCTGGTATAGTTCGTTGTGCTTCTACTTTTCCTGCTTCGCTGAACCTCACTGCACTAATATGAACTTGTGGCGGTACATCTGGGCGATGAAACTTGATAGCATTGCCGATCAGATTTTGAAATAATTGCACAAGTTGGGTTTTGTCGCCTGCTACGATGGGTAAGGAATCATTGGTAATGCTAGCTTGACTTTGAGCGATCGCTACATATAAATTACTCAAAGCTTCTCTCAAAACCATATTACAATCAGTTAAACTAAATTCTCTTCCACGAGTTCCGACACGCGAATAAGTAAGCAAATCTTGAATTAACTGCTGCATCCGCTTCGCGCCATCGATAATGTAATGTATATATTCCTGCGCAGACTCATCTAGCAGTTGTTGATATTCCTCAACTAATAATTGGCTATAGCCAGTCACAGCCCTCAATGGTTCTTGCAAATCATGAGAAGCTATATAAGCAAACTGCGCTAATTCTTGATTAGAACACTTGAGTTCCTCATTGAGTTTTTGTAATTCGGCGGTGCGTTCTTGAACCTTAATTTCTAATTCGGCTTTCGCCTGATGTAACGCTTCTTCCGCTAATTTACGCTCTGTAATATCAGTATGAGTGCCTATCCATTCCTGAACTTCGTTTTGACTATTTAATATCGGCACTGCACGCACAGCAAAAAATCGATAACTTCCATCAGCTACTTTTACACGATGCTCAAGCTTATAAGGACTCTTCCAGGCTGATGCTTGATTCCATAAAAATTGTGACAACGCCCTGTCATCAGGATGAACCGCATTCAACCATCCCCAACCTTCAACTTCTGCTGGACTTTGCCCTGTTAAAGCACTCCACAATGACACCTCTTTCGGCAACCCATTAGCATCAGCTATCCAAACAGCCTGAGATGTAGCAACTACTAATGAACGATAGCGGGTTTCACTTTGTTCTAAGGCCATTTCCGCCGTTTTGCGGCGAGTAATATCTTGAAAGAAAATTGATAAACCTTCTTGAGTAGGATAAATGCGATTTTCAAACCAGCGATCCCACGGTGGATAATATTCCTCCATCTCAATTACTTGCTGTTCTGCCACAGCTTGATAATAGGCATGATAAAACTTTTGCCCTACACCTTCAGGAAATTCTTCCCAGATATTTTTACCAATCAAATCTTCAGGACGACGATTAAAAAGTTGCCCTGCTCTTTGATTAACGTAGGTGTAACACCAGTTATTATCTAAAGCGACAAAAGCATCTGTCACTGTCTCTAAAATACTTGCCAACTTTGCCTTTGCAGTTTGCTGTTCTAAATTGATCGCTTCTGCTGCTAAAACTTTATTAATGCGGATTTGCTCTTGCAATAATAAATAAACTACTACTATCAAGAAAACACTGAAAATATATCCCAATGACACTACAAAAATCATATTTATAAAACTGTCTTCTGTTGCTAACATCCTTTTTTTTAATAGATTTTTTTCCTCATTTTCCATTGTTTGAAAAATATGATTAAGTTGTTGACTAACTGCTATCAACCTATCATCATTAGGAATTTGAGCAGACTTGTCTACATTTTGCTTTTCGGATATCACTATAGATTGTTGCAATAAGTCAAACTTTTCTTTAACTAAAAGTTCTAACTGGTTAAGTTGACTTTGCTGATAAGAATTATCATTAGTTAAGACTCTGATCGTTTGAATTTGCTGATTAAATTTCTGCCTTTCTTGCCGATACACTTCTTGATAAACTGCTTTACCAGTGAGAAGATAATTACTACTTGCGTTTTTGGCATTAGCGAGAATAAGACGTGCTTTATCTAATGCTTCTCTCACTTGATGAGTATGAATTAACCATTGATCTTCTGCTGTTAATTTCTTGAAATTGAAAAAAGAAATTATCCCAACACCACCAAGTAGTACTAATGCCAATGTAAAACTAGATACAACAAATCTCTCTGAAAGTTTATTCATAGATGCTTCGCAAGAATGCAGCTAATAGTTCAAGCAGATTTAATCTTTATAGCCAGCAAATAACACTTTGAATCAAATGATACATTTATAATGCCTAATTTTCATCAAACTTATGTTTATATTTACATTTATTACTGAATTGCTATTTACATTAAATAGCTTCTACTAGTTAAGGGAAATTAGAATAAAAAAATACTAAAAAAATCTATCTAATGATAGAAGACAAATTAAATTAAAGCTGAGGCATTAAATTAAGCAACAGTGAAGGGAGAATATGAGTAATAGATACTTTGAGGTATTAAATACCTGATCTTGAGCAAGTAGAGATGTTGTATACAAAGTCTCTTCAACATTTATAGAATGCAGATACTTATAAAATTGGTAAAAGTATGCTTTATGAAGCAGCAAGACTTATTATTACCATCTGGATGTATCCTCCGTCCGGCGACCTCTGCTGATCAGTGGTCGATTATATTATTGGTACTGTCAGCTAAACTCGACCCAACCCAATTACGCTGGCAGCAATTCTGGATAATTGAATCTGATAGTAAGTTAATAGCTTGTGGACAACTGCGGAGTTTTTTTGGTGTGCAAGAACTTGGTAGTTTGGTAGTTGCACCCGCTTGGAGAAGCCGTGGTTTAGGCAGCTTGCTCACTCAATATCTCATCAATCAAGCTAAAGAGCCATTGTATCTAGAATGTCTGGGGGAGAAACTAGCTAAATTTTACAGTCGCTTTGGGTTTGTACCAGTTGCTTTTGAAGATTTACCCCAGTCTCTCAAACAAAAATTTAGAGTTTCACACTTGGCTAAAAGACTAGTGAAAGTGCCTGTAGTGTTTATGCAATACAGAAAAAAGTATGAAGTATGAAGTATGAAGTATGAAGTATGAAGTATGAAGTATGAAGTATGTGACTATTGACCTTTCTCAAAAATAGTCAGCAAAACAGGCCCTAATAAATAATGATGATTCACACACAACATTCCGGCAGCAGAACCTAAAGCTTCCCGTTGTTGAGGGCTGTAAAAGCGAACTCCTAAAGGAGAAATTGGTATTTTGGGCAAGTTTATTTCTTTTATAAGAGTAAAATCTACTAAATAAAAGCGTCCACCAGGGGTTAGCACTCGTGATACTTCACGCATCACCTGTTGTGGCTCTAAATAATGCAAGAAGCTGATGGTGTTAAACACAGCATCAAACTGACCTTCTCCAAACGGAAGTGACTCGGCTTTGCCTTCGATATAAATTAAGCGTGGATGGTGACGGTTGCTGAGTCTAGCCATACGCAACATGTTGGGCGATAGGTCTAAACCTGTACCACGCAAGTCAGGAAATTTGATTGCCAAGCGGTCTAACAAGCGGCCAGTACCACAACCTAAATCAAGGATGTTAGCTGGCTGTGGTACATCAACATATTCTAATAATCGCTGATGAATGGCGCGATAAAATACCGAAGGCAAAATCCAGTCGTAGCTGCCTGCCCAGATATCAAATAGTAGTTTTTTGTTATTGAGAAAGTTATTGGTCATTGGTCAATTGTCAATTGTGAAAGGGCAGGAAGCATCAACCAGAATTTAATTTTACAGCCCATACTTCAGCCCGTTTGTCTAGTGTGCAGCCAAAAAATTTTGGGAACTAAGTTACTGATTCTGAAATCACAGAAATATATGTTGTAGTTTAATCTGTGACCACACAGAGAAGCTCACTTCTCAATGTAGCAGCCCCAAGCGATCGCTGCATAAGACCAAACAAGCCCGACGTATATATGAATAGAGGTTATCACCTCATTAAACTAATATTATTAAGGTAAAAATTATGTCATCTACATCTATTACGCTGAAACTTCTCCCCAAAGACCTTTTACACCCAGTGCGTGAATGGTTAGAAAGCATAGAAATTCACAACACAAAATTAGCTCATTTCTTGTGTAGAGCTATACCTGCTCAATGCCCCTTTGAACGAGATGTATTTTTATTCAATCGTAAATTGTTTCACATTCCCCCAATGTGTAAGCTTAATCCTCTATACGAGCAATTCGTAAGTCTGCGTTTTAAATCTCTGTGCTATCTTGCTGATGAATGCGGTGAAGATGTGACTGTTTATTGTTAAATAGGAATGCTACTATAAACAGCAGCGATCGGTAATTACAGACATACGCTTGTGATTTGGATTAGCCTGTACTAAGCTATTTAAAACTCTATTTCGATATACATTTAATGAGTTTTAAGTTGCCTATCAATTACTGCCCCTCTCTGCTGAAATCAATATGACGCACATCTTACTGGTAGAAGATGAGGTCAAACTGGCGCGATTTATCGAATTAGAACTAAATTACGAAGGTTATCAAGTCAGTGTCGCCTACGATGGATTAACAGCACTTACAGCTGCAAGAGAGTTAAATCTTGATTTAATTATTTTAGATTGGATGCTACCTGGGTTATCGGGTTTAGAAATTTGCCGTCGCCTGCGTAGCACTGGTGATAAAGTCCCAGTCATATTATTAACCGCTAAAGATGAAGTGAGCGATCGCGTTGCCGGGTTAGATGCAGGTGCTGATGATTATGTAGTTAAACCTTTTAGTGTCGAAGAATTATTAGCCAGAGTCCGCGCCCACCTTCGCCGCAATCAAGAAGCAGACACAGCAGACATCTTAGAATTTGAAGACCTCAGATTAAATCGACGCACGCGAGAAGTTTATCGGGGTAGTAGATTAATAGAATTAACTGCCAAAGAATTTGATTTACTCGATTATTTACTCGCCCATCCCAGACAAGTTATTACCCGCGATCGCATTTTAGAAGAAGTTTGGGGTTACGACTTCATGGGCGACTCCAACATCATCGAAGTTTACGTCCGCTACTTGCGCCTCAAACTCGAAACCAACAACGAAAAGCGTCTCATTCAAACCGTGCGCGGCGTTGGTTACGTGCTGCGAGAATGAAGTGTGAAGTATGAAGTGTGAAGTATGAAGTGTGAAGTGTGAAGTGTGAAATTTTATGTGGTAGGCAATCACATAAGGTATACTCTCACTTCTGACTTGTAACCTCTTAACCAATCACCTCATTGCAAACAACCGTTAAACTTCATTGCAAAATAAAAAGCTTTTCCAACCAACATGATAAGTTTTGATGATGTGAAGCAACGGCACTCATAGAATAGTAAAGGAGAACACACAGTGGCAATGGAGTCAAATTTACTAACGGGCAAAGCAGTACAAAACGAAGACTTTAGCGAATACGTTGCCCATTTACAGCTACACATGACTCTGCAAGCTCGCAATCTGGTTCCAACTTTGAAGCATACTGTGGAAGATAGTCGGCAGGAATTACTTCATCAAACTCAAGCCAACTTTGAAAAGTTAATTTCCCGGCAAGGGTCACAAATCTAGAAAATTTAACTAAAAGTCAAATAAAATAAAAGCAGGCCTTTTGAAGTTAACGCTCTTAGCACCCTCATCAGACCTGCTTTTTTTAATTTTTTCAAAATATAATCAACAAAATCAATCTTTTGGAGCAAGAGCAAGCAACGGAAAGCCGTTAAAATTATTGCAGCAGTTCCTACCCAGAGCAGTTAGTTAAAGCAACATGGCGGCTTGAATTAAAATGACTTCATTACTTCCTCGAAATCTCAGCGTTGTCATTCGACCAGTCCATTATCGGGACTTGGATAGCATTGAGCGATTAACTCAAGAGTCATTCATGGCAACGACTCCCACAGGAGTTAGTCATGCTAACCGTCAGATGCAATGGCTACGTCGCTGGTACGGATTACTAAAATTCTTGAGTTGGTTCCCAAATCCGCTACAATACCGTTTTTGTGCCTACGTAGCCGAACAGGGGCGGATGCTCTTAGGAATGATTCAAGTGTCACCATTCAACCGCACTCGTAGTACTTGGCGAATTGATCGGGTGATGCTAGAAAGGGCTGCGGATAAACTAGGAATCGGCTCACAATTGTTGCGCTATTGCTTTGAATCAATTTTAGAAGCTAGAACTTGGGTATTAGAAGTCAATATCAATGATGTCGAGGCACTAGCACTTTATCGGCAAAACGGATTTCAACGTTTAGCTGAAATTACCCACTGGGAAATTGAACCTGCACTAGTGGCTGAATTGGCACAATCAGAGCCAGACTTACCCAATTTGTTGCCAGTCAGTAACGCCGATGCTCAATTACTCTATCAATTAGATACAGCATCAATGCCGCCTTTGGTGCGTCAGGTATTTGACCGCAACCTCCGCGATTTTAAAACTAGCTTGTTTGGTGCTTTAACCGATGCCGTAAAGCAGTGGTTAACCAAAACCGAAGTCGTCAGTGGTTATGTGTTTGAACCACAACGCAAAGCCGCAATTGGCTATTTTCAAGTACAGCTAGAACGTCAAGGGGAATCTCCCCATGTTGCTACGCTGACAGTCCACCCTGCCTATACTTGGCTATATCCAGAGTTGCTTTCGCAATTAGCACGAATTGCTCAAGACTTCCCCCAACAAGGTCTGCGACTGGCTTCTTTAGATTACCAGCCAGAACGTGAAGAATATTTAGAAAGAATTGGGGCCAAACGAATTGAGCATACACTGATTATGTCTCGTTCAGTCTGGCATAAACTCCGAGAATCAAAATTTGTTTCCCTAGAAGGCATTCAGTGGACTGATGTACTGCAAGGTTTACAGCCAGCCCGTAAACCAATTCCTGGCGGGATGTCATGGGCAAAAACTGTACAGCAACCCATATCTGATATTCCAGCACCAACTAAATCAGAACCTGTTAACTTTAAGTGCAGTAACTGTAACATGGAAGCATCTTGCTTAAATGAGTCAGTAGATACACAGCAAGAAAAGTAGAGAAAAGAACACAGTCCCGATGAAACAAGTTTCATAGCTAAGTTATGAAAGTGGGACTGGCATTCTTACTCAGCCCTCAGCACTCAAGACTCAGCACTGATCATAGGAGGTATAGAGCAGAAAGCCATAATGACAACAAAGCAGTATATTTCAGCACTCGGATTAGATGTCGGTCGTAAGCGAATTGGTGTAGCGGGATGCGATCGCACTGGCTTAATTGCCACTGGGATAACAACCATTGAACGCTCATCTTTTAACTACGATGTTGAGCAATTTCAAAATATAGTCAATGAGCGTCAGGTGGAAATCTTAGTAATTGGCTTGCCATATTCAATGGATGGCTCCTTGGGTTTTCAGGCGCGTCAGGTGCAGAAATATGCTACCAGACTGGCTCAGGCTCTCAATTTACCCATAGAATACGTAGATGAGCGATTAACATCTTTTCAAGCTGAACAGATGCTGATTGCCGAAAATCGTTCACCATCACGTAACAAAGGTTTAATTGACCGCAAAGCAGCATCTCTAATTTTGCAACAATGGCTAGATGCTAGAAGAGTTAGCACTCACAGTCAGGCTGCGGCTGTAGAGTATTGATAGCTTTTGACATGATATTCTTAAAAGCAATTACTTAGCAATTGTGGTTTAGTCTAAAACTATTTGTTTGATGTTAAATATCATTCAACAGTCTGACCAATGTCACAGTTGTAAGTATAGATAAAGTTTAAATAACTGGCTATGTTTTCCTCACCATTTTCTGAAGACAACGATCGCGATCGTACAGTTTCTATCACCTTGACTGATGACACAGGGCGAACTCTCGACTGTTATATAGAACATTCGCTCTCTGTAGACGGACAAGATTACGTCTTACTTCTGCCTGTGGACTCACCCATAGAAGTTTTTGCTTGGGAAGGTGAAGATGAGGATGAAGAAGCCGTTTTAGTAGAAGATGATGAAACTCTTGACGAAATTTTTGGTACAGCCCAAGCTGTCTTGGCTGAACAAAATTTAGTTCTCAAAAATACAGCCTACGCTTTGACAGTTGCAGGTGATTTACCAGCTGTAGAAGAGTCGGAACTTTTCACTTTAGAAATCGAAGACGACGAAACAGATTTAGAACCAGAGCAATTACAGCTACTTGCTAGCTTCTATCACCAAGAGCAAGAGTACTCAATTTATACACCCCTTGACCCCTTGCTATTTTTTGCTAGAATTACCAAAAACGGTCAGCCAGAATTGCTCTCCCCTGAAGAATTTCGCAAAGTCCAACCACTTTTAGAAGAGCAACTTTTTAACGAAGTGGAATAAAATGAGAAATTCAAAATTGAAAATCAAAATCTGTCATTGTGAGATTTTCAATGCCGAATTTTTGCATTAGCAAGATTGAGAATTTTTGGTAATTCTTGTGCAATTGCCAATCCAGAATCCAAAATCCACGCATTAGTTGATTCTAGGATTTTGATTCGTAATTTTTAAAAAACGCTCTGCATAAAGGGCGTTTTTATTTGTAGTCCTGAATGATGATCTATGACCTGGAACAATCTCTTACAGCCTGACTTGATTTTAGAAGGTTCAGTTTTGCAATTAACAACAGACATTATTCAACAATATGGGCTGAAGGGTCTGGTATTAGATGTCGATGAAACTTTAGTTCCGTTTACAGTGGGTACTGCTTCTTTAGAACTCCAGCAATGGGTAGACCAAATCCGCACCGATGTTGATTTGTGGTTAGTGAGTAATAACTTAAGTGAAGTTCGTATCGGTAGCATTGCTCGTTCTTTAAACTTGCCTTATTACTTGGGTGCAGCCAAGCCCTCACGCCGCAAAATTAGAGCCGCACTCCAAGCAATGGATTTACCAGCCGCTCAAGTGGGTATGGTAGGCGATCGCTTGTTTACCGATGTTTTGGCAGGTAATCGTCTAGGAATGTTTACAATTCTTGTAGAACCAATTGTCCATCCTGATGCTGCTTTGCGTTCTCATCCCATCAGGAACTTTGAAGTGTGGTTTTCGGAAATCTTAGGAGCCTCCATTACACCTAAAAAATCCAAAATTCACAAAACTTAAAAAATCGTCAGGAAAGTAAATCTAAAGAAATAATTAAAAATTTTTGGTATACAAAAAAAACCTGTGATTATAAGTATTAATAACATGGGGTCAGCTAAAAAGACCCTAGTAGATAGTAAATAAATATAAGCTGGTAGAGCGTCATCCTTCACCATATAGAAGGAGTGGCGCTTTGCTTTTTCGTCCTTTGTCATTTGTGAATGACCACTGACCAATGACCAAAACGATTGTCGTCAAAATCGGTACTTCTAGCCTCACCCAACCAGAAACAGGGCAATTAGCACTTTCTACCATTGCAACCTTAGCGGAAACCCTTTGCGATTTAAGGCGACAAGGCAATCGCGTCATCTTAGTTTCCTCCGGTGCGGTGGGAGTAGGTTGTGCCAGATTAGGGTTAAGCGAACGTCCCAAAGCGATCGCACTTAAACAAGCAGTAGCCGCAGTTGGTCAAGGAAGGTTAATGCGCGTATATGACGATTTATTTACGACCTTGCAACAACCAATAGCCCAAGTTTTGCTAACGCGTAGCGACTTGGTACAGCGTAGCCGTTACCTCAACGTTTACAACACCTTTAAAGAACTGCTGGGACTAGGGGTAATTCCAGTAGTTAATGAAAATGATACCGTCGCCATTGATGAACTAAAATTTGGCGACAATGACACGCTTTCGGCATTAGTAGCGAGTTTAGTAGAAGCAGACTGGCTATTTTTACTTACTGATGTAGACAGACTTTATTCTGCCGATCCCCGTTCTGTTCCCGATGCTAAACCGATTTCCTTGGTAAGTAACATCAAAGAATTAGCTCAGTTACAGGTGCAAACAGGTACTCAAGGTTCTCAGTGGGGTACAGGGGGAATGGTGACGAAAATATCGGCGGCGAGAATTGCCATTGCTGCGGGTGTGCGCACTGTGATTACCCAAGGGCGATTTCCCCGCAATCTAGAAAAAATTTTGCAAGGCGAACTTTTGGGAACGCATTTTGAGCCACAACCAGAACCGACATCAGCTAGAAAACGTTGGATAGCTTATGGGCTTGTCCCATCGGGAAAATTGTATTTAGATCAAGGTGCGATCGCAGCGATATCCCAAGCCGGAAAATCATTATTAGCAGCAGGTATCAAAACAGTCGAAGGCGAATTTGACACGCAAGATGCTGTGCAATTGTGCGATACCAATGGTAATGAAATTGCTAGAGGGCTGGTAAACTATACCAGTTTTGAACTACAAAAAATTTGCGGTCGCCACTCTCGGGAAATTCCTGAGATATTGGGTTATGTCGGTGTAGATACCGTAGTACATCGAGATAACTTAGTTTTGACTTAGGGATTTTCAAGAAATAAGTTATTCATCTTGTGGGTGGGCCGGACAGCCTGCCCTCAGGACTGGACGGGTGAGGACACCCATCCCACAATAAAATTTTGGATATTTTTTTTACGTGGAAGTCCCTTAAAGAAAAAAACCCCTTCAAAGTATAAATAGGGGTTAATATCTACTACATTAGCCGCACTATTTTTTATCGGGCAGTTGTACCACTAATTAAGCTAGGTGTACTTGTAGAATAGGAAAAAAGAGAAAAAGCCTATTCTGAAACTATAATTAGCCCTAATTAACGATTTCACAATATTGTGGCGAAGATATGACACTCAAATGACATTGATGTGAATTTATCTTGGAGCTTTTAAGCTCTTGCTAACAAAGGTGCGGCAGCTAATAAAGTTTTAGTATATGGATGTTGGGGATTGGCAAAAATTTGTTTTGTCGGGCCGAGTTCAACAATTTTACCGCCATTCATGACGGCAATGCGATCGCACAAAAATCGCGCTAACCACAAATCATGCGTGATAAACAAATAAGTTAGCTCAAATTCGTCTTTTAATTGCAACATCAAATCCAAAACCTGCGATTGTACACTAGCATCTAACATACTTACAGGTTCGTCGCAAATTAAGAGTTTGGGACGCGTAATCAAAGCACGGGCGATGGCTACTCTTTGCTGTTGTCCTCCAGATAAATCTGAGGGGTAACGTTGATAATAAATTTCTGGCGGTGTTAACCCGACTTTTTGCAGCATCCATATAACTTCCTCTTTGGCTTTAGCTGCGTCAGCCAAATTGTGGATTAATAAAGGATCACCGATACTTTGCCCTACCGTCATCGCCGGATTTAAACAAGCATGGGGGTCTTGAAACACCATTTGCATTTGTCGCCGGGAAGAGCGAATTTCTTGACGCGATAGTTTAGTTAAATCTTTGCCTAAAAATTCTACCTTGCCATCAGTTGGGCGAATTAATTGCAAAATAGTCCGTGATAGTGTGCTTTTACCGCAGCCTGACTCACCAACTAAGCCTAAAATTTCCCCTTGATAAAGTTCGAGGTTAATGCCATCAACCGCTTTAATTGTCTGACTTTGGGCTTTAAATAACCTTTCAATAAAGTTAGGTTCTATGGTGTAGTGTTGCTTAAGTTCTGTGACACGCAAAATAGGCAATTCGGAAATGTGTTCTTCATTACCTAGTCCCCAATCTTCAGTTACTTCATCCACAGTTTGAATGTGCAAAGCAGCTTGTAAAAGCGATCGGGTATATTCATGTTGAGGGTTGCCAAACACAGATGAAGTCGGCCCCATTTCTACCATTTTGCCGTTGTACATCACGCCAATGCGATCGCAATATTCTGCCACCATTGCTAAATCGTGAGAAATCAACAGCAAAGCCATGTTTTCTTCAGCACACAGACGCGTTAATTCTTGTAAAATCTGCGCTGAGACAGTCACATCTAAACTAGTGGTGGGTTCATCGGCGACAATTAACTTGGGGTTGAGAAGTAAAGCGAGTGCGATCGCTACCCTTTGGCGCATTCCACCGCTAAACTCATGAGGGTACTGATTCCAACGACTCGCAGGAATTTTCACTTTTTCTAAAGTCGCCAGTGCTTTTTCTTTCGCTTCCTTAGCTGATAACTGGGGTGAATGTGCTTGCAGAGTTTCTATACAATGCTTCCCAATCGTCATCAAAGGATCAAGGCGCGTCATCGGGTCTTGGAAAATTAATGCTACAGCTTCACCCCGAAATTTTCGCAATTGAGGTATTGTTAAATCAAATACTGATTGCCCCTGAAAAGTCACTCGTCCGTCAACCCGACTAGAAGGAGGTAACAACCGCATCGCCGCCCTTCCCAAGGTAGATTTTCCACAACCAGATTCCCCTACCAAACCCATACGTTCGCCTGGTTGGAGAGTAAAAGATACATCATCAACTGCCCATTTAAGTTCTTCGTTACCCCGTTGAGGATAGGCTACGCGTAAATTTTCTATACAAAATAAGGCATTGCTCATACTTAGCGATCGGCCCTGAGCTATCAGCTTCTATAAATTTCAAATTTAAGATAGTCTATCAGATCCGCCAAAGTAGCTGTTTCAAAATACTAAATTAAATTTAGGCGATATTTTGCCACAACTCAGCAGGAGCAAATCTAGATAAATGACCAATATTGGTTGTAGCAATGACAAAATTGGGAACACCCAGAGTTACCGCTTGGGCTACTAAAATCATGTCAGCGTCAATAGTTTTATCATTTGCTGTCGGTTGCCCTTGTTGACGAGCTTGCGCCCAAAATCTTGCAGCTTGGCGCATGGCATCTGTTGTAATAGGTAGATATTCTAATAATTGAACTAACTCATCTAAACGAGTAATTCCCTTTGTTTTATTTGCTCGTAAAAGTTCTCGACGTACTTCATAATCAGCAATTTCAGGAATGATAATTCGACTCTGTGATGCAATCAGCATTTGTAACCATTGAGTACACGCAAGGCTTATTGAAGAGTGCTTTGGATTAGTGACTAAACCAATAGGCCCTGCATCTAAAAGAATCACTCGACTCACCAAGTTACACCCTTTAATTCGACAGGAAATAACTGACGATTAGATAATCTATCTTCATCTAAAGCTTGAATTAAATACTCTCCTGTATTTTGTTGTTCTTCTGCTTCACCCTCATCAATCCAAGATTGAAGCACATTTAATGTTTGAGATTGTTTTTCTTTTAGCAGAATATGTTCACTTAAAATCTGTAAAGTATATGCCTCAATTGAAATTCCTTGCTGTCTGGCGGCCTCTGTAAGATACTGTTCTAATTTTGGTGATAAGTTTAGGTTTAACGTCATAAGTCTGTTTTAATTAACTCCATATAATATTAAACCTACCAAACTGGAAAGATTTTCAAACTGAGAGCATCAATCATCAAACTAATGCCCGACTGGGGCTTTTGCCGCTGCACCGCCTTTACCTAAGAATAACAACAGGGGTAATGAGCAAAGAAAAGCTACTCCCACAACTCGAAATATATCTGCAAAAGATAAAACCGCCGCTTGGGTATTCACGGTTTGCTGCAGTAATGCTAGGGCTTGTTGCTGGGCGGTGGTTGCATCCATTCCTTGGCTTTGCATTGCGCCAGTCAGCATATCGAGGCGTTGATTAGTTTCAAAGTCATAAACACTGAGGTTGGTTGATAAAATTGCGCGGTGAAAAGCTTCACGTTTATCTAATAAAGTAGTGAGGAAAGCAATACCAACGCTACCACCTAGTTGTCGGGTGAGGTTGTAAAAGCCGGAACCAGCAGAAACATCTTGTTTGGGTAAGGGGCCTAAAGTTGCCAAACTCAAGGGTAGAAACATTAATACCGTAAAAGCTCCCCGCCATACTAAAGGCCAAAATAAATCATCAGTGCCAGTTTGCACAGTCAATTTTGACAAGTCAAACATAACCAAGGCTGTACCAACCCCACCGATCGCAATTAATAATCGGGCATCGATTTTAGTGGATAATTTACCCAGCATAATCATCACAATTGCCGAGGCTAAAGCACCAGGAGCCAGTAATAATCCTGTTTGTGTGGCGGTAAAGTGTAGAATACTTTGAGCGAAAATCGGCACAGCAAACAGCGCACCGTACAATCCCATCCCTACAATTGCTGATAAAAAACTCCCCGCCGCTAAAGAACGGTGGCGCAAAACTCTCAATGCAACGGCGGGATGGGGAGTTTTCAGTTCCCACCAAATAAATAACACCAATCCCAATACACTAGCTACAGCCAAACTGGTGATAAAGCCAGAGGAAAACCAGTCTTCTTTTTCGCCTTCCTCTAATACCGTTTGCATACAGCCAATAGCCACAACTAAAAGCCCAATTCCTAACCAGTCAACGCCTTGATTTTTCGCTTTGTTTTTGTTGTCTTTGGGCAGAAACATCCCAGACATGACTACTGCTAAAATCCCGAAGGGAATGTTAATAAAGAAAATCCACCGCCAGCCTAAAGCATCAGTGAGATAACCGCCCAATGTCGGGCCAATGGCTGGGCCAGAAATCACTCCTACGCCAAACACTGCTTGCGCCAAACCTTGCTCGGCGGGTGGAAAGGTTTCAAATAAAATAGCTTGGGCTTTGGCTAATAATCCCCCACCGAATAAACCTTGGGCGATGCGGGAAGCAATCAACATGGGTAAATTGATTGATAACCCACACACAACTGAGGCAATGGTGAAGCCAATTAAGGAAAATATAAAGTATGTTTTTTTACCAAAATAATCTCCCAGCCAAGCAGATAAAGGAATTAACACGACGTTAGCGATCGCATATCCTGTTACTACCCAGCCAATTTCGCTCACGGTTGCTCCTAAACTTGCCTGCATGGATGTCAGAGCAACGTTGACAATACTAGTATCAATTACTTCGAGAATAGCACCTAGCGAGGCAGAAAAAGCGATCGCCCACTTCAACGGCCCCTGCACATAGCCAGCTTGATTCAAACTGGAACTATTACTAATAGCCATTTTTTTAAACAGAATTATATTTAAAGTGACAAATTGTCGGAGAATGCCCTAAAAGCTTAGGGCATGATCATACTTACCAATCCATTACGCTACGGTAGCGTATCATATTAAGAAAGGTCAAGGGGGAATTTGCTAACACTGCGAAAATACTTTCTGAGGACTTACGCATAAAGATTGTCGGTTAAGCGTGGTTGTAAAGATTTGTACACCCCTACACCCCTACACCCTTCCCCTACTCCCCACTCCCTATGAACAGACCACGTAGCACCCACGTAGACCAAGCAATTATTGAAGCGACTCTAGACTTACTAGCAGAAATTGGCTACCAAAGTATGAGCATAGAAGCGATCGCCTCCCGTGCTGGTGTAGGTAAAACGACAATTTATCGGCGTTATACTTCTAAAGAAGAATTAGTCGCAGATGCGATTGAAAGTCTGCGAGAAGATGTCTCGATACCCGATAGTGGCAGTTTTTGGGGAGATATGGATATCGTCATTGAGAATGCAGCAAAAATAATCCAGAGTCCCCTAGGCAGACAAACACTGGCTTTAATTATCAGTACAGCATCAAGTAATCCGCAGTTTGCCCAAGTCTATTGGAAAAAATATACCCAACCGCGACGTGATGCTTTTGCCAAAGTCATGGAACGTGCCAAAGCTAGAGGCGAAATTCAAGCGGATGCTGATATTGACTTAATTATTGACCTAGTGAGTGGGTCGCTTTATTATGCACTCGTCTTTAAACCGTCACCACAACCATTAACAATCTATATGCGACAGACTCTAGAACTGATAATTAAAGGTGTGGGTACTGATTAACTATACTGATATTTCAGGCTCTACTTACGTATTGATGCAAATCTGCAAGCGACTTAGTATTAAATCTTTATAATTTTAAAGGAACTATGTTGATAGCAAGATTGCTTTGATCCTGATGAATTTAGCGACAAAACTGCAACAACGCACTAATCTTTAATTTCTCCTGGTGTCTCTTGTTGCAGTATGGCATGGCAATATTGAAGTAATGTAGTGAGGCGATCGCCAATGTTCTTCAGTCTCACTTGTGCCGTAGCAGCTTGCCGCGACCCCTGAAAAAACATAACATCAATTTCTAACAAACGCAGCTGTTTGCTAATTTCTGTCCGGTAAGATTGCTCTTTTGAGTCTTGGACTGCTAAAGGCACAATATCTCTTTGAAACAACGGCTGCAATTGGGCAACACGCTGCTTCAACAAGGCTGTGTCAGTTTCAGTCGCAGTCACATCAGAACGTAACTGTACTAGTAAATCTACTAGTGCTTGATATTTCTCAGAATTTAAAGACATCGAGTGCCATTTAAGATAGTATTAATGACAAGAAATTTTTCTTCTACAATATATCTTCTTAAACTATTATCACTTCGCAAGCTTCAAAGCAGGATTTGAGGCTTAGTTTTTCATCTTTTGATTTTCCAGTTTATTATCCGAGAAAATCAAAGACGAAGAAATAACTTAGGCAATTTAACAATTATCCTGACATTGCATTTAACGCCCCATCAGGGCCACAGCATCATTCCCAGGAAATGCTGTAAATTTTGTCCATAGTTTACTTACCTACTTAGCGACCATCTCTTGTATGAGCGGCACAGCGACTAGTACTACAATTGACGTTACACTCCCAGAATGGCTCAACAAATGTTTAAGAGAGTCATCACCTAGGAGTGAAACAGAAGATGACCGAAGGCAAAATGATGCCTCGTTAATCTGTCGAGCATTTGAATTTGCCTATCAACTGCATCAGGGACAATCTCGCAAATCGGGAGAACCGTATATTTGTCATCCCGTAGCTGTAGCTGGTTTGCTACGCGACTTAGGGGGTAGTCCTGCTATGATAGCAGCTGGATTTCTTCATGATGTAGTTGAAGATACAGATGTCACAATTGAAGAAATCGAAGAGCGATTTGGTGCAGAAGTACGCTGTTTAGTTGAAGGTGTCACAAAACTTTCTAAATTTAATTTTAAAAGCAAAACCGAAAGCCAAGCTGAAAATTTCCGGCGAATGTTTTTGGCAATGGCGCAAGATATCAGGGTAATTGTGGTGAAATTAGCAGACCGCTTACATAATATGCGAACCCTGCAATATATGTCAGAAGACAGCCGTCGCCGCAGCGCCCAAGAAACACGCGATATTTTTGCACCTTTAGCTAATCGTTTAGGAATTTGGCGAATTAAGTGGGAATTAGAAGATTTAGCGTTTAAGTATTTAGAACCTGACGCTTTCCGCGAAATGCAGCAGCACGTTTCGGAAAAACGCACGGCGCGAGAAGAGAAATTAGCTAAAGCTACAGAGATTTTAAGAGAACGGTTACAACAAACAGGAATTCAGTGCTTAGAAATTAGTGGTCGCCCTAAGCATCTTTATAGTATTTATCAGAAAATGCAGCGACAGCAAAAAGAATTCCATGAAATTTATGATTTGGCAGCGTTGCGAATTATTGTCCAGACTAATGAGGAATGTTATCGTGCCTTAGCTGTCGTACATGATGCTTTTCGCCCAATTCCCGGGAGATTCAAAGATTATATCGGACTACCTAAACCTAACCGCTACCAATCTTTGCATACTGGGGTGATTGGTTTAACTGGTCGTCCTTTAGAAATCCAAATTCGTACTCTAGAAATGCATCATATCGCTGAGTATGGAATTGCTGCCCATTGGAAGTATAAAGAAACAGGTGGTTCTAATACTCCTTTGACTGCTACTGATGAAAAGTTTACTTGGTTACGCCAGTTGTTGGAATGGCAAAGTGACCTGAAAGACGCGCAAGAATATTTAGATAGCGTCAAAGATAATTTATTTGAAGATGATGTTTATGTCTTTACGCCCAAGGGTGATGTAGTTTCGCTCAATCCTGGCTCTACTAGTATAGATTTTGCCTATCGCATTCATACAGAAGTTGGCAACCATTGTGCCGGGACGAAGGTAAATGGACGGATGGTTCCTTTATCTACAAGACTGCAAAATGGCGATATTGTCGAAATTCTGACCCAAAAGAATAGCCATCCGAGTTTAGATTGGTTGAACTTTGTCAGGACTTCGACGGCAAAATATCGGATTAAACAATGGTACAAGCGATCGCGCCGCGAAGAAAATGTCACCCGTGGGCGAGAATTGTTAGAGAAAGAATTGGGTAAAACTGGTTTTGAGAACTTGCTCAAGTCAGATGCAATGCACACTGTGGCAGAAAAATGCAATTATCACAGTGTGGAAGACTTGCTAGCAGGTTTGGGTTACGGTGAAGTCACTCTCAACTTAGTACTTAATCGTTGGCGTGAAGTAGTTAAGTCCCAGCAACCTGTAACTGTTACACCACCAGTATTACCAAAAGAATCAGCGACAACCAAATCCTTACGAGATTTACCCTCCAGTTCCCGCGCCAGTGATTCTCCAATTGTGGGGGTAGAAGGGTTAGTTTATCATCTAGCCGGGTGTTGTACGCCCATTCCCGGAGAATCAATTATTGGGGTAGTGACACGCGGTAGAGGAATTTCAATTCATCGCCAAGGATGCCACAATTTGGATAATGTCGAAGGCGAGCGCCTAGTCCCTGTCAAATGGAACTCAGCCGCAGAACATAGCAACCGTCCCCACACTTACCCAGTAAATATTCAAATTGAAGCCCTTGATCGCGTAGGTGTGCTAAAAGATATTTTATCGCGTCTAAGCGACCAAGGCATCAATGTCCGTCATGCCCAAGTGAAAACTGCTAGCGGACAACCAGCATTGATGGACTTAGGAATAGATATACGCGATCGCCCCCAACTAGAACAAGTTTTTGTGCAAATTAAAAAAATGAGCGACATTATCAATATCCGTCGTGTCGGTCAGGCTGAGGAGTGATATGAGAGGGAAAAGTCTTTATCTCTCCGTGTCCTCTGTGGTTAGTTTCTCCACAACTTGTTGATAAAAAGCCTCTAAACCTGTAACACAGGCTTGGTCATCAAATAACAGGTGATGACGCTGACTCATTTGTTCGGCTATATTTTTGCGCCAAGTTGGGTTAAGTCCTAATTTGACAGCAATATCAATATACTCCGCCTCATCTTTGGCGATGGTATCTGTCACTCCTAGCAATTTCAAGAAGCTGTCAGAGTGTCGACCACGCATAAATTCTCCTGGACAGGTAACAATGGGGAGATTACAAGCGATCGCTTCTAAGCTAGTATTACCACCAGACCATGTAAAAGTATCCAAATAAACATCTGAAAGTAAATTAATCATCAAATAGTCTAAGCGTTCTGGAATACTTAAAAATACACAGTAATCTTCACTATTTAATCCAACAGCAGCAAAAGCACGTTGAAGACGTTCTTGAAGTAAAGTACCACGCAAAAATACAAATTTAGCTTGGGGAACACGACGAGCAATTTCCGCCAAAATAAAATCATATTGTGGTAAATATTTAAACGGTGCTTGGCAACATAAATAAATTACATCTTCCTCTGCAAGCTGAAAATCTGAGCGACTTTTAATAACTGGGGGAATATAAGGTTTAGGGTAAGATACACCAATATTAGGTAATAAAATTAACTTTTCCGAATAATGTTCTTGAGCATTTTCCGGTTCCATTAATTCGCCAGATAAAAAATAATCAATAGTAGGTAAACCAGTCGTTACCGGATGTCCCCAAGCTACACATTGCACAGGCGCAAGTCGCAGTCCTGCTAATTGCATTGTTTGTGGGTTCATGCCAATTTCTGGAAATACCAAAATATGCAAATTATCAGCAATTATTTGTTCACAAATTGCTGGCAAGTTATAAGGAATATGGTGAAAAACATCACTATATTCTTGAAATTGCTGTGTAACCGCATCTGGATCATTGCCTGTATAGTAACAGTAAATTTCAAAGTTTTGATGATGACAATAACGTAGCCAACCAGTTAACCATAATGTGCCGCTATAAGAATGTAAGAAATGAGAAACATAACCAATGCGAATTTTTTGTTGTGGCTGAAGACTAGGCCTAGATAAAGGCGCAACCCATTGGGGATAGTTAGCAGCCATAATTTCATGCACTAACTGTCCGTACTGGCTTTGTAAATCTTTATCGTTTTGCGCTTGATAAGATAGATAGAAATTAGTCAGCCTGCCTATACCAGCGAAAGCATTGATTTTTTCCTCGGGAGTATTAAGATAAGTTTCTTGAATTAAATTTTTTAACCCTTGTGTGTAGCGATGACGATAAAACGCAATTTCATCTTCATTATCATAAATACTAGGAACTGTTAAATATTTGAGGATTTTAAAAGTATAATCATCAGGCATTAACTCACAAGCTTTTTCAGCACCATTAATTGCCTCTTGAATACGTCCATGACGACGTAAATCAATAATTAAGGAAAAATGTAAAGCACCATCTATTGGATATAATTCAATAGCTTGATATAGGGTCTGAAAATATTCATCTAGCAAGTTTAAATGGCGATGACAGTGAATTAATTGCCAATAAATTTGTAAATCAGATAATTGTAATTCTAATAGGTTTTTATATTTGGCGATCGCAGCTAGCCATTGTTTTTTTTGGTATAATCTATTACCCAAATCCCAAATAAGTTGCACTGCTGAGATATTACTAAATTCATCTATTGTATAAGCTGGAATATTATCAGCTTGTAAATAAGTTAAAGATTCCTGATTTTCATAGCTTAAAATAATTCGCGCATGAATTTGCGCACTCATCATTTCCCACTGATAAGCGTCTAAATTATCCAGCAGCGAAATCTCACATCCTGCACTAATATCAGAATCATCTGACATGAGCAGATTCATCAATATACCGGATAAAATTAAATTAGCTGTATCTTCAGAAATATTACTACTATCTATAATTAGTGTTATCTGGTTGCTATAGGGATGATTATTTACTACCTGAATTACTCTTTCTAAATCTAAGCAAATAGTTTCTTCTGATTGTGACCAGTCAGGTAAAATAATTACATTGATATTATTTACATTTCCATAATCAGCATTAGATATTAATTCTTCTGTTGTTGTAATCAATGTATCTACTCCTCTTGATAATTGACTGGATAAATTACAGTGAGTGCTTCGCAATTAAAGCACTCACAATAAATTTAAAATTATTCAGTTCGTTAACTAATACTCTATAAAACACAGAGCCTATTAACAAATTTTTCTAGTTCACAAGCTGGTAGTGCTTCTATTTGGAGTTCTGATAAAGTAGATTTATCTTCGTGTTCTAAAATAATTCTGCTACTAATTCGAGGTAACAAAGCTTGCCATTGACTATTTTTTAAACTATCAACTAAAGAAATTTGTAGTCCCTCACTGATATCCAAATCTTCTTCCATCAACAAATTCATTGTTACACCAGATAATAACAGTTCGGCATCCTCAATGTTGATATGACTAATGTCAATTAATAGTGTAGTTTTATCACTATCTGGATAAGTTGCGATCGCTTTAATTACAGCTTCCAATTCTAAACCAATTGTCTCTTCAGACTGCGACCAATCAGGAAAAACAATAACATTAATTTCCTTGAGATTGTAAGCTAATAAAGTAGCATTAATTAAAGCCGAACTGACCGTATCCGCCATCTTTGACCAAGAAAACTTTCGCGCTTGTGCTAAACCAGCCTCGATTAATTCTTGCCGAACACTAGGCTTTTGAATATCACATAATGCAGTAGCCATCGCATCTACATCATTATCCTTAACATATATTGCTGCTTCACCTGCCACTTCGGGAATTGAAGCATTCAAAGAAGTAATTACCGGACAACCACAAGCCATTGCTTCTACAATTGGCATTCCAAAACCTTCATATTTTGAAGGATAAACTAAGGCCACAGCACCAGAATAAGCTATTGCTAACTCTTCATCACTAAGCTGCAACATATAAACGGTACTACCCGATGTGCAAGCTCTAAATTCAGGTGCTAATATCCCACCACTGCCTGTACAAATAATATCAAAACCAGAGCTAGTAGCAAGTTGAGCAAAAGCCTTAAAGAATAAAATACTATTCTTATAACCATTACCAGCACCAACTAAAATAAAGTAAGGTTTGCTAATACCGTACTTAGCTTTAAAGGCATTAACCTCTGCTGGTTTTGCAGGCAAAAAGGTGTTGCTAACTCCACAATGAGCAACAGTAATAGACTCTAGAGAAATTTCTGGAAAATATTTTGCTAAGTCATAGGCTGTATGTTTGGAAATGGCTATATAAGCCGATGCGTGTTTAATACCTTGATGTTTTACTTGCCACATGGGATTATCCATGTTCCATTTCATGACTTCAGGAATCATGTCATAAGCAATGAACACTGAAGGCGTTGTTAATGGAGTTGTGTAATAAGAAGAGATAAATAAATCTGCGCCTACATCATCACAAATGTGCTGAAGCATCTGTTGATCAGCCTCTGTTTTGTTATAGTCGTAGGCACGAATTGAAAGATAACGAATACCGTTAATTTTAGGTGTAGTATTAGCTCTATCTAAGACTAAAATTCGATTAGCAAAATCTGTATTTGCCCATTGTTCTAGAAGACTTCTCCAAACCCTAGCAATTCCTGTTTGATAGAGTTGAAAAAAGACTCCATCAATTAAAATATTCCGAGGAGGTAAAATTTTTGCTTTCTCTTTAGCTAGCCCATAAATTTTGATGGTTTCTTGGACAAATTTATCCCAACTGAATTTTTGAGCCTGTTGAATACATTTGTTAGCTAGACTTTCTCTATATTTAGGTTCATAATATAACTTAAGTATGGCATTATTCAGCCCAGCTTGATCATTAGGGTTAAGCATAATACCTGCATCTTCCACAACTTCAGGTAACGAAGAAGTATTAGAAGTAATAACAGGAGTTCCACATTGCATAGCCTCTAATGGTGGTAAGCCAAAACCTTCATATAAAGATAAATATATAAAGGCCAATGCACCTGAATATAGAGGAGATAAATCTTCATCAGGAACATAACCAGTAAGAATAATTCTATGTTCTAATTCTTTTGATTTATCTAGTTCCGCAAAAATTTCGTCATATTGCCATCCTTTTGTACCTATCAATACTAAGTTCAAATTATCAATCTGATGATTTTGAATTAAGCTCAAAAAAGACCGGATGACATGAATGAGATTCTTTCTTGGCTCTAGAGTTGATACGGCCAATAAATAAGGCTGGTTTGGTATTTTATATTTTTGTTTGGTTTGATTAATTAACTCTTGATGTTCACAAGGATAAAATTTTTCTTTGTCAGCCGCTAGATGGGTAACAAATACTTGCTCAGGCAGAATATTTTTCTCAGTTTTATACTGGCAAATATCTTGTTTTGTTGATTCGGAAATACAGCAAATAAAATCTTTTTTTTCTATCTGATCGATAGTGTCTTTAATTATATTATCTGTCTTAATTGTTTCCGGATCAAAATATTCCGGATACAGAATAGTTATCAAATCATAAACTGTAATAATCCTTTGAGCGAAGTAAATTTCATGGGGCAAAGGATAATAAGAGGAATGATAAATATCGATATCTAAATATTTGAGTTCTGATAATTGAAATAGCCGAAATTTCTCTGTTTCTAAATTTTGTTGTATATAAGTTTGACAGCTATCAAAAAATTCTGGACTACTAGAACATAAATATAAACAACACCGAGGTGAATTGATTAATCCCTTTAAAAGATGTTCGGTAACTCGAAAAATTCCAGTCCTAGCAGTTTCTAATAAAGTGCCTAGCCCTAATACAGAAATATCTAAGGCTATTTTTATTTGCGGTTGTTGTCTTAAATTATCTGAATAGTTCTGTACAGGAGAAATAAATGTCATTTTAACAACTTAGTTTTGAATCAAAGTAGTCATTGAAGTTAATGAATTCAGTATGCTATGGCTGATAATTTAGCCAACCACTATTTATCTACTGCGCTATTACCTTGTTGCTTTTTAACCTGTTCTAAAACAGTTTTGTAATCTTGGCGTTCTGGGTGTTGTTGCACTAACTTTTCCATCAGCGCGATCGCACCTTTGGTATCCTTTAAATGCAGCCTAGCTATAGATAGTTTTTCTAAAGCAACTTGGTTATTGGGTTCCCGTTGCAAAACTAGTTCATAACCCTGTGCTTGTTGCTTTAATTTTTCCTCAACGGATAAATTTCTTGGTTGAGATTGTTGAGATGGTTGTTGTATTAAATTTACTACGCCAAATACAGTAGAACCTAAAAATGATGCCACACCCACTACTGTTAAAATTCTTTTTTTCCGTTCAATTTGCTTTTGACGGGAAATAAAATAATCATCTCCAGAACTAGACATATCTTAATAGTTGCTGTTAAGAATACTGGAATCTCAGCAAGCCTCCAGTTATGAGAGTACCCAGCACTCTGGTTAAACTATCATCTAGAGAGTAAAGTTTTTCTAATTGAGACGGTGACGAAGGTAAATCCCTGGCTTAGTGGCTGTTCATCACCAGTATAAGTGCTGCTTAATTTCTACATAAAAAATTAATTATTTATGAATTTTTGTAATAAATATCTCTATCATTGGATGTTTGCGATATCGTAAATAACGTTTGAATATATGCAGTAACCGCTCCTTAACATCTGCTTAAAAACCAAAACTAGTCCAAAATTATTGTTGTGAAACAATCAATTAAAGGCTAATGGCTGAATCTCATAGAACTTTGCCCATTCGTCGTTACTTGTGTTAATTGTTAAACCACAAGACGGCTAGTCTTTCTGAGAGCATACGCAATGGTTACTGAGTAAAATTTTTAGTTTTGTGGTGGTAATTACCGTACAAAACCGAATTTATCAGCAAATAAGTAGAGATTGTTATGGTATAGTAAAAAAGTTAAGACTAGCTTTACCAGACCAAAAGCTCTACGCATCGATAACAATTGCCAAGCGGAAAGCAGTTTTGATTAAGCATTTACCCAAACAAAAATCTGAATTGAATTTAGGTTATGACTCAGCAAGTGATTCACCCTATGGTGAAATTGCAGCGTAACGTGCAATCACTAGTAGAATCCAATATCATTAAACCCACTGATAGCATTTGGAAAATTGCCTTGCTCTACGGCAATGACTGGCAGCACTGGAAACAAGAACTGCTAGACTTTGGTTTTACGACGCAAGACCCAATTAGCGAATTGCTAGCAGTTGAAGCATGGGATGAAGAATAAAGTATGAAATATGAAGTATGAAGTATGAAATTTTATACTTCATTCTTCCTCATATCTTCTAAGCTTTGCAACCTGCTAATGCAGTGGCTAATTCCTGAGCAGTTTGATAGCGATCGCGTGGTAATGGCTCTGTCACACGTTCTATTACCTCTCTTAATTGGGGGGTAATTGTGGGAGAATTAGCCACATCAAACCGGAAATTACGCCCTTTTTGGCGGAAAAACTTAAAAGGATTTTCCCCAGTCAGAAGAAAAATTAGCGTCGGCCCAATGGCATATAAATCGGATTGAATCAGCGGTTGTCCCCGTTCTTGTTCGGGGGCGCAATAGCCTTCTGCACCAATTCGAGTACCTGGTGTTGTGCCAATTTCTTTCACAGCACCAAAATCTAGCACCACTATGTGATTATTGGCATTCCGCACCATCAGGTTAGCAGGTTTAATGTCACGGTGAATTAGTGGTGGTTCTTGGCTATGTAAATAGTCTAAGATATCGCAGGTTTGAATCATCCAGGCGATCGCTTGGCTGGGTGTGACAGGCCCGGTCAACTGTACGCGTTTTTCTAGATCCTGCCCGTGTACTAATTCCATAGCCAAGTATTTTTTCCCATTTTCCACAAAAAAGTCGTAATACTTGGGAATTCCCGGATGATTTAAAGATTTGAGCGTATGAGCTTCGCGCTCAAATAACTCTTGGGCTTTGGCGATTTTTGCCATATCCGCATTCATTTGCTTTAACACCAAAAGTTGAGGATTACCACTCATCCAACCTTTTGTGTCCCAAGCTAAATAAGTAGTCCCCATCCCTCCTTGTCCCAAAGTCCGCAGCACTTGATATTGGCGAATTGTTTGCTGTACAGACAGAGGTTGACCACAATGGATACAAAACAAGTTGTTGGGCGAATTACCTTCGTGAGTACAAGTATTGCTTGCTCTTAGTGGGTCTTGGCTAAAAGATGCTGATGCTGATGATTCTTCAATTTGAGGACTAATCTCTGGTGCAACTTCCTGGATTTGAAATTGCAGGATGGGGCCTCCTTGTGCTAACTGCAACAGAGCATTATTCGGTAGCGAACTTTGAATAACTAAAACGCCATTTAAGAAAGTTCCATTTGTACCTTGACTGTATACCTGCCAAGCTTCATCACTACTAGCCGTACTAACTTGTCTAAGTTCTAAATGATGTCGGGAGACCAAACTATCGGATAAAACCACATGATTATCCGCCGCTCGCCCAATGCGAATTACAGCGGAGTTCTCAAAACACCATTGTTTCAGTGGTGTTTTTTGTTGCGGTTCTAACAGTGTCAGAATAACCACAATAAAACCTGCATAAAAAATAGGGAGTAGAGAATCGGAATGAGAAAAATTTCAGCTAGCTTTAATCTCTAGCCGGCTGAACTATCCATGTTTGGGCGCACTTTAGCCCGTACAAGTATTGCCGTAATGTTATCATGACCATTTTCTTGGTTTGCCAAATCAATTAAATCATTGACACCTCGTTCTAGGTTAGCCCCAGAACTCAGCAAAGGAAGTAAGTGAGTCTTCCAATGGCTTTCTAGTAAGTCATTATCTGATAAACCATCGGAGGCGAGGATGAACAGGCTATCCTCGTTAATGTCAAAAAACTCCACATCAGGGTTGATAGCACTTTCATCGCGGGGGCCTAAGGCTTGAGTCAACTGATAAGCATCAGGACGACCATAGGCGATGCTCGGTTCAACACCGCGAGCAATTTCGCGCTGTCCAACTTCATGGTCTACTGTCATTTGCTCTAAGCCGCGTTTGCGGGTCAAGCGGTAGAGCCGACTATCGCCGACATGAGCAACTGCGGCTTGTGTGTCTTGAATTAATAGAATCACCAAGGTAGTACCCATACGCCCAACTCCCGAACGGGCATCTTGTTGATTTAGCTGATAAATTGCTTGATTAGCTAAATAAACTGCCTCACGCATATTTTCTTCTGTCGGACGTTGGTCGTTGTGCCAGTTTTTTTGAAAGTATTGCCGCACGGTGTTAACTGCCAATTCACTGGCTATTTCACCGCCTGCATGACCACCCATCCCATCACAGAGAATATATAACCCACAGGCTTTGAGGGCGCGGTTTCTGGGTAACTCTAGCTTGTCAATTTTAGTTTCTACGCCAAAGTAGTCTTCGTTATGCTGACGTTGACGACCTACGTCTGTACGTCCGGCATCTTCTAAACTACTTAACTGCATCGAGAGGACGATAGTCGGTAAGTCATCTGCTCTAGCAGAAATATCGTCTGAATCATCGTCTAACTGTATGAGCGTTGGTGCGGTTGGATATTGGTTGGCTGTGGGCGAGAAACTGGGAATTGAGGAAATTTCTAGTTCTGCGGCGATCGCTTCGAGGCGCGATCGCAATTGTGCAACCGTCTGGATTCTACCTACTTCTAAATCTTCTAAAATCTGCAACACAGAACCAAACTGCGTGCGTTGGGACTGTCTAAATAATTCCTGCCAAACATTACCCAAAGCCTTGACAGTCAGAGGCTGCTGTGTTAAAGCCAATGTTTCTGCTTCGTCTTCTGCTTCTGTTGCTAATGCGATCGATAAATCCTGACTCAGAGGTTCCAGATATAATCTAGCTAGTGCCAGTGTTTGGTCTTCATCTAGTCGCAGATTCGATAACTCCAAGATACTTTGACGACATTTTAATGGTTCTAAAACCGCCCACAGTTGGGTCATTTGATAAAACCAATGCAAAATTTGTAAAGAACTTGTCGTCTCTTCCTTCCACAAATCCAATAACAGTGGCCAATCCGAACGGTCTTCAATTAGTACAACCTGTGTGTTCTGTTGCTGCCAAGCATCATGAATCACTGGTGTTCCTGGCAGATTTTTTGTTTGTAATTCTACATAAGTTTTAGCCAACCAAGGGATTCTATTTTCCTGTTCGGTTGGCAATAATAAGCCTTGACGCTGATTTTCTAAGATTACTTCTAACGGTGATATTTGATACGGATAGACATCTAAAACTCGAACACAAGTTTCTGCCTGAATTGTGTTGGCATCTAAAACTGGCAACGGTTCTAGTAATTGATAGCGTTGGTCTTTGTCGATGTAAGAGCCTATTTTTAACTCAGGTCGCTCGGCAGACGATAAAGAATATTCAGAGGAAAGAGGTAAGGTTGGTAAATCGTCCTCATCATCTTGCCAA
Organism: Nostoc sp. FACHB-110; assembly: GCF_014697425.1. Taxonomy (GTDB): domain Bacteria; phylum Cyanobacteriota; class Cyanobacteriia; order Cyanobacteriales; family Nostocaceae; genus Nostoc_B. The sequence goes on from NZ_JACJRU010000009.1 coordinate 164,653, forward strand.
CTGCCTAATTCCCAGCCCCCGCTTCCTTCTTTAGTAATAATTGCCCACCAAACTTTCCCACATTCTGCACCGCAGTTATAACAACTTTGGCTATTTAGTGGTACTTCTGTACCACATTCATCACAAATGTGATGAGTTAGGGAGGTGCCACAGTTCTGACAAAATTTGTTAGCGTTGGGGTTTTCAAATTTACACTGAGGGCAAATCAGCATAGCGGAAGTTCCTCTATTCCCGTTCCAAGGTGCTTCTAGCCACTAATATCCTCCACAGTGCCACAACTTAGTTGCCCCTGCCTACAGTAGACCTACAAGAGATTGTGGTTTCACCAGTGAATTTTGGTGGCAGTATTAATTGTGACGCATATTAGCTAAATATTGCAGATGACGGCAAGTTAATTTTTCCTGAAATAGGGAAGAACGCTTATGTTTACTTTGCTCAGTTAAAAGTCAAAAATCACGAATCTTTACATTACTATGACCATACTGAGATTTAGCCATCGGCAAAATTAATATGTAAGAATTCAGCACTCAAGAGTCAGAATTTATAGAAGGTTTGATATTACAAGTAGATTCATGATTAAAATTGGCTTCTAATTCTTTCATTATTCTGATTCCTGAATTCAGGCGGATGTATTCTTGCATTAATATTTCCTTTTTTTCTGACTCTGTACTATTCAGGATTGATTTTGAGTTTGACGTTTTTAATTTTTACTTACGTGACTATGCAATGGTAATTCAATCATAAAACAGGTAAGATTTGACTTACTTTCTACCGCTACTGTTCCGCCTAATTGCTTAATTATTTTGTCAACTAATGCTAGTCCTAATCCTGCGCCACCTTGCTTCCACGGATCATTACTGGGAATCCGATAAAATTTTTCAAAGATATGGGTTAATTCTGAACCGGGAATTTCCACACCAGAATTAATCACTTGAAATTGCATATTTTTGAGCTTTACCTGAGCAGAAATAGTGATTTCAGCATTTAGTGGGCTAAATTTACAAGCATTAGTCAATAATTCTATCAATACGCGTTCGAGACTGAAAGGATCACAAATTATTAGAGGCAAATTAGACGCGATATTTAAACTAATTTTTTGTTTACAGATACTGTGATGACGTGCTTGAAATTGCTCTACTACTTGCCGCAGCCATTTTGGAACTTGAATAGTTTCTAATACCCAAGGTTGAGCTTTGGTATCTAGTCTTTGTAAATCAAGAAAATTGTTGATGAGGTTAATTTCCCGTTCGCACTCGTTATTTAAAATTTCAAAATAGCGGGATATCTTTGAGCTTTCTGCGGGTGGTTGGGTAACTTCGCCTAAAGATTCTTGTGCTTGTAACATGGCAATTCCTAACATTTGAATCGCCATTTTCATATTTGTTAGTGGGGTGCGGAGTTCGTGAGAAACTGTACTGAGAAATTCTTCTTTAAGACGGCTGAGGTTTTCTATTTCTGCTAATTTGGAAGGTTGTAAAGATGGACTTTCCTGAATATTTTTATCGCTTTGAGCAAGATATTCTGCTTGCTTATACGCGGTAATATCCTCACACACCATCAAAATAACGGGACTGTTTGGGTATAGTTTATTTTCCAATTTTAAGCCTTCTTTGTCATCAGGCAAAACTTTGAGGATGACTCTTACCCAGACAATTTTACTGTCAGGGCAATCTAAACGATATTCATCATTCAAAGTACTGGTCTCAGAAGTCTGGCAAAGCTCAATTAAAGCATCACATAGCCTTTGCTTCTCTGAGAAGTCAAATAAATTAAAAATAGAAGTTTGAAGTAATTGTTCTGGCTGATAACCAAGAGAGTTTGCACCGAAATGATTCACAGACAAAATTATCCCAGTGATATCCAAACTCAAGTGGATAGACGGTGTATGGTTGTAGAGCCTTCGATACCATTGGAGTTCTTCTTGAGTACGTTGCAGCATTTGTGCTGTGTACATATCTAAATCGGAGGTGCGTTCTGGCACAACTTCTAAGCAAACAGGAGTTGCTGGCAAGGTATCTTGTGGTTGTTGAGTTTGATGCCAGAGCGATCGCTGATTGAAGCTCATAAGACTTAAAGTTGTACCAAGGGCTAATTTCTCGGAATCAAGCAGAAAAAAGGTTATTATACTGCTTTTGAATCAATTTGTGCTAAAAATAGCTCAAAGTTTTATTTTTTGATGGCTATTAATTGATTTCTACTGATAGCTCTCACTTACAGGCTTTTGATACGGTTTGTTGACATTTCGTTAAACATTGTTGCGAAAAACTAAGTTCGTTTTGCTAATTTCTGAATTCGAGATTGGGAGTTCTGTTTCAGAAATTGGTGCAGCAATTGTAGTTCAGAGGTATCAAGGTCACGCCATTGGCCTAGTGGTAGGCTATCTAAACGAATCTGACCTATACTTACCCTGATCAGTCGTAATGTCGGAAACCCCACAGCCGCCGTCATACGTCGCACCTGACGATTTTTGCCTTCTGTCAAAGTCAATTCTAACCATGCAGTTGGCACATTCTTGCGAAATCGAATCGGGGGATGGCGATCGCATACTGGTGGATCTGCGGATAATAGCCTCACTTGTGCTGGTCGAGTGCAGTAATTTTGGATTTCGACACCCGTTTGCAATTTGGTTATAGCATCTGCATCGGGAATTCGCTCTACTTGTACCCAGTAAGTTCGCTGATGGCCAAAACGCGGATCAGACAGCCGATGTTGCAATTTTCCATCATTTGTCAACAGTAATAACCCTTCACTATCCCAGTCTAAACGCCCCACAGGATAGACATCAGGCACATCAATATAATCTTTGAGTGTGCTTTGGTTCGGTGTTTCCTGCGTAAATTGACTGAGAACACCGTAAGGTTTGTGAAAAATCAGATACCTAAAATTATGCGCCATGCAAAATTATCTATTTTTGATATACCCCTCTACTCTCAATTGAAACTTAACAGTTGTTCTTGAGTAGAATTATGCAAAAATTTGGGAATTTTAATAAAAACGACATAAATCTTGAGTTAATTATGCTGAATTATAAGATTTGCCGACGTTCTTTCTTGTTCCTAGGAGGTGCTTCCGTAGTGCAAGGATTAACATTGGCCCTTCCCGCCACTGCACAAACAGTCCAAATTAAAAAAGCCAAAGTTAATCGCGTTTCTTTTTACCAGACAATTATTGACCTGACTGACCCCCAAACTTTCATGACTATTGGTTTAGCCAACAATGCCACCTTTGCTAATACACAACAGAAAAGCAGTGGGGATGAAGAGTTTAGCAAAATGGTATCTCGTTACCGGGCTGCGGTAATTGCCAACGGGACTTTTTTCGCCAAAAATGCCCAAAAAACAGTGATGGGTAACATGGTAGCAGCAGGTAGATTTCTCAAATACAGCCAGTGGGAAAATTTCGGCACTACCTTGGGTTTAAGAGTTGGCAACCAGCCAGAAATGATTACAGCTAGAGTTGATGGTAAACCAGAATGGCATCAACATTGGTTTTCTTTAACCTGCGGCCCTCGATTGTTAAGGCAGGGAAAAATTTGGCTCAACCCAGGACTAGAAGGATTTAAAGATCCTCATGTTTTAGGTCAAGGCGCACGCACAGCCATTGGCTTTCCTGCTGATGGCAAAAAGTTATTTTTGGTGAATTTCGACAGTAGCCTCACTTTGCAGCAAACAGCACAAGCTATGAAAGCAATCGGCTGTTACGAAGCCATGAATTTAGATGGTGGTGCTTCCAAAGCTTTAGCAGCAAATAATAAAATTTTAGTCCCAGCTGGCAGACCCATAACCAATGTGATTGTTGTCTATGATGCTAAAAATCCGGCTCCAGCAGCTTTAAAACAAGCTTGGGCGAGATTTCAACAAGGCGATCGCCCGAAAATATCTGATGTATAGGGGCAAAGTGCGATCGCTTTCAGCATCCACATAGATTAAGTTTCCCAAGACTGCAAGTCATTGGGATTCCACATTTTTCTTTATTTTTCTTTGCGCCTTTGCGCGAGATAAAATAATTACGTTAGCGAGTCCACCAGTTTCATTATTTCAACTCAACTACGCCAAAGTTCTATGACCCTTGCTAAATCTTCTGAACTAGGCATTACCCATCTCCCCGACCATACTGAATTACCAGAGTCAGACGGAACCTTTGTGAAAAACTTTCAAGAACATCCTCAAAGTCTCCTACTCACCGACTCTATCACAGATGTATTACAGCAACTACATCCTGATCATCAGTTTGCTATTGGCCAAGATTGCGGTATTTATTGGCGTTTGACCGAACCACCAGAAAAAGGCGCAGAAGCACCAGATTGGTTTTATGTGCCTAATGTACCACCAATGTTAAACGGTAAATTTCGCCGTTCTTATGTGTTGTGGCAAGAATACGTCGCACCGTTAATTGTTTTAGAATTTGTCTCTGGTGATGGTTCAGAAGAACGGGACAAAACACCCCTGACTGGTAAATTTTGGGTGTATGAGCAGGCAATTAGAGTGCCATTCTACGGCATTTATGAGTTTAGTAAAGCGTCAGTAGAAGTTTATCACTTAGTAGATGGCAAGTATCAATTATTGCCAGCAAATGAAAGAGGTCACTACTCTATTCCGCCGATGGGTGTGGAATTAGGGATTTGGCAAGGACAATATAAAAACATGACAGCACCTTGGTTGCGCTGGTGGGATACACAGGGAAATTTGTTGCTGAGTAGTGATGAAAAATCCCAACAATTAACATCTCAGTTAGAAGAAGTATCATCACAATTAGAACAAGAACAGGAAAAAGCCGAACGCTTGGCAGAAAAGTTGCGTCAAATGGGGATTGACCCTGATCAATTGTAGAAGGCGATCGCTCTCAGCATCCATATAGATTGAGTTTCCCAAGGCTACAAGCCATTGGGAAAATGAGCGTTTCACAACAAAATCTAAAAATCTTATCTAAGACGCTTGGAAATTTTATAAATTAGCGTTACAGTATTTCTATAAACCTTAGCCAAGGTTTTTGAAAATTAACCATGTCAAAAATAATATACGATGTCATCCAACGTTTTGAGGTAGAAAATGGTGTTCCTCGTTTAGTTTCAACGAATATACAAGTTATTGAAGGCGGGGAAGATTTGCTGTCTTTGGCTACCAATCTGTTGGCTCAACTAGGTTTCTATGACAAGTTTGAGGAAAATCGAACATCTCAGTATATAGGATATCGGCTGAAAAATCCTGGGAAAGGAGCTAAACGTTATCAACTGGTTTTAGCCCCACGTAAAGAGGGTTTATGTATCTCTATTTCTAAAGATGTTTTAATTCCAAATATCCTATGTTTACAATACTCCAATGTATGGAATGAAGAGCCTAGTACTGACTTAGGTAAATTTTGGATATTGCCAAGTAAAGAAGATAGGTTTTGGGAATCGATGCAATTTCATTATCCAAATCTACTAACACTTGGACAAACAACTGGTAGTTTTGCACTCAATAAACGTGAGGAGCTTGAATATTATTCAAATGAATTTTCTAACTTTAATATAAACGACTATCGGAATTTCATTAATTCACCAGAAGAATTCGATATTAAAAGCTTGGGAAGTAGCGATTATTATCTTGTTATTAACGATGACAAACTTTTTCCTTATACTTGGCAGATTTGTATTAGTTCAAAGGAAGTATTAGAAGAATTTCTTAGTTACTTTGCAAAAATTATAATGGAGCAATAATAATGTCTCTAAAACTCAAAAGACTTGTCAACCCTTATGAAGAAAGAATGCTAGAGTTTTTACAAACTTGCATTGAAGATAATTATAAAATTCATACACAGGTAAGCCTGTGTTCATTTTGTGAACTAGAGAATAACATTGACTGGAAGCTGAGAAATTTTTTCTTTAGCTCCAATGTAGACGCTCTAATTACCAATAAAGAGTATAAACCGTGTTTAGTTGTAGAATTTCAGTCTTCATATCATGATTCTCCAGAAGCAAGAGAACGTGATGCTAAAAAAGCTAATTTACTTACTCTTGCTGGTATTCCATTTTTGTATTCACGGGTTAGAAATTTTGGATTATTGCAAATTTACTCTCAAACTGAAGAAGTAGTCTTTAACTTATTTACAGGAGAAGGTCGTGAGAATGCTAGAACCCTAATTAGAAAGTATTGCACACCATCTATTTTTGTTAATGTCTAGACATCTTTCGCGCTCTTCTTTGCGTCTCTGCGCCTCTGCGTGAGATAAAAAATATTGTTTGGCAACAAAACCTCTAACTGTGAGTTACACCGCCTCAATCACACCACAGCAGATTCATAAAGTAATAACAGAAATAGCGATCGCACCTGACCCACACCTCATAAATTGTTAACCCCCTTGCCCCCAACCCTAAACAAGGTGGTACAATCTACATCCATGCTAGGGGTGCCTACATCATCAAGGCTGAGATCACACCCTTAACACCTGAGTCTGGGTAATACCAGCGGAGGGAAGCTGTTTATCGAGGAATTTCAATATGCGGAAAGAATGGGTTGCCAAGCGGCGTGGGCAGAGCAATGTAACTCAAATGCACTACGCACGTCAAGGTGTTATCACCGAAGAAATGCACTACGTTGCTCAACGAGAAAATCTTCCTGCTGACTTAATTCGTGAAGAAGTAGCCCGGGGACGGATGATTATCCCAGCTAACATTAATCACACCAACCTAGAGCCGATGGCTATTGGTATCGCTTCTAAATGTAAGGTAAATGCCAATATTGGTGCTTCACCCAACTCTTCTAACCTTCAAGAAGAAGTAGATAAATTGAAGCTAGCGGTGAAGTATGGTGCTGACACAGTGATGGACTTGTCCACAGGTGGCGGTAACTTAGATGAAATCCGCACCGCAATTATTAACGCTTCACCCGTTCCCATCGGAACAGTGCCAGTTTACCAAGCATTAGAAAGTGTCCACGGCACAATTGAAAACCTCACCGCCGATGACTTTCTCCACATCATTGAAAAACATGCCCAGCAAGGAGTAGACTATCAAACCATCCACGCTGGCATTTTGATGGAACATTTGCCTCTAGTCAGAAGCCGCATTACTGGGATTGTTTCTCGTGGTGGCGGTATTTTGGCACGGTGGATGCTGCATCACCACAAGCAAAACCCGCTTTATACCCACTTTCAAGACATCATTGAAATCTTCAAAAGATATGATGTTTCCTTCAGCTTAGGTGATTCCCTTCGTCCAGGCTGTACCCATGACGCTTCCGATGAAGCCCAGTTAGCTGAATTGAAAACCCTCGGTCAACTCACCCGCAAAGCTTGGGAACACGATGTCCAGGTAATGGTTGAAGGGCCTGGACACGTACCAATGGATCAAATTGAATTTAACGTACGCAAGCAAATGGAAGAGTGTTCTGAAGCACCTTTCTATGTTTTGGGGCCTTTAGTAACAGATATTGCTCCTGGTTATGACCACATTACTTCCGCTATTGGTGCAGCAATGGCTGGATGGTATGGTACAGCCATGCTGTGCTATGTAACACCTAAAGAACATTTAGGGCTACCTAACGCTGAAGATGTCCGCAATGGTTTAATTGCTTACAAGATAGCAGCCCACGCCGCCGATATCGCCAGACATCGCCCAGGTGCAAGAGACAGAGACGATGAACTCTCCCGCGCCCGTTATAACTTCGACTGGAACCGTCAGTTTGAATTATCCCTCGACCCCGAAAGAGCGAAGGAATACCATGACGAAACCTTACCCGCAGACATCTACAAAACGGCTGAATTTTGTTCGATGTGTGGGCCAAAGTTCTGTCCTATGCAAACTAAGGTTGATGCTGATGCGCTGACAGAACTAGAGAAGTTCTTGGCAAAAGAAAAGGTGACACAAGGTTAATTTTTGAAACGCGGAGGTACACAGAGGTAAACGCAAAGTATCGCAAAGTTTTCTCCGCGATACTCTGCGATTTCCTTTGCAAACCTCTGCGTTTAAAAGGTTTTTTCTAAAATGAAGAGAATGCGATCGCTATTAATTGTCTAATTCTCGATATCTTTGTTGAATATCCTCAATCGTAAATATAGCAGTAAATTTCAAGCTAACAGACTCGTAAAATTCTGCCCCACCTTGTTTTCTATCTACTAGTGAAATCACTTCCTCAACGACATAACCAGCATCTCTGAGTCGGTTCACTGCTTTCATTGCAGATTGTCCAGTGGTGACAACATCTTCTAAAACTACTACTTTTGCACCTTCTGGTAAATTTGGCCCTTCAATATAAGCCCTAGTTCCATGACCTTTAGCTTCTTTGCGAATAATTAAGGCTGGGATTGGTCGATTTTCGTAAGCAGAAATCACACTGACTGATGTCACAATTGGATCTGCACCTAGGGTTAAACCTGCAACGGCTTGGGTATCTGAAGATAACAGGGATAAGAGTATCCGACCAATAGCTAAAGCACCTTGGGGATGAAGTGTCACCTGTTTACCATTGATGTAATAAGAACTAGGTTGTCCTGAAGAAAGAACAAAATCGCCTTCTTGATAAGCGAGTTGACAAAACAAATCTAATAGCTTGTGGCGCAGAGTAGCTAGGTCAGAAGTTGCGGCCCAAATATCAGCCTGGGTAAGGGTTTCAGTAGAATACGTCATTACAAATGATTAGAAGTTGTGCTACACCAAAGGTTGAACTCATAAGAGTTCTGAAATTAAGCATAAGTTAAGATTTGCCCAAAAATTGAGGAGCTAAAAAAGATGGGTATAAAGTTGAAGCCCTTTGGTGGTTTTTTGGTGCTTTTAGCTACAGGACTAATTTTTCCAGCTGTAGCTTCTGCTGAGACAGAAACACCTAATTACGAAACAGCTAATGATGCGTTTGAACGGGCTTATTTCCGTCACGATCGCAATTTTTACGAAAACAATACCTCCAAGCGTCAGCTCCAAAATTTTCTCGGTAATGGTTCCGGTTTTCGTGACTCTTTCTCGGATAATGAAATTGCTCGTGATGGTGAGTTGATGAATACTCTCTATCGGGATATGCTGACTCAGCAAACCGGTAATGATCCATACCTCCGCACACCAGATTTACCCAATCCTTATGATACTTCTTTGCTTATGTCTCCCCGCTTGAATACCAATAAATTAAAAGTTGGTACAGAATTCCACTTTGAAACGGCTTTGCCAAGGTAATAGTGCTGAGTGCGGAGTGCTGAGTATTCAAGAGTGCGTTAAAAGTTAAATTAGCTTTACATACCACTACTAAAATGACAGTTTAAAAAATCCATCACTCAGCACTCAGCACTTATAAAAAAATCCAGGGTGCAGGAGTTGAACCTGCCTTGGGCGAATTATGAGTTCGCTGCCTCAACCGCTCGGCCAACCCTGGTCGAATATTAATTTTATCTCAAATTTACTATTTGTCTACCCCCTAAAACAGTCTACCAGATTTTTATACTACATAATTTAATTATGAAATAATGCACACTATTATTGATTAAGTTCCTTTAAGGCTTGAGTTCAAAAACTTCAATGCTCTTAATATAGACCAGCATTCTTCGGCAACAGCTTGTCAGCGATGAAAATAAATACGACTGTAATACTGACGTTCATTCTATTAGTCCTGATGTTGGGTGCAGGGTCGGTGAGCGCGTTTTTAGGCTTTAATTTGGGCAGTCTAGCTCTCAAAGGTGTATCAACCCCAGATGGCCGCCCGACAACTAAATTCGCCAGTGCCAAGGCCAGCAACTCCCAACAGGTTGGGCTAACATTATTAAAAGAAGAAGAAATATTAAAAGTTGTTAAGTCTCGGATTGAAGGCAAAACCAAAGCTGCTAAATCAGAAAAGCTAGAAGACGACGAAGAAGAAATTAATAATAAGCCAAAGCCACAAGAGAAGCCACAAGAAGTAGTTGAAGAAAAACCGCAACCGGGATTTCCTGTAAGTGCTGAAAGTGAAGGCGTAACTTTTGCAGTGCAATCGGCGCGTTACTCTGGCGGCGACTTACTACTGAAAGTGAAAATGCAGAATAAAGGCAAAGATTCTGTGAGATTTTTATATAGCTTTTTAGATGTTACCGATGATAAAGGTAGAACTTTAAGTGCCAGCACAGAAAGTCTACCAGCAGAATTACCTGCTAATGGCCCGACATTTTCCGGTACAGTAATTATTCCTACAGCTTTACTGGATGATGTGAATAAGGTATCTCTGTCTTTGACAGATTACCCCGCACAAAAGCTAAAGCTAGATGTATCTGATATTCCTGTAGCAAGGTAGGGGCGGGAACTGAAGTATGAAGTGTGAAGTATGAAGTATGAAATTAATACTTCATACTTCATAGTTTCGCAATACTCAGTAAAAGTAAAAGAATAGGGGCGTTAGTTTACAGAGCTTTGGCAGTGACTGGTTTTCCTGGTTTAACTTGGGCAGATGTAGGGCTACGATTATTATCAGTACTATTACTGATTGCCATCAATGCCTTTTTTGTGACGGCAGAGTTTTCGATGGTGACAGTACGACGATCGCGCATTCATCAGCTGGTTAGGGCTGGTGACATTCCAGCGATCGCTGTTGAAACGCTACAACGCAGTATTGATCGGTTGCTATCGACAACACAGTTAGGTATTACCCTCTCTAGCTTGGCTTTGGGTTGGATTGGCGAAAGTACAATTGTCGTGCTGGTGAGGGCGTGGCTGAAATCTTGGCCTTTACCAGCAACAACCAATAATTTTATTGCTCATTCGCTATCAATTCCCATTGCCTTTTTTTTGGTAGCCTATCTGCAAATTGTTTTAGGGGAGTTATGCCCAAAATCCTTAGCATTGTTGTATTCAGAACAACTGGCACGATTTTTGGGGCCTTCTGTCAAAGCGATCGTCCGTTTTTTTAGTCCTTTCATCTGGATTTTGAACCAGTCAACTCGTTGGCTATTACGAATTTTTGGCATTGAATATACAGGTCAAAGCTGGCGACCACCCGTCACCCCAGAAGAACTACAAATCATCATCTCTACCGAAAGAGAATCTACAGGTTTACAGCTTTCCGAACGAAAACTCTTAAATAATGTCTTTGAGTTTGGCGATGTTACTGCCCAAGATGTGATGATTCCGCGCAATGGGATTGTTGCTTTACCTAAAGATGCCACATTTGGTCATTTACTCCAAGAAATGATCGCTACTGGACACTCTCGCTATCCAGTCATTGGCGAATCTTTAGACGATATTCGCGGCATTGTTTACTTTCGAGACTTGGCGCAACCCTTGGCAATGGAGAAACTGAATTTAACATCCCATATTCACTCTTGGATGCGCCCTGCTCGCTTTGTGCCAGAACACACGCCTTTAAGTGAATTATTGCCAATGATGCAGCAAGAAAAGCCAGCTATGGTGATTGTTGTCGATGAGTTTGGCGGGACGGTCGGGTTAGTCACGATTCAAGATGTAATCGGCGAAATTATTGGTAATACCGGAGAAGCTGAAAGCAATGACGACTTGCTTATACAAATTGTCGATCAAGACACATTTTTAGTACAGGCACAAATTAATCTTGAAGACCTCAACGAAGTTTTACGTTTAAATTTGCCTTTAATTAGGGAATATCAAACTTTAGGGGGTTTTTTGCTCTATCAATTACAGAAAATGCCTCCCAAAGGCGAGATATTTTTATACGAAAATCTTCAGTTCACCATAGTCTCTGTAGTTGGGCCGAGGCTGCATCAAATCCAGGTGAAACGTTTAGCGGCGTGAGTAGAGAGGCGAAATTTCGCATCTCTAATCCTCATTCCCTAAGCATAAGCAATCGGGTCTTTTAAGCCTAATTCCTCAAAAGCTGCCAGTCTTAAGCGGCAAGAATCACAGACTCCACAAGCTAGATCATTACCCGCGTAGCAAGACCAAGTTAAATCCCAGGGAACGCCTAATTTGTTACCAAGTTGAATGATTTCGGTTTTTTTTAGCTTCACCAAGGGGGCAACAATCTCAGTCGGGTTGCCCTCGCGTCCTTGTTTGGTTCCAAGACGAAAAACTTCTTGCATAGCTTGGATGTAGTCAGGACGACAATCGGGATAACCGGAATAATCTAAGGCGTTAACACCAATGTATACTCTTTGGGCCGCGATCGCTTCGGCATAACCGAGTGCAAAGCTTAAAAATATGGTATTCCGTGCAGGTACATAGGTGACAGGAATATTTTGCGACATTTCATCTAAAGAACGCTCTTGGGGTAAATCAATTTTTTCGTCCGTCAGCGCAGAACCTCCCCATAGCCGTAAGTCAAAATTGACCACCTGATGTTCTCTTACTCCTGCTGTTTGCGCCACTCGCAAAGCTGAATCTAACTCTCGGCGATGTCTTTGTTGATAATCAAAGGAAATAGCATAACACTCACAACCATCAGCGTTGGCTTGATAGAGTACAGTAGAAGAATCTAATCCACCAGATAACAAAATTACGGCTTTCATCTCGACTGCAAAATTTTTAGACAGCAAATCGCAAAATCATACATTGAAAAACTAGAATGTAGTATTACTAATCACTTTTTTAACTAAAAAAGACAACAAAAGCACAAACAGCAAACAGTCTTTCTTATTTCTTGTTACCTGTTTTATCAGACTGTTCCAGTTTATAAACTGTACCAATATCTAAGTAATTATAAATTTAATTTTGTACTTTTTGTAACTGAGTCAATTATTTTTTCTAGCAATTTTAGCGGGGAAATTTCCAAATATTGAATCACTTAGCTGAAATATGGAGATTTTCACTTACTTTGGATTTTGTGTTTAAAGTTAATAAAAAAACACATTACCTATTGTGTTAAGCGCAAAAAACTGATTGATTTAAAACTGAACCTAAAAAAGACAGCCAGATTGCGGGAACTATCGCAAACTTTGAAATTCTTCATAAACAGAGCCTCTATGTTACCATCTGGATGGTTTTAGACGGATCATAACTGGCTGTTCAGTATAAACGCCAACGGCCGCAGCGTCTCTTATTTTGGTGGTTGAGGAGAGAACAATAGTGCAAAATAGCATATCAGTGGCAGAATCAAATTCATACACACAGCGTAACCAGCCACGACCGATTCGCATAGGCGTAATCGGGGTGGGTAACATGGGACAACATCATGCCCGTGTCTTAAGTTCAATGAAAGATGTTGAACTAGTCGGCGTGGCAGATATCAATGTCGAACGAGGCTTAGAAACCGCTAGCAAATACAAGGTACGTTTTTTTGAAGATTACTGCGACTTGCTACCTCACGTAGAGGCAGTTTGTGTTGCTGTACCTACCCGTCTGCATTACGCAGTAGGTATTAACTGCCTATTAGCTGGCATTCATGTTTTGATTGAAAAACCAATAGCAGCTAGCATTTCTGAGGCTGAATCTCTCGTGAATGCCGCAGCGGAATCTCAGTGTATTTTGCAAGTTGGTCACATTGAGCGTTTCAATCCTGCCTTCCAGGAACTCAGCAAGGTGCTGAAAACTGAAGAATTATTAGCACTAGAAGCTCATCGTATGAGTCCCTACTCAGACCGAGCAAATGATGTTTCTGTGGTGCTGGATTTAATGATCCACGATATTGACTTGATGCTAGAGTTGGCTGCTTCCCCAGTAGTCAAGCTGACAGCTAGTGGAACTCGCGCTCTCGACTCTGGTTATTTAGATTACGTGACAGCCACTTTAGGATTTGCTAATGGTATTGTCGCTACTCTGACTGCAAGTAAAGTCACCCACAGAAAAATTCGTCGCATTGTTGCTCATTGCAAAAAATCATTCACTGAAGCAGATTTTCTCAAGAATGAAATTTTAGTTCATCGCCAAACAACCACCAATTTAACTGACAATCGCCAGCTACTTTACCGTCAGGATGGATTGATTGAAAAAGTTTACACCACCAACATTCAACCCCTAAGTGCAGAGTTAGAACATTTTGTCAACTGTGTTCATGGTGGGAATCAACCTTCGGTAGGTGGGGAACAAGCCCTGAAAGCTTTGAGATTGGCAAGTTTAATTGAGCAAATGGCTCTAGAAGAGCGCGTGTTCAACCCATTAGACTGGCCAGAATCAAGAGTGCAATCTTTGACCTCAACAATCTAATAGAGGTACGGATATGGGGGTGCGGAGGGGAACATCAAATTTTTCTCTTCTGCCCTCTAGCTATCTGAATCAAATCAGGACTGACGTACAAATTATGTCTGTGGCGGCTAGGTTGGGGTTAGTAAGTTTTGGATAGATATACACGCCACTTGACTCAAGTCGAGCCAGCACGTTGCCAAGACCCCACCGCCTTAAGTTTGACAAATGTTTGGGTAAGTAGTGAAAAAGCGATCGCATCCCCAACTAATTCAGCATTAAAAATTCCACAAACACTATGCGCGAGAATAGGTACTGTTTGCGAAGATTATCCAAAAATTATCTAACCAAAAGTAATATTTTATACTCAATACTTGGTTTGATGAAGATGGTAAGCTAGTCGTCATTTAAATTGCACCATATTCATGGTAGTAAAAGCTGCAAACCCTCTCCCTTGCTCCCTGCCCCCTGCTCCCCTGCGGTCTCAATGTGAAAATTAAACGATTAACAGCTTAGACTATCATCCCCCAAAGCAGAGCGAAGCGGATATTCGGGGGATGTTTTAATCTTCTAGGTCTTCTGCTTCTTCAGTCATACCAGGGTTGATGAGAGTAATATCATACTCACTGGAGTCTGTTTGCCCTGCTCGTTGAGTATTTCTTAACAAATAATAAATAGCGCGGACTTGGGGGCCAAAAACAATTTCGTCCTCGTTTTTTAAATCGTGCGCTGGCATTTTACGCCCGTTAATCATTAATCCGTTGGCACTGGCTTTACCCTTAGCATCGCCATCTACAATCCGATAATAATAGCTATGGCTATTGTGTTCTCTGGGCAATCTCACCAAGGTAGCATGGCGACGGGAGACGAACTGAGACACTAAACGGATATTGCAATCACGGTCTCTGCCAATCGAGTAAATGGAATTTTCTAAAGGGAATTCCTTCCGGCCTTGATCGTCTTCAAGAATTAATAGATGGCTTTCATGAATTTCTGTGGCCATTGATATGTTGTGATCGTGAACAGCTGAATTCTGATTAATTAGCTTTTTTTGATTGTTAATGTTTCCTACCATTCTTGGGTACTACAGTCTGTGGTAATAACTCTGACAAAATTTGAAAGCTATACTGACTGGGAAGAGTAGAACAAAATCGTTCTACTCTATCGATAAGATGTGTAACACCTAACTAACGATTTAGTTTAACCTGAGTTGGTAAAAACCGACATTTGGTTTGCCCTTTCATCTACAGATCCAACCTTCATAAACGATGGGCTAGCTTACGTAATAATATTGAGTTAGTCACAACGCTAACTGAGCTAAAAGCCATGAGTGCCGCAGCGTTAGAAGGACTAAGAACGAAACCTAGACTGGGTAAAAAAACGCCTGCTGCTAAGGGAATACCTAAGGTATTATACGCAAAAGCCCAGAATAAATTTTGCCGAATCTTGTTGAATGTAGCATGGCTCAACCCGATCGATTCTACAACGTCACTTAGGCGATCGCCCATCAAGACAATCTCCGCAGTTTCCATTGCTACATCTGTACCGGAGTGTAAGGCAATACCAACATCTGCTTGAGATAAAGCAGGCGCATCATTAATGCCATCTCCAACCATTGCGACAATTTTGGATTGGGAAGAATTTTCGGCTTGGAGCGATTTAATCACTTCGGCTTTTTTGCTCGGGGGAACTCCGGCTATCACATCCGCACTATTTAAGCCGAGTTGCTTACCTATTGCAGTTGCAGCTTCTGGCCGATCGCCACTGAGTAGTATTACTCGTAAGCCTCTTTGGCGCAGTTTGTCTATAGTGGTTTGTGCATCTGGTCTGAGGGTATCTTGCACAGCAATTAATCCCAATAAGCTACCGTTAGCGGCTATACAAACAACGGTTTTACCAGCTGTTGCTAGTTTTTGAATTTCTTGTTGGATGGTGTCGTTAACCACTACTCCGTGCCAACTCAGCCAATCTTGATTGCCTAACAGTACTGTCATCTGTTCTACTATCGCAGACACACCCAAGCCTGGTTCGGTATGAAAATCTATAGCGTTGGGAACAGGTAACTGCTGGCGTTGAACTGCTTGTTGAATGGCTTTAGCAAGGGGATGGTGTGTACCACTTTCGACGGCGGCGGCTAGCTGGATGAGGGAGTAGGAAGTAGAAAATGGGGAGTGGGCAACTTCGAGACAATCAGTGACAGTGGGATTACCTGTTGTGAGCGTACCAGTTTTATCAAAGACCACAGTATCTAACTGGTGAACTTTTTCTAAAACGTCACCACCTTTGATTAATAAACCTTTTTCTGCACCTATGCCCGTACCCACGAGAATTGCTGTAGGTGTGGCTAGCCCTAAAGCACAGGGACAAGCAACAACCATAACGGCAATTGCTAGTTTTAAGCTGGTTAACAGGGGGGAGTGGGGAGTAGGGAGTGGGGAGTGGTGGGTGGTGTGGCTGATCATTTCCATGCTGTTGGACATGGTGACATCAGGCCAGATGTGAGTCCCGAAAAAGTACCAAAACACAAAAGTCAATACAGAAGCTGTTAACACCCCGTAAGTAAAGTAACCAGCTACGGTATCGGCTAATTTTTGTACAGGTGCTTTGCGGGTTTGGGCTGTTTCTACCAAGGCAACTATTTGCGCCAGTGTTGTATCTTTGCCTGTACGGGTTGCTTGAATTGCGATCGCACCTGATTGGTTAATAGTTCCGGCTGTGACTGTATCGCCTGGTTGTTTGCTGACAGGTACAGATTCACCCGTTAACATTGACTCGTCTACAGTGGTTTGACCAAGACGCACTTCACCATCAACCGCAATTTTATCGCCGGGTAATACCTGCAACCATTCACCAACCCGCACTTGTTCTGCTGGGATTTCAATACTGTTAGTACCAAATTCCAATTTTGTTGGGTCTGGGTTGGGAATTAACCTTGCTATTTGGGGTTGGAGTGCCAATAGTTGTCTAAAGGCTGCGGCTGCTTTACCTCTGGCTTGTCGCTCTAATGTCCTGCCTAGAAGAATAAAGCCTAACATCATCACTGGTTCATCAAAGAAGCACTCCCACCCCATTTGAGGGAATAGCAGTGCAATTAAACTCGCAGTGTAAGCAGTGAGTGTTCCTAACCCCACCAAGGTGTTCATGTTGGGAGAATTCCGCCGCCAGCCCAACCAACCATCAACGATGATAGGACGGCCGGGAAATAAGATGGCGATGGTTGCCAGTCCACAGTGAAACCAGATATTGTCTAATGCTGGCAATATTGAGCCACCAAGGCTGCTAAAATGCCCAATACCGGAAAATACTAATAATATCCCTGCGATCGCCAACTGCCTAAATGCAGCACGCATTTCTTTTTGCTGTCGTTGTGCTGAATCATCTAAGGTAATTTGCTCACTAGCTTTGCGGGTTTGAGTTGGGAATCCTGCGGTAGTTAATCGCTTGGCCAGAGCATCGGGGTCTATCGCTCCAACTTCTGACTCTACAACTGCTACCTCCGTCGCTAGATTCACGCAGGCACTCTTGACTCCTGGATATTGGGTTAGCTGACGCTCTACAGCACTTACACACCCAGCACACTTCATACCCCCCACATCGAGAATAATTGTCTCTAATGCTGGGGCTGGTTCTATGTCAAGGTTCGTTTTCGGCACAAGTCGCATGGCAAGTTTTGGGATTCGCTACGAACATTCAACGCCTAACTAAAAGCGTCTCTAATTCGAGCGTAGGCGAAATTTGCAACTATGACTGAATGTGGATAACATTAATTTTTTTAATTGCTGACTTTCCCTGTTCCCCAAACCCTGTTAAGCGTTAATGATTTAGCGTCAAGAGCTTGCCAAAGCGATTGATTATTTTTTATTTGGCAGTCCCCTATTTCCTATTTTGCGTGATAACTACGGTTCCAGCGTAGATAAGTGACATAAACAACAGCTGCAAACTGCATTGGCATTAAGAAAATCAGGCTCTTCAAATAAGAATGAATTTCTAAATTAGACATAGTGCTGAAATAACCACAACCTAAGATCAGCAAAAAAAACCAGAGCAGATGTTTACGTTTGAGAGTGAACATGGCAGTAGGTTAAGATTTTTTCAGATTTTTCTGGGCAATCTACTTAATTTTTATTAGCTGGTCTATCCCCAACTTCTTAAATAAGTTGGGGATTTAACTCACCATGATTTATAAATTTTCCTGAAACTTTCTAGCAATTTTAATTGCTAGAAAGTTTAAAACCAGGTTTGTTTATTCACAAAATAAGTATTTACAAATTCTTCTGATGATTTATTTAAATAAATCATCCCTTCGATTAAACCTATAAGTTGCATAACTATCAAGGCAATACCGTAGGTAAAGCTACCTGCAACTATAGATATAGCCAACATAATAAAGCCTTCTGGGTTATATCCTAAAATAAATTTATGAACTCCAAATCCGCCAAACAAAATTGCACAATAACCAGCCAGAAGTTGTTTATTAGGATGGCTAGGATTGAGATTGGCCATAGCGACTATTACTCCTCAACAATAGGTAAGAATTTAAGCTTTTCATTTAATAAGAACAAGTAAATATATTGATACTTATTAGTTCAAGCTAGTTTTATGAAGAAAATTTAAGAATTCTCGGTGAATTCCTGCGATATTTGTAAATAAAACAAATTTCCCACTTAGGATGGGCTAATATACATCTAATTGCTGTCTAGATAAAGGTGTCACTCCTTTATAAGAAATGAAATAATCAAGATATGAGGATAATGCAAGTAATGTGTAGCTTACAAATAGCAAGCTACTTGATGGATATATTTAATTGTGATTATGACATCAAAGACAGCTATCTTGCAGATTCTTAGGTATGATTTCTCATATAGAGAATTAATCCTCAAGATTCAGCAACAAACGGCAATCTACTACCATTTTTACAGACCGATTAATGTTATATCCGGACTTTTTTGATCTAGCTGTAATGGTGCGCTTCCAATGTGATTGGAAATGTATATTTGGATGCAGATAACATCTATGCTTTTCGCTAGAAAGTTATTTAATCTAGGTTTGAGTACCTCAAAGTAACACTTAACACTTTTATTTAGTTGTCTTTTACAACTCCTATCACGCAAAACTGAATTGAGTGTTCAATTTTGTTTGTTGTATATAGCACAGATAGGAAATCAACTTCTGAACAATAGCTGAAACTATTTAGATATTACTAAATATCAATCTAACAGTTTTGTAGGCTATTTGACAGTATTGCTGAAATTTTTCATTGCCCTCAATACAGTTAAATTTAATCCAGCATATGCTGAATACTGGATTCAGTAACTACCAATGAAATATCATTACCTACGGAGATAAAAACAGATATTTTTCTCTAGCGCAACCGTATTTTTATCGTATTATTAATTACTGCTGCCCAAAAGAAATAAGCTCAGTAGTGTACCGCTATTCCAAAGACTGTGGAGCAACATAGGAGCTAGGAGATTGCGCGATCGCGTGTAAACTACACCTAACACCATACCTAGGGCTGTCAGTGGTAAAACTTCTGACAAGCTCAAATGAGCAATTGCAAACAAAAAACTACTAGCTAAGATTGCTCCCCACACAGGGATGTAACGCGTCAGGGAAGGCAATAAAAAGCCACGAAATAAAATTTCTTCAAATAAAGGAGCGGCGATAGCAGCTGTCGAGAAAAATATTCCCAGTGCCACAAAATCTTGGCTTTCGAGTGCCAATTGCAATAAAGGGTTACTACCACCCTGTCCTTGCCAAAGCTTTTGGTTAATTAACGACACCACCACAACTATAGGTAAAGCAGCGCAATAACCACCCAACCCCCACAAAAACCAGTTATCGCGTAGCTGGAATTTAAACCACAATCGGGGTAAAGGGAAAAACCTCTTGATGGAAAGATACATCACAAAAAGCGCACCCGCAGCCACCAAAAGATAACTCACCAAAACAGAAACAGCTTGTAGGCGCACATCCGTAATCGGGCGAGGAATTGGCAATATCAGCAGTAAAAAAGGAACAAACACCTGTCCCATGAAGAAAAAGCCGACAACAAACACCTGAATTATCGTTTCGACATCCCAAGGTGTTGACCAAACTAAATCACCGTTTTGTGCGATTAAAGCCTCTTTCCCCTTCAGCAAGCGTTGAGAAAATAAGAAAATCAATAAAATTGTCCCAATTAAAGCTGCCAAGGCGGGGATAATACCAATTAAGGTTAATTTAAACACAGCCTGCGCTGCCGCTTCTTGTTGTTCAGCTTTAATAGCGGCTAAAGGTTCTGGGCGTTGCTGGAGTTGGTATAGCTGAATCAAAGCAGTGTAGCGAAACCAACCATCTAAATTCTTTTGAATTAACTGTTGGGCATCAGGTAAAATGCGTGCCGGCTCACTCCAAATACCATTTAAAACAGTAGCAGTCTCGATAAATTCACCACTGATAGTTGGTTTATCTGTTTTGACTAAACCTTGTACCTCGTCCCAAGTTTTGAGTGCAGCGTCTTGTTGTCCTTGTTGTGCTTGTAAAATGCCTAAACGCAGATCCAATTCCGCTAGTAACTTTTGTTGTTGTTTTAAGGACTGCCTTAACTGTTGCAGTTTTACTTCAGGAGATGTGCCAGTATCAAGAGTGTCTTGGGGTATAGGTTTAGGTGGGGGAGTAATATTTGCTGGCGAACTTAGCTGTGTAATTTGGGTTTGGACTTTATCTATATTAGTTTGTACCGATTCTTTGGCATCCTGATATTGCTTGGTCGCATTTTCCAAAGGTCGCTCTTCCAGGATGGCTTGTCGTAGTGGCTGAAGATTATCGCCATCTTCTGGTTGCCAAGCTTGTGCTTGTAGAGAAATATTTGTTTGGTAAAGTTCCAGACGACTTTGGAACTGGGGTTTTTGCCAACTACTAACTAAAGATAAAGTAGCTAACCCAATCGCTATCAACGTCGAAACTATTAAAACCAACCGCTTGATTGTCATCTATTTTACCCTTTGACGAACCAGAACAAAGCACACCCCTTGGGAATTATCGCAAGAAAACGCAGGAGGTGGATAGATATTAGCAATATTGTGAGTCTACTTTACAAGTCTGAAGTGCAAAGCTAAGTCATATCAGACTTTTACTCATAAAGATTCAGCCATTGATGTATGACTGATAATTAGTGGATAATCAGTAGCCACCCAGTACAAGCTGAACAGATGCACCAGTCCGAAGAAAAAATCGCTCTCAAATTTTTAGACTTATTTTGTGGAATTGGCGGGTTTCGTATTGCGGTAGAAATGGTTTGCCAAGAGCGTAATCTCAACCCCGTCTGTGTTTTTTCTAGTGATATAGATTCTGATGCTCAAAAAGCATACTTAGCAAATTTTGGTGAACAGCCTGCTGGTGACATTACTAAGATACAGGCGCAAGATATCCCTGAACATGATATTTTGTTCGCGGGGTTTCCGTGTCAACCCTTTAGTATATGCGGAGACATGAAAGGGTTTGATGATATCCGTGGAACGTTGTTTTTTGAAATTGCCCGAATCTTGCAAGCGAAACAGCCTCAAGCTTTTGTTTTGGAGAATGTCAAACAACTAAAAGGACACAATCAAGGTCAAACACTCAGGCGAATTATGGAGACTATTCGCAGCTTAGGATATTACGCAGACTATCACATTCTTAACGCACTGAACTTTGGTGTACCGCAGAAGCGCGAACGTATTTTTATTGTTGGCTTCCGCAATCAAGTTAATTTTATCTGGCCGAATGGTGATGTGCCGATGAAACCACTAGCAGAAATTTTGGTAGATGACGTGCCAGAGTTTTATTATGCTTCCGAAAAAATTAGGAATAATCGTCTAGAAAAACGTCAGGGAAAAAAGCAATATAGTGAAGCAACTATCTGGCATGAAAACAAAGGCGGAAATATTAGTGCATATCCTTATTCTTGTGCCTTGAGAGCAGGTGCTTCTTATAATTACCTTTTAGTCAATGGTGAAAGAAGGCTGACAGAGCGTGAAATGTTACGACTCCAAGGCTTTCCTGATTCTTATAAAATAGTTGGCTCTTATCAAGCTGTGAGAAAACAAGCTGGTAATGCGGTAGCGATCCCTTGCGTTGCGGCTGTGATACGCTCGGTTTTGGATACAATAGCAAAGACTTCTATAATAACAAATCAACTCCTTATCTCCCTAGTACAGGTCGGCTTAAATAAACAGACCATCTAAAATAGCTAAAAGGCTGGTGGTATAAATATTCTTTCTTTTTCCTTTTGACTTTTGACTTTTGCCTATTCCCATCGAATAGTTGAGACATCAAACAAGCTTGCTATATTTTTTTTGTAGCTCCCAACATTTGAAAAATTTTCTCGGCATTATCTAAATTACCAACAATGCGCCGGATGGGTTGAGGCCAGACTTTGACGAGGGTGGGAGTGGCTGAAACTTGATCGATTTCTGCTTGTTCTGGATGAGTTAGCACATCAATTACTTTGAGAGTGTAAGGATAACCTAGCGATCGCTCTAATAATTCATGTAAATTTTGGAGTATCTTTTCTGTATTGGCACTATGGCCTGCCACAAATAAGCGCAGAACATAACCTTGGGTTTTTTGTGGTGCTGTTTGTATGGCTCTAACTGGTGGATGATATTTTGGTGCTTTTTCTGAAAGGTCTAAGTTAATTACTAAATCATGATCTTCCCAAAGCTGGGGAAATGTAGAGCGATAAGTTGCCAATACCATGCGATCGCATAATCCATCTTGCCACGGAGCCGCTTGCCACACCAAATCACCCGCGTTAAAAATCGCATTTAACAAAGCTTGATGTTGCAGAACCGCAGGATAAGCTTCCGCAAAAGTTCTAATTTGCTGGCTATGGGGATCTAGCCAATGGTCAATGGTTGCTGTGTAACAGGGAACTAAAAAGTGCGGTGGTTCTGGTAAATCGAGAATTTCTTGTAAAGCCGCGCACAAATGCAAATGCCATCGACCCTGTTTAATCGGGTCGATGCAATAAATTAAATCTCCGCCAGGAGTAAATAAGGCTATGCCTTTAAAAATTTTAGGTAATACAAGTTTATCTGTAGTCAAGCTAGTTACAGGGGTTGGGGAACTCAAAGGTAAAAAGTAGAGGCGCGTTACTTTTTACCTGTTACTGTAATTAAACTCGTCCTCGGAGAAACTGGGCCATTTCGTTAGGAGTTGGTGACATTTCTAAAGCTGTTTCTTCAGTAATGCGACCTTCTTGATAGAGGTTGAGCAGAGATTGATTCATCGTAATCATGCCATCGAAACTGGCTTGCTTCATCAATTCGGTAATTTCATCATATTTACCGTCTTTGACCCATTCTTTAACCGCCTCAGTATTGATTAGAATATCGTGGAACGCGGCTCGTTTACCATCAGTCGTACGACATAACCCTTGAGCAATCACCGCCACTAAAGATTCTGCCAAGGCGACGCGCATAGCATCCTGTTCTTCTCCAGAATATAAATTGAGAATCCGCTCAATGGTTTTCACCGCACTGTTAGTGTGCAAGGTTCCCATGACCAAGTGACCTGTTTGCGCGGCTTTCAAGGCGGTGTTGACGGTTTCTTTATCCCGCATTTCCCCCACCAGAATCAAATCTGGGTCTTCCCGCAAGGCAGCTTTTAAAGCGTTATCAAATTTGCGAGTGTGCATTCCCACTTCTCGCTGTTTTACTAACGACTTGCGGCTTTGGTGAACAAATTCCACGGGGTCTTCAATGGTGATGATGTGCTTGGCCATTTCCCGATTAATATAGTCAATCATCGCCGCCATTGTTGTTGATTTACCAGAACCAGTGGGGCCAGTAACTAAGATTAAGCCTTTGTGGTAGTGGCAGATGTCTCGAAAAACTGAAGGTAATCTCAGCTGTTCCATTGACAAGATTTTCAAGGGAATCAACCGCAGTACCATTGCATGACCTTTCATTGAGCCAAAAACATTGATCCGCACACGCGCGAACTCATATTGAGTTGCACCGTCAAACTCTAAATGTTCTTCAAATCTCTGAATTTCGGCTTCTGTCATCACCTCGCGCAACCAACTCATGAAAGTTTCATGATTTGTTTCTGGATGCTCAGTTGGTTGAATTTCGCCACGGTTGCGGTAACGGGGTACTTCACCTACACCTAAGTGAATATCAGAATAACCTTTATCAAATGCTTCTTTAATAATTTCTGCCAAAGTCATACCGGAAGGATTGCTTTTAGCCGAAGCCATTTGTGGTGAAGTTCCCGGACGATTTGCAACGGGAGGAGGAGGTGTCGGTTGAGTAGCACTCCGATGAACAGACATATCCAAAGTTTGTGTATGCTGCCGCTGAGTCATTAAAGATGGTGGAGGTGGCGGCATTGGAGGTACATTCCGAGGAGCTGCTGGATTAGGATTGGCAGGATGCTGTGTTTCTGTCATATATCTTTAAATTTGCTCAGTTATCAAGTTGAATCCGCAGAAAATCTCTCTTGTTGGTTCTCAAGGTCGGCAGAAAGCGGGATTGTTGGTCTTTCTTAATTGCAAAAACCAATGTAATATTTCGTTACATAAAAATTGACGATTAGTATATTTTTTTATATCATCTCGAAAACTCTGACTAGTTTACAAAATACTTAACCCTATATAGACTGGTTTAACACACTATAGGCTTGGAAAACCTTCAGAAAAATCACTTATAAATAAAAGTATTATAAATAACATACATATTTTTCTTAACGGTTTCTTCAAAATATATGAGAAATTCTTTCGGAGAAACCGAACAATTTACTAGCAATTAACAGCCAAATCAGCAGCAGGTATTTTTTTCAGCCACAACCATGAATTATGAGAGACTCCCTATGTTTGTATAAGAAATATTAAGGGGATCAATTTTAGAAGCCGAAAACATCCTGGACAAGCTCATCAAATAAGGCTTCTACTCCTAGAGGCAGATGGCAGAAACTGTTTACATACCTAGAAATACACCGAACTTTACATTCATCATTAGAAAAAATTATCTGTAAAGTTAAGTAACTAAATGCTCATTTTTCAAAGACCTTTTTATATACTGGAATTCACTGAAACAATCAGTTGATTCGCCAACAGCGGTATCTAACTGAAATTACATTTATTGCTGTGTACTAGGAGGAAAAGTCATGGTTTCGGCTCAAAGCTCTAATCTCGGAAAGACCTACTCCTTTATGATGATTAAAAGCTTCTTGATATGGACTTTCACATTGGCAGTATGCTTGTTAGTTGTCGGTTTTCCGTTGGTTGTGTTGATGGCTACGGTGGGATGTCTGTTGTCGATTGTTTTACAATCTGTCATGCCTGTTAGTGCGGTTTTATTAGTAGGCGGTGGGTTAATTTTGTTCAATATTTTAGCAGTGGCGATCGCAGCTGCTGTACTCACCTTTAAAGGTGTACATCCCAGTCAAATTAAGTGGTTAAGTTGGCTGCATGGTGAATCAGAGCAATTACAGCAAACTACTGTATATGCTTCTTGTCCTTTAACTTGTGACATCAAAGTATAACTATTTCGCTAAACACGACAAACAATGCATCTGCCCGGTTCAACCGGGTTTTTTCATGTTTATTAAAGGGAATAGAGAAGGGAAATACAGGACTTTCATACCTCCTTGTATGGGTTTTGTCATTTGTCATTTATAGCGATTGAGCATTTACTATTGACAAATGACTAATAACAAATGACAAATGACTAATAAAAAGCGAGTTGGCATTATCTTAGGTACGCGTCCAGAGGCGATTAAACTAGCACCTGTGATTCAGGTTTTCCAGCAGTCTCCTGAATTTGAGTTGCAAGTAATTTTAACTGGGCAGCATCGTGAAATGGTTGAACAAGTGATGCAACTGTTTAACCTCAAAGCCGATGATGACTTGGAGATTATGCAGCCGAAACAATCTTTAAGTGATATTACTTGCCGCAGCTTGCGCGGACTAGAAGAGTTATTTCAAAAAAGTAAACCAGATTTAGTGATTGTCCAAGGAGATACAACCACAGCTTTTGCCGCAGCTTTGGCAGCTTTTTATCAAAAAATTCCTGTGGGTCATGTCGAAGCCGGGTTAAGAACAGATAATATTTACAATCCTTATCCAGAAGAAGCAAATCGCAGGTTAATTTCGCAAATTACGCAACTGCATTTTGCACCAACAACTTTGGCGGTGGAGAATTTGCAACGTTCTGGGGTGTTGGGTGAAATTCACTTGACGGGGAATACAGTGATTGATGCACTGTTGAATGTGGCGGCGAGTCAGCCAGCTTGTAATGTTCCGGGGTTGAATTGGAGTGAATATCGCGTGTTGTTATCCACAGTTCACCGCCGGGAAAATTGGGGAGAACCATTACAAGCGATCGCTCAAGGTTTTCTGCAAATATTAGATAAGTTTCCTGATACTGCTTTGGTATTACCACTGCATCGCAACCCCACAGTTAGGGAACCATTGCAAGCATTATTAGGGCAACATCCGCGCGTATTTTTGACTGAACCTTTAGATTATGCCGAATTAGTGGGTGCAATTGGGCGATCGCATTTTTTATTAACTGATTCTGGTGGTTTGCAAGAAGAAGCACCAAGTTTAGGTAAACCAGTATTAGTTTTGCGAGAAACCACAGAACGTCCTGAAGCTGTAACGGCGGGTACAGCTAAATTAGTCGGGACTGAAAGCGAAAGTATTTTGGCGGCGGCGGCTGATTTGTTGAGTAACCCGGCGGCTTATGATGCAATGGCTAATGCAATTAATCCTTTCGGTGATGGTTATGCTGCTGAGAGGATTTTGCAAATTGTCAAGAATTATTTGGGAGTGGGTTGATCAAAATTAGTGTTTTTGGGCTTTGCATAGTCGAATGATGCACAGCCCAATTTTTTATCTCGCGCAAAGGCGCAAAGACGCAAAGAGAAATGCATTGGTAGCGGGTGAGATTACACAGGATGACTAATAATTTAGTTTAAATTGTTTGATTTGCTTGTAACCAGTTGTGTAAGTCAGCGATCGCACTAAAATCTAATAAAGCCTCGCTCAGTGCTTCTAATTGTTCTAAAGAAAGACTTTGAACTTGTTGACGAACTTCGTCGGATAAATTGCCCACCCGTCTTTGCAGTTGTCTTAAGACAAGAGTTTGTGTTTGTTCCTCTTTTCCTCGCTCGTAGCCAATGCGCTCGCCTGTGGTGATGTAAGGCATAGTAAGCTCCTGCTCGAATAACTTAAAGTCTTGCCAAAATTCTGCTTCTAATGCTTTTGGTAAAATCATAACCCAATCGATAAAACGATAGAGGTTACGAATGTCTCTTTCTTCTAGCCCTTGTTCGTAGAGTCGCCGAATTAAGCTGAATTTCCAATTTTTCCGTTCTCCTAGCTGTTTGCTGGTTTGCTGCATTTTTAAATGTGCCATGACAACTGTCGCAAAAGGATTGTCGCTGGCTTCTAATTCTGCCCAGTGATTTTGATAGTCCAGCAATTTGACAGTGCCGAATTGAAAAACCAGACTGCAATCAGGATAATTGTAACTGTATTGATTCGGTCTCCAAGTAGAGTCAGCGTCACATAAAATTGCTAGGCTGATGGCTGGTTTAGCAAATTTATCAAAAATTCGCAGGTTGTACGAAAACATTCTTTCGGCGAAGTTATCTTCTGGTTTTGCCTGAATTTCGACATGAATTAACAGCCAAACTTCTTCCCCGTCAATTTGCCAAACTTTGACTAACTTATCTGCGTATCTTCTTCCAAGTTCGGCTTCGCGGGCGATTTGTTGAAATTCCTTGTCGAGAAATTCGTGGGGACGTTCCCAATTAATTAATGCGGATGTTTGGGGAAAGAAAAACCGCATCGCTTGGGGAAAGTATGCTTCTAAAATTTCTTTCCACGGCGAATCATTATCGGCTCTTTGGAGTTCCTCAGTCATTGTCTTTTAGAGAATAATTAAACGCAGATAAACGCAGATGAAAAACAAAACTCTCTGTGTTCCTCTGCGTTTAACTCTGCGCTACTTTGCGTTTAAACTTACTGATTTAAAACTAACTCTGGCTGTGCTGCTGCTTCCTCTGGATCGGGTAAGCCATACATGGAACGATACAGCTTATCGTACTGCTTGGCAGAGCGATACCAGCTAAAGTCTTGATTCATACCGCGTTTTTGTAGTTCCTTCCATTGGGGTTTGAAACGAAAACCTTCCCAAGCGCGAATCATACAGGTAAACAAATCCAATGGTTCGTAGCGGTCGAAGCAATAACCTGTACCAGCTTCGTTGATGGGGTCGTGGTGGGATACGGTGTCAACTAATCCCCCGGTGCGGCGGACGATGGGAACAGAACCGTAGCGCATTGCCATCATTTGGCTGATACCGCAGGGTTCAAAGCGGCTAGGCATTAAAAAGGCATCAGTACCAGCATAAATCCGGCGGGATAGGGCATCGTTATACAAAAGGTAAGTCGCCATACGTCCGGGGTAGCGGGATGCTAATTGCCACATTTGAGTTTCATAATAGCGATCGCCTGTCCCTAACAACACAAATTGGGCATCTGTATAAGCCATGAAGCGGTCTAAAATTTGGATGACCAAATCCAAGCCTTTCTGCTCGACTAATCGGCTCACCATCCCAATTAAAAAGGCTTGAGAGTTGACCTCTAACCCCATTTCTTCTTGTAGAGCAACTTTGTTTTTCTTACGCTGATCTAAAGTGTCTGGCGTGAATGTCTGTACAATATATTTATCATCGACTGGGTTGTAAACCTCAGTATCTATACCGTTGACAATCCCTGATAGCTTCCCACTGATAAATGACAGCAAACCTTCGATAGTTTCACCATAGGCAGGTGTTTTGATTTGTTCGGCATAAGTTGGGGAAACGGTATTTACCCTGTCAGCAAACTGCACTGCTGCTGCCATTGTGTTGTGTCCTTGCATATACCAGGGACACCAAGTAATTTTCTCTAGATACCAACGCCACGGCCCTTGATAAGCCAGGTTATGAATCGTAAACACCGTGGTGATATCTGGAGATTGGTTCATCCACACGGGAATCATCCCTGTATGCCAGTCGTGACAGTGGATAATGTCTGGCTTCCAATAATTCCAGCAGAACTCAGCCGCTCCATTGGCAAAGAAGGTGAACCGCCAATCTTCGTCTTCTCCCGAATAGATGCGGCGCGGGTCAAAAGCAGGATGTCCAAATAAATACAAAGGCACATCTGTACCAGGCAGCACACTTTCATAAACTGCAAAGTCCTGAAACATGGCATATCCCCACCAAATCGGGTCTTTGGGGATTTCCATTTTGTCTGGTAAAAACCCGTAGTAAGGCAGGAATATGCGGACATCATGCCCCATTTCTCTTAAGACTTTAGGTAATGCTCCTACAACATCACCCATTCCTCCTACTTTCGCAACGGGAGCTGCTTCTGCTGCAACGAATAGAATCCGCATGGTCTTTGTTGTTTCCCCGGTTCTGCCTATATTTTCAAAAGTCTGAAGTATGAAGTCTGAAGTATAAAGGTACTTTAATTAAGGAATGGTAGAAATGTCGGCAACAATGTACCGATTTTTGCTCCTTTATCCTTTACACTTCATCCTTTGAACTCAATTCTTATCTAACCACATCTGTTTGCCAGTATCCTAAGAACCTCGTTGGATTTCAGCAAAGATTTGCTCAAGAATTTCTTTTGCACCTTGTTCCCGCAGAAGGTTAGCTAATTCTGTCCCCAATGCTTCGGCGTTGTTGGCTGAACCTGTGACTGTATCTTTGACGATGTTTTGTCCATCTACGCTGGCAACTACACCTGTTAATGTTAAATTGCCATCCTGAATTTCTGTATTTACACCGATAGGTACTTGACAACCACCTTCCAAGTCACGTAAGAATGCTCTTTCTGCTAAACAACGATCGCGTGTTTCGGGATGTTCAATGGCTTTGAGTAAAGATATCAAATCTTGGTCATCAGCCCTGCATTCTATCCCTAATGCACCTTGTCCGACAGCGTGAAGGGAAATTTCTTTGGGGATAATTTGATGAACGCGATCGCCCATACCCAAGCGTTGTAAACCAGCTGCTGCTAAAATCAGGGCATCGTATTCGCCAGCATCGAGTTTGGCCAACCGGGTATTTAAGTTACCGCGCACATCTTTAAAGGTGAAGTGGGGAAAGCGATTGCGTAATTGCGCTAACCGTCGCAGTGAGGATGTGCCAATGACTGCACCTTCTGGCAAAGTATCAATTTGCTTGTCTTTATACTTTTCATGCACAACTAAGGCATCGGCGGGGTTTTCCCGTTCGGTAATTGCCGCTAAGGTTAAGCCTTCTGGTAAATTAGTCGGCAGATCCTTGAGGGAATGAACCGCAAAGTCAATTTCTTGGTTGATCATTCCCAGTTCGAGTTCTTTTGTAAATAGTCCTTTATCGCCAATCTTCGCCAACGCTACATCCAGGATTTTGTCGCCTTGGGTAGACATGGTGTGGACTTCAAAATTGATATCTGGGAAACTTTTTTGTAATTGCTCTCTTACCCAGTATGTTTGAACTAGAGCAAGTTGACTTTTACGAGAACCAATACGAATCGTGCGGGTTGCACTCTTAACAACTGAAGTCATAATAACTGTATGTCAAACCAGGCGATACATTCACTTTCATCTAGACTACCGCAGTGAGTGACTTCCCGCATTGCGATCGCTTAATTAACGATAATTTTATTTTTGTTTGCTTTACAATTTTTTACTTTAATTTTAATTACTTAACAAGGTGTAGGGAATAGCTTGATAACTTCTCTAGACAGTGCTACAGCAGGTTTAATAATCGCTATTTTCGATATCAACAAGTAATTGTTGAGTACGCTGTTTTGTAACTTCTTCTAAGCAGCCAGAATAAATAGCAGGAGCAATAGTTCCGCCTTCGTATTGGCTTCTTTCAAACTCGCAATTAGCATCACGAAACTGAATCCATGCTACTTGTGCAGCAAGTAATTTTTGTTGTCTAGATTTTGACAACTTGGGTAATAGTTTTTTATAAGCTTGGTTCAATTTTTTATCAGCATCTTGATATGACAACTGAGCGCAAATATTAATTTCTGATTGAGTTTGAGCGTTGTTACAGTTGAGTTTCTGGACTAAATATGTGTTAGTCGGTTGGGGATTTGCCAGAGTTACCGTACTGCTAACAACTAAGGTACTGACGAATAAAGGTAAAAACAGACGCATGGTAGCATTCCTGAGCTAAGTAAGTGTCAATCTAATCTAACCGAATAAATAAAATTTCTACCCCTGGTATATTCGCAAACCTGTCGCTAGAGGGAAGTGAAGCTTTTCTAGAAATGGTAGGAATAGTTTGGTATGTTAGCGATCGCAGCTTAATATTTTACTTTTATGAATCGTTCCGCTTGTCTTATCTTTAATCCAGTTGCGGGTCAAGGCGACCCTGAACAAGAACTGATAGAGATTAGAGCCTTATTAGAACCAGCAATTGAACTAGATATTCAATTTACAACTGAAGAAATTGGCGCGGATGCACTTGCTTATGCTGCGGTTGAGCGCGGAGTTAATGAAATAATTGCTTCTGGCGGAGATGGTACACTTTCAGCCGCCGCCGCCGCCGCCATTAATACTAATATTCCTTTTGGGATAATTTCGCGGGGAACAGCTAACGCCTTTGCTACAGCTTTAGGGATTCCTGACACAATTGAAGCCGCCTGCCAAACAATTTTACAAGGAACCACCCGCAATATAGACGTAGCTTATTGCAACGATCGCCCAATGATTTTGCTAGCAGGTATTGGGTTTGAAGCAGAAACAGTAGAAAAAGCCAACCGCGAAGCTAAAAATCGCTTTGGTATAATTGCTTACATCTTGGCGGGGATTCAGCAGCTCAGAGAATTGCAGAGTTTTGATGTCGAAATTGAAACAGACGACAAGATAATTAAAACCACCGCCGCCGCTGTCACCGTGGCTAACGCTGCACCACCGACTTCTGTGTTGGCGCAAGGGCCAGCAGGGATTATTTATAATGATGGACTGCTAGATTTAACCATAGTCGCACCCGTGAATACAGCAGGCGCGATCGCCGCTACCTATCATCTGTTTCAAAGTGCTTCTGCGGGTAATGCAGCCGAAAGAGATGATATTGGTTATCTGCGCGCCAAACAATTCAAAATTACCACCGACCCCGCACAAAAAGTTGTCTTAGATGGCGAACTAGTTGGGACAACCCCAATTGAAGTTAAATGCGTACCAGAAGGCTTAAAAGTTTTTGTACCAGCAGCAGAAGAAGTGGAACTCGCCGAAAAACTCGATGGACTGCCTAATTTGGTAATTGAGTTGAAGCATCCAAAAGAGGGTGAGGAGGACACAGAAGAATTCAAGGAGTAAAGCATTTTGAAGCTTGTTTCCGATCCGGCAATTGCCAAAAAAATTCAGAAGATGAACCAGCGAGTCTGCTGGCAAAATCCCTCCATCAAAAAGCGTGGCATTGACCAAACTAGGTTCGTGCTTGATGATGGTCAAGCTGATGATGTGGAATTCTCATTTTTGGTTGTAGGAGATAGCGGTTCCGGTAGACATGGCGGACAAAATCCGCAACGGCAGGTAGCTGAACTGGCATTACCTCATCTAGATGACTGCCGTTTTATGCTGCATACAGGCGATGTCATCTATTTAGTGGGGTCGAGTGAGTATTATCAGCAAAACTTTATTCAGCCTTATAAAGAGTATCTATTAGGCGGTGAACATCCCAAAAAGATTGCTTACAATAACATGACTTTCCGCGTACCGATTTTGCCTGTACCGGGAAATCACGATTATTACGACTTGCCGATTGTCTTTAGCTTGCTATCAATGACAACATTACCAATTCGGCGGTTATTGCGATCGCGCTTAGATTTAGATGTCGGTTTACATGGTTCCGGGACAGGCGATGCTTACGCCAAGGCATTTCTCGATTATCTCAGTGCCTTTACCTTCCCTGGAGATTTAGACCGACATTTAGACATTCACTACACAGCCAAAACCGATACAGGCCGTTGTTTATCCTATCAGCCAGGAAACTTTACCAGTCTGCCTAATCGCTATTACACCTTTCGTTATGGTGGGATTGACTTCTTTGCTTTAGATTCCAATACATTTAACGACCCCCCACCATTGCCAGAAACCGCAGAAGGCGACGCAAAACGCAGGAGTTTAGAACAACGCCGTCAAGAATATGAACAGGAAAAGCAGCAAATCCTGGAAAAATCAAGCAAGTTGAATCCTGATAACCCTAATGAAGCCGAAGATTTAGATGATTTATACGTAAAGCTGTCGCAAATAGAAGAACTGATTGTTGATATTGACAAACAATTAGCACCGCAACAAACAACCCACACTGATGTAGAACAGTTGGAATGGCTAAAACAGAGATTAATTCAATCGTGGCAGAACTCAGACGTGCGCGGACGCGTCGTTTATTTTCATCATCCTCCCTACGTTACCGAAGCGACCAAATGGCAACAAGGACAAACACTGGCAATTCGCAGCCGCTTGCGAGAAGTATTCAACGCAGTGGCAGATACAGTAGGTGAATTAAAGAAAGACCGTTCTGTAGTAGATTTAGTGTTAAACGGCCATGCCCACTGCCTAGAACATCTGCAAACATATAACACCGGACACGCAGATTCATCTATCAACTGGATTGTGTGTGGTGGAAGTGGGTTTAGTTTGCGCCGCCAGCGAATTGAAGGTGCTGATTTAGTCGAAGAAAATAGATTAATAGCGCGATCGCACCTGTTCGTCGGTCGTAACGGCCACAGTTCCCAAAAACGCCGTCCTTACTCATGTCTGCGAATTGATGTCACAGGCGAACAACACCCTAAATTTACTGTCCGTCCCTTAGTTGCAGAATGGTATCAACGCCAGTGGCATAATCATAATTTAGAGCCTTTTACTATTTGATATTAACCTCCCATAAAAACTCTTCTTTCTTCCTTTGTGTTCTTTGCGCCCTTTGCGGTTCGTTTCAAAAATCTATGTAATCCAATGATGAGATGAGGCTAATTTCTCTCAGTTTAAAACTACCTCTTCTGGAAGCCTACATTACCCCCTAAGAAAGTGATAGTTAAAGAAATTGATAACTAGCGTAGAAAGTAACCAGTTACTTTAACAATAACTGGCATTTAATGAGCATGAGTGAGAAAATACTATGCTTCAAATTGTCGATAATTTTTTAGGATGGCATTGGCTGAGTGGTGGATTAGCAGCCATAGCCGAAGTACAGGAAGTATTAACCCCAGAACAAGTATCAGTTGTCTTCTCCGGCCCTAAATTTTTAGTTGCATTGTTAGCTGGTGTCTTCATGGCATTTGCTTTTCAACTATTATTAACTAACTTTTCCATTGCCGCCGGAATTTCTTATTTAGGCAGTGATTCATCTTCTAACGATGACTCAGAAAGTCTCGGTGAAACGATTCGCAAAGTCGAAAACCAAGTCGGAATTTGGGCATTAATAACTTCTAGTATTGCATTATTTACCGCTTGTTTCTTCGCCGTAAAACTGAGCTTAATTGATAGTGCATTTTTAGGAGCTATTATTGGCGTAGTTATTTGGTCTGCATACTTTTTCCTAGTAGTATGGTTTGGTTCTTCTACAGTCGGTTCATTAATCGGTTCTATTGCCAGCACAGCTAATTCTGGCTTTAAAGCACTGATGGGAACTGCCACAAATGCTATTAGTTCAAATGTGGCAAAACAACAGATAGTTTCGACAGCAGAAGATATTACAGCCGCAGTCCGACGAGAATTAACTTCTGGTTTTGATGTTAGTAGTATTCAAAATACGCTGCAAAGTTCTTTGAATAATCTGCAAAGACCACAACTAGATTTTGATGATATCCGCAACCAATTTGGTAAAATTTTCAGCGATATCGATTGGAAATCTATTCCTGATAGTGATTTAACGCAAAATTTTAATCGGCAAACCTTTGTTGATTTAATTAGCGATCGCACAGATTTTTCTAAAGCTGATGTCAATAAAATTGCTGACCAATTAGAAGGTGCTTGGCAGCAAACTTTAGCTAAACGCAATCCAGCACAGCAAGTAATTAACTTACTGACATCCGCTACACCTGAAGAATTGCAATCCGATGAATTAGGCGATCGCTTGCAAGAATTAGTAACTGTAGGCGGTAACGGTAACGGCAGCAACGGCATAATGAAACAAGCCATTCAATCTGGTTTTAGTGCCGCTTTACCAATAGTTTTAGAAAGAGTAAATACCTCTAATATAGATGTGAACAAAATCACCAATCAGTTACAAAAGCTGAAAGATAAAGTTCAGGATCTAGATATTGAGGGTATTACTCACCAAATTCAAGAAACTATTGAAAAAACTACCAAATCAACAGGTGGTTCATCAAACTCTAATTACCGTCAAGATATCGAAGCTTACATTCAAAATTCCTTACCTTGGCACTTTAACCGCATCACAATTAAAGATGAATTCCGCGATGTCATCTATGACCCGCAAGCAGATGCGGCAACTATGCGCCGGGAATTAGAGGGATTTAACCAAGAAGAATTTGCTAATTTACTCATCCGCCGCAGTGATATTAGCGAAGTCAGAGTCAAAGAAATTTCGCAACAAATGGAAGAAATTCGCCAAGAAGTTTTAGAAACTTTGCAACAGGCGGAAGTTAAAGATAAAAGTCAAGATTTGCGGAACTTAATTGAAAATTATCTACGTTCCACTGATAAACAAGAACTGAATAATGAAGCGGTTGAGCGAGATTTTTCTAAACTACTGACAGAATTAAACGCTGATTTTGCAGATTTAACTGAACGTTTACAGGGATTTGACCGCGACATCTTTTTACAAGTATTGTTGCAGCGTCAAGACTTCAGCGAAGAAGAAGCGAATAATCTGCTGAATCAACTCGAAAGCGTCCGGGATTCTGTTTTAGGGAAATTAGAAGAACAAGCCAAAAACCAAACAGAAGAATTACGGCAAAGAGTAGAAGATTATCTCCGCAATACTAATAAGGAAGAACTCAATCCTGAAGGTATTAGCCGTGATTTCAGCACCTTACTGCAAGACCCCCAAACTGGGTTTAACTTGTTGCGTCAGCGTTTATCACAGTTTGACCGCGAAACTTTAGTTAGTCTGCTTTCTCAGCGTCAAGATTTGAACGAGGATGAAATTAATCAAACTCTCGATCAACTTGAAGCAGTTAGAGATAACATCTTGCAAACCCCGCAAGCTATAGCCGATAAAGCTAAAGAACAGTACGAACAAACCACAACTGCGATCGCAGATTATCTCCGCAACACAAACCTCGAAGAACTCAACCCTGAAGGTATTCGCAGTGATTTAGAAAAATTGCTAGTTGATCCCCAAGCAGGATTTTCTGCAATCCGCGATCGTCTCTCGCAAATTGACCGCGAAACCTTAGTTAAACTCGTCAGTCAACGCCAAGACTTAAGCGAAGAACAAGTCGAAGGGCTAATTGACCAAGCGCAAGATGCAATTCGAGATATTATCAAAGCACCGCGCCGCTTGGCAAAACGTGGTATTCAGCGAGTTGTCGATTTTGAAGCGAACCTAGAAGATTATCTGCGTAACGCCAATAAAGAGGAACTCAACCCAGACAGCATTAAGCGCGACTTACAACTGCTGCTGCGAGATCCCCGCGCTGGAATTGGTAATTTAAGCGATCGCTTTTCTCAAGTTGACCGTTCCACAATTGTGGCGTTACTATCCCAACGTGAGGATATTTCCGAAGACGAAGTTAATCGCATCGCCGATCAAATAATTTCGGCGCGTGACTCGATTGTTCGCCAATTCCAACAGATTCAACAAGGCGTGCAATCTGCAACCCAGCGAGTTACAGGTAGAATTCGCAACTATCTCAACTCCCTGAATCTTCCTGAACTCAATTATGAAGACATCAAACATGATTTTGCGAAATTGTTTGATGACCCCCAAGCCGGATTTGATGCCTTGCGCGATCGCCTAAGTGAATTCGACCGTGATACCTTAGTTGGCATCCTCAGTTCTCGTCAAGATATTTCTGAGGAAGACGCTAACCGAATTATCAACCAAATCGAAGCCGCACGCGATAGCGTCCTAGAACGTGCTGAACGCATTCAGCAAATCACCAAAGAACGCTTGCAAAGCATCAAAGAACAAACTAAAAAACAAGCCGAAGAAACCAGAAAAACCGTTGCTAACGCCGCTTGGTGGCTATTTGGTACAGCACTCACCTCACTTGTAGCAAGTGCGATCGCTGGTGCTATAGCCGTCACTGGTATCACAATTTCTGCGATCGGTTAGTTAATTAATACTAGGACTTACACAAAAACTCTCTAAAACTCTCATTTCTCCGTGAACTCTGCGCCTCTGCGGTAGCCTGCGGCAAGCCGCTATCGCGTCTACGTTATTCCCTGACTCGTGCGTAAGTCCTGTACTTGTAACCACAAACTTCCAGCCATCACCCAACAGATTACCAAAATTACTCTGTGTCTGGGTGATGGCTTCTTCATAAAAACTCTTACTCTCTCTGCGCCTGGAGCGTGAAACAAAATCCATACCATTTAAAATAAGGTTAGCCAACTTAGAGTTTAGAAGAAATTCTATGATGAACTTACAAGAACTTATTGATTCTATTAATAGTTTGCCTACAGAAGAACAAGACTATTTATTTGAATTTCTGCTTAAGAAAAAAGAAGAATCTAGAGGCGATAAATTTTGGCAGGAATTACAAAATTTTAGAAACATCATCCAAAGCGAAGATATCATCTTTACTGATGAGGATTTTACTGACTTACGAGATAAGAGTGTAGGTAGAGAAATTGATTTATGAGTTTGAGATTCTTACTTGACACTAATATACTCTCAGAACCAGCACGTCCTATTCCTAATGCCAATGTTTTACATCAACTAGATATTCATAAATTAGAAATCGCTGTTTCTACCGTAGCTGTTCATGAACTTCTATATGGTTGTTTGCGGTTGCCAGATTCTAAGCGGCGAGATTCACTTCGTAATTACATTTATGAGTCAGTATTAAACTTACCAGTCTTTGATTATGATTTAAAGGCGGCACAATGGCACGCCCAAGAAAGAGTTAGATTATCCCAGATTGGCAAAACAGCAGCTTTTGTAGATGGTCAAATTGCAAGTATCGCTTTCTGTAATAATCTAATTTTAGTCACTAATAACGTTTCTGATTTTGAGTTTTTTAACGGTTTAACCATTGATAATTGGTTTGTTAAAAAAGGTGAAATCTGAATATGCGGAATTAACTATTTTTAATTTGCTTCCCAATATTTGTTAACTAAAAGTGAATCTATTTCAAAATCAAATTGCCAAGTATCAGGAAACTCTGTTTGTTTATATTCCACAGCAACAATGTCTAAAGCATCAGTATAGACTTCGGGAAATATTTGTGTAAGATAAGGTTTTAAACTTGGTGAGTCTTTCAATAAACCTTTTAATTGTTTGCGTTGTTCTACAATAGTTACTTCCCAACCGTTGAAATTTTCTGGACTATTAACATACATCCGCTTGAGAATATGAGCTATCAAAACTAGGAGGCGATTTCTCATTTCCCTTCTTTCGCTCTTTCCCAAACTTTCAATTTCCTCAATTAAATTATCAAAGTCCAGATTGTCTACATCTTTCGCCTTAAGTTGAGCTACAGTTCTTTCACACCAAGCTACAAAATCACTTTCATACAAAATTTCAGTTCTTTGTATATTTTGTGTCATCATTATTCCTCCTAAAGTGCTTTTAAAATAGTCGGGATGAAAACACATTACATAACTATAGTTTAATGTAGGCTGTAAAATGCAGTATTGGTGTGATTAAAACTGTGTTTTTACCTATAAATTTGGCTTGTCTATATGGGAACTCTAAATTAGAAAACAATACTGGAGATTAAGGTTAATGTCGAGGAGTCCTGTAAGTGCAACGTTGACTGCTAAAGATAGAGATTCTTTGTTACAAGCAATTACCACCATTAAAGAAAAGCTACCATTTTTAATTGACTTGAGTAACGAAGAGCGAAAAGCCTTACCCAAGATGGGAGATAAAAGCCGCGCCTTTGTTAGTAAAGCATTAGAAGTGGCGACACAGAACCCAGAGTTTTTACCACGTTCTTTTGACTTAGAAGAGATGCGAAAAGATGTGCAATTATTTGAAGCATTGTATCCATTACTGTTAGCTTTGACCCAATTACAAGAACTGGTTGATGATACTTCTTTAGCGGTGGGTAGTGAAGCTTATGCAGCCGCCTTACAAATATATAACTATGCTAAAGCCAGTGAACAAACCGGAGGATTAGATACAGTAGTTGAGGAAATGGGGCAAAGATTCGCCCGTAAACCCCGGAAAGCAAAGTCTCAAGCAGCAGCGTTGTAGAAAATATCTCGACAGTTGCACTTCAGAAGTACAATTTTAAAGCTCAGAACTCGAATGTTGGAGTAAATTGCTCGGCGTTCCGAGGTCTGAGCTTGATTTTTTAAGTAATTTACTCGACGTTTCGAGTTCTGAACAGCAAGGTTTGAGTAAAAAGCTCGGCGTTCCGAGTTCAAAGCTTGAAGGGTGAAGTTAAGAATGCGATCGCAGCAGTATTTTATACAAAAAAGCTCATTACTAGGCTTTACAAATGAGAACTCGACCGACTCCCATATAGTTTTCCAAATCGAACCAAATCTTGGCGAAGAAGACTATTTATTCAGATCCAACA
The DNA here is from genome assembly GCF_014697425.1 of Nostoc sp. FACHB-110. Classification (GTDB taxonomy): domain Bacteria; phylum Cyanobacteriota; class Cyanobacteriia; order Cyanobacteriales; family Nostocaceae; genus Nostoc_B. The sequence continues at coordinate 204,362 of NZ_JACJRU010000009.1, forward strand.
GGGTTGTTATGCTTTGTTGCTATTTCTGATTTCGCGTATTAAGTCCATTTTTGTCAATTCTTCATAACTATCTATTGAATGCAAAAAACCAACATTCTTACTATGGGATTTTTCTATTAAATCTATGAAAAAATTAATATTATTCAATTGCTTTTCAGACAATGCAACAAAATCATTTGCGATTTTCTCTCTTGAACTTGTGTTTATATAATTAGTAAGTTTCCCAATTAAACCAACAAAAATGTCTGATGCCTGAATAAGTAAGTGACTGGATGAATCAACAAAGTAATAGTTGTGAACTTCTTGATTACCATCAATTATATTGTAGTTTGCAAGTATTTTCGAGATAGCCACTTCATTATCGAAAATATGATTTGAATTCTTGAATAAATAAATAGGTCTTATATAGAATTGGGAAAAGTCTTGAATCAAAATATGGTCTTCTTCGTCCATTATAAATGGAAGTGAGTTATTTTTGTTTGCTTCTTTGAGTATTTGTCTGAGAGATTCCAGTCCAAAATGAAATTCTTCTGTTTCAATATATTTATTGAATATGAAAATTAATGCTTCAATAAATTCCAAAACGGCTTCTTTTTTAATATTAGGATAATCAAAATTATAAAACAGTTCTATTACCGAATTAATTTCGAGTTTTGCAAGCTTATATAGGTCATTTTTTAGATAATTCCAGAAGCTTGGATGTAACTGGATTGCTACTTCTGAGTTCAGAATTGCAGAATCAACAATATCGACAATAGACCAGTAAAGAATATTTAAACTTGAATAATGAATGTAAAACTCATTTTCGTTTAAATATTTCAAGAAATAATTCAATTTGTCAGATTTCAAACATTCAATAAAATCCCCTTTAGCAATATGCTTAAGTTTTACTTCTTTAATATTGCTTTGCAAATTAAGCTTATCAAATAAAGGTTTAATGTCAGGTGTCATCCCTTCGTAAACTAAGCCACCTAAAACGAAGTTTGCAGCAAAAGAGCTATTAAAATCAATTTCTCTCAAATAGAATTTTCTAATATTATTAGTTTCGTCATAGTAAAAAGTAAAGGAACTGTCAAAGTCTGCTGTCGGTGCAAACATTTTTATCATTCTTCTAATATCGCTAATATCGAAATATATCATTTGCCTTTTCTTCCCATATTACGCATAACTATTTATTATGCCGAAATTTTTCGTATATCAACCTAAGTGATTTAACTAGAAAAATATGATTTTGGATAGGTTGGGTGGAGCAAAACGAAACCCAACACTAATATCCATGAGATATCCAAATTAAACAATTTTTTTTGATCCCGATGCTCCTCCTCTTTGGGAACTGGTAGCTGAAATTTCTGTTCAAGTCCTTGATTAATAATGACAACAACTACCAGCTGAATTAGCTAGAAGATTTGATTACTACCAAAAATCGCCTTCCGAACACTATCATTCAACCTCAGAACTCGAAAGTTCCACTTCAGAACACAAACTGCCGACCTCATAAAACCAACATCCGAGCAAAAAGCTCGAAACTTCGCCTTCCGAACTCGAAGTTTCACCTTCAGAACTCCACCGTTGCACCTCTGAACTTAAAAGTTCGACTTCAAAACCTGAAACTTCGCCTTCCGAACTCGAACATTTTACTTCCGAGGTCAAAGTGTCGAGCAAAAAACTCCGAATGTGAGTTACAAGAGATATAACTTACTGGCAAAAGGGTTAGACAATGAGTGAAACTCAAACCCAGTTACCTACAAACACATGGATTTCTGCTTCTTGGCAAGAATATTTACAAACACTCACTGAACTACAGAGTGATCAGGCAAAAAGTTATTATTACAAAGAACACATGAGGCTGGAAATGCCACCAGTTAGTTTTGATCATGGTCAAGACCATGTAATAATTATATTTGCGATAACTCTATTTGCAACTTTAAAAGGAATCCCAGCTACAGGTTTAGATACTACCACCTTTCGTAAGACAGGAATTCAAGACTGTCAGCCTGATGTAGCATATTACCTCAGAGAACGCGCCCAAACTATACCATCTGGTACAGGAATTGTGAACCTTGAGCGCTATCCTGTACCAGATTTAGTGATTGAGATTGCGAAAACATCCTTACTTGATGACTTAGGAACAAAACGCTCACTGTACGAAGAATTAGGCGTTGCTGAATATTGGGTAGTTGATGTGCAGAATGCCCAAATTATCGCCTACACCATAGCAGACCAAGGTAGTAAACGTATTCAAGAATCACAAGTTTTGCCAGGACTGCTCATCGCAATTTTAGAAGAAGCTTTACGCCGTAGCCGTGAAACCAGTCAATCTGAAGTTTGCGCTTGGTTACTCGGCCAGTTTCAGCAACAAGCTTGAAACTTCGCCTTCCGAACTCGAACATTGAACTCCAGATGTCAAAATGCCGAGCAGAACGCTCAAAGTTTCTGCACACTTTCTTGACCTGTGACTAAAATCACTCAAAAACTAGACCTGCATCACTGCTCCTCAAGTCCGTGTAACTTAGCCTTTGGGTGTTGATAATTTATACTTACTAACTTTATAAGCTTTATCTATTTATTAGCAGGTGTGGGGGTTCCAATTATGCTGGAAAAACTCTTACTAGCAACTATTCTAACATTTGCTCTGAGCTTAATTGCCGAGATGGGTTGGTCTTCGCCAACTCGTACAAGTAACGAAGTTAATATTGATAACTCAGGCAAGTTAGCTGTTACGCAATTTTATCAGTAATCTAGGCATCTACTGAGGGCAATCTGCTCAAAGTCTTCATATCATAGGCTGAAGTATAAATTTATAGCCTATTTTTGGGTTTTGAGCAGTAAATAAATATTGCAAAACTTAAGTATGAAAAGCCACATTTTAGCAACAGCGATATTTCTAAGCGCCCTCAGTCTCAGTCATACTGCCCAAGCAGCAAATTCTGAACATATACACAAGTTATTATCAACTAAACAATGTCAGAACTGTGACTTAACTGGTGCAGGTTTAGTTATGGCTGATTTATCGGGAGCCAATTTAAGCGGTGCAAATCTCGCTGGGGCAAATCTCAGTCGCGCCAATTTAGCTGGTGCTGATTTGCGGGGTGCAAATTTAAGTAGTGCGGGATTATTTGGTGCTAATTTAACCGAAGCTAAGTTAAATGGAGCAAATCTGGCTGGTGCAGATTTAAGAAATAGTTATTTAGGCAATGCAGAATTTACCAGTGCTTACCTAAGTGGGACTAACTTTCAAGGTGCAATGGGCATACCTTTACAAATTGCCACACCAGAAGAATTTTATGCTTGGGGAATAGCAGAAGGACAAAAAGGCAACCATCAACAAGCAATTAAGTATTTTGATCAAGCGATCGCAGCTAAACCAGAATACGCTGGAGCTTACCTAGCCCGTGGTGTAGCTCGTTACCAAATTTTTGATCGTCAAGGTGCTATGGAAGATGCTCAAATAGCCGAAAAGCTATTTAATACTCAACAAAATGGCACAGGAACCCAAACAGCCCAAGCTTTTATCAAAGAACTGCAAACACCTTATCAAGAAAATGTCACTCAAGGCAAAGGGAGCTTTTTTGATTTTGTCGGCAGTCTTGGCTCAGTATTATTACAATTTCTACCTTTTTAAAATAGTAGAGACGCGAAATTTTGCGTCTCTACTATTGACAATTGACAATTGACTCTCAACTAATGACTCTATCTAACCAATTGTGGGCAGCAAATCAAGATTTAGCGCAGGCTTGTCTACAACATCCTTTTGTGCAAGGCATAGCTGACCAAAAGAAGGGGATACAAGCCTCGCCCTTCTAGGGCGAATTTTGATTCTTAATATACGATTTCAAGACTTCAATCGGCGCTCCTCCCACAGAGCAAGCAAAGTAAGAAGGACTCCAGAGATGTTCTGCGTG
>NZ_JACJRU010000090.1 GCF_014697425.1 Nostoc sp. FACHB-110
ACGCCTTCCTGAAACCTCAGAAACATTCATCTATATTGCCATGATTCGTATTATGGTCAGACGACTTGCATGATTTTTGACTCGCTTCCACTTTTAAAACATCCTCTTAGGAGATAGTAAAAATTCCAATCCAGAAAATTCAGTTAATCAGCAAGCCCAGGATGATCCAAAATCTCAAAAATATCATTTACGGGCTACTTTAGACGATTTAGGTGCAACTTTAATAGGAGCTACTGTCATTGCCTTTAATATTGCACCAACTGATGAAATTACTCTGTTAGCTGCTGCTATTTCACCACCTTGGTTGTTAGCCATGATTGCGGCTTCTTTAATAATTTCTTATGGGATAGTTTTTCAAGCCGGTTTTTCCGATCAGCAAAAGCGCAGACAACAAAAAGGAATTTTTCAAAGACCATCTAGTGAAACTATTATGTCCTACTTAGTTTCACTAGTAGCAAGTGCGTTCATGCTGTGGTTTTTCCAAAAGTTAACTTTGGATGATCCTGGGAAAATGTGGTTAGAACACACTTTATTATTAGGTTTACCTGCCACAATTGGCGGTGCAGCGGGTAGGTTAGCAATATGACAACAGGAGATGAAAAACCAAAGCGATCGCCAGCAGAATGGATTACATTTAGTCTGGCATCACTAATTCTAGCGATGATTGTTGGTTTGGTTGTTTACACTTGGTACACCGAAGACAATCGACCACCTGTAATTACTGTGATCAATAAAGAAAAAATTCGGGAAATTGATGGTCAATTTTATGTACTGTTTGAAGTGATTAATCAGGGTGGAGAAACAGCAGAGTCGGTTCAAGTTACAGCCGAATTAACAATTGATGGGAAAGTAGCAGAAACTGGAGAACAATACATAGACTTTTTATCTAGTGGAGAACAAGAAGAAGGCGCATTTGTCTTTAAAAAAAATCCCCGTCAAGGCGAGTTAATTATTCGTGTTGCTAGCTATAAATTGCCATAGTCTGCGGAATTTGTCGTTACCAGCGTGAATCTATGATTACTCATTTGAATAGGATCATTTATGGGATATTTAACTTCTATATTATTTAAAGAATAGAAATATTTTTAGGATGGTCATTTTGCCCATCCTAATTATGTACATAAACAATATATTGGCTGATAAGGTTTTCATTTTCAGCCTAGATAAACCTCTGTGAATTGAAGCTGAAAATTAAGGTTGAGGAGAAGTATTCAACAAAGATTGTTTTTGCAACCAATCTTTACCCACCTGAATAGTCACATCTGAGTTGAGGCTACCAGTGCTTTCCACACGTACTTCACCTAAACCTAAAACATCACGAATCGATTCCGCACTGCTACCATCTCCTTGTTGAGCAACAACTCGAGTGACATCCAAAGGTTCATTCCAAGGCTTATATACATAGATATTGTGATAACCAGCAGTTTCTAAAGCTCTCACTAAAGGTCTGAGGCTGGCGCGCGCGCTACCTGTACTATCTTGAATTGCAATGCGTAATGCGCCTGGGTCATTGAGCTGCGATTGGGTGGTTTCAGCATTGGATTCTAAACCAAAGTGTTTAGTCATGAGTTTGCCAATTCCATCTTTGCTTGGCAACCAATAGCTAGCATCAAACTCACCCTTCTCGCTAAAACGTCCTGGTAACATCAACATTTCCATGTTTGAGCGATTGGTACGCACCCCAAAACCGATCAAAGCCACTAATTCTTCTACTGTTAAATTAGTGTCGATGTGTTCTTTCACAACATTCAGAATTTGGGGTAACTGAGTTACTGTAGCAGGGTTGAGGCTTTGGTCAATCAAAGCACGTATGACCATTTGCTGACGTTGAATTCGGCCTATATCCCCTAATTCATCGTGACGAAAACGCAGTAACTGTAAGGCTTGGTCGCCATTGAGATGTTGTTTGCCTGCTTTTAAATTGATATATAGATGTTGGGAATCATCTTGATATTTCATATCTTTGGGAACGTATACAGTCACGCCACCCAAAGCATCAATGAGTTTTGCTACTCCCAAAACGTTAATGCGGATGTAGCGATCGATTGCTACACCGCCCAAAAGATTGCTGACAGTCTTAGCTGTCAAAGCCGGCCCACCTTCAACATTGGCCGCATTAATTTTCCGTGTTCCATGCCCTTCAATTTCTGTGCGAGTATCTCTGGGAATCGAGAGCATAACTAATTTTTTCGTCTCAGGGTCAAATTTGACCATGAGCATGACATCAGAAAGACCATCAAAGGAATTGACTTGCGGTAGGTATCGAAGATTTTTGGTTTCTGTGGGAGGATTTTGAATATCTGGTGGTAAGACACTCATACCCATGATTAAAACATTCACAGGGCGAGTTAATTCCGAAAATCTGAATCCAGCACCAGATATCGAATCTTGATCAAAGACCGCTTCTTCTTGAGGACTGAGATCAGCTTGTTGCAACGGTGTACTGGTTAAAAATTCCTGTAATGGCTTGCTGGTGAAAGAAACAGCTAACAAAGCTCCTGCCATTGCTGACACCATTGCAATACCACTCATACCCACCCAGAACCACAACCAACGTCCAGATTTAGGATTTATTGACTTTTTGCCCTTTGATTTAGGGGTTTTTGCTGAGTGGTTATCTTCCGCCGAAGTTCTTTGAATGGTCACTGACTTCCTCACACTTGCTGATTAATTTCAAATTTGCAGATTATCTATATGCAAATACATCAACTCATAGTAGTTAACTCTTAATTAACCTTGTTGACTTTTCGCGCTTTGTGTCAACCACAACACTTATAGCAGGATTTATCCTTTTTGCGGCCAATCTGGATGTGTTTTATTGAAGTATGACAACAATAAGTCAGTTTGACCAGACCTGATAGGAGTTAATTTTTAATTAAATAAAAATTCAGTAATAATACTGCCTAAATGTTTGCTTAAAAGCATCAAGATAAATACTTGCCTAGGACACTTTCGGCGAAGTTACTCAACCCTGGTAAACGACTAGATTGACCTTGAATAATCCGAAATATTAGCCAGATACTTACTATAAAATAACCAGATGTTAACAAGCTATTGAGTATCAATAAACGCAATGCAAAAAATTCGGAAGTTGCGGCTCCAGTGGCTAATAAGAGATAAGCTAGCAGCCAAGTAAATGTCAGAGTAATAGACAGGCGACTAACTTTCATTTGTTCCCGGCTGCCTTGGCGAAGATAAAGCGTCCATAGTGATGGCAGAACACCAATTACTGGAATTAAATAAATTAGCAGCTGGCTTTGACGATTGAGAGGATTTTGTTCCTGGGTTTGGGTGGAGAGATTTCCCACGTCTACTCCTTCTGAATCACTAATTGGTTCAAGATTTTCCATTTGGCTGAGTCTAATCCTAAACTAGAGAGATGAAACACAGTAATGTAGTCAGAGATAATAGGCTTTAGAGAAAGATTTTATTTAGTTTTATCTCGCAAGCGGCTAAAGATGCAGACACGCAAGCTAATTGACTGGTGGCAGACACTCACACCAATAGCGCGAATCGGAGCGATCGCCCTATTCGCCCCACTACTAGTTCTAAATGGTTGGGCGCTTTCCGCAATTTTTGATTATTTCCACTCCTTGATAGTTATTTTAGTCGGGGCATCGGTACTGGCATTTTTGCTCAACTACCCCGTTAGCTGGATGGAGCGTCACGGGGCCAAGCGCGAGCAAGTCGCTATCTTGGTGTTTTTATTGGCGTTATCGATTTTGTTAGCGTTAGGTGTGACGCTGTTTCCGTTAGCACTGACCCAAGCTCAACAACTGGTGGCGCGTTTACCAGAATTAATTGATTCTGGGCGATCGCAGTTGATGATGTTAAATGAGAAAGCAGAACTCCTCGGCTTACCGATTAACCTTGATGCTCTTGTAGTGCAAATAAACGATCGCGTCAAGGGACAACTACAAGCTATAGCTGGGCAAGTCCTGAATTTAGCTGTTGTTACTTTCACTAGTTTGCTAGATTTTCTGCTGACAATGGTGCTGACTTTCTACCTTTTGCAGCATGGTGATGAACTCTGGGAAAGTTTAGTCGAGTGGCTACCGAGCCGATTTCGTGATCCTTTCTCTCAAACTGTCCGCCTCAGTTTCCAAAACTTTTTTATTACACAGCTAATTTTATCTACTTGCATGGCATCCGCTTTGATTCCTGCCTTTTTGTGGCTGAAAGTGCCATTTGGATTATTATTTGGTCTCACTATCGGCATTATGGCTCTTGTCCCCTTTGGTGGTTCCGTGGGTATCATCCTGACAACCTCATTAGTGGCTTTGCAAGATTTTTGGATGGGAGCCAGAGTATTAATTGCCGCAGTGATTGTGCAACAAATTTTAGAAAATTTAATTGCTCCACGAATATTAGGCAGTTTTACTGGCTTGAATCCAGTGTGGATTTTAATTTCTGTCTTAACTGGTGCTAGAGTCGGCGGACTTTTGGGTGTCATTGTCGCTGTCCCAACGGCTGTTATTGTCAAAACTGCCTTAGTTGCTCTGCGTCCTGCTGGGTTAACTAACGAAACAGATGACAGCACCTCGAAATGTGAGAAGCCCTCAACCAACTTAACCGAAGAATCCCCCAAAAATGAGGTGAAAAATCCCCTCAGCTTTTCCGAACCAACTTTACCTTAGAAAAACTAGAGGCTAAGACAGACAAATTGGAGATTTTAGATTGTCAGATTTTCCTAATGTGAACTACCTACACTGATGCTTCGCATACAGTGTAGGCTTCCTGTCCAACAGAAAGCGTAGTAGTGGATTTCTTGCGTCCTCCCTTACTTCGACTTACATCTGG
>NZ_JACJRU010000091.1 GCF_014697425.1 Nostoc sp. FACHB-110
TTACTAAATGCTTATCTAATCTATATTATAGACATTGATAAGACTAAATTATAAGTTATTAAAATCAAGTTAATTCTAATAACGACCATAAAACTACCGGAAGAACCAAGAATTTTAGCAGTTTATCTTTCCTTTGAAGCACCCAGTTACCGTAGTTGTTTAATGGTAATTCGGATTTGTGTCAAAAGGTTTGGTCGATTACCTCAAACCATAATTACCGATAATGGAAAAGAGTTCCATAGTGTTTATTTTAAACAACTTTTAGCTTATTACAAATGCAACCATAAATACCGCCCATCAGGAGAACCTCGTTATGGAAGTCCTGTGGAAAGAGTGTTCGGCACAACTAACACGTTATGGTTGCATGAATTACAAGGAAATACCCAAATTCTCAAAAATACCAGACAAATAACCAAGTCTGTTAACCCCATTCATCAAGCTGTCTGGACAATTGGTGAGCTTTATCAATCATTAGAAACATGGGCTTATTCAATTTATGATAACCGACTGAATTCTAGTTTAGGACTTTCCCCATTTCAAGCTTATGAAACTGGTATTCAATTAGGAGGTTCAAGAGAAAGTCGTCGTTTGGAATATGACCAAACTTTTTTAATTTTAACCTTACCTTCTCCCCATAGTGGCGATACCCGGAGCGTACAGCCTGGAAGGGGAGTGAAGGTGAACAATATTTATTACTGGTGTCATGCTTTCCGCAATCCAGAAGTGGAGAAAACAGCAGTTTTGGTCAAAATTGACCCGTTCAATGTGAGTGTTGCCTATAGCTATGTTAAAGGTCTTTGGCATGAATGCACCTCGAATCATTATCCCTATCTACAAGGACGTACAGAAAAAGAACTGCAAATTATCAGTAGTGACTTACGCCAACGCAAAAAACATCAAGGTCAGGCGACTGTTTTGTCTGATGCTGAATTAATGGAGCATTTACAAGGGGTTTATCAAGTCGAAGAAAAATTGCTTAAACAACGCCTACAAGCATTAGAAAATAAAACGGTACTTAATCTGATTGAAGGAAAAGAACTTTCTCAAAATAGGCTTCAAACGACTCACTTTTATGAGAGAGAAAATAATTCAGAAGTCTTAGTAAACCAGGCTGACAATGAAGAAACTCTTGAATCTTACGGAGAATTTTAATAGATGGAACAAAAGCACTTACCTCAAGAATTATTAAAAGCTTCGATATCTGAAAAGGTCACATTTTTTGTGAATTATACAATGGCTCATCCTCATCTAATTCAGACTTTTAATGAGGTGATGCAATCAGTTTATCAAGCACCAGGGATTTCCTTAATTTTTGTTGTAGGAGCCACTGGAGTCGGGAAAACTACCTTACTGCGTCGTTTAGAGCAAAAACTAACACAGAAAGCTTTACCCGAATTACAGGATAACCAGGGTAAAGTTCCTGTAATTGGTTTAGAAGCTAAAGCCCCAGAATTTAGTCAATTTGATTGGAAAGATTTTTATATTCGGCTGTTAAAGGTGTTAAATGAACCTTTAATTGAAAAAAAGATTAATTATGGGCAATCTTGTTCAAAGTGGCGAAGTGCGGTGGAGTCGGCTTTAATTCATCGTTCTCCCGATGCTTTTTATATTGATGAAGCCCATCATCTTGCTATGTTACCTAGTGGTCGAAAATTAAAGGATCAACCTGAAACTCTCAAATCTTTAGCCAATCTAACTCAAGTTAAGATTATTCCGACTGGAACTTATGATTTGTTACCTTTAATTGATTTAGGAGATCAGTTATGCCGGAGAAGCAAAACAATTCATTTTCAACGGTATCATGCTGAAAATTCACAAGAAGCTAAAGCATTTAAAAGTGTGCTTCAAACCTTTAGTCAATATCTTCCTTTAGCTCAACAACCTGACTTATTATCTAACTGGGAATTTCTCTATGAGAGAAGTTTAGGCTGTGTAGGTATTCTTAAAAATTGGCTTTCTGTAACACTTAATGATGTTTTAGATAATGATAGAAATGCTCGAACTATTACTTTATCTGATTTACAACGTCATGCTTTAGGGGTACGCCAATGTTTGGTCATCCTGAAATCTATCACCATAGGTGAACAACAACTACAAGAATCATCAGAGGATTTACTCAACCTACAAAAAGGCTTGAAATTAGTTCCTTTAGCTCATGGTATTGCTCAGGAAAAAAACACCCAATGTAAGAAAGATAAGAAAAACACTCACTCGCCAATTGCACAAACTTCTCCTCGCCGTTATCCCTTAAAAAATCAAGAGCCAGAAAAGGAGGATCAGGAAACAGAAATTTTTCAATCCTTATGATTCTTGGAGCTTAACGATTCAAAATCTACCTAAAAGAAGCCAGCTTTATTCTCTGCAACCAATAGGTTTAGGAACTCCTGAGACTGAAAGTTTAAGTAGCTATTTACATAGATTAGCACAGCATCATTACCTTCGACCTTGGCAGCTTTATATCTATGAACTTCTTCCTTTGATTCAACATCAGGAATATTTATTACATAAAGATACTAAAAAAACTTCCCTTAAACAGATATTTTTAACGAATAAAAAAACTGGCTCTAATTTATCAGTTATAAATGGACTTCAATCTATTACTCCAGTCATTGTCACAGCTATAGAGCAATTAACATCTCGTCAAGATTTATACTCTTTAACTTTAATGAGTTGGCTAAAAGTTTTTGATTCACCAGAGTTGCTTTTTAAACCTTCTTGTTCTTGGTGTCCTTATTGTTATCAAGCTTGGCGAGAGCAAGGGCAAGTTATTTATATTCCTTTGCTCTGGTTAATTGAATATGTTAAATTCTGCCCTCAACATCAGATTTCTTTAGAGAATACCTGTCCTTCTTGCAATCAAAAAATGCTAAATTTTTGTCAACCAGGTTATTGTTCTCATTGTGGTGAATGGTTAGGTCAAACAAAGTATCCCTTGAAGTTGACTAGTTATTTCCGCTTGATGGGATATTCGGAAGCCACCTATCAACGCAACATCTCTTACTTACAAGAGTTAATTGCTATTACACCTTATTTATCAAAACCACCTCAGATTCAAGATGTCTATTCTTACCTTCATGAACGTTGCCTGCATCTTGATGAACAAGGGTTAAAAGACCTTTCTTTTTCATTCTGGATGAGTTCCCACTTAATCGCTAAACCTCAAAGCTGTGACAATGCTTATAAACCACGCATTTCTTTGCATTTTCTTTCTGAAGTTTTTCGTTGTTTTAATATAACTCCTCGTCAACTTTTCCTTTAATTTTTCTAGATGTTATCTTTTTCATGTTTTTGGAAGGTAAAGTTGGACATCTAGTTTTGGAAGGTAAAGTTGGACAACCTGTCCAAAATCTTCTTCAAGTCACAAATTGCTCTTGCCGCATTACCCCTCCGACTCTACTAGATACTCCTGAACCAAAGGAAATAAAGCAATTGCCATCTGTTCAAATTTATCGCCGTCTGGATAGGGGCAAGATACAGCTAAGTTTTCTTCATTTTGCCAGTACTTATTGTATGGTTTTGGGTCTAATGGCGCATAGGTGAAAGTTAACACCTGATTACGCCACCAGCCACTTAACTGGATTAGTCTCTTTCCTGGCAACAAGGAAAAATTAAAACTGGGATAGTAATTAAGTTTGTGAAGAGGCTCGTCATTAATCAAACTATTTTGAAAGTAAGCTTCAAAATAAATAGTATCTGATGAGCGATTGTAGACTCTTCCCTTTTCTTGGATAAAAGATATTTTAAAACGCAACCAAGGGAAATGTGTCCGGGCTATTTGTATTGCTGCAAGTTCAAATTCGATGGGAATCATAATTTTATTCATCTTCTGCTTTATTAGTTTAAGAATAAAATGAGAATTTTTGAATTATTGCTAACATTTATTTTAAGATAAAGTAGTCTAAAATAATTTTATTTTGCTAAAAATTAACTAGTTTTTGCTATAATAACAAGTGAGATTATCTAATCAGGGATGCTAGAAATTCAGGATAAAGATTGTTGGTTATTTCTTGATTGTAAAGTGATGACGGGTGAACTACCAGAGAACTGCCCTAATCACGAAGTATGTAAAGACTTAGGTTTGCCACCTCAAAACAGAATGTGTAGAATTCCTTATCAAATGTGGCTACCATCCATAGATCAGTTATTTAAATTACCTACGCTGGAAGTGCTTAAATCGTTAGACAATGAAGCAAAAAAAGCAGGTTACAGTACAGCAACTAATATTTGTTACAGTTATAAAGACTCTTGTTTAACTATTGGTAGAGATGAATTTGGTTTTAGCCTTGAGATTTCGGCAGAGGCAAGAGCTTTAGGCTTTGCTGAAGCTGAAAAAATGCCATAAGTAAGTCGTGGGGAAAATTCATAAGTATGTAACAAAAAATTAAGCGGAAGAAGCAACGTTAAATTTTACACGTTGTGTACTGTAGTTTCCCTTTTCTCCTCTTG
>NZ_JACJRU010000092.1 GCF_014697425.1 Nostoc sp. FACHB-110
AGGTCTGTTGGGTATGATGTAGACATTGCTCTAGTAACCCTGTCGCATTTTTATCTACTGACACAATAGCGTTACTGGAGCTTTTTTAGACTTTCCAAACATCCTCTTAGAGGTAGGAAATTCTAGAAATGCTACATCAGAGTTGCCCAAGCGTGATTGCCTCACTCCTAAAGCAGCAAAGAGTACCCTCAAGGGTACTACAAAAGCCATTTTAGGAAAACTATACTACATTCAGTATTTCTGATAAATAAGATACTGAAATAAAGGATTTGATATGCGTAGACGGCATGGTTTTCCTCCTCGTAATGGCGAAAAACAACCTATAAGTGAATTTGCACCTGTTGGGAAGTTCGGTAGATTATTTCCTAGACTTCGACCCTTCACTCCATCCATAGACAGTTTGACCGATTTAGGCAATGCGATGAGCGATCCTAGCCCGGAAAAACCAGAGGGAGATAACTTAAAAGTTCCCGCAGGGTTTACCTATTTAGGTCAATTCATTGATCATGACATCACTTTAGATACCACTGCTTTACAGGAAATTATTGTAGACCCCTTGGCAGTAGTTAACTTCCGCACTCCGATGCTGGATTTGGATAGCATCTATGGTTCTGGGCCAGAAGCACAGCCATATTTGTACCAACTAGATGACCCAGATTTATTTTTAATAGGTACTACAAATGAAGCTCCTGGTGCGGGAGATTCTAAAATTAAAACTAAATTGCCTAACGATCTCCCCCGCCTTTCGAGTACATTGGCTGTTTTAGGTGATTCACGCAACGATGAAAACCTAATTGTTGCTCAACTTCATCTAGCTTTCCTCAAGTTTCATAACAAAGTAGTTGCGGGGATTAGAGATGGCAGCATTAAACCCACAAATTCTATTGATAAGTCTGTTTTTGAACAAGCTAGAGAATTAGTCATCTGGCACTATCAATGGATAGTCATCCATGACTTTTTAACTCGCCTTATAGATAAAGAACAATTAGAAAGAGTCCTCAAACAAGGCAGAGAATTTTTCTTATTTAAAGACCAACCTTTTATTCCTGTAGAGTTTGCTGTGGCTGCCTACCGTCTAGGTCATAGTATGGTGCGTGCAGTGTATGACTACAACCGCGTTTTTACGCCTCTTCCTGGTGGAGTTACACCTGCGACGTTGGAGTTACTATTTGCTTTCACTGCAAAATCAGGTCAGTTAGGCGACTTTGCTAATATACCAATTCCTAGTGATTGGATTATTGACTGGAATAGATTTTACGAAATTGATCCAGCTGTACCAGTTAATCATAGCCGTAAGCTAGATCCGTTTTTGGTTGATCCACTAAAGAATTTGCCTAATGTGCCACCACCAAATTCATTAGCTGTAAGAAATTTACTTCGTGGTCGCAGTGTTGGTTTACCATCTGGTCAAAGTGTAGCTCGATTCATGAAATTCAAGCGGTTGACTAGGGCGGAAATTTCCACTGGTGCTGATGGTGCAGTTGCTGTTCAACATGGATTTGATATTGAATCTCCATTGTGGTACTACATTCTCAAAGAAGCACAAATTCAAGCTCAAGGTGAACATTTGGGTCAAGTGGGAAGCCGTATCTTAGCTGAGGTGTTTGTTGGTTTATTAGAAGGCGATAGCAGTTCCTATTTAGTCCGTAATCCAGATTGGAAGCCAATCTTACCAGCCCAAATCCCAGGTACATTTACAATGGCGGATTTATTGAAATTTGTCGGCGACCTTAGTCCCATCGACGATCCTAATAACCTGAATCCATAGCTAGTGCAGGAAGGACATCCAAAAACTTCTTAGCCTTTAGCCGGACTGCATATTAACCTTATGCGCGCCAGCCATGTTCCTCAACAGTTTCCTGGAGGAATTTGGCTGGCAAAGTGTTAATTAATAACTTTGTATTTTTATCTGAGATTGTGAATTAACTCGCTGAGTTGGGAACTATATATGTAAATAAACTAATTGCTTGCTGGCATAATTTGTCAATATTATTGCCGCATAAATATATATTCTCATGCAGTATGGATATTAAATTAGGATTCGGCACTATCCCCAAGCCGCAGTATATTTTTATTAGTAAAGAAAACGATCACTGTTGGTATATGCTCACCGATGATGGCAAACAAATGCCAATTTATGATAGAGCATTAACAGGAATTATCACAGAAATAGAAGTTAATAAAACAGTAGAGACTTCCTGTGGTGAAGCCAAAAAAATAGATTTGCATATTTTGGCAGATAAGCCTTATATCATACGATCAGGTAGTGAATCTTATTTTTCTAAAAGTTTATTACTCTCGCTGAATTCTTTAAGTTATGAACAATTACTGCAACCACTAACTATTGCTGTTAGTCCTGGTGATAAAGCCATCGTATTTTGTACAATTTATCATCCAGTAACTTATCGTTCTGTTGGTGTAACTTGGGATGGACATCAGGAAATAGATTGGCACGTATTAGGACAAAAAGTGAGTGTAAAAATTAATAGTGTAAAATCTACAGCTTCAGCAGCAAGAGAAATAGCCTCTAAGACAGAAATTCGTAGCGATTTTATTGCCAAAACTGATAGTTACTTATCACAATTAAAGTGGACTCCAAATCAAGGCAGAGAATACTTACAGCAGAAATACGGCAAGCGATCGCGCCACCATCTCTCCGAAACAGAACTGATAGACTTTATTGATTATCTCCAGAAACAAATCAGCCAAAAATATTCAACTTAACAACTAAAAATTTTGCTTAATTGCTTAAATCCAGACTCCACGGCAGGCATAGTTGATTCACAGTCGGTAAAAACGACTGAAACGGGGGGGAGCGTGGTTACAATGCGGGCAAGAAAATCAAGGGACGTAAAAGACATATAATCGTATATACTCTGGGCAGACCAAGCATACAGTGGTCAGATTGTATACTCAGGAACAATTGTTTGTGGTTACAAGTTGGAGATTGTCAAGCGTAATGAATCTGGTTTTCATGTCTTACCACGGCGATGGGTGGTTGAGCTTACTTTTGCTTGGTTAGGAAACAACAGGCGTTTAAGTAAAGATTACGAATAATCAACATCAGTGAGTGAAGCAGCGGTATACGCCTCACTCACTCGATTTATGCTACAACGATTAACCAGAGTTGGAGCAAGTTCCTTAAGGTTTACTTTAAAAACAGCCTCTTAGAAGATGTTTTAAAAGTAGGGGACTATTGTAAGAAAGCTCACAAGGCGTATGCTGAAATTTGTAGAAAACAGCACCTTATGAGCGAATGTCTAAAGCATACCGTAGCAAT
>NZ_JACJRU010000093.1 GCF_014697425.1 Nostoc sp. FACHB-110
GCAGCCGGCAAAAAAAATGGTGAAATAGTACTGCTAAATCCAGAAAACGGCAAAGAAAAACAAAGATTAAAAATAGACACAGGAAGAGCAGTCACAAAAATCGCCTTCAACCCCAGAGGGAACAAAGTAGCCAGCGTAGGGGAAGACACAGTACTGCGGATATGGGGAATAGAAAAAGGTAACGAAATCTACCATCCCACAGGACACGAAAACCCAGTCAGAGCAGTAGCATATAGCCCCGATGGCAAAACCATAGCCACAGGAGCAGAAGACTCAAGAATTGCCATTTGGGACGAAGAAACAGGCAAACTGCGGAATATCCTGCAAGGACACCGCAGTTTTGTCAACGATGTAGTATTTAGCCCAGACGGCAGCATCCTAGCCAGTGCCAGTCAAGATAACACCATCAAATTTTGGAATCTCAAAACCAGTGAAGCAACTCGGACACTATTAGGACATGCCGATGGCGTCACATCAATCGCCTTTAGTCCAGACGGAAAGCTGTTAGCCAGTGCCAGTGATGATGGCAGCGTGAGGCTTTGGCCCGTAGTCAGTGGAGAAAATCAAATTCTCAAAGGGCCAACAAAAAAAGTCACAAGCGTATCCTTCAGCCCAGATGGCAAAACCTTAGTTGGAGGCAGTGATGACGGGAAAATATTCTCATGGGATGTAAGCACAGGCAAAGCGCGTGGCAGCATCCAAAGTAAAAAGAAAAAAATCGCCGCCATTGCCTTTAACCCAGCCAATCCCGATGCCATAGTCAGTATCGATGATAATACTGATGAACTAGACTTTTGGGGCTTATCCAAAGGTACACAACTCAAGCCTTCCATCCCCGTACTGTCCACCATAGATAGACAACTCAAAAGTCTCAAAGCCGAGAAATCTCAGCCTCAAATCACCACAGCCAGCACCCTCGAGCAAAACCTGATCGCCGCTATCCCCTCACCACCAGGAGGGCCGATTCTGATCATCACAAATAGTGCCAACAAATTTGGTGAATACTACGCAGAAATATTACGCAATGAAGGATTTAACTACTTCAGCGTCAGCGACATTACATCAGTTACAGCCGCAACACTAGCCAACTACGACATTGCCATCCTGGCAGACATGAGCCTAAGTGCAGCGCAAGTGACAACCTTGAGTAATTGGGTCAACAATGGCGGGAATCTGATTGCCATGCACCCCGATGTGCAACTTGCCACTTTATTAGGACTAACAGCTACAGGCACAACCTTGAGTGAAGGCTATTTGCAGGTTGACACCTCCAAGACTCCCGGCAAAGGCATTGTCAATGAAACAATCCAGTTTCATGGCACAGCCGACCGCTACAACTTGAATGGTGCATCGAGTCTAGCAACACTCTACACCAACGCCACAACAGCAACTGCTAATAATCCAGCAGTCACACTGCGTAGCGTTGGTAATGGTCAAGCAGCAGCATTTACATATGATTTAGCACGTTCAGTAGTTTACACTCGCCAAGGTAATCCCGCTTGGGCAGGACAGGAGCGTGATAGTCAACCGCCGATTCGCTCGGATGACCAATTTTTTGGCAATGGTAGCCTCGATTGGGTCAACCTGGATAAGGTGGCGATTCCGCAAGCCGATGAACAACAACGCTTATTGGCAAACCTGCTCATCAAAATCAACTTGGCGAAAAAGCCATTACCGCGTTTCTGGTATTTACCCAATGGCAAAAAAGCAGTTGTCTTGATGACAGGTGACGATCATGGCAATGGAGGAACTGCCAATCGATTTAATCAATTTATCAGCAACAGTACCACTGGCTGTAACGTAGACAATTGGGAATGTATTCGGGGAACCTCATATATTTATCCCAACACAGCGATTACGAATACTCAAGTAGCGAGTTTCACTAATCAGGGTTTTGAAATAGCTCTTCACGTCAATACAAACTGTGCAGATTACACGCCTAGTTCTCTAGCGAGTAACTACACACAGCAATTAGCTCAGTTGAGTGCTAACTTCCCGAGCCTACCTGCTCCTGTGACCCAAAGACACCACTGCCTCGTATGGAGTGACTGGTCTAGTACACCAGAAGTGGAACTCAGCAATAGTATTCGCCTGGATACAACTTATTATTATTGGCCACCGAATTGGGTGAGCGATCGGCCTGGGTTTTTCACAGGTAGTGGGATGCCAATGCGGTTTACGAAAACTGATGGAACGCTCCTGGATGTTTATAAAGCCGCCACTCAGATGACTGATGAATCTGGGCAATCATATCCTTTTACCATTAATACCCTACTTGACCGGGCATTGGGAGCAGAAGGTTATTACGGTGTTTTCAATGTCAACGCTCATACCGATAACTCAGGCCCTACTTCTCAATCTGTCTCTGATGCGGTTGTAGCTGTTGCGAAAAACCGTGGTGTCTCAGTAATTAGTGCAAAACAACTGTTAACCTGGCTTGATGGTCGAAATAGCTCTTCTTTTAATTCACTGTCTTGGAATAGCAGCACTAACCAGTTGAGCTTTAGTATTACCAAAGCCACAGGCGCAAATGGCTTACAGGCAATGCTACCAACACGCTCCACCAACGGCATTCTCAGCAGTATTACGCTTAATGGTAGTACTATTTATACTCCATCTACTGGAAGTATCCAAGGGATAAAAGGTGTTGAATATGCTCTGTTCGCTAGCGAGACAGGTTCTTACGTGGCTACCTATACTCCAGACACAACCGCACCGCAGGTAGTTACAGATCCCACACTGACACCGCCATCGCCTGCCAATGGAGCGACAAACGTGAGTATTGCTACAGCTGTGTCAGCTACCTTCAACGAAGCGATTGATCCAGCCACGATTAACGCCAGTTCTTTTGAATTAAGAGATGGAACTAACGCATTGGTTGGTGCAGTTATCACTTATGATGCAGCAACTCGTAGAGCAACATTAAACCCAATTTCTAGCTTGACAGGTAACACAACCTATAGTGCTAGGCTTAAAGGTGGCATCGTTAAAGATACATCTGGTAACGCCCTAGCAACCGACTTTACTTGGACTTTCACCACCGCCGCATCAGTCTGTCCTGAGCAGCAGCCTTGTAGTATTTGGACTAATTCGACAATTCCCA
>NZ_JACJRU010000095.1 GCF_014697425.1 Nostoc sp. FACHB-110
AGGTCTGTTGGGTATGATGTAGACATTGCTCTAGTAACCCTGTCGCATTTTTATCTACTGACACAATAGCGTTACTGGAGCTTTTTTAGACTTTCCAAACATCCTCTAAGAAAAATGTAAAAGAGGCTGAGAGTAGAGAAAAAGAAATTTTAGCAAAGCTTACAGTTAAAGAAAACGAACTTAAACAAACAAGTGCCAAAAATAAAGATACTAAAGAAGAAATTGCAAACGTTCGCCAACTCGTAGCCTTAGCTGGACAATTGCGAAACCAAAGTTCATCAGATTCAGATGAAGCTTTAAGGTTGGCAGCGGTATCATTTAATATTGATAACCATGAACTCAAACAATCACTATTACTAGCTGCTCAATCACAAGTCCATCAACAACTGAAAGACTGGAATAATGCTAAAACTGAAACTCAAGGAAGCCAGTCAAATTTATCTAAGACTGACAAGAACTTTTTAGATTCACGCCAAGGCTTACAAGTTCAAGTATTAGTCCGAAAAACTCAAGGTGACTTATTAGAGCAGGATAAACAACCTCAGAAAGCTATAGAAGCTTATAGTCAAGCTTTTAATATCTTAAAAAATCATGCCAATGAAACTGATTTCACCAAAGACAATCAGTTGCTCACAGGCGAGAATATTGAATCAGTTTATCGAAGATTAAGGGAGCTAAATCCTCAAGACGAAGAAGTTGAGTTAGCACTAACAAAACATTTATATGCTCAACTCGAATACTTTCTAAAGGCTAAAAACTGGGAAGCTGCTGATCAAAAA
The DNA here is from genome assembly GCF_014697425.1 of Nostoc sp. FACHB-110. Classification (GTDB taxonomy): domain Bacteria; phylum Cyanobacteriota; class Cyanobacteriia; order Cyanobacteriales; family Nostocaceae; genus Nostoc_B. Next base: position 780 of record NZ_JACJRU010000095.1, read on the forward strand.
ACATACGAACTCATGCTCAATATTGCGAAAAGGGAAAAAGAAGGATATTTAGATGATGAGCAGATTAATAGTTTCTCCTGCCCAGACCTACAAAAGATAGATAAGCTTTGGGTCAAGGCAGACAAAGACAAACGTTTTGGCTTTAGTGTGCAGAAGGAAATATGGATTAAGACTGGGAATAGGCTAGGTGTAAAAGTTGAAGACTGGACTGACAAAGACTATGAAAATTCTTATAAATTTGCCAGGGCAGTTGGATGGTATGATGACAAACAAGAGGACACTACAAGTCCCTCAAGAGGAAGTTTCGTGAGTTATGATATACAGATTAAACGTATAAAAGAGAACTCAGCATACGGTAGGGGAGGGCTACCCAGTGTATGGGTGCGTTGACCCATGTTTCGTGGTGGGGGGGTTCAGCGTGGGGGGTGTGGGTGCGGGAACCTTCTTCTCTCGCGGTGCGACTTGTGAATTGTAACCTATAGGCGTTTCAGAAGTTTATAAACAATTATTACAGCTTCACTTTCCACGAATAAATCAACATTTCAGGAATCCGATACCTGGCACTGGCGGCGGATAACAATTTGCCTGAATAAATTTTGCTGCTACCTCATGTACCTCCGTATTTTCCGTCACCCTCTGCTTGTTCCAAGGAAGGCTCATTTGCCCAGGTGAGTGCAATTTTTTCGCCTTCGCACCCTTGAGAATCGATGGTAAAAAGTTGCTACCCCAATAATTTCGCAACTCTTGCTTCGCTTGTGGTCGATATTTCTGGCAAAACCTGCGGTACTTAGCCGCACATTCCTCCAAAGTCCGCCCCAACTGCAAAAATGCCGGATGCCATTGCGTAATGCCATCGTTGCTTAAGCGGTCATAAATCCCGTAATTGCTGAAGTCGTAGAAAAAGCCCTGCTGCATTTGGGCGGCTTTCGGGTTCGCGTGAATGTAGCGTAGAGTATTTAAAGCTCGTTTATAATCTGTGTTGGCAAAGCCCGTACTATGATACCGCTTCTCCCAAAAATGCCCTGTGCGGTTCAACATCCGATTGAAACACATGGCTGTGTACCAGTTCATCCAGTGCATAATTTTTGGGAGGTCTTCAGGGTGCTTTGGCTCCAGAAGGTAGTGGACGTGATTGCTCATGATGCACAGGGCATAAAGCTTAAACCCGTACTTGGACTGTGCTTTTTTAATGGCGTAGAGAAAGACTTCACGGCATTCTAAGCGTGTTAAGCGAAATTCCCTATTGTTACACCTAACAGTAATGTGGTAGCAAAATCCAGCTTTCAGGTCACGTTTTGGGCGAGGCATTGTAAGTACAGGGAAATACAATACCAGTAGTATAAGGTTTCTCGCTCTCCTTACTCATCCCACCTCACCAGCACCCCATCCGCAGCCACAAACCCCCAATGCGGACACTTGATCACCAATTTCTTGATTACGATTCGTAAAGCAGGGTCATCAGCCCAACATTCCATTAAAAAATCATCCCCAGGATTTTCGCGCCATTGTTCCGCTATCTTGAGCTTTTCCATCCGCCAAGGTCGTATTCTTGATCGCTCAACAACAGCTTCATAAGACCATTTTTCAGGATCGGAGTCAGCAGTTACAGCACAAACGCCTTCACTATGGGCTTTTGGTTCCTGGGAGGACGGGGCGGAATGGTTGTTTTCTGGAACGGCAGGGGCGGCGGAAAAAGTGTCCTCATAACTAACTCCTTGCTCATCATCCAAGTCCTGGTTCTTTACTATCAACGAAGTAGATAGGCTCGGTTGAACTTGGTTTTGAGGCTGGCTGAGGTTTTCAGAATTTGCAGCGACGGGCGCGGCGGAAAAATTATCTTTATGATGGGCGATCGCATCGCCACTTAAATCTTCATTCTTTGTCGTCAACGAAGCCTGTCTACTTCGTTGAGCTTGGTCTTGGGACTGACTAAATTTTTCAGAATTTGAATCGGCAGGGGCGGCGGAAAGTGTGTCCTCATGACTGATTTCCTGTTCATCACCCAATTTTTCCTTCCCAATTAACAACGAAGCAGATTGACTTGGCGCAACATCCACAAACGTCAGCGTCGTGCAGTCTGTTACCACAGGTAACTCTTCTTTCCTTTCTTCCACGCTTTTAAGGGTTTGAGGCGACGCATCCCCCAAGGATGCGATCGCCGTCTCATCAACACGTAAATTTTCGTTCTGCGTGGAAGAACTAACTACCTTACCAACCACCTTAGTGGGTGGTTGGTAGGTAGTTAAAGAATAGTTAGAAACGTTGTTAGGTTTCTGGAAGCCTTGCAAATCCTCA
>NZ_JACJRU010000096.1 GCF_014697425.1 Nostoc sp. FACHB-110
GTATGCTCCACCTGCTTTGAGTATTGCCAATAAGCCGACAATCATCGATGGCGAACGTTCGACACAAATACCTACCAAAGTGTCTGGTTGAACACCGAGTGTTTGCAGATAATGAGCTAGTTGATTGGCTTTGGTATTTAATTGCTGATATGTGAGTTGTTCGTTGCCAAAGACGACAGCAACGGCATCTGGATTGCGTGCAACTTGGGCTTCAAACAACTGATGGATACATTGGTCATGAGGATAATTACTGTGGGTGTGATTCCACTCGCCTAACAATTTTTGTGTTTGGGATGCTGTTAGTAGCGGTAGTTGGGTAACTGGTTGTGCTGGGTTGGTGACAATTGCCGTGAGTAAGTTTACATAATGCTGCATCATCCGGGCGATCGTTGCCCCGTCAAATAAATCGCTGTTGTAACAGAAAACACCATCAATCCCCGACTCTGTTTCCCAAAAGTGAGCTTCTAAGTCAAACCGCACTGTTTCAAACCACCAAGGCAGGTCTTCCACTTTTAACCCAGGCAAATCCCAAGCCGAGACGGGAGCATTCTGGAGGGCAAACATGACCTGCACCAGTGGATTGTGATCTAACTTCCGCTCTGGCTGTAATTCTTCGACCAGCATCTCGAAGGGCAAATCTTGATGGTCGAATGCTTGTTGTGTTACCTGCTGTACTTGCGCCAGCAGAGATGTAAAGGTCGGTTCGGCAGATAAATCAAATCGCAGTGCTAAGGTATTGACAAAAAAGCCAATCAACCCTTCTATTTCTTGACGGTTGCGGTTGGCGATGGGTGAACCTATCACCAAATCGGTTTGTCCACTGTAGCGCGACATTAAAACAGCAAAACCTGCCAGCAGCGTCATAAACATTGTGGTTCCCGACGCTTGTGATAGCTGCCTGAGTTGAGTTACGAGGTTTTGATCTATTTGTAATAGCTCTACACCGCCTTTAAAAGTTTGTACAACAGGGCGGGGTCTATCGGTGGGTAGTTCTAATAATGGTGGCGCTCCGGCTAACTGTTGCTGCCAGTAACCTAGTTGTGCTGCTAACACATCCCCACTCAACCACTGTCTTTGCCATACGGCGAAATCTGCATACTGAATGGATAATTCTGGTAGGGGCGATCGCTCTCCCATACAGAAGGCTGCATACAGGCTCGACAACTCACGGACGAAAATTCCATTTGACCACCCATCAGAAGCAATGTGGTGCATATTGATGAGCAGCACATATTTTTCAGGTTGCAATCGGAATAAAGTCACCCGCAGTAAGGGACTTTGGGAAATGTCAAAGGGTGTTAGGGCTTCTAAATTAGCTAATCTTTGTGCTTCTTTTTCTGGTTCACTAACTTGTTGCAAGTCAAATATTGGTAAATCCCAAAGGGGATTTGCATCTATTATTTGTACTGGAATCCCATCGACTTGCTGAAAATGAGTCCGCAGGACTTCATGGCGCTGTAATATTTCACCCACTGCTTGTTTCAGAGCATCAAAATTCAACGAACCAGTGAGTTTCAACGCCCCTGTCATATTGTATGTGGAACTTGTACCTTCCAGTTGGTACAGAAACCAGAGTCTTTGCTGGGCAAAAGAGAGGGGTAAATTTTCTGTTCTGGAAACGGGAATGATAGGTAATTCAACTGGCTTGAAAGAGGTTTGTGCTTTCTTTAAAAAATTAATAATGTCATTTCTTCTTGACCCGATTTCTTGCTTAATTTCTGCTGTCATCCCTCCTTTAGGAGACTGATACTTTAACTTATCTTCTTCCAGCCAAAGTTTGATATCTAAACTATTTAAATAAGCTAAAAATTCTACTACTTTCATTTGTTAAAAACTTCCTTTAATTGTTATTTAATTATGCGTCAATTGCGTGGTTTGTTATTGGATAAAAAAGTTCATTATTCTCTACATAATGAGGATTTATGTGTCTCATTTAGGATTTATATATAGGAATCGTACTTGAATATTGCTAAGTATACTGAGAAACGAACCTTTGTATGGCAAGCTTCTAGCCAATTTGGTTTTTCAGAAATCAAATATGAGTCCTATAGCAGCCTAAATGAGATACGAAAATTTATTTGAGGAAAAAGTTGCTCATAATTCTCCTTCTTCGTAATCTGCTGATGTTTCTGTAATAGATGGTTGATAATCTTGTACCGAATCGATGACTTCAATGAGTTGGGCAAAGTTAGCGATTGTTGGGTACTCAAAGAAATTTTGTAAAGACAATTCCACCGAGAAAATATTACGCGATCGCGATATGACTTGGGTGGCTAGTAGGGAATGTCCACCGAGTTCAAAGAAGTTGTCATGAACACCAATGCGTTCTATCCCCAAAACTTCACTCCAAATCTGCGCCAGTTGCGCTTCTATGGGTGTGCGTGGAGACACAAAGCCTGTTGCCAGATTGCGTGTAGCTGTATCTGGTGCTGGTAAGGCGCGACGGTCTACTTTGCCGTTGGGTGTTAACGGTAAGGCATTCAGCAGTATAAACGTATTCGGCATCATGTAATTTGGCAACTTTTGTTGCAAATGCTCCCGCACCGCAGACAGTAACTTCTGGTCATCTGTGGTGGCTTGATTTTGTTCACAGTCGCTCACAGACTCACTGGTTGACCGATGAACAGCAGGGACTAAGTAAGCAACCAGACGTTTATCCCCAGGAGAATCTTCCCTGACTACAACAACACTCTCCTGCACCAAAGGATGTTGAGTCAAAACAGTTT
>NZ_JACJRU010000097.1 GCF_014697425.1 Nostoc sp. FACHB-110
CCCCATGAACATAGTTGTAGCTTGAGTTATGCACAATGGCTCAATCAAATACATCCCGAACAAAGGCAATTAGTTGATCAACAATTACAACAAGCGATCGCTACTCACACTGATTATGCAGTGGAATACAAACTCATCACACCAGACAATAGCATTAACTGGGTACTAGCCAAAGGGCGAGGCGTGTATGACAGCAACGGAAAACTGCTGAGAATGCTAGGCGTAATTATCAATATCACAGAACGCAAACTAGCCGAAGCCGAACAGCGACGAGCCGAAGTGCTGCAAGGAGAATTACAGCTATTAGAAGATATCCTCGAAACTGCACAAGTAGGTTATTGGGAATGGCAGCTGGTAGAGAATCAAGGATACTTTAGTCCCACCTTAAAGCGGATGTTGGGCTATGAAACCCATGAATTAGCTAACCCATCCCGTGATTGGGAATATCTCATGTTTGAAGAAGATTTACCAGAATTTTTGGACAGCTTTAACCAACATTTTCAAAATTGTAGTGACAGTCCTTATTTCCAAGAATTGAGATATCGACATAAAGATGGTACTGCTGTTTGGGCAATTTGTTCTGGTCGTGTAATTGAATGGGACAAAAATGGACAGCCATTGCGCATGATTGGTTCCAACATTGATATTACAAAACGCAAACAAACAGAAGCAGAATTGTTAGCTGTGACAAATTTGCAACAAGCAATTTTGGATGGTAGTGACTACGCAATTATTTACAATAATGCCAATGGTATTCAAACCTTCAATGCTGCTGCTCAAAAAATGTTGGGCTACACAGCCGAGGAAGTTGTTGGGCGAAGACCTGCTTTTTTTCATGATTTAGAAGAAATCAAACAAAGAGCCGCAGAACTCTCACGAGAAATCGGTCGAGAAGTTGCTCCCGGTACGGAATTTTTTACCATCGTGACGCAAAATGGTAAAACCTATGAAAAAGAATGGACTTACATTCGTAAAGATGGCTCTCGCTTTCCCGTACTTTTATCAATTAAAATCCTCCATGACTTGGATGGCAAGGATATAGGATTTTTAGGAATTGCCAAAGACATTAGCCAACAAAAACAAATAGAAATAGCCCTTAAAGAAAGCGAACACCGCTATGAAACTTTAGCGCAGGCGGCTCCGGTGGCAATTTTTCGCCTCGATAATTATGGTAACTGTAATTACGTCAACGATCGCTGGGCTAATCTAAGCGGTAAACCAAAACAAGCTGCTTTGGGTACAGGATGGTTAGAAGCAATACATCCTGAAGACCGCGATCGCATTTTAACAGAATGGTTGGAGGCAAATTTAGGCACAAAAGGCCTATTTTCTAATGAAGGGCGACATTTACGTCCAGATGGTAGTATCAGTTGGTTTCACTGCTATATCTCACCGGAAACTAACTTTAATGGTGCAGTTATTGGCTACATCGGGACACTCACAGATATTACAATTCGCAAGCAAGCAGAAGAAGCTCTGACAAAATATGCCCATGAAGTAGAGGATTTATACAATAATGCCCCCTGTGGCTACCATTCTCTTAACGCTCAAGGTCGATTCATCAAGGTCAACGAAACTGAACTGCAATGGTTAGGCTACACCCGTGAAGAAATGATTGGTCAACCCATCGCCAAGTTTTTCACCCCAGCTAGTTGTTTGGCCTTTGAGTATAATTATCCGCGCTTTCAAACCCAGGGTTGGCTAAACGATTTCGAGTTTGAAATGATCTGTAAAGATGGCACAATTTTGCCAGTGCTGATTAGTGCCACTGCTGTCAAAGATGCACAGGGAAATTATTCATACAGCCGTTCCACATTGTTTGATATCCGTGAACGCAAACAAGTAGAGCAGAAACTAGAAGAATCCCGCACGATGTTGCAGTTGGTGATGGATACATTTCCCCAAAGAGTCTTTTGGAAAGACCGTCAATCACGCTTTCTCGGTTGCAATCGTGCATTTTTGCGGGATTCTCAAGTGACGATTGAGCAAATCTTAGGTAAAAGCGACTTTGAATTACCTTGGGCAAAGTGGGCGCATCTCTACTATGCCGACGATGCAATGGTGATGGCAACCGGAAAACCGAAACTCAACTATGAAGAACCACTAATCGGGCCAAATGGCGAAGAAATTTGGCTAAGAACGAATAAAGTACCCTTAACGAATAGCGCAGGTGAAGTAATTGGTGTACTGGTCTCCCATGAAGATATTACAGAACGCAAACTAGCCGAAGTCCAACTCAGGCAGACCAACGAACAACTAGCTCACACCAACGTCGA
>NZ_JACJRU010000098.1 GCF_014697425.1 Nostoc sp. FACHB-110
CCCCATGAACATAGTTGTAGCTTGAGTTATGCACAATGGCTCAATCAAATACATCCCGAACAAAGGCAATTAGTTGATCAACAATTACAACAAGCGATCGCTACTCATACTGATTATGCAGTGGAATACCGACTCATCACACCAGACAATAGCATTAACTGGGTACTAGCCAAAGGGCGAGGCGTGTATGACAGCACCGGAAAACTGCTGAGAATGCTAGGCGTAATTATCAATATCACAGAACGCAAACTAGCCGAAGCCGAACAGCGACGAGTACAAGTGCTGCAAGGAGAATTACAGCTATTAGAAGATATCCTCGAAACTGCACAGGTAGGTTATTGGGAATGGCATCTGGCAGAGAATCAAGGATACTTTAGTTCCACCTTAAAGCGGATGTTGGGCTATGAAACCCATGAATTAGTTGATAAATCTCATGATTGGCAATATCTGTTGTTTGAAGAAGATTTACCAGAATTTTTGGACAGCTTTAACCAACATTTTCAAAATTGTAGTGACAGTCCTTATTTCCAAGAATTGAGATATCGACATAAAGATGGTTCTGCTGTTTGGGCAATTTGTTCTGGTCGGGTAATTGAGTGGGATCACAATGGACAGCCATTGCGGATCATTGGTTCCAACATTAATATTACCCAACGTAAACAAACAGAAGAAGCACTCAAACAAAGTGAACGCCGCTATGCAAATTTAACCGAAGCCGCACCAGTAGGAATTTTCCAATTAGATACAACTGGAAAATGTACTTACGTGAACGAGCGCTGGACTGAAATGACTGGGAGACCAACACAAGCCGCCTTGGGTATGGGCTGGATTGAGACGGTACATTCAGAAGACCGAGATCGTCTGATGCGTGAATGGTCACTCAAGCTTGAACAAGAAATTGTTGACCGCAAAGCCTTTTATGAAAGCGAGGGCAGATATTTATGCCTTGATGGTACTATTAGCTGGTTTTATTTACAGGTAGCACCGGAAATTGATACCAACGACAACATCATTGGTTATATCGGGACATTAACAGATATCAGCGAGCGACAACAGGCACAAACAGCCCTGCAAGAAAGTGAACAGCGTTATGCCAGCTTGGCCAAAGCCGCTCCTGTCGGGATTTTTCGATTAGATACCTTAGGCAACTGTGTCTATGTCAATGACCGCTGGAGTGAAATGGCAGGCAGACCCAGAGAGGCAGCACTGGGGATGGGTTGGATAGAAGCCATTCATCCAGAAGACTATGAACGTATTCGCCAAGAATGGTTTGCAGCTGGATTAACACCAAACGAACTGTTTTATCAAGAGGGTCGGCATTTACATCCAGATGGTAAAGTTACCTGGTTTCACAGCTATTTATTACCTGAAACTAGCCCTAGTGGCAGCATTATTGGTTATATTGGCACGTTGACAGATATTACCATTCGTAAGCAGACAGAAGAACAACTACATCACCTTTCAGAAAGACTTACCCTAGCACTGCAATCAGGTAGATTCGGAATCTGGGAATATGATTTCGTGCAAGACAGGGTAATTTGGGATGACCAAATGTATGTACTTTACGGGTTGAGCAAAGATGATTTTTCCTGCACCTATGAGGGTTGGTTAAACTGTCTCCACTCAGAAGATCGAGCTTATCTCCTAGCTGTCATCGACCGAGTAATCCAAGGAAAGCAAGAATATAATGTCGATTTTCGCATTGTTCAACCCAGTGGGAACATTAGTTTTCTCAAAGGCTACGGTATTCTTAAACGAGACAAGCACGGTGAACCTATACGTATAATTGGGGTAAACTATGACATCACCGAACGCAAACAAGCCGAGCAAGAACTAGAAGAATCACGTACAATGCTGCGATTGGTGTTGGATACCATTCCCCAAAGAGTCTTTTGGAAAGATTGCCAGTCGCGTTTTTTAGGATGCAACCCTGCTTTTGCCAGTGACTATCAGCTAACGCCCAATGAAATTATTGGCAAAACCGACTTTGAATTACCTTGGGCAAAGTGGGCAGAACTTTACCGCAAAGATGATGCCATAGTTATGCAAACTCGAACTCCTAAACTGGGTTACGAAGAACAAACAGAAAATCTTGATGGTGAACAACTGTGGCTAAGAACGAATAAAGTCCCCTTAACGAATAGTACTGGTGAAGTAATTGGTGTACTGGTCTCCCATGAAGATATTACAGAACGCAAACTAGCCGAAGTCCAACTCAGGCAGACCAACGAACAACTAGCTCACACCAACGTCGA
>NZ_JACJRU010000099.1 GCF_014697425.1 Nostoc sp. FACHB-110
CTGCTCCGAAAAACTTACTTAAACTTACTCAAAGAAAGTTGATTGGGTTAACGTTTTCTTCTTGCTTCGTCCAAGGTAGACGGCTACTTCTTGTCCACAAGCGATTCAGGTCGAGCCGACCTTACCCTTTGGGTGACGCTCCTGCGTCGCTACCGCTTCGTTAATGCCAGTTGCCTGCGACGGGAAACCCGTCTACAGAACTGGACTGACTCTATCATTAGGGACATTTTCAAGATTTATAGATGCGTTTTCATCTCGATCTTGAATATGCCCACAGTGTTGACAGTTGAAAATTCTGTCAGACAAGCTCATTGGTTGAATATGATGGCATTTGCAGCACATCTTGGAGCTTGGAAACCATCTATCAACCAATTCAACTTTTGTGCCATAAAAAGGTTGTTTATACGTTAGCTGACGACGAATTTCGTATAAACAGTTATTGCTAATAGCATTGGCTAGCTTATGATTAGCAATCATGCCTTGAATATTTAAGTCCTCAATGCGAATAACATACGCTTTGCGACTTAAATCCGTCGTCATTTTCTGCGTTGTATCTTGTCTGATGTTAGCAATTCGAGCATAAATCTTAGCTGTTTTCGCCAAGAATTTACGAGCATTATTAGATGCTTTAATCTTCAACTTCTTGTTCCCTAGCACCTGATTTCGATTGCGCCATTGCAATTTACCTAGCTTGGTTTTCGCCTTTTTTGTAGTAACTGGCATGGCGTAACTCGTGCCGTCAGAACAAGTGGCTAAAGTTTTCACGCCTAAGTCCACACCAATTCTTTCTATTGGATGAATGATTGGCGGGATTTTCTCAACATCTAAGATGAAAGATACAAACCATTTGTCAGCAGTTCTAGAAACAGTGAATGTTTGCGAACTACAGATAAAATCAATCTTCTCCTTTAGTCGAAACTCTTTAATTCCCGGCAAAGTAATTCTCTTGCCCCGATTAATTACAACCCTATTGGTAAATGGTAGTGCTGGTTTGCCTTTTTCAAGGTAGATCCCCGATGTCTTGTAAACTGTAAACGAATCACCTTTCTTCTTTGATTTCTTTACAGGAAACTGGGCTAAACCTTTGCGCCATCTGCTGAAAGCGTTTTTCAGATCAATGAAAGCTGATTGATATACCGTGGACGGGTATTTTCGCATCCAGGCATATTCTGGCTTGTTCATTGTGTGTGAAGTAAACACTTTTTTGATAGTATCTAAGCGTTTTGAATCGCCTGCTTTAATGCCATGAAAATCCCAGCTTGCTGTGATTAAATCCAAAGCATAATTGTAAACAAATCTCTTGAATCCTGCTATGCCACGCATTAGAGAGCGTTCTTTGTTATTTAGTTTTAGCTCTCTTTTTAATGCGTACATCGCTATACTTTTTTAAACTTATTTATGTGAGGAAGTATAACGGTTATTTTGTACATGGGTCAACACCTTCTACAATCTTTTTTACTTTTGATTTGTATTTGCGTAACCCATAAAGTCGTGAACTAAAACAGTGGACAATTGAAAGTAAATCAGCCGTTAGTTCTTCATGCGGAGAAAGCGTTTCTGCATTGGCAACAACAATACTGCCTCCACCCCACAATACAATCTGCTCAACTAAGTCAAATCCAAATCTACATAATCTATCTTTATGTGCGACATACAAGGTTTTTAATTCACCTGTAATCGCCCATTGAATAACTTGCAGAAATTTTGGACGCTTAAAGTTCAACCCTCCTCCAATCTCTTGGATTGTCTGTGTCACACACACACCTTGAGCCAAGCAAAAGCTTTCCATTGCTTTTACTTGGCTCAATAAATCGTCTTTTTGATTGTTAGATGAAACTCGGCAGTATATAACAATCTTGCTTGGGTATTTGCCTGATTTCAAGCTTTTAGCTATAGCTAAATGGGATTCATTATAAATTCGTTGATTACCTAATGTTCTTTCTGGGATTAACCGTCCTTCCTCTTCCCATCGTCTCAACTTAGATGGCGAAATGCCTACTAAATTACCAAACTCCGATACTTTCCACATCAACTTCCTCACAATAGCTAGCTATGAGTAAGTTTAGACAAGAGTTTGGCTACTTAGTCAAGCTC